>JBBCKD010000018.1:0-76247 GCA_037191015.1 Spirosomataceae bacterium
CCATCCACCGGGTTGTAACCGCTCCCGTTACCACCTGGACCGCCATAACCGAAAGCAGGGATATCAGACAGGCTAAAAGGTTTTCAAACACCAACGTAAAACAGCTGCTGCAAACCGGAAGTCGTACGGAACTTCCAGAAAGTCACTACCTCCGCCGATATGGGTTGGATTCGCTACCCGAAAGAATTACCACGATCAGAAAAGCGGATTCGCTCGATACTCCCGAAAATCGTTTCATCAAACATGCGCTGGAGACCTTTTTGAAATTTTGTACCGACATCAACAGTGCCGCCCCCGAGGGGTCCCGGCTCGACAACGAATCATCGCTTTTGATCCGCGAGCTGGAACAGCAATTGCACCATACCGTTTTCAGGGATATATCGCGGCCTACCACGCTCAAACTCAATAGTCCCGTGCTGCAGCGTAAGGAAGGCTACCGGGAGGTGCTCCGCATCTGGTTGATGTTCGACCTGGCGGCGCGATTGATCTGGACCGGCGGCGAAGATATTTACAGCGGAGGAAAAAAGGATGTAGCCACGCTATACGAATATTGGCTGTTCTTCAAACTGCTCGATTTGATCCAACCCATGTTTGATATGGAGCCGCGAGATATCTCCGATCTGATCAGGGAAACACCTGACGGCCTGAGCCTTCAGCTTAAACAGGGGAAATTTACGGTCCTCAGCGGTATTTACAATTCTGCCGCTCGAAAACTCAATATACGTTTCAGCTACAATCGTTCCTTCGGCGGGAAGAAGCCCTACCCCGATCCGGGCAGTTGGACTACGACGCTGCGCCCGGATTATACCCTTACGTTCTGGCCCGCGGGCATCCCGGAGCCGGAAGCCGAGAAGCAGGAGCTGATCGTTCACATTCATTTTGATGCGAAGTATAAGGTAGACAATCTCCTCGACCTGGTTCAAACCAAATCGGCGCGGGAGCTGGATGAAGAGAAGACCAGCCACCGTAAAGGTATCTACAAAAATGCAGACCTGCTGAAAATGCACGCTTACAAAGATGCCATCAGGCGTACGGGAGGCGCTTACATTTTGTACCCCGGCGACCGGTCGATCCGTCAGCGCGGATTCCATGAGCTTATCCCAGGGCTGGGAGCATTCCCCGTGCGCCCATCAAAAACGGATAGCGGCATCGGAGAATTGAAGGCTTTCCTTTTGGAGATTGCAGACCACTTTGTCAACCGGGTATCCCAGAGAGAAAAGCTGGCCTACCGGATCTTTGACATTTACCGAAACCCACCCGATGAAGATCATATCCTGGAGGCCCCTCTTCCCGAACCTTACGGCGTCAACAGGGATCTGCTTCCGGATGAAACGTTTGTATTAGTAGGATTTTACCGCTCTCCGCAGCAATACGAATGGATACGGCACAACGGACTTTACAACTTCCGGGCCGGTACTGCCAATGGCACCCTGGTGCTCAATAGCGAATTAGTAAGCGCCCGGTATCTACTGCTTCATACCACCGGCGACAAAGCATCCGGCGATTTATGGAAGATCGTCAGTAAAGGTGCGGCCGGCTTAGGCGCGGCCGGCTTAGGCCCGAAGATATTCTCGAAGGAAGACCTGGTCCGCAAAGGATACCCTGATCCCTCGCAAGATCACTACCTTGTTATTGAAATCGAAAAGGTAAGCGATCCTGAATTTGAAAACGTGCTATGGGATTTCCGGAAATTGAAGAACTATTCAACCCGACGCGCATCCGCTCTCCCCTTTACTGCAAGCCTGGCTGAGCTGATGAAAACCCGGATAGGGTAAGAAGTATCAGAAATCCTTCACGATCTCATACCGGCCGGTGGGAGCTTGTTCTATCCATTTGCCCGTGATCTCCCTTAGCTCCCCGGTACGGTTGTTGGTCAGCGTGAGCCGGTACGACACCCGGCGGCAGCGCCACTCCTGCTTTGACCTGAAGCTGGCCCCTCCTGCGGGAACATCAACAACGGCGACGATATCGGAATTGTAGGGCTCGCTGGTACTGACTCCGTACAAATCCCGCGGCGCGGAAAGAACCGGGCTCCCGTCGCTGATCTCAAGCGGAACCGGAACCACTATGGAATCGTCCCTGACCCTCATGGCAAACCCGTTATAGCCCTCATCGCTTTTAAAATATGCTATCCGGAGGATATCGACACCGCCGAACGGACTGACAGACACCTGCCGGGGCGAGGTCAGGTTGAACTCATACCGCGTACCGTTTTTCACATACAGCGAATCGCCGTCGCCATCCTCAACGGAATACGTTATATCGCGGAAAGTATAGCCCTGCGAAACCTTCTGCTCTATGGTGATCTCCTTCGTCTCGTCCCCTTTTTTCAGCACGATCGCGAAGCTGAACACATCGTCCATGCTGTTTTCAAGCAAGGTTACCCGGATCTCTTCCTGGTCATATTCAATACTGAATCCCCTGTCAAAACCCAATCCGCCTTCCAGCCGGCCCGGACCGTCGAGCTCCAGCAGGCTGTTTTCCCGGACCTTTTGTCCGTCGGGCGTGTATATATCGCCAAAAATCCGCTGACCGCCGCTTTTGTTCACCACACCTGCTATCTGCCAGCCGTCGCTACCCAGCTTTACCGATTCCGAGCCCCCTTCGGCTTCCATGACGATAAGAGTCGGAGACGGTTCAGGATCATCTTTTTTGCGGCAGGAAATGATAGAAGAAGTTAACAGTATGAATAAAAGAAGCAGGCGATGTAATGGCATAATGTAATGGTTAATTTTCAAGCTTACTATTTAAGTTGTAACGTGCATAGAGCCGGTATCGTATGAAACCGGCAGATTTCAGGAAAAGATAAAAAGGGAGGGTTTTATACGTCGAGCCAGTGGATGCCCCAATCGCCGGGCATGCTATCGGTATTCACGGCAATCCAAAGGTCTCCTGCTTATACCCTCGGAGCCGGTACACCTGCCAATAGCGCGCCACCTGCCTGTTCCGGTATTGCGGAACTATTCCGGCATGCTCGATTTTATTAAAACGGTCGCTGTAAACCTGGTGAGGAGATGTAAAATCGTTGGAAGGCGAAATAAAATAGGCGTCATCCCCCGGCTGCAGGCCGTCATAGCGGGAATTAAACCAGTGAAACTTATGCAGATCTTTCAAGGACCCAATCCCGATAAGCGGCATATGCAGAGGATACGCAACGTAATAGTACAACTGTCCTCCGGGAAACCATTTGTGAATCACAAGCGGAGCACCGGCATCTATTCTTTTTGTACGGATATCCTCCTCACGTATACGGGTAAAACCGGGCTGCAACGCTTTCCAGCCATAAACATCCAGTGTAAAATCTCCTTTTCCCCGGTCACGGAAGGCGGCTGACCCGAATGTTCCGGGAAAGTAGAGCACTATAAAAAACGCGATGATCACACCGGCGACGGTCACCCAAACCGACCCTTTAACGGCCTTTTCAAGAAAATTCAGACGGCGTGCATGGCCATACCGGCACATCACGCACACCGATACCAGCAGCAGTCCCGAAAACCCCGGTCCGGACCAATGCGGAAGGGTATCGCGGAACAACGACAAAAAAGTGGTACTGGCGATGATAGGCAGGCTGCACCACAAGAGTAGGTCGATATACATTTGGCGGGGCTTGCCTGCGTCGCGCGTAAGCGCCATTTTAACACCGGCCAGGTAGACAACAAAGTGAACCGGGTTGGCATACAATACCTGTCCGAGCGAGGTTCTGACAAACGAAAACCAGTCGATCGCGAGCTTGCCGGGGGTCACCCTTTCACTGTGGAAACGCCAGGTGATAAAATCATGCTGAATATTCCAGAACAAAATGGGCGATGCGATGAGCGCAGTGAGGAAAAGGGCGGCGTACAAATAACCCGATTTTAAAACGCCGGGCTGGCGGAAAACCAGGAATCCCAGGAAACCGGTCCACAGGAACAGGCCGTGCACTTTCGACAGCATGCTCAACCCCGTCAACAGGCCGATCCCTAGCAGCAACAGGTTGCGTTCCTTGCCTGGAGCTGCCATGGCAAACCTGATCATAAGATAGAGCGCCCCCAGCCAGAAGATCAGCTGCACCGAATCGGGCAGGATAAAAAGACCCGAGATAATACCGAAATAGAAGGAAGTATTGTACAGGACGGCTGCCAGAATGCCACCTTTTTTGCCTGCTATCAGGCACGCACAGTGATACATCAGAACCGTGCAGATCGCGGCGCCTGCTATCGCCGGAAGCCGTATGAAGAACTCGCCGGTAAGCAGGAGATTCAGCGTAGCACACCGGATCATCCAACCGATCATAGGCGGGTGGTCGAAATGATTCCAGTCGGGCTGAACGGCGTAGGTAAAATAATAGGCTTCGTCAATACCCAGATCCAGGCTGGAGGCAAGTATACACCTGGCCAGCGAAGAAAGAAGTACAATATACGTTAACGAAACCTTCAAACAGCCGGGCGTTTAGATACAACAAAAAAACCTAATCGGGTCAGCTGGCTTCTTTCCAGCCATAGCGGGGCGGGCTTTGGCGTATAAAAAGCCGGGCGAGCAAGGCCACCCATAAAGCGAGTACCGCCGCACCCATAGACCGGTACAGGAAGGTCTCCTCCCAGTTAAATGCTGCCGTGCGTTCCTCATAGCCTGAATCTTTCGTAAAAAAGACCGGATTCAGAAAAAGTACTGTCCCTCCGGGAAAATAAAACGTGCTGCGCGCATAATGATCGTCCTTCTGCAGCCGGAATCTCACCAAATTCCCTTTCAGCTCAAACACAAGCGCCTTCCCGTCCTGGCCGGTTACTTCGGCGCTATCGGGAAGATGGCTCATGGTCACCCATATCGAGTCCCCTGATACCTCCATATTGTTGAGCACCGGGATAGAATCGGGATCCTGTTTCGCACCGACGATTACTCCCACGCTTTGACCGGCCTTCAGGGCGTCGAGCACCATGCTGCCTTTTTTCTCGCGCATATTAACAAAAGTACACATCTCCCCCACCCGTATTTTCCTGATCACATCGTGCGTATCGTCATTTCCCACCACAAAAACCTTCTTGCCTGATGACAGAGCCGCGTCCCAGGCTTCAGTCGAGACGCCTGCAGGGTTCAGAACTTCCATGCAATCAAAACCGGAAAGCTGCCGGAGATCTTCAGGTGTATATCCGTTACGTACCTTCGGGTGATTCAGGATCACTACGTTGTCCGGCTCGCGCAGTGCATTCAGTACCCGCTGTTTGTTGTGCGTTGTTTGGGGCATGACGTAATCCAGCCATTTTACTTTGCGGCTTCCCAATACCTGCTGATGGGTCTTCCGCACATTATAGCCATGCTCATAGGCCGGTATAAAAAGTTCGGAAAACGCGCCTGTGGTATCCACGTGCTGATAGTTGGAAACACAATGGAAATCATATCCGAGGCGATGGTAGGCCGCATGTACGTCGTGGGCGGTTCCATGTCCGTTCGTCAGCCGGTTCCAGGCCTGCGCATGTGCATGGAAATTACATTTAAACCAGCTCCCGGAGTCGGCGGCGTGGTAGGGATTGTAAATAACAGATCCCTCAAAGGGGCGCGCCCGTTCAAACTGGTAACGCGGGCACAACAGATACTGCGAAACGGCCAGCCACAGCAGCCAGGTCAGCAGGACCGTAGTAATGAGCAGAGCAGTCTTGATCATGCCGCCAAAAGTAGCGCGGGACTGTCACCTCAATATTACCGGGAAAAGATCGTTTTATTGAATCTTACGGCTAACATCACCCCCTCGGGAACACCCACGGCCCCCGATAATCCCTCTCCAACAACCCATTAGCCGCCTCATCACCCTTAATCAACTCCTTCTCCCCATCCCACTCAATACTCCTCCCCAGCTTATACGACAACATCCCCAACAACGCCAGATTAGTAGACCGGTGCCCGATCTCAATATCACACACCGGCAGCCTCCCTGTTTTAACAGACGTCATAAAATCCGCCCACAACTCCTTGATATTCTGATTATCGGGCTCATTAAGCTGCGGTTTTTCCGAGATCACCGGCTTTTTAGAATCCGCCGGATAGAACGTCCACCCGTCAAGCCAGCCCATATGGAAAGTCCCCTCCGTACCATAGAAATAAACCCCTACCGCCTGGTTAGGATGCGTCTTCTCCGCATTATTACCACCAAACTGCCTGTGCTCCCACTCCAGCGTAAACCCTTCAAAATCATAAACCGCCACCTGGTGGTCGGGGGCATTGGTGCTATCCTGCTTAATGGCGCGGCCGCCGGTCGAATATACTTTTTTAGGATACTTCTCCTCCGTCCACCACAGCACCTGGTCGAGCCAGTGGATACCCCAGTCACCGAGCGTGCCATTGGCAAAGTCGAGGTACTGGCGGAAACCCCTCGGGTGGATGGTCTTGTTGTAGGCCGCAAGCGGAGCCGGACCGCACCAGAAATCCCAGTCGAGACCGGCAGGCGGAGCTTCTTCCACCGCCTTTTGTCCCGGACCACCGCCGTAGTGGACAAACGCACGCGCCATCCCGATCTTACCGGCTTTGCCCGACTTCAGGAACTCCATGCCCGATACATTGTGCGGCGAAACCCGCCGGTGCGTACCTACCTGCACGATGCGGTCGTGCTTCCGGGCCGCCTTCACCATCGCGCTGCCTTCCCTGACGGTATGCCCGATCGGCTTTTCGACATATACATGCGCGCCCGCCTCGATGGCCGCAATACAGCACAGCGCATGCCAATGGTCGGGTGTGGCGACGATCACGATCTCGGGCTTCTCCTTCTGAAGCAGCTCGCGGTAGTCGGCGTAGGTCTTCGGCTTATCGGACGTCATCGACGCCAGCATTTCCGTTGCTTTTTTCAATTGATTGGCGTCCACATCGGCCAGGGCCGTCAGCTTGCATTCCCCGGAGGCCAGCGCCTCGCGGAGGATATTCATCCCCCACCACCCGCTGCCGATCAGCGCGGTACGATACGGGGCCAATCTCCTGGTAGCGCCTACCAGCGGCAAAGAGGAAAAAGCCGTTCCGGCTACGATACTTTTCTGGATAAAAGACCTTCTGTTCATGGTTAGCGACATGCTTGTTAAAATGGCTAAGGCGCAAATGACGGGGATTTACTGGTGAAACGGAGAGAAATTCCCGAAACTTCGCGCCCGCCTGCCCATAGCATGCCGCCGGTAGCCTCATGCGCCGTCCTGCGATTGTGCATGCCTGATCACAAGCCGGTTTTCCTCCTGCATCACCTCTATCTGCTGGCCCGGTTCGAAACCCCAATCGGCCAGCCATTGCCCCATGAGCCTGATCTCAGGATAAACCACATCATAACGGCCATACATCACGTTGCCGCCGCGGCTCAATATCTTATCGTAAACCTTAAGCGTGCGTACCTTCGCCCGGGTGTCTTTTATAGCTGCCATAGTTGTCTGTTTTTCGGGCAAAGGAAGACGGCAACGCGCCGGTGTACCACATAGCGGCAATGTGGTTCACCGGATCCGGCGCCCAGTATTTTACGCATCTCCCAACATCGTAATTCACCGGGAATAATCTACTTTTGCTATATGGCAATCTTTCCATACTATGGCTTCCCACATTAATACCGATATCATCTTCTACTCCTCTCCGGATGGCAACATCCGGGTAGAAGTCTTATATGAAAACGAAACCTTCTGGCTCACACAGAAACGAATGGCCGAGCTCTTTGGCGTGGAAGTCAACACCATCAACTACCACCTGAAAGAAATCTTTAAAAGCGGAGAGCTACAGGAAGATCGAACTATTCGAAAAATTCGAATAGTTCAACAGGAAGGAGGCAGAAAGGTACAACGGGAGGTCGATTTCTATAACCTGGACGCCATCATCGCCGTCGGGTACCGGGTAAACAGCTTTCAGGCTACTCAATTCCGTATCTGGGCGACAGCAGTACTCCGGGAGTTCATCATCAAAGGATTTGTGCTGGATGACGAACGATTGAAACAAGGGAGCCGTTTTGGCAAAGATTACTTTGACGAGCTACTGGAACGTATCCGGGAAATACGTGCCAGCGAGCGCAGGTTTTATCTGAAGATTACCGATATCTACGAACAGTGCAGCATCGATTACAATAAGGATGCAGAAATTACCCAGACTTTTTTCAAAACAGTACAAAACAAGCTGCATTGGGCGATCGCCGGTCATACTGCCGCAGAGTTGATCGCGCAACGGGCCGATGCATCCCAGCCTAATATGGGTTTGAAAACCTGGAAGAATGCCCCGCACGGAAAAGTATTAAAAGTAGATATTGCCGTAGCCAAAAACTACCTGGAAGAAAAGGAGATAAAGGCCCTGGAACGCGTTGTTTCGATGTATCTCGACTATGCAGAAAACCAGGCTGCGCGCCAGATCCCTATGAAAATGACTGATTGGATCGCCAGGCTGGACGCCTTCCTGCAGTTTAATGAATATGATATTTTAAAGGATGCCGGTAAGGTCAGCCACGAGGTTGCCAAAAAACTGGCAGAGAAGCAATATGAACAGTTCAGAGTGATCCAGGACAGAACATTTGAAAGCGATTTTGAGAGGGAAGCGAAGCGGCTAACGAATAAAAACCGCTGAGCGGCAACCATTGTAGTAAGGAGAAAGAGGGAGGCTCCTGTATTTTACGATCCTCCTCGCCATGGTAACTTCTAATATTTGTAATTTACTCACATTCGCACTATTGTAATACCCCCGAATGTTTTACATTTGTTATATAATAAACTTTAATACTATGCCAAACCATAAAATACACGAAGGCCGCAACGTAAAGCGCTTCCGCGAGATGCTCGGTATCAAGCAAGACGCCCTCGCATGGGAGCTGGGAGAAGACTGGAACCAGCAGAAAGTATCCCTCATCGAGCAAAAGGAAACCGTCGACGCCAACCTCCTCCGGCAGATATCATCCGTGCTGAAAATACCCGTGGAGGCCTTTCAGAATTTTGACGAGGAGCAGGCGGTGAACATCATTGCCAATACTTTTGACAATGGCTCTATCCTAAATGGTGTTAATCATAACCCTACCTTCTATCCCGTAGATAAGATCATACAGCTTCATGATGAGAAAATGGCACTCTACGAAAGAATGCTGAAGGAATACGAGCGGATGTTGAAAGAGAAGGATGACATGATAGTGAGGATGGAGCGGTTGGTAGGACAAAAGTAATATTTGGGCGTGCCCCTTCGGGTCGGGCTATCCGCTATATCTTTTGTTTCGCTAAGGCTCCACAAAAGGATGTCGCTTCTATCCCTCACGCGGGGGAGGAACGAGCATCTTTGGTTCAAATAGTGTAGCTTTACAGGGAGGATGGCATGATTTGGAGATAAGGAATATTGACCCTAAATAAAACATCCTGAAAACCAGACCTGTTATTTACAAACCCTGACATGGCTAAGACAACCTTCTGGGACATTATTGAGCAAACAATCGAAGAAGTAGGTACTCCCCTCTCTCCCAAAGAAATTTGGGAACAGGCAAATAAAATCGGAACCATAGGCGATTTTACAACCAGCGGAAAAACGCCCTGGGCAACTATCGGCGCCTATTGCTATACAGAGATACAGCGTAATGGCGATAAATCTACCATTATACAAACCAGCGAAAGACCCGCACAGTTTTTCCTTCGAAGATTAGCCTATAAAATTGACCTGGAAAAGCTACAGAAGCAAAAAGATGCCGAAATAACCCGCAAGGAAAAAGCAGAGATCAAGCGATTTCACGAGCGGGATCTACATGCTATGCTCGTAGCCTATGCCTACGCCGATCCCCACTTCAAGGCCAATGTCAAAACCATCTTTCACGAAAACTCGGCGAAAGGTACTAAGGGGCAAAACGAATGGCTACATCCTGATATGGTAGGCGTCTATTTTCCTTTCAGGGATTACAAGCCCGAAACGCTGGATATTCAGAATCACTTATCCATAAGCTCTATCAAGCTTTTTTCGTTTGAGCTAAAGGTACACGTCAATTTTCTAAACCTACGGCAAGCATATTTCCAAGCCGTTTCCAATTCGAGCTGGGCCAACGAAGGCTACCTCGTCACCCTCAACCTGGACGATGATCCGGCATTAAGAGATGAGATCCGACGACTGAACAATGCTTTCGGCATCGGCCTCATCAAGCTCAATGCCGAAAATATCTACGAAAGCGAAATACTATTCCCGGCCCGCATCAATACCGAAATAGACTGGGATACCGTAAACCGTCTGGTGACTGAAAATGCAAATTTCAGTACCTTTCTGAAACTGATTGCAGAAGATTGCAAGCTGGGAAAAGTGAAAAGTGAGTATGATAGGGTGTTGAAGCTCGACGAGCTTGCAAGACATATAGAGGAAAAAGGAATCAAACACAACAATAACTAGAATCACAGCCTATTCTGAGGCCGAAGTTGATCGGGCGGCTATACGCTATATCTTATAATTCTATATCACTTGCTTTGAGTAATTTTTTCATAGATTTCTTTCGTCAAAATATCGTAAGTAATATTCTGAAATTCAATATCCTCCATATAACGAGCGACTATATCGTCATTTTCAGTCATCCTCTGTATCAATAGATTTTGAATTACTTTCCTGATCCCTAATTGAAATTTATCCAATGGATTTGCCTCGGCTGTTTGGATAATCTTTTGATCCTTTGATGCCTTTTCCCTGATTTGTTCAAAAAATAATCGGTCTTCCTCAGAAAAGTCTGTACCGAACTTGTTGTTGAGTACTTCGATGATCTCTGAGAGAGGCTTTTTAGGCTCCTTAGCTTTGCCTGTACCCGCTTCTGTTATCCCCCTAACTCCATAGGGTTCACCTTCCTCCATGACAATCGAACCGCTTGAGACTCGTTCAATTCTGTAGTAATGTAGGCTTACATCATCTTCAGGTTTGATAATTTGATAATCTCTTTCTTGGGGTAGATGTGGGAGTAAAAATCTGCTAAAACTGTAGAGCATTTCGAGCTCTGCGTCTGTATAAGGGATGATTTGACTAAGGAAAGCATAAGACTTTACGAAAGATGAAATCTTGTCTCTAAAGCTCTTGGCGAGGTCTTCTTCTAAGGCTTTGTAACGATCAACGGCTGGCTGGATGTGCATTTGCATCCTTGCATGATCAGACGGATTTTGAGTTTCCTCTGTCTTGTAAAAAACCTGAGCAAACGCCTCTACTTCAGACCAATAATAAATCTGCATGGCATTTAGCTCATGCTTTAGGGTTTCCAAAAGCTGCGGATTGGTAGTATCTTGAAGAGAAGTCTGATCATAATAGGGTTTAAACGCCTTATAAATATCCTCAGCACTATTTACGAAATCGAGAACAAAAGGCGTTTCCTTTCCCGGACTAATTCGGTTTAGCCTTGAAAGAGTTTGAACTGCCTGAACACCATCCAATCTTTTATCAACATACATGGTATGCAGTAGCGGTTGATCAAATCCGGTCTGATATTTATTGGCCACTAGGAGGATTTGATAGTCATCTGTATCGAATTTTTCTGGTAGTTGACTTTCACTAATTGGCTTTCCCGTTACTACGTCAGTATTCATCTGGGGCTCTGAATATTCTAACCCCGTATCAGGGTCTTGTACCTTTCCGCTAAATGCGACCAGCGGTCTTACGTCGTCGTAGCCCTTTTTTTCAATATACCGTTGAAAAGCCAACATATATTTCACTGCATGAAGTCTCGAACTGGTTACTAACATAGCTTTGGCCTTACCATTGATTCGATATCTGACAGAGCCCCTGAAATGTTCAATCATTATTTCGGTACGCTGCTCTACATTGACAGGGTGCAGGCTCATAAACTTACCCAAAGCTTTTGCCGCTTTTTTCTGCGGGAGTTCAGGATCATCATCTATTGCCTTAACTAGCTTGTAAAATGTATTGTAGGTAGTATAATTCTCCAGTACATTTAAAATAAATCCCTCCTGAATGGCCTGGCGCATAGAATACACATGAAAGGCCTCATCATTTCTTCCGAATAGTTGTAAAGTTTTGCCTTTTGGTGTAGCTGTAAAAGCGAAGAAGCTGATGTTCCTCTGTTTGCCTCTAGATTCCATTACCTGATTAAGCCGATCTTCCCAATCTGATTCAGCCTCTTCAGTTTCCATTTCCGTGCCAGCCCCTAGTATTTCTTTGAGTTCTCTTGCCGTTTCACCTGTTTGACTTGAGTGAGCTTCATCTACAATGATGGCATAGTTTCTTCCAGCAATTACCTGTTGCCACTCCCTAAACGTAGAAATTTGCTCCGCAGTCGGTTTATCGGTGTTATCAGCCCCTGCTACCTTAAGGAGCCCTTTTAATACAAATGGAAATTTTTGGAGCGTAGTAATTACAATTTTGGTTCCGTCTACCAGTGCCTCTGCCAATTGTCGGGAATCCTGATCTATGGCTTTTACCACTCCCTGCGCGTGTTCGATTTGATAGATCGCATCTTGTAATTGTCTATCCAATACTTTTCGATCGGTAATGACGACCACGCAATCAAATACCTTTTCATCTTCATCGGTATGCAGACTAGCTAGACGATGAGATAACCAAGAAATACTGTTAGTTTTACCGCTTCCCGCAGAATGCTGGATTAAGTAATTGTGACCTGTTCTTTCAAACCTAGCAGCTTTGATCAATTTTCGAACAGCATCGAGTTGATGGTATCTCGGAAAGATGATGGTTTCTTTAGTATATCTCCTTTTAGTCCCATATTCATCGATTTTGGTTTCCTCCCTGGTTTCTATGAACATGAAACTACCCATAATTTCAAGAAAGCTGTCTCGCTGAAGAACATCTTCCCAAAAGTAACCTGTGCGGTGACCAGACGGATGTTGGGGGTTTCCGGCTCCACATTGAATCTCTCCCGGATGACTACCTCTATTAAAAGGGAGGAAAAATGTCTTATCTCCTCTCAAATGAGTTGTCATGTGAATTTCATCGGGATCAGCAGCAAAATGCACCACCGCTCCTGATTTAAATCTAAAAAGCGGCATCCTCCAATCCCTGTCTTTTCGATATTGGGCCACAGCATTTTTCCAGTTTTGACCTGTAGCCGGGTTTTTCAACTCACAGGTAGCCACCGGGAGACCATTTATCGAAAAGACAAGATCCATTGTATCGTGACTGGAAATGTGACAAGGCACTTGTCGGGTTACAGTAAGCTGGTTTTTTTGATAAAGTTCTAAAATTTCGTGGTTGAGTTGGTGAGCAGGTTTGAAATATGCCATTTGAATGGTCTTACCAAAAAAACGAAATCCATGCCGCAAAATATGAAGTGTACCCTTCAAATTCCTCTCCTTGACAAGAGTATCAAGAATTTTAGCATCTAATTCAAGTCCGTGGAGCTTTTCCAACTGACCATATAGCTTTGACTGACTGGATTGAATAAAAGAAAGAACCCTTTCCGGAAAGAATCCATTCTTTCGGTCGAACTCCTTGTTGGTTCCCCTCGCCCAACCACTTTCGTTTAAAAGAACTTCCTCAATGTAGGCTTCAAAGGCCGATTCAACCGTTGCTTTCATAGCGCCTAAAATCCGTTTTCAAATTCTTTGTATCTCAACCACTTTGCCATCCCGTCCAGATCGGGAAATAACTGCTTATCAAATACCCCGTATTGTTCTAACTGTTTACATATCTTTCGATGGTTGTCTTTTTTATGCTCTATCACATATTCAATATAATCATTTTCGTCGATTGCTTGGAGTGGTTGATGACAAGCCAGTAGTACGCCGTCCTGAGCCCTAATTCTCGGAGAAACATGGGCTGGGTCATAAATTATATTTTCATTGATATCGAAGGGCGAATCCACATCTCCTCTTTTGAGTGGCTTTAAAGCAGGTATTTCGATTCGATTGGATTCCTCATCTTCTACATTAGACTCTTCTTCGAAAAAGTCTGCAAACGGATCTTCTTCCTTAATAGAAACACTTTCAGCTATAGAATCACTAGTTGACAGTATATCCCTATGTTTATTTCCCTCGTATCTCAAAAAATCACTATATTTTTTTATAGGCTTAGTTAATACATATACAGCACTATCAAAGCCATTAATTGCATACCTAGAGGCAAAGTACAAAGCTACCAAAGGGTTGGTTGTCCAATCCATGAAGCGGGTCGGTAACCCATGATGTTGAGCCAACGCCAGCATTTCCCAGTCATTTCGGGGAATATGGTTTACATGACCTATTACATGGTTAGCGAAGGTATCCAGCACCCGGCATTCAAAATCAAATAAATCAGACAGTCTCTTAGGTACTTTGTAATCTGGTCTCCCAAGAGATGGAATTAGAGTATACCCGTCGGATACGCGCTTGGCTTGACCTCGAAAGTAAGGTCTAGGCACCGAAATTTCCTCAATTTCTTTCAGGAACTTTTCAAATGAGTCGATGTGAATGGTGTTCATACCTAATCTATCACCTTTATTTTACCTGTTACCGCTGCCGAAATAAGAGCGGTTTTATATTCCGCAAGTTTATTTATATGTCTTTCTGTCTTTTCAGAAAGTTTCTGAATTAATGAAATTCGTTTTTCTATATAGTCAACAATTCTCTTTTGTTCTACTAGACTTTTTGGATAGCAAATTAAAAAGTTTTTGAGAAAGCCGGTAGGGACTCTTTTTTGCCCTCCCGCACCGTACATCTCAGATTCCCCTTTGCTCATAAAATGATAACTGTTTGTTATGTAGAAAAAGAATTTATTATCAAGTAACTTTTCGTTACTACGAACTACATGTAATTCCGTAGTTCCAAAACCTATACCATTTATAAGATTCGAGGCAATACTTCCTTTACCATTCTCGAAACATGGAGTAATCTTTGCAATTACTACATCATCATTTTCGAAATATGTAAATCCATTACTTACGTCTTCATATACTTTAGTTTTTGAGGTATCCATTCCACCGTATTCAAGAACACATTCCATTGGGACGAAGGAAACTTCATCTGTCGGTTCTATACCTGTCAGTAGTCTCTGAGAGGGATTAACCCTAGCTAAATACTTTAACCTTTTCATTTCCCAATGTTTAGGTATATTTCCTAACCATTCAATACCACTATACCTTAGCTCTGCTTCAGAATCAATCCCCTTTGTGACTGCTTTAGTAATTACTGCTAATCGCTTCTCCTTAAGTTTCATGATAAAAAGTTGCTTTTTTTCGATAAGTGTATCTATACGTGAAACTTCAGTAGATAGAAAGTTCGCGATGTATTTCTGTTCAAAAATAGAGGGAATTGCAACTTTAATAGTTGATAAGGATGAAGAATTTATTGCTGGATAGCTCACTCCAGATGACCTGGAAACCACTTCACTCACGAAGTATTCTGATTTAACGAAAAAACCTAAATATTCGGAACTAATATCTAGAGGACGTATTACCGCAAACCCTGTTGAAACAATTAGATTATCATCTGGATTACTAATTTTAGCAATTGACTTCAAGTAAGTTCGAACTGTTGAAATTATAATATCTCCATCTCTAACTTTACGTCGCGCTCTCGATGGTGCATCTTCAAAATAGTACTGTTCCCTTTTTGTAATACCGTGCGAGAAATCTACACTTCCAATATCTATATATTGAATTTCATAATCTGGCTTTGTATTTTCTGGCAAACTTTCATCATTAATGGATGAAACATACTTGATAGGTTTAACAATCCACTTCTCAGGAATAGCTCCGAGCTCTCTAATTCCTGTTTCCCTATATGTGTCGTATTTTCTATAGCCCATATCAGATAGATGGTGAATCTGTAACTTCCTTTAATAAGTTAAAAATATCTTTTTCCAACTCCTTAAGTTCACTTTCTATAACTTCTAAGTCTCTTGGAGGTTCATATTGGTAGAAACTTTTGTTCAATGGAATTTCGTAACCCACTTTCGTTTTACTATGGTCTATCCAAGCGTCAGGCACATGAGGTAACACCTCTCTTTCAAAATAGGTATGGATACTTTCTTTTAACGGGATAATTTCAGTATCTCGAAGCTGCGGATCCGGTTCAGGATCACCTTTTTTATCTCGACATATTTCGGCTGTCTCGTCTCTTTCGCTCAATGCTTCAATGATAGTTTTCAGCTCCGCAGTGTTCAGCTTCATAGCTTTCTTCCTATCCACTTCCCGAAGATCTATCAGAAAGCTTTTACGGTCTTTGTACAATTTTTCATCATATGCCTTACCAAAGTCCCTTAACATTTCTTTAATAGCTTGCTGACGCTGCTCACCAGCTTCTATTTCTTTTAGCCTGATATTTTCATCTTTCTTATTGCTACTGGCTATATTTCGAAAGGCTGTGATACCATCTAGAAGATTGATACGTTCTGCTGTTGCCTGAAAATTCAGTCGTAACGGACGCTCTACTGTAATTTTATTATAACCAAAGTCTTCATTATCAAAAACTTTACTCACAGGCAGTTCTTTTGTCTTACCATCTATTACGAAAATAGCTTTTTCATCATGTTGAAAACGGTCGTAAATCGCAGTAATCTCTGCTATCTGGTTAGGTCGACCATCTTCTCCATCGCCGATTTGCTTTCGCTTATTTCCTAAGCTCTTTTTCATCGGAATCCAGAAATTGCGTCCGTCAATCAACTGAATTTTACCCTTCCGGATTCTACTCTTTTTGTTGGTGACAACCCAGATATAAGTAGAAATCCCTGTATTGTAAAATAATTGGTCAGGCAGTGCTACTATGGCTTCCAGCCAGTCATTCTCAATGATCCATCTACGTATTTCTGATTCTCCTCCTCCGGCATCTCCGGTAAACAACGGAGAGCCATTGAATACGATGGCAATGCGGCTTCCATCCTCATCCACTGGTCTCATCTTTGAGATCATGTGCTGTAAAAATAGCAATGCACCATCATTTACTCTGGGTAATCCAGCACCAAAGCGTCCCTTGTAACCCAGCGTTTCTGCCTCCCGTTTAATAAACCTCTCCTGCTGTTTCCAAGAAACACCAAAAGGAGGATTGGCGAGCATGTAATCAAATTTTTCGGAAGGGAACGCATCCCTCGTGAAGCTGTCTCCAAGTTTTATCTTTTCTTCATCATGCCCTTTGATCAACATATCCGATCGGCATATTGCCCAGGCTTCATCATTCCAGTCCTGGCCAAATAAGTGCGGTTGGGCGTCTTCATTCAACTGTTTGATGTACTGCTCAGCTTCTGAAAGCATACCACCCGTACCACATGCAGGATCATAAATCATCTTTACCTTAAAGCTTTGAGCGAGGTCATCCTCTGGTGACAACAAGAGGTCAACCATCAATTTAATAACCTCGCGTGGCGTAAAGTGTTCCCCCGCCTCTTCATTTGATTGCTCTGCTCCGATCCTGATGAGTTCTTCAAAGATGTAACCCATTTGAAGATTATCGATTCTATCTGGTGAAAGATCAACGCTGGAGAATTTTTTAATGACTTGATAAAGTATGTTCTTTTCAGCCATCTTTCTGATCTCATCCTCAAACTCGAAGCGCGTAAAGATGTCCCTTACGTTTGCCGAGAAGTTGTTAATGTAGCTATTAAGATTGGGGGCTATCTGATTGGCGTCATCTAGCAGTTTTGTGAAGTCGAGCCTGGATAAGTTGTAAAACTTGACGCCCGTGACTTCTTGTACTTTTGCATCAACAATACTCTGAGATTTACCCTTGTATTCACTGTATCTGGCTAAGGCTGCCTCCTTTGTCGGCTCCAGTATGCAATCGAAGCGCCTAAGCACTGTTAATGGAAGGATTACCTTGCGATATTCATTACGTTTGTAGGGGCCTCTGAGGAGGTTGCATATATCCCAAATAAAACCCGCCATCTGGCGGTGTGTCTCTGCTGTCATTTATAAATACTTGTTTTCTTTTATTAAATCCTTAACCTCTACTTTAAGAATCTCCGCGATCTCGAAAAGTACTTCTAGTCTGGGTTGTTGCCGGTTTTGAACATAACCGTTTACCATATTATAACTCTTCCCAAGTTTCTTTGCCAACCAGGTTTGTTTAATTCCCTTTTCGTCAAGTACTTCCTTTATCCTGTTCATTTCAATCAAGAGTCACCTGCTAAAGTAAGTTTTGTTCTTGGCTTATCTCATTTTTTTGTATAAAAAGTATTTGAAATACTGCATATACTCCTTTAATGCTCATGCTGGGAAAAAAGCATTTCTAGATCTTTCAAACAATTACATATTGTTGGAGACTAAAAATAGCGATCCCGGTCAGTAACGTCAAACGGTAGCTCTACCCATTGCGTAGCCCGGTGGAGCTGTAGCTCGCTGAACGTACCTGCGGCTGCATAGATATCGGCAAACGGCACGGCCCGCCCGCCGGTTTTCCGACGCTTCCTCCGGCGAAAGGAACCGGAGCGGCTGTACCTTCCGGAACGTAGGGATATGCTGCTTCAGGTATTCGCGCAAGGCCTCATCGCAGGCATACACATACGTGCCCCTGATGCCCCACAGCATCATGTTTTTGTAGATGTTAATGATATACCCTTTCAGCCTTTCCGGATCGCGGATGCCCTTCTTCCCGTTGGCATCGAATCGGATCGCCGAAGCGATAATACGCAGGGTCTATCTCGATGGAATGAGTGGCCGGGTTATACCGGATTTCCCGCCCGCCCTTCGACAAGCTCAGGGGCCGGCCTTTGACACCTTTAGGGGGCTGAGCCTGTCGAAGCCTCCCGGGTCGACGTAGAGGAGTTGATCCAGTCTTCGTCCGCCACGTTCCATTGAAACTGTAGTTCTTCTATTTCTATATCGATGGCCTCCTTTTTTTTCTTCGACGTCCATGGCCAGGAGAAACCTGCGATCAGGCGATGTCCTGAGCCTGTCGAAGGACGGCACAACTTGTTTACTTCTTCCTTTTCGGCAAGCGCTTCGCACATATCCTGCAAAGAATCAATCCTTCGACAGGCTCAGGATCCGCAGTGTCCGGTGGCTGAGCTTCGTCGAAGCCTTTTGCAGCAGAGGAACGGCTTAACCGTAGTAAATCATCGACGAAACGTATGTAGTCGCTTCCCCCTTTTACGCGCATTTGGGAGTGAAGCTTCAGCCGCAGCACATTTTCGTCGTTGAGGAGGGCAGTAAACCGCGCTTCGTCTATGTCTGACGGCCTGACCGTCTGTTCCCGGTCGTAAAAGAAAACCTGGTTTTTGCTGTTAGCCAGTATCCAGTCCAGCTCCGTACCGGAATCCCCGAGGCCGAGCTTCCGGTTATTTTCACGGAACTTCCCTGCCCAACTGATGTTCCGGTACTGGCGTAGCCGGTGGGCTTCGTCCACGATCATCAGATCATATTTTTCTCCTTTAAAGGTCTCGGACGGTTTTATCACCATGGAAGCCTCCAGGCCGGGAATCTTCCTGAAGACGTTTTTGAGTGTCCTTCGCAGAGATTTCATAGCTACCACCAGCCCTATCCGGGCATCAGGATATTGAGCCCGAAACCGCCTGATGTACCCAACCTCCTCCAGGGCTTCTGTGTCAATCTCCCCGTTATTTTCCATTTCAACTTCCGACCTGAGCAGCTTCACAAGGTACGTGGCAAGAATAGTCTTCCCGGTGCCGGCGCCGCCTTCTACGAAGATCCGGTTGGACGGTTGTTTCGTCAACCCGTTCAGGATTTCCAGTACCGAACTGTGTTGGTCTTCGGTAAGCGACTTAAAGGGTGAATACTTAAATACCTGCGAGTTTTCTATATCCGCCAGCGACTTCCTGACGATATTCTGTTTCCTCAGCTTGTCCCAGATCTGCCGGAAGAGCCCTCTGTAAAGATTCTGTTCGTAGTAGTGGTGCGTGACTTGTCCGTAGTTGCCGTTCAGCAGTTGATAGGTACCCTCGGCGCCCACGTACTGGATCAGGTTGAATTCGATATCGAGCGTCGCCGACTTATTGAACCGGTCGCTGCCGATAATCGACACCCGGGTAAGAACGGCGGCTTTCCTCCGGTTGGCAAGGTGGCTCTTCATGCGTTTGACAGCCTGCGTGGACTCGCCGATGTAGGCTATTTTTTTGTCCGTTACGGTGGCCGTCTCATTTTCAATAAAGTACACCACGGGCCATTGTTTTTTGACCCAGCGATTTTGCTCCAGATCCGTCAGGCCACCCTTGCTGAACGGGTAGGGTTTGGAGATTTCGATGGATACCTCCTCACGGGTCTTGCTCATAGCTCGTTGTATTTCTTAGCGGAGCCCTTCGCTTTGTCTACCGGTATTTCTCCCCGTTTTTCCTGATCTTGTCGAGCACGATCTGCTTTACATCCAACTGGTATTTATCCGCGAGCAGCAGGGCATAGGCCAGCACGTCGGCCAGCTCTTCCTTTACTTTTTCGAGGTTGGCGTCTTTGGCGTCTTTCCAGAGGAACAGTTCGAGCAGCTCATTGGCCTCGATGCTGATGGCCATGGCGAGGTCTTTGGGATTATGGAACTGCTCCCAGTCTCGTTCGTTGCGGAATCGTACGAGTTCGTGGATGAGCGTTTCGATATCGGTCATGGGATGTAAGGGGTTGAGGGGCTAAGTTAAAGATTATAAGCCACGAATACATCAAACTTGTAGAACCAGCCTACTCACGAGTTTTATCTCTCAATATTAAATATGGAAAAATCCGGAATTCAATTCCATATTTTTCCATATTTTTGCATATGATCTACCGTATCGCTACCGATAAACTCACACAACTGGCATCGCATTTTAAGGCTGTGGCCGTTGTCGGTCCCCGGCAGTCGGGCAAAACCACTCTTGTCAGGGAGCTGTTCGGACAGAAACCATACGTTTCACTGGAGGATCCCGATAACCGGCAATATGCGCTCGAAGACCCCAGGGGATTCCTTGCAGATTACCCCAACGGAGCTATCCTGGATGAAGTTCAGCGGACGCCTGACCTCTTTTCCTATCTGCAGGGGGTACTGGATGCCCGTGAAGAATCCGGGCAATTCATTCTCACCGGCTCTAACAATTTT
Source organism: Spirosomataceae bacterium (assembly GCA_037191015.1). Taxonomy (GTDB): domain Bacteria; phylum Bacteroidota; class Bacteroidia; order Cytophagales; family Spirosomataceae; genus Ravibacter. The sequence continues at coordinate 20,871 of JBBCKD010000018.1, forward strand.
CTCCTACAGCAAAACATTACCCAAAGCCTGGCAGGAAGGGTTGCCTACCTCCAGTTACTCCCTTTTTCGCTGGGTGAATTATATGGAAGCCATACGAATATAGCCGACATACCAAACGAAGATCGCCTGATGCTGACAGGCTTATACCCACCCATACATGACCGCAACATACCACACCAGGATTGGTTTCCGAACTACCTGCGCACGTACATCGAAAGGGATGTCAGACAGATCAAAAATGTAACCGATCTTATCGTTTTCGAGCGGTTCATCCGCCTGCTGGCCGGTCGGACGGGACAGGAGCTGAACATGACCTCCCTGGCCGTGGAAGTAGGGGCCGACACGAAGACGATCCAGTCGTGGATCGGTATCCTGGAAAGCAGCTTTATTGTCTTTCTGCTAAGACCGCACTACCGTAATTTTAATAAGACGATCGTTCAAAGGCCCAAAGTCTATTTTTACGATACAGGTCTTGTTTGTTCTCTCCTGGGGATATCTACTGAAGAACAATTACGGCTTCATCCGCTGCGGGGCAGTATTTTTGAAACTTTCATCATCTCCGAACTGGTAAAGAAACGGACAAACGCCGGAAAGGAAATCAATCTTTACTACTGGCGTGACAAAACCGGTCATGAAATCGATATCATCGTAGATGAAGGGCTTACACTACTGCCCGTTGAAATAAAATCAGGTAAAACCATCAGCAGCGAGTTTTTCAAAAACCTCGTGTACTGGCTGAAGCTGAGCGGTGAAAAACAGGGAGTGGTATTATACGGCGGCAACCAGGAGCAGCAACGAAGTAACGGCGTAACTGTAAAGGGCTGGAAAAGTTTGATTGATCCTAATTTCCTCGGCTAGTTCCCTCTTTCAATTTATAGGCCTCTACACCTACCATAGCCCAGAAAAAAAGCTCAATATCACTTGCATTGGCACTGTACAAATAAGAGAATGCATTGATTGCCCGACTCAGGTTATCGCTGGATAGCTCATCCAATTTTGTCGGGAAAGCCCTGGCCAGATACCAATCCCATGTTCTGGATATATCTAACGATTCAAAAACAGGCCATTTTGTTTCAAGCGCGTATTGGAGGATTTGAGCCGAATGAAACTCTAAATTGGTAAGCTGTTTAACAAAGCTATTGTTAGCGAATAGCAACGCCTGACCATGTTGCATAGTTCCTGCCCTGGCGATATCTAAAGCCATCATAAAGTCATAGTATCGCTTCTCAAAGTCTGGGATCAATATATATGGACAGGTGAATCTGTTTAAAGATCCATCAAACCTGGTAAATTAGCTACTGATTCGTTTTACTCCTACATAATAATGGATGCTATCGAGATAATTGGAGGTATTCTTGTCAACATTCTCTCTTGTTCTATTTATGAAAAACTGAAGAATTTCCGAAAAAAGTCTCATCCAATTCAAAAATATGACCAGTTGCTCGTTCTCGTATTTTATCATCACAAAACACTTGTAATCAAGTAAATAAGAAAATAGACATTCATACTTACATATAAATCTTCTTGCACTTCTACTATCTCGAACACCCTCATATTCCTTTACCGCTTCACTGTCAATAACTTAGCACCCTATTTTGTTAACAGTTCAGAAAAAATTTCACACTAAAATCAATATAATCAAACGCAAAGCTGTCTTCGTCAATACACTAGCTATAAAATTAACAGCCCCCTACAACAGGCATCACGTTTCCCGGGTCAAACCTCCCTTGTCGGAAGCTATTCTGACCGAAACCTTTTATTTCAAGAAAGCCCTGCCAATCCCAGTCCCCTTGTTTAGTTACCTAATTTCTATCTTCCTCTCTTTCAGCGAGTAGAGAAGTAAGCCATGAATGAGATTAATTCGTGCATTCGTGGCTCCCCCTTCCCATCATCCCGGCTGCGACGCATCCCGCTTTCGCCACTGGTACGCCTTAACTGAATTCTTCCAGAAATACTTTTCCGCCGCTTCCCTACCCTTCTCCCTGAAGTATTGGCTAACCAAGCCAAGCCCGACATGAAATGGCTTCCACTTATCGCTATTGGGCCAGTCGCTGCCGTAAAGCAGCCGGTCCGGCCCGAATATGTCAAAAAGCATATCCAGCCGCTCCCGGTAAAAATTCAGGTCCGTCGGGATATTCCCGTCCACCCGGCGCAGTACTGCCGAAAGCTTGACATAAACCTGGTCCCGGGCGCCCAGCTCCTGCATGTCGGCCTCATAACGTCTTCGTATCGCAGGGTCGTCGGGAATTGTCATCTGGGGAAGGTGGTCTATCACTACACGCAGTGCAGGCGCCTGGTCGGTGATCCGTACAATGGCAGCCAGCAGGGCCGGATTGGGACTGGCCGTATCCAGTACAAGCCCGGCCCCGGCCATGAACTGAAGGTCTGTAATAACTCCGGGTTCTGCCAGCCGTCCTGCCAGATCATGCCCCCAGAGATTGCCGTAGCGTATCCCGCGAAAGAGCGGATTGCGTTCGAGCCATTCGAGCTGAGAGCGGAAATCCGGCCTGCCCGGCTCGAGATTACCTATGGTTCCGACGATGATACTGTCTTTCTCAGCCACGTCAAGCACCCATTGGTTGTCTTCCAGCCATGGACTGGCCTCTACTACAATCGCGCCGACGATCCCAAGGGGCACCGCTATCTTGCGGTAGCGGTCCGGGAGAGCGGGCTTATAAAGAATGTCGTCATTTTTAGCCGGCCACGGAACGCCCCCGGCCCGCTCGGTATCAAACAAATGAATGTGCGTGTCGATGACAGGCGGCAGCTCATCTTCCGCCCGGCTCATGGACTGCAACGCGGCCATGGCCGGGACACCGGCGGTCAGGGTTAGAAAGCTTCTTCGGTTCATGTAGTGCTAATATCTGTTATTAGTACCAAATATCAACCCCTGAGCCTGAATTTCTTATTTTTACAAACATTAACAAGCCCGACGATCTGCCGTCAAATCGTTGTACTCCTTTCAAACGACGATCTGTCCACAACCTACCGGAGAGGAAGCTGACATATCAAAAACACCCGTATTTTACATACCTCCACACTGTAGTAATCTGCCACGAATAAATTACATTTGTAGTATGGATACCATGCGAATCAATATACTGAATCCAAAGGCCGTAAGAATTCTGCAGGATCTGGCTGATTTAGAGCTCATCTCCATTCAGGATGCGCCCGCAAATGGCTTCGCATCCGTTTTGAAAAAACTTCGTTCAAAAGCGAAGTCTACTCCTACACTTGACGAAATCACCCGGGAAGTCGAGTTGGTAAGAGCAAAGCGACATGCCGAATAAAGCAATCCGGATCATTATAGATACCAACCTTTGGATTAGCTTCCTGATCACAAAGGATTTTACCCGGCTTGATGAAATCATTTTTTCAGGGCGTGTAATTTTAGTTTTCAGCGAGGAACTGCTTAACGAATTTTTAGAAGTTACCCGACGTCCAAAATTCAGGTGCTTCTTTTCAACCGCCCACATCGAAGAAATCCTTGAAACCATTGTAGAGTACGCCGATTTTGTCAACGTTACAACCATAGTTGAGGTTTGCAGAGACCCTAAAGACAATTTCCTACTTGCATTAGCTATTGACGGAAACGTAGATTTCCTACTAACCGGCGATAAAGACTTGCTGGATCTCAATCAGTTCGACAAAACAGCCATCACCACGATTACCGATTTTCTGAACAGTCAATATGCTTTTGATTGAAAACCTAAACATCACGCTTATCAACCTCAACACCAGTTTACGGAATTAAATCTCAATCAGGCCTTTCAACTGACTGCAGTCGCCAATAGCTCGGAACCCAGCTTGTGTAACGCCGCCTCGATTTTCCTTCTCCTTTCAGGTCGCGGATGCTTCAAGCCCATCGCATAGTGATGGATTATTTTCGTATTGATGCCGGTCAATTTTCCGATAGCCGGTGACGTGATAATACCTTTGTAAGATGAGATTCGTCCGAAAAATTTCCGCCACGTTATGTCCCCATTCCTTCATCCCGATCGTCATCAGGGCATAACCATCAAATTTTAAGCAAAATGAAAGAGTTTGCATTGATTTTCAGATTACATGACATCTCCGGCTTCAAACCGTCGCCCGAACAGATGCAGGAGCGGATGAACTGGCTAGCGGGCATTGCTGCGCAAAACAAGCTGGCCGACAAGGGAAATACGCTGCTGCCTGCTCCCGGAAGCGCCAAAACCGTGAGGCCGGACGATGTGGTAACCGACGGCCCCTATACCGAGATCAAGGAGTTTGTCAGCGGCTACATTGTCGTGAAAGCGGACACCATCGACGAGGCGGTAGAGATGGCCAGAAGCAACCCGATTTTCAAGATCGGGGGTAATATCGAAGTGAGAGAGGTTTTAAAACGCGACTAAGGTTGGAAGAAAAGCAGCCAGATCAAACGCTTCTCCCCCACCTGTTCCGGCAGGAATATGCCAGGATGACGACCGTACTGTGTCGTCATTTTGGTTTGAAACATATCGAAACCGCCGAAGATATAGCCGGCGAAACTTTCCTGAAAGCATCTGAAAACTGGGCGGTCCACGGAGTTCCCGAAAACCCTGTGGCCTGGCTTTATACCGTCGCAAAAAACAAAACCAGGGACTATTTCAGGCGTGTGGCCCTTTTTGAAACGGAAATCAGGGACAAGCTGACACCCGGTGAAACTGCGGCGGAGGCCGATTTTGACTACAGCGACCGGCACATTGCCGACAGCCAGCTCGCGATGATCTTTGCGGTCTGCAACCCGGATTATTCCACCGAAAGCCAGATCTGCCTGGCCTTGCAGATCCTTTGCGGCTTCAGCGTGGAAGAAATGGCAAATGCTTTTTTATCCAAACCGGAAACTGTTAAAAAACGGCTCCACCGGGCCAGGATCAGGCTTCGGAACGATAATTTCCAAATCAGGGAGCTGAGTGAACCGGAAATCCGGTCGAGGTCGGCTACTGTCCTGAAAACATTGTACCTGCTGTTTAACGAAGGCTATTTCTCCAAAACCAATAACCTGCAGATCAGGAAGGACCTCTGCTCGGAAGCAGTAAGACTGACCCTGATACTGACCGAAAACCCGCTCACCGACACCCCGCAGGCCAATGCGCTGCTTGCTTTAATGTGTTACCAGAGCTCCCGGCTTGACGCACGGACAGATTCCCGGGGCAATGTCATCCTTTTCGACAATCAGGACAAAACCCTGTGGGACCAGTCGCTGATCGCTAAAGGACACTATTACCTGGTCAACTCCTGCACCGGCAACGAGGTATCCAAATACCACCTCGAAGCCGGCATTGCCTATTGGCATACCACGCCGGCAGATGAAAACAAATGGCCGCACATTTTACAACTATACAACCAGCTTATACTCATTGAATACTCCCCTGTAACGGCATTGAACAGGGCATTTGCCTTTGCCAAAGTTTACGGCCCCGAAGAAGGTATCCGGGAAACGGAAAAGCTGGACCTCCCGGAACGAAGCGACTACCACGCCCTGCTGGGGTACCTGTACGCCGGTGAAGACACCGGCAAAGCCATTGTCCACTACCGGCAGGCCATCGAACGGACCGGATCAAAGGTGGAAAAAGAGACGCTGAGAAAGGAAATGGAACGTTTGAGCATCTCTCCCCTGAGCCAAAATCCGTTGCCTCGCACTTCCCTCCCCTAAGGTGTCTCGGGCGGCGGTTGGGTCCGGGTGGTATCTTCCGGGATTACAGCCTCCTGGCCGACACCGGCGGAGTCTAAGTCTATGTTGTTCAGGCTGTCGGCATTGGCGGCCGGGCTCACCGGAGGTCCGCCAGTTATAAACGTGGTCAGCTCTTTGCGCCCGAGCAACGCTACTTTACGCGGGTCGTAGCCCGCTTTGTAGAGCCTTAAGGTGTCTATTTCCTGCTCATACTTAAGCACGAAGGCACCGTCGTTGTCGGTGACCGCCGTAGTGGTACTGTCGTACGAAGAAACCGATACACCGGGCAACGGCCTGTTTGCAGCGTCGATGATCCTGCCTTTTATGACTTTGGCGGAATCGTTTATAGCAGTACTGTCTTGTGGAGTGCCTGCAGGTATTACCTGGGCCTGGCCGGAGTAAAAAATTGTCACGACCAATCCACATATATACAACAGCTCTTTCATAGCTTGACTGGTTTAGTTTCAGAATCTTATTCAGACAATAAAGGTGCCCGGGTGCAAGGATCAGGAGGCCGGATAATGCGCGGACATGCTTTCCGGGACCTATGGATAAAAACTCATTTAAATAAAAACATATATCTAATTGATTTTCAAATAGATAGGTTTCTTTTTTTGGATTCAATCTCCTTCCGCCTTACGCTACCCGGCAGCCGGATAGAGGCTATAATTCTTGCAGCGGCAGCCATTTATTAAAATATAGTGTAGCACACCGTGGATTGTGCATGTACATATTGTTGAAAAATTCCACGCTTATTGAACTTCAGAAAGCCTTACGGCGTCCTATGTCACTCATCAAAAGGAACAGGGATGGCTTCCCTGCAATCCCCGCGCTGTTCGACGATTTCTTTAACCGCGAACTTTTTAACTGGGGTAACAGTAACTTTTCGTCAACCGGCACCAGTGTGCCTCTGGTAAATATACGCGAAAGCGCCGACACTTTTGAAGTAGAGGTTGCCGCTCCCGGAATGCAAAAATCGGATTTCCAGATCCGGTTGATCAAAAACAGATGGGCTGCTCAAAAAGCAGCCTTTTTCTTTTTATTCCATCCTGTCCAATGTTTCCAGAAGTTCCGCCACAGCAGCCCTTCCGGCCCGGTTCGCCCCGATAGTGGAAGCAGACGGGCCGTAGCCTATCATATGGATACGCGGCTCTTTCACCACCCTGGTAGCCAACCTTCCCGCCATTACGATTCCCCCGCTCTCTTCGCGCAGCATCAGAGGGGTCAGATGGTCGAGGGAGCTTCTGAAACCGGTACACCATAGGATCACATCGGCGGCTATTTCCTTTCCGTCAAGCCAGCGGACACCCGTACGGGTGATCTCACTGAACATAGGGAGCCGATTCAATACATTCCGGTCCTGCATAGCCGCGATTGCAGGCGTAACGGGCAGCCCTGTTACCGACACCACCGATCCGGGCGGTAGCCCCTTTCTTACGCGGTCTTCTACAATCGACACAGCGGCCCTTCCGGCAGACTCATCAAAAGGCCCTTCCCTGAAAACGGGCGGCCTGCGGGTCACCCAGGTGGTGGTCGTAACCTGTGATATCTCATCGAGAAGCTGGATCGCAGAGATCCCCGCACCCACGATCACAACATGTTTCCCCTTAAAAGCCGCCGCCGTCTGGTAATCTTTGGTGTGAAGCTGAATGCCTTCAAACAACGCTGCGCCCGGGTACTCCGGGATGTAGGGTGTCTCCCATGTACCGGTTGCATTGATCAGCCCCTCCGCCGAAAACCACCCCCGGTCGGTTTCGATCCGGAAGCGCCCGTCCCTTTTGCAGACCACCGATACCTTCACCGGCCGGTAAACCAGAAGGCCGAAGGTATGCTCGTATACGTCGAAATAATGGGGGACGGCAATACTGGCCTGTACGCTGGGACTGTTGTCGTCCAACGTATTGCTGAACGGTAGGCCCGGCAGATCATGCACCCGGTTGACCGTGCTCAGGGTCAAAGAAGGCCACCTGTATTGCCAGGCGCCGCCCGGGCTCGGCGACTGGTCCAGGATCACGAATTCCTTACCCGGCTGCAGCCCCTTCTGGCGCAGGTAGTAGGCTGCTGACAAGCCGGCCTGTCCCGCTCCGATCACGGCTACACGGGTTTTATAGATCATTTTCGGATCACTCATAACGGATTGATCTCCATTTGTCCGGCTCATTGTCGACAAAAATTGTTTTTATTTTACCGAATTAAATACATTCCCCGACAATACGCTACTGTCCGCTCCGGGAAATGCCAAATCCGGCAGGTCAAAACGAATCGCTATAGCTGAGCCCGTCGGCCGACGGATCCGGGATTTCTCTCTCCGTTTAATAAAACACTACGGCCAGCTTACGGCTATAATGGCGTAATTGTTTAATTTTCAGAAATTTACTCAACCTTTATAGCCATGATAAGATACAAACTTTCTGCCTGGCTGCTTTTCCTGACATCAGCGGTCATCTCTCAACCTGCTGCGTTTACGCCCAGGGGTATTGGCGGCGGGGGCGCCTTGTTTTCTCCCGGTATCAATCCTGCCGATCACAGCGAGTTTTATATCTCGTGCGATATGAGTGAGCTTTTTCATTCCGTCGATTTCGGAGAAAGCTATAGGCAGGTTCATTTCACCAGGTTTACCGGCGGGCCGGTTTCAAAGGTAAACTTTACGGTATCGCCCGGCTTACTGTTCTCGCTAAGCTACATCAATGAGGTGCCCACACCTGTCAAAAGCACCGATAACGGGGTGACATGGACTGTTTTACCCGGTAACCCGGACAATTCTGAACCGTGTTACACTCTTTCCGTCGACTATCATCATCCGGAACGAATGGTATTAAGTCATTACAACCAGTTGTTTTTTTCTTCTGATGGCGGGAATTCGTTTGACCTGGTACATAACGCTGCCAATCCCGGTTCGGGAGTGGTGGCAGGGGGCGTCTTTTACGACAGCGATCACATTTACATAGGGACCAATGACGGACTGCTGGTTTCTGACAACGGTGGAAACTCCTGGATGATAGCATCCGTTCCCGGTATTCCTGTCGACCAGGGGATATGGAGCTTCACCGGAGCAAAGCAAGGCGCCGTCACCCGGCTTTTTTGTATCACCGGCAATAAAAGCGACATCTATACCGGCATGCCCGGCTCTGATTATTGGGATTTTTTTAAAGGACTCTATAGCTACGACGTCGGGAGTGGCGGGTGGATTTCCCGGCAGGCAGGTATTGCGTCCGGCGTGGATTTTCCGATGTTTATCGATATGGCAGAAAATGACATACAAACAGTTTACATCGCAGGAAGCAACACGCTGGGAGAACCTATTGTCATGAAATCGACAGATGCCGGCGCAACATGGTCCCATACCTTTATGACAGCAGGCAACGGCAATATTACGACAGGATGGAGCGGCAGCGGTGGCGACAGAGGATGGGGCTACGGCGAGTGTCCGTTTGGCTTCGAGGTGGCGGCCAATAACGCGGATGTCCTCCTGTTTACTGATTTCGGGTTTTGTCATACCTCCGGTGACGGCGGGGTGTCCTGGTCGCAGGCCTATGTAAGCAAGGCTGTTGAAAACCCCGCAGGTGCACCTACGCCCCCCAAAAAAAGCTATGAGGGTATAGGCCTTGAAAACACGACAGCCTGGCAATTACATTGGTCCGATGCCAATTCGATCTGGGCCTGCTTCTCCGACATCCGCGGCATAAGAAGCACAGATGCCGGAGCAACCTGGTCGTTTAATTACACCGGCCATGTGGCCAATACCAGTTACCGGGTGGCTCAAACCGCCGACGGAACGCTGATCGCCGCTACTTCCAACATACACGATATGTACCAGAGCACCAGACTGATGGATAACCTGCTGGACGCTTTTGACGCAAACGGGAAACTGATCTACTCTCAGGATAACGGGTTGACCTGGCAGGATCTACGCATATTCAACCACCCGGTTTTCTGGATCGCACTGGATCCGGGGAATCCTGACCGCGCCTATGCCAGCGTGATCCACTACGCCGGCGGAAGCGGGGCAGGCGGCGTCTATCGTTGCGACAATCTTTCGGCTCTTGCCTCCTCTACCTGGACACTGCTGCCCGATCCTCCCGGAACTGAAAAACATCCCGCCTCCTTAAACGTGCTGGCAGACGGTACGCTGGTAGCCAGCTATTCGGGGCGGCGTACCCCATCGGGCTTTACACCCAGCTCCGGCGTTTTTACCTATAATCCGGCATCGGGTACGTGGACCGACGTTTCGCACCCGGGCATGCGTTACTGGACCAGGGACGTGGTCATAGACCCGAACGACCCTGCTCAAAATACCTGGTATGCAGGAGTATTCAGCGGGTGGGGCGGCCCGCCGAACGGCCTGGGAGGGCTTTATAAAACCATAGACCGCGGAGCCACCTGGCAAAAGCTGACCGGAAATCTCCTGGATCGCGTCACTTCCTGTACATTCAACCCTGACAATGCCAACGAATTGTACCTCACAACGGAAGGACAAGGACTATGGGTAAGCAAAAATATCAATTCTGCTATACCGACATTCTTCCTGGTCGCCTCCTACCCTTTCCGTCAGCCGGAACGCGTCTTTTTTAATCCTTATAATACCAATGAAATGTGGGTAACGAGCTTCGGAAACGGGCTAAAGGTTGGGCTGATGAATTCCTCCTTGCCGGTAAGCCTGGTATCTTTCCAATCTTTGGTTCAGGAGGGACAGATATGGTTAAAATGGGAAACCGCCTCCGAAACAGGTTCGGACCGCTTCGAACTGGAGCGCTCCACAGACCCCTTACGTGGGTTTCAGATGATCGCCGGCATTCCGGCGGGAGGCAACCTTGCAGGCCGCTACCAATATGCTGACATAAGTGCCGTATCAGAAGTCAATTACTATTACCGCCTGAAGCAGCTGGATCTGGACGGCACCCATACCTACAGCAAAATAGTACGGGCCAGGGTTCCCTCTGAAAATCCCCTGGTAATATATCCAAACCCTGCTTCGGACAAAATCACGGTACGGTCGAATGAAACTATCCTTTCGGCTGAAATCATCGATGCCAGGGGACAAACTGTGCTGAATGCAAAGTATATCCGTACCGGGGATATCCATACCAGGGAGCAAAAAATTCCTGTTGCCGGCTTCGCTCCCGGCCTGTATACTGTAAAACTGGTAACAGGTACAGGGACTTCGCTACATAAGGTATGGGTGCATTAGGTAGGCTCCGGTAACAGTCTTTCTGCAACGATTTTCTTTTGGTGTGAAAAGCGATAGTTTTGCCACATCAATCAATCGCGTCAGGAAAACGTGCAGCATCACCTAAAAACCTTTGCAGAAAAAGTAATTGACTTCAACCGTCACCTATATTATTCAGGCGAGTTGCCGGAAGGTTTCGTCGTGTTGAACCCCTACCTGGATAATCCCGAAACAATGGAGGTTATGCAGCAGTTTTACCGCAAATACTATAACGACTCCGACCGGCGGAAGTTCCTTGTAGGGATCAATCCCAGCCGGCATGGGGCCGGTGTAACAGGGGTTCCGTTTACCGACACCAAACGACTGGATAGCGTCTGCGGAATCAGAATGACATCAGCCTACACGCACGAGGTTTCGTCGGTATTTGTATACGATATGATTGAAGCGTATGGCGGTCCACAGAGCTTTTACAGGGATATTTATATCAATTCCCCTTTCCCACTGGCAATTCTCCGGCGCTCAAACGAGGGTAAATGGCTCAATGCCAACTATTACGACGATCCTGATCTTTTTGATAAAGTCAAAGGATTTATGATCGCATCTCTGAAAAAGCATATCAGCCTTGGGCTGGACACTTCAGAGGTATTTATACTCGGGAAGAAAAATGCGGACTTCCTCAGCAAGCTGAACAAAACGGAGAAGCTGTTTGACCGTATGACCGTACTGGAACATCCGCGTTTTATACAACAATACAAATCGAAGGAGAAGGTGCTGTATATCGATAAATATATACTGGCGTTAAAGAGCAGCACCCTGGGCAGATAGTAAATTATTTGCATTTCATCCCGGATACTTGCATTCCGTCCCAGCCTCCCAAAACTATTTTTCCGGAAAAATATGCACATGAAGTAAAAAACGGAGAATCATAAAAGACCTCCGCTACCCGGTCTGTACCGCGGATATCGTTCTCGGAGACCAGACCTGGCCGGTGATCTTCCGTCTTATGCCTGCTACCGAACGGGTATTTCAGAACACCGGTCCCGAGGCCTTCACGTTATTGGATTGGCACTTTCCGTCCGGGTCGCATACCCGGCTTACCTCACTGCTCCTTCCCGATATGAACGGGCCAGATTTCTACCCGGCGATTCCTTGACCTGCTCTCTTCGCTGGCATTCGAGGTAACAGGTCTCACCGGTCCGTATCCCTGCGTCAGAATCCGGGCGGGAGAGATATTCCTGCTCTCCAGTTCTTTTTTGATCTGGTTTACCCTGTGCCAGGAAAGCTCCACGTTCTTATCGAAATCACCTACATTGTCGGTATGGCCGTCCAGCTTTACGCCCAGATCCGGCCGGTCTTTCAAAAAACTGACTACCAGTTCAAGCCCGCCCGTAATATCTCCTGCGAAGGCATCTTTTCCCTGCTCAAAAGCAAATACAGCCAAAGGCTTAGTAAAGTGCTCCACTTCCAACCGTATGTTCTCCCTGAGGCTTCCCGACTCCGAAACAGGTTCTATCTGCACCTCGCGGGGTTTATATCCTTTAGCATATACGTCGAGCCGGTAAGGCGTATTAGGTCTTACGAGCAGCCTGTAATCTCCGCTCACCGTTTTGTTGACCGACACAAGGGAATCGTCTCCTTTCTTGAGATGCAGCTCTGCCCCTCCTACGGGCTGGAGATTACCCGAATCATAAATCCTCCCGGTGATGGCTACGTCGTCAGCATATACAGATTCTTCTTCCGAAGCCGTTTCTTCCGCTGTACTGCCGGATAAGATACTTCTCCAGAGATCCCTATACCTTCTTCTTACAAAAACCGGGTCTACCACTTCATCATACACCCTTATATAAGCGACGGCGCCTTCGCTGGCCTCATTGTTGACCACCAGGTCGTCCTGGAAAAAATTCAATACCTGGCTTTTGCCCAATACCGCATTTTTACCCTTATCCGGGAACTGTAGCTTCAGTTCTCCGTCGATAAAGATCTGGATAATATCCTTTTTATGATCCCTCGTAAAAATGTAGTGGGTATACTTCTCCGCCCGCACCGAAGCATTCTCGCCTACCGCAAAATTAAAGAAGTTCACCTTGCCGTCCAGGATATAGCAACCGTTATCGCTGGTCCTGTTCTTAAAGTCGAGTACCCGCCGCCAGCTGTCGAGGTTTTTAAACTTAAAGAATATCTCGACACTATAGGATTTATCCAGGAAACCTTTGGCCAGGTTGTTGTCAAAGCTCAACCCGGAATTAGTCGAGAAATGATAGGCAAGCTTCACATTCCCCTTCAATTCCTTGATAGGGGCATCTTTTATTTCTCCCTTTTCCCCCAATATTTTGAGCGGAGGACCACCATTTTCTACGGAATTAAACCCATTGCTGAAGTCATAGGTGTACCGGAGTTGCCCCCGGGCAAAAGATGTAATTAAAAAAAGAAGACAGCAAAGATTCCACAACCTTCGGTTCATGGCTTTAAAATTAGTAAAAGAAGCTCGCTGAAAGAAATCATATTGTTAATTTTGAAGCCTGTCTGTCCGTCGTCTTGAAAAATATAGTTATAGGCCTGCTTTTTTCCCTTATCTGGGCATCTGCGTCCGTCGCCACAAAGTTCGGTCTGATCCACGGCGATCCTTTTATTCTTTCCAATATCCGCTTTGCACTATCCGGAAGCTTTTTATTAATATTCACATATTCGTTAAAAAAAGATCCGGAATATCGTCTGCCCGTGGGCAAAGAATGGAAGCAACTGACCATTTTCGGCATTTTAAATACGGCGCTGTTTCTGATGCTTTATGTCTGGGGAATGAAGTATACTTCGGCAGGGATAGGTAGCCTGGCCGTTGCAACCAACCCGCTGTTTATCACTTTTTTATCTACCATCTGGCTCGGAAAAAAACCCGGCAAACCCGATCTGGCCGCATTGTTCCTGGGGTTGACCGGCGTGGCGATAGCAGCTTACCCACTTCTTGGAAACGGAGATACCTCCCCTCTTGGTATAACACTGCTTATGGCAAGTATGTTGGTCATCTCTTCGGCCAGCGTCTACTACGCTTCCATACAATGGAAACTTCCCAGCCTGCTTCTGAATGGGTGGCAGATTTCCATCGGGGCGCTTATTCTGCTGCCTTTTAGTGTCGTGTTTGCAGATTTTGATATGCACCGGTTCGACGCTACTTTTTGGAAATCTGTTCTTTGGTTGAGCTTTGCCGTGTCGGTCGTCTCTCTCGCATGCTGGTTTTACCTCCTGAAAAGAGACACCATCAAGGCATCCATGTGGCTGTTCCTGTGTCCTATCTTCGGGTTTTACTACGCATGGCTCCTGATGGACGAACCCGTTACCGGCTTTACAGTAGCAGGAACCCTTCTCGTTCTGCTCGGACTCATCATCTCCATCTCGGCAAAACAAAAAGCAGGGACAGTCAGATTAAGTAACCGTCTTTTCAGAAAGTAGACTGTGTATAAATTCCGCGGTATACCAGGGAACAATCCGCTGTCACACTAAGATCACCTCGTTGCCAAGAATGCAATAAACCTCCTGGCCGACGTCTTTTTCTACACGATAAAAACCTGTCAGCTCGCCGAAAGCCGGTAACAAGAGCGTCGGGTTGCTGTAATGAAAGCAGGGCAGGACAACACCTTGTCTCGCTTTCAGCTTTACGCCATATCCCGGATGAATATGGCCTGCCACATTCAGCAGCCCTTCGGGCGTCCGGTCATACAGCGGCTCATGTGTGAAAATAATCCTGTCGTCCCAGACCAGAGAGCCGGCCGTCTCAATATCCAGCCCTTCAAAAAACGCGGCCGGAATGACATCATGATTCCCCTTTACCAGCTTGAACCTTATTTGCGGAAGATTTCTCACAAAGCCGGCGAATTCGTGCCAGTCGTTATTTTTTACGCTGTGAAACAGATCTCCCAGGAAAAATACCTGCTCCGCATCGTATGTTTCCAGGAGGTTTTCTATCAGCGCGAATTCCCTGCCTATTCCCGGTTGAGGTACAGGTATCCCCGATTTCCTGAAGTGTGCCGCCTTCCCGAGATGCCAGTCCGCTATACACAGCGTTTTTATCCCGGGCAGGAATAAAGCCCTTTCCGGCAAAAATGTCAAAGCTATCTGGTTGATCCGGACGTTCATCTGGGCTGCTCAGACCGTCACAACCGGTCAGGTAATTTGCTTTTTGATTTTCTCCAGCCTGGTTTCCCAATCTTCGTTGGAATACCGCTCCCGGAATGATTCGGCGAATATAGGAAATGCAAACGGCGTAAGGTTGGCCGGTTTCATAAAAATAATCCTGTGACTGCTGATCCTTTCATAGATGTGGTATAACCTCGCAAATTCCAGCTGGAACTGGTATACTTCGTCATATGCCTCCCTGAGGAGCAGGTTATCCGAATCGTAATTTTCAAAAACCTTGAAAAACAAACCGGAGTTTGCCTGCAGATGCTTCGCTTTTACAGGCTTTCCCGGGTACCCCTGGAAAACGAGGCCGGCAATACCGGCTATGTCCCGGAAGCGCCGCCGCGCCATCTCAGACACGTTGATTCCCGAGTTGATATCCTTCATCAGGTTTTCAGCCCCGAACACTCCCCGGTCAATCTCTTTTTCGATATCGTATTCTGTTTCGCTAAGCAGCTCAAAACCGTATTCGTTGCTGGCTATGCTGAATGAAGCCTGCCTGATGCTGCTGAGACGAAAAGCAGTAATGGCGGCCATCCCTTCATGAATCAGCTTCCCTTCAAAAGGATAGACGAAAAGATGGAATCCGTAGCGGGTCCTGATGTATTCCACCAGTATCTCGTTTTCCCCCGGCAGGCGCGAAACCCTGCGCTGCTCCTCGAAAAGGGGGGCAAGAAATTTCAGTTCCGGCTGCGATCTCTCATTTTTCCCGATCTGCCCGAAAGTATGCCTCAATGCCGTAGCGAAATCGGTGGTGATTGCAAACCGTCCTCCCATCCAGGAAGGCACAATACCTTTCTTTTTGGCCGACGCCTTTACAATAGCCTGCATCCCGTTAATCCTCACCAATTCCAGCAGCCTGCCGCTGAACCAGAAGGCCTGCTGCGGCTGTAGCTTTGAAATGAAGCTTTCTTCTATACTTCCCAGGCTGCCTCCCTTCATGTATTTTACCTGCATCATAGCCTCCGATACTATCGCCCCGATGCTCAGCCGGTGCCGCATCGCAATCCGTCGGTCGACAACCTTATAAATTCCCTCCTCGACGATCACTTTATGAAATTCGTCATACGCCTGCAGGCTCTTTCCTCCCTGCGTGATCATCAGGAGACATTCAAAAAACTCTTCCTTACTGATTGATTCGAAGCAATGAGTAGTCTTTACTTCCCTGAACAATTCCTTTGCTTCAAAACCGTCGGATACCGCCAGGGTAACCATATACTGGACCAGCACGTCAAAACATCTTATGTAGGGCTGGCGCTTTTCGTACATATTATGCGAAACGGCATACCGGAGCGAGGCCCCTTCCATGATTTCCAGCGAGTGGGTCGGCAGGAAGTAGATCTTACTAAGGGCTCCGGGCTGGTGACCGCTTCTCCCGGCCCGCTGCATAAACCTGGCAACTCCTTTGGGAGACCCGATTTGAACCACGCAGTCGACAGGCCGGAAGTCGACTCCCAGGTCGAGGCTGCTCGTGCAGACTACCGCTTTGAGTCTCCCTGCATGGAGATTTTCTTCTACCCATAGCCTTAAATCTTCTCCCAGAGAGCCATGATGCAGCGCGATCTGTCCTGCCAGGGCCGGCTGCCGGTCGAGTAAATGATGGTACCAGATTTCGGCCTGTGACCTTGTATTGGTAAAGAGCAGGGTTGATTGATGTGCGTCTATCACCGGCAGCACTTTGTCAATCATCTTGATACCGAGATGACCGGCCCAGGGAAATTTCTCAAGTTCTTCGGGAAGCAGCGTTTCTATATGCATGTCCTTCCTTAAATCTGCCTTTACCAGCACACCGGTGCGGTCATTGCCCAGAAGTATATTCCGGGCTTCCGGGAGATTACCTATGGTAGCGGAGATACCCCAGATTTTCAGATTCGGATTAATCCTTTTCAGCCTGCTCAGCGCCAGCTCCGCCAGCACGCCGCGTTTATTCCCCATCAGCTCGTGCCATTCATCCACCACTACGAAATCGAGCCCGTTGAAAAAATCGGGATACCCTTTGGAGGCGAGCAGCAAATGAACACTCTCCGGTGTGGTGATCAGGGCATGCGGACGATTGGTTTTCTGCTTCTGGCGGGCGCTTACCGGGGTATCGCCGGTACGCAGCTCGACGCGGTAATCCAGCTCCAGCTCTTCGCTCACGCGTTGGGTAGCCAGGAGTATTTCTTTCGAAAGAGCGCGCAAAGGGGTTATCCAGAGCGCATGAAGCCGCTTTTTCCCCGGCTTCTCCTGCCGGTAATAATCCTGCAGGATACCAAACCATATCGCATAGGTTTTGCCGAACCCGGTTGGTGCGTTCAATAGTCCGGAATGCCCGTGAGCGATCGCCTCCCAGCTCTCCAGCTGAAACCTGTGAGGTTTCCAGCCGTTGTTTGAAAAGTAGGCTTCTGCAAACGGATTGCTCATAAAAGAAAGTTTCAATGCTTCTTCCTGTTCCCGGGTGTGTTCTTACTAATATAAATCCCCTGAGTCTTACTGCCAGCCGGCATCAAAAACTCAGGGGATTTCATGCAGGCCGATCGCCCGCACCTTACTCAGAAAAGTGTACTCTCAATTGATCAGAGCCCATGTCTGCCAGGGAATCCTGGAAAGAATGAGTATGAGCCCCAGTGAATAAAAAACAACCACACTGTTAAATTTCTGCTTATCAGTAGGCGCCTTTTTGGCCTTCGAATAACCGATTGTGATCAGGGCTATCGCTATGATGTTGATCAACGGATGCTCCAGCGCGTACAACCTGCCCAGCGAATCCTTCATAGTGTCGCCCGAAAGGTTAGAAACTCCTAACGGCGAAATAAAATACAAAACCAGCCCCGCCAGCAGTTGCAGATGGCTTACAATCAGCCCGACCAATGCGGCAACCCGGTGGCCTTTACTGTACTGGGTTGATGTCAGCAATCCGATAATATGAAAAACCAACGCCAGCGCAAATACTATTAAAAGCACCAATGCTAAAGTCGAGTGAAGATGTTTAAAGCCGGTATACATCGCAGTAGGAGTTTATATAGGTAACAATCATTTGAGCAGCGAAGTTAAGTGGCAAAACTTTAAAAACGTCGTCTTCTCCGTAAAATACTCTGCCTGCCAGGCAAATGATCAGTCCATCAGCGCCATCGCCTCATCATCCTCGTACTGCTCTATCAGCTTCCTTAGCTTCCCTTTGAGCGAGGTAATGACTTCATTAGTACCGTCCCCGTAAAGATTGTTCAGCTCGCTGGGATCTTCTTTCAGGTCATAAAATTCCCAGGCATCTATGCCTCCGTAAAAGCGGACCAGCTTGTAACGATCGGTTCTCAGGCCAAAATGCGGGTATACATGATGCGGCTGGGGGAACTCGTAATAGTGATAATAGACGGCATCTCTCCACTCGGTTTTCGGCGCATCTTTCTTCAGTAGCGGCAGGAAAGACGTCCCCTGCACCTCGCCGGGCGCCTTAACACCGGCAAGATCCAGCACGGTAGGAGCCCAATCGATATTGGCTACCAGCTGATCTACCACAGTGCCCGGTGCGATTACACCAGGGTACCTGATGACAAACGGCGTTCTCATCGATTCCTCGTAAATGAAACGTTTGTCGAACCATCCGTGCTCTCCAAGATAGAAACCCTGGTCGGAAGCATAGATCACGACCGTATTTTCTTCGAGACCCTTTTCTTTGAGATAGTCGAGCACCTTGCCTATATTCCTGTCCAGGCCGTTGGCTGTGGCCAGGTAATCTTTAAGATACCGCTGGAACTTCCACTCGGTAAGCTCTTTCCCTTTCCGCTCTTTCGAATGATAATCACGGGATATACCGTCATAATAGCTCTTTATCTTGGCTCTCTGCCCGGGCGTAAGGCGCTTATAATTATACGCATTTTCGAAATCGAGGTCGACCTTCAGGTCTTCCTTCAGCCGCAGGGTGGTTTCTATCGACATATCCTGCTTAGCCGCCGCTTCCCTGCCTTTGTAGTCGTCGTAGAAAGTTTCCGGGATCGGGAAATTCACGTCGTCATAGGCTCCCAGATCTTCTATCGCCGGGTTCCACTCGCGGTGAGTAGCCTTATGCCCTATAGTAATAAAAAAGGGTTTGGAAGGGTCTCTTTTGTCCAGCCAGTCGAGCGAAAAGCCGGTGATCACGTCAGAAACATACCCTTCATGACGCACTGTATCTTTCGATTGACCTATGAAGTCCGGATTGTAGTAATGCCCCTGCCCGGGAAGGATATTCCAGTAATCGAAGCCCTCCGGCAGGCTATTCAGGTGCAGCTTGCCGACGTAGGCCGTCTGATAGCCGTTTTCCTGCAGGGCCCGGGGAAATAAGAACTGTGTAATGTCAAACAGGGTTTTATCATTACGTTTATAACCGTTTTTGTGGCTGTACTTACCCGTAAGCAAAGTTGCCCGGCTCGGCCCGCAAATGGAGTTGGTAACGAGGTTGTTCTTCAGCAGCGCTCCTTCCCTCGCTATACGGTCGATATTAGGCGTCTTTGCAAACTGGTTACCATACGCGCCGATGGCCTGGTAAGTATGATCGTCAGAAAATATAAAGACGATATTCGGCCGTTTTTCTTCTTTGGGTTCAGCGCATCCGAATGCAATAAGGCCCAGAAATAATAATTTAAAAATTGTGGGGTGAATTCGCATATTTGTCGGCATAATAACTGTCATATGGTTTGGTATTACATTTCGAAAGAATACGAATATGAGCAAAAATGCGTTGTAATATCAACATACGACAATAATTTCTTACTTCAATCTCAACCTTTGTTTCATCAAATCCTACACTTATGCCCAGAATATCAACTGACAAGGACACCGAGCTGTTTTACGTAGATTACGGGACCGGCAAACCCGTTATCCTTATTCACGGCTGGCCTTTGAGCCATAAAGCATGGGAATCGCAGATCGCTGCGCTGGTTGAGGCGGGGTTCCGTGTCATTGCTTATGACCGGAGGGGCTTCGGCAGCTCGTCGGCGCCTTTCGAAAGCTATGACTACGATGCGCTCGCCTCCGACCTGAACGAAATCATCACCCAGCTGAACCTGGTAAATGTCTCCCTGGTCGGATTTTCGATGGGCGGCGGTGAAGTGGTAAGATACCTTACCAGGTACGGCGACGGCAGAATTTCAAAAGCTGTCCTTATTGCTTCCATTATACCGCTCGTTAAGCAGAAAGAGGATAACCCCGGAGGTGTTCCGCAAAAGGTGCTCGACGAAATTTTAGCGGCGCTTCAGAATGACCGTGTAGCTTTCCTGACAGGTTTCAGCAAAAACTTCTATAACTACACAGACAAAAATAAGACCGTAAGCCAGGAGCAGCTTGCCTACGACTGGTCGGTAGCGGCTCATGCTTCGCCGAGAGCTACCATAGAAGCGGCAAAAGCATGGATGGATGCCGATTTCAGGGAAGAAGCAAAAAATATCAATGTGCCCACCCTGATTATACACGGCGACTCGGATAATACCGTACCGATCGGGACGTCGGCTGACCAGGCTGCGGAATTGATCCCGGACAATACTTATAAGATCTATAAGGATGGCTCACACGGTTTGAACGTCACCCATAAAGACCAGCTTAACAAGGACCTGATAGCGTTTCTTAAAGAGTAAGCTCCAGAATGATGCTGTTGTATCTCCCGAGCTGCAGCGTGTTTTCTGTAATCGAAAACCTGACGGAGCTTGCATAGCGTACTGTAGTGAACCCGTCGAGCCCGCCTGTCAGGGAAAAGCTTTGCATAGCCTTGCCCAGGTTGTGGACGACCAGGAAGGCTGAAGTTTCGTTGCGGCGCACGTATGCCAGGATACCCGGGTTGTCTACCGGTACTTCGGTTATCCCGGTGTTGCTCACGTCGCCTATCGCCCGGCAGGTATTACGGATGCGGATCAGGTTCTGGTAGCAATAAAATAGCGAGGAAGGGTCGCACAGGGCGCTTCGCAGGGAGGCGACTCTTTCCTTACGGCTGTACCTGGGTGTTTTCCAGTTGGTTTCAAGCTCCGGATCTCCCCACAAAAAAGGCTCCCTGAGATAGGGATCAGGCTTTCGCCCCAGCATACCGAGCTCTTCCCCATAGTAAATATAGGGCTGGCCGGGGAGGGTCAGCAGAATGGCGGCGGCAAGCTTCATCCTGTCTTTATCGCCGTTTAAAGTGCTGCCGATCCGCTGCTGGTCATGGTTTGAGAGCATCAGGGCGTCTACATAATCCGCTCTTACCTCTCCGAATATACCGCGCCGGTGCCGGATCCAGGGTACGAGATCGCAATGGTTCCCCGTGAGCAGTATTTTCTCTATCTTCCAGCAGAGATCAAAATTAAAATTAGCCGTCAGTCCCCTGAAAAAAGGTGCGACGTGCGTAGCCTCTGCCCACACTTCCCCGAGCAGGTAGGTATTCTTTTTAAGCTTCTCCGTCTCCCGGCCGAATTCGGCCCAGAAATCCGGGTTCCTCCAGTCTTCCCAGATGGGGTAAATATGCCTGGCGGCATCCAGCCTGAAGCCGTCTACACCTATTTCATTACGCCAGAAATCGACTATGCGGTACACTTCTTCCCGGACTTCCGGGTTATCGAAATTAAGATCCGCCATTTCACGGCTGAAGATCCCGAAAAAACGTTCTTTGTCACCTGCTACCCTGTGCCACGGATTGACGGTATGGGCATCCTGCGTAAGCTCCCTGATTTCAAGCCCCATCTCGGCGATTTCGGAGTCCGACATCCACCGGTAATAGCGGCGGTAAGGCGACTCCGGGTTGCATTTTGCATCTTCAAACCAGCGATGCAGGATACTGGTGTGGTGAATCACCAGGTCCATATAGACCCTGATACCGCGTGCATGAGCCTCCGCCAGCAGATTCCGGTAATCGTCGAGGGTACCATATTCCGGATCTACCCGGTAATAATCTATGACATCATATTTATGATAGCTCGGGGAAGGGTGTACCGGCGTGAGCCAGATGCCCTCTATCCCCAGGCTTTGCAGATAGTCCAGGCGGGAGGTAATCCCGTTCAGATCACCTATACCATCCCCGTCGGAATCGCAGAAGGAACGGACGAAGATCTCGTAACAAACTCTCGGAAAGGGATAAGCACAGACATTACTCATTCGCAAAATAGGGCTGAAGCATTTGATACACCAGGTGGGTAGGCAGCCCCATTATGGTATAAAAAGAACCTTCGATACGTTCTACGCCTATCATGCCTATCCACTCCTGTATACCGTAAGCCCCGGCTTTATCGAACGGCCTGAAAGTATCTACATAATAATGGATCTCTGCTTCCGAAAGCGCCCTGAAAGTAACATTTGCCATATCCGTTCTTACATTCAGCCGGTCGTCATCCCGCAGGCATACCGATGTAAAAACCCGGTGTGTGGTCCCTGACTGCATCTTCAGCATTTCCACCGCTTCCTGCCTGTCAGCCGGTTTACCCAGTATTTTATTCCCTGCAACAACAACCGTATCCGCGCACAGTATGAGCGCCTGATCTCCCTGGGCTTCAAAAGCTCTTGCTTTCTTTTCCGCGAGATACGCTGAAACGTGTTCCGGAGAAATGCCCTCGCAGGTTTCGTCAACAGGCATTGTCCTCACTTCGAAGGGGATACCGAGACTGCCAAGCAGCTCTTTCCTGCGGGGAGAATTGGAGGCAAGTAAAATTTTCTTCTTAAATGTAATCATTCAAAAGTATATTTGTGGAAAACAGGACCGGTAATAAACAACAAAAATATCCATACAAAAAAATATTCATTACCCGGAAACGTTGACCGGGAGAACACACTGCTAACAGGTTTAATGAAATAGACGATATAAATGACCATAGAAACAGCTATTAAACAAAACAAGTTTGCTAGCCCTTATCACAAATTACTCGTAAATATTACTTATACAGCTAACTGGCTGATGAACAAACAAATGGAAACGCTCCGGCCGTTTGACCTCTCGCCCCAGCAGTATAACGTGCTACGGATTCTCAAAGGCTCCCATCCGAAACCGATGCGGGTACAGGATATTAGTGAAAGGATGTTAGATAAGACTTCGAACACTTCCCGTCTGATCGACAAGCTGGCTGCCAAACAATTCGTTTTTAAGCGCCTATGCCGGAACGACCGCCGCGCCGTCGACATTGTCATAACCGACCCGGGGCTGAAACTGCTGGAAAAGACAACCCCCCTCATTGTATCTCTGGAAAACCTGCTCCACCATCTCAATACAGGGGAAGTTGAAAAGTTAAGCGACATGCTCGACAGTATCCGCGAAGCTGAAGAAAATTTTCACAACGATCATAATTCTATTACCAATTCAACAAAAAATCCATGAAAAAAAACGCTGTATTGTTCACCTCCCTGATGTGCGCCCTGCTGGTTTCAGTTCACGTCCTGCGCGCCGGAAACGACTCTTTAAAGGATAGTTATGCTGTCGATGCCCAGAAAAGCTCGGTAAAATGGACAGGTAAAAGCGTCAAAGGCGGTCATTTTGGCAATATCCGTATTTCGGAGGGAAGCTTTGTTTCTGACGGCAAATCGATCACTTCCGGTAATGTAACCATCGACATGAACAGCATTACCGTACTTGATCTGCAGGAAGCCAGCCGCCAGGAAAGGCTCACCAATCACCTGAAAAACGATGATTTCTTCTCTGTCGACAAATTCCCCGAGGCTAAGCTGTCGATCACAGGCTCCAGGCCCGGCAAAGCCGGGCAGATCGACGTAACCGGCAACCTGACCATCAAAGGGATAACCAAACCTGTCACCTTCCCGGTAACAGTCAAAAACCAGGGCAATGGCCTGGAGGCGGAAGGGACCATCACCGTAGACCGGATCCTTTACGACATTAAATACCGTTCCAAATCGGCTCTCGACCCTTCAGCGCTTGCCGACCGGTTGATTTATGACGAATTCACGCTCGACTTCAAAGTCGTAGCTTCCAAATAAGCCAAGGGGCAAAATCGATGATTTTGCCCCTTACTTTTTCTCCCGTTTTTTAGTTCCCTCCTTTCAATAGCCGGTCAACCAGCCAGTTGGTCATTTTCGTCCTTTGCTCAGGATAGGTCCAATGCCCGGTGTCATATGCCAGGAACAGCTCTTTCGGCGCATTCGTTACATTATAAAACGCATGCATGGAAGTAGGCGGACAGGTTTCATCGTTGTAGCCCCACGAATAATAGCCCGGCACCTTCACCCTCCTGGCGAAGTTGACTACATCATAATAAGGCAATGTTTCCAGCTTTTGCCTTGTATTATTGTAGTCGCGGTTCGCGTCGGAGAAATAATGCGGCCATCCTCCTGCCCTGCCGTGCAGGTATCCCGTTACGTCGCTCAATGCCGGATAGAAAGCACCGAGCCATTTAACCCGGCTGTCAAGCGCCGCTGTGATAACCGAAAGCGCTCCGCCCTGGCTTCCTCCCGTCACCGCCAGGTTCTTACCGTCATATTGCGGAAGGCCCGCCAGGAAATCATTTGCCCTTACACATCCCAGGTAAACTTTCTTGTAGTAAAAGCGGTCCTTGTCGTCGGCATTATAGCTATTGTAAGCGTTTAGAGCGCCAGACCGCAGGTCTTCATACACCTGTGCCGGCAGATTGACCGGTATCCCGTGAATGCCTATCTGCAACGTAATGATACCCTTCTCGGCATTCGCCACATCGCCGGAATATCCCCTTACGCCGGCTCCCGGCACATGTAGCAGGGCCGGGTATTTGCCCGGTGCTTTCGGAACACAAAGAATCCCGTACACCCGGACCCCTTCCTTGTAGTTCTGAATACTGACGTGATAAACATCCACCTTTTCGGTACACCGTTCGGGCATCAGCGTCATCCGGGAATCGAGAGGAACGGCAAAAAGCTCTTTTTTGGCATTGTCCCAGAACTGATCGAAATCGCGTGGATTTTCTACAGTGGGAGCGATTTTCCCGGGATCAAACCCTGCTGTCCCCAATCCGCGGTAAGTCACACCGTCTGCCTCTATTTTGGCGATGCACCTGATAAATCCCGGTACACGGAGAGTCCCACCGTCGACTGTAAGGGTCCCGTTTGGCAGGGTTTTAACTTCGGTTTTCGTCGGCTTCAATTTTTCCGGGCCTATTTCATAAGACACGATGGCGTCTTTCAACGGAACTCCGTCCTTAAAAACAGAAATATTAAACCTGGCCGTCTCCCCGGTTTTATAAGTCCAGTCCGCTCTTTCAGGAGCTACAATTACCTGTATATATTGCTGGGCGGGCTGCGCCAACAGGTAAGAGCTCGCAGAAATAACGAACAATAACAAAAACAATAATCGTTGCCGCTTCATAAAGATCACGTAAAAAATGATACTGATAGTTAAAATTAGAAAAGGAAAAGCCGGCCTTTAACTAATATAATCTTTTCGATATTAAATTAAACTATAAAAATACAGATCTAAAAGATACCCCCGATCCGGAGGGAACCATCCTGCGTTGGGCGGAAATAAGCACGACACAAAATGCATCCCGTTTGTCGCGACGAGATAAAAAATCCGTAAACTTGAATTCGTGTTGAAGACAGCGACATACCTATGAAAAATATTTTATTGGTCCTGAAGCGGGAATACCTTGTAAGGGTGAAAAAGAAATCATTCATCGTAATGACCATTCTGACACCGCTTCTTTTTGTACTTTTCTATGCCGGCATCATCTGGACAGCCGTCAGCTCCACCGAAACCAAGCTCGTTACCGTGCTCGATCAAAGCGGGTTGATGAAAGACGGTTTCAAAGATTCAAAACAATTGAAATTTGAATTTACCGACGCTGAGCTTGACATAGCTAAATCCGGGTTTGATAGAAGCACCAGCAGCGCCCTTCTGCATATTCCGGCCGACATAGCGGAAAACCCGCGGGGAGCCCGGATTTACGCCCGCAAAAACGTAAGCCTCGAACTTAAGGCTGCTCTGGAAAAGGTCATAGAAGACCAGTTGGAAGATCTGAAGCTCCGGGAAGCAGGCATAACGCCCCAGATCCTGGAAAACTCCAAAGTAAACGTAAGTGCCCAGACCCTGAGCCTGGAGGAAGGCCTGGAGAAGGAAAGCAACTCAGGCGCCGCCACTATTATCGCTGTCGTATGCGGCATGATTATCTATTTTTCTGTTCTCCTTTACGGTACGCAGGTCATGCGCAGCGTATCTGAAGAAAAGACGAGCCGTATCGTGGAGGTAATAATTTCATCCGTCAAACCTTTCCAGTTGCTGGTCGGTAAGATTGTAGGCGTTGCGCTCGTCGGGCTTACCCAGTTTGCGCTCTGGATATTGCTCACCATCATGCTGATCAGCGGTGCGGGCTACGTTATGAGAGATAAGCTGACCGACATTCAAAAGGCAGTAGCGGAGCAGCAGGCTTCCTCCATGCCTGGAGAAATGAGCAAAGAAATACAGGAGAACCAGGACAATTCAGCGGTCAGGATGCTGGATGGCATCAAAAGCCTGAATATACCGCTCATACTCGGCAGCTTCCTTTTCTACTTCCTGGGCGGCTACCTGCTGTACAGCGCCCTGCTGGGAGCTGTAGGGTCGGCTGTCGATCACGAATCCGATACCCAGCAGTTTGTTTTTCCTATCACCCTTCCGCTGATCTTCGGCTTTGTAATAGCCCAGATGGCCATCCGGGATCCTGACAGCCCACTCGTATTCTGGACCTCCATGATACCCTTTACTTCTCCTATTGTCATGATGGTCAGGATCCCCTTCGGCGTACCCGCCTGGCAGATCCTGCTATCGATGGCCCTACTGATCGCCGGTTTTCTCGGCACCGTATGGCTGGCTTCCCGGATCTACAGGGTAGGAATACTCATGTACGGCAAGAAAGTAACCTACAAGGAGCTGTCGAAATGGCTGTTCTACAAGAATTAATAGGTACCGGCCGTACCTACCGCAGGTTTCCTTTTTTCATTTCTTTTACCGCATAATCTGCCGAGCGGGCGGAGAATGCCATGTACGTCAGAGAAGGGTTCTGGGTAGCCGTCGAGGTCATACAGGCCCCGTCGGTCACAAAAACATTAGGTACTGCATGCATCTGGTTCCATTTGTTGAGCAGCGACGTCTTCGGGTCTTTACCCATGCGGACTCCCCCCATTTCATGTATATCGAGGCCGGGATAACGGTGGTCGTCTCTTGTACGGATGTTGGTAAAACCTGCCTTTTCGAACATTTCGGTCATCTGCTCCAGGTAATCCTTTACCATTTTTTCGTCGTTGTCGTCATATTCGACATGTATCCTGAGCTGGGGTATCCCGAAAGGATCTTTTAACACCTTATCCAGGGCAACATAGTTCGACTCTTTGGGAATAGTTTCGCCCATCATATGCGATCCGACGTGCCAGTTTCCGTAGCGCATGGTTCCGAGCCCCTTTTTCAGGTCTTCGCCCCACCCGCTCCTGTCATTGCCGACGTTCCGCCCGGCACCAAACCCGGCGGCATAGCCCCGCAGGAAGTCCGTCTCCTGTTTTTTTACATTCCTGAAACGGGGAATATACCCGCTGTTGGGCCTCTTTCCGTCGGTTGTTTTATCCAGGAATCCTTCATATTGCCCGGAAATACCCGCACGATAGTTGTGGAAGGCTACATATTTACCCAGCAGGCCATTGTCGTTGCCAAGCCCGTTTGGGAATCTCGACGAAATGGAATTCAGCAGTATCAGGTTGGTATTGATGGCAGAAGCATTGACAAAAATAACTTTCGCATAATAGTCGGTCATCTCCCGGGTATGGGCATCGATCACCCTGACGCCTGTTGCCTTGCCTTTCTTTTCGTCATAGATAATGGAATGGACCACAGAATCGGTTTTCAGGGTAAGATTCCCGGTCTTCAGCGCCCAGGGTATGGTCGACGACACCGAGGTGAAATACCCCCCGAAAGGGCATCCTCTTTCACAAATAACCCTGTGCTGGCACTTCGCCCTGCCCTGCTCGAGGTGTATCGGTTGTGCCTCGGTAATGTGCGCACAACGCCCGATGATGATATGGCGGGTACCGTTGTAAAGCCTGGCTACCTGATCGCTGAAATATTTCTCCACACAGTTCAGCTCGTGAGGAGGTAGAAATTCGCCGTCAGGGAGAATATCCAGGCCATCTTTATTGCCCGAAATCCCGGCAAACCGTTCCACATAGCTGTACCAGGGCGCAATATCATCATAGGAAACAGGCCATTCCACGGCAAAACCATCCCTGGCGGGCCCGTCAAAATCATACTTCGACCACCTTTGCGTCTGGCGCGCCCACAAGAGCGATTTCCCTCCTACCTGGTAGCCCCTGATCCAGTCAAAAGGCTTTTCCTGCACATACGGGTGCTCGTTGTCCTTTACAAAGAAATGCGCGGAAGACTCCTTGAAGTTGTAGCATTTGCTGACGATAGGGTTCTCTTTCGTGATCTCAAGCGGCATTTTTTCCCGGTGCTCAAACTCCCAGGGCATCATATTGGTCGTCGGGTAATCTTTAATATGCTCTACATTCCGGCCCCGCTCCAGCAGCAGCGTCTTCACTCCTTTTTCAGCCAGCTCCTTAGCCGACCACCCGCCGCTGATACCGGAGCCGATTACGATAGCTTCAAAAGTATTGCTTTTTTTTCCTCTGCTATTGATGCTGATATTTTCAAACTGATGAATATCGTTATTCATTTCCTGTGTCAATTGGTTAACAAAATTTTGTGTGTAGCTTTATCAGGAACCGATATCCACGCACCCGTGATACCGGGCAGGGATCAGCTCATACTTCGTCACGTTTGTCATGAAATACTCAGAGCTGGTATATCCCTGGATAGTCAGGTTTCTGACTGAATTCAGAAAAGCAGACTCTTCGCTGTCCTTCTTTCCGGCAAGCGACTTCACCAGATCAAGCTTCTGTCCGGATTGCAAAGTTGAAAATCCACGCCCGAACCGGTTTTGCGCCTCTTTGTCGAGCCTGACCAGACCTGCGCCTAGCTGCTCCTGCACCGGCTTTTCAAAACAATCCTGGACCATCAGTTCGACAAAATGCTGCACTCCGAGATCAGAAGCGCCGGGCGTATCAGTCTTCGGAAGAATCGTGTCGACCAGGTCGCTCAGCAATCTTTTCTGTTCCTTCGACAGGAGATCAGGCCCGGATAACCCTGTTGATGTCCACCCGTTGGCCCAGGACGGCAATGTTACGGCCATCCCGAAAATCCCGGTAAGTGTTTTGAGTAATTCCCGACGGTGCATGGTTTTAGATGGTATGTCTGGCATATGCTTTAAAAGCGGAACTTGAATTGCACGGATACCTTCAGAAGAAACAGCATCCGGGGAATACAAAAAAACAATTATTTTTTATAATAATGTATGTAAGCAAGATGAATTTACCTGTAAAAAACAAGCTGAAGGAAGACCTTTTCAGGATTAAACCGATGAAACCGGTCATTTATTCCTCTTCTGCGAGTAGATAGCCGCTCCTTTTTTTCTCTTATCTATGAGTATTCAACCAGCCCTGAAACCTACCAGATAAATGGCCTCAGATAAAGCTAAAATTCAGTCCAGGAGGGCCATGCTCGCCGCCCTGGGAACCACCGCGCTGTCGGCAGGAAGCGTTCACCAGGTTTTTTCCTCCGGGAATGAGCCCCTCCGGCCGGCCGACATCAGGACCGTTCCGGCATTTTCGTCGCTCGCTTCGGACAAGTCGCTGCGGGCAGGGATGTTCGTCGAGACCCTGGGCTACTTTCACCCCGGTGATTCCGGCGCGGCCGCCTACGAAATCACCGGCGACTCCGGCAAGGCCTCGGCCCTGCCGGTCGGCAACGGGCTTTTTGCCTCTCTCCTGCCTACTGTCGCCTGCGTCAACTACCGGATGTTCGGGGCTAAATCCGACGGTCGGTCCGACGACGGGATCGCCATCAAAAAAGCACACTTATTCGCAAATGAGTTCCGGCTTCCTGTATTGAACTTATCCGGCGAATTCTGGATCAGGGAAACCAGGCTGATACCGGTCCGGGCGAATGTCAATTGGGGAAATTCGGTCTTTCACCTGGACGAATCGTTCAATTCACCGCGGGAAGCCCACTTCGAAGTGCTTCCCCGGCAGGCCCCGTCCGAAATATCTCTTTCTGCCGGGCTTAAAGCCGCGTTGGTCCAAAAACTAAAGCCGGGCGTCAAGTTCTTGCCCGAGCTTGCCGCTTACAGGAATTGCCTCGTAATTGTAAAAGATGAGAACGACCGGATCGGGCGCAGGTACGGCCCGGACTACAATCCCCGCGGCTGGGCAAGAGAAGAGTTTTTCTACGTGGAGGAACACGGCCGTATCATAGGCGATATGGCGTGGACCTTCAGCGACTACACGCATCTCACCGCCTACCCCTGCGACGAAGGTTATCTGACCATTGAAGGAGGAACATTCCTGGTTTCCGGGGATAATCCCGGGAAGATAGGCGGCCCCTATCACCAGGAAGGGATCGCTGTACGGAGAAGCCGCACCATCATCAGGAACCAGTGGGTTGGCCTGGAGAAGGACAAAGAGGACATCTCCGACACGCCGCGCGGCGGCTTCTACAACTTCAGCTGCGTGTACGACATCCTGCTCGAAAACATCCGGCTGATCCCCTGGGAAAAGGACAGGCCGGGTACCGACCGCGATCTGAAAGCCGGAACCTACGGTATCGGCGGTTCGAGAGTCCTGTGCGGCACCTTCCGTAACATTACCGCCGAAGGCAGTCCCATCCATTGGGGAGTATTCGGCACCAACCTTTTCAAGAACTTCCGTATCGAAGGCTGCAGGCTCAACCGCGTGGATGTGCACTTTCATGGCTGGAACATCGCGATCAAAGACAGTGAGATCGGACAAAAAGGGCTCACGCTTACCGGCGGTGGCGAGCTCGTTATCGAAAATACCCGCGTGTTCAATAACGTGTTCCTCAATTTCCGGCAGGATTATGGCGCCAGGTGGGACGGTCCGATCAGCATCTTCAACTGCAGGGTAATGATACAGACTAACTCCCCGGCAGCGATTATTTCCATGCTCCCAGGTGATTTTGACTATAAATATCCTATCGTTTTAGGACAGCAGATCGTTGTGAGCGACTTTACATTTGTGTCATTGACTGAATGGAACGATGCCAGGTACTCGCTTATCCGCCTTCCCAAATTTTCGAACTCAAAAGAAGGCGGCAGGCTGATTTTCCCGCAACGTATGGCATTCAGTCATATCATCGTGCAGGGAAGGGAACGGGGACTTCAGCTCCTGGATCTCCCTGACGTATCTTCTTTTCTGGCCGGGAGCCGGCGGGGAGGAATGACTGACGGGATACTCCAGACCAACTGCACGATCCACTTCGAGGATATTACACTCGACCACGATCCGGAAACTCCGAATCTGTATCTCGGCTTGCCGGGGTCTTACGCGGATGAGCGTTCTGTCTTCCCCTCACTCTCGATCGTCAACTGCAACCATCTTAAACTAAAGCTGGACGACGTTCAGGCAAAGATTTTTATAAAAGAAACAGAGATAGAGCAGTTTGAAGCAGGGAAAACGGAAAGCTTTGCCGGGAAAATCTCCTTCGAAAACTGCAGCTTCCGCTTCGTGCAGGGGACGGGAAAAGACGAAGCGCTTGGTGCGATACGGGCAAATACGGGGATCAGCTTCACAAACTGTGAGATTAACATTCCTGTCCGTAACAGCCTGCCCGCTCCCGAACTCCTTGAAAAAATCGATTTTCTGAAAATAAACGGCCGTGTCCGTCACAATCACATTAACACCCGTCTTGGCGCCGACCTTTTAGGGCATCTTTCTACCCGGAAAACCAAGCTCAAAAGAGAATTTATCGGGATGCTCAGGAATCACCATGAGCTGGAGGACGAGGGTGTTTGAAACAGTTTTCCTGCCCCGCTTCTGACGGGGCAGGAAAACTACTGTTTATCATATCTTCACTTTCTCCATACGCGGCGTAAAGAAGTGCATGATCACCCATGCCAGCAGGTATGCAAAACCGCAGACGATAAATATGAAATTATAGCCTGTATTGATATTGCCTGCCGCCTTTGCATTATCCAGTATGTAACCTACAAACAACGGGAAAAGTATCCCTCCTACCGAGCCGGCCATTCCGCCGATACCGACCACCGAGCTAACGGCTTTCTTGGGAAACATATCTGATGCCGTGGTAAAAATGTTGGCGCTCCAGGCCTGGTGCGCAGCCGCAGCCAGGCTTATCAACCCGACTGCCTGCCAGATATTGGTACAATACTGGGCGAAGACTATCGGGATCACAATAATGGCAAAAAGCAGCATAGCCGTTTTACGGGCTCTGAAAACGGGCATCCCTTTCTTTATAAAATAGCCCGAGAGATAACCGCCGCCAATGCTGCCGATAGTAGTGGCGGTATAGAGGATAGCCAGGTGCAGGCTTGGCTTCTTTAAATCAAGATCAAAATTACTTGCAAAATAAGAGGGCAGCCAGAACAGGAAAAACCACCATACCGGATCTGTGAGAAACTTACCGAAAACAAAAGCCCAGGTCTGCCTGATCCCGAAGAGCTTCAGCCAGCCGGCCGCCCCCGTTGAACGGTCCTCGGTTTGCTCCTCCTGTTCCTCTTCCTTGTCGTCGCTGTGAATATAGTCATACTCCGCTTTGGAAATACCCTTCTTCCTGGAGGGTATTTCATACATAAACCACCAGAACCCCAGCCAGATAAATCCGATCGCACCGGTAATTATAAACGCTTCCTCCCAGCCGTAGGCGCCCAGGATCCAGGGCACCATAATGGGTGCTACTACAGCTCCTATATTGGCTCCCGAGTTGAAGATACCGGTTGCCAGTGCACGTTCCTTTTTTGGGAACCATTCGGCAGTCGCCTTGATCGCAACCGGGAAATTACCCGCTTCACCAAGGCCCAGCGAAGCCCTGGCAAGAATAAAACCGAGTGTGGAACGTGCCGCAGCATGAAACATAGCGGCAATGCTCCATACGATAATGGAAATGGTATATCCTAATTTTGTCCCGATCCTGTCGACGAAGCCTCCATAAAATAAAAGCCCTATCGCATAAGCAGCCGAAAAAGCCATTACTATGGTGGCATAGTCTGTTTCAGTCCAGCCGAACTCTACTTCCAAAGCAGGCTTCAGCAGACCCAGGACCTGCCGGTCAAGATAATTGATTGTCGTAGCAAAAAACAACAGCGCTACCACTGTCCATCTGAAATTGGTTTTTTTCTCCATAGGTTGAAAAGTGTCAGGCCTGAGGGTTAGAATTTAAAATACGCTTTGGCATTGTTGTAGCAGATATTCTGTATGGTTTGACCTATCCATCCGATATCGTTGGGAAGTTCGCCGTTTTCGATATCATTGCCGTACAAATTACAGAGAATACGCCGGAAATATTCATGCCTTGGAAACGACAGGAAGCTTCTCGAATCGGTAAGCATCCCGACAAAACGGCTGAGCAGCCCCATGTTGGACAAGGCGTTCATCTGGTTTTCCATGCCCTGCTTCTGATCCATAAACCACCATCCCGATCCGAACTGGACTTTTCCCGCAACCGATCCGTCGTTGAAATTCCCGATCATCGTCGCTATTATCTCGTTGTCAGACGGATTCAGGTTATAAATAACAGTTTTGGCCAGTTGGTTATGCTCATCCAACCGTCCTAAAAAACGCGAGAGCGCCTGCGCCTGCGGGTAGTCGCCGATGCTGTCCCAGCCGGTATCCGGCCCGAGGGTCCTCAAAGCCCTCCTGTTATTGTTCCGCATGGCTCCTATATGGAATTGCTGAGTCCATCCCAGCGCATGATATATCGTGCCGAGCTCGTGGAGCAGTACGGATTTGAAAGCTTCGATCTCATCCGGGGACAGGTTCTGACCCGCCAGGCGCTTCTTAAATATCCTGTCAGCTTCCTCGGGGCCTGCTTCTACCGCTGAAATGCGCTCAAGGCCGTGATCTGCGAGCCTCCCTCCCAGGCTGGCGAAGAAATCAGCCCGCTGCCTGAGCGCCGCTGCCAGATGATGGAAAGATTCGATATTGCTGTTCACAATACCGCCGAGACGGTTGACAAAGTCAATATACGAAGGGTTTTCTATCAGGATAAACTTGTCCGGCCGGAAGGTCGGCAATACCTGGAGGTCTAGTCCTTCTGTTTTGATCTGCTGATGATACTCCAGGCTGTCGAGGGGATCGTCCGTCGTACAGACCACGCGCACATCCATCTTTTTCAGCAGGCTCCGTACGGAATATTCTCTCGTATTGAGCTTCTCGCTTGCTTCTTCATAGATACGGTCTGCATTGGCCGGCCCCAGGATCTCGTATTCGTCAAAATATCGCCTCAGCTCCAGGTGCGTCCAGTGATACAACGGATTCCGCATGGTGTACGGGACCGTCCCGGCCCATTTCCCGAACTTCTCCTTATCCGGTTTGCTTCCGGTACAATAGCTTTCATCCACCCCGTTGCTCCGCATAGCCCGCCACTTGTAATGGTCGCCATACAGCCATATCTGGGTGAGGTTGGGAAATATCTTATCCTGCGCGATTTCGTCCGGAGGCAGGTGGCAATGGTAGTCGATAATAGGCATTTTGCTGGCAAACTCATGATAAAGCACCCGGGCGCTCTCGGTTTGCAGCAAAAAATTTTCATCCATAAAACCCTTTATTCCTTTAGAAGCCAGTCCGGTCTCACTTGCTGTAGACATAAATTATCTGATTAAAAGACAGTGTAACGAAAAAGAAATCCGGGAAGATAAAATCCCGGAAATTGTGAATCCCGGTTCGGAAAGACACAATCATCAACCTAAAGGACGATATTTTGCCCTACCTCCCTTAAGATCTGTTTAAACTAATCTACGCTAAAACGTGGATGATTCTCTAATCTACCCGCTTAACCTGCAAAAGATCGGCGGAGCCGTTCAGGAGTTCGCGGTTTGTTCTTCCCAGCAGCGGATGAACGTGGTCGGGCGCAATTTCTGCCAGAGGATACAGTGCAAAATTTCTGAGGTGCAGCCTGGGATGGGGGATTTCGAGGCCGGGCTCCCTGTAGGCGGCATCACCGTAGTAGAGGATATCGATATCTATAGTCCGGCTGTCCCACCGGGTACGTCTCGACCTTCCCAGCCCCGACTCTATCGAAAGAATGGTTTCCAGCAGCGCGGCCGGGGATAATGGCGTCGATATGGCGGCAGCCTGGTTCAGGTAGGGTGGCTGGCCTTCCGTACCCCATGGCTCGGTCTCGTACACCGACGACACCGCGACAAGCCGCCCCGCCCTTTCCCCGATGGCCTCCAAGGCTTTTTCCAGCAATTCTTCCCTTTTGCCGAGGTTCGTTCCCAGCAAAAGATAGGCTACAGATTCGTCAGCCGGCTGCAAATCCTAGTTAATTTTAAGTACAGCCATAAATGCCTCCTGGGGAATTTCCACGTTCCCTACCTGGCGCATTCTCTTTTTCCCCTTTTTCTGCTTTTCAAGGAGCTTTCTCTTTCTCGAGATATCCCCGCCGTAACACTTGGCCAGTACATCCTTGCGCATGGCCTTTACGGTTTCCCTGGCGATGATCTTCTGCCCGATAGCAGCCTGTATGGCTATTTCAAACATCTGCCTGGGAAGGAGTTCCTTCAGCTTTTCACAGAGCTTTTTTCCCCACTCGTAGGCTTTTGTACGGTGGACAATGGCCGACAGGGCGTCGACACGCTCGCCGTTCAGCATGATGTCGAGCTTTACCATATCCGATTCCTGGTACCCGCTCAGCTCGTAATCGAGCGAGGCATAACCCCTGGAAATGGTCTTGAGCTTATCAAAAAAGTCGAATACGACTTCCGCCAGCGGCATTGAAAACTGGATCTCTACACGCTCGGCAGTGAGGTAAACCTGGTTCTTCAGCGTCCCCCGCTTGTCCATACAGAGCGACATGATCCCTCCTATGTATTCGGATTTGGTAATAATCTGGGCGTTGATATAAGGTTCTTCGATCCAGTCGATATAGTTCGGCTCCGGCATCTCGGAAGGAGCGCTTACCTTCAGGTTCGTTCCTTTGGTGGTCACGACCTCAAACTGTACTGACGGAACGGTCGTGATCACGGTCATGTCAAATTCCCGCTCCAGCCTTTCCTGCACGATCTCCATATGCAGCATACCCAGGAAACCGCACCTGAACCCGAAACCCAGCGCCGCCGACGTTTCCGGTTCCCATACCAGGGCTGCGTCGTTGAGCTGCAGCTTTTCCATCGCCTCCCTCAGCTCTTCAAATTCGCTGGTATCAACAGGATAGATCCCGGCAAAGACCATAGGCTTTACTTCCGAAAAACCCTGGATCGGCTCCGATGCCGGGCGTTGTATGTGCGTGATGGTATCACCCACTTTGACCTCCCTGGCAACTTTGATCCCGGAAATAAGATAGCCCACGTCCCCGCATTCTATTACGTTTTTCGGTTCCTTCTGCAGGCGCAGGGTCCCGATCTCATCCGCCTCATACTCCCTCCCAGTCGCCATGAACTTCACCTTGTCGCCTTTCCGGATAGTCCCGTTTTTCACCCGGAATATGACTTCTATCCCCCGGAACGAATTAAAGACGGAATCAAAGATCAGCGCCTGGAGCGGTGCCTGCAGGTCTCCTTTAGGCGGTGGAATACGCTCAATTATCGCACTGAGTATATCTTCTATGCCTATCCCGGCCTTACCGCTGGCGGGAATGATCTCCTCCCTGCTGCAACCAAGCAGGTCCACCATCTCGTCCTTCACTTCCTCCACCATAGCCCCCGGCAGATCGATCTTGTTCAGTACCGGTATAATGACAAGGTCATATCCCATTGCCAGGTACAGGTTGGAAATGGTCTGGGCCTCAGTCCCCTGGGCGGCATCCACCAGCAATAAAGCTCCCTCACAGGCGGCAATTGACCTCGATACTTCATAAGAAAAATCAACGTGTCCCGGCGTATCGATCAGGTTGAGCGTATACTTTTCCCCTTTGTATACATAATCCATCTGGATAGCGTGACTCTTGATGGTGATCCCTCTTTCGCGCTCCAAATCCATATTATCCAGCAACTGGGCCTGCATGTCCCTGTCAGAAACCGTCTTGGTAAATTCCAGCAGGCGGTCTGCAAGGGTGCTCTTGCCGTGATCAATGTGAGCGATAATACAGAAATTGCGAATATTCTTCATTAAAAACAGGTATTTCCCCCTGAGGGGATATTATTTACGGACAATTCCATACCGGCAACTCCGCCGGCATCGCTATGTAATTCAGAGCCGGAGATTTTTTCGGAATGCAAATTTATTCTTAGCAATCAATAGTATCGACATGGCCCGTTAGATATTTTAATATATATAGCCGGAACATCTCGGGGTTTCGAAACATTTTCGTACCTTTATGTAGCCATTATTAATAATTACTAGTCTGTAAGCTACAACAAGCCCTCAGTTTCCGGGCATCGTGATGTTGTATTTTTCAAATTTGCAATTCTAAAAAAGTGAATTTACTTCCAAGATTCCTGGTATCCGTTTCTCTGGTTTTAGCATTTTTAACAACTGCTTATGCATTGCCTGCGGACGGCGGAAAAGTTACGGGAAGAGTACTGGAAAAAGGTACTCCCGAAGCCGTGCC
Organism: Spirosomataceae bacterium; assembly: GCA_037191015.1. Taxonomy (GTDB): domain Bacteria; phylum Bacteroidota; class Bacteroidia; order Cytophagales; family Spirosomataceae; genus Ravibacter. Next base: position 58,377 of record JBBCKD010000018.1, read on the forward strand.
GTTCGCAACCGTAGCCTTGCTGCGTGCTGATTCTACTATTGCTATGGGTGTTTCGGCCGATGAGAACGGTGTTTTTGAGCTGATAAATGTTATTTCCGGCAATTATATCCTTAAAGTTTCGTCGATAGGGTTTGAAAATGAATTTGTCCCTAACATCCAGGTGCCCGTAGAAGCAAAAAACGTCGATGTCGGGCCGGTTTATTTAAGAAATGAAGCCAACCAGCTCCAGGAAGTCAAAATAGTAGCTGAAAAATCGATGATCGTGACCGACATTGACAAGACCTCCATCAATATCGGCCAGGATCTTCTCGCGTCCAGCAACAATGCCAGCGAATTGCTTGAAAAGCTGCCCGCGGTATCCATGGACGAAAACGGGACACCTATGATAAGAGGCAAATCCAATATTGTCGTTTTGATAGACGGGAAGCCGTCATCCCAATACGGCAGCGACCTTGCCACCGTTCTCCAGAGCTTCCCCTCCGACCTGATCGAACGCATCGACGTCATCACCTCACCTTCCGCCAAATACGAAGCCGACGGGGCCAGCGGTGTGATCGACATCATTACCAAAAAGGCCACTATCGTAGGTATGAACGGGAACGTACGGTTGAGCGCCGGAAACTATGACCATTATAACGCCGGGGGAAACTTCAGCTACAAAGCCGAAAAGCTCGTTATACGCACCTCCGCTAATTTCCAGACAAACCAGACCCTTAATACCCGGCAACTGGAACGCCGGAACCTGATCAGTGAAATTCCCTCAACCCTGTTTCAAAACGGGGACGGTATGAGCAAGAATGCCAACGGCTTTGCACGGCTCCAGGCCAATTACGATATAGATCCCAAAACAAATATCGGGGCTTCCGTCAACTTCAGTAATAATTTTAACAGGAACAACGGCTTCACTTCCAACAGGACGCTCCTTGCCGACGAAACCGTGACCCAGCAGTTTGACCGCATCAGCCGCGGGAAAAGCGATGGGCAGAACATTACCTACGGGCTGGATTTTCGCAGGGAATTCTCCACCAGGGAACACAACCTGACCGCTACGTTCAGCTATACGGCCGGGGGCTCTGACGGTCGGACCGACCTGATACAGGAAAGCGACGAAGCCGTGTTACGCCGCCAACAGTATAATTTGCGCGATAACGACAACAAAGGGCTGTATGGAAGAGTAGACTTTAACTGGCCGGTGAATGAAAACCTGACGCTATCGACCGGGGCGCATACAAGGCAGAACCTGAGAGACAATAATAATTTCCTTTACACCTACAACACCGAAACCGGTGAGTTCGTCTATGACGAACGCATCAGCAATATTTTCGGCTACAGGGATGCGCTTTACAGCGGCTACTTCAGCGCTACTCAGAAATGGAAGGAATGGGGCTTCAGGGCTGGTCTGAGACTCAGCAATATGACGCAATATCTCAACCAGGTTAGTATGGACCGCAAATTTTCCGTTCATTTTCTTAACCTGATGCCGTCGTTTTCCGTTTCCAGGAAGTTGAATGACGCAGCCATGCTCAGGATGAACTACAGCCGCAGGGTGGAGCGGCCTAATGCCGAGTGGCTCAATCCCTATACAGACATTACAGACCCGCGGAACATCAGGACCGGTAACCCCGATCTGAATCCGGAATTCTCCCACAAGCTCGATCTGGGATACAGCAATTACCAGGATGTAGTCGGGATCGGTACTTCCCTGTTTTCCAGCTATTCCAATAATGCCATCACCACCATAAGGACAATCGACGAGGAAGGGATCTCTTATACCCGTTTTGATAACGTCGGAAGGGAGCTGTCCTATGGGGCTGAAACGGATTTATCGATCAAAGCGGGCGAAAAAATCAAGTTCAATGCGAGCGGGCGGGTTTTCAGGAACGAGATCGTATCGCTGCCCGCCGGGATCGACAATCGCCGCTGGTCCTATTCGGGCAATATCAATACATTTTTCCACCTTCCTGCCAGCTTCCGGGGCTACTTCTACGTCAACTACGAAGGACCGAAAGCGATCGCGCAGGGTACCCGGATGGGGATCTTCCAGGCGAATGCCGGCATACGACGCAGCTTCATGGATAAGCGCGCTTTCATTTCGCTGAATGTCCAGGACATCTTTCTTTCACGCCTGTATAAAAATGACCTCGCCACTCCGACCTACATCCAGTTTTCGCAGTGGCACAGGACCAACCGTTACATCGGCATAACCGCCAACTATAAATTCGGGAAAATTACAGCTCACGAAGGCTAAGGCACGGTTGTCGTCAAAATCAATTTACACCGCAGTACACGGATCCGGTATGACCCGACGTTAAGGAATGACAACTTAACATCACATTTGTCGATTTCTTCCGTATGAATTCTCCTGCAACAAAGCGTGCTACCCTGAATATCTTTGCCGCCGCCTGCTTCCTGCTGGCCGCTTTTACCATGCCTGCGCCCGGGTACGCCCAACTTTCAAGAGATCGGGAAGAGCTGATGGCGGGTGAAGAGGTTCGCAAGCCCACCCGGCTAAACAACAGGAATTTCCAGAAAAACCTTGAAACCTATGCCTCACAGCTGGATCTTACCTCCAGGCAGGTGAAAAAACTTAACAGGATCGAAAGAAAATACACACGCAGGGAAACAAAGCTGGCACGCAAACCCTCTACCAAAAAGAGAGAGATAAGAGCCCTCCAAAAAGAAAAAAGAGAACGCATGATCGCCGTCCTGGATTACGAACAACAGCAGAAGCTCCAGCGCCTGTCGAAAAAAAGCAGCTTCTGGGACATGTTCCGGGCCGGGAACTAACGGTCGGTTATGCTTTCCGTACGCGGTAGCGTAACAAGACCCATAGCACGAGGTAGAGCATCCCTAAAAGCAGCCCGATCTCGAAAGTAAGTAAAATAGCCGTTTTTTCGCTGATACCCGTCACTACTGCATTCAGAAGCGCTACCGGGTTCTGGATTATATCCCAGCTGTTCCAGCGCTCGATACGCCCCAGGTAAATCCCGTAACCTGCCAGAGGCAGGGAAAAGACCAGGAGCACGTTCCCGATTTTACTGCCAAAGACAGTAAGCCAGGTATGGTGGATCCAGTAAAGCGAGATCAGGCCGTTGATCAGGCTCACCTGCGCGTAGTAGAACAGCATGATCGCGTCATGCCAGGTAAGGTTGCTCCCGTAATCCACCGACAGATGGATCAGGTCGGTGATCATGTAGGGTGCATTGGGGAAAAACAAAAGCCACGCGAAGCTCAGCAGGGCAGTCACAAAACGCTGGCCGGGGAATGCACGGGAATGCACGCGCGCTGCATATGCGATCAAAAGGGGGATCCAGCTCAGGAACAAATTCCAGTCCATAGAAAAATCGACCGCTTCGCTGTACTGTATCCGTATGAGATGGTAAACGACAGCGGCCAGGCTCAGGATCAGCAACAGGAGCAGTGCTACTACCCCTTCTATGGTCACTGCCGATTTTTTATTGCGATGGTAGTCTATTCTTGTGAGTTTGTATTTCGGAAATAACAACGTGATATTTGTTTTCTGGTCTCCAAACATAACGTAAATTTCCGCCGGGTGGTATGACCCGGAAGATTCAGTTTCCTGCTATACCATCCAGCGGAACCCAGGTATTGCCCTGGTATTTCCTGACCGAAAAAATGGCATTTTCGCGGGAGTCCCTGTAGTCGAAGCCTCCCAGCAGATACCCCTGCCTGTCGCTGTAGCGGCTCTGGGTGATCCCCTCGCCTACTTTATTTTTGAACTTATCCAGCTTCCGCCCGAAGAACATTAGGTGATCGTAACCCAGGTAGGAATAAACAGAGGGTAGTGTATTGTTGACCAGGTAATATTCATACTGGAAGCTTTTAATATCTTTTCTTTCGTAATCGATAAAATCGGTATCCAGGAGGTAGACCTCCCGCCCGAAAACTGAAAAGTCGGTATTATACCTGTCGAAGCCTGTCGCAGTTGCAACGAGCGGCGTACGCTCGTACCCCGCCCCTCTCATCAGGTTTAAAAAAGCCCGGCCAGACCTGGGATCTGTAGAAAAAAGAGCCACATGTGAAGGGTTGGCCGCACCGCCGCTCATCAGTACAGACGCAATGGCCTCCGATGTAGCGCCTACCCGTACACTTCCCAACACCTCGCCCCCATGTGCTTTTATCTCTTCCGCATAGTAAACAGCCAGTGCGGAGTCTTTAGACGACTCTCCGTAATAGATCATGGCTTTCACTACCGGATCGATACTTCTGGCCACCTGGGCAAGCTGTCTGGCCTGCATGGAAAGGCTGGCATGGGCCAGGAAATAATTAGGATATTTGTCAGTCAGCAGCTTGGAGTCCGTCGATAGCGGGTTGATCACGGGCACCCCGGTCTTACGCGAATATTCGGCCGCTTCCTCACTTGTTTCGGGATACAGCGGTCCGAGAATCAGATCGGCGCTTTTAAACTCTTCTGTCTGCGCGAGGTTACTGACAGAATGTTTTACATTACCGATGTCATAGGCGTTGAGCCGTATATCGATATTTTCCTTTTTCAGCTGCTTCTGGGCAAGCAAAAGCCCCTGGTGATAATCGAAAACATATTGATTGCTCCGGCTGCGGCTTGCAGGATCAAAAGAGTCGATACGGTAGGGAAGCAGTACGGCAACGTTGTAGTACTTCCTGTCACGGGCATCAGACCTGGCTATCTTTTTTTCTTCCTTCTGCTCCACCGGCGCTATCTCATCTGCCGACAGCTTAAAACGCGATGTCAGGCTTTTTGCCAGCTCCCCATCGGACTTATTGGGCGGTTGGTTACTGATTGCCTTGACAAGATAACTGGCCAGGATACGATCGTTGGGAAACTGTTTGTGCAGCCCTTTCAGAGTAGCGACCTCCTTCACTTCTGCCAGGTAGTGTTGCTTAAGCCCTCCTACGTCCTTTTGAAAAGCGGAGGTTGAGATCCTGTTGAGATAATCCAGCGCCCGGTAATAATTCTTAAGCTTAAAATTCAGGAAGCCTGCCAGGTAATAGACTTCATCCTTCTGGGCCCAGTTAGGATACCTGGTGATCAGTTGCTGCAGCATGTTCCATCCCTCCTTGTCCTTATCCAGTTTCCCGGCGGCATTTGCATAGTAATAGTGGGCATACATGCTGCGTTCCTGGTTGGAATAATCTTTTGCCAGTACAGCAAACCTGGTCATCGCATGTTCGTACCTTTCCTGCTTAAAGGCCTGCAGCGCCTCGTTAAATTCGGCGTCACCTTTATTCTTCCGTACATTCTGCTGTGCTACGGAAGGTCCGGCCCATAGCAAAAACAAAATTATGCCCAAAAATCTGTTCATTTCCAATATAATTCAAAGCAAATTACGCGGGGATAGCAATCTGCTGTCATGAAATGCGCACCCACAAACCCGGGCCGTTCCTATTTAACGACGCGAAAGGCTGCGCCGGGTATCGGGTACTTATTTTTTTCTTCCTGCCTTGCGCTGAGCCTCCTCCTGTTTCTTCTTTGCTTCTTCCGCTGCCTGCAGCGACTTCTCGATGTAATTGCGGAATTTTGACTGTTTTTTCTGGGGGTTTTCCTTAAATTTCTGGCGGTTGCTGTCCAGGATCGCCCGGATTTTGCTATCGTCCACCATCCTCCTGATAATCAGCTGCTGCACTATGGTTACGAGGTTCGAAACGAAATAATAGAAGGTAAGCCCGGCAGGAAAGGAGTTCAGGAAAAACATGAACATGACCGGCATCACATAGCTCAGATACTTCATATTGATCGGACCCGGCTGAGTAGGCGTCATCTGGTTGCTGTAATAAGCATACCCGATGCTGGAAACGGTCATCAAAACGGTAAACAAGCTGAGGTGATTCCCGTAGAAAGGTATCGTAAAGGGAAACTTCAGGAAAGCATCATAAGTAGAAAGATCTTTTGCCCAGAGAAAAGACTGCTGACGAAGCTCGATCAGGTTGGGAAAAAGGAAGAAAAGCGAAAACAGTATCGGCATGGTGGCAAGGACCGGTATACATCCGCTCAACGGGCTCACTCCTACCTGCTGATAAAGCTTCATCTGCTCTTGCTGCTGTTTGGCCATATCGTCCGGGTACTTGCCCCTGATCTCCTCGATTTCGGGAGCCAGAACCTTCATCTTCGCCATACTTACATACGATTTGTAGGTAAGGGGCATGAGTATGAGCTTGACGATCAGAACAAGACAGATGATCAGCAAACCGTAGTTTGAAATAAACCGCTCCAGGAAATTGAACAGGGGTACCAGGAAATACTTGTTGATAGGCTTCAGGAAAGCATAGCCCAGGTACACATTCTGATCAAAATTCTCAGCCCCGACGAGTTTTACAGTGTGATAGTCATTGGGCCCGAAATAATACTGGAAATTTGCCTTGCCCTTCTGGATATCGGAAACCGGGATAGTAGTTTCCACATTCATGGTTTTGACTACCTCGGAGTCGGCCGGGTTAACTTTCCCGGTTGCGGCAAATGTAGAGAAAGGAGTATCTTTTGCGATAAGCCCCGCCAGGAAGTACTTGTGCTTGATCGTAAACCATTTGACCGGCTCTTTGGAAGTTTCTTCCAGCATTCCGTCTGCTGAAATCCCCAGGTCGTCCAGTTCGTCGGTATAATAGTTAACGGTTACGACCTTCCGGTTTTCCTGCATATCGTTTTCCAACTGGAGCATATCGTTCGTCCAGGAAAACCTCAGCGACTTATCATATTGCCCGGCTCCGGAAGAAGATTTGATGCTGTAGTCAATGAGGTAGCCCGATCCCCTGATCAGGTAAGATTGCTCTACCCATTGATTGTTGGGGAGCCTGTGCCTGAAATTCAGGGTCAGCGAGTCTCCCTCTCCCAGCTCTGCCCCGCCTTTTGTTTCCGACTCAAAATAAGAGTTGGCCAGGTTCTGGGTACCTGATTCCAGCGGAAATTCAAGCTGGTAGCGGTTATGCCCGTCGGCAACCAGGAACAACTCCTTCTGGTCGTAAGTTTTATAGTCATTCAGCTTCAGCTCTTTGATAACCCCTCCTTTTTCGGTAAAAACAACCTCCAGATCTTTCGTTTTGATCTTGATATCGGAGAAGGTAACGGGAGCAGGCCTGAGACTGTCTCCCTCATGCATGGAAGCCGTATCTTCTGTAAAAGAGAGGTCCGTTCCTCTATCGGTTGTATCTGTTATCTGTTGGGAGGTTTCCTGAACAACCTGCTGTTCAGGTGCAGGGACGAGGTAGGTATACCCGATCAGTAACAAAAAAATAAGTACTATTCCTATAACTTGGTTTCTATCCATTTAATTTAACCTGATTAAACCCCTCATCCGGCGGTCTCTAAACACTGTGTTACTTAACAAGGAGGCAAAATTACATTATTTTTCCCGATCTATCTGGCCTGTCTTCTGAGATGATGCTCCAAAGCGTATTTCACAAAACTCACAAATAACGGATGGGGATTCAGCACGGTACTTTTCAGCTCCGGGTGAAACTGAACGCCAATGAAAAACGGGTGATTCTCCAGCTCCACTATTTCAACAAGATTATTATCCGGGTTCAGCCCCGCAGCCTTCATACCGGCTTTTTCGTAGAGATCGAGGTAGGTATTGTTGAATTCGTAACGATGCCTGTGACGCTCGGAAATATGCTGCTTACCGTAAATGCTGAATGCCAGCGATCCTTTTTTGAGCTTGCAGTTGAATGCCCCCAATCGCATGGTTCCTCCTTTGTTCGTTACATTTTTCTGATCGTCCATCAGCGAAATGACCGGATCGGGCGTCTTGTCGTTCATTTCCATCGAATGCGCTTCGGCCAGTCCCAATACATTTCTTGCGAACTCGATCACCGCCATTTGCATACCCAGGCAGATGCCGAAGAACGGAATCCCGTTTTCCCGTACGTACTTAATGGCTTCTATTTTCCCGTCAATCCCTCTTTCTCCGAAGCCGGGCGCGACAAGCACCCCGTCGAGATCCGCAAAAAGCTGCTCGACGTTATCCTTTTTAAGTGATTCTGAATGGATCCATTCGATCATCACCTTTGTCTCGTTCATCGCCCCTGCATGAATAAACGATTCGATAATCGACTTGTAGGCATCACGGAGCTCCACGTATTTACCTACCAGCCCGATCCTGATCGTATGCTTGGGGTATTTCAGGCGGGAAAGGAAGGTTTCCCAGTCCTTCAGATCGGCATCCTTTTCGGAGTAAAGATCAAGCATATACAAAGCCCGCTGATCCAGCCGCTCCTGGCGCATGAGCATCGGCACATCGTAAATCGTCGGCGCATCCATTGCCTCTATCACCGAGCTTTCCTGGACATTACAGAAGCGTGCAATTTTATTCCTCAGCTCGTGCGGCAGATGATGCTCCGTTCTGCAGACCAGTATGTCAGGCTGCAGACCGGCCTCGTTCATCAGCTTTACCGAATGCTGCGTAGGCTTTGTTTTAAGCTCGCCGGCAGAAGTAAGATAGGGTATCAGCGTAAGATGTACGATCAGCGTATCCTGCTTCTCCATCTCGAATTTAATCTGCCGCACCGTTTCTATAAAAGGCAGCGACTCGATATCCCCTATGCATCCGCCTATCTCGGTAATCACGATATCATACTCCCCGGTTTTCCCGAGAAGAAGCATATTCCGCTTGATCTCGTCGGTGATATGAGGAACTACCTGTACGGTTTTACCCAGGTAAGCTCCCTCTCTTTCCTTGGTGATGACGTTATAATAAATGCGGCCGGTAGTGACGTTATTGGCCTGGGAGGTACTGACATTCAGAAATCTTTCATAATGTCCGAGATCCAGATCAGTCTCGGCGCCATCGTCTGTCACATAGCATTCGCCATGTTCATACGGATTGAGCGTCCCGGGATCAACATTGATATAAGGATCGAATTTTTGAATGGTGACCGAAAATCCCCGCGACTGGAGAAGCTTGGCCAGAGAAGAGGCAATAATTCCTTTGCCCAAAGAAGATGTTACACCGCCCGTAACAAATATATACTTTGCGGTCTTTTGCTTTTTGGAAGCCATCAGACGAATGCTATTATTTTGATTACGGGATACAAAGTTAGGCTATTTTCGATTATCATTGCTGCTCAATTACCAGAATCATTTGTAAAATGGCAAATCAGACAATCCATGCCACTACTGTGCTTGGGGTACTTCACAATGGTACGGTATCTGTGGGCGCCGACGGCCAGGCTACCATGGGGAACACCGTAGCCAAAAGCAATGTCCAGAAAGTAAGAAAGCTTCAAAACGGGAAGATCCTGGCCGGCTTCGCAGGAAGCACTGCCGATGCTTTTACCCTTATAGAAAAGTTCGAAGAGAAACTTAACGCATTCGGAGGCAACATGAAACGCGGGGCCATCGAATTGGCCAAAGAGTGGCGGACAGACCGCTATCTCAGGAAGCTCGAAGCCATGCTGATCGTAGCCAATGCTTCCGAAATTCTGATCATTTCGGGTACCGGGGATGTGCTTGAGCCCGAAAACGGGATTGCAGCGATCGGATCGGGCGGCAACTACGCTTTATCGGCTGCAGCCGCCCTGAAAAAGCATGCGGATCATCTTACCGCGACCGAGATCGTAAAAGAAGGACTGACCATAGCGGCAGACCTCTGCATTTATACCAATCACAATTTTGTCATCCAGGAGCTTTCGTAAATAACGTCAGGCCCGTAAAATGCACATTGCGGACACCCTTGGCTACGCCCGGTGTCCGCAATGTATCGGCAGGTTCATGCCCCCGCCTTCTCAAAGCACTTAATGCCCGCCTACGGAATTAACTCCGGCAATTCCTCTTGTTTCTACCGTAATATTGCGGGTTGGCGCCGTATGGTTCTTGAAATTCTGAATAATCTCCAGCACATCGTAATCGATGTCCAGCGACCTGCGGCCGTCTATCACGACCGTAGAATTTTTGGGGATGTTATCCAGGGTAAGACCGATGCTTCCCTTGTTCAGGAAAGTGACTTCTTCGGATAGTACGATTGTAATAACCTCTCCGGATTGATCGTGTTCCTTTCTGTAAGAGTAAGAATGTTTGTAATTCCTTCTCAGGATAAAATAAATTGCTACTACCATCCCGACCGCAATACCTTTCAGCAGGTCGGTTACCAATATTGCTATTACCGTAACGACAAAGGGTATGAACTGTTCCCATCCGAGCTTATACATACCTTTGAACAAAGCAGGCTTGGCGAGCTTGTATCCGACCAGCAGCAGGATTGCCGCCAGGGTGGAAAGCGGGATCTGGTTCAGGAAACGCGGGATGAGAATAACCGATACCAGGAGCAGAAGACCGTGAATAACGGTAGACAACCTTGTTTTTCCGCCCGCTTCTACATTGGCCGAGCTCCGGACGATCACCTGGGTAACAGGAAGCCCGCCGATCAGGCCGGAAGTGAGATTTCCCAGTCCCTGGGCAACCAGCTCCCGGTTGGTAGGCGTATTCCGCTTGTAGGGATCTAGCTTATCGGTAGCTTCTACCGACAGCAGAGACTCCAGGCTTGCAACAATAGCCAGCGTGATTGCAACCGTATAAACATCGGGATTGGTGATGGCCGACCAGTCGGGCAGCCTGAAGAAACCGAAAAACTCCTCGGCGCTGCCGGCTACCGGAAGCTGCACCAGGTGCTGGCCGTTGACCGCGAGGTCAGGCACCAGGTACAGGAAAAGCGTATTGATCCCTATACCTAATAAAACAACGACCAGAGCCCCCGGGATGAACTTAAACAAACCGAAAGACTTCATAAAAGGCCGGTCGAACAGCAGGAGAGCAGCAAGGGAGACCACCGAAATGATAATGGCCCCTGTCGTGCTGTATTTTACAGCGTACCAAAGCTCGGTAAAGGTGTTTTTTCCTTCTGCCGAATCGAATGCCTCATTTCCCATGAATTCGGCGTCGAAGCCCAATGCATGTGGTATCTGCTTCAGGATCAGTATGAGACCGATAGCAGCCAGCATTCCTTTAATCACCGAGGACGGGAAGTAATAACCAATAATACCTGCTTTCAGGAACCCGGCCAGTATCTGCAGAAGCCCGGCCAGGACAACAGCAAGGAGGAAAGCTTCAAAGCTCCCCAGTGTTGCTATCGCATTGAGCACGATGACGACCAGCCCGGCAGCCGGTCCGGAAACTCCAAGCGCCGACTTACTTGTCATGCCTACCACTATACCTCCGACTATTCCCGCGATAAGGCCGGAGAAGAGGAGATCCGGCCGCCCGGTGGATGCCAGCGCTACCCCCAGGCAAAGGGGGAGCGCGACCAATGAAACTACGATTCCTGCCGGGAAATCTGACTTCAGAGTAGCCAGCAATCTATTTATCTTGAAAGACATGAAGATCTTGTTAACTTAAATTTAATCATTTAACGATATGGCTCACCCGGGAAAAATTTTTCATGGCTAATCAGATGAGCAATACGGACTGCCTTTTTAAGCAGCTCCGGAAGAAGCGGGTGCGGGACTGAAAACGTATACTTCGTCTAAAGTTCCTACGTCGCCCATTGACACATTCAGGTTTCTAAGAAGGCCGTTTTTAAGATCGTATACCAGTCCGTGGATCTGGAGCTTACGATTGTCCGACCAGGCATTCTGAACGATAGAGGTCTTCGAAAGATTGAATACCTGTTCCTCGACATTCAGCTCCACCAGCCGGTTGCTTTTCAGAACGGGGTCTTCGATACGGTCCAGCTCTTCCCTATGAAGCCTGACCACATCCTTTATATTGCGGAGCCAGTTGTCGATCAAACCCACCTGCTGGTTCCCCAGGGCAGCATTTACGCCTCCGCATCCGTAATGCCCTACCACCATCACGTGCTTTACCTGCAGCACATTTACCGAATAGTCGAGAACGCTCAGCAGGTTCATATCCGTATGGACTACCATATTGGCGATATTCCTGTGCACGAAAATCTCGCCCGCTTCCGTACCGGTAACCTCGTTGGCAGGAACACGGCTGTCGGAACATCCGATCCAGAGGAAATTCGGTTGTTGTCCTTTGGACAGCTTTTCAAAATACTGGGGATCCTGCTCTAATTTACCTTGGACCCATTTTTCGTTATTTATAAATAACTCTTTAAATGACTTAGTCATAACAAAATTGTTATCAGGGTTTGAAAAACTCTTGAATAGCGGGAAGGTTACGAAGCTATCGACCGGAAACGGACCGGTCTGCATCGTTAAATCCGGGCGAAATACAGCAAAGTGCCGTAAATTCGCCTGACGTACAATCCCAAAAACAATCGGTTGAAAAACTAAGCCCGTTCAGGAGGCGGGGCTACCATAGAGATAGAAGCTTCCATGGTACCCGAAGAATTATAGGCAGAATTAAGAGGAGAAAACATAGCGAAGGATGCCATGGTAAAGTAGTTGGTGTGACAGATCACATCCTCCTCTATAAAAGATGGCACGACCCGGGATTTGCCCGTCTCGTCCTCTCCATCCAATACAAAAGTACAACTCAGCTCACCCTTCATAAGCAAGGAGCTCACCGTCCCGGTTACGACACCGAGAAAGTATACCGTCATCAAGACATAGCTGAGTTGTCGTAAAAATTTCACTTTCAAAGTATTAAACTAATTTACGAGTACGTCCGGTTACCCGGACGAAACGATTACCCTCTGGGATTATACCCTCTTTCGTTTCTTTCAAGCCAACGCCCTACCAGGAATGCCGAGGTTAACAAAACCACATAAAAGACGATCATTACGATAGTCATGTACATAACAATAAAATATTAGTTTGACCTTCTACAAAAATAAAACAAAAAACACTAAACATCTATCCCTTTAACAGGATATTAACAAAAAAATCATAGTACGCCTTTGGTGGAAGGCAATATATGCAACGCCGATAAATCGCGCTTTACCGCCATTTTTATCGCTTTTGCAAACCCCTTAAATATCGATTCGATCTTATGATGCTCGTTGCTACCCTCAGCCTTAATATTAATATTTGACAACGAGGTATCGCTGAAAGACTTGAAAAAGTGATGAAACATTTCGGTCGGCATATCCCCCACTTTTTCGCGCCTGAATTCTGCGTCCCAGACCAGCCATGGCCTCCCCGAAAAATCAATCGCCACCTGGGAGAGGGCTTCATCCATGGGTAATAAAAATCCATACCGGGCTACTCCCTTTTTGTCGCCCAGCGCCTGCCTGAACGCTTCTCCGAAAGCAAGTCCGGTATCTTCAATGGTATGGTGCTCATCGATATGCAGGTCACCTTCGACGCGGATGTCGAGATCGATCCCTCCGTGTTTAGCGACCTGGTCCAGCATATGGTCGAAAAAACCCAGGCCGGTATGGATGGAAGAGCGGCCTGCGCCGTCGAGGTTCAGTTCGATTTTTATCCGGGTTTCCTTCGTATTTCTTTCTACGCTTGCCACCCGGTCATTCAGCTTTACCTTTTCATAGATAGCATCCCAATCGGTCGTAACCAGGCTCAGGACTTTCTTCTGCTCCGGATCCAGTTCCTCTGCCGCCGACGGCTTTGCAATGAAAATAGCCTTTGCACCCAGGTTCACTGCCAGCTGCACATCCGTCACCCTGTCCCCTATCACATAACTGTTTTCAAGGTCATACTCATCGCTGAAATAGCGCGTCAGCATCCCGATGCCAGGCTTTCTTTCCGGGGAGTTTTCTTCCGGGAAATGCCGGTCTATGTGTATGGCTGAAAATTTTACGTTCTCCCCCTCCAGCGTCGTCAGCATTTTATTATGAGCTGGCCAGAAAGTATCTTCGGGAAAAGATGCGGTGCCCAGCCCGTCCTGGTTGGTAACCATGACCAGTTCGTATGCACCCTCCTCCGCAATCTTGCGCAGGTTGGAAATAACTTTGGGTAAAAATTCAAGCTTTTCCAGAGAATCTATCTGGAAGTCAGTAGGCGGCTCCCAAATGATGGTCCCGTCGCGATCAATAAAAAGTACTTTTTTCACCTGGCAAATATATAATGCTCCTTATTCGGGTACAAAAATAGTACCAAATCCGTAAGAACAAGTCAGGCTGCGGCGATAAACCTTATTCCGCCTTCTCTACGCAAATCCCGATGCTCATGATAAACGGCAAAGGATTTTGCCTCATCGATTGCCCGATTTCGAACCTGTAGACGCCTGGCAAAGGAAAAGTATAGCCCTTCAGAAAGAGTATTTTCTGATCGAACAGGTCGCCTAATCCCTCACCGTAGGGTTTTCCGGTAGTTTCGTCCGAAATTTTCAGCTCCACCAGGTCATGGGAGATGGTTTTCTGATCGGGACCGGTGATCTTCCGTGTCAGATAAAGGTTGTAGTAAGGGTACTGAACCGCGCTTCTCAGCAGGTAATATATATTGTATTTCAAGGCCGGATCTTCAATTTTCACATCAAAAACCGGCTTTTCGTTTGCGTACCACTGGGCATCTTTTATCTCCTTATGCGATTTATAGACCGTTTTACCGTCACACCCCGAAAGCAAACAGACGCATACAGCAATCCATATCCGGTATCCGGTCCTTTTCCATGCTGCGGACATATTATTCACTTTGTATTTCCGCGTTCTTTTCTTCAAAATATTTTCTCAGCCAGGTAGATTCGGCAGGCACCTTCCAACGGTTCATCCATTGGGCTTTGGTAGCAACGAGGTTATCGAAGACCAAAGTGGAAGGCAATATTTCTTCGTTGAATATCAGCTGCTTTACTGTTGAAACAGGTGTCAGCCTGATATATCCGTGGCTGTCGATCCAGGCCACCGAACGATCAAAAAAATCCAGGTTCATAGCCAGTCCGGCCTCTCTCATCCAGCTCACGGATTTGTCGATCGCGCAGCCGCTCGGCATCTCGGCCGACTCATCCGCTGCTATTACCACAAACCTGTTGTGAAATATTTTACCGGACGCCACCAGTGGTTTTCCATGTGCATCCCAGTGATTAAGCGCTGCCTTAAGCGTTTCGGTAAGTGTACCGACCTGCTCGTGGTTAAGCTCGCGGTTAGCCTGATAGATCCATATACGGGCGCCAAAATCAATTTCGTCGAAAGGGATATACATAGTTCAAGTCTTTAATTATAGTTTTTAAAACAGCATACATCCGGGAAAAGTGCCGGTCCCGAAGTAATTTTGCATGCCTGATCGCCGCTCAATATACACTTAAAATTATCCGGAAGAAAAACTGCGGTAAATCAGAAAGAAGTACTGCCGCTGTCGGAAATCTGAAGATTCCTATAGTTTCTTCAAAACAAGCTCGGCTATATCCAATACTGCCACTTCCCCCTCTTTTTCCTTGTTTTTAACGCCGTCATTTATCATGACCATGCAAAACGGGCAGGCAACTGCTACTGTACGGGCGCCCGTTGCCAGCGCCTCTTCGGTTCTTTCGATATTGATATCCTTTTTTCCTTTCTCCGGCTCTTTGAACATCTGCGCCCCGCCTGCGCCGCAGCATAGCCCCTTTGTCCTGCTGCGCTTCATTTCGACCAGCTCGAGCTTCAATGCCTCTATCACCTGGCGGGGAGCCTCATAAACGTCGTTTGCCCTTCCCAGGTAGCATGAATCATGATACGTCACCTTCACGCCATTTTCATGATCCGAAACTTTGATACGTCCCTCCCCGATCAGCTGCTGTAAAAACTGCGAATGGTGGACTACCTCGTAGTTGCCACCCAAAGCCGGGTACTCATTTTTCAGCGTGTTAAAGCAATGGGGACAGGCTGTCACGATTTTCTTTACCCCGTAAGAATCAAGCACCTGGATATTGGCGACAGCCTGCATCTGGAACAAAAATTCGTTGCCGGCCCTTCTCGCCGGATCGCCGGTGCAGCCCTCCTCCGGGCCAAGCACTGCATACGAAATCCCTGCCTTACTGAGAATAGTCGCGAAAGCCGCCGTCACCTTTTTATACCTGTCGTCAAAAGCTCCGGCACAGCCCACCCAAAACAGAATTTCGGGCATTATCCCCTCCGAAGCCATATCGGCCATTGTCCTAACCTGAACTGACATATAAATCCGCCTGTTACCTGTTTTTAAAATCTTTAATTCTATTCTTTCCCGTTTACACGGTCCGCCCAGTTGAACCGGTCGGCCGGCGAAAATTTCCAGGGCGCCTGGTTAGTCTCCAGGTTCTGAAACATCATATTCCAGGCGCCGGGCGCCTTTGCCTCGTCCATCACCCTGTAACGGCGTAACTGCAGAATAATATCCAGGGGATTGATCAGTATGGGACATTCCTGCACGCAGGCATTACACGTTGTACAGGCAAGCAGCTCTTCATCAAGGATATAATCTCCGAGCAGGCTTTTCCCGTCGTCGGTGAAGCTCCCTTTATTCGCCTGTATATTTTTCCCCACCTCTTCGAGCCTGTCCCTCGTATCCATCATAATTTTGCGGGGAGATAACAGTTTCCCGGTAAGGTTTGCCGGGCAGGCTGAGGTACACCGCCCGCATTCTGTGCAGGAATAGGCATCCAGCAGGTTTTTCCAGCTCAGGTCGGCCACATCCTTAGCGCCGAACCTGCCTATTTCAGCCGGTGTCTCCGGAACGGCGTTGTCTTCCAGTCCGAGCATCAGCCGGACTTCACGCGTAATTTCCGGCATATTTTTCATCTCCCCCTTTGGAATCAGCCTGGAAAAATAGGTATTCGGAAATGCAAGCAGTATGTGCAGATGCTTGGAATAAGTAATATATAGCGCGAAAGCCATTATCCCTAAAATATGAATCCACCAGGCCAGCCTTTCAATCCCTGTCAGCAGCCCTTCGTCAAAGCCGGCAAAAAGCGGCCGGATCATACCGCTGACCAGGAAGTCGCCGGTCCGGGCATAATGCGGGGCTCCTTTTTCCTGCAGCGCCAGATCGGCTGCGTTCATCACCAGCACCGCCGTCATCAGCACAATCTCAAAAATCAATATCAGCTTACCGTCAAGCGATGGCCATCCCGACATTTCCCGGTGGCTTGCGGTACGCAGGCGGTTTACTTTCCCCGACTGCCGGCGTACCAGGAATATCAGGCAAGCTGCAATGACCCCGATTGCCAGTACTTCATAAAACCCGATCAGCCATGTATAGAAACCACCCAAAGCGGGCGCCAGCAGCCGGTGGGTGCCCAATATACCGTCAAGCACAATTTCCAGTACTTCGAGGTTGATGAGAATAAAGCCCGCATATACAACAAAATGCAGGATACCGGCAAACGGCCGGTCAAACATCTTCTTCTGGGCAAAGGCTACTCTTAACATAGTACCCAGCCTCCTGGCCGGCTGGCCTGTAAGATGCTCATCGCGCCCGAGCAGGATGGTTTTCCGGATCAGGGCAGCCCGTCGGAATATAAGCGCCCCCACCCCCGCAAGAGTACAGATAAAAAGAAGTTGTTGAAACAGCTGCATAAAAGGTTAACAATTGACTTGAAACAGGAGCTCTCCGCCACGCATCGCTAACACTTAACCACCAAGCCTTTACAGAAACGTAAAGATAGCGCCCTTCCGATTGTTATGCAAGCATACTTTTTCAATGAAAAAATTATTCGCTTTTTTTCCATTTCGCATTTGCAATAGAAAAATCATTCCCTACATTTGCAGTCCCAAACGAACAGGAAGGGAGTTGGTGATGTAGCTCAGTCGGTAGAGCAAAGGACTGAAAATCCTTGTGTCGGCGGTTCGATTCCGTCCATCACCACCAGAAAAACAACCGGTTACGATGAAAATTGTGACCGGTTTTTTGTTTGGTACAACATAGGTACGACAAACTACATTGGACATACTCGACTTATCAGGCCGATCCTCTTGAGATTTCCATACGCCTACCGGCCAGGCACAGCCAGAAAAAGAAAATCGGTATTTTAAAACAGGATAAATTCATATAGTGTATTACCTCCATATAATTTCTCAAATTTCTACCTTTACACAATGGACGAGTTTGCACCGATAGTTAAGAATATATCCCGAC
>JBBCKD010000019.1:0-101254 GCA_037191015.1 Spirosomataceae bacterium
CCGGGGAGCTTAACCTTCTTAATGACACACTGACGGTGGAGAGCTTTACCGTATTCGGGAAGAAGTTCGGCAATAGTACTATTGATTTGAACAAGCTGACGTTCGGGTCTTTCCTGTATGAGGACGATCCGGCCAACAACGGCGTGACGCGCGTGTCGGGCAACGAGTTTAACGGATCTGCTGCGTTTACTCTGAGAGGGATTGCCCCTATGGAGGAAAGCTGGAACGGGTCGAACCAGTTTAACGGGAATGTAACCTACACCAGGACCGGGTCCGGCAATATTGTAATCGGGCACTCCTTTGTATCGTCTTATGCCGCCGACCTTACTTTTGCGAGCGCTGCAGGCATTACCGTAAACGCCCCCGGCCGGATCCGCTTCAACGGGGCGACCGACGGCACCTTTACCCAGGCCGGCGTGGCAGAACCTGTTTTGCCCGGTTTCATCCTCGAAAAAACGGGAGGCGCAAAGCTTGTGCTGAGCCAGCCTCTCCGTACCAGCAATACGGTCAGCTTTGTCAGCGGATATATAGAAGCATCGGAAGCCAGTCCGATGATCTTCCAGGCCGGGACGGGCTATACAGGAGCCGCCGACGAAAGCCATGTGATCGGGCCGGTGCATAAGATCGGTAATACGGAGTTTATCTTTCCTATCGGGTCGGGAGAGAAGCTTTTCATCGCCGGAATCGGCGCGCCGTCTGCCCCGGCAGACCGTTTCAGTGCCGAATTCCTCGCCTATAATCCCGGCGACGACGGCTACGATCCCGGAGAGAAAGCCGGTACCCTGACCAAAGTGTTTGACGGAGGTTATTGGGATATACAGCCGGTAGAGCCGACTGTCGGGAATGTTACCATTACCCTGGGTTATAATTTTCCTTCCGGTTATATCACCAATGCATCCAAGCTGGCGGTGGCGCATTGGAACGGCGGACTTTGGAACGATCTGGGCAACGGCGGTACGTCAGGAAGTACTACTGTCGGTACCGTAAGCACTGAGGCTGCAGTACCTGCTTTCAGCCCTTTTACCATTGCCAGCACCGAAGATACCAACCCGCTGCCGGTTGTCCTGGCCGGCTTTTCGGTTTCCGGAGAGGGAACGGCGACCGTTCTTCACTGGACTACCACTGACGAAGTGAACAGCGAGCGTTTTGAAACAGAGCACAGCACCGATGCGCGCACTTGGCGTACGACCGGCGCGGTAACCGCAAAAAAAGAGCGCAACGCCATTACCAATTACACATATATCCACACCAATCCTTTTACAGGGATCAATTACTACCGCCTGAAAATGGTGGACCTGGACGGCAGCTACACCTACAGTAAGATTGAAAGCCTCGTATTCTCCGGAGAAACAGTATCGATCCTCTATCCCAACCCGGTTTCGGACCGGGTATTTATCAAAGCCGGCGGCAAGGTACAGCAGGTTGAGGTGATCGACCTGCTGGGCCGCACGGTGCAGTCGGCGTCGGAAGGCCTGAATGACGGCCTGGATGTATCCCGGCTGGTTCCGGGATTATACCAGGTAAAGGTGATCCTTCCCGACGGGTCTACGGAAACACTCAGATTAGCGATCGCCAGGTAAATGCTCCGGGGTCAGGGCGCAAAGGGTTGCATCCAACCCTTTGCGCTTACCTTCTGCCTTGAATTATTCCCCTCTGATAACACGCCGGACAACAGTACCCTCCGGCGTACCGATCTTCAGGAGGTATACTCCGGGAGTGATCGTAGCCGGAACGGCGGTGCCGGGCACGGCAAGCTCTCCCGAGGCAGGCACCAGCACTTTCTCCGCAGGTATAATCAGCCTCCCGTCAATAGCGTACCATCCTACCGTAAGGGTAGCGCCCGGTGTAAATCGCATGGTCAGTGCGCCCTGGAAAGGATTGGGGTATACCACGGCTTCGGTCGTTTCCCCGGCTTGCACACGGTATGAAATCACCGGGCTGAAAGTGTACGTCCCGTCATAGTCTACCTGCCTGAGCCGATAGTAGAGCACTACACCTCCCGGGAAAATTTCCGGGTCCGTCCAGGTGTAGGTATGAGCAGTCACCGTAGTTCCAATGCCTTGCACCTGCCCCAGGTTTTCAAAGGCAATACCGTTCCGGCTCCGCTGTACCTCGAAAAAGTCGTTATGCGCTTCGGAAGTGGTTATCCAGGTGAGCAACCGGACGTGCTCCTGCCTTTGTACGGAGAAACTTTGCAGGATCACCGGCATCGGGCTTCCAATCGTTTGTATACCTGCCGCGTCTGTTTGATTATCAGTCACTCCCGGAGTAGTATTCACGAAGGTAAAAGCAGCCCCGTTGGCGCTGCCGTCGATCTTGAAGTTACGCCCTGCGGTAGCGCCGGGTCGTACATTAGCCCTGATGAGCAGGTAATAGGTTGTACCGGCCGAGTAGCCTACGCCTCCGGTGTTGAAGGTCAGGGATTCCCCTGCGCCGGTTACGGTAGGATCCTGTGCCAGGAAGCTGGCCCCTGTTACGGATGGTGTACTGTTGCGATACAAAGTAAACGCGCTGATGTCATCCGTGGTGTAGTTCCCGGTAGTGTTGATGGTGAGGGAATTGATGGTAACGGCAGCTGCCTCGGTCACATCCAGCTTGATTATATAGAACAGGTGTGCATCGGTTCCCTGCAGGACATTCCCGGCTGCTACTGCCTGGGTGGAGAAACTGAATTCGGGGCGGAATATGGTTTGCAGTCCTGCCGCATCGGTTTGATTGTTAGTCACTCCCGGGGTAGTATTCACGAAGGTAAAAACGGCCCCATTGGCGCTGCCGTCGATCTTGAAGTTACGGCCTGCGGTAGCGCCCGGTCGTATATTGGCCCTGATGAGCAGGTAATAGGTTGTACCGGCCGAGTAGCCTACGCCTCCGGTGTTGAAGGTCAGGGTTTCCCCTGCGCCGGTTACGGTAGGATCCTGTGCCAGGAAGCTGGCCCCTGTTACGGATGGTGTACTGTTGCGATACAAAGTAAACGCGCTGATGTCATCCGTGGTATAATTCCCGGTAGTGTTGATGGTGAGGGAGTTGATGGTAACGGCGGCGGCGTCGGTCACATCCAGCTTGATTATATAGAACAGGTGCGCATCGGTTCCCTGCAGGACATTCCCGGCTGCTACGGCCTGGGTGGAAAGCGTAATGGCGCCCTGCGCCATTACCTGCTGTACGGGTCTGACTGCAGCTACAAACAGCGCTGCGGTCATGAAGAAATACGAGCGAAGCCATCGTAGCTCCGGCATGGTAATTATTCGGGATGTAAGGATCGTTTTCACTATGAAATGGATTTATAAGGGAGAAAGAAATAGCATAAAATTATTTATGAAAACGAGACCGCGCAATACCCTGATCATGTGATAGATAGAGGTAAAACGGCGACGACGTATCGCAGGAGATTCCCGCAATACGCCGCCGCCGTTTAAGGTAAGGGTTGTTTATGTATAGATGGTGCGTCTTACCAGGGTTTGCCTGTCCCCTGCAACAGCCACATTTTGGACCATTGGTCATTTACCGCAGGCTCGAGCCTGGAAATAGCGGCATTGACGTGATCGGTATTGTAGTTAATCTCACTTTCGCCAAATATGTAACGGACCGGTATCTTTTGCCCCTGGGAACCGCTGATAATATTCCCGGCGATATCCGGGTATCCGGTTCTTCTCCAGTCAAACCACGATTCGAGCGTTGTAAAGGCCGACACCCATTTTTGGTTTAAGATCTCTTCCGTTTTATCCGGGGCCTGGTTAAACAGGGCCCGCATCTGGACCTCGAATGCTCCCAGATCGAATTGCTGACGAACATGCGTCACCTTGTTGTACTGCTTGACATCCCCGTCGGCTATCCCGTATTGGGCGAGGGAAGCCGCAATACCCTGCCAGTAGAAATTTTCCGCACTGGCCGATATCCACCCCCTGGCAGCTGCCTCGGCAAGGATAAAATTGACTTCAGCAGCCGACATGAAAACCGTTTTCACCAGTGGATGCGTGTTTTCCCGGAACATCGGGGAGAGGTAGGACACGAAGGGATTGGCAGCGCCGCTGTTATAGATTGCACTGTTGAACTTCAGCGCCTCGGTCCGTTGGGCAGCGATGTTTTCATTGTAAATATCCGGGTTGACCAGCGCAATTTTCAGACCTACATACAGGGAAGTATCTATTCCCTGCTGATAGGATTTAATATAGCGTTTGACATCCCCGGATTCGTCGTCTTTGGCGAACACCGTTTCTGCTCCTTTATCCCTTACCAGCGTCTGAACCTCTACAGGGCGGAACCATACGGTAAGCCGGGGATCGTTCTGATTTTTCAGGAAATCGATCATTGTAGCTCCGGCCTTTATCCTGTGGAATTCGCTGAGGGTAGGCTTGAGCAGCGCTCCCATCCTCCACGCGTCTATGGTATTGGTCCCCGGGTAGCTCATAGCCGCATTGTCTTCACTGGCGGTCATCAGCGGGTAATTCGACGCATCTGCTACCATTTTTGAGAATTCGGCCTTTACATCCAGGCCGGCTGCTCCCGCATCGCTCAGTTTTTCGGACAGGCGCATCATGAATCTCAGTCTCAGTGAATTGGCGAATTTTCTCCATTTGAGCACATCGCCTTTGAAGAGGAGGTCGGCCTGGGCCAGGACGGAGGATTTGACGGATCCTGCCTGTTTCAGGTAGGAGTTGGCCTTATCCAGATCTGCGATAATCCCGATAAAGACGTCTTTCTGGGCGTCAAAAGCCGGCTGTAAATTGGCAGTTCCCTGGTTGGCTTCCTTATAGGGAACGTCTCCCCAGAGGCTGGTCTGTACGCCGAACCACATTGCCTGCATGGTGAGCGATGCCCCTTTCAGAAATAAGGAGTCGGCATTGCCGGCAGCCCGCCTTCCGAGGTAGGCGGCATTGGAAAGAGGCTGGTGCAGGCTGCGATAGTCGAATGAAACCGGATACCAGCCGAACTGGTTGCTGACGGAAAACTCCAGGAAGTCTCTCTGGGTATATTGCATGGCTTCGGATATGACCGACTGGGTGACATTCCCGGAAAAAGAAACGTCTGACAGGGCGGTAGCCGAGCCTGTTACGACCGATGTAAGCACGTAAGCGGGATTGACCCTTTCATCGGTCAGGTCGTTGGGATTCTGGTTGATTTCGGTCAGGGACTCGCACCCGGCCAGGAAGGGCAGAAGCCCGGCGGCCCACTTCCATATTTTCAGATGATTATTGAATATCTTGGTCATTTTTGATCAGGTTAAAACTGGATACCTAATTTCAACCCCAAAGACATTGTCCAGGGATAAAAAGACGCCCGGTCGTAGCCGAACAGGTAGTTGGGGGAGGTGCTGAACTGGCTGTTCCCGTTCATCATGGTCGACTCGGGGTCCATATAGTTTTTGGCCTTGGTCCAGAGTATGATGTTTCTTGCAAAAAGAGACAAGGAAGTGCTGCCCGCCC
Organism: Spirosomataceae bacterium; assembly: GCA_037191015.1. Classification (GTDB taxonomy): domain Bacteria; phylum Bacteroidota; class Bacteroidia; order Cytophagales; family Spirosomataceae; genus Ravibacter. The sequence goes on from JBBCKD010000019.1 coordinate 5,424, forward strand.
CGATATAGCGGCTGAACTGATCCGGGAGCGCATATGCTACGGCAAATTCCCTCAGCTTCAGAAAGGAAGCGTCGTAGATCCATGACTGAACGGCCCGGCTCCAGTATCCCGCGCCGGGGTCGGCGATCAGGTCTGCCCGGAAGTATTTCGTGCCTTCAGCTCCGAAGTTTTCGATGTATTCCCCGTTTGCTCCTACGATCACGCCGGGGAAGAAAACGCCGTTGTCAATCGCGTTGCCGTAGCTGAAGCCGCCAAGCTCCGCATTTCTTCCGCCCACATACGTAAGCCCGCCCATGGCATTGTATTTGCCCGGGTTGTTTCTTATTTCGTCCGCCAGCTTGTCATTATCCCCGTTAAACGAGTTGTTGCTGAGGATCCCGGTGAAAGTACCGGAGCCTTCGCCTTTATACCAGCTGTCCTGGCGCCCGTCGCGGGTAAGACGTTTCATGCTTTCGGAATAGTACTTGCCGCCCTGGCGCCAGTCAAAGCTTGCCGAAAAGGTAAACCGTTTCACCTGCAGGTTGGTCTGGATGCCCAGCGTGAAATCGGGCATGACATTCCCGAGGTTGATATTGGTCGTGTTCTGCTGGACATAGCCGTTGTTGTTCAGGATAGGCCAGTCTTTGTAAGGACCTTCCGTCACCCTCACCACGTCGGGCCCCCACATATCGCCGACCCTTCCTCCCAGGGTCGTCTGGTTATAGATGTTGTTCCTCGACCAGAACTGGTGGTTGGATACCCCTTCGGGAAGAGCGGTCAGCCAGCTTCTCTCTTTTGTAAAGTTGAAAACAAAATCCCAATTGACGTTTTTGGTCTCCAGCGCGACGGTCCTCAGCGATATCTCAAGTCCTTTATTCAGCACAACGCCGGCATTCACGTTGGCTGCAGTAAAGCCGGTAGAGCCGGAAACCGATATCCCGGTGATCTGGTTCCTGTTTTCAAGCTCGTAATAAGTGAAATTGAGCCCCAGCCTGCGTTTGAACATCATGAGGTCAAACCCGACCTCCGATGAAATGATGCTTTCCGGCAGAAGGTTGCTGGTAGGGGTCTTCGACGGGAGAGAATAGGTGGTGCGGTCTCCCCAGGTAGAGCGCGAAAGCGTCATTGCCAGCTGGTAGGGGCTGGTGTCTTTCCCGACCTTGGCCCAGCCTCCCCGCAGCTTCAGGAGCGAAACTGCATCCGGAAGCCTGAAGAGATCGGAAAGCACGACACTGAGCGAAGCGGACGGGTAAAAGTAAGACCTGTTGCTGACGGGAAGCGTGCTCGACCAGTCGTTCCTCCCGGAGAGCTCCAGGAAAACTGCGTCCCGGAAACCGACGGAAGCAGTACCGTAGAGACTATTGATACGCTTATTCGACTGCGTGTTCGAGTATGAAACAGCGGAGCGGTCGATATTGCTTGCCGTATAAAGACCAGGAAGGACATAACGTTCCCCGGTTATGGTCCCGAAAGTGTGATTCTGGAACAGCAGGTTGCCCCCGGCGGATACATCAAAGGAAAAGTCGGTGATATCCTTTTTGTAATTGAGCAGGAAATCGGTGTTGATCTCCTGCAGGTTGCGGGAAATATAGGCATACCCGCCGTTGGGCAGACTTTTTTCGGAAAGAGCAGTCCGGTTGTTGGTTGTATAAGACTCGTTGAACCCGCCTATGCGTGTCATAAGGGTCAGGTCTTTTACAATCTGCCAATCCAGCTTTACATTGCCGTACGGCCTTACCTTACGGAAGGTATTGATATTTTCATATACCGTAAACCAGGGATTGTTGAAGCCGTTTGCCCAGACCCTTTGTTTGACGTTTTCTTCTTCCCAGTAGTTTTTCAGATCCGCCAGGTTAATCCAGTTGGGCGTAAAATAGAGATCTTCATAGGGATAGTTGTCGTAAGAAAGTCCGCGGAAATTATCAGAGCCTGAGTTCAGGTAGTTAAAATGAGCCGACACCGAGAGGTTGTGGGCGATCGTATAGGAGCCGGACATGGAAATGGCGTCTTTCCGGATCTCGCTCCCGGGATAGGCGCCGGTGCCCCTTGTATCGGAAAGCGAGAGGGAAAAGCTCAGCTTCTCGGAATTGTTGGAAACGGTGATGTCATTTACATAGGTGTTTCCGACGTTGGCAAAATTCTTTACGTTGTCCGGGTAAGACCGGAGAGGAGTAGCTTCGCCGTTTGTGCCGAACCTGGCGACAGACGTACCCATTTCGGGGCCCCACCAGAGATTGCTTGTCTGGTCGAAATTACCGTTGGAGCCTGTGGCAAACCTCTGCTGAAGCGGCATAAAACGATAGGGGACAGTAGCCGTATAGGCCGAGTTGACCCTCACGCCCAGGCCCTTTTTACCTTTATTGCCGCTTTTGGTAGTGATCAGCAAAACACCGCTACCGGCCCTGGAACCGTAGAGGGCGGCGGCGCTTGGCCCTTTAAGGACACTGACGCTTTCGATGTTGTCGGCGCTCAGGTCAGACATTACGCTGATATCGGTCCCGGTAGGCAGACCGTCGATGACGATCAGTGGAGAGTTTCCGCCCGAAAGCGATGTGAAACCCCTGATCAGCACCATCGGGTCGCTGTTGAGATCGGGCGTGGTGTTGATAACCCGTACACCCGAAACCCGGCCGTTCAGGCTGTTTACAATGTTTTCCTGCGGTACACGGGTAAGCTCCTCGCTTTTGACTTCTCCGACCGAATAGCCGAGCGCTCTTGAGTTACGTTGCACCCCGAGGGCGGTCACCACCACCTCATCGAGCGCCTTTTCGTCCACTTTCAGAGCGATTTCTATGTCAGATCTGTTGCCTACTTCGATTTCCTGGCTTACGTAGCCGACAAATGAAAACACCAGTATCGCGCTCCGGTCGGGAACAGTAAGCGTAAAAGTACCGTCTAGGTTGGTGCTGGTACCCTGCCGCGAGCCTTTGATCAGGATGCTTACCCCCGGCAGGCCTGTACCTTTTTCATCATTGACTTTTCCCCGAACGGTAATATCCGGGAAAGGGATCTCCGGCAGCCTCATCGCCGATTCCTTTATAGCGCCGCCATCGGTCGCCGGTGTAGGCCGGGGATGAAGTATCATATTACCTTCCCGCTTGGTCGCCCGTTCCGCAGCAGTTTTTTTTCCTTCCGCTTTCCGGATCACTATCGTGTTGTCGATGATCTCGTAAGCCAGGTGCTGATCTCCCAGTATCGTATCAAGTATCTGTTCGAGTGTATTGCCCCGGAAATCGGCCGTTATCCTGCCGGCTTTTCTTACCAGTTTATTATCATAGAAAAAAGTGTAGCCGGTCTGCTTTTCCACGTGCCTGAACACAGCAGAAAGCGGGGCGTCCTTTACCGAAAGGGCGATCTTCTGGGAAAAGCCCGTAGCAGCTACATGCAGGCAGGCTAACATCAGGAAAAGGGCCGTAAGCTTCATGGCCAGAATAATTTTGAAAGTAGCACGCATAGGAATATACGGCTCTTTTCTTCGAAAAAAAGATTGCATACCTTTGTATGGTTTTAGGTTATCATTGGTTTTGCAGCAACAAACGTCCCTTCTTTCCGTGGTCCAGCGTGAAAGAGGGAAGATGACCGGAACTTTCAACCGTTTCAGGTCGCATCTGAAACGGTTTTTTTATTCGCGGAACCGGTTCTTTTTCCTGGTTATTTTTTTCTCATAGACGGTTCTGTTATTAAGTTCAACACTATACAGTTAATCTGTTACAATTATCTTTTTCCCTTCGATCCTGAACTTTACACCTCCGAGCTCGAGGATCCGGAGCACCTTTGAGAGGTTGGCGTTACGCTCTATCTGTCCGACGAACTCATGGTCTGCAACGGTAGTTTCGTAGACGACCTCCATGTCATACCATCTTGACAGCTGGCGCATCAGTTCCGGGAGCCCCACGCCGTCAAACCGGAAGTACCCTTCCTTCCATGCCACGACAGAACCCGTATTGACTTCCTTGATATTCAGCCCGGGCGAATCCGCCGGTCCCTGGATTTTCGTAGAGAGAAGGGTTTGCTGCCCGGGTTTCAGCACCACAGTCTTGCCTGCATGGACATTATCGATCACCCTGATGCTTCCTTCAAGGAGCGTGGTTTTGGTTGTCTCTTCGTCGGCGTAGCTGTTTACGTTAAAGACGGTTCCGAGCACCTCCACTGTTTGTGCGCCTGAACGTACCCGGAACGGGATATTTTTCCCGTTTTTCCTGTGCCTGGCTACTTCAAAATAAACTTCCCCGCTAATTTCCACGACGCGTTCGCCGGCAGGGAAAAGCGCCGGAAACCTGATAGAAGAGGCGGCGTTCAGCCATGCGCGGGTACCGTCAGGCAATATCACCTTATACTGCCCGGCTTTCGGAGTTTCCAGCTTATTGTAGGAAACCTTCCCGGCAGGTTTTTCGGAATCGACCGGCACATTGCATGCTATTTCCCCGTCGCCGGTCTTTACAATCGATACGTTATTTTCCTTTGCCAGGACGCCGGGCCCTACTTTGTCGAGCGATATAGACGAGCCGTTGGCTAATGTCAGCATCGCACGGTGCTCACCGGGCAATACGTCCTCTTTCAGGAGAGGGTCTGAAGAAACGACGGCTTCTTCGCTATGATCAAGCCGGTAGACAGTCACAAGGGAGATGAGTACAAGAACGGAAGCGGCGACCGCGGCCCACTTCAGGAGCGGCCTCACCGGCGTTTTTCTTCCGGGTATTGCCGGGGGGCGGAGGTTTTCGATAGCAGCGCTGAGCCGGTCTGCGTTTTCTTCCGGAAGATCCGTTTCTTCAGCCAGCTTCAGGTACCAGCTTTCGAGAAGTATACGCTCTTCGTCTGTAAGCGTACCCTTCCTGTATTTTTCAATCAGTATCCTTGCCTGGCTTTCCTGCATCAGAATCGTCTTTTTAGTAAAGACGGGCAGCAAAGGCCAAGGTAGTAGCCCGTATTAAAAAAAAATCATGGAAAGTGCTACATCCAGCTTTTTGCGCAGGATGATCAGCGCATTGCTGACCTGTTTTTTGACGGTTTTGTCGGAAATATTAAGCTCTTCGGCAATTTCTTTGTAGGACCGGTTTTCGTACCGGCTCAGCTCGAATATCTCACGCATTCTCTCCGGGAGGAGAGAAATTTCTCTTTCTATCAACCTGGTCAGCTCTTTTTCCCTGATTTCTTTTTCGGTGATATTCTCACCCTCCTCCATAAACAACGCAAGCGAGCGCATGTACCTCTCTTCGGTTTTTTTCCGGGCAATGCTATCGAGCACCTTATTCCTGACCGCGCTGTACAGGTAGGAAGCCAGCGAGTATATTGCAGGGATATCGTTTCTCCGGGTCCACAACGTAGTAAAGAGCTCCTGGACTATATCCTTGGCTTCATCCTCATTCCCCAGCATGCGGTATGCGTGTATAAACAGTACTGCCTTGTACCGGTTGTGCAGCTCCGCAAAGGCGGGTTCATCGCCTTCTTTCAGGAGGGTTATTAAAGCCTGATCGCTATGTTGAAGATAGTTAGTCATGCATACCGTAAAAGGCAAATGTACCTTAAAGATAAGGTACATTTATGAAGGGAGTTTAAAAAATCACAGAATATTAATATTGCCGGAGACCTTCAGCGCCCTCCCTGGCTGACAGGTTTCCTGTTCCTGTAAACGGTCAGGATCTTTTCGTCGCTCCGTTCGGAAATGATGTCGTCTTCTGTGAAGCTGGTTACAAATATCGTCTGTTCGCGGGTACGGCTGTAATCATAGGTAATGTATATGGTTCCGTCTTTGGTTTGCTGGCCGTCCGGGTAGGAGACGCCGGACCTTTCGTCGAGCAGCAGGCCTTTGGACCAGCTTTTGCCATCATCTTTGGAAACAAATGCCATTAAATGAGAGCGTTCCGTCTTTACTGAAACGGGGCCGTGTTTGACCAGCAGGAGATTTCCTGAACCGAGCCGCCTGATGAAGAAGCGGGCGCTGGGGTGCTCAATTTTTGAAGGGCTTAAAGGGCTCCATGTCCTGCCGGCATCTTTGGAAATACTCTCGCCTATTCCTGTTTTGGTACGCACCAGCATCCAGAGCGATTGATCTTTGCGTTCCACGATCATGTGCTCGTCGAATGTCCGGATATCGGCGGGAACGTGGCATGCTCCCCTGATAGAGAATGATTGACCCTGATCCGTAGAAACGACCATCCGGGCGCTGTTATCAGTCAGGAACCAGGTGGAGACCGGAAATGCCCAGTCGCCGTTTGAAAGGACGGTGGGCTTGCACATCAGCACTCCGTCCGTTATACGACGGGGGGACGACCATCCGGGATTTCGTTCTTCGGCGTTACCGGCGGTGATCGCCCAGACTCCCGCTATGTGGCCGTCGCGGGCTACCTGGATTTTTCCGCTGATTCCCTGTGCCCAGAAAACCCAGAGCTTCCCGTTGGGGTCGATCCAGATCTCCGGGTCAAATGTACGGACCGGGCCCTTCCCGTCCGGGTCGATAACTATTACTTCTTCCCATGTGATCCCGTTGTCGCCGCTCGTCGCAACAGTTACGTAATTGTTATGGTCCTCGCCGGGTGTAATACCGGCGTACCAGGTGACCCACAGCCTTCCGTTGGGACTGACGGCCATACTGGATATCCCGGTAAACTTCCGGCTGTCTGCCGAGTATTTGTAGTAATTCTCCGGGTTTTCGATCAGTCGGGGTGGGTTTAGAAATTCAGGCTTGTCCTGGGCGGGGACATGATGGCTAACCGCCATACAGACAAGCATCGCAACGGAAGAAAAGAAATGTTTCATAAAATCAGGCTTGATTATTCCAGGGGTCTGTACCAGGGTTGTATGTTATCCCCGTATATGGTAAAAGCCGATACTGCTTCCGGGATACTTTCCGGGACTGCCACAAAAAAAGGAGAGGCTTTTACGCCTCTCCTCGCCGGGGTTCTTGACCATGGCGGGATTTTACTAAGATTTATCGCTATGCTCCGCAATTTTTGAAAACAGCGCGGCGCATGCTTCTCCTTTCAGCAGCGGATCATTGTCTGTTCCCGGCTCATACGACCATACGATATCATCCGGGAGGTTTTCCCCCCAATTCTTCAGGATCTCCCTGAATTCTCCACGCGTTATATGGTCTGTGCCGGGATCAGGAATGGTGAGCGGGAGCTTTGTGATATCCGTGAAGATAGCTGCCCAGCGTTTAAGCTCCGCTACGGAAAGAGGCTCGCGCAGCCCGGCCTTATAAGAATTGAAAAACCCCCTGGTTCCCCAGAATTGCGCAGCCCTGTGTGCCTTGTCGTCCGGGTCGAGATCGTCGAAATAAGTGAGGATCTGCCCGTTTTCCACAAGCGTTGTCTGAAGCTCTTTCACGTCGATATCACGGATCTCCGTCTTATTCCGGACCGACAGGGCAGCGGCGATACCGGAAGCCTGTCCGATTCCCATCCATAATGGCTCCATACGTAACGTCGAATACGCAACATGGGTAGTAGAAGCCGCTACCGGAACGATAATGCCGTCGATGCTTTCGGGAACAAGGACTCTGTAGGGGAGCTGGTAGGCGGGTATCGGCAGCATGCCTATATAGCCTTCGAGCACTTTGTTATCGGCCGACGGTTCTTTTGAGCAGGGAAAGCTGTCGATCGGGAATTCGCCCGCAATGATAGCATCGTGGAAAAGGGTGGTCCTTTCTTCGCCGTCTTTCAGCGTGACGTCATTTTCCGTCAGGGTATAAGCGCCTTTCAGCCGCCTGGCTTCCCGTACATAAAGCTGCCAGGGGAAATGCCCGTTGTCGGTAAACTCATCGAGCGGAAGGTGGTACTGGTTGGCAAGCTGCCGGTGGGCTTCGGGAACCTCCGGGTCATTCTGTATAAAGTATAACAGCCCGAGGGCCAGCTCCCGGTGTCTCTGGAACACCTTTTCCCGCTCCTCCCAACCTGCTTCCGCGTAGTTGAAATTCTCTTCGACAAAAGGGAAGCCGAGCGGGCGCGGATTGGTGTTGACGTCGTACTTGCGATTGGGGATTTCCGCAAACGAGAATACGCGCACCATCGTATCAAAATGGGCTTTATAATAGCCGTGACCTTCTTTGAACACCTTCGGACCTCCGAGGCGCCCTTCTTCCAGGTCTTTGAAATACTTCAGGTAGTTTTCCCGGTTGTAGCCGGCCGGCGGTTCTTTCATGACATAACTGTTTGCCGGATCGTCGGTCATGCAGAGCCGGTAGGTATAAGCCGGGATCCGTTTGTCGCCTTCGCCTGTGCTTCCCTCCAGGAACCGGTTCTCGTTGTAGTCGAAAAATATACGGCCCGCGTGGGGTTCACCGAAGTCGTTTTTGGCTTCCCTTCCCAGCCGGTAAGCCGCGCCCGCCAGCGCATACAGGTCGCCTTCGTAGGTGGCGTCTATGAATACTGCGGCTTTCAGGTTCCGCGACTCCCCGGTAGCCCTGTTTTTAAAACCGGCTTCCTTCGCTTTGCCTCCCTGCGTGAGGACTTTCTCAATCTGGTAGCCGGTAAGGAGGGTAATGTTGGTTTCAGCCGAGATCATCCGGTTGAATACCTGCTCGGCGACGGAAGGTTCGTAATAATAGCCGCCCCGGCATTTTTTCACATCTTCCGAATCCGCACCATACTTGTCCGTGTAATAGCGCAGAATATTCTGAGTGAACTCTTTAAAAAGACCGGCGATCGCATCTTTGTTTTCAATATCGCTTTTTCCCAATCCGCTGGTCGAAAGCCCGCCGATATGATGGTGATACTCGATAAGGGTTACCCTGGCTCCCGAACGGGCTGCAGCTATGGCTGCCATAATGCCGGCGGGCGTGCCGCCGACTACCAGTATGTCTGTATCGGTTTTATCTTCGTTTGCTGTTGTGCAGGAGGTAAGGTCGGCAACGGAAATCAGGGCGCCGGCAGCTCCCAGCTTGATAAAATATCTGCGGTTCATAGGGGCGCTCAGTTCTGGTTTTGAGGAATCATTTTCAGCGAATCGATGTCCGACAGACGGATTTTGATGACTTCTATGGTCTGCTTCCCCGTAGCAAACGCCACAAAAAGATGGCCGTCGTGTTCCATCACGTGGGGGTAGTCTACATGCCGGCCCCCGACCAGGTAGTACATCTTATTGAAAACTATCCCGTCGTCGCTGACAGAAAGCACCAGCGGGTCGCGTTTTTTCGGATTGGCATTCGATACCAGTACATACCGGCCGTCTTTCAGGCGCGTACCGCTGAATTTCGAGCGGGCATCCGGGAAATTTGTCCTGACGGGAGTGCTCCAGGTACGGCCGTTGTCTGATGAAAATGAGCGGAACAGGTACCCGCTCCCCTTGTTGTCGCGGAAAAGCGCTACGAGGTTGTTGTCGGGCAATACCCACCAGTACGGCTCTTCTGCCGTAAGCTCATGGGCGGAGCCAAGAACCGGGTACGACTTCCAGTCGGTGAGGCTTTTCACACCGCCGATCAGGAACTCTACGCCCGATTTGGTATAATCGGATTTACGCCTGGACATCATCCATTCACCGGAAGATATCTTTTTGGGCGAGAAATTATTGATTGCGTTGTCATGCACAACCCCGATGTCTTCCCACTTATTCCATTTCTTGTCATACCGGAAAGCCCTCAGTGCCAGGTTAGGGCCGAAGAAGCCGGCTGCTTCGTCCAGTGATGCCAGGGCGAGGAACTCCCCGTCGCGCTGCCAGAATCCCCGCGCTATGTACCGGAATCCTTTTTCGGAACGTGTTCCGTAGAGAGAGCTTCTTTCCGCACCGGGCGGCGGCGGCGTGAGATATTCCGGCTCGGACCAGAGAACGCCGTCGAGGCTCGTGGCGTATTTTATCCTCTGTCCCACCCGGTCCTCTATCCCGGGACCGTCGCTCCACATAATCCAGTATCTGCCGTCGTAGTAATCCAGGTAGTTGTGCTGGTTTACCCCCATTTGATGGCGCACATCGCTGACCACCATGTGAGAGCCGGGCAAGCGGGGGAGCTTATCATAGTCTATCTGATGCGTATTGCGGGGCACCCAATCGCCCGCCAGCATGAGTGGGGAGGAGGGATTGGAGACGGGGTGGGGGCGCTGGGCCTGGATGCCTGTTACAAAAAGGATTAAGGCTATTGTCAGGAGATACTCTTGCGCGAATCCTTTACGGGTTTTTGTCTTCATTATTTTTTCTTAATTTTTACTTTTCGCTGATAGTAATACAGTTGTCCGGGCGGCCCCGGCCACTTGAATATTTATTTTTTCCCGGGAAAATGATATACCGGGCCGGGAAGAACGGTTTTAGAACCCAGAGGGTAGCACTGGCGGCGTTCACCGTTATTTTGAAGGCATCGTCAGCGTATTTAAACTGCTTATTCCGACTTTAATGACTTCCACTGTCTGCTTGGCTCCGGCAAAAGCTATAAAAAGCTGCCCGTCATGCTCGTAGACATGCGGGTAGTCGACATGCCTGCCGCCGGCAACATAGAAGAGGCTGGTAAAAACCAGTCCATCGTCACTGACGGCAATCGTGAGCGGATCCCTTTTTGTGGGGTGGGAATTGGATACCAGTACATATCGTCCGTCTTTCAGCCGTAACCCGCTGAACTTGGATCCTGCATCCGGGAAATTGGTTTTCACCGGGCGGCTCCAGGTCCGGCCGTTATCGGTGGAAAAGGCCCGGAACAGGTAGCCGCTCTTCTTATTATCGCGGAAAAAAGCGACCAGGTTCCCGTCAGGGAGTACCCACCAATAGGGCTCTTCGGCAGCCAGCTCTTCACCCGAATAGCTTATTACAGGAAATGACTCCCATTTATCAAAACCGTTTACTCCTCCGATCATCATATGGACGTTTGCATCCTTATCTCTTCTGGACATCATCCATTCCCCGGTCGGAATTTGTTTAGGGGCGAAATTATTCATGGCATTGTCATATACCAGCCCCCGGTATTGCCATTGCTTTTTTTCGCCTTTCACTCTCCTGAAAGCATGAAGCTGCAGGCCGTCTCCACGGTAGGAAGGCGCCTGGTACCTGGTAGCGAGTGCAAGCAGCTCGCCGTTGTAGATCCAGAAGCCCCGCGCAATCCACCCGAACCCGTCGTCAGGAGGGCCGGCCAGGTCTCTCGGCTCGCTCCAGTTCAGGCCGTCGGGACTGGTGGAATAGGAAATGAGCTGACCTGCGCGATCGTGCCCGGGCACTACGTTGCGATGCTCCTTTGCGGAAACGCCCTCTCTCTGTATCCCCGGCCCATCGCTCCACATGATCCAATACAGCCCGTCATAGAAGGTGATGTAGTTGTGCTGATGGACTTTCATTCCCCAGGCGTATCTAACGTCGCTGACGATCGCATGCTCGCCTCCGACAGCCGGAAGCGACTGAAAATCGATTTTATGAGGGTCTCCGGGGACCCAGTTCCCGGAAAGCATAAGCATTGACTGCGGATTTTTAGCTGCATCGGGATACTCTTTATTCTGCCCGGTTAGGACGCCCGTACAGGCGAAAACCGCCAGCAGGATAAACAGGAAAGCAGCGTACTGTTGTTTGGTCATGTCTTTTAAAAGAATAAAAGATTGCAGTTTTTGTTTGTCAGCGTTTTGTAAATATAAACTTATTACGATCATCGTTCCCGCCGCCACACAGCGATGATGAGGTAGGAACTGCTATTTCCATTCAGGGTGTTGTTCCAGGTTGACTGCCCGGTCTATGGCTACCTGGGGTATAGGCCAGACGTAGTGTTTTGCGGGCAGGAATACCCTGGTATGGATGTTTATCTTCGGCAGCCAGCCCGGGACTTCCATACTTGTAAACTGTCCGTTCATTACCTTATCTGCAATCCTCCAGCGGATGATGTCGAAGTAGCGCAGGCCTTCTCCCGCCAGCTCGATTCTTCGCTCATTCCTGATAAATTCGCGCAGGGCAACCCCGTCACTGTATTTACTCCGGTCGACAGAAGGAAGACCTGCCCGGTGCCTGAGGAGGTCGAGCGTTTCAAAGATCGTTGCATCCGGTCCTGAGGCCTCGTTTTTTGCCTCGGCATACATCAGGAGCACATCTGCATACCGGAAAATGTACCAGTTCTTATACAGTGTCAGCCTTTGTGCCCTGACGAAATCGGTGACATATTTTCTATAAAACAGGTAAGTAAATGTAAAATCACGATCCAGGGCATCGTTGACGGGGTCGAAAGTGTAGCCGTTCATTGTTCGACCGGGATAATTAAAAATTGCATAAAACCTGGGATCCCGGTTCAGGAAAGGGTTGGAGGGATTATACAAGGGAGATTCCGAAACCGGCAGCCCGTCGGACATCGGGTATGCTTCTCCCAGCTCTTTCATAGGCTGGATGAGCGCAAAGCCGTCGATACTGCGGTAATTATACGTTCTTCCCAGCGAATGTTCCCTGGCATTTTGGGCGTATTGGGTTTCGAGGATAGATTCCTTCGTAGCATTGTTAAACGCTTCCTGGAAAAGCTCTTCAAAATGCGGGTGTAATTCGTAGATGCCGAGATCCATCACTTCTTTGGCTGCTTTCCAGGCTTCATCCCATCTTTCGTTGTAGAGCAGCACGCGGGCTTTTAAGGAGAGAGCCGCGCCCTTTGTGATCCGCCCGTTTTCGCTGGCCGGCCAGGTAGTGGGTAACTGTTGAACGGCCATATCCAACCTCTCCAGCACATAGCTGATCACCTCCGCCTTCGGAGACTTCGGTATGTCGCTTTCATTGACAGCGAGAGGTTTTGTTACAAGCGGAACATCTCTGTAAAAGGTTGCCAGCCTGAAATAACGGTAGGCGAGAATAAAATTGGCCTGGCCCGAAAGCTCGTTCAGCTTACTTTCGGAGATACCGTTGACCCTGCCGATATTTTCAAAGAATTCAAGCGCCTCGCGGATTTTCCGATAATCCCATTGGTTTTGGACATCCGGGTCGTTGGGCTCGAATATCCCCAGCGCTATGTTGTTTAAACCGGTGCTGGCTCTTCCGAAAGCATCGTCGGAGAACGCTTCGAAGCGACAATCATCAATATTTCCCAAACCATTATAGAGATTGTTCACCCAGAGTTCCGCCTGGTCGGCTGTCTGCCAGAAAGTTTCCGTCGACGGACTGTCAAGCGGGACTCTTTCCAGGAAGTCGCTGCAGGCTGTCAACGAAATTGAGAAGAGAATTGAAACGAATATTTTTTCAGCACTTTTCATGACCCTGAAGATTAAAAGTTAAGGTTTATGCCAAAGTTGAATACTTTTGACAGCGGATAGCGGCTTTCTACCAGCCTGGCTGCCGTTCCGGTCGGTGTTTCGGGATCATAGCCGAGGAAGTCGGAGAAGGTCAGAAGATTTTCGCCGCTTACCAGCAGCCGCAGCCCGGTGAGTTTTAGCCTTTTCAGCAGACTTGCGGGGAGATTGTATCCCAGTTCGATATGTTTAAGCCGGAAATAGGAAGCATCTTCCAGCCAGAAGCTTGAAAAAGAGTCGTTGATCCCGCTTCTCCCTGCACCGCTGCCCATGCGTGTTTTCGGGAACCGGGCATTCGGCGTCTCAGGAGTCCATCTGTCGAGGTGGTAGGTCCTTAAAGTCGAATTTTCCCGGTCGAAGTTATTGGCAGTCCAGCCGTTGCTCCAGACAAGATGGCTCATCACCCCCTGGCCGAATAGTCGGAAATCAAAATTTTTATAGCTCATATTCAGCCTGATACCATATGGAAACCTGGGGTCTGAGCGCCCGAGCCTGACCCTGTCATCGCTGGTTATGATGTTGGGATTACCGCCGTTTTCCTGGTAGCGGATATCGCCGGGCGACGTCCTGGCCGTTTGGAAAGATGCGTTTGCCACTTCTTCATCAGACTGGAAGAAGCCTGTTGCCCGCCATCCGAACCATTCGTTCAAAGGGCGTCCTTCTTCTGTAATGGTATTGTTGGCGATACGGGGGCTTACCCCGCCCATGTCTACTACTTTATTTGTTGCATCCGACACCTGAAAACTGACACCGTAGCTGAATGTCCCGATGCTTTTTCTGTGTCTCAGCTCCAGCTCCCAGCCTCTGTTGTCTATCGTTCCCACGTTTTGTACGGGCTCGGGCTGTCCGAATGTTGTCGGTAGCGGCAATTGCAGAAGTATATCGGAAGTACGTTCCTTGAACAGGTCTACGCTGAACTCAAGGATATTATTCCAGAGGCTTCCGTCAAATCCGATGTTGAACGACTCCTTCGTTTCCCATGTCAGCAGCGGGTTTGGCGCACCTGCCGTGGTGACCCCTCTCCTGGCTGAGCCGTTAAAGAAATAGCTGGTTTGTGCCAGGGTGTTGGCAAACGGGTAGAATCCTACATTCTGGTTGCCCACTCTTCCCCAGGAGCCGCGGAGCTTTAAAAATGTCAGGATATCATTTTTAAAAATATCTTCTTCAGACATGATCCAGCCGGCGGATACGGACGGAAAGAATCCCCATTTCAAACCGTCGGCGAAACGGGAGGATCCGTCATACCTGAAAGAGCTTTCCAGGAGGTACCGGTCTTTAAAGGAATAGGTTGCCCTTGCGATTACGGATGCCAGCGCCCAGTCGGATGCTCCTCCGGAAATATCCCACAAAGAGGGATCACTGGATCCGGCATTTACCGTATAGATATCGTCGGTTAAAAAATCGCGGGTGGAAACGGCGTCGTTACCCCTGAGAAACCATTCGGCAGTTGTACCTCCCATGAGGGTGTAGTGATGGTTGCCACTTTTGTTTTCATAATTTGCGAGCAGGTTGACGTTCTGGAAAATTTCCCTGGAATTGTTGATATCGAGATAGTTGAACGCGGATTGTGAGGCCACCTGGTCGTGGTTTTCCTGCCTGTAGAGCGTTATTTTCTTCCGGTAATCTCTCTGCCGTGACTGATCATTGACTATTCCGTAAATGCCTGTCAGTTTAAGCTTCGGAAGAATCTCGTAGTCCAGCGAGAAGTTTCCCTGTATCCGTCCGCTTTTAAGCACTTGCTGTCCGCCGTCTTCGGAAGCCAGCGCGATGGGGTTTCCGCCGCCCGTATTTGTCGAGTTTTGAAGCCACCTGCCATCAGGTGTTTTGATATCGTCGAAATTAGGCTGCGCGGCGACAAACGAGAGCATGTTTCCGAGGTTACCTCCGCCCGGCGCTATCCTGGTAGAAGGAATGTATCCTGCTTTTATACCGAGTTTCAGCTTCCTGGTTAGTTTGATATTCTGGTTCAGCTGAAGGTTGAAGCGCTCAAAACCCGTATTGATAATAATCCCGTCCTGTTTGAGATAACCTAACGACAGGTAATAGTCATGTGTGTCGCTTCCGCCGGCGATGCTGATATTCTGGTTGGTCTGGAGACTGTTTCTGAACATGTAGCTATCCCAGTCTACGTCGGTCCAGTCGGATGAAGAGAATCTCTGGATTTGCTCGTCAGTGAATTTGGGTCCGGCCCCGTCGTTAGCGCGCGCCTCATTCGAGAGGATCGCATGATCGCGGGCCGAAACTTTATCAGGAAACCTGGTAGGTAGCTGAAGGCCGATCGAGCTGCTTACGCTTATTTTGGGTGTACCGCTTTTGCCGGATTTCGTCGTAACCAGGATAACGCCGCCTGAGGCCCGTGTTCCGTAAATAGCGGCCGATGCGGCGTCTTTTAAGACACTTATGCTCTCGATGTCATTTGGATTAATCCGGTCGAGAGACGAAGGGACTCCGTCTATAATGGTCAGTACGGGATTGCTTGTAAAGGTACTGGTTCCCCTGATCCGGAAATCTATTGACTGGTTGCCCGGCTGTCCGCCGGTCCGTACTACGTTAAGTCCTGCGATCTGGCCTTGCAGGGCTTCTTCAGCAGAAGCGATAGGCCGGTTTTCGATCTGTTTGGTTTCGATGACCCCGATTGCTCCGGTCATGTTGACTTTCCGTTGGGCTCCATAGCCCACTACCACCACTTCTTCAAGCGCTCTTTCGTCCACTTTTAAAGTGACCTCGATGTGGGTCTGGTTGCCGACTAAGACCTCCTCGGTCAGATAACCTACGAAGGAGAATATAAGTGTTGTTTCTGATTCCGGCAAGCTCATAGAGAACGAGCCGTCGATGCCTGAAACTGTACCGGTCTGCGACCCTTTAACCATTATATTGACACCCGGGAGAGGTTCGTTTGCTTCGTCTTTGACCTTGCCGCTCACTGTTTTTTCTGATGGAACAGCACGGATGTCACTGCCACTGACAGAAGTCCTGGCGAGCTCTCCGCTCCATGGCAGGGCATTTGTTCCGGTTTCGTCGAACCTTCCGGATTCTTTTGGCGGACCGGGTGTTTGCCTGTGAATGACATAAGTTTTCTTACGCATTTTTTTATAAGACAGGTCAGTGCTGTTCAACAACCTGTCGAGATTTTTTTCCAGCGATATTCTCAGGTCGATATCTTCCGTAAAGATCGAAACGGGATCTACTATACGATCTTCAAAAAGGATTTCAGCACCGTAATGTTGCTGAAGGATCAGCAGGGCGTTTTTGAGCTTCGTTTCTTTCAAAACCGTTGTGGGTTTAACGTGCTGAATCGCATAAGCCAGCTGCTGCGCGTTGGCATCCGGAATGATCAGCATCCCGATACAAGCCGTTGTGAGTCCCCACAGCAGAAAGGAGGTCAGGTGTTTTGTCATAGTCTTCATCAGTTAAAAGTTGTGGGTTCTTATTTTTGATACAGCATAAGCGTATCCTTTTGTTTTCTGGTTTCAAGTGCAAAGACTTCGCGGAGAATACCCAGCAGTTCCTCGTGCGTCTGCGTTTCAAAATTCCCTGTAATGCTTCTCTCGCCTATTTTCTCGCTGGAAGGGCGCACAATCACACCGAAGTTTTCTTCCAGCAACTGGCAGATCTCGTTTACCGGAGTGCCGTCAAATACAAAGCGCCTTTCTTTCCAGGCGCTGTGTTCCTGCGGTGTTTCAGTGGTCTCCATCCGTATATCTCCGCCTTGGTCCATCTTAAGAAGATCGCCCGGCTGCATTGTGACCTGCACGGGTTTCCCCTCTTTCTTGTAGTCTACCCGTATTTTTCCACTGTTAAGCACGACCTTTGTTCCCCTGGTGCGCGTAAAAACGCTGAACTCCGTACCGAGCACTTCCACCTGGAAATCTTTGGGGGTTTTTACAATGAAGCGTTGGTCTGTGTCGGTATGTATCACTGAAAATTCGGCTTCGCCGTTCAGCCATACTTCACGGGTATCTTCTCCGAACCCAAGGCGGGGGAAACGCAAAGATGAATTGGCATTCAGCGTAACCTTACTACCGTCGGGTAAGACCTCGTGGCTGATCTCACCGTAGGCTGTATGGATTGTTTTGTAGCGTAGTTCATGCCTGAAAAGCCAGCTTGCGACCGCCAGCAGTGCCAGGCCGGCAGCGATAGTAAGTAATCTACGGGATATACGCATGATTCCCGTCGGTGCTTTGGCCGGCTCGTCGGCGTAAGAGGCCTGCGCCGGAAGGCCGGAAGGGCTTTCTACCCTTTCCCAGAATTTTGCTATTGCCTTTTCCCGGTCGGGGGTAAACTGCGCGTGTTCTCTTTCCCATTCCAGTAGTATGGAGCAGAACACTTCATAGTTACCAGGATTTTTAAGCCAATCGTCTACCGATTGTATTTCGATAGGGGTAGCCTGCCCGGATAAATAGGCGAAAACGACTGATTTTGATATTGGGCTTTCCATAAATATGGTAGAAATTCAGATTTTGTAATAATGGCTCAAAGTTAGAGGATCAGCATAAGGAGTATGCTTAGCCATTCTGTTTTAAGGTGCTGCCTCAGGTAGCTCAACGCCTTTGAGATATGTACTTCTACTGTTTTGGATGAAATGTGCAGTTCGGCTGCTATTTCATTGTATTTTTTGTTTTCAAACCGGCTCATCAGGAATACCTTCCGGCATTGCGGGGGCAGCTCGGCGACAGTTTCGCTGATCTTGTGAAAAAGATGGTTGAAATGGACTTCCATGTCGGGCTGGTCGAGGCTTGAAGGATGGATGTTTTCACTCATGCCGTCAAAAACGGTTGTCTTCCCGAACTCCCTTTTCAGATAAGTGAAAGCTTCATTCCTGACCGATCGGAACAGGTAACTGATATAGGAAGTGTTGATAGACTGGTATGCCCGGGTTCTGAAAAACTGGAAGAAAACCTCACTCACGAGGTCCTCAGCGGTCTGTTTCGAATAAACGAACCTGACGGCATGGCTGCACAATGGGGTATAGTATGTCCGGAAAAGGATGTCCATTCCGTGTTTCGGGTTGATCTGAAACATTTTCCGGAGAAACAGTTCCTCGTCATCTTTACGGCCGGACGGATCAGGCAGGTTTTTTCTTACAGAATTATCCTGGTTTTCTGGATTTGGAAACGATTCGGGCATAAGGCTTTCTTTCATTTCAAACGAAGACTCGAAAACCCATTTTTACCCCTAGTGTTTGGGAGAAAAAATATATTTTTTTTGATTTAAACCATGATGGCGTCTTTTATTATCATGATGGTGCCTCTTTTTTATGAAGTATGGGGTGTTGCAATAGGTATGCCGGATAGCCCCTGATGCCAGGCTTGCTCGTTATCGGGGTCCCGGATTTACGCCGTCAGGGTATATAGAGGAGGGTATTGTCAGTGTTTACATGATATTTTCAAGGCTGGTTGAAAATCTGTGCGGCGGAACCGTCAGAAGATGTCATTCCGGATCCTTCCTTCAGTTTCTACTACATCATTTATTTCTTTTTCGGATAAATTGTAGATAAAAAGGACATAAGTATATTCCTGATCCATTTTTAACCCCTGATATCCTGCAGTGGGCTTTTTTCGAAACAGTAAAAGATGGTGACAGGGACCGATTGTCCAGGTCAAATAAGGTGTCTCGTGGTAGAGGGAGATTTTTTCTAAAGGATTTGAGTCATATTGTTTTATGAGTTTCTTGTGCGTCTCGGAATAGGAGGCGGGAGAAAAAATAAATGAATAGGCGTATATACCTTTTGCATCGTAATTCTCTACAGACTTATTATTAACCCTCCGGATCGAAGTATCACGCCCGTTCTTGTTAAATTGTCCTGTTTCATATCCGCTACGGAAGTGAGCAAGAATAAGTGTATCTGTCCGAAATGAATGTAGAAGAAATGGCGGAAGCGTATCGTATTTCATCCCCCCAAATTTAATCCTTACTTCGGCCCCTTCTATGGGAAAGAGAAGGGTGTCGTAGCCAAAGTAAGCCTCAAAAGGCTCACATGGTTTAAAAATGGGACGAGACTTAATAAGCCACAGTAAAGCCAGAAAACCCGTCAAGCCAGCGATAATAAATACGAGCAACAGCTTTTTTAAAAATCTCATAGCAGCATTCATATTGGATTAACTCTTGCTAAAGATAGTGATTCGCCCGATCATCATACGAATCACTATCTTTATAAATATGGTAATTACAGAGGGCCGGGTATCACAGGATCATCTATGTTGGAAAATACTTCCTGATTATTGATTAGAAAGACCAGTCCGCCATTTTTCATTACGTCACCTACTTTACTCCCCCAATAGAATATACCAGCTCCTCCGTTTTTATGTGTATCATAAATTTGTAGCCCGACAGAGTTGTTTTTTCTATCCATTATTGTAGCTGCATTCGGGCTCTCTTCTGATTCATGCGCTTCACCCAATTGCCTGGAGATTTCTCTACCAAAGGATACAGCATCAAAAATTCTGAAGAGCGCATGTTTGAAAGCATTCCCTTTACATTCACCGCAATCTCCGGCCCGTGTATCATTGAAGTACGCATGCGTAGCCGCAATAGCTGAATACGCATTTGCGCCATACCTGAGCACATTCAGCCGATACTTTGTCGTATTGCCGCCGGAATATTCCCACAACACATCTTTTTCGGCCTTATTAAACCTCCCTTTCAGTCGTGTTATCTCGTTTTCAACAGTCTCTATAGCAACTGGTTTTTTAGCTTTGATCCAATCAGTTATTGCGTCGATATCCTGCTGGGAAAAAGTCTCTAAATAATCGATCTCTTCGCGGCTGAAGTGAATACCATGATGTACACCGGCTTCAAAAATAAGGGGAAGCACCTTGCCGGATACAACCGAGTTTAATAACACGTCAAGCTTTGTCTGACCCGGAATTACTGTGAAAAAACCATTTACATAAGGGCTGAACCCGGAAGATGGTAGAATACCAGGGCTTCCCATCGAAGGCCCTTTTGTCGGCGGTCCGCCGCCTCCGGGCCCACCTGTCGGCGGCAGATTGCCGTCAAAGTCAGGAAAACAAGTCCAGACCGTACCGACATATTCCCAACACATATTGTCCCTGGCAGTTTTGTCGATACAATGATTTACCCACTTGTCGGCAGCCCCGCAGCCCGATGTCCTGCTGCCTGAACGGCCGGTCTGGTCGAATGCCGGGAAACCCGAGACAGCCTGCTCCCCGATCTCCCATATGCTCTGAAGTTTCATCCGATGGGGATCAAAAAAGTATACCGACCTCTTGCCGGAGGATTCGTCGTTTTCCTCTGCTGCCATCATGCTTCCGGCAATATCGCCTTTATCGTTCAGGTAGAAGATCAGCTTTGCACCTTCGAGTTTCTTCCCGTCGTCGTGCCCGTTCGCATCACCCGCAATTTTCAACTCTCCTTTCGGGTTATAAAGTGGTACACTGATCAGCTTTTGTCCTTCGAACAGGGTGAACTCGGCAGCCTGCCATAAAACCGAATAATCCCCGAGCATATCTGAAGGCCGGCCCTCCAGCCAGGTCCGGCTATCTTCAGGGGTAAGCTCCTTTTCTTTAATAAAAGGAGCAGCAATTTCGCCTCCCGGCCTTTCGCAACCGGCTGCCAATAGGAGGCCAGCCAGCAAAGTATAGTGTTTTGCTTTCATGTTTACAGGTAATTTTTGAGTAATAGTAATGTCGACTCAAAGATTGCCTGCCGGGTAGTGAAAGTCTCACTTGAAAATCGGGGATCTTACGTTTTCCGCGTGTACATGTTGGAAACCAGATAAATGTATAGTAATATTATGCATCCCGTCAGGTATCGACCCGGATCTTATCACTTCAGGTTAATAGCCGGGCGGCATACTATATTATCTGTAATCAATTTTTACATGCGTACTATGGATTCAAAAATCAACACCCGTATACGGCAGACCCGCCTGCTGAAAGGATATTCCCAGGAATATATGGCCTACCGGCTGAATATCAGCCAGCAATCCTACAGCCGTATGGAGAGCGGGCGACAAGATCTAAAGATCATGCAGTTGGAAACGATAGCCGAAGTGCTGGAAATTCCCCTTACGGATTTGCTGTCCGATTATTCACGTCAATATGTTCCTGCAGACAGCGAAAGCGTAATGCCCCTGCTGAACGAGCTGGAAAGCGTTCTGAAAAAATTAATGCTGGCAGGTAAAGCTCCGTCATGACGGAGCTTTACCTGCCAGCAGGAGCCTTCTCGTCATTTGAAACGGTATCGTATACCCCAGCTGCCTCTTACAAGAGGGGAATCGGCTTCTTCCATAAAAATGGGCGTCAGCTCAATGTGAAAGCCGAATTTTTTGGCGCTGAACGGGAAAAGGTGCACTCCGATGGGGGCAACCAGTCCTGCTCCCCGGTTGGCACGTCCTCCAAGGCCTGCGTATACCTCTACGTCTTCTTTGTCGATGAATTGATAGGTAGCTACTGCTTCAACAGACATATTGTCGAGAAATGTATCCGTTCCCAGCCGTATTTCAGGAAGGAACCTGTCTGCAATTTCGTAGTTAAAGCCCGCGAACGGCATATTGGATTGGTGAAAGCTTACTCCGAATTGCGCAATGGAAGGAGTGCCCAGAGCACACAACACAACGATAAGAATTTTCCTCATGTCCGTTTTTATAAGTTTGTATGAATTATACAAATAAACGACAGGGACCGCTGCAATGTTATCCGGACGACTGAAATCAACAGAGGCCAATGATGGATATTGGGGAAGCTTTATGTTCCGTCAGTATGCTTTCGACTGTATGTGGTTCACGACCCTGTCCAGGATGTCCAGCGGGAAAGGAGAAGGCATGCCATACCAGAAATAGGAGCCCTCGCCTTCGTAGACTTTGGCCCGGATGTGCCTTTCTACGGGGAGATAACTGGATACATCATTGCAATAGCCGGCCACCGAGACCAGCTTGTCGGGCCATATTTTTTTGATCGCCAGGCTATATTCCGTAACGACTTCCCTGGAGAGGCCTATAAGCTTCCACTGGCCTATGTTGAGTGTCTGGATATAGATGGGCATATATTTCGGCATTTTGTTATCCCGGTGGTAAGAAAGCATCAGGTCGGCCCAGGCTACGTCCCGTTCAGGTTCCATCTCGGGGCCCAACGCGGCATTTTTTGCGCGGAACTCTTCCAGTTCGGGCTTGCTCTTGGGATTTGTCGGGATCAGCAGCGAATCCATTTTAAAACCGATGCCTCCCCTGAGCTCCGTCATAGAGGTATTGAGGACTTTCATGACGTCGTCGGCCAGTTTTGCCCCGGATATCTCCGGCTCGTCTACCGGGTTGATGTCCCCGCCGCATCCTTGCATGAATAGCGCCATAGTGGGTGTTGCCGCATTTTTTTCCACCGCGCTCCGCATAAAGCCCGGATAGTTGCTGCTGATCGTAAAATGCCTGATCCCTTTTGTGCCAAAAACCGGGTGACATCCCGTCAAAACCAGCACCGCCTGCTTTTTTTCGTCGGTGCTGACTATCCTGAGTACGTCCACTGCGCTGTCATAGGGCTCGGTTGAGCCGGGATTCCTCCTGTTGGCCCCGATTGTGGTAGTGCCCCTTCCAAACGACAAACGAACGGGGAAAAGCTTCGAGGAGGCTTCAACGCCCGCCTTGATCATAGCCGGTTTGACCACCTTTTCCATATAGTTGACATCCGGATAGCGGTTGTGAGGGGCCCAGGGGATCCATCTTTGTGTGCCCGGAACAAAATGAGTATGCGAGGCATTGATCAGGATCGCCTCTGCAGGCAGGCCTGTTTTCCTGGAAACAGACGCCTTCACGTTATCAATCATATCCGAATTGAAGCCGCAAAGATCCATGCAGATAATCAGGACTTTCGCATCGCCGTTCTGAATGGCAATGGCCCGCGCGTAAGAATGCTCCTCTTTCTGCCCGTGTATAAGCGAGGCCGAAAACAGGGAGTCTGATTCGTTGACGGCAAAAAGCTTGCGATTCTCCGTGTACAAATGGTGTATATTGACCTTCCGGATTACGCCGTTGAAGTACAGGGCCCGGTTCCATCCGTTTTCAGGGTTGTCGATATGAAATTTGTAAAGCGTGTCTGTACCGTTGCACCCATATACATAGGGATGCTGCACCACGAAACTCTTCAGGCCTTTCAGGGACGGGGCTTGTTCCCATCCTGCCCGGCGGCTCCCCGACCGGTTGTATTCGAGTAGCCCCGGCTGGTTTAACCTATATTGCACGCCCTCTTCTTTTACAATTCCCTGTCGCTTTGCCCGGCGTGCAAGCCCGGAGCCTGGGCTTACGACACCTTCCGGGTTCCATTGCACGGCAAATCGTCCTGCCCAGGGACCGGCATAGCCGGCTAATGCTACGGAAAAGGATTCGTCCCCGGGCTCGATGCTGACACTTGACATTCCTGCTCGGAAATTATCCTGGGCCTGACAGACGCCTGCACCCATCAGGGTGGCCAGAACCAGCGGAAATAATTTAATACGCATAGATGCTATGTTTGGAAAGGAGATGTTTTTCAGATCTTCGACAGCTCCGGGGCATATTTCCTGATCTTAATAATGGCTTTGGCTATCTGGTCCATATCTTCCCGGGAGCCCAGCAGCATGGTTTGGAAAAGCCATACAGCCTCGTGCTGCGTGAGATGATCGTTCTTCGGGCACTGGTTCTGATCCACCCAGTCCTTCATCCTTTTTTCTCCGTAGATTTTGAGATAATGGCGGTTCCCGGCCAATCCCGTGACGTACGCTTCGCTGTTCATCTGGCCGTAGCCCGGCGAATTCGGGATGCCTTCGGCGGTAAGCGCTTTAAGGAATTTTTCGCGCGGGAGACCGGCAAAATGGTTTTTGTCGTAGCGGAACATATAGAGGTGATAGGCACTCATAGTGGTTCCGTCGTATAGCTTCGCCGGGGTTATGCCCGGGATCTCTCCCAGTATTTTATTGAGGTACATGGCGTTTTCCCACCTGTGCCGGGTCTGCTCAGTCAGACGGGTCATCTGCGCCCGCAGGATATTTCCCTGAAATTCCGTCATCCGGAGATTTGTGCCTCTTGTCCCGGTCGTTCCCGGAAGAAAACCTGACGTGCTCCCGCCGCGCCCCTGGTTATGAAAAGTGTAGCAGGTCTTGGCGAAATCGTCGTCATTTGTAATGATGGCGCCGCCTTCACCTGAATTGAGATTCTTGCTTGACTGGAAGCTGTAGGCTCCTGCAAGGCCGAAGGTACCTAATTTCTTTCCTCTCCATTCGGCCATATGGGCCTGGCAGGCATCTTCTATCACCGGGATGTTGGCCCGGGCGCCTATCGGGAGGATCCTGTCGAGGTCGGCAGGTGATCCGCCTATGTGGACGGGGATAATCAGCTTCGTTTCTTTCGAAATAGCCTTCTTGATTTTGGACGGGTCGATCTGGAAGCTTTCCGGATCGGTATCCACGAATATCGGCAGCGCGTAATTTAGCGTAACGACGTTGTAGGTTGCGATAAATGTATATACGGGAATGATCACTTCATCGCCGGGACCGATATCGAGCGCACCCAGCATGGTGTAAAGCGCGCTGGTGCCGCTCGAGACGCCGAGGGTGTGCTTTACTCCCATGAGCTCGCTGTGCTCTTTTTCGAATTTACCTACCATGCTGTTGCTGTTCAGCCTTCCCCAGTTCTTGCTTTCGAGGGTTTCAGTCAGCGCTGTATGTTCGGTCCTGTCGAAAACCGGCCACTGCGGGAAATTGCCCGGGTGCGATTTCGTCCCGCCCAGTAGGGCAGGCTTCTGATCGGCGGAAGCCGCTTTCAGAATGACCGGCGCACCCAATCCCGTTCCTATAGCGGCTGCCGACAGTGTGTGAATAAACTTTCTCCTGTTGAGCTGATCAATCAATATCTTCATCAGAATGAATAGATAAATAAAAAATTAATGACCGGTAGTATTTTTATTATCCACAGGGCTTATGCAATATACCTTGTACGGGTGAAATTTCTTTCCCTTTACATCCCGCCCCGGATCTGTTAACTACTTCACGGCAATTTCGTCCGGCCAGGGGACCGGCTGTCCGCTCTGTTTCCAGGTGGGGCGCTGCGCACCGTATTGCCTGAGCCGTTTTGTGAACAGCCCGGCCAGTTCCCGGGTCTTTTCAGGCTCCACGGAGGCCAGGTCCCGGAGCTCGCCGATGTCATCTTTCAGGTTATACAGCTCCAGTTTCCGGGCCCGGTAGTCGTAAACGAGCTTCCAGTCGCCTTTCCTGAATGCGCTGGCCCAATGAATACTAGGGCCTTCCTGCGGGATCCAGCGGTGAGGGTGGTGCCAGATCAGCTCCCTTTCCTCGTCCTTCAATTCCGGTTTACGGAGCAGTGAAAGCATGCTTTTCCCGTCTATGTGCTGATGTATATCTGCCTTTTCTATACCCGCGATCTCAAGAATGGTAGGAAACAGATCCTCAACGATGACGTACTGGCCTGCGCTCTTACCTGCCTGGATCACTCCCGGCCATTTGGCAAGCAGCGGAATCCGTATACCTCCTTCGTACACGGAGCCTTTTCCCGCTCTCAGCGGAAGATTATGCGTATAGCCTTCGCCTCCCCTGAGCGGCGCAGTGCTCAGGCCGCCGTTGTCAGAAAGAAAGAAGATCACGGTATTGTCCGCCAGCTGTTCTTTCTCCAGGAAATCCATTACATCGCCCAGGCTTTTGTCCATTCCTTCTACCAGCGAGGCATAGCTGGCCTCAATGCTGTCCAGTCCCATTTTCAGGTAACGATCGACAAACCTGGGATCGGGAATAATGGGTGTATGCACAGCATAGTGAGAAAGATACAGGAAGAAAGGCCGGCCTTCGCTGACAGGTTTTCCCAGCGCTTTCAGCGCCTCGATCGTCAGGGCATCGCTGAGAAAAGTGCTGGTGCCATGGTAGGCTTCCAGTCCCGGGACCGCATTCCGGTTGGGCTTGCCGTTTACCGGTTTGTCGTAATTGTTTTCTCCGTAGTAGCTGGCCGGATGGCCGATAGAGCTGCCGGCGATGTTAACGTCGAATCCCACGTTTTTCGGGTCGGCCCCGGGTGTGCCGCTTGAAGCAAAATGGGCTTTCCCGCTCAGGATCGTGTAATATCCCCCCTTTTTCAGAAGCGAGGGGAGGGGAGTGGCATGGAAAGTATTTGCTACGCCGGCTACAGGACTCATTCCATGGATATTCCATGGGACAAAGTTCAGGGTAGTGTCGGGATAGTCGGTATTGGTGTTGGCATTGGGGGAGGTCCAGTGAGTGATGCGGTGGCGTGCGGGATTTACGCCCGTGATAAGGCTTACGCGGGAGGGAGTGCAGACCGGGAATGCATACCCGCTGGTAAATTTCAGGCCTTCCCTTGCGAGCCGCTCCATATTGGGGGTCCGGTAGCGTTTATTGAACGCTGTAGGTTTTTCCCAGAAAGGGACTGATGTGTCCTGCCAGCCCATATCGTCTACCAGGAAAACGATTATATTGGGTCTTTTTCCCTGTTGCGCTTTCCGGGCTGTCGCCCCGGAAAGTAAAAGAAGAAAGCATACGGCAACCAACCCGGAGGCAGGGGCATATTTTGGAAAAAAGGTTTTGAAACTTCGGGTATTCATTGTTTGACTGAAATCTGATTTTTTATATTATTGTAACAATCAGCCGGAGACATACGGCGGGCTGTTTAACCGGCGCAACCCAATTGCTGTGACAATGGTACGCTGAATATTGTTTTTTTTCGAAAAAAGGTAAGAATTTTTTAATCGCTATGCTTAAACAATTTTGTTGGCTTCTTCTCATCACAGCAGGTGTCGCCCGGGGACAGGAAATATTTCAGAAAGACCAGGTAGACAAACCTGCGGAGCCTCTGGGCGGACAGACTATGCTTTCCGAATTTTTGACGCACAACGTAAGGACTCCTTTTGTGAACAGGGCTCAGGGAGTGGAAGGGAAAGTAGAGATAAAGGGTGTAATCGAACCCGACGGATCGACCTCTTCGCTGGTAGTCGTCAGGAGCCTGAATAAAGAATCGGATGAAGAAGCGTTGCGTGTTTTCGGGATTTTCAGGGGATGGAAACCTGCCGAAAAAGACGGCAGGCCGGTCAGGCAGTGGTTCAGTTATTCGCTGAATTTCGCAGCCGGCGAGCTGGAGAGCTTTAACAGGGTCGCTCAGGAATTCGATTTTTTGTTTGACGCGCAATACCGTAAAGTAAAAGGAGGAACTGAGGCCGTGTACCTGCTTCGTGTGCCGGTCGATCCAAACGGGATCCCTGCAGGCCGGGCGCAGTTCAGCACGCTGGCAAAGGGCCGGTGGTCGGTTTCGAATGAGCTGGAAACCGCCTGGATTACTGCTAAAAGTAACATACTGTCACTCCTTTTGGGTATAGACGAAGAACAATTGAAGCAGTATGTTGACCCGTCGGATGCGCTCATCGTCAAGGTGGAAACCGACCCGTTCGAAACGGGTTTGCCGGAATATATTGTAACGTCCGGCGGGAGAATCGTCAGAGAGTTTCTGCCGGGACTTTTTTCGAAAGTGAGCTATGCTTCGGGTCAGACGGCCAAGGTGACTCTCCGGCAAAGCGGTGTATTAAACCAGACAATAAGCTGGTATCCCAATTCGATACTGAAGGAAAAGTACTATACGCAGAAAATCAATGACAGTACAAGTATGGAGAAGATCATGCAGGTTTTCGACAGCTCGGGTGTTCAGCAGGTTGTGAAAGGGAACGGCTACATTTCGGGCGGCGGTCATCCATGGGGAGAAGGTGAAGTCAGGAACGGCTATCGTGTAGGCACATGGCGGTCTTTTAACCCCGACGGCACATTGCGCTTTGAAGAGTTGTATGAAGAAGACGGGAAGCTGGTTAGCGGGAAGAGCTTCCGGGACGGGAAAGAGTTTCAATATACGCAGCATGAGACGGGACCCCGGTACAACGGTGCTATGAGGGAATTTTACAGGTTTCTGGCATCGAATATACGGTATCCCGCCGAAGCATCAAGGAGCAGGATACAGGGACGCGTGATTTTATCGGTCGTGATCGAGCCCGGCGGAGATATCAGCAACATCGAGGTAACCCGCAGTGCCGGCCCTTTACTGGATGAGGAAGCTGTGAGGGTAATTATGCTGAGCTCCGGGAAATGGATTGCCGGGCAGAACCGGGGGATTCCCGTTCGGTCAACATACAGCGTCCCGGTCGGCTTTCAGCTCGAATGATGCCTTCCGGGACGCCATAACTTACCATCACCAACTGGCAGCCGTTATCTGGCAGACGGCTATCCGTCTCATACCTTTACCTTATTGGTTCCGTACTTCCCTCTTTGCGGACGCGAGAGTGTAGCGTTGGCTTCGGCGTCATTGATGAATTCTTCCTTTTCCGGGTTCCAGCGAAGCTTACGCTGAAGTTTCATGGCAGTATGGGCTACCAGGCAGGCGGAGCAGGATCTGTGCGCTACTTCGGCGGGACTGATACTCTCTTTCTTATCCCGGATCGACTCCAGCCAGTTGCGGTGCTGCTCGGGGCTTTCGTAGAGATGTATTTCATTCTGTCCTATTACCGACCCCAGTATCTTCGGATCGCTTGCATAAAATGCCTTATTCTCCTCCTTGCTGTTCGCGGCAGCGGAGGGATCGGAGGCGGTTACCCCTACATTTCCTCTTGAGACAAAGATCCAGCCTTCGGTACCTTCAAACTTAACCCCGTTCGGGTTATTTCCCCCCATTTCCATCACGACCCCGTTTGCATACCGGGCCGTTACTTTGAAGTCGCCGTGTACGTTCCATAAGCCCGATGTCGGGAATGATGCGGTTCCTTCTACCTCCACCGGCCCGGTGAGCTCGGTTCCCATTCCCCAGTGCGCAATATCGATGTGGTGGGAGCCCCACCCGGTAATCATTCCTGCGCCGAACTGCTCGCATCTCAGCCATCCGGGCCGGTCGTCGAGGTTCGTTTGCGAGTGGACGCGGTCGAGGGTGTAGTAGACTTCGGGGGTTGAGCCCAGCCAGAAGTCGTAGTCAAGGCCGTCGGGAACGGGCATTCTTTCAAGGCTTCCGCCGGGAGGATCGCCGGGAAGCCCGACATATACTTTCTTTAGTTCTCCTATCCGCCCGTTTCTTACCAGCTCACATGTCCGTTTGAATTGGGGCCAAGGACTGACGGATCTTTGCTGGCTACCCAGCTGAAACACTACTCCCGATTTTCTTACGGCGTCGCTCATCTGGCGTCCTTCTTTTATTGTGAGCGAAGTCGGTTTCTGCAGGTAGATATGTTTGCCTGCCAATGCTGCTTCCATAGCCGGCTGCGCATGCCAATGGTCGGGGGTGCTGATTACCACCGCATCGATCTCCTTGCTGGCGAGCAGGTCATGATAATCCGCATAGGTTTTAACAGCAACGTAGTTGGCTTTCCCGGTCTTTTTTGCGTATTGGGCCTCGATCCACTGTTTTCCCATCCCTGCGCGTTTGCTATCCACGTCGGCGACCGCCATCACATGCGCAATGTCGTTTTTCAGGATCTCCGGCAGATCGTGCGAGCGCCCTATCCGGCCAAATCCTATCTGGCCGATATGGATGCGGTTACTGGGCGCATTTTTCCCGAAAACCGATGCCGGAACTATAGCAGGGAATGCTGACGCAGCCAGGATGCCGGTAGTCCCGATACCCGCTTTTTTAAGAAACGATCTTCTGCTATGCTGTTTCATTTGACTGAATAGGTGTTAAGTTGTTGTCTATGAAATATTTACTTTTTCCTGACCGGATCCAGGGGGCTGGCTGCGTAAGCCTTACGGTAGTCTCGTGGCTTTTGCTTTCCTATTGCCCATTCGATGCCTCCCATTATATGCTTTCTGAAGTCGGGATTCAGATAATCATTTTTATCGTGGCCCAGGGAGGTATACCAGGACCTGCCCCCGTCGAACTCATGGCACCATACCGAAGGAAATACGTCGCCGAAAGTATCCAGGCGTTTGGGATTTTCTCCCTGGAGCGTTGTGGCGTCGTTCACCGCTATGATTTGGAGGTTGACGCCCATCTCCTTCAGGAAATAAAATTCATCTCCTGCAGACCGGTTCCACTTATTGGGAAGGTGCTTTACGGAGGGGTGTTGCTCGTCCAGGATCAATACGTCGAAAGGCTGGAATTTATCGTGCCAGTAAAAAGTAGCTCCGAGGAGCTGCTTGAACCACCTCCATTTGCGCTCTGTGCCTGATGCGGAGTGTATCCCGGCAAATCCTCCGCCGGCCTGTATATATCTCATAAAGGCCACCCGCTGGGCATCGGTATCGAACACATTGTTGTTGGTATTGGAGAAAACAATAGCATCGTATTGCCTGAGATTGTCATCGGTAAATACGCCCGGATCGTCGCTGGCATCTACTTTGAACCCGTATTCGCCGCTTAATTCCCTGATGGCCTGAATTGAGTTCGGGATGTTGTCATGGACGAACCCCTGGCCGTTCTTTGTGTAGAAAAGTATCTTTACTTTATTCCAATTTACTTTTTGCGAATGTACATACGGAGCCGTCATCAATATCAACAGCCCGAGCATTATGAAAGTTGTCCTGCTTTTAAACATAATCTATTCTATTTAGCTTCGTATCTCTCTAAAACCCTATCGAATTACCACCGTCTACAGGCAATGTAATGCCGGTAACAAACTTCGCTGCCGGCGATGCGAGATACACCGCCGCCCAGCCTATATCTTCAGGTTTTCCCCAGGTTCCCATGGGTGTACGGTCGAGGGCCTTATCTCTCCTGGAAGGGTCGCCGTTCATGGCCGTAAGCATCATAGGTGTTTCTATAAACCCGGGAGCTATGGCATTAACCCGGACGTTGAGAGGGGAAAACTCGGTAGCCATTGCCTTTACCATTCCTCCTATGGCAGATTTAGATGCAGAGTAGGCAATCACCCGGTCGATCCCATAAAGCGCGGCCATTGATGAAAGCATGATGACAGATCCTGCCTTACGCTCTTTCATCCGCCTGGCGCATTCTCGCGTCAGCGAGAAAACAGCATGCAGGTTGGTCTGCAGTATTTTGTCGAAATCGCTGTCTGTTACTTCCCAAATCGGCTTTTTCATGTTAATGCCGGCGTTGTTGACAAGAGTTGCGATCGGCCCTGCTTCTTTTTCTATCCGGTCTACCAGGCCGGGTAGGCCCGCGGTGTCAGTCACATCGTTGACTATATAGGAGGAATTATCTCCCAAATCAGCCACTGCCTCTTTCAATACTTCTTCCCGGCGGCCGGTAATCAGTACACGGGCTCCGGCTGCTGTCATACATTGGGCGATATAAAACCCGATACCGCTTCCGCCGCCGGTAATGACGGCCAGTTGTCCTTCCAGGGAAAATACAGGAGGTGAGTTCGTGATCGAAGAATGTTTAGGGTCGGACATCTGAATGGTTATTTGGAGTGAAATGAGAGTTCCTTCCCTACAGCCAGCTCCAGACCTCTCAATTCCGCAAGCCCTTTAAGCCTCCCGATGGCCGAATACCCGGGGTATGTAGTCTTGCCGAGGTCGTCGAGCATCTGGAAGCCGTGATCGGGCCTCATGGGAATTTCGGGATTTTGTACGCCTTCCGCATATCGTCTCTGTTCCTCTTTTTTGAGGGTTTTTACTATTGCATACATGTCGACATCCCCCTCAAGGTGGGGCGCTTCATGAAAATCGAGGAGGTCCTGCTCGCGCAGCGTACTCCTCAGGTGAACGAAGTGAATGCGGGCGGCAAAGTTTTCTGCCATCTGCTGAAGGTTGTTGTCCGGGCGTACGCCCAGGGAACCGGTGCAGAAAGTGAGCCCGTTGGCAGGAAGAGGACAGGCCTCAAACAACCTGGTTATATCGGAAGCGGTACTCACTACCCTGGGCAGCCCGAGAAGCGGCCGGGGCGGATCGTCGGGGTGGATACATAAATTAACTCCTGCCTCACTTGCTGCAGGGCCTGCCTCTTTCAGGAAATGATAGAGGTTTTCACGTAAGCCGGCTTCTCCTACGTCCCGGTATTCATCGAGCAGCCCCTGGAATTCCGCCAGCTCGAATTTTTCTCCCGAGCCCGGCAGGCCCAGCAGTACGGTGTCGGTAAGAAGGTCGAGTTCGTGCCGGCTGGCAGATTTCCACCTGCTGTATGCGGCTTCGCGGGTAGGCTGGTCGTAGTCTTTCTCCGCGTCGGACCGCCTGAGAATATACAGGTCGAAAAGTGCAAAATCGGCCCGGACATACCGCAGCGTTTTCGAGCCGTCGGGCAGCTTGTAGCTGATATTTGTTCTCGACCAATCCAATACAGGCATGAAATTGTAGCATACGGTCTTTATACCCGAACCGGCCAGGTTTCGAAGCGATTGTATGTAACGGTCGATAAAGGTTTTCCTGGCCGGTCTGCCTTTTTTGATATCTTCATGAACCGGAAGACTCTCGACTACATCCCAATGAAGGGGTGAATATGAAGCATTGCCGGCTTCTACCAGCTGTTTTCGCCTTTTGATTTCTGCCGGCTGCCAGGTATCCCCTACCGGGATCTGGTGAAGGGCAGTGACAACTCCGCGACACCCGGCCTGCCTGATATCCATTAGCGAAACAGGATCACCCGGGCCGAACCACCTCATGGTATGCTTCATCTGTATAAGGATTAATGAGACAACTAGAGACAATTAGACGGACTGCGGCCCCTTAGTGTCCAAAGGGCTGTAACAAGCGCAAATATTATTCTTTTTTTTGTTTTTGCAACCGATTGCATTAAAATAATTTCCTGAATTAATCCTGTATTATTCCGGGGAGGTTTGCTAGTTTTGGCGTTATTTTATAGTATTATGTTTCGGGAAACCACTATTTATGATATTGCCGAAGCCCTCGGGCTGTCTGCTGCTACGGTGAGCAGGGCATTGAAGGATCATCCGGCTATCCATGAGAATACAAAAAGGCTTGTCAGGAAGAAGGCAGAGGAGATGGAATATCGCTTCAATGCTTTTGCCAGCAATCTCCGGAGAAAAAAGACCAATACGCTTGGCGTCATCGTACCGCGCCTCAACAGTAATTTTATGTCGGGGGTGCTTTCGGGAATGGAGCGGGTTGCCAATGAAGCCGGCTATAACCTCCTGATTACGCAATCGCTCGAGTCGATGCAGAAGGAGGTTGCCAATGCCCTGACGATGTTCAACAGCCGGGTCGACGGTCTTTTGATCTCGCTGGCTTATGATACCACCGATTATTCCCACTTTAACCGGTTTATCGAGAGGAAGATCCCGGTGCTGTTTTTCGACAGGGTGCCTGATGAAGCGTTTGGGGTCGACAGCGTGGTGATCGACAATTTCGGGGCAGGAAGGGAGGCTACCCGGCATTTGCTTGAAAACGGTTGCCGGCGCATCATGCATGTGACCGGAGACCTGAAACGGAATGTATATGCCGACAGGTACCAGGGCTACCTCAGCGCGCTGGAGGAAGGCGGAGTCGTGTTTTCTGACGATCTGTTGCAGGTAAAGGACCTCAGCGAAGCAGCGGGTGCGGAGCTCGCTTCCTTCCTTCATGAAGAAAAAAACAAGCCTGACGGTATATTTATCGCAAACGATTTGTGCGCCGTAAGTTTTATCAAG
This sequence comes from Spirosomataceae bacterium, assembly GCA_037191015.1. Lineage (GTDB taxonomy): Bacteria > Bacteroidota > Bacteroidia > Cytophagales > Spirosomataceae > Ravibacter. Next base: position 39,079 of record JBBCKD010000019.1, read on the forward strand.
GCTTTTAAAGAGCTCGGCCATAGCATTCCTGACGATATGGCGGTAGTTGGCTTTAATGACGACCCGGTTTCCCAGTTTATCGATCCGCAGCTTACCACCGTACGCTATTCCGGCGTCCTGGTGGGAGAAACGGCCCTTAATGCGCTGATCAGAAGGCTCGATCACATGCCGTCTCCCGACGGGCCTGAAAAAATCGTCCTGCCTTATCGGCTTGTTATACGCGGGTCGTCAGTTCCGGCGGCCGGCAGACCAGGAGAGGGATAAAACAAAGCCGCCACACGGTAAAACCATATGGCGGACTCCAACTATACATACTATACTTTATCTTCAATGCAGCACCAGGCCGCAACTCTGTCTATGTCAAAGGATAAACGGCATATCCGCTTAATCCGGGTGTAAAATTCTATAAAAAAAAACCTTAAAGCAAGTTAAAGTTTAATACCAGGCCTGAAAGAATAATATTATTTAAAGTTTCAGGTGAGATGAAGCGCTTTGCCCTATCCGGTTACCCGCAGGCTCTCCGGTTTCTTACTTACATTAAGAACAGGATTTTTCGAAAAAAAGTGCCTGCTTGCTGTAGGTAAATTATGCCGGATAACCGAATAAATAGTATGATCTATCTGTTAAATATCAGTTAGATATGTTATTCAAGCGAATTTAATATAAATAAAACTTATATCCTAGCAGTGTCGCGCATTTTTTGCTATAAACCTTTTTACTGGTTTTTATTGATGATCCTGTTGATTTCGGTAAAACTGATAGGTTTCCCCAAAAAATAGTCGGCGCCGTTTCTCAGGGCTTCGTCTTTCAGGTTTGTCATCGCACTCATGACAAGGATCTGGGTCTTCCGTGCGATTCTCCGGATGCTCCCAAGCGCCTGTATGCCTTTTCCATCAGGCAGGTTGTTATCCAGTATTATCCACTCAGGATTTATTTCTCTTATAAAGGAGATTCCATCCTTCAGATTTTTGGCAATAGTCACGCTTCCCGGGTTCTGACCTAAAACCTTTTTTTTTAGGTAGTTTCCCATCAGGATACCCAGCTCTTCCTCATCTTCAATAATTACGATTCTCATTGAGTCGATTAAGATTATTACCTGCTTTTCTAAAATAATCTTGCCACATTGTTCGTATATTTGACAAGATGCCTTGCGGAGTTTATACGGGATACCATTTCCACAGTATGTAGAAAAGCATACGCGTGTAACTAGGGATAAATCTTGTTTCCGTCTGGCTGCTAACCAGTAATACGCACTTAAAACCTGCAAGAATTATGATCAACACAAGAGTTTTTTGGGGAATAGTAACAGCAGCCGCAGCCGGCGCAGTAATTGGTCTTTTGTTTGCCCCGGATGAGGGAAGCAAAACCCGCCGTAAGATCAGGAGAACAGCAGAGGGATGGTCGCACGATGCGCTTGATACCCTCGATTCAAGCAAAAGAAAGGTCGTAGAGGCTGCTCAGAAGCTAAAGGATACAGCTTATAAGGCCAAACAGGAAGCCAAGGAAGCGATCCAGGAGGCTACAGAGAAAGCTTAATATGCTGCTTTCAGCATTGAAGCCCGGAGCTCTTTATACAGGCTCCGGGCTTTTTTCGTCATATTGCCCGGAGAAAGAGCCGTCGAGAGGGAGATAGAAGGAGAAAGAAGCTCCCAGTCCTTTGATGGCTTTAGCGGTAATATACCCGTTGTGATTGGTGACGACACGCTTGCAGATAGCCAATCCTATACCCGTGCCCTCGTAGTCCTCCCGCCCGTGCAGGCGCTGAAAAAGCGCGAAGACCTTTTCTGCAAACTCTTCGGCAAAGCCTATGCCGTTGTCGGTGATCGTAATAGCATGGAAATCAAGATTCTTATGGGCGGGCATACAGTTGCCGATTTCACTTCCCTTCATTACCGCGTATGAAATCCCTATCGAAGGCGTAAGGTCCGGCTTGCTGTATTTCAAAGAGTTTTCTATCAGGTTCTGGAATAACTGTATCATCTGCGAGGGATAGGCGTTCACGACGGGAAGGTCGTCGCTGGCGATTACCGCATTTTTTTCAAGGATAATGAGCGACAGGTTGCTCCTCACTTCGCGCAGCACTTTGTTCAGGGAAACCGGTTCTTTGGTACTGGAGGCTCTCATCAGCTGCGAAAAAGCAAGCAGGTCGTGGATAAGCCGCTGCATGCGCCCGGCAGAGCTCCCGATTTTATCGAGCAGGAGGCGGCTTTCGGTATTCAGCTCCGAAGCGTGCTTCTGAGCGAGGCGATCTGAGAAGCTCTTTATTTTTCGCAGCGGTTCCTGGAGGTCATGGGAGGCGCTGTAGGCAAACTGTTCCAACTCGCTGTTGGATCTGTTGAGATTCTCTATTTTGTTTTCCAGCTCTGCACGGTACTTCCTGTTCTCCACCAGCTTTTTATCGAGCAGGTAAAATATTCCCGCCATGAAAACTACCGAGGCCAGCGTGAGAAGCCAGTTGTATTTAAAAAGCTGCTCCTGGTAGGCGTTCCGGCTTTGCAGCCTGCTTTCCATCAGCAAGCCTGCCTTTGCCTTCATGTGATCGATGAGCTGGTAGACTTCGCGCATTTCTGTGGTATTGGGGATAGGGAGCTTGCCCTGCTGTGTGAAAAAGCTCATATCCGGGATCCCGTCGGCGGGATTGAGCTGGTACAGGCTGTAAATTTGTCCGCGGATCCTTGAAGCCAGCCCCGACTGGTCGGAGTTGCCGGAGACCATTGAATCGAGCTTATAGAGGAGCTGTGGTATATTCGATGCATTTTCGAGCGCCAGCTCCTTATTGGCTTTGTTACCGTAGGCGTTGTGGGCAACAATGTTAAAGTTGATTTCATGGAGCACCATCGACAGGTCGCTCAGTACAGACAACACATTCTGGCTGTTGTCGACCTGTGCGGCATAGAAAACCAGGTGCCGGTTTACCCGGTTGAAGCCGATTGAAAGCGCCATTATCAGGAAAATGGGTACCAGGAACAACAGGCGAAACAGTGTGTGGGAATCGCGGAAGCCAAACCTGAACTTGGGTGCCTGGTACAGTTTGAAGTTCATCGCTAATCCGGCAAATTAGTTTAATAAGGTTTATTCGCTAAATGTGGAATTTTATACTCATATTTGAGTATCGCAACAAGTGTTGAACTCATAACCGGCGTAAAATAGTAAATTATTCATGCAAAGACAGGCTCAGGTACAAAAACAGACTTTAAAGTACTCCCCGTTGCAGATTCAGATGCTGAACCTGCTCCACCTGACAACTATGGAGCTTGAGCAGAGGATAAAGGAAGAGATGGAGATTAACCCGGTGCTGGAAGAGGGGCGGGACGAGCAGGTTCAGGAAGCACAGGAGGCAGAAGATCCGGGAGAGACAGTCGGCAAGGGCGGGGAAGAGGTGCCTGCTGTTCAGGACTACTATGACTGGGATGAATTCCGGGATGACGATATTCCTTCTTATAAAACTACTTCCAATAACTATTCGGCTGATGATGAGGTGTATACGAGGCCTATTGTGGACTCGGTCTCTTTCAGGGAAGATCTCAAGCAGCAGGTCCACTTCCTGGCATTGAATGAGAGACAGCAGTTTATTGCGGATTTTATCCTTGATTCACTGGATGAAGACGGTTTCCTGAGGCGGGACTGCGACTCGATTGCCGACGATATATCGTTTGCCAACAGTATTTATATCGAAGCGGAGGAAGTAGAAGATATGCTGAAGCTGATTCAGCAATTGGATCCTCCCGGAATTGCCGCCCGGGACCTCAAAGAGTGCCTTCTGCTCCAGCTGCTCAGGACCGATGAGGAAACTCCCGGCCTGAAGCTTGCCAGAAGAATTGTAAAAAATCTCTTTGAAGAGCTCGGTAACCGCAACTACGAGAAGATCATGCGGGTGCTGGAGATCAGCGAGCAGGACCTGAAAGAAGCGCTGCAGATTATCGTCTCTCTCAATCCCAAACCTTCCTCCGGTCTCAGGAACGACACGATGATCAACGAGAACATCAAGCCGGATTTCCTGCTGACCTATACAAGCAACGGTGAGATAGAGGTGCAGCTTACCTGGGGGAACAGCCCGCCCCTGAGGCTGAACAATTTTTTTATAGAGATGGCCGGCGAAAAAAAGGATAAAGCGACCAGGCAATTCCTGAAGGGTAAGATCAATTCGGCAAAGTGGTTTATTGATGCCATCAAGCAGCGGGAAAACACCATGCTGAGCACGCTGAAGGCCATTGTTAAACTGCAGCACGAATATTTTCAGACCGGCAACATAAAGCTGCTCAAGCCTATGATCCTCAAAGATGTGGCAGACATCATAGGGATGGATATCTCGACCGTGTCGCGGGTGACCACGAATAAGTATGTGCAGACACCTTTTGGCATTGTATTACTGAAAGATCTTTTTACCGAAGGCGTGGCCAACGAAATGGGAGTGGAAGTAAGCAACCGCGCGATCCAGGAGGCGATCAGGGAAATTATAGAGCAGGAGGATAAAAGGAACCCGCTTAATGATCAGAAAATTACCGAGATGCTGGCGGAAAGGGATTACCAGGTTGCCAGGAGAACGGTGGCCAAGTACCGGGAGCAACTGGGGCTTCCTACCGCGAGGCTGAGAGTAAGGATATAAAATACATGGCCGGACGGGGAAAATTTCTCCGAAGTGTGCTTTAATTAAGAAAAAATAAGGGGGAATGCGGTCTTCCCTTCGTAAAGTCATAAAGGAGCACCCCTCCTGCAGAAGTGAACCTTAAACGATAACATGAAGAAAATACTGGTTATTGATGATGAAATAGATATATGTATGTTGCTGAAGCGTTTTTTGACCAAAAAGGAATTTCTGGTCGAGACTGCTCAGTCGGGCAGGAAAGGGCTTCAGTTACTGGAGGAGTTTGAACCTGATATTGTAATGACGGATTTCCGGTTGGGAGATTCTACGGGGACTGATCTCCTGGTGACTATCAAGTCGCGGTCACCGCAGATTCCTGTACTTATCATCACCGGGTATTCCGATATTAAAGATGCTGTAAGCGTCATGAAGCTGGGCGCCTATGACTATATCACTAAACCGCTTTTCCCGGAGGAAATCCTGGTAACCGTCAACAAAGCCCTGGAAGATGCGGAGAAGCAGAAAGAAAAAGCTTCTCGTTCGGAACAGCACGCTTCAGAGGCTTCCCGGGATACTGGCGAAAAAGGAAAGCAGGCATCCCGGCAGGTCAGGCCTCTTGTAAAAGCGGGATATGTGATGGGTACCGGCGCGCAGGCCCAGCAGCTTTTCAGGCAGATCGACCTGGTGGCGCCGACTAATTACAGCGTCATTATTTACGGGGAGAGCGGTTCGGGGAAAGAAGCGATCGCCCATGAAATACATAACCGTTCCAATCGCCGGGACCAGGCTTTTGTAGCTATGGATTGCGGCGCGATCTCCAAGGAGCTGGCCGGCAGCGAATTGTTCGGTCATGAAAAGGGATCTTTTACCGGCGCCCTTAACACCAAGCTCGGGCATTTTGAGATGGCCAACGGGGGAACCCTATTCCTGGATGAAGTCGCAAACCTGTCTTACGAAGTCCAGGTAGCGTTGCTGCGGGTCGTTCAGGAACGAAAAATGCGGCGTATAGGCGGTACTAAAGAGATCGACCTTGATGTACGTATTATCGTAGCGAGCAACGAAAAGTTGTTTGAGGCGGCGAAAAAGAAAAAGTTCAGGGAAGACCTGTATTACCGTTTCAACGAGTTTACCATAGAGTTGCCTCCGCTCAGGGATCGGAAAGAAGACCTGATGCTGTTTGCCCAGGCCTTCCTGGACGAAACCAATAAGGAGCTGGGTAAAAATGTAAAAGGCTACAGCAAGGAAGTAATCAACGATTTTATGAACTACGGGTGGCCCGGGAATCTCCGGGAGCTCAAAAATGTAATCAAACGGGCCACGCTGCTCACGGACGGGGAGCTCATAGAGGAAAAGGCGCTGCCGTTCGAGATAGCCAACTACCCCAAACTGGCCTACCTCGAAACGGAAGCCGACGAAGAAGAGCTCATATCGGAAGCCGAGGAAATGGAGGCCGACGCGCCGAATCTCAAGCTTGCCGTAAATGAAGCGGAATACGAAATGATAATGAAAGTGCTGAAGCAGGTTAATTTTAATAAAAGTAAGGCTGCCCGTATTCTGAACATAGACAGGAAGACGTTATATAATAAAATGAAGCAGCTCGACATGCAATAAAGTTTGACAATAAATATGAAAATGAGTTCCGCGGAAGAACAGTTAATGAATGCAGTAGGGTGTGCTATACTGAAGTTTCAAAAAGCAGACGACACTAACGATCTTATTTGCGAGTATGGTAATGAGGAAGCCGGGAAAATCCTGGGAAAGCCGGACGGCAGATCGTGGAATGAGCTAAGCGGGGCATACAGCCTGCCCCTGCGTTTTAATGAAGAAGTGCTGAGCCTGCCCGGCGGAAAGACTTACCAGGTGATAAAAAAGGAGGCGGAAGACGGGGGGTATATTTTCACGCTTCTGGACGCCTCGCCGGAAAGCAAGGCAAATAAAGAAATAGAAGATTTCCTTTTTATTGCATCGCACGACCTGCAGGAGCCGCTCAGGAAGATAATTTCGTTCGGAGAGAGGATTGAGAGGAATAAGGAGATGCTCGGTGAGGAAAACAGCATGTATCTCACGCGGATGATGAGCGCGACCGGCCGGATGCAGAACATGCTGACAGGATTGCTTTCGTTTTCCCGTATAGGGCAGCAGACGGGTACATTTGCAGAGTGTGATCTTTCCGAAATCGTCCAGGATGCGTTTCAGAGCACTCTGCAGGCTTCCGGTAGGCAGAAAATGAAATTCTCTCCAGGGAAATTGCCTGTAGTGGAAGCCAACAAGAGTTTGCTGCACCAGTTATTCAGGGAAGTTTTCTCGAACGCTTTGAAATTCCAGCCGGGAGATGGTGCGGCGGAGATCGTAGTGAGCAGCGAAGTTGACCTCCTCCACAGGCATGTGAGGATAAGCGTGATCGATAACGGTATCGGTTTTGACAATGAGCATGCCGACCGGGTCTTTTTACTTTTCCACCGGCTGAATGGCCGGGCCGAGTACGAGGGCGCGGGAATAGGGCTTGCGGTCGCCAAAAAGATTGCGGAGGTGCACTCCGGGACGATAAAGGCTTATAGCGCGCCGGGTAAGGGAACCACGATAGAAATCAGGCTGCCGCTCAGCCAGGGCAACGGCCCGGTGTAGAACCTTACACCTAATACCTAATATTAATATGTCAGACAGCCCTCTCCGGATTCTTTATGTCGACGATGATGAAGACGATTTTTTCCTGGCAGAAGCCTGTTTCCGGGAGATACCGAACCTGGAGTTCGAGCTTACCTGGTGCTCAAACTATAAGAAAGCGCTGTCATACCTGAAGAGGAAAGAGCATGATCTCTATCTTTTTGATTTTTACCTGGGGGAATACACGGGCATTGACCTGATCAGGAAAGCTTTTCAATACCAATGCGAATGCCCGATCATACTATTGACCGGCAGAAATGACGAGTCGGCGGCCATCCAGAGCCTGAGAACGGGAGCCACCGACTACCTGGTAAAAAGCGAGCTGAACGCGCAGTCGCTGCAGAGGAGCATAAGGTACTCGCTGGAACGTACGTCATTCACAAAAGCGATCCAGCAAAGCGAAAGAAGGTACCGGAAGATTTTCGAGGAATCGGGCGATATGCTTTTCACCGCCGATACCCAGGGATATATCCTCGATTTCAATCATTCTGCGCAGGAGCTTTCGGGCTATAACTCCTGGCAGCTGAAAGGGCTCAGCCTGCCGGTCCTGATCGTTTCCTCAAACTTCAGGGAAATATGGAAAATACTGATAGCCGGCGGCGAAGTAGCCAACGCGGAGGTCACCTTAAAAACGGGCAGCGGCGACAAGCGGATCTGTATATTCTCAGGCAGCGTGGAAAGAGACGGCCAACGGGAGTATGTGCAATGCCGGATGAGCGATATTACTTCCAGGAGACAATCTGAAAGAGAACGCCTGTTTTCCGAAAAGATCGCCGTGTCGGGTCGCCTGATAAGGATGCTTGCCCATGAAGTAAGAAATCCCCTCACCAATATAACGCTCTCTGCCGAGCAACTGGAATCGGAATTCGAAGATGATGAGTTTCGTTTCTACACCCAGATCATTAAACGGAATTGCGGCCGGATCAACGAGCTTATCACACAGCTGCTCCAGTCATCGAGGCCCGGGGAAGTCAATCTCGTCCCCGGCGATATGAGTGAAGTGATGGATGAAGCGCTCGCAGCGGCCAACGACCGCCTGCAGCTAAAAAAAATTACCGTGCTGAAGCGGTATGCCCCCGATATTCCTAAGATCGGGTTGGATAAGACGTCACTTCAGCTGGCATACCTCAACCTGATCAACAATGCCATAGAAGCAGTTGAAGAGGCCGACGGCTTATTGACCGTAAGCCTGCAAATACAGGGAGAAGAGCTGAAAGTGCTGATCGCCGATAACGGATGCGGCATCAGCGAAGAAGTGATGCAGCAGATTTTCGAGCCTTATTTTACCGGCAAGAAAACCGGGATGGGTATAGGACTGGCCACCACGCTGAGCATTGTCCACTCCCATGGCGGCAGAATAGACGTCCAGTCTGAAACGGGCTCCGGGACCACATTTACGCTGAGCTTCCCGCTCCTGGAGGAAAACAGGACCTACAAAGGATAGGTTCAGGCCTGTTTGGTCAAAAAAGTATCAAATATTATAAAAATTTTGCTAGAATAGTATCGGCTTTGCCAGTACCTTCACACCGGTATTAGCGGCAATCCGGTTTGCCGGATATCATGCAGGTGCAAAAAATATTTGTCTTCAGGACGTACACTATCCATTTATTGAGAGGATGAAGCCAATGCTGGAACATTTGCCGAGAGAAAAGGGGCATTCTTTTGTCGTATGCAATTTCGAATACGGTTATTACCCCACTCCGTGGCACTACCATCCCGAATACGAAATCGTGCTGGTGACCGAGAGCAGGGGAAAGCGCTTTATCGGTGATAGCATTACCGATTTCAGGGAAGGAGACCTGGTGCTGATCGGTCCCGACCTTCCTCATACCTATCGTAACAGCGAAGAGCACTACGATGCACAGTCGATGCTCAGGGCGCGCTCGATTGTAGTCCATTTCCGGGAGGATTCGATCAGCGATAATCTGCTCGACCTGCCCGAAATGGAACACATCCGGAATATGCTCAATCGCAGCAGGTACGGGCTGGAATTTCTCGGAGAAGCCAACCGGCAGGCATCTGAGGCGCTCCATGAGATTATTGAACTGAAGGGATTTAAACGCTGGATGAAATTCATGGAGATACTCGATATCATGGCATCCTGTCAACGTTCCGACTTCCGCACGGTTTCATCTGCGGGGATCGCGGAACATCATGAAATTGACGAAGAACGGCTTCAGGGGGTAATGACATATATCGGGAGGCATTTCAGGGAGGATATAACATTGGAGAAGGCAGCAGGGCTTGCCCATATGACGCCTTCGGCCTTTTCGAGGTATTTCAAGCAGCGGACGCGCAAGACGTTTTCTTCTTTCGTGCTCGAGCTCAGGGTAGGACATGCCGCCGGTCTGCTGATGCAAACCGAAAAGGGGATCGGCGACATTTGCTATGAAAGCGGCTTTAACAACCTGTCGAACTTTAACCGGTACTTCAAGAATATTTACCGTATGCAGCCCCGGCAGTTCAGAAGGCAGTTTCTGCAGGAGTTTTAAAGTGACGCTTAATACTCTTAATGCCTTAATGGTTTATTATTTCCTGAACCATTAAGAAATTAAGGATAGTTAAGAAAGGCTTGAAACAGATAAGTTAAGAATTTTATATAGATGAGGATGTTATGGCAAAAATTGCCCTTTTAGGTTCAGGCTTCATCGCCAGGTTTTATGCCGACTCCCTGCACGGGTTGAGAAGCAGGGACCGTATTGTCACTGTTTACGGGCGACGTAAAGAAAGCGCAGAGCAACTGGCCCGGGACTACCAGGTGCCTGGATGGACTACATCGCTTGAAGAAGCGGTCAATGACTCGGATGCCGATGTCGTAGTGATAGCCTTGCCCAACTACCTGCATGAAGAGGCGGTAATGGCTTGTGTAAAGGCAAAAAAAGCAATCTTATGCACCAAGCCCCTCGGCAGGAACGCCGGAGAGGCGCTGCGTATGCTCCAGGCAGTGGAGAACGCCGGCCTGTTTCATGGGTATCTCGAGGATTTGCTCTATACGCCTAAAACGCTGAAGGCGCTGGAGACAGTCAGGAAAGGAGCATTGGGTGAGGTGCTCTGGACCCGCTCCCGCGAAGCCCATCCCGGGCCGCACAGCGATTGGTTCTGGGATAGCGAAGCCGCCGGCGGGGGAGCGATTGTCGACCTGGGATGCCATTGCATAGAAATCGGAAGAGCCTATATAGGGAAAGATGTAAAGCCCGTGGAAGTGATGTGCTGGGCCGATACGTTGGTGAAGCCCATTGAGGCAGAGGATAATGCCGTCGGGCTGGTGCGGTATGCAAACGGGGCCGTCAGCCAGTTTGAAGTGAGCTGGACGTTTCGCGGCGGACTGGATCTGAGGGATGAAGTAATGGGGTCGGAGGGAACCATCTGGGTCAATAATTTTCTCCGTACCGGTTTCGAAATCTTTACTTCCGGGCAAGGCAACGGCTATGTTGCGGAAAAAGCGGAAAGTAACCAGGGTTGGGTTTTTCCGGTAGGGGATGAAGTCCATGAGCTCGGGTACAACACCATGTTTGCGGAGATGTTTAATTGTATGGAAAGGGGGACTACGCCGGCCGAGACCTTTTACGACGGCTATGTCGTGAATGCTGTAATGGATGCGGCTTACCGGTCGGCCAGAACAAAACAGTGGGAGCCGGTGCAGCTGGAGGTATGGCGGGGAGAAGAATCAACCGAAAAACGCGGCCTGGTAAAGGAATATGACGATCGTCATTACCTGATTAAAGAGGAAATGACACATTATGGTACTGTGAAGCTGATATTGAAAGAAAAGCACACAGGCCGGATTATCGAGGTGGAAAAGCAGCCGGGCAATGATCCGGGCTTGCCAGGCGAAACTACATAATGATCTAAGATTGATGGAAACGCAAAAAATCAACCGGCGTCAGGCGATCCGGGATCTGACACTTCTGACGGCGTCTGTTTCCCTGCCCCCGTCCCGGGATGAAGAAAAGAAAGAGCAGGGGTTCTGCATAGGTGCCTGCGACTGGTCGATTGGCGGGCACAGTAAAACTGAGGCTTTGTATACCGCGCAGAAGATCGGCCTGGATGGTGTGCAATTGAGCCTGGGCACTGTGGCCAATGACATGCATCTCAGGAGGCCCGAGGTACAAAATGCATACCGGGAGGCCTCGGCGGCGACCGGTGTTAAGTTCGGCGGGTTGGCGATCGGCGAAATGAACAGTGTGCCGTATAAATCCGACCCGAGAACGGAAGCCTGGGTAAGCGATAGCATTGACGTGGCTAAAGCCATGGGGTGCAAAGTGATCCTGCTTGCTTTTTTTGGAAACGGGGATTTGAAAAACGACCCGGAGGGACAGAAGGAAGTGATCCGTCGTCTGAAACGCGTCGCTCCCAAAGCGGAGGCTGCGGATGTCTTCCTGGGAATCGAGTCGTGGCTGAGTGCCGAAGAGCATATGGATATCATCCAGGCGGTAGGATCAAGCCATCTGAAAGTGTACTATGACGTGGCGAATTCCACGAAAATGGGCTACGATATCTATCGCGAGATCTCCTGGCTGAATAAACATATCTGTGAGGTACACATGAAAGAAAATGAAGCTTTGCTCGGCCAGGGAGTTGTTGATTTTCCCAGAGTACGGAAAGTACTGGACGAAATTGGTTACCGCGGGTGGATACATATAGAAGGGGCAGTGCCAAAAGGAGGGAATATGCTGGAAAGCTATATAGCTAACCGCAAATACCTGAGAAAGATATTCCCGGAAATTTAAGCGATCAGAAATCAGCCGATAGCATGCAGCACGAGAACACCTCCATCAGATGGTCGAAGCAAAGAGCCCGTATTGTGCAGGGATTCAGTATTTTCTTTATTGTATTGCTCAGCGGCTATTCGGGGATGGCTCCATCCGGCGGAGCAGACGACCTGCGCGTGCCCGACGGCCTTGAATCGCGCCTGTGGGCGGAAAGCCCGATGTTTTATAACCCGACAAGTATTGATATTGATCACCGCGGACGCATCTGGGTAGCGGAGGCTGTCAATTATCGTAGTTTTAAGAATAATTCTCCCGGTAAGCTGAGTCACCCGGAAGGCGACCGCGTAGTCATCCTGGAGGATACTGACGGTGATGGAAAGGCGGATAAATCGACTGTCTTCGTCCAGGATAAAGATTTGCAGTCTCCCGTCGGAATAGCGGTAATCGGTAATAAGGTCATCGTTTCTTCCGCACCTTCAATCATCGTCTATACCGACGAGGACGGCGACGACAAACCCGATAAGAAAGAAGTTTTCCTGACCGGCTTCGGCGGGTATGATCATGATCATTCGTTGCATTCGGTTATTGCCGGTCCGGACGGGAAATGGTATTTCAATACAGGAAATGCCGGTCCACATATAGTCACGGATCATGCAGGATGGACGCTGCGTTCAGGAAGCGTTTATAACGGCGGAACACCTTATAACAAAGATAACAAACCCGGCCTGGTAAGCGACGACGGCCGGATCTGGACCGGCGGGCTGGCGCTCCGCATCGATCCCGACGGGAAAGGATTGAAGGTGCTCGCTCACAATTTCCGGAATGCCTATGAATTTGCGGTTGACTCCTACGGCAATATGTGGCAGAATGATAACGACGACGAAGTTGCGGCCTGCCGTACTTCCTGGCTCATGGAAACCGGTAACGCCGGCTTTTTCAGTGCCGACGGCAGCCGCACTTGGCGGGCGGATCAGCGTCCGGGACAGGATATCTCCACCGCTCACTGGCACCAGGAAGATCCCGGCGTCATACCGTCGGGACATATTACCGGGTCGGGCGCACCGACAGGCGTCGCGTTTTACGAAGACGATTACCTGGGGAAGGAGTACCGCGGGATGGTGTTAAGCGCAGACGCAGGCCGTAATGTGGTATTCGGCTTTAAACCTTCGTCTGAAGGAGCCGGCTTCGATCTGTCCCGCCGTATCAATTTTGCCTCTTCCCTTAGCGAATCTACAGAAAATTACAGGTGGGATGCTCTGGACAACGATAGCAGGAAATGGTTCAGGCCCAGCGACGTCGCGGTCGGTACCGATGGCGCTGTTTATGTCGTAGACTGGTACGACCCTATCGTGGGCGGGCACGCTATGCACGATACTACGGGTTACGGCCGGATATACCGGGTTGCTCCCAAAAACAAACGCCTTAAAATGCCGGTATTTAACCTGGATAAGACAGAAGGGCAGGTCCAGGCACTTCTGAGCCCGGCGGTAAATGTGCGTAATGCAGGATTCAGCAGGTTGGCAGGCCAGGGAGATCGCGTGCTGCCGGACGTATTACGGGTACTGGGAAAAACTACGAATCCCTATCATCGTGCGAGGATCATATGGTTGTTGCCAAGACTTGGCAATCGTGGTACGGCAAAGGCGGAAGAAATGCTCCGCGACAAGGATCCCGGGCTCCGTTTGGTGGCGTATAGGTCGCTGCGTTCTGCCTCAAAGGATGTTTTACCATATGCCCGTATGCTGGTGGATGATTCTTCTCCGGCTGTTCGCAGAGAAGTGGCGCTCTCTCTCCGGGATATCCCTTTGTCTTCCTGCCAGGACCTTTTGCTTCGTCTTGCTGACCGGTATGACGGCAAAGATCGCTGGTACCTTGAGGCGCTGGGAGCCGGTATGGAAGGTAAGGAATCAAAGATCTATCCCGTGTTGCTGGAGCGTTTCGGTAAAGACCCTGAGCAGTGGGACCGGAGAATGGTATCGTTGGTATGGCGCCTGCATCCTCCGGAATCTGCCGGGGCGCTTCAGAAGCGCGCGCTCCTCGATAAGCTGACGGTTGAAGAAAGAAATGAATCGATCGTAGCTTTAGCGTTTATACCGGGCAAGCAGGCGGCAGAGTCGATGATCAATATCAGGAAGCAGGCCCAGAACCCGGAGGTAGCCGCATACGCCGACTGGTGGCTTACTTTCAGGGCAGGAAATGACTGGGCAGGATTCTACGAAGTTAAAAAGCAGGTGGAAGAGCTTTCTGAAGAAGTTAAGGCATGGCGTCAGAAGATCACCTCTTCAAATACGCCTTTGCAGGAGCAGGAAGCGGCTGCCGTAGCGCTCGCACGTGATCCTGAAGGTGCGAAGCTGCTATTCCCGCTCGCCGCAGGAAAGCGGTTGTCGCCGGAGGTAACCGAAGTGATTGCTGCCAATATTTTTTCTAACCCCGATCAGGCGGTAAGGGTAGTGGCGGGAGAATATTTTAAGCGGTCGAAGGGGGAGCGGAGCTTTAGTATACCGGCAATTCTCAAATTACAGGGAAACCCCATAGAGGGAAGGCAGCTATTCGCCGCCAACTGTGCTTCCTGTCATAAGATGGGGGCTTTGACAGGAGCGGATATAGGGCCGGATCTGACCGATATCAGGAATAAGTTCGACCGGAGGGCTTTGCTGGATGCGATCGTGAACCCCGACGCTGACATTATGTTTGGTTATGAGCCGCTCATGATCACTATGAAGGACGGAAGCATGGTGTATGGATTCCTGCAAAGCGAAGGCGAGCACCTGGTAGTAAAGGAGGCTTCGGGGAAACGCGTTACGGTGGTAGCGAAGGATGTGGTAAGTCGTGAGAAAATGCGTACGCTGATGCCTGATCCGGGAACATTGGGCCTGGAAGAGCAGAAGCTGGCTGATATTGTGGCTTTCCTGACCCGTGGGGAATAAGTAGGGGTGGTTTTTTTTATGGTCAATATTTGTAAAACTAAGCACAGAACTGTATGGATCTATGGCTGACAGATAAAAGGATCGTAATCATCGGCGGGACGACAGGAATAGGTTTGTCGGCAGCGAAAGCCTTTGTCAGGCAGGGCGCCAGCGTGGTAGTAGTCGGAATTGATGAATATACCTGCGGCATGGCGGAAGACGATCTTCAAGGCAAGGGCGTCAGTATGGTCGGGGATGCAAGGGAAGATGATATTGCAACTGACGCCATAGAGTTGTGTATCAGCGTGTTTGGCGGTTTTGACGGACTTTATCATGTGGCGGGCGGAAGCGGCAGGAGATTCGGCGACGGACCGCTGCACAATCTCTCAAGGGATGCCTGGGAGCAGACCTTCAGCCTGAACCTTACTTCCCTTATGCTTTCCAATAAAGCCGCCGTAGAAGCGTTTATGCGCCTCGGGCAAAAAGGTACCATACTCAATATGACTTCTGTTTTAAGCTATTCGCCGTCGCCTGAATATTTTTCGACTCATGCCTATGCAGCTTCAAAATCGGCAGTTCTGGGTTTTGTGAAGTCGGTGGCTTCGTACTATGCGAGGCATAATATCAGGGTGAATGCCATCGCGCCGGCACTGGTCGAGACGCCTATGTCGGAAAGGGCCTGCAACGATGAGCACATTCTTTCATTTATACAAACCAAACAGCCTTTAGATGGCGGCAGGGTAGCCGATGTGACCGACCTGGACGGTGCAGCAATATATTTTATGTCGGATGCATCGGGATTTACGACCGGACAGGTGCTCTCGGTAGACGGCGGATGGAGTCTTAGTGAGGGACAGATCGGAGATGGTGTATGAGCAATGAAAAGGCACATGTAAATGCAATCGGCATTGACCTCGGCGGGACCCGTATAAAGGGCGTATTACTGGAATGCGGTTCGGGAAGCCTGCTTCATACTGAAGTCATGCAAACCGACGACAGCCTGCCGGAAAGCTGGCAGGGCGCTGTGAGGGAAATGGAGGAACGCCTGTATGCCCGTTCGAAAGCGCCTGTGGCAGGAGTCGGCATAGCTGCTCCGGGACTGGTGGCAGCCAATGGCCGGTCCATAGCGAATATGCCGGGCAGGATGTCGGGGCTGGAGCATTTCGACTGGGCTGATTTTCTCCAAAAACCTGTCAGTATCCTGAATGACGCGCATGCCGCGCTCTTCGCCGAGGCACATTACGGATGCGGAAAAGGGTTGAGCAATATAGTGATGCTGACCCTCGGCACAGGAGTAGGAGGCGGCCTGTGGTTAAACGGAAAGCTCTATGAGGGGTTCCTGAAAAGGGCGGGGCATCTCGGGCATATTTCATTGGACAGCCGGGGAACGGATCCGGATATAACGCAGATGCCGGGCAGCCTTGAGAATGCGATCGGCAATACGACGGTGCCTGCCAGATCATTCAGCAGGTACCGGGATACGGAGACGCTTGTAAAGGCATACGATCTCGGAGAACCGCTGGCCGGCCTGGTGTGGCTTAATTCCGTCCGTGATCTTGCCGTAGCTATCGCATCCCTGATCAATACCTTTTCCCCCGACCTGGTGATTATCGGCGGGGGAATTACCCTTGCCGGAGAATCTCTTTTCGGGCCTCTCCGGCAATTTCTCGACGTGTTCGAATGGAGGCCGGCCGGGAGCCCTACGCCTGTAGAGAAAGCTTTTTTTGACGAATGGTCGGGCGCCGTCGGCGCTGCGGCCGGAGTCGTTTACCCCATAAGATAGAAGTATATATGACAAGTCTTTCAAAACAGTACCTGGACAAGGTCCGTACGCTTTTAGATACAGTAGAGCTTCAGCAGGACGCTATCAGGCAGGCTGCTTCCTGGTTCAGTCAAACCATACTGGCCGGGCGCATGGTGCATGTTTTCGGCAGCGGCCATAGCCGGATCATGGTCGAAGAAATGTGGCCCCGCTACGGCTCCTTCCCGGGGTTTAACCCTATCGTGGAATTATCGCTCACTTTTCATAACCTGGTAGTGGGTGCTAACGGGCAGCGGCAGGCCATGTTCCTGGAGAACGTTCCCGGGCTGGCCCCGAGAATACTCCGGAATTTTGACCTGTCCGACCGGGATTCCGCCCTGGTTATTTCGTCGGGAGGCTGCAACCTGGTACCGGTAGAGATGGCGGAATATTTACAGAAAGCCGGGGTAAAGGTAGTGGCTGTCGTTACGCTTCAGCATGCGCTGGAAAGCACGAGCCGGCGCCCGGATGGTAAGAAGCTGATGGACTTTGCGGACCTGGTACTGGATACGGGTGCGCCGGTCGGCGATGCGATGGTTGAAGTCCACGGACTTGAAACTCCTGTTGCGCCGGGATCTACGGTAGGCGGAGCAGCTATTATCAACAGCATTAAAGCGGAGCTGGCGGGTATGCTTACCAGGGCCGGAAAGCCGCCCAAAGTGCTGACTGCCAGCAATAAGGTAGGAGCGCAACGCGCCACGGAGCTTTTCGAGGCTGCGTACGACGAGCATGCTCACCGGATTGCGCAGCTCTACGCCAGGGTTGGCTATCCGTCCTATGTAAGTGAAAGCATACCGGTAGCCCCGAAAGACGAGCCATGAGCATGATTATCAACCCGCAGCACATCCCGCTTTATGACCGCGTGGATATCCTGGTAGCAGGCGCCGGATCGGCCGGTTGCTGCGCTGCTCTCGCCGCTTCCGAAAGCGGGCGTCATTCGGTCATGCTGCTGGAACGCTACGGGTTTCCCGGGGGAACATCGACCCAGATGCTGGATACTTTTTACGGTTTTTTTACCCCCGGCAGCAATCCCAGGAAAATAGTGGGAGGATGGCCTGATCTTGTAGTCGATGAGCTGCAGAAAACGGGGAGCATCTTTCTACGGCCCAATACGTACGGAGCGGGAACGGGCGTAAACTACAATCCGGAGCGCCTGAAGAGAGTATGGGATATGCTTATTCTTCGGCAGGGCATACGTTATCTTTTGCACACTACTCTGATAGATGTTATTCCGGAAAGTGAAGGGTACACCTGTATTTTCTGGACCAAAGGCGGTTTTGGCAAGATAACGGCCCGGCGTGTGATCGATGCTACCGGCGATGCGGACTTTTCGCATCTGGCCGGTTTCGAATATGAAACAGCCGGTGAATCTGAGCCTGCCCAAAGCATGACTACGACATTCAGGATGAGCAATGTGGACCTGGAAGAGTACAAAAAGGCAGGCGGGAAGAAGAAACTTCTAAGGCAGATGAAGGATGCAGTGGCCCAGGGGCGTCATGCGCTCCCGAGGAAAGAGGGCTCGGCCCACGAAATGAATGCGAGGAGCTGCATTTCTACCGTGGCGGTAAAAGTGGCAGGATATTCGGGGCTGAATGCGGCAGATCTTACCGGCGCGGAAGTGGAAGGCCGGAGGCAGGCCTTTGTATACGAACACTTTTTCCAGCAGGAAGTGCCCGGCTTCGGAAATTCAGATATTATAGGTCTGTCCACCCAGATCGGGGTCCGCGAGACCCGGCGCGTGTACGGCGAGCACAGGTTGACAAAGGCGGAATGCATGGCTGCGGAGATCGGAGCGGATAGTATCCTGCTTTGCGGTGCGCCGATCGAAGATCACCGGCTGGATCCTGAAAACGGTGAAGAGACCCATTGGGAGTATATACCCGGCTCCGGCATTTACGGAGTACCTTACGGGTGTATAGTGCCCAGGGGAAGTGTTTCGGCATGGGTAGTAGGAAGGTGCTTTTCGGCTACTCACGATGCGCATGCTTCCTGCCGGTCTATGGCACAGACGATGGCTATGGGACAGGCGGCGGGGTTTGCTGCGGCCCGGTCGCTTGAAAATGACGAGGCGGCAAAAGATATTTCGGTAGCCGCCCTGAGAGAAACACTCTTTTCCAGGAGCGCCGTGCTCGAAATTCCGGATAAGACAGCGGATACAAGCCGTAACGGCTGGTCTGCCAACAGGTAATTTTTTAGACAATGAGCTTTATAAGAACTGTTAACGGCGACATCCGGCCGGAGGAAGCGGGAATTTGCTATTCGCATGAGCATATCATTATAGAAGACAGCTTTCCGACACTGGCAAATCCTGATTTCCTGATCAATGATGTGGAAAAGGTAACGGAAGAATTGTCGGTTTTATATTCTGCCGGTTGCCGCACGATGGTCGACACCATGCCGGTAAACTGCGGCCGGAATGTATTGAAGCTGGCGGAGGTATCCGTGCGGTCGGGGATACAGATAGTAGCGCCTACAGGGATACATCTGGAAATCTACTATCCGCCGTCGCATTGGCGTTATTCCTATACGGATACCGAGCTTGCAGGCCTGTTTATCGCTGATATAGAAGAAGGTATAGATATTTTCGATTACAATGGTCCCGTAGTCAGAAGGACCGGCCACCGGGCAGGGCTCATCAAGCTGGCTACCGGCGACGACAGGATAACAGAACACCAGCAGAAGATTTTCAGGGCTGTCGCGCAGGCCCACCTGGAAACCGGTGCGCCGGTGCTTACGCACACCAATGCCGGAAAGCTTGCTTTCGCACAGGTAGAGCTGTTTCAAAAACTCGGAGTGGATCTTTCGCACGTCGTCATTAGTCATGTCGACCGCTACAAGGATGCAGCGTATCATCGCGATTTGCTGCAAAGCGGCGTGAGCGTTGAATACGACAGCGCATTCCGCTGGAAGGAAGGGGAGGTCAACCATACTTATCAGCTGCTGGAGATACTGCTGCCCGATTTTCCGGGGCAGATTACCGTCGGGATGGATGCCGCGCGAAATACCTATTGGAAGAGCTACGGGGGAAAGCCCGGTCTGGATTTCCTGATGACGACCTTTCGCAAAGAGCTGACCAGTCGCGGTCTCGGGATATACTGGGATGACATCATGGTGAAAAACCCGGCCTCTATTTTTGCTTTCAGGACGAGCCTCCGGGAAGCAGGGAACAATTCAAATGCATGAATTCTGAATGATACGGGTTTAGCCTCTCCGGCTACAGTAGGTTATTGAGATAAATTGTTTTTATAACCAACGATACTTTTAACCCCAATTCAACATTTCAATGAGACCATCTCTTCCGCGTTCACGTTGGTACCGGATCATCCCCATTGCTTTTATTACCTACAGTCTCGCTTACCTTGACCGGGCCAACTTTGGTTTCGCTGCGGCGGGCGGAATGACCGAAGATCTCAATATCACCAAGGGAATGTCATCCCTGCTGGGCTCGCTGTTTTTCCTGGGGTATTTCTTCTTCCAGATACCGGGAGCGCATTACGCGGCTCATAAAAGCGCTAAAAAACTGATTTTCTGGTCGCTGATCCTATGGGGCGGCCTTGCGGCAGCAACCGGTATGGTGAGCAATACGGGGTCGCTGATCGCGATAAGGTTCCTGCTGGGAGTAGTAGAAAGCGCGGTTATGCCGGCCATGGTGATCCTGTTGAGCCAATGGTTTACCAAGGCTGAGCGCTCGAGAGCCAATACTTTCCTTATTCTGGGAAACCCCGTTACGGTATTATGGATGTCGGTCCTTTCGGGTTACCTGATCAGCTCGTTCGGGTGGCGGGGAATGTTTATCATCCAGGGGCTTCCCGGCGTATTGTGGGCTTTTGTCTGGTGGAAGCTGATCAGTGAGAAGCCTTCGGAAGCAGAATGGCTTACTCCTGCGGAACGCCAGGCAGTTGAAGAAGAGCTTCAGTCGGAGCAGCAGGGTATAAAACCTGTCAAAAACTATGCGCAGGCTTTTAAATCCCGGCCGGTCGTGCTGTTGTGCATGCAGTATTTCCTGTGGAGCCTCGGGGTTTACGGCTTTGTCATGTGGCTGCCTTCCATTATCAAGTCGGCGCCGGATATGGACATTGTGACGACCGGGTGGCTTTCGTCGGTGCCCTATGTGCTGGCTATTGCAGGTATGCTGGGAGCGTCCTATTTTTCGGACAAAACGCTGAACCGGCGGGTTTTTATATGGCCTTTCCTGCTGATAGCGGCGCTGGCTTTCCTGGGGATCTATCTTGGCGGGGCAGACCATTTCTGGTTTTCATTTGTTTTGCTTGTCATCGCCGGAGGGGCTTTGTATGCTCCTTACGGCCCTTTCTTTGCCGTTATAACAGAACTATTACCGCGCAATGTCGCAGGAGGGGCGATCGGGTTGATCAACAGTATGGGAGCATTGGGATCTTTCGTAGGCGCCTACCTGGTGGGTTATCTCAATGGCGTTACGGGTAATTTCGACGCATCTTACATCCTGATGTCCGTAGCCGTTTTTCTTGCGGCTTTGCTTACGCTGATGGTGGTCAAAAAACCGGAGGAAGTGAAAAGCTGACCATCATCGGGCGGCTGACGTATCATTTCCCGGCCATAGAGAGCGGCACCCATTTAATCCTGGGAAGTACCCGGCCTACCGGCACTTCGATAGCGGTGGTATCGGCGTCTGACGAGTCTTTTTTCACCGGGGCCGGTACCAGGAAGCGGTTAAAGCTATGGCTGAACTGCAGACTGAAGCCGGCTGTGGTTTGGGTGTTGTTAAGCAGCAATGGATTCTGGATATTACGATTGTAAGCCCGGCCCCGTACACTTCCGTTAGGCGTGAACCAGTATTCGAGCGTCCATTCCCCGAGCAGGCTGGCGGCATCATACTGGTTCTGTACATTGGTAAGACGTCCGTCCCTCGTGATTCTGAACCTGTCGTTCAAAAACCTGTAAGAGAACCTGAGCTGCAGGTTATCCATCATGTGCTCATCCAGGGTCAGACCCGTTAAGCCCACTTCCAGGTTCTGGTCAAGCGCAGACGCCCATTTGCTGATCTGGTTGGAGATAAGCTCGCTGACACTGTTTCCGACAAAGCTTTGCGACTGGTTTCCGAACAGCGGGTTATTGGGGCTGAGCAGCGTATTGAAAAGCAGCAAGCTGCTCACCTGTTTGCTCAGCTCCTGCTCGTCGTTCAGGAGCTGGTTTTCGAATATGGCAATCCCGTTCCGGAACTCCGGGATATTGGGATACTCCTTGAATGTAAGATTGTAGCCGACCTTCGGTGACATCAGCCTTTCGGTAAGCGTAATGATAAGCTCAACCGGGTACCTCCGCGTTCTGGCTGCATTGTTGGTAGTGCTGGAAGCGGTAGGGAGGATATCAGCCAGCGAGGTCAGCTGGGTATACCCGGCTTTGATATTGACTTCGCCTTCCATAGGGTTACCCGTCCAGGTGATGCGGCTGTTGGGCTTGATATCGAAGCGCTTATGGATAGCATTCTGCAAGGTGAAGGTATATTCTCCCCGTTCGATTTCGTAGGTGCCGGTTAAAGCGAAGTCTCCCTTGGTATCGATTTTCAGGTTCAGCAGGCTGGTCCCGTAGGCTTTAATGATATCGCCGGTTTGCCGGTCGAGCTGTATCTCGCAATAGGCGTCGGGTGTTATGTTGAAGTTGAAGTTCATTTTTATCCCGTTTTTGGCTGCGGGCCTGAACCTCCTGGTGCCCGTGCTGTC
The DNA here is from genome assembly GCA_037191015.1 of Spirosomataceae bacterium. GTDB lineage: Bacteria > Bacteroidota > Bacteroidia > Cytophagales > Spirosomataceae > Ravibacter. Next base: position 61,446 of record JBBCKD010000019.1, read on the forward strand.
GGCATCGCGCTGGATCTGGCTGGCAAACAGGATATAATCTTTCTGGGTAACCTCCGTAGCGCCGTCAAACGGGATATAGATCCTGGTGCCTTTGTTGCTGGTGGCGTTGGAATTGATGGTAAGGTCGCCGGCCGGGCCGAAAACCTCGGCCGTACCAGTTACATAGGCGGTACCGTAAAACAGGTCGTTATCGCTTGCAGTTGTATTCAGGATTTTGAATCCCCTGAAGTCGGCGTTGAAAGACAGTGTAGGGAATTTGAAACCATCGTGGTAGACCCCTCCCGATAAAGTGGCTTTATTGCCTTCAGGGTCTTTTAATTCCATTTTTTTTACGACGATCTCGTTTTCTCCGAAGTAGATCTTGTCTTCAAATGTGAATACCGCCTGGAGATAGTCAAATTTTGCCCGCCCTTTCTCGACGTTGAGAAAGCCGCCGAGCCTGGGCTTTCTCAGCGAGCCGCTGGCAGTAACCGTGCCCGAAGCAAGGCCTGAGATACCGGAAACGATAAAAGAAGCAAAGGGTTCGATCAGCTTCAGCTCCATTTGCCTGAAGTCTCCGCGTATTTCTAACGGGCTCTCTTCCTTGGAAGGGGCATAAAATCCTGAGATATTTAATGTGCGCTGCATGTTTTTTTCCAGGTAGGCGGCTACCTGCAGCCGTCGGCTAAGCTTGTCCCAGTCGCCTTTTCCTACAAAATTACCCAGCTCCTGCTCATCGTACCGGAGTCCTTCGATTTTAAAATTTACATCCATTTCCTGCCCGACATCCAGGTCTCTTATATTGACCAGCCCGTCCATAATACCGTCGAAGCGGGAATTGAGAATAGGATTGACGGAGGTAAGCTTAAAGTCCCTGATCTCGACCGAGAGGTTTTGCCCGCTTTTATTACCGGTGCTTCCTTCCAGGGAAACACGCGATCTTCCGTTGGCAATGGAAACATCTTTAAAAGTAACCCGGGGCCCCTCGAATAGGATCTGGTTTTTGGGATTTACCATCCATTCCTCGTCCAGCAGCAGGAAGCGGGAACCTTCTTCCAGGTTTACTTTTATTCCGGAGGCTATAAAATCGAGATTCCCGTTGAGAGCGGCCTTGTTGCCCGCGCCGGTCTGCCTTACATTCGACACGAAGTGAATATGGTCGTTTTCCCAGGTAGCATCTACGAAAAGCTTCTCCAGCTTCAGGACCGAGCCGACGGCCTGCTGGTGAGAGACCAGGTTGGCCGATGCCAGTACTTCCGGATTTTTAACGAACTTGGAGAAGAAAATATCGAGCTCCGTACCGTACATATAATTCCCCGCCCACCGCAGGGTATCGGCCTTGCCTTCCACCATTACAAGCGATGTATTGTCCATCTGGAGGAAGCCGGAAAGGCTGGTGCCTTCAGATATGTATACATCGGGGGCCAGGAAATCCATCAGGCCGGTCATATCGCCGGTTTTCAGGTTATAATCGATCTTATATCTTCTGTCTACCGAGTCGGACACAGACTTGTTCGCGTAGTAGGCAGACCTGTCCGATTCATTCCCCGCAAAAAACAGCCTGTATTCTTCCAGCAGCTTTTTAATATCGGCAACGGCCTGCGTCGGGATAAAATCCCCGGCTATTTCCGCGCTCACAACATCGCTGGAGAGGGAGAGCTGGTAGAGGCCGTTTTCGATACCGGTGGTAAGGGTAAGGGAATCGAGCAGGAGGTTCCTGTCATTTTCGGGTTTGAGCAGGTATATATCGGTCAGGCTCACCTTGCCTGTCAGATCGTCGGGTGTATTGCCGTCGGCACGGATATTAACCCTGGTATGCAGCCGCAGCGGTTTTTTGGTGAAGCCCAGCGTGCCCAGGTTGACCTGTTCGAATATCCCGTCAAAGTTATAATGATTTCTCTCCCCGGTAAAGTCGACCATACCGTTGAGCTCAAAAACCATATTGGGGTCGACCGATCCTACCATACCCTTGAAGAATGATTTTTGAAGGTTACCGTCGAACGTAACATTTTTATAATCATATCCTTTAAACCCGATACGGGCTACCGTAGCGGAAACGTGGGAGCTTGCCGACTGGAGCGTCATCCCGATACCGTCTATGTTCCCTGCAAAATCGAGCTTCTGAAAGGTTTCCGTATTATCCAGCACGGCGCCGAGGTCAAGATTCTGCGTCTTCAGGTAGCCTTTGTAGGTGGTATTGTGCGACTCCCTGGCATGAAATACGAGGTCGGTATCGAGATAGCCGATGTCGGTATGGAACTGGCCTTTTACCGTAAAATCGGCTATCGATCCGGCATAGATGGCGTTCGCCCGGATATTACCGAACTTCTGAAGTGTCTTGTGAAAGCCGGCGGGGGGATGGTACTGCACCAGGTCGCCGGGGTAGATATGGCTGTCCTGCAGCTTGAAAAACATACCTGTCGTTCCGAATTCAGGGAGACCGCGAAAGGTGAATTCGCCTTTCAGAACACTGCGTTCGCCGAATCGCATATTCAGGTTGCTCAGGGTGAAATCCGATACCTTTCCCTTGAAATTGCCCGTCACCTGCCAGGTTTCGTCGAGTGAAAACAGGTATTTGGCAAAATAGCCGATATCGTCGGAGTGGATCCTCGAATCGGCGAAGCGGGCTTCGATCTCCACTTTATTGTTAAGGTCGTTGAAAGAAGAAGGGTGATCGTAGTGGAAAGCGAGATAATTTCTGATATGCGACGAGCCGGCCAGGACATCCAGGTCCGCCAGCTCCATTGCTTTCCGGCAGAAGCTGAACCGGGTATCCAGCCGGTCGATAGTAAGGCCCGTATGCCGGTCTTTGGCGGTCATCCCGATGGTCTGGAATGTTACCGTGTCGCCTGACAGGGAAAAATCGAGAAGCTCGCTTTGCAGGTTGTCCAGGATGAAGTTCTTGAAATCAAAAACCAGCGGGTCGGTCACAGCCGGGACTCTTTTATCCCCGAAATGAAAAATCCCGTCGACAATCTGCGCTTTACCTATTCCAAAGGTGTTCTTTTTTTTGGTAGTAGTGTCTTTTTTTTGCGTCAGCGCTGCGATGCTCGCGATGAACTCGTCGATGTTGAGCTCTCCGGTAACAACGTTTTTCTGGATGTTGACATCCGGCTTGAAGAGAAGCACCTCATCGAGGAATACACCCGGTCGTTTCCGGCCGGTGAGACCCAGCACATCAAAATCCACGTCAAGCCGTTCTACTTCGATCATGTGCTCGTTCCTGCCGTCCCTGACCGAGACCTGCTGCAGCGATATCACATCAAACCATTTGATGTTCACCCTGCCTATAGAGATGGGGTGATGAAGCTTTTCGGAAAAATAAGCGGATGCTTTTCTGACGAGAAAGGTCTGGACAGAAGGGAACTGAACGGCTATTGTCACAATCCCGAGCACAAACAACGACAAGATCATTGCCAGTATAAGTCCGTTGCCCAGGGATTTCAATAATTGCTTCATTTACCTACTTTTCTTTCGACCCCACAAAAATGTGTAATTTTGTCCACTAATTTACGCCGGCAACTGAGGACATACCGCCCCTCGGGAAAGCGTTCAAACAAAGTGGATCCCCATGCATATACTGGCTATCGAATCTTCCTGCGATGAAACTTCTGCTGCTGTCATAAGTAACGGCAAAATCCGTTCCAATGTTGTTTCGACGCAGCTCATACACCAGCAATACGGAGGTGTTGTGCCGGAATTGGCTTCGCGCGCGCATCAGCAACATATTCTCCCGGTAGTCCGCGAGGCGCTTGATCAGTCAAATTTAGCAAAAAATGACCTGGATGCGATCGCTTTTACAAGAGGGCCGGGGCTTTTGGGCTCGCTGCTTGTCGGTGTTTCGTTTGCCAAAGCGATGGCCCTCGCATTAAAAATACCCCTGATAGAGGTCAACCACATGCAGGCTCATGTACTGGCCCATTTTATAGACGACCCCAAACCTTCATTCCCGTTTCTATGCCTGACCGTGAGCGGCGGGCACACCCAGATTGTAAAAGTAACCGCCCCGCTTGAAATGGAGATCATAGGGGAGACGCTGGATGATGCAGTAGGGGAGGCGTTCGACAAAGGAGCCAAAATTATCGGGCTGGAGTATCCGGGGGGACCTTTGGTAGACAAGCTGGCTGCGGAAGGGGACCCGCACGCCTTTGAGTTCCCCATAGCGGAAATCCCCGGACTGGATTTTTCATTCAGCGGTATTAAAACGGCCTTTTTGTATTTTATTCAGAAGCAATCATCAGGAAACCCGTCTTTTGTGGAGGAGCGTATCCATGATCTTTGTGCAAGCCTGCAGTTTACGCTGATCGAGACGCTGTTGCGGAAATTGAAGAAGGCAGCCCGCCAGACCGGGATAAGCGAGATTGCTATCGCAGGAGGAGTTTCTGCCAATTCGGGGCTGCGGAATGCAGTGACTGAAGCGGGGGAGAAGCTGCGTTGGAATACCTATATCCCAAAATTCGAGTATTGTACCGACAACGCGGCCATGATCGCCATGGCAGCGGCGTTCAAATATGAAAAAGGGGAATTTTCCGATCAGAAGGTGAGTCCGCTGGCGAGAATGGAGTTTGGAGTGTGAAGAGCTAATTTTGCGCATCCACCACCGCCGTCGCCACCATATTGACGATCTCCCTTACTGAGCTGCCCAACTGCAGCACGTGCACAGGCTTCTTCAATCCCAGCAGAATAGGACCGATCGTCTCCAGGTGAGCTGCCTCTTTCAGCAGGTTGTAGGCGATATTGCTGGCGGAAAGGTTGGGAAAAATAAGCGTATTGGCTCCTCCGTCGATAATGTCGGCAAAAGGATGGTTCTTTTTCAGCAATTCGGTGTCGAGCGCCAGGTGGGCCTGCATTTCACCGTCGATGACCATGTCGGGGTGCTTTGCTTTGAGAATGGCTACGGCACGGCTCATTTTCTCCGCGTCTTCTCCCTTCGCACTGCCGAAGTTGGAGTAAGTTACTAAAGCGATCCTGGGTTTGATGTTGTATTTTTCTACGGCACTAGCCGTCAGCTCGGTAATTTCGGCGATTTCTTCAGCCGTGGGGTTCAGGTTTACGGTCGTGTCGGAAAAGAACAGCGGGCCGTGGGGAGTATGCAGGATATACATAGCTGCCACCCTGTTGACGCCGGGTGCGCGGCCGATGATCTGGAGGGCCGGGCGGAGCGTATCGGGGTAGTTGCGCGACAAGCCGGAGATGAGCACATCCGCTTCCCCTGTTTCCACCATCATGGAACCAAAGTAGTTCCGGTTATACATCAGCCGGTTGGCTTCGAAAGACGATAATCCCTTGCGTTTCCTCAGGTCATAAAGCCTGGCGGCATATTCTTCAAGCTTAGGCCGCATGGCCTCCGACTGGGTAAAAATGACCGGGACGTCAGCCAGGTCAAGATTGTTTTCCCTGATCAGCTTCCGTACGATTTTTTCGTCTCCGAGGAAAACGGGCACGGCGATCCCTTCCTCCCTGACCTGGTGGGCGGCCTTCAGTACCTGGAGATTTTCAGCGTCTGCAAAAACCACCCGTTTCGGAGAAGATTTGGCTTTACTGATGATCACCCTGGAGAGCCTGTCAAACCTGCCCTGGCGGGATGCGAGTTCCAGCTCGTAGGCTTCCCAGTCTTCAATGACCTTACGGGCTACGCCGGTTTCTATCGCCGCTTTTGCTACTGCGGGTGCAACAGTGGTCAGCAGCCGCGGGTCTACAGGTTTCGGGATAATGTACTGTCTGCCGAAAGCTATGCTCTCCTCGTTATAGGCGATATTGACAATATCGGGGACAGGTTTTTTGGCCAGGTTGGCAAGGGCATATACTGCCGCCAGCTTCATGGCTTCATTGATCTCGGTAGCGCGTACGTCAAGAGCGCCACGGAATATATAGGGGAAACCGAGCACATTGTTGATCTGGTTGGGGAAATCCGATCGCCCGGTAGCCATGATGACGTCGGGCCGGGCTTCCACGGCTTCCTGGTACGAGATTTCCGGGTCGGGATTGGCCATCGCGAACACGATAGGGTTTTCAGCCATACGGCGGATCATATCCTGCGTTACGATGTTGCCCACCGAAAGACCGAGGAATACGTCTGCGCCGTCAAACGCCTCTGCCATCGAAGTGTAGCGCTTTTCCGTCGCAAATCCCTGCCTGGTAGGGTCGAGGTCATTGCGCCCCTGGTTGATATGCCCGTTGATGTCGAACATGGCGATATTGGAGGCAGGTACCCCGAGGCTGAGATAAAGCCGCGCGCAGGAAATAGCAGCGGCCCCGGCCCCCGAGATCACTACTTTTATGGCGGAAATATCCTTACCTACCAGCTCAAGAGCGTTGAGCAGCGCGGCACCCGAGATGATCGCTGTTCCGTGCTGATCGTCGTGCATAACCGGTATGTTCAGGTCTTTTTTCAGCCTGGCTTCAATCTCGAAGCATTCCGGCGACCTGATGTCCTCCAGGTTGATACCTCCGAACGTAGGCTCCAGTATTTTGACGGTCCGCACAAACTCATCGACGTCAGTAGTATTGAGCTCCAGATCGAAAACGTCTATATCCGCATATATTTTAAAGAGCAGCCCTTTCCCTTCCATGACGGGTTTGGAAGCTTCAGGCCCGATATTGCCGAGTCCGAGCACGGCGGTACCGTTGCTGACTACCGCTACGAGATTGCCTTTTGCCGTATAGGTATAAGCGTCCTCCGGGTTATCGGCGATTTCAAGACAGGGCACTGCTACTCCGGGCGAGTAAGCCAGTGTGAGATCGTGCTGTGAGTTGTATTCTTTGGTCGGGACTACTTGGATTTTTCCGGGCCTTCCCTTTGCATGATAGTGTAGTGCATCTTCTTTCCTGATCTTTTTTGCCATATGAAGGTTTATAGTTGTTGTTGAAGGGCTAAAAATAGAGAGAATGTGTTAATTTGGCAATGAGCCAATGTGATAATGAGGCTATTGGACTTGCAGTCCCGAAGAGTTATTCTGTTGCCTTTGGCAACTCATCAAATAAACTATTTTAACGCTCAACTACCGAATACGTTTTTTAGCACCTGGGTGACGCGGGCTGCGGGATCTTTCCGGATTTTCTTTTCTTCTTCTCCAATGAGGTGATAGAGGCCGTCCATGGCTTTTTGCGTAGCGTACTGCTTGAGGTCCGGGTTGATTTTCTTGACGAGGGGCACCTTATTATAGGCGTTGGCCAGATCGGTATAGTACCGGGTAGCTTCATTTTTATCGAGTGTTTTCTCCACTACAGGGAAAAAGGCATCATAAAGCCCTGTGTTGGTGGTTCTTTTCAGGTAGGAGGTGGCAGCTGTATCTGCACCGTTTAGAATGCCAAGGGCGTCTTTCACCGACATAGAGGTGATAGCGGATGTAAAGATGGGTACAGACTCTTTGGCGGCATCTTCCGCTGCCCGGTTGAGCGAAACGATAAATTTGTCGACCTCGCTTCCTAACCCGAGCTTACGCAGCGTGGCCTCGGCTCTTTGCAGCTCTGGCGGCAGCATAAGCTTAATGGCTTCGTTTTTCAGGAAACCGTCCAGCGACGAAGCCTGCGTGGCGCCTTTCTTTATCCCGACGCTAAGGGCTTCTTTCAGGCCGCTGATGATTTCGTTTTCTGACAGGTTGCTGCCTTGCTGGTCGCTGTTTCCTTTGTTGATCAGCCCGTCAAGTTTTTTTCCAAGCTGTCCGAACGAGCTGAATGAAAGACAAAGTGCCAGGCAGGTAAAAAGGAAGTATTTTTTCATGCGGTGGTGAAATTTTTTTAAATGACTTAATGATCGTGTAAGTATAACGATCCGGGTTTGAGGGTTTATACAATTTTTTTGAAAAGTGTTGGGGATTGCCGGCCAGCCCCGGTGGTACGCAGAACTTAAGCTGCGGGTTGTTACTACCTGCAAACAGGCAGCCTTTAGGTTATCCCTAGTTCTTGCTCCAACCAGGCCAGATCTGCCTTATAGCTTGCATTTTGAGGTACTTTGGCTACCAGATCCCGGAAAATTAGTAGAGCTTCGCGGTAGCGCGTATTTGCAGCGCCTGATTCATTCATCCTTTCGTGGATAAATCCGAGCCATTGGACTGATTTCCCCAATGAATGTATAAAATCTATTCGGCCGGGATGTTCGTTATACAAAGACTTACTGATTTCAAAATATCTTTGGATTTTATCTAAAGCCTCAGCCATCTTGCCTTCTGATTGATATACATCACCCAGTTTTGAAAATGAAATCCCCAGGTTATTTTTATAGCTGACCTGTTGGGGGTACTCTTTATGCAGGGACCGCATAAGGGAATTGTATTTTTGATAACATCCGAGGGCTTTACTCATATTTCCCTCCAGTTTGTACAGATCCCCGAGCTTTGAAAGCGAAATTCCTAAGTCATTTGTGTAAATAGCCTGATATGGATAATCATCATGTAAAGATTGCATTAAAGAGTTGTAGTGATAATAGGATTTGTGAGCTTCTGCCATTTTTCCTTCCAATTGATACACATCTCCCAACTTTGAACAAGAGATTCCCAGGTTATGTTTATAGCTGACCAGTTGGGGGTATTCGTCATATAACGACTGCATCATAGAAGAATAGGCTTGATAATATCTGAGGGATTCGGCTATGTTTCCTTCCGATTTATATACATCACCCAAGCGTTCAAACACCTCCCCCAAGCTGTTTTTATAATGTGCCTGATAAGGATATTCATTATATAATGACTCATTGATTTCTAAAGATGCTCCTAAATAACTCAAAGCCATTTCATTATATTTCATTGAAGTATAGAGATGTCCTATTTTAGCATAAGAAATTCCCAATCTTTCTTTATAAACTACTTCTTCTGGATATTCTTCAACTAGGGATTTATTAAGAAAAAGATTGTCAAGATAATAAATAAGTGCTTCTTCAAATTCTAATATTAAATATTTTGTGTCTCCTAAGCGTTGGAGCGAAGTAGCTAGTTCCGCTTTAAATTCGGGAGAATAATGGTACTTACTATACGAAATTTTTATTCTGTCGTGAGCCGTCTCATAATATTTAATAGCATTAGAAAAATCACCTGATAATTCATAAACTACTCCAACCTTAACTAAACAATTTCCTATCCAAAAAGAAATTTTTTCGTTTAATCCTTCTTTCTTTTGAAGTACCTCTAAAAGTGACACAAAATTTTCTAATAAGAGCAAAGCTTTATGTATCATGCCTTCAATAAGATACTGATCTATCATTTTATCAATTAGTACGCCTTTTTCATAAGAGCTGTCTGGATGAAAAAGGATTAAATGCTCTGCGTATTCTATATAGACTTCTGATCTATTTGAATGTTCTTCTTTTTTATTCATTCTTCTAATATCAAAACTTTAATTTTTACATTGTAGAAATTTTATCACTAATTGCCTTAATAAGTGGAAATGTATCATCTCTTAAAAAGCTATTCTTACTTCTAACAATCTCTTGAACAACAGGATTAATTGATGCAGTACCATCTACTTCATTCCAGTCGAGCCATCCTTTTTTTTCAGCCAATATACGAAAGGTATATTGCCAATTTTCATAGGCAACCAAAAGTGGAGCTAACATGCTTATACTGATTTTTCCAGGGGGTAAAACTGCAAAGACTGAAATTAGCCGACGCTCCGATTCGGATAAGTCTTGTAAGTCATATAGCGCTGAGATTACGTTTTCAGGAGTAGACTTTGTAAATTCACGATAATCGAGAAGTACTTCCGTAGAATACTGTAGAGCAAATAGTCCCTTATTTTGTAAGTCTATTAGAAGCCTTTCCAATGAATACTGTTCTTCTAGGCAATTAGCTTCGTAAAGCTGTTTGGCTATAAGTTCTAGTACCAACGTATTTCCCCCTACAGCCTTGTGTAGGCGTTCAAAGTGAATTTGTTCAGATTGTGTAAATTTAGGATAGTATTGAAGGAACAATCGCTGCGCTATATCGGATGGTAAACTACCGACTAACTTTGCTTTGGCTTTTCCGAATCGAGTTATGCGGGTAGTGAGTAGCACATGAAAATTGCTACAGCGTCGCAAGGACTTATAATAGATTGCTAAATCTTCTGGAGCATCCGCATTGTCGACTACCAGTAAACAAGGTTTTTCAAGAGAGGCCATTCTACCCAGTAAAATCTCTAGTTGCTGTTTGCGGCTAACCTTTGAGTCAAATTTGAGATGTAGCTTAGGAGCAAGTTTCAGTAAAGCATCTCCGATACTCGTTTTTCTGATGACCCACCCCATATGGCTATATAAAGTATCGTATTTATGATAATATTTGGCCGCCAGTGAAGTTTTACCTATCCCGCCATTCCCGTTTACGAGTAATAAGAGATTTGATTCTTCGAACAGCATTCTCCGTATATCCTCGAGGTCGTCTTCCCTACCCAGAAAAACTTCCGGCATGAAAGGAGGCTCGGTAAGCTGCCGGTCGATCACCAGCTTGCCGGTGCCGAGGACTTTAATTACCAGCTCTGTGGCATCATCAATTTTATTGACTATCTCGGCCTTTGATAGCTGAATCTCTTTCATTATTTCGGCTTTCGACAATTCGACCAGACGGATCACATTTTCGAAGCCTTTATTAATTTCGGTACGCAATCGTTCAATGCTTTCCTCAAGTGCTGCGTCGAGTTTATCCATCGCGCTCGTTTGCAAACCGTGCTGTAAAGCCAGCAGGATTACCTTCACCTCATCCAGCTTTTGGTGGGTCTGTACATTTTGCCCGACGACCAGTTCCAATACGTACATCTGGAAGGCTTTGTAGGCCTTCAGGTTGCGTTCGTCTTTGAGCGCTTCCCGGAAAGAAAGGTCGTAGATACGCGGCAGATTTCCCGTAAAAAAATTCCTGAGCTTTTCCCATTCTGCATCGTCGTCAAGTTCCGGGAAGTTAAACAACTCATCGATTAGCTTCGGGAGCGCCAGGTGCTGATCGGTCAGCAGCCAGTTTTTTAGGTTAAATTCGATTTTTTCGTTTTCCGGCAAAGTTCCTCTGTACTCTTTCTGGTAATCCAACTCCCGCATCAGGCTACGCCGTAATGTACGAAATGCCGATCTGAACTTCTCAAACGGCCTTTTGATCACTCTCTTCCACTGGCTATAAGCACTTTCCTGCTCCAACCGGTTAAGGTAAGCAGTCTCCATGTGATGGAAAGACTGGACGAGGGCGTCTTTCATCAGCCTGTCAAGGTCATGATTGAGGTTGTCCGGGTGGGGGGTAATAAGAAATTCCTTGAAGCGTCGGTAATCCATCCCGGAAAGAAACTGATGTGCAAAATTCGGAGCCAGCGCCTCTACCACTTTAGTCAAAGTACTCTGATCGGGGAGATATACACCACCGCATGCAACAAATGCAATCCCGGAAACAGCCAGGCCGCCGAGTTTTATCAGTTCTTCTTTGGGTAAACGCATGAGAATCGCGGCAGGGTTTTGAGCAGAATCAGGAAAGGGTTTCAAACACAAACCCTAATATAACCGGATTTGGTTTAAATCATAAACAGCTCCGAATCTATCGGGTGTATATTCAAAAACATTCCTCAGGAGTATTGCTTTTTCAAACAATAAAGTATAAATTTACTCTTGTTAAAGTTTAAAAATATACTTTCATGAAAGCGCCGGCCCCCTATAATATCCCCGACATTCCCGGAGACTTTGTCGAGGAAGCTCCCACTATGTACCTGGCGTCCGGCCGGATGCTGCCGCTCAGCGGAATGACCCCGCTGCAAAAGATGGCGATCAGTAAAAAAGGGATCACCAAGAGCTACCTGGAGCGGTTTAAAAGAACAGCCTCGCTGGATTATGACAAGCTGGCTGACGCACTGGCCGTTACCAGGGCTACATTGATCAATAAGAAAGGCAATGAGAAATTCAATGCTGCTCTCAGTGAAAGGATTGTTTCCATGGCGGATCTTTATGCCTACGGGTATGACGTGTTTGAAGAGCCGGCAGCATTTAATCAATGGATGCAGGCGTCAAACCAGGCTCTTGGAGGGCTTACCCCGCTGAGCATCATAAATAGTCTCTACGGCCGGGAGGAAGTAAAAAGCCTGATCGGGCGTATAGCTTACGGGGTTTATTCGTGAGATAGATATGGGTAGTGAAATTGCTGTCGATGAAAGTTTACAGGATCAGTAAAAGCGAATATGCCGGGGATGTAACCGGAACGGGAGCTAAGCTTTTTGGCGGCAGGTGGAATCACATAAATATACCTTGTATTTATACGGCGGGTAGCACAGCCCTGGCCGTCCTGGAATATTCCGTCAATGTAAACGTAGCCTTTGTCCCCTTGTCCCTGAGCCTGGCGATATTTGAGGTGGATGAGCGCTCGGTTTACCGTTTAGATCCTCTCCCGGGAGATTGGGCGGAAGTGCCGGCCCCGTTATCCTCGAAAGATCTCGGGAGCGCTTTTTTGTCTCGGAATGTTCACGTTATAGAGGTACCTTCGGTGGTAGTTTCCACAGAGTATAACTATCTCCTCAATCCCCTGGAATATGAAAGAGGATTCCGCCTGGTGGAGGTGAGAGATTTTGTCTATGACCTGAGGATCAAAAACTAAGATTTATTTCCCGGCGATGATATGCGGTTACCTTCCCGGAGGCGCCAGCCTCGGAGGAGCGGCATTCTGCGTATTGTTCTGGCCTCCGAATACCCTTTTGAGGATCTGGCTTACACGTGCGACGGGATCAGTCCTTATTTTTCTTTCCTCTTCTGCCACCAGGAGAAAAAGCCCGTCGATCGCCTTGTTGGTGGCGTAGCGTTTTAAATCGGGATCTACCTTTTGTACAAAAGGTATCTTATTATAGGTATTGACAATATCCGAATAATAGCGGGTGGCCTGGTTCAATTGGAGCGTACTGTCGACTACCGGGTAGAAGCTGTTGAAAAGCGCTACGCCGGAAGTACGCCTGAGATAAGCCGTTGCTGCCGTGTCAGAGCCGTTTAAAATACCAAGGGCATCCTGGATGGTCATGGACGTGATCGCAGTGAAGAAGATAGGTTTTGCTTTTTTCGCGGCGTCCTCAGCGGCCCGGTTCAGCGACAGGATGAATTTGTCTACTTCACTGCCCAGGCCGATTTGCCGGAGCGTATTTTCTACTTTCTGAGCCTCCGGGGGCATCAGGATTTTGATGAGCGCGTTGCCGAAGTAGCCGTTAACCTGGGAGGCCTGGTTGGAGCCGTTGCTGATGCCTACACGAAGGGCTTCCTTGAGTCCCTGTATGATTTCAGAGTTCGTAAGCGGACCCGATCCGCCCAGGCCGCCGTCCTGTAAAATGGTTCCCAGGCCGGCGCAGCCCGCCAGCGACAGGGTAATGAAGAAAGAGTATACGACTTTCCGGAGCATGATCTTTCGTTTAGCAGCCGAAACCCTATCGGCTATTAAGAATACGGGAAAACAGGGCACAGGTAACAAGATCGGGCCCGGAATCTGCAACTTCCCCGGCCTTTTACTTTTTCAGCCCGAGCTCTCTCAGCCTTTCATCCAGGAAACCGCCAGCCGTCATATCAGTATACAGCTTCGGCGAATCCGTGGTGACGCAGCTTTCCAGGCAGGACAGGTCCATATCCGGGCGCGGGTGCATAAAGAAAGGAATGGAGTACCGCGAAGTCTTCATTTTCTCACGCGGCGGATTAACCACCCTGTGGATAGTAGACTTGAGCTTGTGGTTGGTCAGCCGGTCGAGCATGTCGCCGACGTTGACGACGATCTGGTCCGGCAATGCCGTAATAGCGATCCATTTCCCGTCTCTTCTCAGCACTTCCAGGCCTTCGGCGCTGGCTCCCATCAGCAAAGTGATGAGGTTGATGTCGCCGTGAGCAGCCGCTCTTACGGCGCCCTCCGGAACCGAGTCCGGATCTTCAATAGGGAAATAATGCAGAGCCCTTAAAATACTATCGCCGTTAGCGACTTTAGCTTCGAAGTAATCTTCGGGCAGGTCGAGATAAAGGGCGATTGCGCGTAAGAGTGTTCTCCCCGTTTGCTCGAAGGTTTTGTAGACTCTGAGCGTATGGGTTTCAAAATCAGGTATTTCTTCCGGGAAGACATTTGCGGCCATGTTTTCTGCCGGTTCCGGCTGGCCTATGTGATAAAACTCCTTGAGATCCGCGGTCTTGAACCCCTTGGCAGTTTCTTTACCTTTGCTTACATAGCCCCGCTGCCCGAAGAGGTGCGGGAATTCATATTTTTTCTTTACCGGTTCGGGCAGGCTGAAGAAACTGCGCACAGAATCGTAAAGATTCTCGCGTAGGTTTTCATCCAATCCGTGGTTTTTGATGGCGACAAAACCAATGGTATTGAAAGCGTGGCCGATCCCGGCCACGAATTCCCTTTTCTGTTCCGGGAGCCCGCTTACAAAATCGGACAGGTCCAGGGACGGAATGTCTTCAGGAAGTGCAGTGTTCATATGCTAAAGGCCGAAAGCCTCTTTGATTTTGTCTACGTAGTCGAGCTTTTCCCATGTAAACAGCTCTACTTCGACTTTCAGCGAACTGCCGTCAGAACCTTTGAATTCCTTCGTGACCGTTTCATTCCGGCGCCCCATATGGCCGTATGCCGCAGTTTCCGAATAGATCGGGTTCCGAAGCTTCAGCCTCTGCTCGATGGCATAGGGTCTGAGATCGAACAGCTCGCAGAGCCTGTCGGCAATTTCGCCGTCAGAAAGGGCCACTTTGGAAGTGCCGTAAGTATTGACAAACAGGCCGCAGGGCTTTGCAACCCCGATGGCGTAGGAGATCTGCACCAGCATTTCATCAGCCAGCCCGGCAGCTACGGCATTTTTAGCCATATGACGGGTGGCATACGCTGCAGACCTGTCGACCTTGGAAGGATCTTTTCCCGAAAATGCGCCTCCGCCGTGGGCTCCTTTCCCTCCATAGGTATCGACGATGATCTTACGGCCCGTTAGGCCGGTATCCCCGTGAGGGCCGCCTATTACGAATTTCCCGGTAGGGTTGATATGATAGGTAATGTCGTCATTGAAAAGCTCCCGGGTTTCAGGCTTGAGCTTCGACTTGACACGCGGGATCACGACAGATATTATATCTTTCCTGATCTGCTGAAGCATGGCTTCTTCCGTGTCAAATTCATCATGTTGGGTGGAAACGACAATGGTATCGATCCTCAGCGGTACATTATCATCTCCGTATTCGATCGTTACCTGCGACTTCGCATCGGGACGGAGGTAGGGGATCAGATGCGGCTCGTTGTTACGGATCTCAGAAAGTTCCTGCAGCAATTTGTGAGCGATATCGAGCGCCAGAGGCATGAAATTGTCGGTTTCCCGGGTAGCGTAGCCAAACATGATACCCTGGTCGCCGGCGCCCTGTGCATCGGCCCGTGCGTCGAAGTCCTCAGCCAGGGGTTTCCTGTCCACTCCCTGGTTAATATCTGCGCTCTGATCGTGAATAGCAGAAAGAACGCCGCAGGAGCTGGCGTCAAACATATATTCTCCCTTATTATACCCGATGCGGGCGATCACCTCGCGTGTTATTTTTTGCACATCCAGATAAACTTTGGTTTTAACCTCGCCGGCAAGGACGACCTGACCCGTTGTTACCAGTGTTTCGCAGGCTACTTTGCTATCGGGATCGAAGGCAAGGAAATGGTCAATGAGCGCATCTGAGATCTGGTCGGCAACTTTATCGGGATGACCTTCCGAAACAGATTCGGAAGTAAACAAATAAGGCATAATTAAGTGGTTGTTTTTTTATTGGTTTTTTGATTTCAAAGGGGTGATCGGTACGTTTACATGTCTTTCGGCATGGTAGCTGGAACGTACAAGGGAGCCTGATTCGACGTAGGCGATGCCGCGCCGGAGGCCTTCTTCCCGGTATTTCTCAAATTGTTCGGGTGTAATCCATTCCAGTACTTCATGGTGCATTTTGGTCGGCTGGAGATACTGGCCCAGCGTAAGAATATCCAGGCCGTGCCCGGCAAGATCGTCCATTGCTTTGTGGACTTCGTCCGGGGTTTCTCCGAGGCCGAGCATGATCCCGGATTTGGTTCTTTTACCCAGCTCTTTTGTGCGGAGCGTTTGCTCCAGGCTGCGGCTGTATCTGGCCTGGGGGCGGACGCCCCTGTATAGCCGCTCTACTGTTTCCATGTTATGAGACACTACTTCCTGGCCGCCTTCCACCATACGGTAAAGGGCGTCCCAGTTTCCTTTGACGTCAGGGATAAGTGTTTCGATCGTCGTTTCCGGGCTCGATTCCTTAACCATACGCACGGTCTGGTACCAGATCTCCGCCCCCCGGTCTTTCAGCTCATCACGGTTGACGGAGGTAATGACGGCATGCCGGACTTTCATCAGCCTGATCGCTTCGGCTACCCGTCTCGGCTCGTCGGTGTCATATTCATTCGGACGTCCCGTAGCTACCGCACAAAAAGTACAGCTTCTCGTGCAGACGTTCCCCAATATCATAAAGGTGGCGGTTCCTGCTCCCCAGCATTCCCCCATATTGGGGCAATTGCCGCTTTCACAAATAGTGTGGAGTTTGTGGGTGTCTACCAACTGCCTGACCCTGAGGTAGTCGGGTCCTGTAGGTAATTTTACGCGAAGCCAGTCGGGTTTACGTTTCCGGTCCGGCGAAATCACGGGAAGATCTATCATAATCTTTAGCTAAAACTGCGGCCAATATACCATTTTAAACGGGAATGCCCCTGCTCAAAATGACTCTTATTGCTTTTTGGTGCCGAAGTACAGGTTGATGTAACCGGAAGTGAAAAGACTTCTGTTGCCCACATTGGGTACATTTTGAGAATTACTGTAGGCCATGAGCTGGATCTGTCTTGTGAACGCTTCTACGAGGAAGCCTACTTCCAGCCCGGTTACATTATGCCGGAAGGTGCTCAGCTCCAGGTTGACAGCCGCCTTTGCATGAAGTCCAGGAACGATCTTGCTTTTGCCGAAACCGCTGAGGATCCCGGCGGCAGGCGCACCCGAGAGAGACGGGTTGTAGGGGACGGTAACTGTTCTTCCACCTTCCTGCCACTGCACCATGAAAGGTTTTTCGAGCCCCAGCGTCGGGCCGGCAGCGACAATACCGCTTAAACCCAGTCCTTCGTTGTTTTGCCTGTTGTAGAAGAAAAGCTCCCTTCCGTACTGCGGCCTGATGGAGAAAAGATAGTTGGCCTTGTTATTGATGTTATTGAACCCAAGCCCCGAAGTAGTGGTATATTCCTTCGGGCTTTTTACGTTGACGATCTCCAGGGCCATGTACTGGTATTGGGTTTTGCCGAAGAGCGTGCCCTGCAATAGCTTCGTATACCTTACATTAGCCCCTCCGAAAATACCGGAATTGGTATTGGTATTGATCCCGAACGCCAGCAGCGACTTATATGTATCCGGGTTGTTCGCCAAAGCCCTCTTCCGTACGGCCTGGCCGGCAACGTGCGCCGAACTCATGACCATACACAAAAATACCGCACCTGCTACACTGATTCTCATATGGCAATATTTATAAACCTTGCTTTTATGGGTTCCGGAGAAAAACGGACTCAATTTAGTGATTTTTGTCAACAGTATATGACGCTAACAGTTTTTTGTAAATTTACGTTCTTGTTTAGAATTCTAAAAAAATCTGCAAGCCGACTGCCGGCTGCGGTGAGTTGATAACCTTGTAATAATACGTGTTCAATATGCCTACTGTTGAATCCCGCTATCTGGGAGACTTACGTACCGAAGCGGTGCATGTCAAATCGGGAACGGTTATTCAGACCGACGCTCCTGTAGACAACCAGGGGAAAGGCGAGCTGTTTTCACCGTCCGATCTCGTGGCAGCCGCCCTGGCAAGCTGCATGATGACCATTATGGGTATTGTAGCCAGGCGCGATGGCCTTGAGCTTACCGGGACGCTGTCAGAGACGGAGAAGATCATGTCCGCAGAACCGCCCAGGAAGATTTCGCGTATCGGGATCACGCTTACTATGAAGACAGACAGGGTGCTGTCTGAGGCCGAAAGGAGAAAATATGAGCATGCAGCGCATCAGTGCCCGGTAGCGTTAAGCCTTCACCCTGCTATCGAACAGGTAGTGGAGTTTAACTGGGTTTAAATGGCCGGGCTGCTGTATGAGTGCTCTATCAGGGGTTACACGCTGCTGATCAGGCTGGCTGCTTTCTTCGTCCCTAAAGCCCGGTTATGGGTGGAGGGGCGCAGGAACTGGCGGGAAAGGCTTGCCGAAGCCATGGCCCCGGCATTGGCAGGGAAGCGGAAAGTGGCCTGGTTCCACGCAGCCTCACTCGGAGAGTTTGAGCAGGGGAGACCCGTTATGGAAGCTTTCAGGAAAGAGTTTCCCGGGTATTTTATCCTGCTGACTTTCTATTCGCCTTCGGGTTATGAGATCCGCAGGAACTACCCCGGGGCTGATTATATCTGCTATCTTCCGGCCGACACCGCCTCCAATGCCCGCGATTTTGTAGCGATCGCTCAGCCCGGTATAGCATTTTTTATCAAGTATGAATTTTGGGCCAACTATCTCAACAGCCTGAAAAAAGAAGGAGCCGCTATTATCCTGTTTTCGGCTATTTTCCGGGAGAGCCAGGTTTTCTTTCGATGGTGGGGCGGGTTTTACAGATCGCTCCTTTTTTTATTTGATGCCGTGTTGGTACAAAACGCCCGTTCTGCAGCGTTGCTGGGGAGAATAAAAGGTTTGAAGAAGACTCTGATAGCAGGAGATACAAGGTTTGACCGGGTGGCCGAATTGGCGGAAAACGGGCGTGAGCTGGCGGAAATCAGGGCTTTCGCCGGCGACAGTCCCTGCCTGGTGGCAGGGTCGGCCTGGGCGCAGGATATGGATGTGGTCATACCGGCTCTGAACAGGTTGGGAGGCAGGCTCAGGGCTATTATCGCACCGCATGAAATAAACCGGGAGGAAATAGCAGCGTGGCAGGCAAAGCTCCGCGGGCGGTCCATTTTGTATTCGGACTACAAGGCTGGCGGGTTTGTGTTGCAGGAGCCGGCGCCCGATTATATTTTTATCGACAATATAGGGATGCTCTCGGCCTTGTACCGTTACGGATCAATGGCATTTATAGGCGGAGCGTTCGGGAAGGGACTGCACAACACACTGGAAGCCGCAACCTGGGGGATGCCCGTCTTTTTCGGGAACAGGAGCTATGCCCGGTTTTCCGAAGCTGTCGACCTGCTGGAGCTCGGGGTCGCGCAGGCGGTGGAAACTCCGGAAGAGCTGGCCGGCACTATCGAAGCCTTTCTAAGCCATCCTGACGGGATAAGGAAAGTGTCCCTGCAATGCAGGCAATACATAGCCTCTCATACGGGGGCTACCGAAAAGGTGATGCAGGTTGCAAAGGGACTGTTAGCTCAGTCCCGGAACTCTTCATCGGCGAGGTAGTCGATCAGGTAAGCCTGGCAACCCAGGAGCCTGGCCCTCGCGCCCAGTTCGGAGATCTTGATCTTGAGATCGCTCCGGAAATCCCCGAGGCAGTAGCGGTTGATGGCCTGCTCGATCGGGTTGGTTATAAAGCTGTCGGCCTGGGCGAGGACACCCGTTACGATAATTACTTCAGGGTTGAACAGGTGGACGGCTATGGCGAGGCCTTTCCCGAGCTCCGTACCCAGGTTGCTGACAAGGTCTATGGAGAATCCGTCGCCCATACGCACGGCCTTGATGATATGCCCCGCGCTCAGCGACGCCGGATCGTTTGCCGTTAATTTGGTTAAAAGCGTCGCGGTTCCTTTCGTAATTCCTTCCTGGGCCTGCCTGATGAGTGCCACAGCCGAAGTGAGCGTGTCGAGGCAACCGATTTTACCGCATTCGCAAAGTACGCCGTCGGCTTTTGCCTGGATGTGACCCAGCTCGCCGGCAAATCCCCGGGAACCGCCGAAGACTTCCCCGTCGAGGAGGATGCCCAATCCTACCCCCCAATCGATATTGATGGTCAGAACGTGCCTGAATTTTTTTGCCAGACCGAACCTGTATTCACCAAAAGCCGTAGCATGAGTGTCGTTGATGATGCGTACCGGTATTTTGTAACGCCCGGAGATATAGCCGGTGAGCGAGGTCCCTTCGGGAACCAAATCGCGGTACGATTGATTCAGGCCCTGCGGAGAAGAAATCAGCCCGGGCATCGAGATCCCTATTCCCCAGAACCGGCTGTGCGGAATGGGCAGATGGTTAAAGAAATCGTCCAGCTCGTCGACGAGCCTTGCCATGTAGGCGGGGGTATTTTCAAGATGTAATACAAGCTGACGTTTGTGGAGAATCTCATTGCTGAGATCCATTACAAAAAAGTTGGCTTCATTGCGGTTGATATCCAGTAATAAAGTCACTTTTTTGGACGAGTTGAGCCCATACAGTACAGGCGGACGGCCTGCCTTGGCAGTTCCGATACCTTTTTCGATCACCCACCCCTCACGCTGCATCTCGTTCACAATACCCGTAGCCGAGGGAATGCTGCTATGAAACAACCGCGAGAGCTTGTTGATGGAAGTTGTATGAGTTTTATACAGCTCTTTGATTAAATGCCGGCGAAGGCGGTTCTTCCTTAAATCTATGACTGAAGAAGAATTTTCTGCGATTTCTGACATGCTGCTGATAATAAGGCGCTGGGATATAGATTAGAATGATTGACTCCGCAAAACCAATGCCGTTATAATTTGTATCTTTGAGGTTTGGAAAATGCAAATCGCAGCGATAATAATTAAATTTTTCAAATTATTAGGTGGGTATTGTGTATTTTTTTTAAAAATGTTTTACTAAATAATTGAAAACGAATGACCGGGTTGGTCCTACGTTCTACCGGCTCATGGTATGAGGTGCTGGATGAAGAGAGTCAGCGAATATGGAAATGCAGATTAAAGGGCAGGTTCAAGCATCTCGATCTCAAAACGACAAACCCTATTGCGGTAGGCGACCGCGTGGAGATGGAGGTGGAAGCCGGCTGGGAAGACAGGGCCACGATTACCGGCATCCGGCCGCGCGATAATTTTATAGCGAGAAGATCGGTCCATAAAACCGGGCACACGCACGTGCTGGCGGCTAATCTTGACCAGGCGGTCCTGGTCGTTACCCTGACCTTTCCCAAAACCTCGCTGGGGTTCATCGACAGGTTCCTGGTGACTACCGAATCCTTTCGAATTCCTACGCTCATCGTGTTCAACAAGCAGGACCTCCTGGGGGAAGAATGGAAGGAGGTCCAGGAAGAGCTGGCCGGTATGTACGATTCGATCGGCTATTCCTGTATACTGACGGATGCGCTTTCGGGAGAGGGCATGGAAGAGCTGCACGACAGGCTGAAAGGGAAGAAATCATTGCTTTCCGGACACTCGGGCGTCGGGAAATCCACCCTGATGAACAACCTGTACCCGGGGCTGGATCTCAAAACACAGGAGGTGTCTACCTATGCCAACAAGGGTGTGCATACCACTACTTTTGCGGAAATGTATTTTTGCGGGGAGAATACCTATATTATAGATTCTCCGGGTATAAAGGAATTGGGACTGGCAGGGATAGGGCCGGAAGAAATAAGCCATTACTTTCCTGAAATGCGGGCATTGCTGAATACCTGCCGGTTTCATAACTGCCTGCATGTAGAAGAGCCGGGGTGCTCGGTCAAAGAGGCGGTTAGCGAGGGGAAAATAAGTATCACACGTTATGAGAGCTACCTGAGCATGCTCAGTAACAGGGATAACCGCAGGTGAAGCCCTTATCCCGAACCGATCTGGCTAACGCCAAAATGGATTCGGGATAAGAACTTCGTGATTACAGTAATACTGTCTGGGGTCTATTCCAGCAGCACGCGGTGCATATCCGGTTTCTTTTTATCCGCGTAGCCGACGTGCAGGTAGTAAGTGCCCCTGGGGAGGTCTCTTACATCTATTGAAAGCTTGTTGCTGTTATTTTTGATACCGTCGAAATCTGCCCCGGCCACTTTCAGGGTTCGTACAGGTATTGTAGAGCTCTCATGCATCAATTCCAGCAGCTCCGGCAAACCTTTGGGGTCGACGAGGTCTTCGAAAAGCAAGGTTACGAAGCCGGAGGCCGGGTTGGGAGAAACGGAATATTTGGCAAAGAAAGTGGAAACCGTCCAGTAGGTAGCTTTATAGGACCCCCATCCACAACTGTTTCTTGCACGAATATGTATGGTTTGGCTGGTAGGGTTCGGCAGAGACCAATAATTCATTTCAATACTGGTAAGTGTTAGGGGAGTTACATACCAGTTGGAGTGATTCTGCATTTCCCAACCGTATTCGAGAATAGATACGACTTCCGATCCCATAAAGAGTGTGTAGCCCGCTTCCATTTGCGTGTTGCCCCAAGGCGAAAGCACTTTTCCCTGCCCTGATCCCAGCCAGCCTGCTTCGGCATCAAGATGATCATAGTAGGGAACACCGGAGTATACTAATTTTTTTAGTGTTATTGTCCCGCATCCTGAAGCTATATCTGCTACGACATAGCCAGGTCCATCTAGATACCGGGTTGCTACACCAGTAGACGAATTAACGCTGAAATTTCCACTTGAGCTTGACCATGTAACCGAGCCGGGTGGAGTTCCGGATGGAAGCTGGTTGACTGTATAGGTATCGGATGTGCAAACTATAGACGGGCCTGATATTACAGGACATGTACACTCACATGTAGCCTCATTGACAGCTGCTCTGATAACGTTACCGGGCTGAGTTCCAAATCCTAAATTAAAATTTACACCTGCACTGGTATTGTGGCAATAACTCATAATCGTTCCACCCCCCGACGGTATTCCCGGTAGAGGGCATAACGGAGATATAATTAGAATACTGGGATGCTCAGTGTACCCAGAACATCCATCAATAGCAGTATTATCTCCATTCCAAACACAAGTATGAGTATGATATGATCCTAATAAGTGTCCAAGCTCGTGAGTCACAATCAAGACCGAAAAACTATAATTTGGAATTGAGAGGTAGCTATTCTCAAGCTGTGCCACGGATAATCTGGAACTTGTCGATTGACATAATGCGCCAACTCGGCTAACAAGACCACCTCCAACATTCCTAAATGTAACTAATTGCCCGAGAGTTCCGTTAAATGAAGTTCTATTTGCTTGAAATTCATCCAAAAGATCATCGGTATCAATTGCAGTATAAGGGTCTGGCGTAGTCCAAATAAAAATTTCCGATATTTTAGTTTCAATATTTTCATTTTCATAAAGAAGAGCAACCTGGTTAAAAAGTCCGGTAATAAATATTTCAACAGAACCAATACTTCCTCTTGTTGTGAATATATCGTATTCTGTTTCGAAATATATTCTAATACATCTAGATGATTCTTCATATTTTAAGTCTAATTTAGAGTTTTTCAAAAGTACTTCTCTTGTATAAGGCTCGAATTCTGAAGAATTACTTTCGCAATTGAGTTTTGGAGTTGTCCTTATATTTTTATCATTATATAATAAATATAGATCTTCTTGGGAGTTATATACTAAATTAAAATTTCCTTTATCGTTGGAAATTAATCCTATAATTTCTGTCTCAAAAAAACTAATAGCTACAATACTTTTGTAATCATCTGAAATAATACCTCTGTAGTGTCTTGCTTTAAGTAACCTACTAATGTTTTTATTTTTGTCTGTAGAGATGTTGTAATCGTAAAACGAGTTGTCTACTTCATATAGTTCAAGTGTTATTTTATTTTCATTTATTGGAATAGATAAAGTTATATTTTTTTGCATTATTTCTATCTTCGGTAGCTTATAGTTTAAGACTGCAACATCCTCATATTTATGAAAATATTCTATTAAGCTATTAGAAATTGTAGTGATATCTTTTTTTGTGTAGAAGATATCTCCAATTTTCTCAAATTTTAATCCATTATTTTTCTTTTGTAAAATTTTATTATGAATAATATTCTCATTAGAATAGGATTTACTTGTTATAAATGAGATTAGTATAATAATAATAGTTTTTATGAAAGTTTTCATAATTATAATAATTTTTAAAATTATAAGATGATTATTTTACTCTAATGAATATCCTTCGTCCTCCATCCAGTATCGTATTCTCCCATATCATATCATATTCAGAAATAGTACACCGCCACTCGATACTACGAGTGGTGAGTTTAAAAATTGTTTTTGATTGATCGATAGATTGCAATTGGTATTCTATGTCAGCTTCCCCTGATTCCAAAAAGGCTGGAATATTACTTGAAATGGTATACGAACTATCCGTTTTAAAACTAAACATAATATCATCACATGAATAATCGATCTCGCCCGGAGATATAAACAGACGATCTCGTTTTACTAGCTTCCAATCTCCCATTATATCTCCAGCCAATCCTTTCACTTTTGCAATCTTACATGGCTGCTGCTGTATTTTGTCATTTGAGATACATTTTATCATTGTTAATCCAAATAACAATGATAAAATGAGGGTGAAAATGTTCGATTTTTTTGATATATTTTTTATATTCATAACTTTTCTATGACTTGAATTGGAAAAAGATTCGAAATTGGAACGGGAGGGCCGGAGTCAATTAAAGTGCACACGCCGACAGGACAGCCGTTGTCTGTGGCAGGGTTTACTGGTGTATATCCACTAAGTACCTGACTTGCTATATCGTTGTGGTCTTACACTCCATCGTCAATAACTGCCACATGGATATTACATCCTAATGTTTTACTCCAAGCGCCCTGAGCCTTTATATCAATACCTGTTGTTCCACCCGATTGTCCAGTGTTGTTTAAATAATATTGGTTGGTATAATTTGGGTCTGTAGGAACATGATTTTTTACAATAGAAGGAAAATATAATTGGGATAGGAGAATTCGACAAGTCCATTTTCATAAATCCGGTTGGCAACAGTTAGTACTTTATCACCATTTTCAACAGAACAAAAAAGAGTACCGCTCAATAGTTGGTTTTTGAGACTTATTCCGGTTTCCCTGTTCAAAATCTCATTAATATCTGCTCCTTCCTTAGGCCTTAGAATAATTACACCATCAAAGAAGTAGGTAAACCCTTATAACTTTCTGAGAGGATCCAGGTTAAGGTAGATTTTCTGATCTCCACTCATTTCTCCCCAGAAGTACAAATCCTCCTTCCCGGAATCTTCTTCTAAAGGGGTAACGACGTTATTAGAAGCATACCCAATTGTAATAAATCCTACAATAAAGGATAGCCACCAAAAAAACTGTTTAAAAATATCCTCGCGTTTTTCATACCTCAAGTGTTTAAAATTGTAAGCTAATAAAGGAATTGCTCCTATTACAGGAGTTCTCGGACAGATAAATAACCGAGAATAGGGTTTTGTAGTGCTCTCTTAAGTATTCTGCTTTATGGAACTCCCGATATGTATATCTCTAGATATGGGAGGTGTTTTTGAATGTATTCATATAGTACCTGTTTTGACTGAGGAATAACTTATAATACGTATGATGATTCTAAGATAGCAGGAAAGGTTGTAATTGTAAAATATTTTTTTTAAAAAATATAACGAAATAAACACTTTGCGGTCGCGCTCTTTCACCGTATCACCCTTTCAGGGTTCTTTTATTATACGATATGCCGCTGTTTCTATAATCCTTTCACCACTTCGGGGGTTACCTCCCCCTTTATTTCTTTCTCCAGGATGTTGAGGGCTGCCGCTATTTCCGTTTCGTCAAGGTTCCCGAACCCGAGGCGCATGGCGGTGAGCCGCTCGGTCTGGAAAAGCAGGGTCTGCGGTATGCTGAGCCCTTTGCCGAGGCAATTCTGACTTATGCGCAGTAAGTTTACTTTTTTTGACCACTCCATCCATACCGCAAGTCCCCCGGGAGGGGCGGTAAAGCGCAGGGCATCGCCGAAGCGGCCGGTAAGCTCACTGCAGAAAAAATCCCTCCGGGACCGGTAAATTTTAAGGGCCTTTTTTAAATAACGCTGGATTTCTCCTTCAGCGAGCATTTCTGCCAATGCCTGTTCCATGACCAGGTCGCCCTGGCGATCGATGATATGCCGTAATTTGGCAAGCTCCCTGATCAGGTTTTCCGGGGCGACGAGATATCCCTGACGGAGCCCGGGCGCCAGGGCCTTGCAAAAGGATCCGACGTAGACCACCATCCCGTCCGTATCGGCGCTGGCCAGGGGCAGGAGTGGACTGCTGTTGTAATGAAAATCGTAATCGTGATCGTCTTCCAGGATAATGAAGCCGTACGTCCGGGCCAGCTGAAGTATCTCGATCCGGCGTTCGGCGCTGAGTGTGACCGTAGTAGGGTAATGATGGTGCGGGGTCAGGTACAGCATGCGGATCTTCCGGCTTTTGCATAGCGCCTTCAGCGCGGAAACCGAAACTCCGTTTTCATCTACCGGGACTGTCCTGATCTCGGCCCTGGCCTGCTGGAAGATCATATTGCCCAGGTAGTGGCTGGTGCTTCCGACCACGACCAGGTCACCCGGCCGGAGGAGAAGCTCCGAAGCCAGGTAAATGCCCATATGGATACCCCTGGTCGTCAGGATATTCTCGGGCCTTATATGAAGGCCGCGGGTATTGTTCAGATAATCGGCCAGCTGTTTCCGGTAAAAGGGATTTCCTTCTACATCGGAATAGGTGAGAAGCTTTCGCCCCGACCGGCGGCTCATCACGTGCCGGTATGCCTTTGCCAGCTTGTCGAAGGGAGCGAGCCGTACGTCGGGCTGACCATCTGTAAATTCGAGCCCTTTGGCAGGCGAGAAGACCTCGCGCTCCAGGAGGACGCTTACCGGGAAGCTGTAGCCGGTCGAGGCAGGATAGCGCGCGAGCTGACTGAGATCGCCGGGAAGCGGCGCCGCTTTTGCTACCGGCGGCTTATCGGTAACGAAGGTCCCGATATTGGGCCTGATCTGTATCCAGCCCTGTGCGTCAAGCTCCTCGATGGCGCTTATGATCGTCTTCCGGTGCACGCCGAGGAGAGCGGACAGCATCCTCGTGCCGGGCAATCTTGCTCCCGGTATCAGCGCGCCGCGCTGGATCGCATTGATCAGCTGCCTGCTGATCTGCAGATAGACCGGCGTCGCGGAATGTTCGATCCGGATCATGCTTTTGAAAGGAATTTCAGCCGGACTACTCATGAAATAAAAACCGGATCACTTTGATGATCCGGTAAGGTACTAGTTTTGGCCGATTGTTTATGCTCGAAACAGAATTATGAAAAGAAATTCAGCTTATTGGCTTTTGGGATCGTTGCTCTTACCTTATGCAATATCCGCGCAGGAAATCACGCTCGACCCGGTGACGGTCAGCACGTCTATGTTGGAAAAAAGAACGTCCGAGACAGGGCGTAACCTGACGGTGATCAGGGGTGAAGACATCCGGGACCTGCCTGCAAACAGTATTGACGAGATACTGCGCTACCTGCCCGGGCTCGAAATGCAGGCCCGGGGGCCTATGGGGGCTCAAAGCGATATTATCCTCCGGGGCGGTACCTTTCAGCAGGTACTGGTTGTGGTTGACGGGCTCCGCATCAACGATCCGACTACCGGTCATTTCAGTAGCTACATCCCGATCTCGCCGTCCGAAATCTCGCGCATAGAGATTCTCAAAGGCGCATCTTCTTCCATTTACGGTTCTGAAGCGGTGGGCGGTGTCGTGTCGGTGATCACCAAGGCATTTGATGGAAACCTGAATTCCGACGGCAGCCTGGTAGAAGGCAGCGTTGCGGCGGGAATGAACGGGCTGTTGAACGGGAAGATCGGCGGACACCTGAAAAGCGGGAAGCTTACCATAGCAGGAGGCGTTTTGAGCAACAATGCTTCCGGCCAGGAGCTGAGGGGCATAAAAGGCTATTTTCACAACCATACCGCCTCGTTGTCGGCCCGTTACCAGGTGACGGACCATCTTCACGTTGCCTACAGGGCTGCATTTGACCAGCGGGATTTTGCAGCGCAGAATTTCTACACCGTTTTCGCTTCGGATACTGCTACCGAAAAAGTAAGCGGCTGGTGGCATCAGCTGGAGGTCGGCAGGAAGAAAGGTACCTCGGCAATTACATTTCGCGGCGGGTACAAGAAAGCTACGGATGACTACCTCTACAATTCCGTCTCCATACCCAATAAAAACATTTCAGGGTTGTGGCAGGGGCTTGTTACCTGGCAAAAGCAGGTTTCCGGCAATACCGACCTGATCGGTGGGGTACATTACCAGCAAAGGCAGATCAGGTCGAACGATCGCGGCAACCATACCATACAGCAGTTAGCGCCGTTTATTGCGGCCAGTCATCGTATAGGCGACCTGACGCTTCATCCGTCCCTTCGTCTCGACTGGCGGGAAAGCATCGGTTCAGAGCTTGTCCCCCAGCTGAACGTTTCCTATAAGCTGGAGGGCTGGCAGCTGCGGGCCAGCGCAGGCAAGACGATCAGGGATGCCGACTTTACCGAGCGCTACAATAATTTCAATAAGCCCGTAGTAACCGGTGGGAGCGTCGGGAACCCCGCCCTGAAAGCGGAAAGATCGTTGAGCTATGAGCTTGGCCTCGACTGGTTTTACGGCGCAAACTGGAAAATCTCGGCTTCCTTCTTCCAGCGTAATCAAAAAGATATGATAGACTATGTACCCACAGCCTACGATCATATGCCGCGTAAGGAAAACCTCGTTCCTTCCGGGAGCTACGCACTGGCTGAAAATATAGCATCTGTAAAGACGAAGGGGGCCGAGCTGGATATCCAGTATGACTACAGGCTGAGCGATCACCAGCGCATTTCGGGCGCCGCCGGGATTACCGTGCTCGATAGCGAGCAGTCGGGTGCAGTGCCGTCTTTCTATTTGTCTTCACACGCAAAGCTCCTGGCGAATGCTTACGTGAGCTACCGTTTCAGGCGTTTGCATGTATCGCTCAACGGCCTGTACAAAAGACGCGAGCCCCGGGAAGCATCCGTATTGGTAACCAAAGTGGAGAAGAGCTATTTCCTGCTCAACGCGCAGGCCGGCTTTGACGTGATTCCGAAAAAGCTGACGCTTTACCTGCAGGCCGATAACCTGACCGATACGGTTTACAGCGACCTGCTGGGTGCGGTCATGCCACGCCGCTGGGTAATGGGAGGTATAAAATTCAGGTTGTAGGAGTATCTTTCACTTGCTTCTCACCATATCGAAAAACTCGTAAGCGTAAGCGTGCCTGTCATCGGTTTCGTGAAATTCCCGGGAAACTGTTGTCCATTGGTCTTCATCGGGGATGCTGAAATAAGCATCCCCACCAGTTTTATCATAAACCCGGGTGAGGTAGATCCGGTCGGCCAGCGGGAGGGCCTGGGCGTAAATTTCACCTCCGCCGATTACAAAAGCTTCTTCAGCGCCTGTGTTCCTGGCTTTTTCAACAGCTTCTTCCAGCGAAGAGCATATTACGATACCATCGGAATGAAATGCGCTGTTGCGGGTAATGACAAAAGAGGTGCGCCCGGGCAGCGGCTTCCCGATAGATTCGAAAGTTTTCCGGCCCATCAGGATGGGTTTCCCCATAGTGAGCATTTTGAAGCGTTTCAGATCTTTTGGAAGATGCCACAGGAGCTGGTTATCCCTCCCTATAGCGCCCTCCAGGTTTGCTGCAACAATTAATGAAAGTTTCATGGCGGCAATATACGCCTAATACCTCACACCTACTGAACCACATTTTTCACGGCCTGCCTGGCAAGGAGCTTCCAGCCGCCGTCCTGCTTTTGCCATACCTGCAGCACTTTGAGATTGGCCGTGCCCGGTTCTTTTCCTGAATCAACGGTGTTTCCTGTCAGATGGTGCCTGACGATGGCGGTCTCTCCTGAAATGTCGATAGTCTGTTCGGTGAGATCCAGTGTCTGGAAGTCGAATTTCCCGCTTACCAGGGACTCGATAAATTCAGTCTGGTTTTCAATTAGCCCGGCAGAGTGCCCGTAGGTAAGCATTTCGGATGTAAAATTTTGCAGCACCTCCTTTTCCGGGTCAAGAAGTTGTTTTCGGAGAATTTCGACCGCTTCCTCTACTTCATTTTTGTAATTGGAAGTATCTGCCTGGTTTTGAGAAGGCTGCTGACAGCTGCCTAGCATCAGGACACCCGTAATTATGAAAAGAAAAGCTGAAGGTCTCATACAAGAATTTTTTGTGGTTTAAATAATAAAGAAAGTACCGCAAGCGGAAAAACTAACCTGATCTGCAGGGAAATTTAGGAGAAGGGGCGGGTTTAAATAGAAAAGCAACCAGCAGGCTGCCGGTTACTTTGTCTGTCTCAGAATAAAATTAAAACTAAAGCTAGTGGAGTGGATATATGTCGGACCTTATTTGCCGATAACTATTCTGAGTGTTTCGCTGCTGTCATCTGCCCGGGTAATTTTCAGGATATACATGCCCGGCGCGAGGTGACCTGTTTGTATTTCTTTTTCCGGCCTGTTCCCCGACCGGTAGGCTGCAATGCCGATGCCGTTGTAGAGCTCAATGCCTGTTACCTGCTCCCAGTTGCCGGACCGGATGCTGAACCTGTCCCTGGCTGGGTTAGGAAAAATTTCGATATTTATCTGCTGTGGAAATTCCAGGCTCTTTATAATACCGAATTCAAATGAGCCGTCCAGATCGGTTATTTTCAGACGATAATAGTTCATGCCGCCGGAAGGAGTTTGATGGGTATGGCTGTAGCGCTGCAGCGAATTGCTGTTTCCCGTCGATCTTACACGGCCGATCTCCTTCCAGGATTTCGCATCGGTACTATGTTCGATACCAAAATGGCTGCTGTTGGACTCTTCGGTGGTGGTCCAGGAGAGGAGAGAGGAACTGCCTTCTTTCAAAAGGTTGAATGACGAAAGCCTGACGGGTAATGCTTCGTCCAAAACCTGGACCACGGCTTCCGGTTGGTGGTCCTGGGTGTTGAAGTCGGCCCAGCCGGTACGGATAGACTCGATGTCGATCAGGTGGGTAGTGGTTCCCGGGCTTTTCGACCTGGTGGGCAATGAGATTTCTATTGGCAAATGTGAGAATTCGGTTGTGATAGGGGCGTTATTGACTACTACTGCGTTGGTGGGGTCTGAGTTATCGGTATCGAGTTCCCATCCGGGAGGAGGGGTAAACTGGCTCAGGTTAAACTCGACAGCACCGCCGGCCGTCGCTACGACAGCAAAAGTATAGGCCGGGATTTCTGTTATCGCCCCTGGAAGGTCGTTTGGTGTGCCAATGATGACATTGAGCCTTCCATTGCTAGGATATCCGGGATAAATAGCCGGATCAGGACTGACTGTCGCCGTAAAGTTTACGTTGTTCTGGCTATAAACCGAGTGAGGCTTTCCGGTTATCAGCAGGGTTGCAAGCGCTACCCAAAGGCAGATTTTCCCGGTTTTCAGAATAGATTGTGCTTTCATAAGTTATTTTGTTTATTATCTCAGATATGCTAGTTCACCGTCAGCGGTACGTTGATTCGATTGTTTGTGTTGTTTAGCTCTCCTCTTGTATTGTTGGGAATGGTCAACAGGAGATTGAATTTGCCTTTTGTATTATTGTCGGGGATAGAAAGTATTGCAGGCAGATTTTGAGGCAGCGGAAATGCACCGTTAAATGTCAGTGTCCAGTAGGTGGAAAAAGTCTGCATCTGCCAGGTGCCTGACACGTTGGGGGTCAGGATGAACTGGCTATTGGGCTTGATGATAAAGATGGTAACAGGGCCGCTGCCCTGCATCTCTTCTACGCCATTGTGAAGGCTGATTGTAAGCGTTTTATTCAGCGACGCTGAAGTGTACGACCGGTTGAGCATCGATACCGACGGGTAAAGATCGGGTTTGTTGGGTGTCTCATAGGGGCCTGGCTCAATGGTCCCGGTTACCGGATTGCCGAATATACGGTCGTTACCGGAAAGGTCGGAGTCTTCCTGTCCGTTGCCGCCGCCCGCCGTGTAAAGTGCATTGTTTCCGAGGTCGAGTATCGGGCTGCTGAGCGGCAGCCGGTAATCACCGTTTGTAAACGGCGCTTCAGAAAAGGGCTTGGCATCCGTAAACAACGGGTTGACAGTACCGTCAATATTGCCATCCGGATCGTCGGTGGTGATATTTTGCACCAGGCTGTATTTGTATTCGAGGGTATTGGTACCTGTCTGACTCAGTCCTCCCGAGTTTTTCCAGGCAATGGAGTTGTGCATTTTCAGAGTAGAACCTCCGGTGATATTCAGCGCTCCCGTTTCCACCCCCGTCGAGTAGTTGCCTGAGACCGTAACATTGACCAGGTCGGTTTTGGATCCGGTATAGGTATGGAGCCCTGCTCCTTTAAAAGCTTTGTTGCCGGTAATCAGTACATTGAGCAGGCGCACTGTAGAATTGTTGCCGTTCGATATGGCGCCTCCGTTCGCGCTTCCGGCCGTCGCCTGGTTACCGGAAAATAAAGTATTCTTTGCACTGAGTGTTACCCTGTCGTACGCATGGACTCCACCTGCGCCGTTGGCGGCCCTGTTCGACTTTACCGAGCTCTCCGCCATGTCGAGCATTGCCTGCGAAGTAAGAAAAGCTCCGCCGCCTACCTGGCTGGATTGGTTGCCATGAACGTCACAGCCGGTCAGGGTTGTTTTGATATATCCCGACATGTACAGACCACCGCCCGACAATTGCGCATTGCATTGGCTGATCGTCGTTTGAGTCAGGTTATATTCCCCCATAGGGCCTTCCTGGTAAATACCACCGCCTGAGGAGGCAGCATAGTTGTTTTCGATCCGGGTGCGGTGGAGTAAAGCGCGGGAGTTGGCGGCATAGATTCCACCGCCTGACACGGCCGAGTTGGAGTGGAGCTTAAGGTTTTTAAATTCGGGAATCACACCGCTAACGCCCGTTATCACCATGCCGCCGCCCGCATTATCCTTGATTGCTATGCCGTTTACAATTATCCCGGGATCGGCCGCCGATCCGTCGGCAACTCCCTGCCTGACAGTGAACCCGTCGAAGATTATAGGCTGCGCGGCATGACCGGCAGCGATGACAACGTGATAGGCATTATCTGCCTGCGGCGCATCGACCAGGTCGTCGTCATTGGCCCACAGATCGCCGCTGAGAATGCTTTCATGGGCTGTGTTTGCCAGGTTTCTTTCAGAAAGTATACTTTCCGTACCGGCAAACCCTCCGTATACCTTTACATTGGGAACAAGTACAAACGCCCTGTGCCTGCCACCTCCCGGTTTTCCAAAGTGGTTGTCGTCTGAACGGAAAATGGGGGTATAAATGCCTCCTGCCACCCATATTTGCCGTACGGAAGGATTGAGCCTGGCCGCTCGCAGCGCGTCTGCCAGCTCGCCCAGCGCATTGATCCATGAGCTCCCGTCTCCATTCGAATTCTTTTTCACATAGAGGATCCCGCCCGTGGCCGGCACCGGGCTTCCGACAGGCGAATATTCGTATGCTCCGATATCGATAATGCCGCCGGAATTGTGGTTAAAAACCCGGGCGTTTCCTGCAAGATCCTTGTCCTGCCCGATATTGGCGCCATTTCCTGTATAATAGGTGTTGTTGCCTGCCTCCACGAGCGGACTGGTCCCGGCTACCGAATAGTTGCCGCCGGCGAACGGGGCGCTGTTGTAATCAGGTGCATTTTTAAAAAGCGGGGAATGGCTCCCGTCGAGGTTACCATTTGCATCGGCTGTGGTAATCCCTTCTACCAGGCTGTTTCGGTAGATATTTGCCGGACTGCCCGGTACAACCGCCGAGACCCCCGAATTTTTCCAGATTACAGAATTGTGGATTGTTACGTCAAACCCGTTCTCGACATAGACAGCCTGGTTTGTCTGGCTGCCGGTCGACAAATTGCCGGAAACGGTCGTATTGATGAGCCGGATGTTTCGCGTGTAGCTGTTGAATGTTAATGCATACAAGGCCCCGGCTTGGCCGCTTTTATTGCCGGTAACAGCCACATTCCGGAGTACAATATTACTAGTGGCATAGACCCCGCCTCCCCTGGTTTCCCATCCCTGGGTATTTTCAACATTGTTGCCCGCGATAAGAGAGTTCAAAACGACGGTATTATTCGTGTGGCTTCCCTGGCTTGACAGTCCGCCGCCGTGCGTACCGCCCCTGTTTTCCGTGATTTTCACATTGTTTAAAAGCAGCGTAATGCCGGCTGTAGACGAGATACCCCCTCCTCCCTGGCTGCTTTGGTTTTCGGTTATGATAAGGTTTTGTAGTTTTATGTAGGGGTTGAAGATGAGCTGCAGGCCTCCTCCGTTATAATTTACGGATGTTTCGTTGCCGACCAGGATGCTTCCCGTACCATCAGCGCTCCCGTTCGTAATTGTAAAGCCATCCAGAAGCGTGTTGCTGCTGGTATGTACGGCAGTTACTACATGGTAGACTTTCCCCTCTTTCAGCGTTCCGTCCAGAATGCTCAACGTCGTCAGGTCTTCCGGGCTTCTTTGCGAAGGGCTGGTCTCAAAGCCTTTGAATCCGCCGTAGACCTGCACGCCGCTTACGAGCAGAAAGGTATTTTCACGCCCGGCCGGGTTGCCGAAATTGTTGTCCGCAGGGCTATATCTCGGGTGATATTTCCCGGCAGCCACCCATATCTGGTTGATATTGCTATTGGTTCTGGCAGCGATCAGCGCATCGGCCAGTTCGCCGGTGGCCCTGTTCCACGAAGAGCCGTTCCCGTCTTCGCCCTGTACAACATATACGATCCCGTTCCCGTCAGGTACGATCTGCGCGGAGAGATCCCCGGTAGTCCATAACTGGAAACTCAGGAGAAGCAATACGAAAACGTAATGTTTTACAGTTATGGTAAAGCGTTTCATGTCTGTATGTTAGCGGTCTCCCGGCTAATTCACCGTAAGCGGTACGTTGATGCGGTTATTGGCATTGTTAAAATCGCCCCAGGTATTATTTGGAATGGTAAACAGCAGGTTGAACTTCCCTTTTGTATTGTTATCGGGGATGGAAAGCGTAGCGGGCAGGTTTTGAGGTAAGGGCAGGGAGCCGTTGTAAGTCAGCAGCCAATAGGTGGAAAATGTATCGATCTCCCAGAATTCGACTGCTCCCAATGTCAGTGTAAACTGGTTGTTGGGTTTTGTCACGACGACACTGATGGGGCTCCCGAGGGCAACTCCTTCGATATTATTGTTTAACCTGAGCGTAAGAGATTTGCTCAGCGATGCCGAAGTATAGGATCTGTTGAGCATGGTAACAGACGGGTACAGATCCGACTTGTTGGGTATTTCGTAAGGCCCCAGGTCAATGATGCCGCCCAGCAAAGGCATAAATATCCGTGCATTACCGTCCAGGTCCGTATCATTTTCCAGGTTGCCGCCGGCGTCGGTGTAAAGGGTATTACTGCCTTTGTCGAGCACCGGACTGGTACCTGACAGCTTGTAGTCTCCACCGGTAAACGGAGCTGTATTAAACTCCGGTGCATCTATAAACCCGGGATTGGTACTGCCGCTGATGTTTCCTTCCGCATCGTTTGTAGTGATACCCTGTACCAGGCTGTGTTTGTATTCGATAGTATTG
Organism: Spirosomataceae bacterium; assembly: GCA_037191015.1. GTDB lineage: Bacteria > Bacteroidota > Bacteroidia > Cytophagales > Spirosomataceae > Ravibacter. The sequence goes on from JBBCKD010000019.1 coordinate 96,766, forward strand.
GATCCCGCCTGGCTAACTCCTCCCGAATTTTTCCATACAATAGAGTTATGCACTTTCAGGACAGACCCGCCCTGAACCATCACGGCGCCTGTTTCCGTAGCAGTCGACCGGTTGCCGGAAACCGTGACATTGACAAGCGTAGTTCCCGAGGTCAAATCCCCCCAGACAGCGGAACCTCTATAGCTGGTATTGCCGCTGAAGAGCACATTGACCAGGCGTGCCGTAGTGTTTTGGAGGTTGGAAATCCCTGCACCGTAGCCGGTGGATGAGGTGACGCGGTTGCCCGAAAATACCACATACTTTGCATCGAGAACGGCCCTGTCGTGATTGTGAATGGCCCCGCCGGCTCCCGATGCAGTGTTAGATTGAAAAATACTCTTCCTGATGATGAACTCCATCCGATTGGTGGATACTGCCCCTGCGCCTGTAAAAGCTTCGTTCTGGTCGACCTGGCCATTGGAAAAGCGCAGCTTTAAGGGGCCTGCGGCATAGATACCGCCTCCCTGGCTGGCTTCACAATGATGAATCCGGACCTGTGTGAGCCCGGATTCTCCCAGAGCGCCGGATTTGAACAGGCCGCCTCCCTGCTCGGCAGCATGGTTGAAGCTGATTTCGGATTGCTCAAGCGACAGCGAAGAATTGAAGATGTGAATGCCGCCACCCTTTTTTGCGTAGTTTGAGTGGATCTGGAGATTGGCGAAGTTTACAGGCGATAAGTTGGTACTGCGGAGGATCGCACCCCCGCCCGCATTCGGACGGACATCCACGCCGTTTACCGTAACACCCGGATGGGTTTCTTCCCAGTCGGAAATCCCTCCGCTGATTGTAAATCCATCCAGGAGTGTTTCTAAGGCAGAAACACCTGCCCTGATCACCACGTGAAAGACGTTTTCGCTTCTGGGTTGGTCATCCAGGCTGTCGTCATTACCGAGAAGATCCCCGCTGAGGGTGCTCCGGTTGGCTGTATTTGACAGGTTTCTCTGATTGAGGCTGCTTTCTGTTCCGGCAAAACCTCCGTATACTTTCACACCGGCAACGAGTACAAACGCTGCATTCCGACCCGGTGCGACATCGCCGAATTGCACGTCGTCGGGGTTGTAAAATGGTAGGTAAATTCCTCCTGCCACCCAGATCTGTTTGATATTGAAATTGGTTTTGGCTGCTTTCAGCGCATCGGCTACCTCTCCGAGCGCATTAGCCCAGGAACTGCCGTTGCCGGTAGAAAATTTCTTTACATATAAGATCCCGCTTGCATGTGGTACCGGCGTCACCGGATGGTACTCGAATGCGCCGATGTCGATAGTACCACCGGAACCATAATTGTATACCCTGGCTTTTCCTGCCAGGTCTTTATCGAGGCCCAGGTTGGCCCCGTCACCCGTATAATGGGCGCCGTTGCCGGCATTTATCAACGGACTGGTGGGAACGACCGCGTAGTGACCGCCCGTAAAAGGCGCCGTGCTATGGTGGGGAGCACCCAGAAAGAACGGGTGACTGTTTCCGTCGATATTGTTGTGGGCATCGTTGGTAGTAGCCCCCTGGACCAGGCTGTTTCGATATATTACCTGCGTAGTACCTGACGCTCTTACACCACCTGAATTGCCTTGTATAACCGTATTGCGGATGGGCGTCTCGACGCTGCTTCTGGTGTATACAGCGCTGTTGTTCTCTCCGCTGCCTGTTGCAAGGTTACCGGATATGGTACAATTAAGTAGTTTGAGCTCCGCAATACTGGAAGAGTTAATTTCGTAGGAGTATATTCCCGAGCCGGAAATGGCTTTATTCCCGCTGATTTCGACATTCCGGAGAGAAAGGTAGGAGAGGTTATAAATCCCGCCGCCGTTTTGGGTATTCGGCTGGGTAAGGGAGTTGCCTGAAATACGGGAGTTCACGACCGTCATGCGGGAGTGGGTACCGCCCTGATGTACTATTCCGCCGCCAAAATATGCGGACGTATTTTCGGTTACCTGTATGGTCGAAATGTTTACAACGTCGTTCTGGACGCTGACGATCCCTCCCCCGCGATTACTGCTGTTGTTCTGTGTAACGATTATATTCCGGAGGATAATGACAGGATTGTTGAATAGTGCTATACCGCCCCCGGCATTTCGGTCTACGGCTACTCCTCCGATGGTAAGGTTTGAGCTTCCGTCGGCATTGCCGTTTTTTACAGTAAATCCGTCGAGAAAAGTGTTGTTATTGGTTGCTCCGACAGCCACGACCACGTGATACGAAACGGTGCCTCTGAAATTACCGTCGAGTATGCTGGCAAACTGCGGGTTGTTCAGGTTGCGCTGGGAAGGGTCGGTTTCATCCCCTTTAAACCCGCCGTAGACCGATACGCCATTGACCAGCAAAAAAGCGTTGTCGCGCTCCGCCGGGTTGCCGAAATTGTCATCTGCCGGGCTGTATAGAGGGTGATAGGTGCCCTGAGCGACCCAGATTTGTTTGATTTCAGAGTTGGTCTTTGCAGCTTTCAGCGCATTGGCAAGCTCTCCGGCCGCGTCAGCCCAGGACTGGCCGCTGCCGGATGCGTTTTCTTTCACGTAAACAATCCCGTCTTTATCAGGTTTAATTTGAGCGAGAACTGAAGCGGAGCCTGCTATGAACCATCCTAACGCAGCAAGAACCAGGATGGGGGCCTTTTTGAAAGTAAATCTGTGTTTCATAGTCGTCAGAATCTGAAAGGAAAGGTCTGTGTTACTGAGTTTTGCGAGGCCAGGCTCCCGTCCGGAAACAGATGGACAAAACAAAATACCGGTATAACGCTGCCCGGAATAGCAGATCAAATCTAATAATGTAGAACAGCCCGGGATAGCGTCATTTCATAACCGGAGGGACATAGCCTATAAGTGGGCGCAGACGCCGGCTAACTGGCTGAAACGAGGATAAAAGAGAAATTTTACAATTACTTGTCTGATTTATCCCTTGTATAAGGGACTTTTCGAGGTTAGTTTTGACCTTTTCAAATTCCGGCCCGGTAGAACAGCCCTGCTGTCGAGTATAGTATAGAGTATATCGCGCCGGAGGGTTGGCTTATAATGGAGAATCTGACTTACCAAACAGAATCTTATTCGAACTGAAAGACCTATCATTTATTTCATTACGTAGTATGCATGTTATTTCAAAACCGGTCTTATCTGTAACAGCACTCTTGTCGGTGGTGGTTTTCGGAGGGATCCTGATGACTTATTGTACCGGATCCAGGACGCTTATCCAGGAAAATAATTTTGAAACACTGGACCTGGGCCCGTTCGTAGAGAAGGATTTCCCATATGTCACTACGTCGATGGATGCCAGAGGACTGGGGGCGTCATTCCCGGACGACAATGTATCCGCAAGAACGCTTGCCCTCAAGCTTGCCGACAGCAGCTATGTTTGCTTTGATACGGATCTGTTGCGCTGGACCGTGGCCTGGACCGGCGATTTCCTGCCGATGTACCTGATGCCGCAGGTATCTTACAAGGATTACTATAATAAAGGAAATAAGACTGCTCAAATAGCCGGGAAAGCGAAGCTGGCTACGGGGCTTTATCCCGGCTGGAGCGCAGGGGCTCCTGTCTTTAAGGAAATCAGGGAGGCTCTGGATACTATTCCGATATGGGGGCCGATACCTCCGCAGGCGGGCCACTGGAATGGAGTATATGTTTATAAAAACCAGGCCGTTTTAAGCTATAGCGTTGGGAAGACCCAGGTATACGAGCTTGTCACTTCCGACAGGTTTTCGGGGGAAACGGGTTTCCAGAGAAATTTTGAGATCGGCCCTGGCAGCGATCAGCTCTTTTTTACGGCAGCCGATGTGGTCAAAGGTACCGACGCTAAAGTGACGGACAGGATATCCTATCTATATCATGGTGCGAAGAAAGACTCGGTTACAGCGGTAGCAGTGATCGGAGGAGACGCCAAAACGAACATTATTGAAAACCGGTATTTGTCGGTTTCGGTGCCGGCAGGAGCCCAATCCCGGAATCTTTCGGTGCTGGTATGGATGGGACCGGCGGGTAAATTGCCCGATTTCGAAGCCCGGGCAGGCGTAGCGAAACCAGTGGCATTTCCGGCCTTCAGAAAGGGAGGGCCTAACCTCTGGAAGGGCTCAGTGCTGACCCAGGGGAAGCTATCAGCCGATTCGGAAGATTTTGTGGTAGACCAGGTAACATTACCCCTGCCCAACCCGTGGAAGCGGAATGTACGGGTTGCAGATATTGCATTCTTCCCTGACGGGACGGCTGCTGTGGTAACTTTTTCAGGTGATATATGGATTGTAGAGGGGATAACGGAAGATCTGAAAAAAGTTAAATGGCGCCGCTTCGCTTCCGGGTTGCATGAACCTATGAGCATAGAGATCAGAAAAGGAGAGATCTATGTTTTCGACAGGGGAGGGATCGTGAAGCCGGTAGATCTGAACGGCGACGGTATGGCGGATTACTATGAGAATTTCTCGAACGTGGCGCAGCAGTCTCCCGAGTCGCGGGAATGGGCCGCCGACCTG
>JBBCKD010000020.1:0-14716 GCA_037191015.1 Spirosomataceae bacterium
GGCATCGCCGGCAATAATGGCCGGATGGCCCGATTCGGTAGCCGCAAAAGCTTCCTCCTCAAACAGCAGGCTGAAGCCGCCGCTCTTTTTCACCCCGCCATGACAGGAAATACAATGCTTGTTCAGGATAGGCTTTACTTCACGGCTAAAGTCAACATCCTTCTCAGGAAGGAAGAAAACAGCAAGCGCCGCAGCCGCTACCGATGCCAGTAAAAGCCGTTTCTTATTACCCATATCAAAAAATCTGTACTGGGGGAAGCCGACTTTTTCCTCACTTCCCTTTTTTACTTTATTTCCGGAGTCTCCTCCTTCAAAAGAAAAGAAACTCTCTTATATACCTGCTAATCAATCGTTTCCAGCGGCGGCACGTTGTTTTCTGCACCGTCGTATCCTTTATTCTGGTTAATGACCCCCAATGTATTGGCGGTAATCACTTCGGAAGGAATGGGCCAAAGCACATGAAAGGGTGACATGCTGGCCGTATTTCCGAGCAGGGTGACCTTCTTCTGGTACGAAATATTAAGCCTCATAACCCGGTCGTGGTAATAGTTGCGCTCGGTAAAGCTTCCCAGGCTGTACCCGTCCCTGCCTTGCGCCGCCAGGATGAATGACGCCCTTACCAGCTCGGAATGACGCGGTTCCTCCGCCATAAGCTCCCTGGCCCGTTCATCGAAGATGTAGTCTATCGTTACGTCCCCGGCAGAAATAAGGGGGGCATTGGCCCGTTCACGTACGGCATTGATATCATTGGCGGCTTCCACCGGCATACCTTTGTGGAAATAGGCTTCCGCACGAAGAAGATAAGTTTCTGCCAGCCGGAATACGTACCAGTCGCCGTTGCCTCCCACCGGCACGGCTTGGGGATCGTGCTGGGGAACATAGACGATGTAATGCGGGATAGCGTACACATGGATAAACGTATCGGCCGGAACTGCAAAGAACTTCTTGTCGATCGGCTTCCCGAAATCGACGGAGGCCGGATTGTTATACAGCAGTTCGTGCGTGTCTACCCAATTGATATCGGCGCGCCTGAGATCCGGCGTATTTTTCCAGGTGTACCCGCCATCAGCCCAGAGATCGTATGTATAAAACTCCGAAAGCCTGACGTTTGCGTTTCCGCGGCCCAGCGAATCATACATAGGCCCCGACTGAACCATGCCACGTTTGCCTTCACTGTCCAGCACGGGGGTCTGATGCCAGTGCGGGTTGTACATTCTCATGGTAAAAAGCCCGGTGGACCTGGCGGCAGGCGGCGCTCCGAACCTGTCGACGATCGCCAGTATGGTTTCCCGGTTTTGCGGGATATTGAAATTATTCGGCCGGTGAAGATCCCATATCAGGTTCCTTACGGGGTTGGAGGCTACCTCTCCGAAGCGGCTGCGCATCAGGCTGTAGGGCCCGTCTATAACGCGGGTGGCCGCTGCTATCGCTTTATCAAATTCAAGATTGGCCAGGTACACTTTGGTCAGCAGGTGGTTGACCGCGCCTTTGGTAATCTCTCCGGGGCCCGCTGCTTCGGGTAGCCACTCCAGGGCATATTCCAGGTCAGCCTGGATTTTGTCCAGGATGGCCGTCCGGCTGTGCGAATAGAAATCGAGCTTGGCCCCTACTATTTCTTCACTGATAAAAGGGACATCGCCAAAGGAATGCACCAGGCGGTAATACCAGTAGGCACGGTGCCAGTAAGCTTCCGCCAGGATCGCGTTCCGCTCCTGTTCCGAGTTCCACGCGATATTGTCGATCCTGGATATGACCACATTGGCATTCTTAATAATGGAATAGGTATCTGTAAACACCGCCAGGAACCGGTAAAACTGGTCACTGCTGGGCGTCACCCTGTGAAAATCGAGCTGCGACCACGGAGACCCAAGGTCAGAGGAAGCAAACTCCATCACAAGGTTATTCATAGTACCTGTATTCTCCTTTTTCAGGTCCTTCCGCAGGGCAACCAGCACCGACTCATACCCCGCCTTGCTGGTAAACACATTCTCAGGGCTGAAAAATGACAGGGGCTCAGGATTCAGCCAGTCTTCTTTGCACGACGCACACACCATCAGCAGCGCCGCTGTTATAAAATAAACAAAACGTTTCATACCAGTTTCTTTTATTCTTGTCAACATGTCAAAGAGATACATTTATACCGATAGAATAGGTCCTGGGCATGGCTGTACCGCCCGACTCCGGATCCCAACCCGGCCAGTTGTGGAATGTAACTGCATTACGGGCTGCCAGGAAAACACGCATGCTGCTCATCTTCAGGCGTTCCGAAAATGACTGCGGTACGGAATACCCCAGGGATACATCCTGGATACGCATAAAGGAACGTGGCTTATAGACCCTGATCCCGCCGCCGAAAGCCTGTATGACCGGGTTAAGCCTGGCCCATTCATTGCTCGGGTTATCGGGCATCCAGTAAGGGACGATAACGGAATTACGCCTGTCATAGGTCGAATAGGAAGCATGCAAAGCCTCGCTGAACACGCCTATATGGCCAAGATCTGCACGAAAAAACGTAGAAAAGGAAAAATGCTTCAGGAAGGTAAATTCGTTCCTCAATCCCAGACGGTACCGCGGCTGCGTATAGCCTATGAATTGTTTGTCCTGCAGCGGCTCGAACTTTCCGTTCCCGTCTACATCCGTCACTTTGAAGTCACCCGGCTGCAGCCCGTAAACTGCCGCCGCATCCCGTTCGTGCTCCTGCCATATCCCTACTATGTCATAATTCCAAACCCGGTCCACTGCCTGTCCCGGGAACCATTCGTTTGAATAATCAGGCAATTCCCGGCGGACGATGCTTCCATTGACCTCCACCTCTTCAAAATCGCCGAACAGGCGCTTGACCTTGTTCCGGTTCAGGGAAAAAACGAGACCTGTTTTCCAGTTGAGATTGTCCCTGTTGATATTGACCGAATTAATCGTCAGCTCAACGCCTTTATTTCCCAGCTCTCCCAGGTTTGAAGTAACACTTTCAAAGCCCGTGATCTTCGGCAGAAGCCTGTCCATGAGCAGGTTGGTTGTAGTCATGTCGTAGTAGTCCAGCGCCAGGCTAAGCCGGTTACGCATCATTTCCAGATCCAGCCCGATATTGACGGACTCCGTCCGCTCCCATTTCAAGCTATAGTTAGCGAGAGATGAGGGATAAAGACCGACTTGCACGTTGGTGCCGTTGTAGTGCAGCGTGGAGGCCAGGCTTGCAAGTGCTGCGTAAAGCCCGATGTCGCGGTTCCCGTTCACGCCCCAGGATACCCGCAATTTTGCCTGGTTTATAAAATCTGCTTTGAAAAACGGTTCATCCGAAACAATCCAGGCAAAGGCCGCAGCCGGGAACCATGCCCTGGGATTACTGATCCCGAAGGCAGAGTACCCGTCTCTCCTGACTGAAGCAGTCAGCAGGTACCTGTCGTTCAGGGTGTAATTCAGCCGCGCCATGGCCGCATCTCCGGTCAATTTTGTATCGTTGGCGCTTAATGCCGGGTTTGTCCCGAACTGCAGCCCGTGATAACCCAGGTTCTGGTTGGGAACAAAGCTTTGGTTTTCCAGGTAAGAAGACCATGTTTTCCTGGACTCCGCACTGTACAGCAGCGTCAGGTCAAACTTGTGGGCGCCGAAACGCCGGTTCCAGTGGAGAAGGTTGTCGGCGATCCATTCGTAGGTAGAGGCCTCGGTCCGGGTTCCGTAGCCTTCCGAACGGTCCCGGCCTCCCGCAATCGTATTGGACGACCAGAACCTCAGATCTTTGATAAACTCGTAGCGCGGCTGAAAAGACAGCTTGTACCGGATCCCGAACGGAAGGCTGACCTCGCCATAAATAGAAGTAAAGAGATTGTTTACTCTGCGCATCCTGTCATGCCCGTAGTAGTCGATGAGCGGGTTAGTTACCTGGAACCCGTTGGGATACCATTCGAGCTCGCCGTTCTCATTATACATCCTTCCGTAAGGGCTTGCCATCATCATGTCGCCTACGACGGCAGGTACCGCGCTTTCATCACGATCGGCAAACATAATATTGGTCCCGGCTTTCAGCCAGTCGGTAATCGTGACGTCTACATTCAGGCGGGAGCGTACCGTCGAAAACCGGTCTCCCAGGATAACCCCGTCATTGTTCTGATGCCCCAGTGACCAGTAGTAACTGATACGATCATTGCCGCCGCGTATGCTGACGTCGTAATTCTGCCGGACACCCTTGTGCATGACCTTGTTATACCAGTCTATCAGCTCTCCGTTAAGGTAGCTCTCGGTCTCCACTCCTGCAAGGCGGAGCCGGCTCAGCCATTCCCGCTTATTATCGGCCTGGGGATTGTTGCTTTCATTTCTCCATTGCTCGACGGACACGCCCTGCCTGAGCCGGTCAGGGTCATCGTAGTACCATACCGGCACATCAGGATTAAAAGTTCTGAGCACATCGGCCCTGTAATGGAGATAATCTTCGCCATAGTAGGGGCGGTAATCGTTTGCTGCCTGCGTAAGCCCGACATCGGAGGAAACCGTAATGGTCGGTTTTCCGCTGCGTCCTTTTTTTGTCGTGATCACCACAACTCCCGCTGCCGCCCTGGCTCCGAAAACAGCTGCCGAGCTTGCATCTTTCAGGATATCGATCGTCTCGATGTCTCTCGGGTTGATATCTGAAATATGCCCGTTGTAAATCACTCCGTCGAGCACGATCATCGGCGATGTCCCGGCATTCAGCGATTTCGGACCGCGTATCTGCATAGATCCGCCCCCGGCAGCGCTGGTGCTCTGGTTCGAATTGAACCCGGCTACTGTCCCGGATAAAATATCTGTCACCTGGGTAGCCGGCTGGTTCTGGTACATTTCGGCGTTTACACTGGCGATCGCTCCCGTCAGGTCCCTCCTTTTCGCAGTGCCATACCCTACCACCACCACTTCCTCAAGGCTCTTTTCATCTACCTTCAGGCTTATCTCTACACTTGTCCGGTTTCCCGTCACCACTTCCTGGCTGATGTACCCTACGAACGAAAACACCAGCACGGCTTGCTCATCCGGTACCTCGATACTGAAACGGCCGTCTGCGTCGGTCGTGGTCCCCTGCTGCGTACCTTTCAGCAGGATGCTTACCCCCGGCAGCGCATCACCTTTTTCGTCGGTTACTTTTCCCCTGATCGTCTTATCGGTATCCTGCTCAGGCTGGCTGTAATCATGGGGGACCTGCTTATTTTTATCGGTTTGTAGCGGTGCTACACTTTTCAGTAATATCCGATTCTCTGTTACAGAGAAATCCACTGAAAGTGGCCGAAGCAGCTCCCTCAGCACCACGTCCAGCTTTTTATTGGAGACTTTCAGACTCACTCTTTGCCAGGTGTCGATGGCGCTGGAGCTGTAGACGAACTGGACGCCTGCCTGGTCTTCGATCAGCGAAAGCACTTTCTTAAAACGAAGCCCCTCCGCATGAAGCGAGATACTCTTTTCCAGTACATTCTGCCCGTTAATTTTATGGGCATAGGCCATCCCGCAACACAGCGCAAGCAAGACGAACTGGTGGAACGAGATTTTCATAGTTTTCCAAACCCATAATGGGATCTGTAGTTTTTTGTTCATAATTTAGCATTGTTTGAAGGTTGCAGAACTTTAAAACAAGCGTACAACTATTCGGATTGAACAATCCGAATTAATGAAACTCAAATTGGCGTTTGAGCGTACGCAACGGGTCGGCAATGTGACAGCATTGCCGGCTTCTTTCTGACTGCTGGGTTACATATTCATTCTCATTTAAGGGTTTAGTAGGAAAAAACTGGTAATAGTTTATCAATATCCTTTACAGCTTTCACCCGTCACAAATACAGTAGTACCTCTGATCTCGTACTGAGCGCCGATTACATCGCAGACAATGTCCAGCTGCTTATAAAGGTCCAACCCGTTCAGGTTTCCGGTGAATGCGCAATGGTTCAATACAGGATTACCTACGACGATCTCTATACCGTACGTACGCTGCATAAGCGTCAGCACCTCTTTTAAGGGAATTTCATCAAACCGGAAATCCGGCTCCCGAACACCTGAGGAAACTATTTTCGGACTATCTACAAGGTCGTTCCGGAGGGTTTTCAGCTCCGTATCGTATATTACCTTCTGATTGGGAGTAGCGATCACGCCTATACGTTTTTTATCCCGGCCCGTACTGCCTGTGTATACTGACACTTTACCCGTCATCACCGATACTTCTATTGTCTTCTTATCACCCTCGGGCCTGATGCGGAAGCTCGTTCCCAGCACTTCCGTTACCAACTCGCCGGTATACACAAAAAAGGGTAACTGTGCATTGGGCTCCACGTCGAAAAAAGCTTCCCCGGTAAGGTATACCGTCCGGTTCTGTTTTCCGTAATTATCGTCCGTAACAAGGCTGGCGCCGGGTTCGAGCATCGCGGTGCTGCCATCGGGGAGCGCTATTTGCCGGCTGGACGGTGTTGTATTTTTGGTTTCAATCCCCATCGCTGATGTTCCGGAAGACTCTCCTATCTGCATAGTCCAAAGAAGAAAGCCGCAGACGGAAGCCGCAATAAGGCATGCGGCTGCGCCTGCCATAAACCATCTCTTACGTAGTAGAACCCTTCCCTTTCCAGGTATTTCCGCAGTTACGCGTATTTTCCCCAAAAGCCGCTCCCTGGTTTTCTGCGCCTCGTCTTCTGACGCGAAAACAGAATGCTCAGAATGTCTCCTGAAGTGCAGTTCCGCCCATTTTTTCACTAAAGCGTTTTCCTCAGGAGAGCTTTCCCCGGCACAGTACCTTTCTGCAAGCTCATCAAATTTCTGCCGTATCATTTGAATGTCGTTTCAAAATGCTAGTTATCCGAAGTAAAGCCGTGAAGATATTGCCGTATCATCTTCATCGATTTGTAGATATGGTATTCCACCGCCTTGTCGGAGAGCCTCATTTGGGAGGCTATTTTTTTTACCGGAAGGTCGTCCAGCTTATTCATCCTGAATATTGCTGCTGATTTTTCCGGTAATTGCCTGAGGGCTTTTTCGATTGCCTCCAACAACTGGTTTTCGTTAAAAATTTCGTCCGTATCGATATTGTCGAATACTTCCCTCATGAGCTGATATTCCCGGTATTTACGCAGGTTGATCTGGGACCTGAAATACATGTTAGTCAGATTCCGGGCCGATATAAAGAGAAAGCCCCTGAGGTCTCGTATCTGCGATTGCGTCCGGTTTTGCCAAAGGCTCGCCATCAACTCCTGCAAGATATTTTCAGTGTCCTCCTTGGATCCTACTTGCATATAAACAAAACCAAAAAGCGGGCGCCAGTATCGATCGTATATGATCTCAAAAGCGCCGCTGTCGCCGCTTTTCAGCAAGTCTACCAAAGATTCGTCTGTCAGATCCGCTTCCTTCATTCGGTCCGGGTTATATGGGTTTTTGTTCAAGGTTGCAGACAACCACCGATTTCCTAAAAAATTTCTGATTTTTTTTAGGAAACTTGACAAAAAGGGAATAATTTCTCAACAAAGACACTTTTATGGCTTCCTGCTTTGTCAGGGCCCCGGAGATGATTTCCGCTACCAGGGACCGGATGTCAATATATTGGAGGCGGAATTTATCAGGCTCGCCAAGGGATTGACATATAGCCGCGTAGCGTAATGCGGTGCGCCCATACACCGTCTTTAAAGAGTTCTTTTTGCTGAGCTCATAGATCCATAATAAGCCCTGAACATAAAGATTGTCGGGCACATCAACAAAAGACAGCAATACTGTCGCGATTTCGTTCTATCTGTGCTGCATTCTCTTACCTGAACGGACCCGGCCTTACCTCTTTAGCTGCCGAGCTCACTATTTCCGCTATCCGCTTGGTTCTGGTTTCAGGTCTTTTAGCCGTTACGACCCAATGCAGCATGGTCTTTTTAATTGATTTTGGCTGGCTCTGAAAAAAATCCAGAGCACTTCCATTCTGATTCAATGCTATCCTCAAATCCTCCGGTATCATTAATTCTTCCACCGCATCCATCAGTAACCATGTCCCGTTTTGTTTGGCGGTTTCTATAGCGTCAAAGCCGGCTTTTGTCATCAGGTTATTTTGGATGAGTCCGGCGATTTTTTCCTTGTTGATTTTTGACCAGGTGCTGCCAGGTTTTCTTCTGCAGAAATATTGCATGAACCTCTCCTCGTCGATCGTCTTTTTAGTACTGTCTATCCACCCAAAGCAAAGCGCTTCGTCGACTGCCTCGCTCCAGGTAAGGGAAGCTACGTTTGTTGATATCCTGAAATACACAAGCCAGACTGACTCCTTTGACTGATGGTTCTCTTCCAGCCAATTTCGCCATTCTGCCCGGCTTCCGGGACAATAGGTTTCTATTTCATTTTCGGTCATCTCCGTTTGTCTATAGCATTTCAGGTTTCGCTAATTGTGCAAAAATAGCATGAGTCTCCACGAAGCCATCGCCTCATCAATCCAAAATATCACACTATAATATGATTTTCCTTTCTATTTAGAAATAAATACTTATTTTTGCTTAAGAAATCACATTATAATGTTGGCTAAGCAAGTCGGTGACTTTATCAGAAACAGAAGAAAAGAGCTGGGGATTACCCAGCCGCACCTGGCTGAAATAGCGGGCGTGAGCGTCAACACCCTCTATAAGCTGGAGCGCGGACAGGCCAATCCTTCATTGGACGTATTGAACAAACTTGCCGAAGTACTGGGGATGGAAATCCGGTTGGAGGTAAAAAAATAAAGGGTGAATGAGAGCTGTAGAAATATACCGTGACGGGCTACTGGCCGGGACGATGACAGAAGAAAGCCGCGGACGGTACCTGTTTACATACAACGAAGTATATTATGATGACGCAACCTGCCCTGCCGTTAGCTTAACGCTTCCCAAAACGCAGAAGGAATACCGCAGCGAATACCTTTTTCCGGTTTTCTTCAATATGCTCAGCGAGGGGGTAAACAGGAAACTACAAAGCACTCAGCTGCATATCGATGAACAGGATCATTTCGGTTTACTAATGGCTACGGCGCAATATGACACCATCGGCGCGCTAACCGTGAAACCCGTCGTATGAATCCTAACGACCTGAAATATTGTCCCGGTACGTTGGCTGAAGGGTTCACTACCTACAGCCCCGGATGCCTGCGCCATTTATTTGATGGAAGGAAAGTAAGTCATATACTACCTTACGATCCGCCGCAACTAAGCGAAGAAGTAGCAGAACTCTTTATCCGGAACCGGAAAAGGATTTCTATCTCCGGGGTGCAGGAAAAACTCAGCATGCGGCTGGAAAAGAACCTGCTCCGCCTGACCGTAGAGGGCGAACAGGGGACGTATATCTTAAAACCTATTCCGCGGGATTTAAAAAAAGTGGACCAGGTGCCGGCAAACGAGCATCTGACCATGCAGATCGCCCGGCAGGTATACGGGATTCCTACCGCCGGGAATGCCCTGATATTTTTCAGAGACGGTACTCCGGCCTATATCACCAGGCGATTTGATGTGAAAAAGGATGGGGGAAAATGGGGAAAGGAAGATTTTGCCACATTGGCTGGTAAGACCGCTGAAAATGCGGGAGCCAATTTTAAATATGCTTACAGCTATGAGGAAATGAGTCAACTGATACGGAAGTATGTACCGGCATGGCGTGTTGAAATTGAAAAGTACTTCTCCCTGGTGGTGTTCAACTACCTGTTTTCAAATGGCGATGCCCATTTAAAAAACTTTTCTCTACTGGAGTCGGTGCGAGGAGACTACCTGCTGAGCCCGGCCTATGACCTGATCAACACGAAGCTGCACGTTGATGACACGGATTTTGCACTGGACAAAGGCCTGTTTGCAGATGATTTCAGAAGTGAGGACTATCAAAAGACCGGTCATCCGTCAAAGGCCGACTTCGTAGAATTCGGGAGAAGAGTGGGGGTTACCGAGAGCCGGATCAATAAATTGATCACTCCTTTTTTGGAAAGGAATTCTTCTGTTGAAACGCTTGTCACGCGTTCATTCCTGAGTGAGCCAAACAAGAGAGATTATTTAATGATGTACAATACCAGACGGAATTATTTAGTCTAAGGGCTGATAAATGGCCGATAGGATCTTATTGGAATTCAATTGGCTCATCTGTAATATGGAGCCCCTTGACTTTTCCCCTTTACCTCACTATCTTTATCCCGATAGAATAACCAAGGTCAACTGACCAAGGTGTCTTCCTTCTGCAAAATGATATCGAGCTTAGCATTCACCCTTTCCAATATCTTTCATTACCCCTTCGAGAAGCTTTTTTATCTGTCTGAACTTTTTGATTTTATCATCGATCTCGGCTACCTTTTTTTCAAAAAAGGATAGTACTTCTTCTTGAGTAGAGGTACTGCTGAACCAGGTGTTCATTAATTCCCTGATTTCCGAAAGGGTAAAGCCTACTTCTTTAGCACCCTTAATTATCTCAATCCTTTCCACCACGGTTTCGTCATAGTTCCTGTAGTTGTTGGTTTTGACGTTTTCGTCGGTTGTACCCTGTATCAACCCGAGGTTTTCATAATACCTCAGGGTATGTATGGTGACGCCTGTCCGTTTAGATAATTCATTAATCAGCATTGCTCTTCTTCCCCGTTCTGAAAAAAAGTTAAGGTATAGAGTATAGTCTATACTTGTAGGGTGTAAATGTATACCATACTTTTGCTCCGTCAAAGTATCCGGTGAAAGAAAATGAAAGTAGTCATAACAGGAACAACCGGGATGATCGGGGAGGGCGTTTTGATAGAATGCTTAGCCCATCCTTCCGTCACAGAAGTGCTGAGCGTTAGCCGGAAGCCGACAGGGAAAGCGCACCCCAAGCTGAAAGAGTACGTCGTCTCAGACTTTCTGTCAATAAAGGAAGACGATGAAAAACTGAAAGGGTATGATGCCTGCTTTTACTGTGCAGGCGTAAGCGCCGTAGGGAAAACGGACGAAGAATACCGGAAGGTAACCTATGATACTACACTGCACTTCGCAAGGGCTCTGGGCCCCAATCCCAAAATGTCTTTTGTATATGTGAGCGGGGGAGGAACAGACAGTACCGAAAAAGGCAGGATGATGTGGGCGAGAGTAAAGGGCAAAACCGAAAATGATCTGGCAAAACTTCCCTTTAAGCAGGCATTCGGATTCCGGATAGGATTTGTAAAGCCGGTAGCGGGACAACACCATGTTTTAAGTTACTACAAATATATCTCCTGGCTCTTCCCGGTAATAAGAAACCTTTTTCCCTCTATGTACAATACCATGAAACAGGTAACACAGGCTATGATTTATGTGTCTCAAAACGGATATGAAAGCAACGTGATTTATGTGAAGGACATTCATAAAGTGAGCAGGCTGTAAGCATAGTACAATGCGATACATCGAACAAAATATTGTAAAACAATACCCATAAAATGGATAGTAAAATAATATTGATTACCGGCAGCACAGACGGAATAGGTAAAACTACTGCAAAGGCATTGGCGAAGCAGGGTCATACCGTCATTATACACGGGCGCAAGAAAACGAAAGCAGAAAATGTCTGTGAAGAAATAAAATCTGAGACAGGCAATGATAAAGTTGACTACGTAATTGCCGATCTGCTTTTGCTGTCAGATGTAAAACGAATGGCAGAGGAGTTTAAGAAAAAGTACAGCAGCCTGGACGTCCTTATAAATAATGCCGGCGCTTTTTTCAATAAGGCGAGGGAAACAACAGGAGAGGGGTTTGAAAAAACAATTGCTGTTAACTTATTTGCCCCGTTTCTGTTAACACAGCTATTATCGGAGGTTTTGCAAAAAAGCTATTCAGCAAGAATTATCAATGTTTCTTCTGCCATGCACAAACGGGGTGGAAAGCCCGATTTTAGCAATTTCCAGTTGGAAAAAAATTATAGCTCTGTAAAAGCTTACGGGCTTTCAAAGCTATACCTCATCTGGATAACAAGACATCTGGCAAAGCAACTGAAAGAAAAAGGAGTCACAAACATTACGGCTAATGCCTCACATCCGGGAGCGGTTGCTACTAACTTCGGACAGGATGCTGATAAGGGGTTTTTAATCAACTCTATTTTCAGGGTTGCAATGCGGTTTATGGACAAGCCCGAGCAAGGTGCCAGAACCAGCGTTTATTTAGCCACCTCCCCTGAAGTAGAAAATGTAACGGGGAAATTCTTTGGAAGCAGGGAAAAAGAAGAGCAGGCCGATGACAGGTATTATTCTGAAGAAAATGAAAAAAAAGTCTGGGACTACTGTATGGGTATTGTACAGCCCTATTTATAAAAGATCGCTCAAAACTGATTTCTGTCAGACCTTTCTCAATGCGGTGCCTTTATGCGCTGCGATATGGTCGGTTTTATCGCTTTTTATTTCGTATTGCGGGTTAGCCTCTGTAGCATGGTGTGTATAACCCTTGTAATCGAAGTCTGCTGTATGCACTTTTATTATCGTGCCAGAAACCTTTCCGGCTTCCGAATTCCAGCTTACTTTGTCTCCTACTTTGAACTTTGTGCTCATAAAAATTTTATTGGTTAAACAAATCGGCATCATAATAAAATACCCGGTCGCCAATCACTCTCGCCGGCGACGTATAAGAATGTTCTTCCGCTTTTTTTACACCCATAATATGCAGCACCATCCATCCTTTTGCTTTCAGATAATCGGATACCATAGAACGATGGCACCGCCACCACACTGCTTCGGCACACATATACGCAGTTGGCGATTCCAACGCGATGGTTTCTAACTCTGTAACACCTTGTACAAATTCTTTGGTTTCCATATAATCGGCATAACCGCGAAAAGAAGCATTACGCCAGCGGGTGTTTTTAGAATTTTTATGCGCTTTTCTTCTTCCGGCCAGATTTTTTATATGTGTATACCGGATGCCGTTTTCCCGTAATGATATCTCCAGGTTTTCCTTGTCAAATTGCGGAAACCTACGTGAGCCGGGAAGCCCTCTTATATCGGCCAGCATTTTTATTTCGAAAGATTGCAGCATCGCGGTAAATTCATCCAGACTGTGTGTAGAATGGCCTATGGTATATATCGTATGTTTGCCGGATACGCTCATTTCGCTATTATTTTTCCCCTTTATACCGGGAAGAATCAAACCTGAAGATCTCTGACGGTGTCCTTTCGCTTTGCGCGATCCTGAAAAGCTCGTCGACTTTCTCAGGAAACTGCTGCGAAAGATCATGGCTTTCCGAAGGGTCGGCAGCAATATTGAACAATTCCTTCTTTGTATGCCCGGGATTAAGCATATTATAGCATACCAGCTTAAAATCTCCTTGTCGCAGCGCAATCCTTCCGCCCAGTTCATGGAATTCCCAATACAGGTGTTTGTGCTGCTTCTGGCCTGCCTTATTACCAAGCAGAGTGGGAAGCAGCGAGATGCCGTCCATCGCGTGAGGCTGCTTACGGGCTCCCGTCAATTCCATTACAGTAGGATAAAAATCCCAGAAAGCGCTCAGCCGGTCGTTCGAGCCGGGTGTGATCGTCCCCGGCCAGCTGAATATGGCGGGGATGCGTATACCCCCTTCGTAAAGATCTCTTTTATATCCTTTGAAATGCGCATTCGAGTTAAAGTAGTCGGGATCGGCGCCTCCTTCCTTATGCGGCCCGTTGTCTGAAGCGAAAATAATCAGCGTATTGTCCCGGATATGAAGAGAATCCAGCAAAGCGACGATCTCTCCGACCTGGCGGTCGAGGATACCCACCATGGCGGCGAAAGCTGCGCGGGGATTTTCCTGGGAACCGTATCCGCCGACCTTGTACTGAGCGCCGCTGTCAATTCCGGCAAAAGGCGTTTCCGTGCCGAACTTCCCGATGTATTCCTTCATGACGTCACCGGGCACTTTCAGCTCGGCATGGGGCAGGATCGAGGATCTGAACAGGAAAAACGGCTTCTCCCTGTTTTCACGGATGAAGCTGAGCGCCTGGTTTTGGATCATGTACGGCGCATACTCCTTTTCCTCCTTTCCTTCATTGCCTTTCAGCCAGTGTTTCTGATCGTTGTCCCAGAGATAATACGGATAGTAATTGTGCCCTATCCGCTGACAATTGAACCCGTAAAACCGGTCGACTCCCTGGTTCATCGGGTCTCCTTCCGACCCGGGATACCCCAGGCCCCACTTCCCGAAAACCCCGGTGGTGTACCCCTGGTCTTTCAGGAACTCAAAAATCGTATACAGCGAGTCGGGAATAGGGTATTGCCCTTCAGGTTGTACTTCCCTATTGCCTCTTATGAAGGTATGTCCGGTATGCTGCCCGCTGATCAGCGCGCATCGTGAAGGAGCGCACACCGTGGTCCCGGAATACATTTGTGAAAAGAAAAGGCCTTCTCTCGCAAGCTTGTCAATATGGGGTGTTTGAAATTTATCCTGTCCCAGAAAGCTCAGATCGCCGTAGCCCAGGTCGTCGGCCAGGATGAAAACAATGTTGGGTGCCTTCTGGGCGAGAATACCGGTTTGTATAGCCCCTGAAAGCGCCAGGGTTAGAAGTGCATATTTTATCATTGTGTCTTTACCTGTTTTATCACAAATGTATAGGTTCCCGGCCTGACTTCCGCATGAAGACCAGGCAGGTCCTTTACCCGAACAGGTACCGGGTACTGATTTCCAGGCTTAGCTTCACACCAGTTAGAATAACCGTTGGGCATCCACCTGCGGCTTCTATTTCCATAAAGCCTCCGGGGTCGCTGTAAATACTGTACCTGACACCCTGAAGTTCAGGAGATTTTTCGGGCGCAGCATCCCTGATGTCTATATATTCCTC
>JBBCKD010000021.1:0-361231 GCA_037191015.1 Spirosomataceae bacterium
GGATGGGGTACCCCATCCGCGCCGGCCTGTTTTGTTACTGGCCATACTTCTCCTTATACTTCCGGTATAGCCGTTTCTGCTTGTCATCCAGGTCTACCCTGGAACCTTTTATAAAGGCCAGCTCAACAATATTGGTTTTCATATCGAGCATATCTCCTTCCGTTACGATGAGGGTCGCATGCTTGCCTGTCTCAAGCGAGCCTGCAAACTGTTCGATCCCCAATATCCGGGCAGGGTATAAGGTAACCAGCCTGAGCGCTTCTTCCCTGGAGAGGAAATCCGAAAATCCCGCGGCAGTTCCCGCTTGGTAGCCAAGATTCCTGACGCGCCACGATTCGCTGCCGTAGCTGAGGGCTGTAACGACGCCCCCTTCCAGCAGTTTGCCGGGCAGGGAATAGGGCTGGTAAACATCGTCGTCCTGGTGATCGGGCAGGCGGTGCACTTCATTCAATACCACCGGTACATTATTTTCTTTCAGGAAACCTGTTACCTTACCGGCTTCCCTGCCGCCGACTATCACAACCCTGGCGATTCCGTACTCACGGGCAAACCCGACAGATTCGATGATATCCCGGGCCTGTTCCGCCCTGATATAAAGATTGGCTTTTCCTTCGAAAACGCTTCTCATCGCATGAAGCCTCAGATTGACGGGCTGCGGATCGGAAAGGGAGTGGTAGGCTTTGGCGTCGGAAAAGAACTGCTTCAACTGATCGATATGCTCCTGGCGGGCCTCATTTCTTTTCAGGGCGGATGAAAAATCCTGTACGTTAAAGGAGCGCGCGATGTAGGAAGGCCAGCTCAGCCAGACCCCGTCGTCTTTCATGAGTACCGCGTCTTCCCAGTTCCAGCCGTCGGTGTGAAATACGGACGACGTCCCGGAGAGCAGCCCGCCCTGAGGCGTCGCCTGTACGATGAGCACTCCCGAGCTCCTGAGCGTAGGGATTATTTCCGAATCGGTGTTATAGGCTACGAGCGCTCTTGCGTTCGGGTTCAGCGTCCCTACTTCCTGGTAATCGAGCGTAGCTCGTACGGCTGCTATCTCCTGGAGGCCGACTATCGATCCCATAGCGATCGTGCCGGGATAAATATGTTTTCCCGGTACGTGGATGATCTCTGTGCCGGTCCTGTTAAAGGACGTAGCGGCATCGCCTATGGCTGTGATGATCCCTTTGTCAAAGACGATGACGCCGTTCGGGATAGGCTTTCCCGAAACAGGATGTATAGTAGCTCCCGTAAGCGCAACAGGCCTGGTCTGCGGGGGAGCAGCGGCCGGGTTCTGGCCTTCAACCCTGAACGCCGCAGCTATGCAGCAGATGAAGAAAAACAGGAGCCGGTTGGTGGAAATGTTGAAATTCATTGTTTGATGTGATGATTGGACAATGAGACAATTAGGTGATGAGGCAATTAGGCAATGCGTCGCAATGAGCATAGTTGGGAACAGGAGTCCGAAGGTTGCCGGTTAACGATGGTTTTCTCCATGGTCGTGGTGCTCGGCGTGCTCCCCGATAATATCCTCGCAATGCCACATCCTGGGCCTTACCGATTGCGGCGGCTGTGTGCTTTCGCCTCCCGATTTGGCATCGAGGGATTTCTGGATCAGGCGGGCTTTCTCTGCAATCATCCGCTGTTGTCTCTGCCTGTCTTCCTCCCTGGAAAAATATACCTTCCCTTCAATAAGCGTATATTCCGGCCGGGCATAAACCGACAACGGATGGTCGTTCCACAGTACAAGGTCGGCGTCTTTACCTGCTTTGATGCTGCCGATGCGGTGATCCATTCCCAGGAGCCTGGCGGGGTTCAGGGTAATCATTTTCAACGCTTCGGTTTCGGAGACGCCGCCGAAAGTGATGGTCTTGGCAGCCTCCTGGTTAAGCCTCCTCGCCATCTCCGCATCGTCCGAATTGATGGCTACCGTAATACCTTCTTTCGCCATAAGCGCCGCGTTGTATGGAATAGCTTCCTTTACTTCCATTTTATATGCCCACCAGTCGGCAAATGCAGAACCGCCGATTTTACGTTTTGCCATTTTATCGGCAAGCTTGTAGCCTTCCAGGATATGGGTAAAGGTGTTGATCCTGAACTTCAGCGAATCGGCTACGCTCATCAGCATGTTGATTTCCGACTGTACGTAAGAGTGACAGGTGATGTGCCTCTCACCGTTCAGTATCTCGGCAAGCGCATCCAGTTCCAGGTCTCTACGCGGCGGGACAACTCCTTTTTTGTTTTTGAGGTCCCGGTAAGATTTCCACGCGGCTTCGTATTCCTTAGCCCTGATGAAATGATCGTAGTATACCTGCTCTACGCCCATGCGGGTTTGCGGATACCTGATTTTGCTGGCTTCTCCCCAGTTGGATTGCTTGACGTTTTCTCCCAGGGCAAACTTGATATACCGCGCTTCCGGGATCCACAGCTTATCGGGCGCTTCTCCCCATTTCAGCTTGATAACCGCGCTCTGGCCGCCGATGGCATTGGCCGATCCGTGAAGCAGTTGGCTGGTAGTTACGCCCCCCGCCAGCTGCCGGTAGATATTGACGTCTTCCGGGTTGATTGCATCTTTCATCCTTACTTCGGCTGAGCTGGACTGGGATCCTTCGTTTACCCCGAAAAGGGCTATGTGCGAATGCTCGTCCACGAGACCCGGCGTAAGATGCCTGCCTCTGGCGTCAATCACCCTGCTTCCGGCCGGCGCATTCAGGTCTCTGCCGATGCGGCTGATCTTCCCGTCCCGGACGAGGACATCCGTATCCTCCAGCGTCCCGCCGTCTTCCATTGTCCAGACAGTGGCATTTTTGAAGAGAATGGTCTCCGCGACAGGCAGGTTCTCAAGCCCCAAACCTACGAAAGGGTAAACGGTAGGGGCGATTACAGGAGCTTTCAGCGAATCGGGTGCGTTTTCCGGTTTCACGTACGGGTGAGTCCTGACGGCCTTCCATGATACTTGCTCTCCGCCCGGGAGTTCTCCGCTGCCGTCGATATCGTTCCCCCGGACCCAGCCGGTAAATCTCGAGACCCCGGTCCCTTTTCCCGGTACCCGGTAAGTGACGGTCAGCAGGTTGTTATGCATAGTGATGCCGGGGGTAACTGTAACGGAATCACCAAGTGTAAGCTGGTAGAGCGGTTTGCGGAGGGAACCTTTTACAGATAGCTTCCCGACAGGCTGGTCAGCGATAAAAAGATCATATTCTCCCCTCAGGTCGGGCGAACCGGTACCCGGCATGATATAACGTTTCCCCTGTATCCAGTTTTCATATAAAATCGTTTCTTCATCGAAAATATCCCCGGAAGTGACCAGGAAATTGGCGATGAGACCTTTTCTGAGGCTCCCCAGCAGGTCGGATGCCTGGATAAACCTGGCCGGCGCCGCCGTGAGGGCTTCCAGGGCTTTTTCCCGCGAGAGGCCGTATGCAATGGCTTTCCGAAGGTTAACGAGCAGGTCCGAACGCTTTTTGAGCCCGTGGCTGGTGACCGCGAAGTCGATCCCGGCTTTCTCGAGCGCAGCCAGGTTGCCGGGTGCCGCCTCCCAGTGCTTCATTTCGGCGAGCGTGACCACTTCTGCGTCCCACGGATCGGATACATCGTAGGCGTCAGGAAACCTGACAGGCACGATGACCGGCGCCTTGCTCGCTTTTATTTCGTCGAGGCGCTGGTATTCATCGCCGCCTCCCCCGATAATGAACTGTATCCCGAACTCGTCTCCGACCTGGTCGGCCCTCAATAAGGACCATTTGTTGCCGGCTTCGAAAATAGCCGGCAGTGACCTGACCCCGGCCAGGGCCTCCAGCGACAGGTTCCGCTCCTGTTTGCTTCCTCCCTTTTCATGCCAGTCGGTATCATAAAAAGTCTGTCTCAGCAGCGCGACCGATCCCATTACGCTGTTAGGATAGTTCTGGGTTGAGCTCCCTTTGCTGAATGAATAAAAAGCAGCGGCGTCTGTCCTGATGATAACCGTATTGCGCGGCTCGTTTGCCAGTGTCGCCAGCGCGCCCGTACCCCTGACGATCCCGTCGGGCGTATGGGTGAGGACGCTTCCGAAGCCGGTATTCCTGTACTCGGCCGCTTTTGCTTCGTCTGTGACGAACAAACCGGCCGCTCTCCGTTCGGAATGGATAGCCTGGTTCCAGCCGAATATGCCCTTTTTATTGGATTCGAGCTGGGGAGCGCCCCTGGCTCCTGCACTGCTTTCGCTGCGGACGGCCTCCGGTACGCCATAAGAAGACTGCAGGTCTATGAAAGAGGGGTACAGGTATTTTCCTTTCAGATCGTAAACGACTGCGCCCCGGGGTATGGCCACGTTATTGCCGATGCCGCGTATATAGCCGTTTTCTACCAGGAGCGTGGCACCTGTAAACCGCGTAGTTCCGTCGGCGATGATAGTAGCATTGGTAAATGCATAAAGCCCCGCGCGTTCGTCGTAGGGCCCGTTCCTGGGGAAAGTCTGCTGGCCGGATGCATACCAGGCGCCCGGGCCTGCCATACTAAAAATTAGAAGAAGAAGTCGAAGAAGTCCGGTTTTCATAGTGTAAGGTTCATTACCATTTAATGATAGTGTATTCCTGTAAATTTAACAAGCGGACGGGGTGTAAATTGGCAGGGGGCAATTCCGCCGGATAAATCCTCTCTCCTGAATGTTCCAATTCAACCTACCGGTGTTTTCCAGGAACTACCTGATGAAGGTTTTACCTTTTAATATACGTTTGGTAATTTATTAGCTTTGCCTAATCATTTACTTATGTTAAGGTAATAATTCATTGTCAAATACAGCGTTGTGATGAATGACTACGATCAATACTACCTCGACAAAAAAGAGCCCGTCAAAAGCTGTCTCCTTGCCTTACGCCGTATCATTCTCGGCCAGGACGCCGCCATAACCGAGACGCGGAAGTGGGGGATGCCCTGCTTCTGCTACCGTCAGAAAATGTTCTGCTACCTCTGGACCGACAAAAAAACGGGCGACCCCTATATGCTTATGGTAGAAGGCAAGTACCTGGATCATCCGCAGCTGGAGCAGGGGGAACGCTCCAGGATGAAAATCTTCAGGGTAGACCCCGGGGCGGATTTGCCGGTCGCTGCTATTGAACTTATTCTGAAGGAGGCTCTCGACCTGTACCGCAATGGCGTAATAAAGCTGCGGAAAGGGTAGCCGGCAGGTTGACCGGTATTTACTGGTATGGAAAAAAAGTATCGCACCGTCGTTGTCTGTTTTGTTACTATCATTGCGTTAGATTCAGTATCAGAACCGCTTTGTTCTAATTGTAGCACTGTAAACTATCAGTTTTAAATCCGGTCGTACCTGGCAGATAAGGATAGTACAAATGGAGTACCTGGCCATTAACTATGAATGACGTTAAAAAAAGTGATGAGGAACTGTGGCAGCTGATCAGGGAAAACCACGAAAGTGCGTTCAATCAATTGATGGAACGATATCTGTCGTCATTAATTCACTATGGTAATAAATTCTCCGACGACCCGGCGCTGGTACAGGATTGTGTGCAGGACATACTGGCTGACTTATGGTTGAGACGAACCCGGGAGTCGTCTATTTTGTCCCTGAGGGCGTACCTGTTTACGGCTGTCCGTAACCGTGTATGCCGGCAGGCGAAAAAAGCCGGAAGGACCGGAGTGCTTGATGAAAATGACGAATATGCTTTATTCGAAGCCGTGTTTTCAGTAGAGGACGCCTGGATCGCTAACGAAGAGGAACGCGAAAGGCTCAGAAAATTAAATCAATTGATCAACCGGCTGCCATCCCGTCAGAAAGAAATCATATACCTCCGTTACTATCAGGGATTGGAGAAAAACCAGATCGCAGAAGTATTGAACATTCATTATCAGTCTGTTTCAAATCTGCTTCACCGGACATTAACCGCCCTTCGCAAACAATTTACTGTATTGCTCCATGTATTTTTAGCCTGGAAATACCTTTAGCTTCAAATTTTTATTGAAATTTTTATTTTTTGCCGAGTACGTTTGAAAACCAGGCGACCCTTATAGGAAAAGATAATTTCCATGAAGGGCTGGACACAGTACACATCCGCCGATGAATTCGCCGGCGACGGCACATTCCGCGACTGGGTAGCTTCCGGGACTTATGGTCAGGAGGGACATCCTTTTACCCGGTTTCTGGCAGGGCATGCGCATCTTATTCCTTTGGCCGACCAGGCAGCCGACCTGCTACGGGTAACGGCTTTTCCCGGCGAAAAGCTGACGGGCGACGACCTGAAGGCCCAAATGGAAGGAACCTGGGAAAAAATCAGGCTCAGGGAAAATACCGGCTCTTTTTCAGGAAATCCGCGGCGTCGGCTCTGGTTCCGTTGGGCAGCGGCGGCAGTACTGGCAATTGCCGGGGGCCTGGCCCTGCTTGAATACCGGGAAACCACCGTCGAGCCCAAGGTATCCGGGAATTTTTCGGAGCATCCGGACAACTGGCAGGTGATCACCAACCGGACGGCTGACGTCATGCCCCTCAGCTTATCCGACGGCAGTATGGTCTGGCTCGAACCCGGTAGCGAGCTGCGTTATCCTGCTGCTTTCGAGGCGGAAAAACGCGAAGTGTTATTGGATGGCGAAGCTTTCTTCGAAGTTTCAAAGAACGCGCTGCAGCCGTTTTATGTGAAAACGCACAATCTCATCACCCGCGTTGTCGGAACCAGTTTTCTTGTCAGGACCCTGGAAGAAAATAAAGGTACGATCGTCCAGGTCCGTACGGGAAAGGTGCTGGTTTACAGGGCGGAGAGCGGTGCGGGCGGGGAGGAACCCGTAGCGGTAGAGGCCAATCAGCAGCTACGCCTATCGGGAGATTCGGGAGTGTTGCTGACAGAACCGGTCAGTCGGCCTTCTGTGCTTTCTGAAAGGCTCGATGAACACCATTTTGAATTTACGGACGTCCCGGTACCGGTAGTATTGAACGCGCTGTCGGCTGCTTACGGCCTGTCGGTATCGTATAACGAGGCCGACTTCCGGAACTGCCGGATCACTACGGCTTTAACTGACGAGCCGCTTACGGAAAAGCTGAATATTTTAGCGGAAACGATCGGTGCAGGAACCAGGGCCGAATTAGCCGGCGACAGGATCCGGCTCACCGGCGCAGGATGTCCTTAACCTCTGAAACTTTTTTTGTCTATGAAATAGTGCTTCGTAAAAAAAGAAGCCAGGAACTCTGACACTCCTGGCTTCAGGTCCCGTCTGAGTTGACGCTCAGTCGCGTTCCGGGAGTGGAACGCAGGACGTAGTTTTCTTATGGTCTCTTACCAATTAAAAACATGAACAATTTTACAAAAAACTATCGACGGTTCGTCGGGAAGGCTTTCTATTTTATGAAAATTTCGGCTTTGCCCTTGTTTTTACTTGGCTGGCTGGCTTCCGTATCGGCTGCTCATCCGCTGCTCAGCCAGGACCTGCTGGCCCGGCGGATCAGTATTAAAGCTGAAAAAACACCGCTTAAGGAAGTGCTCAGGCAGCTGAACAGCCAGGCCGATATACGTTTTTCCTATAACAGCAAGCAGATCGATGTGGAGGTTCCGGTAAGCCTGGTATCTGCCAACGAGCCGCTCGGACAGGTACTGGATCGACTGCTGACCCCGCTGGGGATCGGCTACACGGTCTATTCGCGCCTGGTGGTTCTCAAATCGCCCGATCCGCAGAAAAATATGACCGGGGCTGATGCAGACAGGGTAGTCCCGCTTCCGGCGGAACTGACCGTCAGCGGCCACGTAGCAGACGAGAAGGGAGAGGCTCTGCCGGGGGTAAGTATCCTGGTGAAAGGTACGCAGCGGGGTATCATTACGGATGCAAACGGGAATTTTTCGATCGATGTACCCGACGCTGAGGCCGTTTTAGTGTTTTCGTTTGTGGGGTACATAACGCGGGAAATTGCAGTGGTTAACCAGGCAAGACTCGATGTAGTATTGGAAGTAGATGAAAAATCGCTGGAAGAAGTCGTGGTAGTGGGGTACGGTACGGTAAAGAAAAGCGATCTGACCGGCTCGGTGGGTTCCCTGAAGGATAAAGATTTTAACCAGGGGGTGGTGACAACCGTACAGCAGCTTATGCAGGGAAAGCTGGCCGGCGTGCAGGTCGTTCAGAACGACGGAAAACCGGGAGGAGGAATTTCGGTTTCCGTCCGCGGCGTCGGCTCGATAAATTCCGGGACCGGGCCGCTCTATGTGATAGACGGGCTTCCCTCGGAAAATATCAATTTTGTTAACCCTTCGGATATCGAATCGATCGAAGTGCTTAAGGATGCGTCCGCAACAGCCATATACGGGGCCAGGGGCGCAAATGGAGTCGTGCTCCTGACTACCAAAAAAGGCGCTGCCGGGAAGCTCCAGGTCAGCTATGACGCATACGCAGGCACGCAGCATGTCATCAGGCGCCTGGGGGTTATGAATGCGGAAGATTACCGGCAGACAGTGAACGACCTCATCAGTGCGGGGGGAGGAGCTGAGTCGGAACGGGTCACGGAGATCCAGGATGGAGGCACAGACTGGCAGGGTATGGTATATAACCAGAAAGCCGTCATTCACAGCCACAACCTTTCGCTCTCGGGAGGAGCCGGCAAGACCCGGTATTTCGTAGGCTTCAACCTGTTCGACCAGGACGGGGTAGTTAAAAATACCGCCTTCCGGCGGTATAGCACCCGTGTCAACCTGGAGCACAAAGCCGACGAAAAGTTTGTAATGGGCCTGAACCTGAGCGCTTCCTATATCAGGGACAGGAACATACCTTCAGGCTTTGCCATTAATGAAAGCGGAGGCGTGTTGTATTCTGCCTATAACTACGATCCGACGACAGCGCCCTATAAAGAAGACGGGACATACAATCTATCTCCGTTCATGACCATGGATAATCCCCTGGCGCTGGTCTACGGAAAAAATACCTATATCAACCGTTTTAAAACATTCGGGACTTTTTTTGCAGAGTATTTTTTATTGCCGGAGCTTTCATTTAAAGTAAATGTCGGCGGCGATATCAATACGCATATGACAGACAGCTACGTCGACAGGACCACGATAGAGGGCAGGGCTAACGACGGGGTCGGCTCTTTCAACCGGTCGACCAACACGAATTATCTCGCCGAAGGGCTCCTCAATTTCAACCGTACATCCGGGATACACGGTTTGAACGCCGTGCTCGGTGTGACTACCCAACGTTTTTCGTCGGCAGATGTCAGCGGAACCGGGAGAGGGTTCCCGAGCGATATCACACGGACTTACAATTTCGGCTCCGCTACTCCCACATTGTATACCATGGGAAGCTCGAAGGAAGCCAATAAGCTGCTTTCCTACCTCGGGCGGGTCAACTATTCCCTCCTGGACAAATATCTTGTCACTGCGAGCTTCCGGGTCGACGGGTCGTCGAGATTCGGTGCAAACAACCGTTTCGGCTACTTCCCGTCTTTTGCCGCGGCATGGAAAATGGAAAACGAAACTTTCTTCCAGCCGCTGACCGATGTGGTCAATACTTTGAAGCTACGCGCGAGCTGGGGGAGGACGGGCAACCAGGAAATAAGCAACTACGAGGCGCTGACCACCTTCGGCAACGGTCCCGTATCCGTATTTGACGACCGGCAGGTCAAAACTTTTCAGCCCACCCGCATCGGGAATCCCAACCTGAAGTGGGAAACCACCGAGCAGACAAACATCGGGATCGATTACGGCCTGATCGGGAACCGTATACAGGGAACGATAGATTATTACAAAAAAGTAACATTTGACATGTTGCTGAACATGCCCATCCCTACAACGACAGGCTATGCGTTCCAGAGACAGAATATCGGTAAAATTCAGAATTCGGGCTGGGAGTTCGGGATCACTTCCCACAATTTAAAGACACACAAGCTGGACTGGACAACCCAGCTGACTTTTAATACACTGAAAAATGTCGTGCTCGATCTCGGAGGCGCGCCGCAGATCATCACAGGAAGCGCCGGCTTTTCAAACCAGATAGCCGTTATCAGGGAGGGAGCGCCGCTGCGGTCTTTTTACGGCTACCAGGTGGAAGGCATCTGGCAGGAAGGCGACGATCTTTCTCAGACCAAAGACAATGTAGCGCCGGGAGATTTCAGGTATAAGGACGTCGACGGGAACGGTATGGTGAATGCCGACGACCGGCAAATCCTGGGTAACTCGTTCCCGGATATGATCTGGTCTGTGGGGAATACCTTCTCGCTTGGTAATTTCAGCCTGTATGTATTCTTCGAAGGACAAAATGGCGTCAGCATGTTTAACGGCAATATGGCGGAGACCTATTTTCCGATAAGCCTGAGAAGGAACCGCCTGGCAGAGCCGCTGCTTAACCGGTGGACGCCGCAGAACCCTTCTTCCGTATACCCTTCATTCGTAAATCCCATGGGACAGGGACAGAAATCGGTTAACAGCTACACGGTGGAAGATGCCTCCTACGCAAGGCTGAATACGATGAAGCTAAGCTACCGGCTGCCTTTCAAAGGCAAGGTTTTCAGCGCCGGTACGGTCTTCGTAACCGGGCAGAATCTTTATACCTGGACGCGCTATAAAGGCATAGATCCGGCTGTAAACCCCAACGGAGGCACCAACCTCCGGATAGACTTCAATGTCTACCCGCTCGCCAGGACCTTCATGGCCGGCTTTAATCTTCAGTTATAACCCAGGTAACAGGCAATACGATGAAATTGATTCAAATAATAACGCTCATTATAGCCGGAAATCTGCTCATCAGTTGTGATCACTTTCTGGACGAACCCGTTTATTCGCAGCTGGCCCCGGAAAACCTGCTTTCTTCCGAAGAAGGTATCCGCAATGTACTGTATTCGGCCTATGCAGAAGCCGGCAATATGGCGGGAGCAAATTCCAAAACCGAGCTTGCGATGGAAGAATGGCCGACAGACATCATGTGGCAGACCGGGGGAGGGGAAAATGCTACTGCCGTTCCTTTTATCAATTATTCCCTGGATCCGGGTATAGGCATACTCTACAGCACGCTGTGGGCGCCCTACTACAGGGCAATACGGAACGCCAATATCCTGCTCGATAATATAGACCTGGTCAATTCACCCAAAAAGGAGCTGTTCAGGGCCGAAGCGCGATTCATCCGGGCGATCGCTTATATAAAGCTATATACGTCGTTCGGCCCTGTCCCGATCCGCAGGAGCGATAACGACCCGGTCCAGGTGCCCCGCCCTTCAAGAGAGGAGATAGAGCTGTTTATTGAAAATGAGTTGACCGGGAGCTCGGCCAACCTGCCCGCCCCAGGAAGCGAGGAGGCTTACGGCAGGGCGCATACCGGGGCTGCCCTGGGCTATCTGTGCAAGTTTTATCTCAATACCAAACAATGGCAGAAGGCGGCCGATGCGGCACAGAAAGTTATGGATATGGGTTATTACAGCCTCCATGCAAGCTATTTCGACCTGTTCAGGATCGAGAACGAACGCAACCGGGAATTTATCTGGGTAAAGCCCGCGTTCCCGAGCGCCGACCGGGCAACTTCCAACGACTGGATGAACGGCGCGTTTCCCGTCGGGTTTGCCAGACATGAGAAAACCGGGCTGGAGTTCCGGAGCAACTGGGTGATTTTTGCATCGGAATTCAGGCTGAGAGACAAATTCTATCTTTCCTTTGAAGCGGATGACAAAAGGAAGGATCTGATCATCACGGAATTTATTAACGGCGCCGGGCAAACCGTGCGACTTTTGGGAAACGACAATACGCGGTCATTTAAATACTGGCCTGACCCGAACGCCGTAGCCCAGGCCCACGGGAACGATATTCCCACGCTGCGCTATTCCGACATCCTGCTGTCCAGGGCTGAAGCGCTATCCGAGCTGAACGGGCCCAACCAGGAGTCGGTAGACCTGATCAACCTGGTCAGGGCGAGAGCGGGTGTCGAAAGCCTGTCCCTCTCTGACTTCCCCGATGCCGGATCGCTCCGGGATCATCTCCTGCAGGAAAGAGGATGGGAATTTTATTCGGAAGGCAAGAGGAGAGAAGATATGATCCGGATGGGCAGGCTCATCACTGATGCCAATCAACGCGGAATATCCAATGCGCAGCCGTTCCGGGAGCTCTTTCCTATACCTCAGCAGGCGATAGATTCGGATTCGCAGCTGGATCAGAATACGGGTTATTGATAGAGGGTAATATGAGAATCCGGCATTTTTTTCTTTTGACGGCGATACTGTCAGGCGTGTCGATCAGACAGGTTAACGGGCAAAAAACGAGTAGTGTTAAACCTAATATCGTCTTTATCTGTACCGATGACCAGGCTTACTGGACAGTCGGATACGCGGGAAACAGGCAGGCGCATACGCCGAATCTCGATCGCCTGGCGGGCGAGGGGGCATTTTTCAGAAATGCTTTTGTAACCACGCCCGTCTGCAGTCCGTCCAGGGCCAGCTTTATGACCAGCAGGTATGCAAGCGAGTGCGGTATCCCTGATTTCATTCCCCAGCCCGGTCACAGGCTTTATGATGCCGGAAATCCCGTGGGGCTTGATACCGCAACCATTACCTTTCCCGAGCTGCTGCAAAAATCCGGGTACACAACCGGGCTGATCGGGAAATGGCACCTGGGCGACTGGACCGAGACACCGGACAAACGTTTTCACCCTACTCAAAACGGGTTTCACTATTTCATGGGGCTCACCGGCGGGGGAATATCGCCTGTTGATCCTGTACTGGAAAAAGACGGGGTAGTACAGAAGTTCAAAGGGCTTACAGACGACATCCTGACGAATGAAGCCCTTAGCTTTATAGATTCCGTCCGGAACGGGCCGTTCCTGCTCTGCCTGCACTACCGGTCTCCCCATACGGCCTGGCTGCCCGTTGCCGACGAGGACTGGGCGCCCTATGCCGATCTTGATCCGGAAATACCCAACCCCGGCTACCCGGACCTGGATACCGGGAAAGTGAAGCGACGGATGAGAGAGTACCTGGCAAGTACCAGCGGGGTTGACAGAAATGTCGGGCAGATAATGAAAAAACTTTCCGAGACCGGGATATCCGGCCATACAATCGTCATATTTACATCCGATAATGGCTATAATATGGGTCACAACGGTATAGAGCATAAGGGAAACGGTATCTGGATCACGAAGCAAAAGCATCCTGCTACGGCGAACATTGCTGAAAACTCGAGGCCTAACCTGTATGATAACTCTCTCAAGGTCCCTGCTATCGTCAGGTGGCCGGGAGTAGTCAGGCCCGGAATGGTGATCGACGAGCTCATCACTAACCTGGACTGGTACCCGACATTGGCAGAGATCGCCGGCGGGAGCCTGCCGGGGAACCAGCCTGTCAGGGGAAGAAGCATCATGCCTTTACTGACCGGGACGAAAGCAGTTAAATGGAACAACGAATTTTATGGCGAATACAGCATGATACACTATAGCAGGGCGTTCATGCGATGTTACCGCACACCGGAGTGGAAGCTCATCAGGGATTTCCTGGACAGCAGCCGCGACGAGCTTTATCACCTGAAGGCAGACCCCGAAGAGTGTAACAACCTCATCGGGTCTGACGCACCGGAGGCTGCCAGGATGATCCGTATCCTGACCCGGCAGATGAAACGGAAAATGAGCGCCATCAGGGATCCGCTCCTATATGGAAAAGTATTTCAATCTCCCCTAAAACCATAAACCCGGAAATGACAAACTTTCGATTTTGTATTGCCTTTTTACTTCTTACCCTTGTAGCAGGCCTGCTGACGGGATTCGCCCAGCGCTTGCAGGGGCTCGACGGAACAGTAGTCGCGCATCAGCCGGCTTCGACCAAAAAATACATCGGTTCTCCAAGCCTGGCCATATTGCCGAACGGAGTTTACGTGGCATCTCATGATTTTTTCGGCCCCGAAAGCTCGGAATGGGTTCAGGCGATTACGCACATATACCAATCCGTCGACAAAGGGAAGAGCTGGCAGAGGCTGGCTGAAATTGAAGGCGCGTTCTGGTCCAAGCTCTTTGTGCATCGTAACAGCCTGTACCTGCTGGGGCCGGACAGGCACCACGGCGCGCTGCTGATCCGGAAATCGGAAGACGGAGGAAAAACGTGGACAAAGCCGGTGAACCGGGAAAACGGCCTGCTTCTCGCGGGCGAATACCATTGTGCCCCGACTCCTGTTATCGAATATAATAACCGTTTATGGCGGGCGATGGAAACCGCGCATGGTCCTGTAAGGCAATGGGGCAAGCGTTACGGCACCTTCATGATGTCGGTCCCGGTGGATGCCGACCTCCTGCGGTCCGACAGCTGGGTTAGCAGCAATATGCTGCCGTTTGATTCGACCTACCTGAACGGCAGTTTTACCGGGTGGCTGGAAGGGAACGCCGTGCCTGCCCCGGATTCGGGAATAGTAAATATCCTGAGGGTGGATGACAAGACCACACTCGGGGAAAAAGCGGCGATAGTCAGGATTGACCGGGAAGGAAAGACGGCCTCCTTTGACCCGTCGGCCGGTTTTTTACCTTTTCCCGGGGGAAGCAAGAAATTCACTATCAGGTATGACCCCGTTTCCAGGACCTATTGGAGCCTGGTCAACTACATCCCCGAAGAGGTGAAAGGGCTTTATCCCCGGAAGAACCCGGCGACCATACGGAATACCATGGCGCTTGCAATTTCCCGCGACCTGAAAAGCTGGGATATTTTAAAAGTTCTTTTACAGCACCCGGACGTTGAGAAGCACGGGTTCCAGTATGTCGACTGGCAGTTTGAAGGCGAAGACATCATCTGGCTATGCAGGACAGCTGCGGAAGACGGTATGGGCGGTGCACGGAATAACCATGATGCCAATTTCCTGACTTTTCACAGGATAAAAGCTTTCAGGAACCATCTGAAATAGTTTCATTTCCTGCATCTCCGGCGCCACTCCTCCCGGAGAGCTTCCCGCTCTTCGGGAGTGGCGTTCCTCATCTTTTCCCAGATGCCGCCGGGGCCGAATCCCATTCTGCCCCGTGCGCCGCCGCCCGGCCCCCTGAAGTTTCCGAACAAGATCTTGCACAGGACAAACAGGCCGACAGCCTGCCAGAAGCTGATGGCTTTGACGCCTGTCAGCTCAGGAAGAATGGCGTTCCACAACGACATGACCACGAAACCGGCTACTCCCAGTACAACCGGTATGATGAGCAGGAACAAACCCTTCCATTTTTTTCTTCCACTGAATTGATCTGGTTTCATACAGATGCTTGTTATAATCCCTATAGCGCCCTAACACCTATTACCTAATACGTGACACCTACTCTCCAACCTACTCCAGGAAATCCCCGTACAGAGCCGATAAACGCGTCCGGAGATGCCTGACGGCGTACCCCTTCCGGCTGATGATCGTTTTGAGCGGCTCGCCGCTGGCGTCGGCAATTTCCTGTAAAGTTTTGTTTTCCAGCTCATTTCCTATAAAAACGATACGCTGCTTTTCGGGAAGCTCATCAATGGCTTCCCGGAAGGTTTTCCAGAACGTCTCCTTGAAAAAGGATAGCTCAGGGCTGTTGCTGTCGTCGGCCAGGAGGATATCCCCGAAGCTGAATTCGCCTTCTTCATCGTCGTAAAACAGATCGTCCAGCAGCTCGTTTTTCTGCTTCCGGTACCGGTCCGTAATTTTGTTCCGCGCTACCCTGTACAGCCAGCCGCTGATACTTT
This sequence comes from Spirosomataceae bacterium, assembly GCA_037191015.1. Taxonomy (GTDB): domain Bacteria; phylum Bacteroidota; class Bacteroidia; order Cytophagales; family Spirosomataceae; genus Ravibacter. Next base: position 15,602 of record JBBCKD010000021.1, read on the forward strand.
CAATCTCTTCAGGGTCGGTCAGGCTGCCCAGCTGGTACCAGACGTCCTGCAGGATGTCTTCCGCGTCTTCCAGTACTTTTACCCTGCCCCTGATGAAACCGAGCAGTTGCATCCCGTACTTTTTGACGGTTTCCGGCAGGCTGAACGACCTCTTTTCAGGCATCGATAAGGTCATTGAATGGTTCATGTCGTTTTCGTATACACAGGCAGACGAACATACGGGCATTTTACTTTAATCAGACCCTCAGCGATGCCCTGAATCCCCTCGCACCATAGTAGGAGTCGGCGCCGTTGTGGTATATGAAGACTTGTCCGAACCGGTAGTCCCCGAAGATAGCCCCGCCCAGCTTCCTGATGGCAGGAGGAGTCAGCACCCAGCTCGAGGTTTTTGTATCGAAGTTCCCGAGCGTCTGCAGCTCACGGTATTCTTTTTCGTTCAGTATTTCTACCCCCATTTCTTCAGCCATATCCAGTGCGGAATTGGCAGGTTTGTGGGTTTTCCTGGCATCGAGGGCTTCACGGTCGTAGCAGAGGCTTCTCCGCCCTTTGGGACTTTCCGGAGAACAGTCGTAAAAAATATACTCCTTCGTCGCGGCATCATAGCCGACCACATCGGGTTCTCCCCCGGTTTCTTCCATTTCGTTGAGCGACCACACTTTTCCGGGACTGGATTCCAGCTTTTCCTGCACCTTCTCCCAGGGGATGTCCTTATGACGGTTTTTGTTTTTACTGAAGCGAGCTTTCAAAATACCGAAAAGCTCTTCCTGTCTCGCGGGCGGTAAGGTTTTCTGATGATGGTTCATATGATATTTTTAAGTTGTTGGTTGCAAAGTTAACACCTATTTTTGCAGGCAATAAGTACCGATGGGATTTTACCCATTCAGACACAGATGATTTACGTTAGCAGAAAGGAACATTTTAATGCGGCGCACCGGCTTTATAACAGCAATTGGAGCGCTGAGAAAAACAGCGAAGTTTTCGGGCCTTGTGCCAATCCATATTATCATGGCCATAACTTTGAGCTGATAGTAACCGTAAAAGGGGAGCCGGATCCGGAAACCGGCTTCGTGATCGACCTTAAAGTGCTCGGTGATATTATCAGGGTGGAAGTGGTCGATAAGGTCGATCACCGCAACCTGAATATCGATGTCGATTTTATGGAAGGGAAAATGGCATCTTGCGAAGTTTTCGTGATGGAGATCTGGAAATTGCTCAGGCCTGCCATAGAAAAAGTTGCTCCGAATGCCCGGCTGCACTATATTAAACTGATAGAAACGCCGAAAAACTTCGTGGAGTATTATGGCGAAGGCTGATTAGAGCCGCAGGGCCTGCGGCTTCATCTTGTGAGGCAATATCCCAGGTAAAAATTTCATTCACATGAAATACTATTTAATTGCCGGGGAACGGTCCGGCGACCTTCATGGCGCCAACCTGATTAAGGGTATCCGCGCGAAAGATCCCGCTGCGGAGATAAGAGGGTGGGGAGGGGATATGATGGCCGCCGAAGGGATGGAGCTGGTGATGCATTACAAGGATACCGCCTTCATGGGGTTTCTGGAAGTGGTACGCAATATATTTACGATCAGGAAGCTCCTGAAACTGTGCAGGGAAGACCTGCTTGCTTCCCGCCCTGACGCTGTCATATTGATCGACTATCCCGGGTTCAATCTCCGGATCGCAGCATTTGCAAAGAAGCACGGTATACCGGTGCTGTACTATATTTCTCCTAAAGTGTGGGCCTGGAATGAGAAAAGGGCGCTGACCATCCGCAGGCTGGTCGACCGGATGTTCGTTATTTTTCCTTTCGAAGTAGATTTCTACAGGAAGTACGACTATGAAGTGGAATATGTCGGCAACCCGCTCATGGACGCTATTGCCGCATTCCGGCCTGAAGAAAATTTCAGGATGAAAAACGGCCTTTCTGAAAAGCCGGTCATCGCCATATTGCCGGGAAGCCGGAAGCAGGAGCTCGAAGGGATGTTGAAGACGATGGTTTCGGCGCACGTTTACTTTCCCGAGTACCAGTTTGTGATCGCGGGCGTGAGCAATCTCGACCGCAGGCTATATGAGCCATACGAAAAACTGTCGGGGGTGAAAGTGGTTTTTGATCGCACGTACGACATCCTCCACCTTGCGGAAGCAGCCCTTGTTACTTCGGGGACCGCGACCCTGGAAACGGCCTTGCTGAACGTGCCGGAAGTAGTCGTGTATCGCACGAGCACGGTATCTTACCAGATAGCCAGGATGTTAATAAAAGTCAGGTATATCTCGCTGGTCAACCTGATAGCGGACAGGGAAATAGTCAGGGAGCTGATCCAGGGCGATTTTAATGTGATGTCGCTGGTAAATGAGCTGAAAAAGATCACGAAGGGCGGCGCCGGCAGATCGCGTATGCTTTCCGATTACGAAACGCTCCGCAGGAAAGTAGGGCCGGAGGGCGCCTCGGTAAAAGCCGGCGGCAGAATGGTGGAGTGGACGGCCGGGGCCGGACGGATCCCCGGTTAAATGCTTCGTTATTGCTTAGTTTCGGGCAGGAGAGCAGGTATGACGCGTACGCGGATGAGGTATCCCAGCAGCGCGCCCGCCAGGTCTGCCGCGACATCCCACCATTCAAATGACCTGCCCAGGGCCGAGAACTCCTGCAGAAATTCTATACCCAGGCCCAATGCGAGCCCGGTCAGCAGAACGACGACGGCATTGCTGCGTGTATACCCGGCAAAGAGAAAGGACCAGGCTGCAAACAGGACAATATGAACGACCTTGTCAAGCCCCGGTACAGCGGTCGTTTTCGGGAGGCCTGAAGGAGGCATAAGACAGGTTACAAGCATAAGCAAGGTCCAGAGCAGGCAGGGCCAGAGGTTGGCAGATAAATACCTTACAATTAAAGTAGTATAGCGGGTAATCATACGATCAGGGAGCTGGCGGCGGCGGAGGCCCGATTTCCAATTCTTCGGAAGGCTGTTCGGTGGTTTGAGTCGAGTCTGAAGCTATTTCTTCGGTTTCGTAGTAAAGGCAGCTTTTATAGTCTTTTAATACCTTGAAAGTAGGGACCGGGAAAGGCCCGGGCTCGATCCCGGTAGTTTTATCGCGGTAGGTCTTTTCCAGGAAACGCCCTACGATCGGCAATGCGGTTTTAGATCCTTCTCCCAGCTGGGTAGTCCGGAAATGGATGCTCCTGTCTTCTCCGCCTACCCACGCCCCCGTGACGAGATCGCGGGTGACGGAAATATACCATCCGTCAGAGTTATTGGAAGTTGTCCCTGTTTTTCCGCCTATTTCATTCCTGTTGCGGAATACGTCAAATGCCCACAGCGCTCTGGACGTACCGCCCGGTTCTTCCACTCCGCCCTTGAGCATATGCACCATCAGGAAGGCGGATTCGGGCCTCAGCGCTTCATGCGACTCGGGGATGAATTCGTGCAGCACGTTGCCGCTCCTGTCCTCTATCCGCATGACCAGCACAGGGGTCGTAAACCGTCCCTGGTTCACAAAGCTGCTATAGGCTCCCACCATTTCATAAAGAGATACGTCGCTGGTGCCCAGCCCTATGGACGGTACCGGCGCAAGCGGACTGGTAATACCCAGCTTTTTTGCATAGCGCGCCACATTCTCCGGCCCGACTTTATCCGTCAGCGCAGCTGCTACAGAGTTGACCGACTGTGCCATGGCTCTCCGGAGCGTCAGGTTCGCATAGGTAAAATAGCCTGCCGAGTTCCGGGGGCGCCAGTAATTCCTTTTCCCGTCGGGGCCGCTTTCAAGTTCTTTCTGAAATGGCTGATCCGGCATCCGGTCGCAGGGGCTCATGTTGAACGTCGTGTCGTCTATCGCCGTGGCATAAACAAACGGCTTGAATGTGGACCCGGGCTGCCGTTTGCCCTGCCTGACGTGGTCGTACTTGAAGAATTCATGGTTCATGCCGCCCACCCAGGCCTTTACATGCCCGGTATAAGGGTTCATCGATACGAGACCTGCCCTGAGGATCCGCTTGTAGTAGGCGAGGGAATCGAGGGGGCTCCAGAATTCCTTTCTCCTTTCACCCGTTTTCCAGTCGTATACCGTCATGGTATCCCGCTTGTTGAGATATACCATCACCGAGTCGGTATTCCCGTCGAATTTTTTCTGAAGCGAGGCATATCGCTGCGTTCGTTTCATGGCGTCCAGTAGAAAACCCTCGATTTCCTTCCCGTTGTCGTCGACCCATGGATTCTGCCCGCGCCAGTGCTCTTCGAAAACCCGCTGCAGGAACCTCATCCGTTCGACCATGGCTTCTTCGGCATAAGCCTGCAGCCGCGAGTCGATGGTGGTATAGATCTTTAACCCGTCCGTATAAAGGTCATAATCATTCTCCTCGCCCCACTTTTCGACCTCCCTGATAACCGACGGCATAAAATAGCTGGCATATGAATCGTCAAAAGTCACTTCGAAGTTTGTTTTCAGCGTGAGCGGCAGCTCCGTCAGGGAATCGAGCGTATTTTTGGGCAGGAAACCATATTTGTCCATTTGAGCGAGCACGACATCGCGACGCTCTTTCGATCTTTTGGGATTCCTGATGGGGTTGTAGGTCGTCGTGGCTTTCTGAAGGCCTACGAGCACTGCGGCTTCTTCGGCCGTCAGCTCGGAAGGCTCCTTGCTGAAATAGGTCTTGGCCGCCGTTTTGATGCCATACGTATTCTGGCCGTAGTCGACTGTATTGAGATACAGTGTGATGATTTCTTCCTTGGTGAAATTTCTTTCAAGCTTAATGGCGGTCAGCCATTCCTTGGTTTTGTAGACGACAGTCGAGATCCCGGGTATACGTCCCAGCAGTCCTCTTCCTTCCTGCCTTCGTGTCCTGAACAGTTTTTTGGCCAGCTGCTGGGTGAGCGTGCTGCCGCCCCCGCGCTCGGCGTTGCCCGACAGGAGCGAAAGGGCCACCGCCCCCATGGCACGCGGATCGACCCCCGAATGGGCATGAAACCGGATGTCTTCCGTCGCAATAAGCGCTTTGATGAGTACCGGCGACAGGTCTTCATAGCTGACCGGCGTCCTGTTTTCGGTGTAGAACCTGCGCAGCAGCACGCCGTCGGCAGTATATATTTCAGACGATTGGGCGACTTTCGGGTTCTGGAGGTCATCGATGCTCGGCATCTGTCCCATAAGCCACAGGAAGTTGGTCTCTACGCAGAAAATATAGACCAGAAAGAATAAGATACCTGTCGAAAAGAGCTGCCAGAGACGTATAATAGGCCGGTAGTATTTCGACTCCCTGTCAAAGAGGCTGTCGGTCCATCTGCCGATCTGCCGGCGGTAACGGATGTACGTGTCCCGGACCGGGTCATACTTCCCTCTCAGGACAAATTTCAGGATGTGGATGAGGCCTGCTTTCACCCTCATCCGCAATAGTTTCAAACTTTGGGAGATAAACGAAGTGAACGATTTCCAATACGCGTAAATACGCTCCATAGTAACAGGGTTGAAGGGAAAGCCCCTTCGTTTTCCTATACATTCAGGTTGCAAATAACGTTAGGAAAACGTTCAGATAATTATTTTAGGTATGTAAACTTTAACAGATCGGTACAATCGGCTACTTCCCGCTGAACACGCGCCGGAAGAAACCCTGCCTGGCAGGCCAGCACGGAATTTCGTCGCTGATCGCTTTGCGGTAAATGCCCATCGAAAGACCGGCGTAAAACGACAGTGTCTTGGGTTTGCCTATGTTAAAAAGTCCGCCGAGGTGGTCAGTGCCGAACCATAGCGGGCCCGCTCTGCCTGCCAGCCCGATACCGAACGACCTGTAATGGTTCATGAAGGAAACAGGCAGGGATACTTCATACCAGCGATGTTCGTACCGGGGCGTAACCGACAGGAGCGACTCTGCACGCATATTCCCGGATTTTGAACGTGTAAGCGGCGATACGAACAGCGTATTGATATAAAAATTCTCGCTGTAGTTGTAGTCGATGCTGGCCTGGAAAGTCATGGGAAGCATGGTTTTGAATTTGGCAGGAGTCCCTGAAGGCATGCTCAGCGTAGTTTCCAGGGCCCTGTAGAAGCTATCAAACCCGTTCCAGGGGTTAAAACTGTTGTAATTGAGGTTGCCTCTTACATTCTGGGCGGTCTGGCTGTAGTTATAATAAGTATTGTGGAAGTTCAGGAAGCCGATGTCGGTAAGCGATGCTGCTACCCGGTAGAGGTACTTGTTCTGACTGGGGTCCCGGCGCGGGCTACCCGGGTTCCCGAAGTTATGGAAGCTCCGGATATTGGGGCGGTATTCGTATACTGCTCCGAGATCGATACCCCAGCCGCTCCCCGGCGCCGACTTGCCCGTCAGCCACCAGTTGGGGTGCAGCGAGGCGCTGGCAATCCCTTCGTCGTTGGTGTAATGGGTGGTGCCGTCCATTGAGCTGGCCGAGACCATATATCGCTGGTTGCTCCATTCAGGGTCGGGGATGATCGTGTAGTCGGCCCGCTCGATCTCGATACGATTTTGCGAAATGCCGACAATGCGTTTGGCAGTCAGGCCGACTTTAAAAAAGTCGGTTTCGTCATCTATGATCACGCCGCCGAAGGTAACCGAATATTCGGCAAAGGCGTTAACCGCCATTTTTCCTTTCTGTCCTTCGTAGCGCTCTCCGTGGAGTGTCGTATCCTGGGTGCTTCCCCTGATCAGGCGGGCAAGCGGCTCGCTGGTCTGGCTGAGATTCATAAGCGCTCTTGTCCTGGTGTTGAGGCTCAAACCGTATTTCCCGCCTTTCAGGGATATCATCAATGAAGGAAGCCTTATGTCCGCACCGGTATTGAGGTACTTCAGGTTGCCGTTCAGCCGCTGCTCCAGGTAGCGTCTGGGGAAAACTATTTTACCCTTCTCGTTGCGATGCTCGTCAGAAACCGAGTTGGTGACGAACGCCATAAAGGAATAAGGGGAATCCCATTTCACATGGTTGTTCCCGAGATAGTAATTGAACCCTGCCAGGTTGGCAAAGACGCTGTACCTGGAATCGGCAACAAAAGCCGGGTTGTGATAGAGCGAATTAGTGCCAGCATAATTACCCATGGCTGTTCCCTGCAAATATTGCCCGGCTACCTGCCCGGCGGTCAGGACCAGGCAAAGAAACAAGCCGTGTCTAAAGCGGATCATAGCGGGATGCCGTAATTGTGATCTTCTGAAATGTCAAATGTAGTCATTAGTTTCCGGAATTTTAAAAACTCTTTAACCCATTATCTTCTTCGTCATTTTGTACAGATGTCGGAAGAATTTCTTTATAAGATTTTGCGAGATATCTATTTAACCATATATTGTTTGCTGAGAGAAAGAAGATAAAGAATAATTGTATATATGATTGACAGATTTTCATTTTCCGGTTATAACATCGAAAATTTCTTTGATGAAATGTTTCATCAGTCGGGCGAAACGCGCGAGGGCTATGCCTACCTTAAGGAAGCCTTTCAGGAGCTGACCCTGGAGGAGCTGTCCAACAGGCAGATCGCGGCCGAGCGGGCCATGCTGGCGATGGGCATTACTTTCAACGTATATTCGGAAGGAGAAGGTACCGAACGTACCATGCCTTTTGATATACTGCCCAGGATCCTGCCCGGCAGCGAGTGGCAGCGCCTGGAAAAAGGCCTGAAGCAGCGGATCGAGGCCCTGAACCTTTTTTTGCACGATGTTTATAACGATCAGAAAATATTGAAAGACAAGGTCGTGCCCCGGGAGCTGATCGAGTCGAGCAAATCCTTTTTAAAGCCATGCCTGGGGCTGACTCCGCCCAAAGGGATCTGGTGCCATATTACGGGTACCGACCTGATACGTGGGGACGACGGCGAAATGATGGTGCTGGAAGACAATCTCCGTTGCCCGTCGGGCGTGTCATATATGCTGGAAAACAGGGAGCTCTCGAAGCAGATATTCCCGGATATACTCGCCAGGACCGGTGTACAGCCGGTATCCGACTACCCGGCCAGGCTGTTGTCCATGCTGGAGCTGCTGGCGGAAAGGCCTGATCCGACCGTTGCCGTGCTGACTCCCGGTATCTATAATTCCGCCTATTTTGAGCATTCCTACCTGGCGCAGCAGATGGGGGTGGAGCTGGTCGATTCGCGCGACCTCGTGGTAGACGGCGGCTATGTGAAAATGCGCACAACCAAGGGATTTGAAGTGGTGGATGTCATTTACCGGCGGATAGACGATACTTTTATAGACCCGCTTGCCTTTAACCCGGAATCCCTGCTGGGGATCCCGGGTATTTTCGAGGTATACAAGAAGGGTAGGGTGGCGCTGGCCAATGCGCCGGGGACCGGCGTAGCCGACGATAAGGTGGTTTACGCTTACGTACCCCGCATCATTAAATACTACCTCGGACAGGATCCGATCATCCCCAATGTGCAGACTTACATATGCGGGGAGGACGACGACCGGCAATATGTACTGGAAAATATCGGAAACCTGGTAGTGAAGGAGGCCAATGAAGCCGGCGGGTACGGTATGCTGATCGGCCCGAAAGCAACCCGGGAAGAGCACGACCTGTTCAGGAAGAGGATCCGGGAAAACCCGCGGAACTACATCGCGCAGCCCACAATCTCGCTCTCAAGGGTTCCCTGTATCTTTAACGAAGGGGCGGAAGGACGTCATGTCGATCTAAGGCCTTACATCCTGTACGGAAATGAAATACATGTCATACCCGGGGGACTGACCAGGGTGGCGCTCAGGAAAGGTTCGCTGGTGGTCAACTCTTCCCAGGGAGGTGGCGGTAAAGATACCTGGGTGCTGTATTGAGGGCCGGAGTTTTTGGCTATCTTTGTGAAAGGTTCACTGTATTTGCAAAGAAGCGCTGCGGTTTTTGTTTTAGCTAGCAAAGGTACAGAGTCGCAGAGATTTAAATTAAGAGTTGATTATTACCTCTGCGACCTGGCGGCTCTGCGTGAAACAGAAAACCTCTCGCAAAACAATTTATTATGCTCGACTGGTTTAAAAAGACCGCTTTCTGGGAAGGGGTTTCTTATCTGGTATTGCTTTTTATCGCGATGCCCCTCAAGTATTTCTTCGACTCTCCGGCTATGGTACGCTACGTAGGCATGGTGCATGGGGTACTTTTTATTGCCTACGTCCTGTTGCTGGTGTGGAACTGGTCTGACAGGAAGTGGGATTTCCGGAAGGCGGCCGTTTATTTTTTAGCTTCGCTTCTTCCATTTGCTACTTTCTGGGTTGAAAAAAAAGTAGCTGCCGAGGAAGTGGCTGTCGGCAAATAATGGGGCCGGTGAACCCCGCCGGGATTTTTCTATTCTATTCACGCACAGAAGCTCTTCGCAGCCTGTCGTTAATTGCCCTGCCCAGGCCTTTTTCGGGCAGCAGCTCCGCAATTATCGAAGAAGTGTCGGCGCTGTCGAGCTCTCTCAGGGCTGTAAACAGGTTCCTGGCAGCCGCTCTGAAGTCTTTTTCTTCGGAAAGTATGAATTGCCGGCTTGCCGGGACGCCGGGGAGATAATCGCTGAAGCGCAGGTACGATGCATTTTCCGGGAAATCCTGCCCTTCCTCCCGGATGAACAACGGCTTTCGCGGCGCATAGTGACTCTTCAACATGCCCGGGGCCAGCGGATTCGACGAAGAATACGGGCGAACGGCTACCTTACCGATCACTTCCTCTATTTCTTCAACGGGTATTCCTCCCAGCCTGTATACGGTGGGAAGCTCATTTTCGGGGAATCCTACAATGGTAGATTCTAGTCCTACGCTGCAATCGCCTCCGTCGAGGATATAGGCGACCTTTCCCGTCAGCTGGTCTTTTACATGTACGGCCCTGGTAGGGCTTACCTGTCCGAAGAGATTGGCACTGGGCGCAGCGAGCGGGAAGTCGAGCATGCCCAGGAGCTGCGCAGTAAGCGGATGCGATGGGATCCTCACCGCCACCGTGTCGAGCCCCGAAGTAACCAGGTCGGGAATGACCGGCTTTTTGGGAAGCAGTATGGTGAGGGGGCCCGGCCAGAATGATTCGCCCAACAGGAGCGCGGCCGGGGGGATGGCTTCTACAAAATGCCGGACCGCCTCAAGAGAGCCGGCATGTACGATCAAAGGGTCGAAGCCCGGCCTTTTTTTGGCTTCAAAAATTTTCAAAACCGCGTTCGGGTCCAGGGCATTTGCGGCCAGGCCGTATACCGTTTCGGTAGGAATCGCTACCAGCTCACCTGTATTGAGCAGGTGGGCGGCTTTGGCCAGATCGTGTCCTATTGTTGTATTCAATTAATATGCGAAAATATCGGCCTGCAACAGCTTTGGCGTTTATCGATAGGGTAACGGCTGTAAAATTAAGTAAAAAATAGTATTTTGAAGATATACCCGAACGTAGCAGTAAAAATCATTTTATGGTATTTTTTTTATATCATGCTTTTATCGGTACCCTTAAGTTTAATATATTTGTCAATTTTCCGGCCTGTATGGAAGAAAAACGGAAGAATGGGCGGTCAGACAGTGCCGGATTGACGGTTTTGAACAGGAAAGAAGTCCGGGTTCGCTAATATCAAGTAAATAATCAGATTACATAAATGACAGCAAAGGAAAGTTTATTAAGATTGATTTCTGAGGGTATTGAAAGGGCTGAGAGCCAGGAGGTTTTGGTGGAGGAGATCTACAATGATCCGTCGGCGGAGACCGGCAAAAACGAATTCCTATTTTTTATCAAGCCTGAGGTTCTTGATAAGAAAGGAGGTGTAAATGTCGAACGGGTGCTTACGCTCATTCTCGGGAAAATAGAAGAGTTCGGCCTGACAATCCACAACGCGAGCGTATTGTCTGCGAAATACCTGGATGCCCACAACATCATAGCGCAGCACTATGGCGTGATCAACAGCATCGCAAAGGATGCGGTAGGCAATATGTCGGAAGGAGCGAGGGAAAAGTTCCGCGGTATCTACGGCTCCGATGTTTCTGAGCTGAAAGTGCTGGGCGGACTCGAAGTGCTTACGCAATATCCCGCTTTCAATGCATTTTCGCTTGACTACATCTGGCAGAACCTGGAGAACAAGAAGCTGGCCGGGGGGACATACGCAGAGGTAGTAAAGGTTGATAACGAAACGCTCTATATCATCAACGGGTTTCACCCGCGTCAGCTCAGGCATTTTACCGAAGAAGGAAAATGCATAGTGGTCATGACGCTGTCGGGCGATCTTGACTGGTCTGCTGCGCGGGGCAGCTTTATAGGCGCTACCAATCCTGCAAACGCCGATAACGGGAGCATCAGGAGAAGCTTTCTTGACAATAAGGAGGAGCTCGGCCTTGCGGAGGTAGGGCAGGGTACCAACGGGGTGCACCTTTCGGCCGGCCCTGTGGAGGCGCTGGTCGAGCTGCGCCGGTATAATTCCGATTTCTCGGCGCCGGGCGGAGAAAAAGATTTCACATCCTTCTCGTTCGGGAAGAAGCTCAGCGAGGCATTCGGCGATAAGCTGGCCGACATTACCGGCAATATAAACGTCATCGTTGACGGCAAGTCAACTTCTATATTCGATCTTACAGAGGAAAAGAACAGCGACGAGGCGATAGCGTTGCTGAAAGAAGTTTTATAGTGATGAAGCAGGAGCGGGGGTTTCCGTATTCAAGGAAACTTATACCTATCGCCTGGCAGCGGATATAGAATACCCCGCTTTTTGCTTTTCGAGCGCCTCATAAAACGCCCCGACCCGTGCCCTGGAAACCGTGGTACGACAGCGACGGATGAAGCAGCACGCGCCGGCCGGCGGCGTTTCCCCCGACATGGGTCACCTTTTCCAGGTTAATGATAAAATAGCGTACAACCTGTTTATTATCTCTACATCTTTCCTCTCCCGGGTGGGAGAGGAACGGACTACCATGTATCTGCCGATCAAGCAGAGGATTGGGGGGCGAATCCCTCATACCACAGTGAAAATTAAGCAGTTATGACGTAAAAGTTGTAACTGTTTTTTTATTTGGTACACAATTTGAGACGCAGAGGGTGGGTGTACATCTTGTAATGAGGGTATCTTTTAATACATAATGGCGCTTTTTTGGAATATAAATTGCGATTTAGTGATATTTTTGGAATATTCGGACTGAATACTACAGCATTGCTCCTGGCTAAGCTTCTAAGGGTTGAGGGAAAAGAAGCGTCACTTTTAAAATCAAGTACGCGAGCCGATCTTGACCGATATATTGATACAGCGAGATATCCGGACAGGCGTCTACTTCATGACATTTATTATGCGAGCAAGAATATATAAAATGTTCTCATCCGTATTAGTGATAGTTCCGCTACTGATATATTGGAATTGCAGGAACGGAGATGTTGTTCCATCCGAATGTTTACCATATCCCAAAGCCTCGGATGCCTGGATTTATCCTGTTGTACCAGGGACACCGGAATGGATAGCGATCCCAACCCCATTGGAACGTTTGGAGGCTTGTCAAATCCCGGAAGACAGGGTAAAAATCATGTCTTCAGCGGCCTTGGTTCAGAGCTGGTGCGATCTCCCCTTCAATATGGATATATATTCGTCAAATGACTATCAGCGCCCCATGGAATATTACATAGCGCATTTTTCCGGATTGAGGGAGCTTTGTCAGCGGGACGACGCGGGAAACAGCCTTATGGAGCGGTATCGTTTTATGGAGCCGGCATGCGTGGTTATAAAAAAGAACGATAATGACAAAGGAAGATATACCTTATCTTTTCCAATTATCGAATTGCTTATTTCGCAGGATATTATCCTTGACAAGCTGACCTTAACCGAAAAGAAAGACTTGGTGGCTGAGGCCTTGAGGAAGTACGAGAGTAAGAAGAAATATACAGAATATTTTGGTCTGCCTGGTGGCACCGCATTTAGCTTGTTGGTATGTGTTCGTACAATGAAAAACGCAGGTTATCAGCCTTTTATAGAGGATTTGGAAGCCAAAGTATATCCTCTCCTTAATCTGTTTTATGATACCGGACATCTTTTCGTCTCCGGCTATGATGCACCGGAAATCATGAGTGTTTTGAACCATTCATATGATTTTATTAAATAACAATGCTATGAAGGGGGGAGCCACATTTATTGGATGAACCAAAACAAGGAAGATTTTTCGCCTAATATTCATAATTGTTGGACGGACGGAAGCTATGTAGAGGTCTGTAACGAATCGGAAGCTCCAAGGATATTTTACTATTCAGGAGATCACTCTGCGGTTATTTCAACTATTGTTTCAGGGAAGTATGAATCGAAATGGGGGACCGGCTATACGGATCAGACACAACCCTACAACTGTCCCACAAGGAAGCTGGTCTTTTTATTATCTTCATGTAGGAAAAGAAAAAAATGACACAGCTGAAAAGTTCCGGATTATTTTAGAATAGAGTTTAGTCTATCGCCTGGCAGCGGATACAGAATACCTGTTGAGAACACCATCCCCAGCGTTCTCAGGTCAGATGCCTGCCCGGGCAGCATCACGCCCCGGTAAATATTGAGCAGCCATACCGAGCCGGCAATGCTCAGCATCTGGTACATGATAATCCCGAACTCTCTTTTAAGCGTCCAGTTTTCGGGTGCGAACAGCTTTGGAAAAAGAACGATCCAGAGCGTATTCAGCAGCATCGTCAGGAAAGCGCACCCGGCATATATGGCTGCCGTCAGGATCGGGTCGCCGTTGATATTCCGTTCGTTGAGGTTGAACGGCTGGAATATGCCAAGGATCATAAACACCGCCACGGCGATCGCCGCTATGGTACGAAAATAAACATTCAGGTCAGAATAGCCCGGATGCAGTTGACTCAGGATACCCTTGATCCTTCTGATCGTAGCCGTCATGCGATATAGTGTTCAAATTCAGATCATAGTAATTACTATAGGCAAGGTATGAAAAAAAGGACTTCCATAGTATACAGTATTTACCCAAAAATGCCCGTCCCAAAGGACAGGCATTTCCGATTTATCTGCTATTTAAAATCCTGCTCAGATCAGCATGCTGAACGGGTTTTCCAGTAACCCTTTCAACGTCTGCAGGAAAGATGCCGCCAGCGCGCCGTCCACAACGCGGTGATCGGCAGAAAGCGTCACTTTCATGATATTGACCGGGTATACCGAGCCGTCTTCTTTAAAGGCGGCGACCTTTTTGATCCCTCCGACAGCCAAGATGCATGAATCCGGCGGGTTGATGATGGCCGTGAATTCGTCGACTCCGAACATGCCGAGGTTGGAAACCGAGAACGTATTCCCTTCCCATTCGCTGGGCTGTAATTTCTTGTCTTTGGCTTTTCCGGCGAGCTCTTTTACCTCGCCCGAGATAGCGGCAAGGCCTTTCTTATCGGCATCGCGGATCACAGGTACGAGCAATCCTTCGTCTACAGCGACGGCTACCCCTACGTTGACATAATGGTAGCGGCGGATCTTATCGCCTAACCAGGCGGAATTGACTTCCGGGTGGCGCTTCAGCGCCAGCGCAGAAGCCTTCACCACCATATCGTTAAACGAGATCTTGGCTGTGGAAGCCTCGTTCAGCTGAGGACGCAGCGCCATTGCTTTGTCCATATTGATTTCCATGGTAACATAGAAGTGCGGAGCGGTAAACAGGCTCTCGCTCAGGCGGCGCGCAATGGTTTTTCTCATCTGCGACACGGGGATATCCTCGTATCCGCCAACAGGGGCCGGTGCAGCAGCAGGAGCGGTCCTGGCAGGAGCGACGGCGGGTGCCGGGGTTTCGGCGCTGGCTGCAGAGGGAACGAAGCTATCTATGTCTCGTTTTACTATCCTGCCGTTTTCGCCGGATCCGGTAACCTTTTTGATATCAATCCCTTTTTCTTCCGCCAGCTTTTTAGCCAGGGGCGAGGCTTTCAGCCTGTCGCCGTCTGCCGCCTGCGGATCAGTATTTTCGGCGCTCGCGGCGGGAACGGGTGCAGCGGAAGCTTCAGCGGGTTTTTGTTCTGATGCGGCTGCCTGGGGAGCTCCTTCGTTCAGCAAGGCTTTATAGTCGGCGCCTTCTTCCCCGACGACGGCTATGACGCCGTCTACCGGCACGGCCGTTCCGGCTTCCACCCCCTGGTATAACAGGATGCCTTCATCATAGGCTTCAAGCTCCATTGTGGCTTTGTCGGTTTCGACCTCGGCCAGGATATCCCCTGATCTGACTTTGTCGCCGACTTTCTTTTGCCATGAAACCAGCACGCCCTCTTCCATCGTATCGCTCATTTTCGGCATACGGATCACCGTGGCATTGACGGGAGCGGCCGGCGCAGGCTGAGCAGCAGGAGCAGACGGGGCCTTTTCAGGAGCAGGAGCTTCTTCTTCCTGCGGCGCTGCCGCGGGAGCAGGGGCGCTACCGCCTTCCAGAAGGGCTTTATAGTCTTCGCCTTCTTTCCCTACAACGGCTATGATACCGTCTACAGGCACTGACGCTCCTTTCTCTATACCGATGTATAATAGGGTACCTTCTTCATATGACTCAAGTTCCATGGTTGCCTTGTCTGTCTCTACGTCAGCAAGGATATCACCAACTTTTACAGTGTCACCAACTTTTTTATGCCATTCAGCAATGACACCTTCCTCCATGGTGTCGCTCATTTTGGGCATTCTTATTACTTCAGCCATATTACGTTTAAAGTGTACTATTGAGTTAACGTGTTACGTTTTCAGGAAAAAGGCCGCGGACCTTTTGCTGACGATTTCCGGGGCAATCAGCCCCGGAGTATTAAATCCTGAAGATGCCTGCAGCTTGTGCTAAGTTGCAGATACGCATCAAAATTAGCATAAAGCACGATATAACCGGTAAGAATGAACTCAAAATAATTCATTCAGCAAACCGGCCAGGCGCACTCCCCCTTTCAGCAGGCGGTCGTTAAGGGTGCTGATATGCATGAAATTGTATTCATACCCCAGCTTGTCTCCATTGCCGGCGCCTGCGTAAAGCTGCTCCGCGATCCGGAAAGACTCGAACAGCCACTCATCGGCCCCGGTTGACTGCCATTCCTTTCTTTGCTGCCTGGATGAAAAGTCAATTGAATTTGTATATTCTGTATAGCTCAGCAGCTGATAGTTGATGAGGTCTTCATCCCACACCTTATGGAGGTTGCTCGGTTCATAGAACCAGTGCAGCCGGATCCGGTTACCACCCAGGTCCTCCGGCCTCCCTGCATGCATAGGCTGGTGGATATCGCCTACCAGGTGGACGATCAGTCTCAGGTATAACTTTTTCCGGCCGGGATCGAGCGTTTTATTTTCTTTGAATTCTCTTACAAGAAAATTCAGCCGGTTGTAGATATTGGCGGTTGTGTCGTGCTGCAGGTGCGAAAGCAATTCGGCTTTGGAAATTCCCGGCCTGAAATTGACATAGTGCCAGCTGTTCAGGTACCGGTAGGAAGTATCGGATTTGATAAAATCTGCCCAATTGGCGGACATCGCCAGGGTTTCGTTTCCCAGGATCTTTTTTATTCCTCTTTTTGCCTTTGCAGAAAGGTGACGCCCGGCGATTTCCCCGACAATCCGGTGCCCGAGGAGGCCCCAGCTGAATGCAGAACCGGAGGCAAGTGCCCAGACCAGGCAGGTAAACAGGATTTTCTTGAACGGCATGAGCGTGTATTGAGTGATGATGAATAGATGCGCCCAAAGTTATTCAATCCTGCCGTTTAAGCCCGGGAAAGTGACGGGTCGGGAAAAAGAAAGCTTTGATATACCTTTTTATTCGCTTATTTAGTTATTGGTTCCGGTTAAAAATAATATTATCTTAATATTGCCGTGCATCCTTACCTGCGCGCTTTTTTAACCTCTTAACATCTATTTCTCTATGAGGACTTCCGTTTCCTGCTTTATTCTTTTATTTATTCTTACCTGCCTTGATCCCGTAAGCGGGCAAACCTGCGCGCCGAGGAGCACGCTGCCGACCCTCTGCATCACGACGAGCGCGCCGGTGGAAAGTAAAGATGTTTATGTAAACGGGGCGTTGCAGATAGTGCAGGGTCTGGGCACCCCCGAGGAATTGTACAACGGCGGTATCCGGATACGGGGCCGGGGAAATTCTACCTGGGGTATGGTGGATAAAAGGCCGTACCGGATCAATCTTAACACAGAGGGCAGCCTCCTGGGGATGCCCGCGTCTGCCAAAAACTGGGTTTTACTGGCTAACTATGCTGATAAAACGCTGATAAGGAATGCTGTTGCGCTGGAGATGTCGCGGTACCTGGGAATGCCTTATGCGAGCCCTTTCAGATTTGTGGATGTCATCCTGAACGGCAGCTATCAGGGCTCTTACCTGCTCACAGATCATATGGAAGTACGGGAAAACAGGATCGATATCGAAGAAGGACAGAATGAAGATGTGCCGGGCGCTTACCTGGTGGAGATCGACGGGTTTGCCGACCAGGAAGATTTTCATATAACGACCAACCAAGGGTTGATGGCTTCCATCAAATACCCCGATCTCGCAGTGCCGCAGGACCAGGCCAGGGTCAATGACATCCTGGCTCATATCAACGATTTTGAATCCCGCTTGTTTTCCGGCAATCCCGCAGACGGGCCGGGAGGGTTTCTTGAGCGGGTAGACATGCAGTCGTTGGTTAACTGGTACCTGGGAGGCGAGATAACGGGCAATTCGGATGCTTTCTGGAGTGTGTACCTGCATAAAAAGAGATCTGATGACCGTTTTTTCCTGGGCCCACACTGGGATTTTGACATAGCGTTCGACAATGACAACCGCATAGGCAGCGCCAGGCACAGGCTGATGGCCGACGTAGGCCACACCAATACTTACCGGAAATGGATCGTGCAGCTGCGGAAAGACGATGTGTTTATGAGAGCGGTAAAGCAAAGATGGAATGAGCTGAAGGCCGGCGGCTTTAAGGAACATATCCTGAACAAGGTAGGCGAATATTCAGGCATCATGAAATCGTCGGGCGCCCAGGAGCAGAATTTCCTGCACCGTAATGTGCTTAACAGCAGGGTGTACCTGGAAGTATTCTTATCCCCGAACTATCAGGATCATGTCGACTTCCTGTATAATTATTTGTCCCAGAGAATCGACTGGCTGGACAGCGAGCTGAACGGGCTTTCGTCCGGCTATAACTACCGGATCGTAAACGCCGAAAGCAACAGGGCGCTTGCGGTATCTTCTCCCGGAGCAAATGTGATTCAAAAGACTTTTGTTGAGGAGCCCGACTTCTTATGGCAGATCAGGCCGCTTTCCAATGGTTTTTTCCAGATTTATAATTCCGGAAGGAATATGGCGCTGACCGGCAGCAATAATTCCGGAACCCAGCTTACACTTTCAGCCAGCGACCCGGACGACCCGCTGCAGCAATGGCGGATTACGCAGACTTCCCAGACCAAACATGCAATCGTGGCCAGGAGCGAGAAGTATGGCGTACAAAATAAAGATAACTCGAGCAGCGACAACAGGTCTGTCGACCAGATCGACTACAGAGATTACCATAACCACGAGCTACAAGGCTGGCTGAATGCTTCCAATTTTGGGAAATGGACGTTCACCATAGTTGGCCAGGCGTTGCCTGTCAGCCTTGCTTACTTTCAGGCTGAGCTTACCGAAGGGGTTGTTCATCTGGACTGGCAGGTTGCAGAACAGACCGGCGGAAGCCATTTCGCGATCGAACGCACCGGTACTGACAGGGAGAAAACGATCCTTGGGACGGTTCCTTTAAGAGAAGAGGGGGGAGATAGCAAATACCGGTGGACGGACACCAACCCGCTTCCGGGGCTGAATTACTACCGCCTTAAAATGGTAGACAAAGACGGGAGCTTTACCTACAGTAAAATCGTTTCGGCCATGTACAACCCGGGGAAGCTACTTTTAAAAGTCTACCCGAACCCGGCTGTCAATACGGTTTCGGTCGATCTTTTTATCCCGTCAAAAGGATATGCCGAGCTCCAGGTCTATAACCTGGCCGGCTTAATGGTTTCTGCAAAGAAAGAAAGGACCGTTCAGGGAGTCAACAGCATTTCTATGGATACGGAGGGGCTTTCTCCGGGATTGTATATTGTAAAGATCAGACATGGAAATTCAACTGCCGACGCGAGGTTTGTTGTAGTGAAATGAGTCCGGTTCCCGGCTCTTCGGGACTTGCAGTCCCGGCTGGGCGCCCCCGAAGCTCTATTATGTCGCCTCCGGCGACTCTTCAAGCGCTACAGCATACAGCTTAAACCTCTTCATACGAGATAATTGTCCCGGCCTGGGTAGGATGCCCGGTACATACCAGCACGCTGCCCGAGGCAATATCTTTTTCGGTCAGGACCTCGTTGTAGTCCATCCTGACGCCGCCGGCCGTACATTTCGCTATGCAGGTGCTGCACATACCCGACCGGCAACTGTACGGTAGTCTGATACCGTTTTTCAGCGCCTCGTCAAGAATGCTGTGATCGTAGGGAACGACCAGGTCATAGACCTGCCGGTTAAAGAAAATCCGCACAGGGTAGGGGGTAGTGTCGACTATTTTCTCGGTTTCGTCGTCATCGTCCTCTTCGTTTTCCGGGGGGAGAAACGTTTCCCTTTTGATCTGCCTGGCTTCAAAGCCCATGCCCAGGAGTGTGATCCGGCACAGGTCCATGTAAGTTACCGGGCCGCAGGAGTAGAAAAGGGCGTCCTGCCTGTCATAAACAAGGTATTTCTTAACGAACTCTTCAAGATTGAAGCGGTTCAGCCTTGCCCTGAGCAGGTTCTTATTGTTGCTGAAAAGCCATACGACCGTAAGCCGGTCGGGATAATCAGCTTCCCACTGGTTGATCTCCTCCCTGAAAGGCGCTTTTTCCGGGGAGCTGTTGCTGAAAATCAGTACGATCCTGGAATTTTCCTCGGCGACGAGGGCGGTTTTCATGATCGAGAAAAGCGGGGTAATGCCTATTCCGGCGGCAAAAAGAAATACAGTCCGCGGTTTCAGGGGGACAGGCTCATAGGTAAACAGTCCCTGCGGTTCGAGCGCTGTCAGCAGGTCGCCTTCGCCGGTACGATGGTGTAGCAGCCGGGAGATCTCGCCGTTGTCTACCCTCTTGATCGTAATGCTCATCGGCTCGTCTACGTCGGGAGAGCTGCTGAAAGAATAGGATCTCCTTACTTCGCGGTCTCCGAAAAAGAATGAAAGCGTGATGAACTGCCCGGCTTTGTAAGCAGGTGCTTTACCTGCTGCCGGCTCCAGTGTAAGGGTCAGGTTGTCGCCGGCCCGGGGAATGATTTCCCTGATTCGTAAGAGATACTGCTCCATAGTAGTTGTCGTTGCAAGATAGGTCTTTTCGACGGCAGATATGCTATGGATGTCGCTAAAGGTATATACAAAAGAAGGAGATTAACTAAATTTAGGGGTAGGAATCAAAATGACAATACTAACGTAAACCAAAGGAAATCTAAATGAGCACCATAGGAAGAGTTGCGCTGATAACCGGCGGATCAAAGGGGATCGGTTACGGAATTGCAGAAGCCCTCATCAAGGACGGTATTAAGGTAGCCGTTACCAGCAGGATACAGAAAAGCGCCGATCAGGCGGCTGCGTCGCTCAACCAGATACGGGAGGGCTTCGCCATCGGGATAGAAGCAGACGTCAGGAACCTGGAGGCTCAGCAGAGGGCGGTAGACCTGCTGCTCGTTAAATGGGGGCGGCTCGATTACGTGATTGCCAATGCAGGAGTGGGTTATTTCGCTCCCATCCAGGATCTTACCCCTGAAATGTGGCACGAGACGATCGACATCAACCTGACGGGCGTGTTCAATACGATTAAAAGCGTACTCGAACCCCTCAGGGAAACAAGCGGGTACTTTATCACCATCTCCAGCCTTGCCGGGACCAACTTTTTTGCCAACGGCACCGCCTATAATGCCAGTAAATGGGGATTGGTGGGCTTTACGCAGGCGCTGATGCTCGATCTCCGCGTGCAGGGAATAAAGGTTACGACCATCATGCCGGGGTCTGTGGCGACCTGGTTTAACGACCGGGAACCGACGCCGAAAGACGCCTGGAAGATACAGCCGGAAGACATCGGCCAGATCGTATCGGACCTGATCAAAATGCCTGCCCGGACGTTACCGAGTAAAATAGAGGTCCGGCCGGCTAACCCGCCTTCCAAAAGTTGATGCTACAGCTTTGAAATGACCTCCATAAGCGCTTCCGGGCGAAAGAACAGGAAAACGGTCAGGATCAGTATTGAAACAGCCACGAGCGTATCCGACTTCCTGTAGCCGGGATCGGGGAAGGAGGGCGCCTGCGGCGCCGTGCTCCTGAAAAAGAGCAGGTAAGGAAGTTTCATGTAATAGGCCAGGGATACGGCGGCATTCAGGATACCTCCTGCCAGGAGTACGAACATCCATCTTTCCCCGCTCGTCGTATATTTTTCCCAGAGCGCAGAAAAAATCAGCCATTTCCCGGTGAAGCCGACGGTAGGCGGAAACCCGGCCAGGCCGACCATGACAATGGTAAAGGCTACCCCGCCTGCTATCCATTGATTTCCTTTTCCGTCAAACAGGCTAAAGCTGCTGTCGGATTGCGGTGTAAAACGGTCTATCAGTAAAAAAGCTGACATCGACAGCAATACATAGGCCGCCAGGTAGAATACTGCCGTATGAAATCCTGTATTGCCAAAAGCGACGATGCCGGTAATGAGATACCCGGCCTGCGCTATGGTGGAATACGCCATCAGCCTCCTTGCATTGGTCTGCCAGAGCGCCCCGGCATTGCCGGCGGTCATGCTGATCAGGGCGATGCCGCCCAGGATAGGGAGCACGCCGGCCGGCAAGGCGGCGACCACACGGTATAGCGCAAGTAAAACGGCAATTTTGGGAACAGCAGAAAGAAAAGAAACGACAGGGGTCGGCGCGGCTTCGTACGTATCGGGCGTCCAGATATGGAAAGGGATCAGCGATAGCTTGAAAAGCAGGCCGCCGAGTGTAAGCAATACCGTGACATACAGTACTATCGGCGACGCTTCCGACAGTGAGCGCCATACTTCGGAATTGATATCGAGTGATCCTGTAAGTCCGTAGACCAGAGAAATGCCGTACAGCATAATGGCCGAGCTCACCCCTCCGAACAACAGGTATTTGAGACCGCCTTCTGCGGCTTTCCGGTAGGGGGACAAGCTCACCAGCAGGTAGGAGCTCAGGGAGATCAGCTCGATGGAAAGATAAAGCGTAAGCAGGTTGGAAGCCATGCAAAGCAGGCTGCCCCCCAGTACGGCGCTTGCAAACAGTGCGTAAATTTCGG
Organism: Spirosomataceae bacterium; assembly: GCA_037191015.1. GTDB lineage: Bacteria > Bacteroidota > Bacteroidia > Cytophagales > Spirosomataceae > Ravibacter. The sequence goes on from JBBCKD010000021.1 coordinate 37,747, forward strand.
GCTGGAATTTATAACTGAGGAACCTGGTATGAAACAGCGTTACCAGCCAGGCAACCGCCAGCAGGATCCTGAAGAAAATACTTTTGTCGTCCAGCTGTATCATTTGCCCGAAAAGCATCTCCCGCTCCCCGTTATACCATTGGTAAACCAGCAATGCCAGCCAGATCAGGGCCCCGCAGAAATGAAAAGCGGGAATGGCCCGCCGGGTATGCTGGGGCTGATCCTGCTTGTGAAGAAAGAGCTCGAAGACCAGTGCTGAAAGAAAAAAAACAACGAGAAAAAGTTCAGGAAAGATGCCTGAAAGACTTTGACGGATATGTTGAAGTTGGTCGGGCAGATCCAAAACGGTGTTTGCTTTTTCTGCAAATCTAATTAAAGAAAGGCCTGAATGGACAGGATCAACGCGTTTTTTGTTTCGGCTGGCTGCGTTTAATCGCCGCGGTACCTGACGGCCAGTCCCCTCATGCTGTACCCTTCATAGTCTTTACCCGTATAATATTGGTAATTGACATTTACCAGTGCGTCGGCCCCGATTGTCTGCGCCTTCATGACGAGCTGGGCGGTCATCAGGTTTTTGGCCTCGACGGTGTTACCGCGTTCAAGCATTCTCTTTTCATCTTTTTTTGTCTGAGAGGCGCGCAAGGCGTCTTCCCGGCTGATTTCCAGCCACTGGATTTCGGAATAGGGCCGCTCGGGCAGCTGGTTATCGTAGTAAACGTCAAGCGGGAAAGATGTTTTCTGGCTGATGGGGATCACACAGCCCCAAAGCGCAGCTGTCAGCAGGGAGAGCAGAACGGAATTTCGGGAAAGAAGGATGCGCTTCATGGTATTTTGTAGAGTTGTTGGTTGCTCATTAAATATAACACTTTAGCAGAGAATAAAGTGCCACAGATGTAATGCAGCGTAATCTGTGAAGTTCTATATTTAGAGAATATTATCGTCGTTATCTTATGAAAGTCCTTCCGAAATCCTCGTGGTACCTGTCAATAATGTTTCTGTCAGGTATTTTCCCCCTTTTTGCACAGCAAACCGTCGACCGGTCACTGCAGTCGCTCATGGAAAAGCACGAAGCGGTCGGGCTGGCTGTTTCCGTCGTTAAAAAAGGTAAGATCATTTACTCGGGGTCGTTCGGGAAGAAAAATCTTGAGACAGGAGAAGCGCTTGCTCCGGAAAACCTGTTCCGGATCGCATCGATTTCGAAATCTTTTTCCGCCACAGCCGTCATGCAGCTTATGGAAGCCGGGAAGCTCCGGCTTGACGACGATGTCTCTGAACTGATAGGATTCAGGGTAAAGAACCCGGCATATCCTGAAGACAGGATTACCCTGAAGATGCTGCTTTCACATACTTCGGGCCTCAACGACAGCCAGGGCTATTTCACGCTGGATGTGATTGACCCGGCCAGCAATGACAGCGTGCATAAATGCTATAACAGTTATCGTCCGGGGGCGGCCTATCAATACTGCAACCTCAATTTCAACATGGTCGGGACCATCATCGAACGGGTATCGGGAGAAAGGTTTGACCAGTATATCAGGCGTTATATCCTGGAGCCCCTGGGGCTCTACGGTGGTTATTGCGTCGATTCGCTCGACAAATCCAGGTTTGCAACTTTATATGAATATGACGGCGGCACGAAAAAAATGAACCCCTCCCCGGCGGCCTATCATCCCAGGAGCGAAGAAATACGCAATTACGTAATGGGCCGCAGTACTCCTGTTTTCTCGCCTACGGGCGGAATGAAGATCTCGGCCGACGATCTTGCCCGCTATATGACCATGCATATGAACATGGGAAAATATAAAAGGGGCAGGATCATAGCCGCGAAAAGCGCCCGGCTGATGCAAACCCCGGTAGAGCATGCCGAAGGCTACGGCCTGGCGCTCCTGACTTCCGGCAAGCTGATCGACGGCCTGCAATTGAAAGGCCATACGGGCTCGGCGTATGGCCTCTATAGTTTAATGTTTTTTGACCCGAAAAGAAAGTTCGGGATCGTGGCCATTACCAATGGCTGCAATGCCGGCACAGCCAACGGGTTTAATGAATTATTACAGTCGGTTGCCAGGACTGTCTACGAAGACCTGATAGAGTGAGCAAGTATCTGACACAGTGAGCAAAAGCCGTATTGGGCTGCATATCCCAGGTTTTTCGGAACGGTTGCGACTATTTGCAGAATTGATAAATTATGATTTACTTCACATGATCAACGTTAATTAAATGGACAGACGGCAATTTTTCCGGAACTCATTCTTAATTTCAGGAGTAGCTCTTTCATCGGGGGCCTTAAAGGCGGGAAGCTTTTTCCCTGACAAACCGAAGCCGGTCGAAAGATATCTTGCATTTATAGGTGCGGAGATGCTTGACCGGGGATGTGACGACTGCCTGGAAAGCCTGGCGGGAACCCGTTCCGAAAGCCTGCTGAAGGTAGGATATGCTCAAAAGGGGAGGCCTTATGCTTTGGATAAACAGGAGCATACGCTGGTATTCCGGTACGAGCTGTTATCGGCTTCATCGGGGTGTGTGGACACCTGCCTGCTTTTCTTTGAAAAAGACGCGGCCGGCGAATGGGTATACAGTGCTACGTTAACCGGCTTTCATCTCGACGCCCTGGCGAGTATGATAGACGAGCCGTCTCTGGCGGGCAGAACCGGACCGCTGGATAAAGATTCGGTTATACCTGCCGTTTTGGGAGGGAAGAACAGTATGCCGGGTGTTATCAACATGCGCAGGGGCGCTATGAAAATGACCGTCCGGATTGAAGAGAATACTCACCGCATGTCCGTCCGGATTCTTTCCGATCGTATCGGTGAAGAAGATATTGCCTTTGATTTATCACGCGGAGCAATCAATTGCTTTTGGGCCTGAGCCGTAGTTTCACTTCAAAATATGATCGACAGATGGCAGAGCCTTTTTTATCAGAAATCAGGATCATGAGCTTTAACTTTGCCCCTAAAGGGTGGGCTTTGTGCAATAACCAGCTCCTTCCGATTAACCAGAACCAGGCGCTATTTTCGCTTCTGGGGACTACGTTCGGAGGGGATGGACGAGTGAATTTTGCGTTGCCGGAGCTCAGGGGAAGAACGCCTATTCATGTGGGGCAGGGGCATACGTTGGGCGAAAGGGGCGGGGATTCGGCCATTTCGTTACAAGTGAACCAGTTGCCTCAGCATACTCACCTGGTCAAGGCGGCCGACAGGGAAAGCAGCGTTGTCAATTCCAATAATCCGTCAGGCAGGCTTTTTTCGAATTCAAAGCCGGCCAGCCTTTATTCGGATCAACTGACCAATGCAGTAGCTTTGTCCGCAGGGACCGTTACGAATGTCGGAGGCAGCCAGGCTCACAATAATATGCAGCCTTTCCTGACGCTTAGTTTCTGCATCGCACTACAGGGGATATTCCCTTCTCCGACCTGACAGTTATATTTTTATAAACCCTTTTTCATAAAACGATGGCGCAACCATATGTAGGTGAAATCAGGATGTTTGCCGGGAACTTTCAGCCGGCCGGGTGGATGTTCTGTGAAGGACAGTTATTGCCGATTTCGGAAAACGAAACTTTGTTTCAACTGATCGGGACTAACTACGGCGGCGACGGAGAATCGACGTTTGCACTTCCCGATTTGAGAGGAAGGATCCCGATACACCAGGGGAACGGGTATGTATTATCGGAAAAGGGTGGAGTAGAGGAAGTAATGTTGACAGTCAGCCAGATTCCTGCGCATTCACACGTCATGATGGCTTCCGGAAACGTTGCCAACACTCCCTTGCCCGCCAATTCCGTACTAGCCACTTCTTCGCAGGTAACGGCCTTTTTCGGGGAACCGCCGGGGAACCAGAATATGCACAACTCCATGCTTATGTCGACGGGCGGGAGTCAGCCGCATACCAATATGCAGCCCTATCTTTGTGTAAGCTTTATTATTTCTTTGTTTGGCATTTTTCCTTCTCCTACATAGAGATAAAGGCTAATACCTTGTTTTCAGACGATTTTTAACCTACTTTTTACCATTATTGATATGGCAGATCCTTTTGTAGCAGAAATCCGGATATTCCCTTTTAATTTTGCCCCCCGGGGATGGGCGTGGTGCGACGGGCAACTCTTACCGCTAGCACAGAATACCGCCTTATTTTCTTTGCTTGGCACAACCTACGGCGGAGATGGCGACGGTACTTTTGCCCTGCCCGACCTGATGGGGCGGGTGCCGATGCATCAGGGTCAGGGACAGGGCCTTTCCTGGCGCGATCTCGGAGAATCGGGCGGTACGGAAACGGTTACATTGCTGGAAAGTGAGATACCTGCTCACGCCCATGAGGTAAAGGTAGCGACAGAGCCTGGAGAAATCAGCGGGCCCCAGGGCAGCTCTATCGCCCTGTCCGGCAGCGGGAATGTATATGCTTCCGGAGAGCCTACCGTCATGATGTCGCCTATGCAATTGGGCACGACGGGTGGTAGTCATCCGCATACCAATATGCAGCCCTACCTCACCTGTTATTTTAATATAGCCTTGCAGGGCGTTTTTCCGCCACGAACCTGACCTGTTCCTCCATGTTATCCTTCCTGCCAGATGAACTTACCCCTGACCGACCGATCCATACAGCTTGAGCCTGTCCGCGAAGAACATTTGCCGGCGATGAGAGCCATATACGGAAGTACCCGTGAGGAAGAGCTCAGCAGGGTGCCGCACTGGTCGGAGGAGATGAAGACGGCGTTTGTCGATCAGCAGTTCCGCGCTCAGCATACCTATTACCGGGAAAACTATAAAGGAGCTGAGTTCCTTGTAATCAGGAAGGAAAATGCCATTATAGGCAGGCTGTACCTGGACCGGAATTTCGTTGGCAGGGAAATAAGGATTATCGATATCACGCTGCTTCCTGCCTGGCGGAATAAAGGAATCGGCACAGGTATCTTTGAAGACCTCAAACGGGAGGCAGAAAACCGGCAGCGGCCATTGAGCATTCACGTAGAAAGCTTTAATCCTGCCAAAAAATTATATGAGAAGCTCGGTTTCAGGATGGTCAGCGAAACCAACGGCGTTTATCACCTGATGGAATGGAGACCCTTGATTTGAGCCGGCTGCAGGCCGCAGACTTTGAACGTTTTGTGAACGACGGTGCCTTTGAAATCCGTTTTACCGGCGATATGGCTGAAAGGGTATCCCTTGTGCAGGTTACCCGGCTTTCCCATTACTCGCCCCTGGAAAGAGCCCCGTTCAGTATAGTGTTCCGGACCGCTCCCGGCGCCGTCATTTTCAGCCAGGGCATATACAGGTTGTCCCGCCCGGAGCTGGGCGCTTTCGACCTGTTCCTGGTTCCCATAGCATCCGATAGCACCGGGGTGAGCTATGAAGCTGTATTTTCATGATATAAATTTACCTCAACTAACTCAATTGTTATGAAAAGTCTCGTCAGTCTTACGGCAACTGCAATGCTTTTTAGCGCAGGGATTCCTCTCATTACTTCCCAGGACAGCGTGAAACGCGGCGAGTATATCGGTGTGGCAACCCGGGAAGTTTCTTTGACAGCTCCCACAATTGTCACGTCAGCTTCCGGTACGGCAAAAGCGGCATGGTCAGTATTGCTCGCCCCTTCTATCACCGCCACCAATACCTACACCGTTACCGACGATCAGGGAGTTGCCGGTCCGTCGGCGGGCGACGAGCTCGAATATACCGTTCATATCGTTAATTCGGGAACGGATGCTTTCAAGGTAATTTTTAAGGATGTTATCGACGAGAATACGACGTTGGTTCCCGGGTCGGTAAAGGTTGCTCCTATCGTTGCGGATGATGAATATTATACCATTGGAAACGTCGGGCTCAATATTCCCGCAGCAGAAGGCGTGCTGGCGAATGACCTGGTTGCGAACGGTGCTACGCTTGAGATTGTGACTGTTTCACCAATTACGACCTCGCAGGGTGGAACGGTAGAGCTCAATACAACTACCGGAGCCTTCACCTATACGCCGGCAGCGGGTTTTTCCGGTACCGACACTTTTGAATACGCCGTCCGTAGCGGATCGGACCTGACAGCAACCGGCACAGTGTCGATCGAACTGGAAGGACGGATCTGGTTTATCAACAGCGCGGCGAGCCCGTCCGGTGCAAATGGCACGCTTTCAAAGCCGTTTACCGGCATCGGAGCGTTTCAGGCTATCAACGACGGGAACAGCGGGAATGCGCAGAACGGGGACAATATTTTCATCTATCACGCTCCGTCGCCATACGACGGCTCGTTGACACTCCGCGATAATCAGAAAATCGTGGGACAGGGTACCGTTGCATCGCTGCTGGCCGTTACCGGCCTTACAGCTCCCGACGGGAATAACCTTTTGCCTTCGACAGGCGGCGCGGCTCCCGTCATTACCACTACAACTGCCGCGACAAATGCCATAAACCTCGGGAAAAATAACCAGGTTTGGGGAATCAATGTGGGCGCGGTTGAAGGGGACAAAATAACCGGCACCGACTTTGGGACACTGACCCTGGGTAATATCAGCCTTTCCGGAAAAGGAACGGCCCTGAACCTGGTTACGGGTATTCTGAATGCCAGCATTACCGGATTGTCGTCTACAACGGAAAATAAGCCCGGCTTATCGATAACTGATGTTTCGGGACAGCTCGAATGTACGACGGGTACGATCAGCTCTTCAAAAAGCACGGCTATAAACATAGCCGGTACTGCAGCAAACATCGCCCTGGGGCTTGAGTTTGTGTCGGTGTCGTCTTCAGAGGCAGAGAAGGGTATAGCACTTTTCCGGACAACCGGCACTTTTGCCGTGTCGGGTACGGGAACTGCCGGATCGGGGGGGACGATCAGCAGCATATCGCAGAGAGGCGCCGAATTCAGGAATGCCGCCGGCATTACGCTGAAGTATATGACCTTCTCCAACGCCAATACGGCGGAAGGCGCCCCGGTGTCGGGATATGACAATACGGGGAGCAATGCAGCCGTTTATGCAAGTTCCGTAAACGGCCTAAGGCTCGAAAACGTAACATTGGGAGGGACCATGGTGCAGACGGGGGTGAACCTCAGCTCAGTTTCCAATTTCCATTTTCTCAATAGCTCCGTCGGGCAGGCCGGTACCGGGACAGAGCTGCAGGAGGGATGCCTGTATGCCGTCAATACATCCGGAACCTGCTCGGTTATCAACAGCTCGTTTTCAAAACCCACCGGAAGGGCTGCGTACTTTCTGAACAACAATACGAACCTGAACCTGCTGACCGTCGATGACAGCCGGTTTGAGGAGTCATTCAACGCCCCTGATCTGTTGATCGAAGCGGCGGGTAGCTCGGTGGCTAACGTGAAAGTTACTAACAACAGCTTTCTGAAAAACCAGACTACCAGCGTAGTGGCAAATGCTTATGGCACGGCTGTTATCAATACCGACGTCCTGGGAAATACATTCGACCCGACGAATGCAGCCATCAGCCCCCATGATGTAGGAGTAGCCATAGATCTTACCAGCAGCGACCAGTCGGATGTTAACTTTAATGTGCTGAATAACAATATAAAAGCGAAAGGGACCAACGCTGTGAATGTCTTCATAGAAGACCAGGGCTATGGGGAGGGTACGATCAGCGGTAACACGATCGCTGTGCAGGGTCAAGGCGGCGGCGGAATTTCCGTGCGGGCCGAAAGCGCCGTCGGTAAGGCTGACGGTGTAGTACGGATTGCCAACAATACCATTACGGGCGTAAGCTCCGACAGCGGGATAAAAGTATGGTCGGCTTCTACAAGCCAGGGACGGGTGGATGCGACTATTACCAATAATTCTGTTAGCCTTGTCAACGGGTCTCCCACGGTGACAAGTTTCTATAATATAGACCTCAACGCTGTTGCCGGGGCGGGTAATACCGGGAAAGTCTGTGCCAATATTACCGGCAACACCATACCGGCCGGCGGAAGGGGCGACCTGGCCATGGGCAGGATCCGGTCAGGAACCGCCGGAGGAACCGAAATCTTATTACAGGGTGCAGGGGCCTCATTTATAGAAGTATGGAACGGAAATGGCAACACGACAGCGGGGGTGTCTGACTTGAGTACCAGCGGCACCGGGATATTTACCTATAATGCACCTGCCTGCCTGGTTCCCGATAACCCGGCTTTGAGACTGGCGGCGGAAGATAATAACCTATACGATGTTTTTAAGAAGCAGCCTTTTGTGTGGCAAGACCCGGTCGTTAAGCAAAGGCCGAAAAGGAATTTGAAAAAGCCGGTGAGCAAGGTTGACGGTAACGGTTTCTCTTCCGCCAGGGAAGCAGCAGGAGAGACAGTGCTGGTCAACGGAACAGGCGACGGCTTTACGCTACCGGAAAACCAGGAGCTGACCATAAAGTTCCGCGTAACGATCAACACCGATATCCCGGAAGGAGTATGTTCCGTTTCCAACCAGGGTACCATCAATGGCGAAGGATTCTCAGAAGTGCTGACCGACGACCCCGGGGTTTCCGGGACCAGCAACCCGACGGTTACAACCCTTTTGGCTGCACCGGTCATCAGTACCTGCCCGGGAAATATTACTTACAACCTGAATGGGGAAGCCTGTACGCAGGAGGCCAGCTTTAGCGCTGCCGCAGTAGGGTGCCCGGCGCCGGCCGTAAGCTACGAAGTGGACGGCAGCGCCATTACATTTCCGTATAATTTCCCGACCGGAATTACCAGGGTGTATGTCAGGGCAGACAATGGAGTGGGTATTCCGGAGGAGTGCTATTTCGATGTTACGGTAACATGTACTCCGCTGCCTGTTACGCTGGCAAGGTTTGAGGTAAGGAAAGAAGGAAAGTCGGCCGTACTGTCCTGGGAGACCACTTCGGAAAGCAATGTTGAAAAATTCTCTGTTCAGAAGAGCAGTGATGCGCAGAGCTGGGTGGAAATAGGAACTGTGGGGGCACGGAATAAAGGCGAGTCTGCTCAGAAATACACTTTTGCCGATGCTGATTTGATGCGTGCCGCGTCTGCCGGAACCATTTATTACCGGCTCAAAATGATCGACCTGGATGCTTCTTTCGGCTATAGCGAAATCAGGACCGTCGCGATCGGCCGGGTCGCAGAGACGCTGATTTATCCCAACCCTGTTTCCGATCAGTTACAGCTTGACGTGCAGGATTGGAAGAATGTGAAGGAGATCGAATTTTTTGACCTGGCCGGGCGCAGGGTATACCGGGCGGAAGGCAGCGAAATGACTGCTACGGTAAGCGTCAAAGGCTATGCAGCAGGTATGTACCTGATCAGCATCCGGTATGTAAACGGGACACAGACGACCCGTCGCTTCCAGGTTGTCCGCTGACGGCTGCCTGAGAGCGGGTTCCGGGTATCGGCATCAAAGGAGGCTTTATGTAACGTTTTGACGGCGTTCGAAGCCTCCCTGCCATTTTTGGGCAATCCTGATGGCTGTTTCGAGCATGGAGGGATCCCAGTTTTCTATGTCCCAAGGAGAATTTGCAAGAGGGGAACCGGATAGCAACCGGAGCGCTTCCCCGTAATCTTTCGCTTTCTCAAGGACCTGCGACAGCATGCGTTGCTGCTCAAATAGCGCAGGATCTTCAGCGGGCGGTTCTGTCAGCGCTGCTTTTACTTCGGGCATGAAACGATTGGGCAGGCAGGCCGTCCCGTTTTTCAGGGAATTTTTGACAATAGCATCCATGCGAAGAAAATCGTTCTGAAAGTCCCGCCGGCTTTTCCCGGTATCGAGGGAAGTCCCCATTTGTTCCAGTACCACAAATTTTAGCTGCGGGCATTTGGGAATGGTAGCTTCCAAAAGCCTGAACACTTCTTCAGGAACTGAATTGTCGTGCGTGTCGCGCCTGATCACCCTGCCGGCTTCTGCGTGCGAATCCTGCCAGCTGCCGCCTGAGATATGGATTTCCCGTACGCGTTCCAAAGGATAGAGACCGATCATGTCATGGTAGTCAAAGCCGAAGTTACATAGCTGACAATAAAGGTTATGGAGGTCCAGTATGATAAACCCGTTGACCGGTGAAACCAGTTTTTCAAGGAATTCCCCATGTTTTTTTACTTCGTCGAGCGAATATGAAAATGCCAGGTTTTCGAGCCCTACCGGGCAGGAACAGGCTTCCAGGATACGCTTCAGGCGATCAATTCCTATACCTAAGGTTGAATTGGTATAAGGAACTCCCAACGGGGCTCCCTGGTGGAAGTCTTTTCCGGTCATAAAGCCGAAGTGTTCCGAAACATGGTCGAAATTATATTGAGACGATAGCAATCTCAGTTTTTTTAACCATCCGGCCTGTGCCTCTGTCCACTTTCCGGAGAATAGGGAAAAGTAAATTCCGTGGCCTGTAAGGCGGTTATTTTCCGAAAAAGTGCCGATGAGATTGCCGAACCATTCCGGGATCTCAGGATATTGATAAAGTGCGTCAAAAGACCATTCCACCGCTTCTATCTTTCCTTCCCCGAAGAGCGGGAGAGAGGCTGAGAGAATGTGGGTGTCGAGGTTACATGCAATAGAAGAGTATACAGTTGTCATGGACTGCTGCTGAAACCTAGCCCATTCCGCATGCGGGACAGGGATCCCATGTCTCCTCTTTTTTTGCCTTTTCAGGAGAAACCTCGTCAGTTGCGCATGAGACAAGGGAAGCTGCGATAACCGCCGCTGCCAGAGCTTGTAGAACAGATGCCGGAATGTTCATAGATTTGGTTATTAGTTTAAGCGTATTTCTGAGCAATTGTAACAGAGATTCCTTCGGCCCGCAAAAGGTTGTAACAGGATCAGCAACATGTTCCGTCTGCCAACTGCAGTCGTCGCAGGATGATCTTTTCGTGGAGAATATTTTTTCTGCTATTTTGCCTGCTATGGGACTGAAAAAAATGATAGGGCGCCTGCTTTTTTTTATTGCCGGCTGGAAGCTGGACATCGATGTGCCGGTACAGGATATCCGCAGGTGTGTACTGATAGCGGCGCCCCATACTTCAAACTGGGATTTTTATTATGCCATAGCTGCTTTCTGGATGATGGGCGTTCCGGTCCGTTTTTTCATAAAAGACAGCTGGACAAAGCCCTGGTACGGCTTTGTGATCAGGGCTTTGGGCGGTATAGGGGTCAACAGGGCGCAGCGCTCCAACCTGACCGGCTACGCGGTGCAGCTTCTCCGGGAAAGGACCGATCTGTATCTTGTCAATAGTCCCGAAGGTACCCGCGCCTATACCGAACGATGGAAGACAGGTTTTTATCATATCGCGGTCGAAGCCGATGTCCCTATCCTGCTGGGGTATGTAGACTACCGGCAAAAGAAAGGCGGCATCACGAAAGTCGTACAGCATAAGGGCAGGAGCAAAGAGGAGGTAATGGAGGAAATCCAGGCGTTTTACGAGGATAAGACCGGGCGCTACCCGGAGAACTACAACCCGAAAATTTATTAGGCTTACACCTGACTACCCTTCGGCAGCTTGAATGAAAAGTTCGTTCCTTTCCCAACCTGCGACATCACCGTGATAGTGGTTCCGTGGGCGTTCAGGATGTGTTTTACGATGGCCAGCCCGAGGCCGGTTCCGCCCAGGTCCCTCGACCGGCTTTTATCTACCCTGTAGAAACGTTCGAAAATCCTCACGATATGCTCCTGCGATATACCGGGGCCGTTATCGCGGACCGATATCGTAAAATTCTTTTTATCTTCTTCAAAAAGGACTACCACCTTCCCGCCGTCGTTGTTGTATTTGATGGCGTTGCTGATGAGGTTGACCATCACCTGGTCAATGCGCTGCTTATCGGCCAGGACCCATACCGACGTCAGCTTGTCCGGCTTTATTTTGAGCGTCACGTCCCTTTGTTTCGCTATTTTTTCAAGCCTTTCGAAAATTTCGGCAGTCAGCTCCGCCATATTGACTTTTTCGGGGACCATGGTCGTTTCGCCCGATTCCAACTGGGAAAGGCTCACCAGGTCTTTCACCAGGATATCGAGACGTTCGAGGCTTTTGGCCGCTTTGACCAGGAATCTTTCCCGCACCTGGTCATCGTCCATGGCCCCCTCCAGGAGAGTATGGATAAAGCCCTGCGCCGAAAAGACCGGGGTCTTCAGTTCGTGGGAGACATCGGCCAGGAATTCCCGCCGGAACTGCTCCATCCTGCGGAGCTCTTCGATTTCTTTCTGCTTGTTGGCTACATACACGAAAATTTCGTCGTTCATCGCCTTGATGGGATTGCTGTTCTGAAGAAGCGCCTTCCTGGAAATCGAAAAATCCCGCAGCTTTAGCTTGTGAATGGTTCGTCTCATCTTCTTGATTTCCGAGAAGACAAGCATTTCGATGGCATAATAGGTCAGGAAGAAAGCAGGAATAAATGAAGCCACACCGGCAGTAAAGAGCATAGTGCTGTTGGTTTCATCTATAAACGACAGGAAAGTGACCGTGATAAAAGAGATGAAAAGAGAAAGCAGGAGCGCTATGATCCGCGGACTTAAAGACATTTTCTATACACATGACGGTACCTGACAGCAAGTTAGCAACTCTTGGCGGGATTTATTAAATTTAGCGAAAAATGCCTGTTCCCAAATGAAAAACCTTGTGCTGATTCTGTCGGCAGCTCTGATAATCGCTATCCATGTCGATGCCCGTCATGTTACGGCCAACGTTGCCGTTGCCGATATTACTCCGCCGATAGAGATGAAATATACGCTGGGCGGGTATGGAAAGCGTATGAGCAAGCCGGCCGAAGGGATTCATGACCCTATCATGGCAAAAGCGCTGGCACTGAAAAAAGGGAGCGAAAAGTACCTCATCATTACGATCGATATTCTCGGGTTACCTTCCAATTTTAAAGCCGATCTGCTGAAGCGGGTAGATAAGAACGGCTGGAAAGACCATAACGTGACCTTGCTGCCCAGTCATTCGCACGGTAGTCTCGAAATGGCTGCCATCAACAGCAAAAATGTATTCGGCATTCCGCAGATAGGTATTTTTCAGCCTGAATTACTTGCTTTCCTGCTTGATAAAACGGAAAAGCTGGTTTCGGCTGCCGACAGAAATTACCGGGATGTGAAAATCGGTACCGGCAGCGCAAAGTTTGACGGGCTGAACCGTAACCGCCGCGGAGACAAAATTATTGATAACGAGCTGACAGCTACCCGGGTAGACCTTGTCGGCGGGCAGCCGCTGGCCGTATTGGTCAACTGGACGGCGCATCCCACGTTTATTGGCGATGCTGATATGCTGCTTTCGGCGGAATGGCCGGGCTACCTGCAGACCGAAATGGAAAAGTCAATCGGTAAAGGCGTGACGGTCATGTACTACAACGGTGCGGAAGGCGACCAGTCGCCGGTGTACGACGGCGCAATCGACCCTTATCAGAAGATCCGGATTTACGGAAAAATGATAGCTGAAAAAGCGTTGAGCGTCTACAACGCCATTCGGCCGGAGGCTGTCAGCGAGCTGGCATACAATTATGAGACGATCGATCTGCCCGGGCAGGTCGCGCATCCTGACTTTATGAAAACCGGCGGCGCCGAATACGGGCTGAACGAACAGACTGCCGGTGTCATTATGAAGGCGATCGGCCCCGAAAGAGTAGGGATAGGTTCGGTCAGGATCGGTGATTTCGTACTCGTGGGAATACCGGGCGAGATGACGGCCGAATTGGGAATAGCAGTCAAAGAGTCACTGAAAAACGGCCGGGTAAAGCATGTCGCCATTGGCGGGCTGGCTAATGAATGGATCAGCTATATCCTGGCAGAAGATAAATATACCAAAGGCGGAGGGTATGAATCAAGCGTGAGCTTCTATGGCCCGAAACTGGGGGAAATTATTAAAGCGGCAGCCGTAAGAATAGCAACCCCGCTTACGCAATAAGCGAGCATCGGTCTTATATCGCTCTCCCCGGACTACAATCTAAATTCAAATAACCTGACAGACAGCTATGGACAATAAGCAACCTTTAATAGTTTCCCGTCGTCACTTTTTGGTAAAAGGGGCCACAGTCATGGCCTCGGCAGCGCTCTCGCCTTCCATCATGGCGGGTATCAGGCAGCAGAAAAGCATGGGTGTGGCCCTCGTCGGCTTAGGCTACTATAGCACCGACCTGCTTGCGCCGGCTTTGCAGCTCACCAAGCATTGCCACCTGGCAGGCATCGTGACAGGCACACCCGATAAAGCCAAAGCGTGGAAGGAAAAGTACGGGATAAAAGACAAGAACATATACAACTATCAGAACTTCGATTCTATAAAGGACAACCCGGATATAGATATCGTATATGTGGTGCTTCCGCCGTCTATGCACAAAGAATACGTCATCAGGGCGGCAAAAGCGGGAAAGCACGTTTTCTGCGAGAAACCCATGGCGCTGACTTCAAAGGATTGCCAGGAGATGATAAAGGCCTGCCAGGACCGGAAAGTAGGACTGGCGATCGGGTACAGATGCCAGCATGATCCCAACACGCGCGAATACATGGACATTGCCCGTGAGCAAAAGCTGGGGAAGGTGAAATACATCAGCGTAGCGGCGTCCTACACCGAAAGCCGGAAAGGGCATTGGAAGATGCAAAAGGCCGTAGGCGGCGGGTCTATGTACGATATGGGCGTTTATGCGCTCCAGGGAGCCAGGCTGGCTGCAGGCGAAGAGCCGGTTGCCGTTACGGCCCAGTCGATCGTCAACCGGCCTGAAATTTTCAATGAGGCTGACGAAATGATGATGTTCCAGCTGAAATTCCCTTCCGGCGCTATCGCCAGTTGTATGGGAGGCCACGGCGCAAATGCCAATTACCTGAAGGTGAATTATGAGAAAGGGACGCTTTTCATGGAGCCTTTTTCATCCTATAGAAACAATAAAGGGACCAGCACGCTGGGTGTAATCGATCATCCGCTCGAGAACCAGCAGGCCCGGCAGATGGACGAGGATTCGCTTGCCCTTCTCAACGGTACGCCCCTGACGGTGCCGGGAGAGGAAGGGCTCCGCGATATCAGGATCGTCGAAGCTATTTATGCCGCCGTAAAAAGCGGTAAAGAGGTGCGTCTCGCTTAAGCGGGGCATTGGAAAGTATCCGGATCATATGAGAATTTTTAACAAGGATATCATGCCAAACAGGGCCGGAAGCTTCGGTGAGAAGGAGCTTAATTCCCTGTTTGATGCCTATTTTGACCGGCTTTCCTACTTTGCCTTCAAGCTCATCAAAGACCACGACCTTGCCGACGATATGGCGCAGGAAGCTTTCATCAGGTATTGGCAGATGCGGGAGGTGGTTGAGAATAATCCTGTTTCGATCAAAAATTTTTTATACACAACTGTAAAAAACGCCTGCCTTAACAGCATACGCCATAACAAGGTGGTCAGCAACTATGCCGCCGGGCTATCTGAAGAGCCTGTATCCGAGGCGACCGTTATGGACACCATCATTACGGCCGAGGTGCTCGATTCGCTGCTGAGCGCCGTCAGGTCGCTTCCGGAGCCTTACCAGAAAATTAGCAGGCTGGCATACCTGGAAGGGAAAAAGAACCAGGAGATAGCAGATGAACTGGGTATATCGGTCAATACAGTGAAAAAGCAAAAACAGAAAGCGCTTGAGATACTCAGGACGAGGCTCAGACCGGAATTGATGGCTTTGCTTATTTTTTTGTGCGCCTGATTTTTTGTAATGCTGTGCTTCGGCACACCCTGAAGCGGTCCGGCCGGCAGGGGTATTGTACAGAAATATGATTCCTTAAGCGAAAAGCTTAGTTTCAAGATTATAAAAAATGGTTTGAACGGGATCAGTGCAACATATTTAAGCATTCTGCCCTCTTTATGGAAATGTCATTAATACATTCTTCATCATGATGATCATTAAAACTTGGTGTGCTGTCATAGCCGGCGCTTTTCTTTTTTCGGCTTTTACTTCATCTTCTCGGGATGGTTTTTCTATCTCTGCCCATATCACGGGGGTGCCTGATAGTACGAAGGTCCTCCTACAGGATTTGGCAACTGGGAGATTTTTGGATAGCTGTCTGGTAAAAAATGAACGGTTCAACTTTAAAGGTGCGCTTTCTGCAAACGAGCCGGAGGAACTACGGATTATTCCGGCAGCCAGAGAATGGAAAAAAGGGATATTTTTCTATACAGATTTACTTATAAAGAATGAAGACGTGCATCTGACCGCAGATATTTCCGGGCTGCCGCATAATGTTTCTACTTCAGGCTCTGTCTGCATGAGCCAGGCAGAACGCTATCACAAAAATTTATATCGCTGGGAAAAGAAAAAAAAGGATTTAGCCTAAGCGCTGAAAACTACTACAGATAGCCTGGAAAAGCTTGAGGTACAAAATGATATCGACTTGACTAACGACTCGCTTGACAAGTGGCAGACATCATTTATCAAAGAGAATTTTAATTCCTATATAGCGTTGGTTTTGTACCGCTATAGAAGAGATTTTGACATGGCTACCCTTGCGAAATTATATTCAGGCCTTTCAAGAGAACTAAAGCAAAGTAAATATGGCCGGTCCCTGGAAACGCAAATCCGTTTTCCACGACCCAAGGTTGGAGATAATTATTACGATTTCGCCGCTGAAAGCACAGACGGATCATTTCGCAAATTGTCCGATTTAAAAGGCAAATACATCCTACTTCAGTTTGCCGGAACGGGCTGCTACTTCAGCGATGAGTCTGTGGAGGAAATGAAATCTTTATATCAAAGCAAAAAAGACTCGCTAGTCTTTGTAAGTTTTTTTGTAGATCCACAGAAGGAATACTGGAATGCGTATAATATAAGCTCAAAAATCCCCTGGGTAAGCCTTTGGCTTGCCGGCGGTAAATATAGCGAGGTTAACAACAAATACGCGATCGTGGGCACACCCACATTTTTCCTGATATCTCCGGAAGGAACAATCCTGTCGACCTGGTTTGGATTCGAGAAGGGTATATTTGAATCGAAAATGCCTGATTTTTTCTAGAATTTGGCTGCTTATTCTCCGACAAACCCACCCGGTACCTAAAAAACTCTCAAAAACACTATTTCCGACATCCCGGGCGGCTTCTTTAAACAGACCGTACAAAAAAAGATAAAAAAATCCATACTTCTTTATCCACTTCCTCTTTTCAGGTGTCTATATAGCACGAACAGATGAATTATGGATAATTACGAGGAATATTATAACGTAGGTCAGTTGATTGTGAGGCATTTACGGGGAGAGCTGGCCGTGGAAGAGCAGGAGAAGCTGGATGCCTGGCGCAGGCGCAGCGAAGAAAACGAACAGCTGTTCTCGAGGCTGACCGATGAAGCGTTCCTCCTGGAGGAGCTTCCCGGCTATGGCGCCCGGGACAGGGAGACGGCAAGAGTAAAGGTCAGGGAAGGAGTGAGAGAAGCAAACAGGCGCCGATTTTCGTTTATATATAAGCGTTACATAAAATATGCTGCAGCTGTCGTGTTGGCGGTAGCTGCAGGATGGGGGCTGCTACGCTTTGATAAGACGGGCGATCAACCCGCCGGCCTGGCTTCCGTCGAGCTTTTACCCGGCGGAAACCGTGCTATCCTTACGCTCGACGGGGGGCAGGAAATCGATCTGGACAAGGCCCATACGGGTGAGATCGCCCGCCAGGACCAGGCGGTTATTCTTAAATCGGAGGAAGGGTATATTTCCTATGACCTGTCTTCGGCAAAAGCTATTTCTTCCGGAAATGCCAAATTTAATACCATTTCCACGCCTAAGGGAGGGCAATACCGCCTGAGATTGCCGGACGGAAGCCAGGTCTGGCTGAATGCCCAGTCTTCTTTAAGATTTCCTACCTGGTTTGACGGGAAAGAGCGGCGCGTGGAGCTGATCGGGGAGGCTTATTTCGAAGTTACCCATGCCGGCGCTGAAAAAGTGCCTTTCAGGGTGATTTCGGGTAAGCAGACCGTCGAAGTGCTCGGCACGGAATTCAATGTAAGCGGGTATTCGGACGAGGGAGATATTACGACGACCCTGCTGACAGGAAAAGTCAAGATAGACTACAGCACGGATGAAGCCAAAGCGACTGGTTTTAAAAACGTTACGCTTTCACCGGGTCAGAAAGCTTCGGTAAAGAAGCTTACTGAGGAAATAGAAGTATCCAAAGCAGACATAGAAGAGTCTATCGCCTGGAAAAACGGGCAGTTCAGGTTTGAAAATGCGGAGCTGTCTACGATCATGCGGCAGATTGCCAGGTGGTACGACGTAGAGGTCGAATACCGGGGCGACGTGGAGCATATCCGTTTCAAAGCAGGAATTTCAAGGAATGTTCCCGCTTCGAAGATCTTTCAGATCCTGGAAACGAGTGGAATAAATATAAAAACGGAAGGTAAAAAGATCATAATCAGTAAATGACCACCAGTACCGGGTCAACCAGGTTGAGGCCGGTAAAAGTCATTCCAATAAAAAGTGCCGGAGTGTTGAGGCCACTCACGGCACGGGCGTTGGAATGACAGGATCCCGTTTTTGAAATGGGATCGGATTTATAAACGTTCAGATTTATTTTTTTCATCCAACTCAAACAAAAGTATGGATTATTTTACCAATTACCTATTGCTCAGCGCAAAGGGAAAAAAGTGCCCGGGGAGCGCCGTTACGTGTGTCCGGGGGTATTCCGGGGGGAGGCTTCTGCAAAAAAAACTGATCATGAGATTGAAACACGCAACCTTACTGGTATTGATTTCATGCCTGCATGTATTTGCCAGCGGCCACGCCCAGCGCATCAGCTTGTCTGTGAGGAACTCCAGCATGCTGGAAGTGATGGATCAGATCGAGAAGCAGACAGGCTACACATTCTGGCTTCAGACCGATCTGCTGAAAGACAGATCGAGGGTAACGGTGAGAGTAAGGAACGGCAGCCTGACGTCAGTGCTGGACCAGCTTTTTATAAAGCACGGTTTACGCTACACGATTATCGACAAGATCATTGTGGTCACGCCCGCCGGCCAAAAATCATCGCAGGTGCCGACGGAACGGCTTCCGGCCGACAGGTTGGAAAGCAGGCCGCTGGCGGAACGGATACAGTGGCCGGAGCGGATCGAAAAAGGGGAGCGGAAGCTGGAACTGATCCTGCCGGCAGATCATGAAGTGAAAGGAAAGGTGCTCGATGAGTCGGGAGTCGGCCTGCCCGGGGTCAGCGTTATTGTAAAAGGAACCCAACGGGGGATTTCGACAGACATGGAAGGACAGTTTACACTTTCCGTACCCGGCGAAAATTCCGTGCTTGTGTTTTCGTTTGTAGGTTATGTGACCCGGGAGATCATAGTCGGCAGCAGGTCTTCACTTGAAGTTACCATGACCCCTGATCTGAAATCGCTCGAAGAACTGGTGGTGATCGGGTACGGCGTTGTGAAAAAAAGTGATCTTACCGGGTCTGTTTCACAGGTAAAAGCCAAAGAGCTCAACGCATTCCCGAACGCAAACGTTCTGCAGTCCCTTTCGGGGCGGGCGCCCGGTGTACATATCCGGCAGAGTTCCGGCGCTCCGGGGGCAAACATTACGGTAAGAGTACGGGGCGGCAATTCCATCCAGGGGAGCAACGATCCGTTATATGTGATCGACGGCTTCCCGGTAAACGGCAATCCGACCCATCTTAACAACTCGGATATAGAAAGCCTGGAGATACTGAAAGATGCTTCTGCCACGGCCATTTACGGATCGAGAGGAGCGAACGGGGTGGTGATCATTACGACCAAAAAAGGTAAGAAAGGACGGACGAACGTCGATTTTGAGACCAGTTACAGCAGTCAGAAGCTGATCAGGAAACTCGATCTCATGAACGCCAGGGAATACGCTCAGTTTTATAACGAGCAGGCTATCAATGATAATATCCAGCCTTTCTTTTCCCAGCAGGATATCGATGGTTTCGGAGAAGGGTTCGACTGGCAGGATTTTGTTTTCCGGCGCGCCCCGATCCTGACCTCCTCGCTTAATGTAAGCGGAGGGAACGACAAAACCTTATTTTCCATAGCAGGCAGCGTTTTCGGACAGCAGGGAATCGTAAAAGGGAGTGATTACAACCGTTATTCCCTTCAAACCAACATTTCCCATAAAGCCGGCGAGAGGTTTACGATAGATCTTACGAGCACGCTCAGCAGGCTAGCTACCGAAAGGAAAGACAGCGGCGGCGGGTCGAGAGGGAATTCCATGATCGCGGCAGCTATCTCCGCCCCGCCCACGCTTACTCCCTATAACGAAGACGGATCTTACAGGATATTGTCGACGGCATATCCCTTTATAGCCACCGATATCAGGAACCCGATCAACTTTATCAACGAGCGGAAAAGTACGGTAAATGCGAATGTGCTGCTTGCCAACCTGGGCCTGTCTTATAAGATCACACCCGACCTGACGCTCAAGGTTGCGGGCGGGATAGAGAACCGGGACGACCGGACGGATAACTATACCACCCGGAAATATTATAATTCACAAGGTATTGCCAGCGTCTATTCCGGCCAGTTTACCAGTCTTTTGAACGAAAATACGTTGAATTATATCAAGACTCTGGGAGAAAAGCACAGTATCAACGCAGTGGCCGGGGTGACTTTCCAGAACTTCCTGCAGACCAGGATCGAGGCCGGCGGGACAGGATTTCTCAGCGATATATTCGAGACTTATAATATACAGGCAGCAGCCAATCAGAGCGTATCCGAGTCGGGTTATACCAAATCGGTACTTGCTTCCTTTATCGGACGCGTCAATTATGCATACGACAACCGTTACCTTTTGACCGCCAGCATCAGGAGAGACGGAGCGTCGGTTTACAGCCCGGGCTCGAAATGGGGATACTTCCCGTCTGCGGCGCTGGCCTGGAGGGTTTCAAATGAAAAGTTCCTTCTTGACAGTCGCCTGATATCAGATCTGAAGCTCAGAACCAGCTGGGGAGTAACAGGTAGCCCGGGAGTCACTCCTTATATGACTTTGAACAACCTGGAGGCTAACAGGACAATTTTTAACGACGCTCTTGCCAATACCTTTGCCCCCGGTACGAGGCTTCCGGGTAATCTGAAATGGGAAACCACAGCCCAGTTTGATGCCGGAGTAGACCTCGGACTATTTAACAACCGGCTCCTTCTGACGTTAGATTATTATGTAAAAAACACGCGCGACCTGCTGAGCGTAGTATCGCTCCCTTCTTCGCTGGGATATACCAGCACCATCATGAATGTAGGTAAAATACAGAATAAAGGGTTCGAACTGGGCCTGGACGCCCTTGTTCTGAAACAAGGCGATTTTACGTGGGACGTCAATGCGAATATAGCGTTCAACCGCAATAAGGTGGTCAGCCTCTACGGAGGGGAAGACATTCTCCGCGACAACATCGGTGTTATCATCGTAAATGATGCAACGGGTATCCTGAGAGAGGGGCGGCCGGTCGGGCAGTTCTGGGGCTACAAGGAGGCCGGGTACGATTCCAACGGCTTTATCGTCTTTAAAGACATCAACGAAGACGGCGCCATTACCCAGGCCGACAAAACTTATATCGGCGATGCAAACCCGGATTTCATCTACGGGCTTAGCTCCAACCTGACCTACAAGGGATTTGAATTCAATATGTTCTGGCAGGGTTCTCAGGGCAACGATATATTCAATGCCAGCGCTATTACCAATACGATGGACTACGGCTTCGGGCTGAATATGCCGCGGTCGGTGTTTAATAACCACTGGACGCCGGACTCACCCGATGCGGCATATCCGAAAATCAGCCTGAGATCACCCGTCCGCATGTCAGAAAGGTTTATCGAGGACGGATCTTATCTCCGCTTAAAGAACATTTCGCTGGGCTATAACCTGGCGTCGGAGCTGATCAGGTCGAAAGCTTTGCGTAACCTGTATGTTTATGTAAGCGGGCAAAACCTGCTGACCTTTACCGGGTATTCGTGGTGGGACCCTGAAACCAACTTCAGGATCGATCATAACAGCTATCCGGTAGCCAAATCGGTGACGGTCGGTGTAAGAGTCGGTTTTTGAGGCCGGGAGACAAGTTTTGGACCATTAAATCAAGCATCATGAGCAGAAAAATAACCCATATAAAACAGCAGTTGTTTGCGATCGGCTGTGTTGCAGCGCTGGCAGGATCGATGAGCTCCTGCGACAGCATGCTGGTCGAATCTCCGAAATTGCTGGCCGTAGAGGTGTTCTACAATACAGCGGAAGAAGTTGAAACTGCAGTAAATGCCATCTACCGGCCTTTGAGGATCAATACGATAGCCAATTATGTAGCTACTCTCGAATGTCAGTCCGACTGGATGTACGGCCGGGGAAGCTGGACACCCCTGAGCGACTACCAGGGGCTTAACGACGCAAACATCACAAGGGTGTCGGGCTTCTGGAATTCTTTCTACCTGGCCATCCGGAATGCAAACCTGGTAATAGAAAATGCTCCGAATGGATCTTCTATCAGCCAGCAGGATATTGATAAGTATGTCGCAGAGGCCAAATTCCTGAGAGCTTATACTTACTTTCACCTGGTAAGGAACTGGGGAGACATTCCGCTGAGGACCGAGGCCAACATGAATGAAAAAGATCTTCCCAAGAGTCCTGTGGCGCAGGTCTACGACCTGATTGTTTCTGATCTCCTTACAGCGGAGGCCAACCTGCCCGACACGCCAAAGGATATAGGCAGGCCTTCTTTGTGGGCTGCAAAATCGCTGCTGGCGGATGTATACCTGGAGCTGGGGAACTACCAGGAAGCGGCCAACCGGTCGAAGCAGGTGATCGAATCGGGTAAATTCAGCCTGGTACCGGTTACATCGGCGACCGATTTCCAGTACAACCTCTTTGGCCCGACGATACTGACTACCCCGGAAGAAATTTTCTATTTTAAGTATTCGAGGATTGAAGACCAGGGCAATTATATCCTGTGGATCTCCAACCACCCCAGCACCAGGCTTTTCAAGTTCGACGGGGCTTATGCCGTGCACGGCGACAAGACAAATCCTAACTTTGTGAACTGGGACGACGATGATATCAGGAAAAAGCTCTGGGACAATATTAATTTCGGTCTCGGAGCCAATACGCTGGTCAGCTCTAAATACGTAGATACAGAGGCTATCAGCCAAACCGGTGCCGGCAACGACCAGCCGATTTACCGCTATGCCGACGTACTGCTCATTTATGCAGAGGCGGCGGCGCGCGCCGAAGGACAGGTTTCGGCGGCAGCGCTGGAGGCATTGAACAAGGTGAGACGCAGGGCTTACGGATTTGCGCCGGCTTCGCCTTCTGAAGTCGACTATGAGGCTGCCGGGTTGACGCAAGACAATTTTATCGACCTAGTCATCAAAGAACGCGGGTACGAGTTTTTATACGAAGGAAAGCGCTGGCATGAACTCAAAAGGATCGGTAAGGTAGATGAGCTGATCGCTTATGGAAAGAAGAAAACGGTAGCGCAGAAACATTTGCTTTGGCCTATTCCGCTTTCGGAGATGAATTATAACAATATGCTCGATCCGTCGAAAGATCAGAATCCGGGCTATTAGCACCGAGTGGTGAAGCGGGAGAGGCCGGATGGGCGGCTTAGTTAATTTATAAAATACCAACATCCAAAATTTATTCTGATGAAACGAAGATCGGCGCTGGCTGCATTGGGGTCTATGTCGCTGGGAGTGCCCACGATATTGAAAGGAGAGCGCTTAAGCGAACCTTACCGGGTCGTTAAAAAAACGCTCAGGACCGACATCCTGGTGATCGGGGGAGGCACCGCCGGCGTAATAGCTGCTATCCAGGCGGGCCGCGCGGGAAGAAAAACCATACTGGTCGAAAACGGTAGTCAGCTCGGCGGAGTGACCACCACCGGCGGGGTTAATTTCCCCGGGATCTTCTTCGCATGGGGAAAGCAGGTGATAGGAGGGATCGGCTGGGAGCTCGTGCAGGAAGCCGTAGCGATGAATGACGATCCGCTTCCCAATGTTTCGATTCCCCACGGCAGGCAGCACTGGAGACACCAGGTACTTGTAAACGGCCAGCTTTACGCTATGCTGGCGGAAGAAAAGGTGCTCGACGCCGGGGTGGAGATCCGCTATTACGAGACGCCTACGATCATCAGGCCGGTTAAAAACGGGTGGGAAGCCGTAACGGTAGGAAAGGGGACCGAA
Source organism: Spirosomataceae bacterium (assembly GCA_037191015.1). Lineage (GTDB taxonomy): Bacteria > Bacteroidota > Bacteroidia > Cytophagales > Spirosomataceae > Ravibacter. The sequence continues at coordinate 61,748 of JBBCKD010000021.1, forward strand.
ACCACTATCCAGGCCAGCCAGGTGATCGACTGCACCGGCAATGCTTTTGCCGCTTCAATGGCGGGTTTTCCGGTGCTGCGGGAGGCCGAAACCCAGCCTGGTACGCTTCAGTTCAGGCTGACCGGGTATGACCTGGACAAGCTCGATTTCAAGATGATCGAAGCGCGTTATGCCGAGGAAGTGAAGAAGGGCACCCTGGTCAAAAAGGAGTTCCTGAATGTATCGGGAGTGCTCCGGAAGCACGGGGATAATGTTCAGCATATCGCGGGGGCAGATTCGACGACTTCCGAAACGCATACGCTGGCCAATATCCGGGGGAGAGCGTCGCTGATGCGGATGCTCCGGTTTCTCCGTACGCTTCCGGGCCTGGAGAAAACACGCCTCGAGGATGTTCAGAACGAAACTGCGGTAAGGGAAACCTACCGGATCGACGGCGAATACCTGATTACTCATGAAGACTACGTGACCGGCAAGGTGTTTGATGACGCGGTTTCCTATTCCTACTACCCGATCGACCTGCACGACGACAAAGGGGTTGTTCCCAAGCATCTGGTAGAGGGAGTCGTGCCGACCATACCGCTCCGGGCGCTGGCCCCGAAAGGAAGCCGGAATTTCCTGGTGGCGGGCCGTTGCCTGAGCAGCGACCGGCTGGCTAATTCCGCTTTGCGGGTACAGGCTTCCTGCATGGGTATGGGTCAGGCCGCGGCGGCGGCCGCGGCCCTGGCCTGCGTATCGGGCAAGACTCCGCTGGAAGTACCTTATGCGGATCTGAAGAACCTGCTGGAAGAGCACGGGGCCATTGTACCCGTGAAAGCAACCTGATGGCTATACATGAGGTTTGACAGGCTGGTTTTTCTGGGGATAGTGTTGTGCTCTTTCTCTACAGGAGGAGGGGCGCAGACTATCCCCATACGTTTTTTCAGGGAAGCCGCCGTGAAAGAAAAACCGGTACGGCAGGTTGAATACAGGATGGATTTCGGCGATTCCACCGCCTCAGATGTCCTGTACCAGAACCTTACCCGCGACGGGATTCCGGTTTCCTATTCCCGGCAAATAGAGACAAGCGTATGCTTCGACGGAAAATGCCGCCTGTTGGATATCGCGGTTTACTGGGATCCTGCCGGCGGCTATATGGGGTTTGAGCTGCCTCCCGGGGAGTTTTTGAGCAAGACCGACCACGACCCTTTCTCGCACGAGGAGTACCTGAAGCTGCACAGAATCCTTTCGGATTCGCTTTCTCCCCTGGCCGACTATACTTTTGAAGAGCTGGTTCCCGGCACAGGAAACCCGGGAGAGGTAGATGCGGTTTCTTCCGCGACTCTGAAAGACATCCTGGAATACATTGTGCCCGGGGCGGCTTTTACTACTTATCGCTTATGGCATATCGTTTACGGGAAAACAGGAGAAGCGGTTTCCCGGCTGAGCAGTGATATCTTTACCGAAAGGCTTGCGCTGATGCTGCTGGCTGCCGGTGAGCCCCGCCTGCAGTGCTGGGCCATGGACCGGCTCCGGAAGCTGCCGGAGTGGGATAGAGAAGTCAGGGAGAAAGTAGTTGACCTTACCCGGAGCGACAACCTGAATGTGTCCGCATCGGCTATTGCTTCTTTCCCGGAGAGCGTGGCCGACGGGAAGGAAGTGCAGGCCGCGCTGGCGGGCCTGGTATCGGACGGAGCCTATGCCGTCAGGAAGCCGGCGATACAGAAGCTGAAAGATGCCGGCACCCTGAGACCGGAAACCGTATCATTCCTGACTGAAATAATGTTCCGGCTGAACGGGGATTTGCTGGGCGAAGTGCTGAATCTCTTTCTCGCGAAAAAGGTAACAGATGTGAATACGCTTCGTAAAGTTTCGGATATACTGGAAACCGGCAACCGCTATAGTGCAGGAAAAGCGCTGGACTTCCTGGAAAAGGTAAAACCGGAGGATGCATTGGTGCAGAAAAGGATACAGGCATTTAAAAAGGGAAAGTGAGATGACGTTTAGATACCGGCAGAGTGTTCAGAAAAAAGCCGGGTGCAGCGGTCCCGGAGGATGACAGTGTACAGAAGGGTTTATAATCATTTTCTATAACGATAGAAGGGGTATGGATATGACGTAAATTTGTGTTGATGTACAATCGGTCAACCAATAAACGAGCTGAAAATGAGCAAGGAAGATGCTATCAGGATATTTGAGCAAAAACAGGTACGTACTCATTGGGATGAGGAACAGGAGAAATGGTACTTTTCTGTAGTTGATGTGATTGCCGTTTTGACGGACAGCCCCAATCCGAGAAAGTATTGGAGTGTGCTTAAGACCCGGCTTAAAAAGGAAGGGAGTGAGTTGGCTACAAATTGTAGTCAACTGAAAATGCAATCGGCAGATGGCAAATTCTACAATACAGACGTCGCCGATACAGAACAACTTTTTCGCCTGATGCAGTCTGTTCCGTCTAAAAAAGCCGAACCATTTAAATTATGGCTGGCAAAAGTCGGGCGGGAACGAATAGATGAGATCGAAGATCCGGAAATCGGTATTGACCGCCTTATGGAAACCTATCTGAAAAAGGGATACAGTAAGGATTGGATTAACCAACGTTTAAAAAGCATCGAAGTCCGTAGAGAGCTTACCGATGAATGGGATAAACGCGGCGTAAAAAAAGGTCAGGAATATGCAATATTGACCGATGAAATCACAAAAGCCTGGAGCGGTTTTTCAGTTAAACAATACAAGAGTCACAAGGAACTGAAAAAAGAAAATCTTCGGGATAATATGACAAACCTTGAACTGGTGCTCAACATGCTCGCAGAAGCCACTACAACAGAAATCAGCAAGGAAAAGAAGCCAAAAAATTTTTCCGAAAATAAGATTATCGCAAAGCAGGGTGGAACAATAGCTGGAAACACCCGGAAGGAAATTGAAGCGCAAACAGGCAAAAAAGTAACAACACCCTTGAACTCTAAAACATTGCTAAAGCAAAAAGATCCTTCAAAAAGAATAGGAAAAGACGATCAGACGGGTGGTAAATGAACTTCATTTAAACATTTTCCCGATAATATTCCCGATTTCAATAAAGTCGCCGTGGCTGTTTATCGAACGTTTTTCCCCTTCATCCTCTTCAGATCCTGAATACGGGTATACCAGGAGATAATTTTTGTCGGAAAACCGGGCATTGAGTATGTCCGGAACTGTACGCATCTGCGGGGAATAGGAGGTCATCCCGGATTTTGCCATCACGAGAATCAGTCCTTCGTCGGTATCGACGTCCTTCAGGATCTGCTCCAGCCTGGTCCATTCGTGCACTACATTGAAATCTGCTTCTATATTAGCCCGCTTGTGAATCCTTTTTAATATATCGATACAAATCCTGCTGCTGTAGAAGCTGAGCACCGCACCCGAATTGCGCCCTATGTTCCATATCCTGAGCAGCGAGTGAAAGAATCCCGGTTCGGTATGCGACATAAACGGCAGGATGACAACATGCCTTTTGATAGTGGAGATAGGCTGCGCAGCGTGGTAAACCAGGACGTTGGCATTCCTGTTCTGAAGATAGCCGTTATAGAGATTGTAGACAAAAGAGGGGGAAAACCCTTTGTTGTCCTGCAGGCCGATGACCAGGTCGGAAACTTTCTTCTCTTTCAGCACATTGTTGATGCCGCTGATGACATCGTTGTCGTAGCGGGTAAGCGGCTGGAGGTGAATATCCGAAGCCGCTGCGATATCCACTGCCGTCGCCAGGATTTTATCGGCATTCTTTACCGAGGATTCGTTTTTTCCCTCGTTGATCACATTGAGCGCGAATATCCTGTCGGTATTGGTCCTGGCCTTGATCATAAGCGCCAGGTTGACCATCTTTTCAACCGTATCCTGGTGATTGAGGGCCAGCAGGATATTTTCCTCTTCCGGGCTGTTTCCCGCCACTGTCTCTTCATGATCGGCGTCGGCTATCTTGTTGGCGTTGGCCATTGTCACGAATGAAGATACGGTACACGAGACCAGTATCACCAGGATGCTCCCGTTCAGGACATGGTCGTTCAGAAGGCGCAGCGGCTCCCCGGCCTCATTTTCGGAAATGATGATGTTATATCCGACCATGACGGCAGCCAGCGTAGCGGCGGCAGATGCCGTGCTCAGCCCGAAAATAAGCCCGCCTTCTTCCCTGCGCAGCCGGAAGGTCTTCTGGGTGGCCCTGGCGGCCAGGTATTTGGTGCTGACGGCCAGTATCGTCATCAGTGAAGCAACTTTGATCGTTTCCCAGCTTTTGAAGAAAACTGTAAAATCGACGATCATCCCGACGCTTATCAGGAAAAAAGGAATGAAAATAGCGTTCCCGACAAATTCGACGCGGTTCATGAGCGACGAGGTAGGAGGGATGAGCCGGTTGAGGGACAGGCCTGCCAGGAAGGCCCCGATAATAGCTTCGACACCGGCCAGCTCGGCCAGCAACGCAGCGAGGTAAATCATCACCAGCACAAAAATGTACTGCGAAATCCTGTCGCTGACTTTCTTGAAAAACCACCTGCCTATTACCGGGAATAAAAAGAGCACCGTCAGTCCGAAAAGCAGCACCGATATGGTGAGCCTGAGCCAGAACTCGCTTCCTACCTCACCTTTTGCCATACCTACCGAGACCGCCAGCACCATCAGCGCCAGGATATCGGTAATCATCGTTCCGCCTACCGTGATGTTTACGGCCGGGTTTTTGGACAACCCCATTTTGCTGACCAGCGGGTAGGCGATCAGGGTATGGGACGAAAAAAGACTTGCAAACAGGAAGGAAGTCAGCCGGGAAAAGCCCAGCACATAATATCCGCCCAGGTATCCCAGGGTCAGCGGGATAATGAAGGTATACATGCCGAAGGCCAGGCTCTTCCATTTGTTCTTCTTGAAATCGCCCATGTCGATTTCAAGTCCCGCCAGGAACATGATATACAACAGCCCGGTCGTCCCGGTAACGACAATAGCGCTGTCGCGGGCAAGCAGGTTGAGCCCGTTCGGCCCCACGATGGCACCCGCGATGATGAGGCCGAGCAAATGCGGCACTTTTATCTTGTTAAGCAGCAGGGGGGCGCACAGGATAATGACCAGGAGTATCAGGAACTTCAGCACCGGGTCTTCGATCGGAAGCGATACATCGTAAATGTTGGTTAATATCATAGCGCTATTCTTTACCGGGATTGCGGCTCAGCTCGACGCTGAACCGGGCTGCACACCTGTTGTCGACCGATATTGTCCTGATGCCCTTTATTTTGTTTTGGCCCAGATCGTGCAGCAATACGCTCATTGCCACCTGCTTAGACGCCAGAGAATCGGTGCTGAAGGTCAGGCTGATCGCCTTTCCGTTGAACGATGAATTGTATACGCGTATCAGCTTGTTATTGTTGATCACTTTTACTACCATCCGCGTAGAATCGCTGGCAAACAGCCAGTTATCATTGCGCTGATCGCCGACTATATATTCCGGGCAGTTCGACTCCGTACATACTACTTTGCTGTTCCAGTACCCGGCGATTTCTTCGGGCCATGCCACGATCGTGTTCATGGTATCCTTCAAGGCAAGGAGGCTGTCGCGCATTTTCAGCAGCGAAAGGTATTCCGACTCCTTCATGGCAAACTGTTTTTCTTTCACAAGGAGGTTACGCTCTCTCTGGGTAAGCCTTGTTTCGCGCTCCTGGTCATAGCACCCGGCAAGCGTTAGCAAAGGACTGGCAAGGAGCAGGAATCTGAATGTTCTCATAGTCGTGGTATCGCGCATATCCGGATTAAAGATAGCAGCTCATACCATGTGAGGCAAATCAAGGACACTTTTTAGAAGACGATCCCGCTTCCTGCTACATAAAAAAAGACCGCTTCTCCGGAGAAGCGGTCTTTTTTATACATTGCTTAAAGGACCTATTTAGATGCTTTAAGTTCTTTAATTCTGGCTGCCTTGCCGTGACGGCCCCTGAGATAAAATATCCGGGCGCGGCGTACTTTTCCTCTGCGCAGCAATTCAATTTTTTCAATGCTCGGGGAAAGGATCGGAAAAATCCGTTCTACCCCGATGCCGTTGGAGATCTTGCGGACTGTGAATGTCTCGCCGGCGGAATTAGGGTTGCGGCGTTGAATTACAGTACCCTGGAATTGCTGGATACGCTCTTTGTTCCCTTCTTTGATCTTCACGTGTACCGTAATGGTATCACCTGGTCCGAAATCGGGGTACTGATCCCTGCGGTCTTCTGAAAGTGCCTCTACGAGCTTGATTAAATCACTCATGACAAATTTAATAGATTAAAACTGTTAACAGCCCATAAGCCCAGCGGAAAAGGTGGCGCCCCCTCATATGACTCATTGCGGGAAAAACGAGTGCAAAAGTAATGATTTATTTTGATATGTTAAGAGAAGTGGTTGAAAATAAAATAGTTCCCCCGTGGAGAAGCGCAGGAGTATTGCTGCGGTCCGTACAAAAATAAAAAAAACATAGATTTGGTGTTACTTCGGAGTAGTCAGAAGGTATTAATAGACATATTTGTTCTACAGTATTTGTCGATATTGTTCTACGGCCTTTATTTACTCAACGTTATGAAAACTTTCTAAACCTGCCTGCCGTGTGGCGAGCAGGTTTAGTTAGTTTTATGCCCTCCAGGCCGGAACGGCATTGCCCGGATGCGAAAAGTTGGGGTCGTTTTCCCCGGGTGTACAATTCTTTCTTAATTTAGCATTATTTATGAGCAGGGTCTCAATGCCGGTTTTACAAATACCTGCTGGATTGTCGTATGAAGTGGATCTTCAATAGCATTTTTTTACTTTTTTCGGGGATAGCGGTTTTACTGGCCTGGAGCGGCCGCAACGGTAAAGTCGACTACAATGCCGACGTGAAGCCGATCCTGAACAAACACTGTATCGGCTGCCACGGAGGGGTCAAGAAGGCGGGCAACGTGAGCTTCCTGTTCGAAGATGAAATGTATAAGCCCGGCAAATCCGGTAAATCCGCGGTAATAAAGGGAGATCCGAAGCACAGCGAGATGATTCGACGGATCCTTTCGGACGACCCCGATGAAAGGATGCCGAAAGACGGGCCGCCCCTTGCTGACAGTGAAATTGAGATTCTTAAGAAATGGATCGATCAGGGCGCCGAATGGGGCGTGCACTGGGCATACGGCAGAGTGGAAGAACCGGAAATACCGTCGCTGCGGAGCTGGCGGAACCTGTTCGGCCTCCTTGGAAGTGACGAAAAGTGGGCGCAGAATGAAATCGACTATTTCGTGCTGGATAAGCTCAGGGAGAAAAAGCTGACCCATAATACCGATGCAGAAAGGGAAATACTGATCCGGAGGCTGAGCCTCGATCTTACCGGGCTGCCGCCCGGCGAGGAAGAAGTGAAGGCATTTGTCGCCGATTCTTCTCCCCAGGCCTATGAAAAGCTCGTCGACAGGCTGCTGTCCTCCCCGGCATTTGGTGAAAGATGGGCCGCTATGTGGATGGACCTGGCACGCTATGCCGATACCAAAGGATACGAAAGGGACGCTTCCAGGATTATATGGAAATACCGGGATTATGTCATTGACGCTTTCAATAAAGATAAGCCGTTCGATCAGTTTACCATTGAACAATTGGCCGGGGATCTCCTGAGTGGAGACGACGGGCTGCCTACAGACGAGCAGCTGATCGCGACCGCTTTCCACCGCAACACCATGAACAACGATGAAGGAGGCACCGAGGATGAAGAATTCCGGGTAGCGGCTGTGATCGACCGGGTGAACGCCACGTGGGAAGTCTGGCACGGCACAACCTTCGGCTGCGTTCAGTGCCATAGTCATACATACGACCCTATTACGCATGACGAGTATTACAGGTACATGGCATTTTTCAATAACACGCGTGATGAGGATGTTACCAGCGATACCCCGACCTTGCGGCACTATAAGACCGAAGATTCGCTGCAGGTCGCCGCGCTCCGCGACTGGGTAGGCCGCTACGACAAAAGGCGCGCTGCGGAAGTATACCGTTTCCTGAAGGTGACGGAACCGAAAGTCAACTCCCACGATTTTACGATGGGCCCCCGCTCCACCTTGCTGGATTCGAAGTACCTCGGCATCCAGCATAAAGGTTCTGCGATAGCGCCTTCCCTTACCTTTACCGGAAAGGAGAGAATGCTGATCGCCGTCGGTACCGGTAAGGAGGGGGCAAAGATGAAGTTTTATACCGACAGCACCCGCGTCCTGAAAGTGGCGGAAATTGAGGTTCCGAAAACAGGAAGTACCTGGCGTGACTCCCTGCTGGTAATCAAAATCCCTGAGCTCACAGGCAGGCATTCGCTTTTCGTGGAAGTAGAGCACCCTAAAGCCCCCGAAGATTGGGTGTCCTTTAAGTGGATAGCTTTCCAGGAGCCGTTTCCCGGAGGGGCTGAAGGGGAAGAGAAGGAGAAGGAATATACCGGGCTGCTTTCCAGGCGGGTACTGAATACACCTGTCATGTGGGAGGGAGAAGGCGACCTTTTCAGGAAAACACAGGTTTTTGAACGGGGCAATTGGCTGGTGAAAGGGGAAGTCGTAAGTCCTTCGGTACCGGCGCTGTTCGATCAACTGCCCGCAGACTACCCGGAAAACCGGCTGGGATTGGCCCGGTGGATGGTAAGCCGGGATAACCCCCTTACTTCAAGGGTGATAGTCAACCGTTTTTGGGAGCAGCTGTTCGGCCTGGGCATTGTGGAAACCCTGGAAGACTTCGGGTCGCAGGGCGCTTTGCCTACCCACCGCGAGCTTCTGGACTGGCTGTCGGTCCGGTTTATGGAGGACTACGGCTGGAGCACCAAAAAGCTGCTTAAAACCATCGTAATGTCCGCCACTTACCGGCAGTCGTCTGAGACAACCGCCGAAAAAAACTATTCAGACCCGGATAACAGGTGGCTGTCCCGGGGACCGAGGGTCCGTCTCGGGGCAGAGCAGGTGAGAGATCAGGCCCTGGCAACCAGCGGGTTGCTGTCGCACAAGATGCGCGGGCCGAGCGTGATGCCGCCGCAGCCCGACGGCATATGGCTTTCGCCCTATAACGGTGAGAAATGGGTAGTGAGCGAGGGGGAAGACAAGTACCGGCGCGCGCTTTATACGTACTGGAAAAGAACGTCCCCTTACCCGTCGATGACGACATTTGACGCTCCGAGCCGTGAATTCTGTCAATCCAGGCGTATCAGGACCAATACACCGCTGCAGGCGCTTGTCACGCTGAATGACCCCGTTTATATGGAAGCGGCTGAAAAGCTTGCCAAAAAAATGTGCGGCTCATCGAAGAAGCTGGACGACCAGCTATCGCAAGGGTATTACGCGCTTACTTTTAAGAAAGTTTCCCCTGAAAAGCTCGGCGCGCTGAAAAAGGTATACGGAGAAGCGCTTGCAGAGTTTAAGTCGGACACGTCGCGCGTAAGCGAGTTTCTGACCTCAGGATCCGAAAGAAGCCCGGAAATTGCTGCAATGGCCCTGACGGCCAACGTGCTGCTGAATCTTGATGAAGTGATTACTAAAGAATAAAGCCTGTTAAAGGGAATCGATGGAAAATCTGGTAAAAGAGCTTGCCTACCGGCAGGCGGAGCAGCAGACCCGCCGTAATTTTCTCCAATGGATGGGGGTTACGAGCCTGGGTGCAATCGGGCTCGGCCACCTTATGTCGGGGTGCGGGAAGGGATCGGCCGCGCCGGTATCGGCCGAAAGCACCGTCAACCTGCCGCAATTTGCTCCCAGGGCAAAGCGGGTGATCTATATCCATATGGCCGGTGCGCCTTCACAACTGGAGCTTTTTGACTTCAAGCCTGAGCTGTCTAAATACCATGGCGTCGATTGTCCCGCGGAGTTCCTGGAAGGAAAGAAGTTCGCATTTATCCAGGGAGTTCCGAAAATGCTGGGTCCGCAGGGAAACTTTAAGCAATACGGGCAATCGGGGGCCTGGGTATCGGACTATGTTCCGCATATCAGCACGGTCGTCGACGAGCTTACTTTTGTGAAGTCCATGCATACCGACCAGTTCAATCATGCGCCGGCGCAACTGCTGATGCACACCGGCAGCGCACGCCTGGGACGCCCGAGCATCGGATCATGGGCAGTTTACGGGCTGGGTTCGGAAAACCAGAATTTACCCGGCTTTATCGTGCTCACCTCCGGGGGAAAGCAGCCCGACGCGGGTAAAAGCATATGGGGGAGCGGCTTCCTGCCGACCGTCTACCAGGGAGTGCAATGCCGTACGGGAGGAGACCCGGTGTTGTATGTTTCCGATCCTTCAGGGGTTAAACGCTCCATGCGGCAAAAAACGATCGAGGCGATCAATGAGATCAACCGTAAGACATACGAGGAAGTAGGCGATCCCGAAATATTGACCAGGATCAGCCAGTACGAAATGGCCTTCAGGATGCAGATGTCGGTGCCGGAGGTAATGGATGTCTCTAAGGAGCCTCAATACATACTGGATATGTATGGCGTGAAGCCCGGGGAAGGAAGTTTTGCCATGAACTGCCTGCTTGCCCGTAAGCTTATAGAGAGCGACGTGCGTTTCGTGCAGCTCTTTGACTGGGGATGGGATACCCACGGTACTTCTGCCGACGGCGCCATCGAAATAGGACTGAAGAAAAAGTGCCAGGGATCGGATCAGGCTACCGCAGCCCTGATCAAGGACCTGAAAATGAGAGGGCTTCTCGACGATACGCTGGTCATCTGGGCGGGTGAGTTCGGGCGTACCCCCATGCAGGAAAACCGGAACGGGCTGGTGCTGCCCTTCATGGGAAGGGACCATCACCTCGACGCCTTTACCATCTGGATGGCCGGGGGAGGAGTAAAGAAAGGCCTTTCCTACGGTGAGACCGACGATATCGGGTACTATGCCGTGAAAGACCGGGTACATGTCCACGACCTGCAGGCCACTATTCTCCACCTGCTGGGTTTCGACCACGAGAAGTTCACCTATCCTTTCCAGGGCCGGAACTTCAGGCTTACCGATACGGAAGGGCATGTGGTGAAAGGGATTCTCGCCTGACAGATCCGGGATTTTACCGGCATTTTTCCATTTTATCCCTGATCGCGGCTTCCTCGTTCCCGGACGGCAGCTCTTTGCCCAGCGCCGATTGGTAGTACATCAGCGCCTTCCCGCAGTCTTCCTTTTTTTTGTAATAATCGCCCAGCAGCAGGTAAGGGAGATAACTTTCCGGGTTGTTGCTGATAAACCGCTGCTCCTCCGCCTCTGAAAGCGAAAGGGCCTGACCGGTCATCAGGTATTTACGGATATCGTTCCCGGTCTTCTTAAATTCTTCGAAGTTTTGGTAATCCTGTGTCGCCAGGAAAGGATCTGCAGGCAGAACCAGGCCGGAATCTGCCGGGAAAGGTACCGGTGAGAATACTTTTTTAAGGTCGTACCCTACAAAAGCGCCGAGCTGATAAGGATTGGCCGATACCCATAGCCTGCGCTCACGGGGTTTAAAGATGACACCGTGGTGGGCAAGCAACTGATTGATCGATTTGGGATTGCCGTAGCCGATAAACTCATCGTGTATGCCCAGGGTGTTCCTCAATATGGATACGCTGTTTTGAAGATCCAGCGGGACGTTATTGCCGATCAGCTCCCTCATACGACTGAAACGATACCCGGAGTCGCTGTTTTCGAGGTTCTCCAGGTTTGTTTTTTCGCTGCCCAATAGCCGGCCCTGGTAGTGGTTGGAGCAGACGGTAAGCGCTGTTCCCGAATCGTAGACGTCCATCCTGGAAGGTGTTTTTTCGATGATGACGGCTTTGTCTTCAGCTGCGGAGCCTATCAGCAGGGATTCGCTTACAAAAGTTTCGCGCCTGCCGGCGATAGCGACGGCTTCCGCGATGCTGCCGGCGTATTGCAGGATTTCCCGGGCCAGGATGGAGATCGGGGTTTTGGCTTTATAGGGGATGTCGGATTTAGAGGCATTGAGGGTGATGGTAAGCCCTTTTTCGTTCATCCCCGACACGACTCCGGTAAAACCGGCCCAGCCGACGGAAGCAAATGCATATCCTTCGTCCGGCTTCATAAAGAGCATCAGCTTGTTCCTGGCAAAGCCGTCTCCCATATTGAAATCGAAGTTTCTGCCGATTATCAGGGAAGAGTCGGCTGAAAGTTCCTTATTGACAGCAAAGGATGTGCAGCCTACCATGTTCAGATCGGTGAGCGCATGGCCGATGTCGTGCGCGGCGTGGTAATTGAGCACCCTGTAGTAAGGCTTCCCGATAAAATTGAAGCTGTCTGAAAAAGATTGCGATATCCCGTATATTTCTTCAAGGTTTTCCTGCGGGATATACTGGTCGATATCCCGGTTGAACCACCCCACGAAATACTTCAGCCAATTGAGTATGGATGCATTCGGGATCATGTTCCGTATCTGATCCACGAATACGTTTTCCTGGTCGTTGACCAGCTCTTTGGCAAGACGTCCGTAAATCACACCCCGTTCATAGGGCGAGCCTTCCAGGTACATTTCCCAGATCCCGTACCTGTTTTTGCGGAGCCAGTTATTGCCTATGCGGTAGTAGTCCGGCGAGACTTCGGTCCTGATAGGGTCAATCAGGCCCGGATCGATCCCGGGACCGGCAACCTGCGGCGGGGAGAGGCTGATCCTGAAATTGAACCATATGATCAGCGCGGCAGCCAGCAGCATGAAACCTGCGAAAAGCTTAAAAAGAAATTTTGGGAAGCTGCGGCGCGAACTCATCCGGGGGTAAAAGATTGATGATACGAAGTTAAACACAAATCGGAACATCCCGGTTTGTAAATTTGCAAAATAGGTATCGGATGCCGGAAACCGGAGCCCGGGCCGTGAAGGCCGCCGCTGAACCCTTAGACGGGCTTAAGAAGATACCGATTATTGACAGCTTAATTATAATAGCCGGAAAGAGAATATGCCGTTAGCTTCGGAGAGGAAACTGGATGATGGTACGATAGTTGGGATCTGGAATACTTCGGAATCTCTGGAATACCTGTTTTCAGCCGTCGTATTAACCGGCGCGGAGCAGGACGAGTTGCAAAAGCGTCCCGGCCGGCTGCGGAAAAAACAGTTCCTGGCAGCCAGGATTTTACTCGCGCACCTGCTCGGGGAACGCCAGCCTCTCTGCTATTTACCCGGCGGACGCCCTTTTATCCCGGGCAGTCCACTGCAGGTGTCGGTATCGCATTCCGGGAATTACGTGGCTGTAGCAGTTGCTGCCGGCTTGCCGGTGGGGATCGACATCGAGGTTTTGCCAAGGAAGGCATTGGTGAAAGCAAAAGACTATTTTCTGAACGACAGCGAGCAGCGGCAGGTGGCAGGCGACGATCCGGTAGAAGAGCTGCATGTGTACTGGTCGGCAAAGGAAGCGCTTTTCAAATATGCCGGTAATGAACAGCTTAATTTAAAGGACCATTTTTCGATCGCCCCTTTTTCCTTTTCAACATACGGTAAACTGAGCGCCAGTATTTTAGGCGGGACTGAAGCCGGGAAGACCGCTTTATCATACTGGCTGGAGCAGGATTATATTCTTGTAGTGACCGGCGCCTGATTGTACATTATAACCTGAAAATTTTACATTTGTGTTTTAGCTTCTCCATGCAGTCTTTTATTATCTCTTATGTCTCAAAAAAATTCCTTTAAGCTGACAGAAGACTGGACTTCCCTGGTTCTGGGCTTCCTGATCATATTTCTTTTCCTTGGCGGGGTTCAATTTGCAGCCCCTTCTTATCAATGGGCCGGTATGGCCGACCTGACGGGTTCTGTACTGTCTTCCGCTAATCTCGGCAGGATCCTGATGCAGTTTGTGCTCGTCTACGTGCTCACTATTTTGGGCTACTGGCTGAAAGGAGACGCCGTAGGCCCGGTAATCAAAGGTTTCCCGATTATTTACATCCTGACGTTGATCGCGTTGATCATAGCGGGCAGCAAGGCGATAAATGACCTCAATCTTGAAGCGGTCATCATCAGCCTGGCGCTGGGCCTTTTCATCAGGAATTTCCTGTTTGTCCCGGAATGGCTCAAGGCGGCGCTTTCGACGGAGCTTTTTGTGAAAGTCGGTCTCATTTTGCTGGGAACGACCATTATATTCTCCGATATTCTCAAGGCCGGTACCCTGGGATTGATCCAGTCGCTGGTTGTGGTATTTTCGGTCTGGTACTTTGCCTTCTGGGTATGCAAAAAGCTGAAAGTGGACGAAGATATGGCGCTGATGATCTCGAGTGCAGTCTCTATTTGCGGTGTTTCCGCGGCTATCGCTACCTCGGGAGCCATCGAAGGAGATTCAAAGAAGCTGTCCTATGTTATTTCGATGGTCCTGATCACCGCCATCCCGATGATGATCTTTATGCCGATGATCGCCAATTATATCGGGCTTTCCGAGGCGGTTACGGGGGCATGGCTGGGAGGAAGCATCGATACGAGCGGTGCGGTGGTCGCTTCCGGGACGCTGGTAGGAGAGGAAGCGCTGAAGATCAGCACTATAGTTAAATTTTCCCAAAACGTTCTGCTTGGGCTGGCGGCTTTCGCCATCAGTGTCTACTGGACCTATTCCAAATCGGCAGCCAATGCAAACGGGCATGTTGAAAAGCCTACCCTCGGTGTCATTTGGGAGCGTTTTCCCAAGTTTGTCGTCGGGTTCCTGGCCGCATCCCTGATCTTCTCATTCTTACTGGATGCAGAAACGGTCTCAAGCGTAAAAGGCGGGATCAAGAGCGTTCAGGGGCTATGGTTTGCCTTGGCTTTCACCAGTATAGGTATGGAAACGAAATTCTCGGAATTGTTCAGCCAGGATAACAAAAAGCCGCTGTACGCCTTTGTAACAGCCCAGACTTTCAATATATTCATTACCCTGGTGCTGGCGTATTTCCTGTTCGGAAACAGCTGATTTATACTCCGAACTGGGTTAAATGATGGTCGAGGTGCTTGTAGAACATATTGTTCCATTCCTCTTTTGTCAGACGCCCGAATGAATGAGACTCTTTCCCGTCAAAATAATCTTCGCCTGATTGCTGTGTCCTTGTGATGTAGTCGATCAGGCGTCTTTTTTCTTTGTCAAAATCTCTCGCGTCGGTGATGAGAAATTCAGGAGCCGTCATACTGTTCTTTTTGTACGGCGCTTCACTCACGACAGTTTTTTTGACGAATAGCGTGAGGAGAAATCTTTTAAAAGCATTCGGCTTCGGGTGCTTGTTGTCGTAGACAAATTCATAGGCAACGCAGCAATGGGCGAGCATCTGCCCGACATCCATTTTTCCCCATAGAGGCTTAGAGGCCGGACTGAGATTGTTGATGCGGTCTATTACTTCAGCCGCTACATCTTGTGTAAATATGTTTTTCACAGGTGTTCAGGTAAATGGTATCTGTTTAAAAGGATACTGGCGTATAAATATAGGCTTTCTGATTGAGTGTTGACTTATCAGGAGTTTATTGCACAGGATGTTACGAATTCTCACATGGTTCTACAAGCTGATGTTGCGCGCGGTACACCGGATATCGCCTGAACCGGGAAAAGGAGAGGGCGCAGCCATATATAAGCCGCGAATTTACGAATTGCCTCCATCCTGTTTTCTCTTCAGAGCACGATTATTGCTCATTTGCTTTGTTTTACCAAACCGATACCTTACTATGAAAAGCTCAGATAAAATTCCCGTAGAATCGTTCCCTCCGCAAACCCAGCCTGCGCAGCCCGGTCTGCAGTCCGAAATGGTCCCGCCACCGGATACAGAACCCCGCGTGTACGGAAGGGATGGAAAACTGAGCGGGAAAATAGCCATTATTACCGGAGGCGACAGCGGGATAGGAAAAGCCGCGGCGCTTCTTTTTGCCGACGAAGGCGCCGATGTTGTCATTGTGTATTACAACGAGCACGAAGACGCCGAAGCAACCTCAAATGAGCTCAGAGCACGCGGAAGCAACGTGTTGCTTCTTTCGGGAGACTTAAGCGAAGAGGCATTTTGCCGGCGTGTAGTAGAAGAGACGGTCGCGAAATTCGGGAAGATCGATATCCTTGTCAACAACGCCGCGGTGCAGTTTCCGAAAGACTCCCTCGAAAAGATTACCAGCGAACAGCTTGAGCTGACCTTCCGGATCAATGTATTCGCGCCATTTTACCTGACACGCGCCGCGCTGCCGCATATGGAGCCCGGAGGCAGTATCATCAATTCTTCTTCAATTACCGCGTTCAGAGGAAGCGAAAGGCTCGTCGACTACGCTGCTACAAAAGGAGCGCTGATATCTTTCACACGTTCATTGTCGACAGCACTCGTAAAGAGAGGCATACGCGTAAATGCCGTTGCGCCAGGCCCTATATGGACGCCGCTTATTCCGGCCAGCTTCGATGCCGAAGAGGTTGCGAGCTTCGGAAAAGACGTACCCATGGGGCGCGCCGGGCAACCGCATGAAGCGGCAACGGCATACCTTTTCCTGGCTACCGACGACTCCAGCTATTTTACCGGGCAAACCCTGCATCCGAACGGCGGGGTAGTAGTCAACACCTAAACTTACCGAACGATGGCAAAGTATTCAAAAAAAGCCCAGGAGCTGATAGGGCGGATCATGCGTAAGAAAAAAGCCGGGAAGCTGTACAGCAGCAGTGGCGATAAAGTAACGGACGATAAGCAGGCCGTAGCAATCGGTATTTCCGAAGCGAGGGAGAAAGGCTATAAAGTACCCCAACCATCTAAAAGCACCAGGAAGAAGACCGCCGGCGGTCCGGGGAAAAAATAACAGGCCGGGAAACCCTGCGGCGTCATTGTCCGGAACCGGAGTTAGCCGCCGTTTCTCTTGCAGAATCTGTCCGAGGCTTCTGCGCAGGTATGAGCGCCGCATTCAGGGCATACGAACGTCCGGTCGGCCTGGTATTCACTCGTGTAACCGCATTTGATGCATGCAAACAAGCCGGGGAAGGGGATTGCTTTGTATTTCTTTTTGAACTTTTCAGGGCAGATATCCAGTCCCGGCCTGACTTCGTTTTCGGGCTGGCGGAAAACGCTGACGTCTCCGTTGACTTCCAGGATAGCGCGGCGAACCTGGCCAAGGTGCTCTACGCCGCTGATGCGGAGCTCCATGAAAAATTCGTCAGGAGAAATACTTTCGCCTACAAAAAAGTCGGTAAAGCGGCCGTCCTCTATGATATTAACGGCTTCGCCTTCTATAAGCCGTTCAAGCCGGGGCCATTTGAGAGTCAGGTAAGTGGTGAGGCGGTACACCAGGATAATGGTCGCCAGTGTTAAGATGACGGGCAGCAGGCCGACTTCCTTGTAAAAAGCGACGTCGCCCGCCGCCGATCCCAGCGTGAGGATGATAACCAGCTCAAAAAGCGTAAGCTGCCTGACTCCCCGCTTACCGGTACATTTCAAGGCAACTAAAACAAGTAGGAAGCTTAAAGCGCTTCGCAATGCTACTTCGCCTAAAAACGACCAGGATTCCCCTGCCAGTAGCAAGCCTTCGAACGGTTCCGGCATATAGAGCTGAAGTGAGATTAGCGGTTTATTACAAATATTTTATTTATTTCAATCGTTCTAAAACGCCTTTTCGCTTGACAATATTTTTATAATCCCATTGTATCTCCCTTGATTTTTCGATCCACCGTTTCAAATCTCGGGTATTGATTTCGTCGGCAGATTTATAAAAAACGGAAGCGTCTTTAAATTTTCCACCCCTTATATTCAATTGCTCTTCCTCAAAGTCCGCTCCGCTCCAGAACATCAATCTCAGTCCTTTTTTCTGTTTGCTGTAGCCCGCTACGGGGTTGCCGTCGAGAAACCAGACAGGGTGGCCGTGCCAGATCTTGTTTTCGGCTTCCGGCAGATGCGCGGTAATCTCTCCCGCGAGCAATTCGCAGATGGCCTTGTCTTCAGTCGTTTGCGAGCTATTGTAGTCCGAAATACCTTTTGAAATCGTAGCCATATCCCTATTGTTTTTCCAGATCCGACAGTAATTCGTCCAGGTTTTGCAGCGCCATTGTAAAGCCTTCCTTCAACCCCATTGAGATCAGCGCCTCTATATCTTCCCAGGTGTCTTGTTGCAAAGTTACATTTACGGTTGTAATGCCGTTATCCTCCGAAAGAATATTCGTCCATAATGAACGTGGTTTTCCTGAATTATCATTTCCGCGCTCGTCACAGAATGCGTCCAGCCAGGAAACGAGCTTTTGAAATTCGATTTTTGTGTAGTCAGCCTTGCACCAGTGAATTTCATCTTTAGGGCTGATCATACAGTACAGCCAGGTTCCGCCTTCTTTAAAGTCCAGTGTTTTGGTTTTGTTCCGGTATGGTCTGGGCGCCCACCACTGATCAAGCAATTCAGCGGTTGTCCATGCCTGCCATACCAGTTCGAGATTGGCATTGAACTCGCGTTTTACATGGATGGTTTTGTTTTCCTTGTTTACGGAGAAATCGAATAACAGATTACTTTTCATTGTCAAGGTGTTTTATTAATCCTGCTATATTCTAATTAAGAAACCATTTGGTTGCAAATATATATGCAACTTTTTGGTTTCACAATTTCTCCGCATTTTTTTTGACATTGTGCCTCTTGAGCCGGTATCAGACGGAGCAGCTGTTAACGGGAGTCGTCATTTCCCGTTGTTTTTGAAATCCAGCCCCGCTTCTTCCAATGCTTTTTTAAAGACAGACTTACAAACCTTTTTTACTTTCTCTGCCGCCATACGTGATTGATTATCTTCTACAATAAGCCGTAAACGGGAATAAATTAAGTAAAGACAATAATACGAATGACTCTTAGCATCGCACCTAAGGACACGAGAATAATCCCCGAAAGAAAAAGGTATAAAGTCTTCCGGTAATACTTGTCTGCATTTTTGTGATTATACCGGTTGTTAAGGATACGAAATACAGAAGTTATCAGGAGCGCGATCCCTGTAAAGGTAAAAAGCATGATGAAATAGGGGATTCTCTGATCTTTGCCCGCTATCTTCACTATATCGACGATATAGTTGAGCACAAACCCCAGAATGATACCTGATGCGGTTACAAAAGGCTGCCTGTATGTAAAGAGAGGATCCTTCTCCATTATTATTGTATTCCTTGAAAGACCATCGGTTTACTATCGGCAAATTTGTCGGAAGATTCGCCGGCATAAACTTGTTGTTTATCCAGGGAGAGTTTTTTTACTTTTCCGGATTTGTCAAAATTCAGTTTCTTTAAATCTACCCATATCGCATTTGGACTTAGTGCATCCTCATAATAATAAACGAGATTTTTATGATCGGCAACTATTCGCCATCTTGTTGTGGATAAATTCGGGAATCCTTCAGTGGAAATGCCGTAAGGGACCGAGCAATTCCTGATGACGCTGAATACGCTTGCAACTGCTATCCTGGTGTTGTCTGTTTGGGGAATTGCACCAATATAATAGGAAGCACGGACAAACCTGTCGGCCGCCCGGTTGGTGCCGGGAAGAAAAATTTTACCCGGAATTTCTTTCCAATATTCATTGATGGCCAATTGCTCGTCAAAAACAGGATCGTTGGTCATCACTACATAAGACGGATCGTGATGGATGACCAGTTTCCCGTTGACATATTCAAAAATAGCATTGTCTCCTGCGGGATCGGATAAGGAAAGGTGTATGGTAGTAAACTTATCTGTACCGGGGATAAAATCGGTTACCACTACAAACTCTTCTTTTCTGAATTCCAGGACAGCCTCTTTTACGGTTGCAAAATTGTCTAAGGCATATTGCGCCCATAAAGAGATCGCGAGCCCTTTGACATTTCCGTCCTTTTCAAATGGCGGATATTTTGAATTGTTCAGCCACAGCATATTGGCATTAAGACCTTTTTCATTCATTCCGTCAGAGCTACCCAGATCCCAGGAGCTGGCAATGACACTGCCGTATTTTGAGGTCCATTTAATACTGTTTTTCCCTGCTTGTCCTTCTCTTTGCATGCCTCGCGGAAACATCCATAAGTTAGCGGGTATTTCCATGGAAAAATCCATCGTCCGACCAGTGATAATAGTGCCGTTCGGCCCCTTGTATACTACGCGGGTACAGGCATCTACTCTGGAGCCCGTTGTTAGGAGACCTATCATCATGATAGTCATCAAAGCGTTTTTCATAGTCAGTAGTTTCATAACCTTGTTGTTTTATTGATTAGGTGTTCCGTTATGGCTTGATTGCTGGTGGTTTGGGGCTTTTGGGTTTTCAGGGATTCGGGAAAATAGCCTGACGGTATTCACCATCCGGTTTTGAAGATTTTGTGCTATCAAGGGTTACAGTGTAAGTATAGTAAGAAATTGCATAAATATAACGCCAGTCCTGCGGAATTTCAACCTCCCGTTTTCCCAACGCAAAAATCACCCTAACTTTGCGGCATGATCGCGATTACTAATCTGAGCTATTACCTGGGCGACAGGCCGCTCTATGAGGAGGCCTCACTTCATATCAAGCCCAAAATGAAAATAGGCCTTATCGGCCTCAACGGAACAGGGAAATCAACGCTTCTGCGTATTATAAACGGGGAATACCAGCCCGACGGCGGTACTATCTCCAAGTCGGGCGACTGTACCATCGGGTTCCTCAACCAGGATTTGCTGTCGTACCAGACTGACGATTCCATCCTTTCGGTAGCCATGCAGGCCTTCGAGAGACAGAATGTGCTGCAGAGACAAATAGACAAGATCCTGCATGACATGGAGGTTAACTACCACGACGACCTGGTAGATAAGCTGGCGCGTGTCCAGGAGGAGTTCGAGGCGCTCGACGGCTATTCGATCCAGTCGAAGGCCGAATCCATCCTGGAAGGGCTCGGGTTTTCGACTACCGACCTGCAGAAGCCGCTGAGAGAGTTTTCGGGTGGCTGGCGGATGCGCGTGATGCTTGCCAGGCTCCTGCTTCAGAAGCCGTCGCTGCTGATGCTCGATGAGCCGACCAACCACCTTGACCTTCCCTCTATCCAGTGGGTGGAAAAATACATCCAGAATTACGAAGGCGCCGTCATCGTTGTTTCCCACGACCGGGAATTCCTGGACAACGTCGTAGACAATATCGTAGAGGTGTCGGGTGCGAAGCTGAACCATTATTCAGGCAACTATTCCTATTATATCGAAGAAAAAACACTCCGGAACGAGATCCAACGAGGTGCTTTCGAAAACCAGCAGGCCAAGATCAGGCAGACGGAAAGGTTTATAGAGCGGTTCAAAGCCAAAGCCACCAAGTCGCGCCAGGTACAAAGCCGGGTGAAGTCACTGGCAAAAATGGAATTGGTCGAGGAGGTGCTGGACGAAAATACCAAAGTACATTTCCGCTTCCAGTTTACCACCCAGCCGGGGCGCCATATCCTTCACCTAGAAAATGTTTCCAAGGCATACGGCGATAAGGAAATATTGAAGAACAATACCATTTCGATAGAAAGAGGCGATAAAATCGCATTGATAGGTGCGAACGGGAAGGGGAAATCGACGGCGCTGCGTATCGTTGCGGGTACCGAAGATGTGGACGGGGCGCGAAGACTGGGGCATAACGTCGAATTTACTTTTTACGCCCAGCACCAGCTTGAGTCGCTGAACCTTAGCCACAACCTCATAGAAGAGCTGAAGTATGCCAACCCGACCAAGACGGAAGCTTCGCTGAGGACGGTGCTCGGATGTTTCCTGTTTACGGGCGACGATGTTTTCAAGAAAATAAAAGTGCTTTCCGGCGGTGAAAAATCAAGGGTCGCGCTGGCGAAGGTGCTGCTTTCGCAGGCGAATTTCCTCCTGCTCGATGAGCCGACCAACCACCTTGACATGCAGTCGGTCAACATCCTGATACAGGCGCTTCAGCAATACGAGGGCAGCTATATCGTGGTATCGCACGACCGCTATTTCGTCGAATCGATCGCGAACAAAATATGGTTTATCGAAGACAAGCAGATCAAGGAATATCCCGGTACATACGACGAATATTGCATCTGGATGGAAAGCAGGACCGGTAACGAGGCGCCGTCCGCTCCTCAGAAAACGGCGGCTCCTAAGGCGGAAAATAAGCCGAAGGCCGACGACGAAAGCCGCGCCCGCCGCAACCAGCTGAAAAAGCGGGTGGACGAGCTGGAAGAAGAGATTACCAGGCTGGAAAAGCATAAGATGGAGTGGGAAGCGAAGCTGGCAACGCCTGAAGTATACGGCGATGCCGGTAAGCTCGCGGAAGCCAACAAAGCATATGATCGTGTGAAAGACCGGTTGGAGGAGGTGACCGGCGAATGGGAGGCAGCAGTGGAGGAAGCGGAAGCCTGACGGATGTAGCGATGTATCCCGATAGTCATCGGGAGTGACGATGTGTCCCTCCGGTAGCTATCGGAGCCATCAGGAGTGACGATAATTAATAAACCCGTTAAATTAAGTTAACTGGTTACCTACTCCCTTTTGGTAACGGATTAATCCTTACTTTTGTGACCTGACGTCTCAAAGCGCACTCTTAAATAAGAATGGCAAAAAAGAAGAAGATCGGTAGTTATCCCAACACGATGATCGTGGTAAGTCTTACCGCGGCGCTATTCCTGATTGGGTTCTGCGGCTTGCTTGTGATCCAATCCAGGAAGCTCGTTTCAGTTATCAAGCAGAATCTCCAGGTGACTGTTTTTCTTGAGAAGGACCTGGGGCCCGCCGAACGGGAAAATCTCTACAAGGAGATCCGGGAAAAGCCTTTTATCCTGAAGGGAGCAGATTCATCAGTCGTTTTTGTCTCCAGGGAACAGGCGGCCAGGGAGTTCATCGAAGGGACCAAAGAGGATTTTACCACTCTTCTCGGTGAAAACCCCCTTCTCGACAGCTATCGCGTAAAAGTGGATGAGGAGTATTTCAACGAGGAAAAGCTGAAAGCGATACAGGGCCAGCTCGAGCGGCTGAAAGGAGTTCACGAGGTGGTTTATCACCAGGACCTGGCCGACCAGATCAACCGGAATATTTCAAAGGTATACCTGGTGCTGGCGGCATTCGCAATCGTGATGCTGATCATCATCGTGATCCTGATCAACAACACCATCAAGCTTGCCATTTATTCGCAGCGCTTCCTGATACGCAGCATGCAGCTTGTAGGGGCTACCGACGGCTTTATCCAGAGGCCTTTCCTGATGCACGGCGCATTACAGGGTGTAGTAGGAGGGGTTTTAGCCTGCATTTTTCTCGTGATTTTGCAGCAAACGGCCGTCCGCAATATCGAAGGGCTTGTGGTGCTGCAGGAATATTCCAAGCTGGGCATCCTGCTGCTGGTGGTTATTTTGCTGGGCGTCCTGGTCGGGCTTGCCTGTACGTACCAGTCCCTGTCCCGCTACCTGCGCATAAGTCTCGACGACCTTTATTGATTTTTAAAACAGATCTGTTTGATCTTTAACCATAGTAAAATGGCTGATAAAAAAGCGTTTCCGTTTACTTCCACCAACTACAAGCTTTTGCTGGCAGGCATCCTGATCATACTTGCCGGTTTTATCATAATGAGCCTCGACGGTGAGGAGTTCGGTTTCGGTTTCCTCGGGCTCACCCTGGGGCCGCTTATCGTGATCGGGGGCTTTATATTCCAGTTTTGGGCCATCTTTAAAAAACCGGCTCAAAAATGAATTTCTGGCAAGCCGTAGTACTGGCCATTGTAGAAGGGCTGACCGAATTTCTACCGGTTTCTTCTACAGGGCATATGATTATTGCCTCCTCCTTCATGGGTATCGGGCACGATGAATTTGTAAAAATGTTTACGGTCAATATCCAGTTCGGCGCGATCCTGTCTGTGGTAGTGCTTTACTGGAAGCGATTTGTAAAAGACATCGATTTTAATTTTTACCTGAAGCTGCTGGCGGCTTTTATACCGGCTGCCGTATTCGGCTTCCTGCTCAACGACTGGATAGACATGCTTCTGGAGAATGTCTACGTAGTGGCTGTGACCCTGCTGCTCGGAGGCATTGTGCTGGTATTTATCGACAAATGGATCAATGCGCCGCAGGAAGAGAAGCCGATGAGCTTTGCGCAGGCATTCAAAATCGGGTTTTTCCAGTGTATTGCGATGATCCCCGGCGTATCGCGCTCGGCGGCCACTATCATAGGCGGGATGATGCAGGGCTTTTCAAGGAAGCAGGCTGCCGAGTTCTCGTTTTTTCTTGCCGTGCCTACTATGGCGGCTGCCGGCGGCTACAAGCTGCTGAAAACCTACGATACCATACAGGCCGAAGATGTGAAGATATTGCTGATCGGTAATCTCGTGGCATTCGTAGTGGCGATGTTGGCCATTAAGTTTTTCATCGGCTATGTGACGCGCTACGGATTCAAAGTGTTCGGCTATTACCGGATCGCACTGGGACTGCTCCTGCTTGCTCTCCTGGCTTCGGGCTATAAACTGGAGATCGTATAGATGTGACTGAGGGCCATTCAAATACAGCTCCCCAACCGGATCCCGGCGAGGTGATACTGATCGACAAGCCGCTTACCTGGACTTCCTTCGATGTAGCCAACAAGCTCAAAAGGGCCTGTAAATTCAAGAAAATCGGCCATGCCGGCACACTGGATCCGCTGGCAACCGGGTTGCTGATCCTGTGTACAGGAAAAAAAA
This sequence comes from Spirosomataceae bacterium, assembly GCA_037191015.1. GTDB lineage: Bacteria > Bacteroidota > Bacteroidia > Cytophagales > Spirosomataceae > Ravibacter. The sequence goes on from JBBCKD010000021.1 coordinate 86,226, forward strand.
CGAAGGAAATCGATTTGTACCAGGCGCAGGAAAAAGAATATACCGGTACGCTGGTCCTGGGAAAAACCACCCCGTCGGTCGATCTCGAGACCACTTTTGACGGGGAATATCCAGTAGATCATATACTTTCCGGAACCAGGCTGCAGGACGCCGTAAAAGCGCTGACGGGTGAGCTCGACCAGAAGCCGCCGGTTTATTCGGCAGTAAGGGTAGGCGGGGAGCGCCTCTACAAAAAGGCGCGCCGCGGCGAGCAGGTCGAGGTAAAGACCCGGAAGGTCGTGATCCGCGAGTTCGAGATAGAGGCTCTGAACTTTCCGGAAATCGCGTTTCGTATCGTTTGTTCCAAAGGAACCTATATAAGGAGCATCGTCCGTGATTTCGGCGAGCTGCTGGATAGCGGCGCCTACCTGAAAGAGCTGAGAAGGACGCGTATCGGTAGCTTCTGGGTCAAAGAGGCCTGGGATCTCGATACTTTTATCAGACAAAAACGCGCGGAGCTGGGCCTGCCCAATGAATAACTCCCGTGAATATCCATGAAAATATACCATCATATAGAAGAATTCACCCCGTTGGGTAACGCTGTGGTCACCAGCGGGATGTTTGACGGCGTGCACCTGGGACACCGGAAGATCATTGCCAGGCTGTTGGATATCAGTCGTTCCTGCGAAGGAGAAAGCGTTGTGCTTACCTTCTGGCCTCATCCGCGTATGGTAGTGAGCGACGATAGCAGCGACCTCCGGCTGCTTTCTACCCTGAATGAAAAAGCGGCCCTTTTTGAAGAGCTGGGTGTCCGGCATTTGCTGGTATTGCCGTTTACAAGGGCCTTTTCCGAATTGTCATCCGATGAATTTATACGCACTGTACTGGTTGACGGAATTGGTACAAGGAAGCTGGTAATAGGCTACGATCATCGCTTTGGGCGTAACCGGGAAGGAAGCTTTGAGTTTCTCAGGGCTCATTGCGGAGCATACGGCTTCCAGGTAGAGGAGATCGCCAGCGAAGATGTAGACAATCTTGCGATCAGTTCCTCGCGTATACGAACTGCGCTGCTATCGGGCGATGTAGAGGAAGCCAACCATTTACTGGGATACGAGTACGCAGTATCGGGAACAGTCGTAAAAGGAGACCAGATCGGCCGTACCCTCGGGTTTCCGACCGCCAACCTTCTTGTCGAGGAAAGCTACAAGCTTATTCCCCGCGATGGTATCTATGCTATCAGGGCAGAGTATGCCGGCCGGATCTATAAAGGGATGCTGAGCGTCGGGATGCGGCCGACGGTTGACGGAAAGCACCGCACTATTGAGGCCAATCTTTTTGATTTTGATAAAGAGATCTACGGAGAGCATCTTACGATCAGGTTCTGCAAATATTTAAGGCCGGAGGAAAAATTCAGCAGTCTAGAGGAGCTAAGGCGCTATATTCAGAAAGATAAGGAGGATACTCTCCGCTTTTTTGAAGGCTGAAAGTGGCCGCTAATGCACGAATTTTATCTCTGAAACAGTTATCTGTCCGGCTGAACGGATAATCCCGTAGAGTATCGTCCTGTTTTTCTCTGATTTATCGATCGCTATTCCCTGTCCGGCGATACCCGGTAGCCTGATGGTTTCCAGTAGCTTCAGCGTATAGCCGTGTTCAGGAATGCCCATCACATAGATTTCGGCTGCATCATGTCCTGTACAGAGGAGACGATTGCCGGGAGCCCATACGCCTCCCGAGTTACTGTAGTTCCCGAACGCCCTGATCACTTCTCCCGGGAAGCTCCAGGCCCCGGTCTTATGCCATTTTGAATCGTACTTTACGACCGAGGTATAGCGGTTGTCCCGGCCTTCCTGCATATTTTTTCCGGAGTAGTGCGCGAACCCGAGCCACCAGTGACCGTCGTAGAAATCAACCCAAGTGAGCGAACCGTGCGGGTCGATTCCCAGGCTTTTTGAACCAACAGGCCGGAGCGTCTTTGCATCGAAAATTTCTATAGAACTACTCATGGGTGTTCCCGGGAAATTGGAGTTGGCGCAGTATAGCTTTCCTTTATAGACGATGCCGCTGTTAAGATGTAAGATCCCCGCCTGCGTACCGTCCCACGAAAGTACTTTTTCACCTGTGTCTTTACGATGCATGGTGATGCTGCTGTTGTTGATCACATAGAAGTGGTCTTTATCGACCGCTACTGCCTGTTGAGCTTTACCAACGTCGAAAGTGCGGAGAGTCTGAGCCTGCTGTGCCCGGACAGCCGGAAAGGATAGGAAGGTGAGAAAAATCAGTATTGATTTCATACAGGTGTTATTATTTCTTGTCTCCGGTTAGTTCCAGTCCCTTTTCCGGTGAGGATATGGCCGGTGTTGCGCGCCCGGTATGACCGTTTTCATCGCGCGTATTGCTTCCGATCAGGAACACTCCTTCCGAGGTGGGAGCTATTCCCAAAGATGCATCGAAGAGATATCGCCCCGTAAAATTGAAGTCATTGCCGGCTTTAAGCAGCTCCCTGGGGTTGCCATAGCATCCCAGCCACCAGCTTCCGCCGGCACGGGCTATCGTCTGGATCCCCATCAGGGTATATCCGCTCCCGAGGCTATGTCTTTTCAGGAAGCGGAAATCCGTATCATATTCGTAAAGGTAATTATCAGGCGTGCCGGGCGGCAGCCCGCCGACCACGACAAACCTTTCATGGTGATAGGCGATCCCGCCGGCCCCGTGGACGAGCTCAGGAACCGGGTGTTTTTTGATCAGCTTCAGCGTTTGGGCGTCGAACTCGTACACCCAGGAATCGGCTTTACCTGCAGGCTCATTAAACTTGCCGAGGTTGACAGCCACATAAATTTTGCCCTCCCGGTAGCAGAGATCGCCTTGGTGGGAAGGCGCCAATACCTTGCCGGTTATCTTTCCGGCAGCGTCCGTCCTGACGATAGCGTCCGTCCAGCTCCAGTAAATATTGTTTTCGTCATCCAGGCATATGCCCTGTAAATGTCCTTTGTAAATGCCCTCACAGGCTATGCCTCCGACATGATGACGCAGGAAAATGAGAGCAGCCGGTTCGTCGGTGTAAATCCGGTCGACGCCTGCCGCCAGCAGGTTCTTCATTTCGACAGGATCATTTACGGTCCAGGCCCCGGTCTCGAATCCCGCGCTTTTTATTTTCCGTATTTTCCCGGCGGTCAGGCCTTTGGAATTGACGACCAGCGCCTCGAACCCTTTTTGGCCGGCTATCCTTATATCCTCGTCAAGGTCCGAGCTGGCCGGCCTGTCCCAGAAAACCGGTATCCCGGGCTCGAGTTCTTTTACCTGGCTCATGTATTGCAGATTCCCGTCATTGAACCCGACGATATGCTGCGCATTCATTTTTCTTACTATTGCGATGGCTTCAGGAACACAGTCGGCCTTTGGCTGTATAGAGATTTTTGTGACTTCCTGGCGGATGAACAGGGCCAGGACGTCTTCGAGCAGGGGAATTTGCAGGGGAGGGCATTCCCTGAGGCTCTTACCCGTTCTCTTCCTGAAGCCCGTTGCTACGTCGAGCTCCTTCAGTTCGTCGTAGGTGGAAGCGGCGATTTCAAGATCCTTATCCGCTACCCGTCCGGTACGCGCATCGTGCGTCACGACGAGCTTCCCGTCTTTTGTCCTGAAAATATCCAGCTCCGCCCAATCCACTTTCAGCGCAATCGCATTCCTGAACGCGGGGATCGTATTCTCCGGAAATGAGCCGGAGCTGCCGCGGTGGGCGGTGATACCATAATAGGGAGCCGGTTGCGCCGGGACTATGACCGGCAGGATAAGCAGCGCTGCAAGAAGGAAAGACCGGGCGACAGGCATAGGGGAGTCTTTGGGTTAGGGACAAAAATGAATATTACGATTCAAATCTCCTATTCTTTGTATAATTTTGCGGCTTATTTGACAGCAGAGTATATGTCTTTAACCCAGGAAATAAAAAAACGCCGCACCTTCGCGATCATCAGCCACCCGGATGCCGGTAAGACTACCCTTACTGAAAAATTGCTTCTTTTCGGAGGCGCCATCCAGACGGCAGGAGCCGTGAAATCCAATAAAATCAAGAAAACGGCGACTTCCGATTTTATGGAGATCGAGAAACAGAGGGGAATTTCGGTAGCTACTTCCGTCATGACCTTTGAGTACAAAGATCTTCTTATCAATATACTGGATACGCCCGGGCACAAAGATTTTGCCGAGGATACCTACCGTACGCTTACGGCTGTCGACAGCGTCATCCTGGTTATCGACTGTGTGAAGGGTGTGGAAGAGCAGACCGAACGGCTCATGGAAGTATGCCGCATGCGCAATACGCCCGTGATCATCTTCATCAATAAGCTTGACCGGGAAGGACAATACCCGTTCGACCTTCTCGACGAGCTGGAGGAAAAGCTCAGCATACGGGTGCGGCCCCTGACCTGGCCCATCAATATGGGAAGCGCTTTCCAGGGAGTTTACAGCCTGTACGAGCAAAAGCTTTATTTCTTTAAGATCAATAAGACCAAAGTAGAAGAGGACGTCGTGGAGATCGGTCTCGGCGACGCGGGACTTCCCGCTCTTCTGGGGGAAAGAGATGCGGCGCAGATACGTGAAGATGTCGAGCTTGTCGAAGGGGTGTACGACCCGTTCTCTGAAGAGGCTTACCAGAAAGGAGAGCTGGCGCCGGTATTTTTCGGCAGCGCGATCAATAACTTCGGTGTAAAGGAGCTCCTCGATACCTTCTGCGAGATCTCGCCTACACCGCAGCCCAGGCCTACAACCATACGGGAGGTGGAGCCGGAAGAGCCTAAATTCAGCGGGTTCGTATTTAAGATACATGCCAATCTCGATCCCAGGCACCGTGACCGCATCGCCTTCCTGCGGGTCTGTTCCGGTAAATTCGAGCGCAACAAGTTTTTTCATCACGTGCGGCTGGACAAGAATGTCAGGTTCTCAAGCCCCTTCAGCTTTATGGCCTCGACAAAAAATGTACTCGACGAAGGATTCCCCGGTGATGTGATCGGCCTTTACGATACGGGCACTTTCAAGATCGGCGATACGCTTACGGAAGGGGAGGACTTTATGTTCTCCGGGATCCCGAGCTTTTCTCCCGAAATCTTTAAGGAGCTGATCAACCTTGACCCGATGAAATCCAAGCAATTGGAAAAAGGTATCCAGCAGCTTACTGATGAAGGGGTTGCACAGTTGTTTACCCTCGAGCTGGGGAACCGCAAGATCGTGGGAACGGTAGGAGAGCTGCAGTTTGATGTGATCCAGTATCGCCTCGAGCACGAATACGGGGCCAAATGCCGTTGGGTGCATATGAATATCTCCAAAGCCTGCTGGATCACCTCGACCGACCAGGCGAAGCTTAATGAGTTTATCAGGCTGAAAGGCAACCAGATCGGCTATGATAAAGATGGAAACCCGGTGTTTTTAGCCGAATCGGAATGGATGATCCGGATGAACAAGGAGAATAACCCGGCGATAGAGTTCCATTTTACTTCGGAGTTCAAGACGGAAGGGATCGCTTAAAGCGGAGCCGGCGATGCCCGGATCGGGATATAGCCTATACTTCATACCGTTACTTTCCGGCTCCCGTTCTACTTCAGCTTTACGAAGTAGAAAATCGTGTATTTCGCGTCATTTCAGGCCCATTTTGCTAGGCGGAGTGGTGGAAGGGATTGTAGTTTTCGGCTATCAATCCCTATCACCAATCCATCTTTAACGCCGTGACAAAAAGCCTTTGAGACCGTACAGCCCTTTGTGCCGGGTTTAAGAAACGCGCCGCGAAGGCCAGGGGTATGCCGAAAACCTGGAAATAGAGTAGGAGTATTTAAACATCTTAAAATAATCAATAATGAAAAAGCTATTTAAATCCCCGTATTTTTTTGTGACCGCCCTGCTGATAGGCGGCGGACTTACAGTTGCCATGAACAGCAATGATGCCCAGCCGCTTGTTTTCGAGGAATATGAGGTCTCTCATATTGATGGAGGAAACTATGTAATTGGTACCCCTCCTTCCTGCGGAGACGGGAGCGCTGTAGTTTGCAAAATCAGATCTCCGTTTGAGCCGGTTAACAATCGTATTCCCATTTCCTCTTCCGTAACGCCGCTCGACTGGCGCCAGGGTAGCGAATAGTGGAAAAGAATGAGTCCCGCCGGGGCTCATTCTTCCTTCAGTACTTTTTTTAACCTGGTCACAAGGGAGTCGGTCGAGTTGATTTCGTCGGCGAGGCCATTGTTAAAAATACGATGGATTCTGCCGCGCCGGTCTACAATCATAAATTTGGGAGCTCCCTGGAAGCCGTAATGTACAGTCCACTCGTGGGCCGATCGCTTTCCTTCCGTGTAAAGGTTGACGGCGTGAGCCGATGTATATTTCCCGGAAGAAATGCTTTTTTTCCATAGCGAAGGATCCTTATCAACCGAAATGGAGATAAAAACGATGTCTTTTTCCTCCATCAGCTGCTCTTCTGCCTCCCGGAGGACGTCGCGATAGTAAGACGTACAGGCACCGCAGCCGGTAAACCAGAGGTCTATAAAAGCCACTTTTCCTTTAAAACCGGATAAGCTGACGCGGTTTCCGTCAGGGTCGGGAAGAGAGAAGTCGGCTACCGGCATTCCCGGAAGCAGGGGTACGATTTCGTTTAAGGCCCGCATGCATTCCGGGTCGGTTATCAGATTCTGCACCCGCAGGTAGTGGGCGTACAGATCGTCGCCGGGGATATCTTTTAAAAAAAGCCGTATTAGTAACCTGTCCCTGACCGGAGCTTCGTATCTTTCAGTAACTACGGAAACCAGGTCAAAGGGTTTCGATGCCGCTTTCTCCGCATAGGATTCATGAAGCAGCCTATCCACCAGGTAGGAGATATATCTTCCGGAGCGATGGGCTATAGACAGAGGGATGCCCGAGGTTAACGAATCGATACGATAGGTAGCTTTTTCATCGTATATCCTGCTCCTGAGAAGTGAATCACAAACGGAAGTATTCTTTTGTGGTCTCCTGATGCGCTGAAATACTTCCCCGTGCCTGCCGACCAGCTCGGCTTTAAGCAGTTGATAATGGAATTCGCCGAGCGATGTCTTCGCCTGTTCCAGTATTTCGAGCGGACCGATAATCCGCGGGAAAACCAGGTCCTCACAATTTGGAACGGGGCTGGTACTGCCGGGGAGTTGTGCCTGCGAGGGAGTGCGCAGCATGCGCTCCCAGACATTGTATTTTTCCGAACCGTGACCTTTGAATTCAAATTCGATCTGGTAATTGCCTGCGAGTTTGCCGTCTTCCCTTTTCGTGACAGACAATGAGATGCTGTCTCCGGCTTCCCACAGGAAGGCCGGGGTCATAGGAATAAAGCGGCGAGTCGCAAGGCTGCCTGCAGGCCGGTTGTATTGTATGTTAAAATAGCCCCAGGGAACCGGTTCTTCAGTTGCAAAGCGAAAAGTGCGTGAGCCTGTTTTTTCAAAATACCTGGTGTCTTTTTCGGAGCTGGGGCTCTGGAAAGGATCGTTGGCAAAAATGATGGACAGGGTGTCGAAATGCAGCTGCTCATCGACTTCTACCGTCATAAAGAAAGGGAATGATTTCTCATTTGTTACGGCCCGGACGCTGCTGGCAGTCATGTACAGACAGACCAACGCGGTCATGATTTTGATCTTACCTTTCATTTTGTGCTACATTGCTTATTTGAACTTCAAGATCAGGGAACGGAAAAACATAGCGTTTGTCATTGGGAGGCAGCTCGTATGACACATTACCTGACTGGTGGGTGAGCGTTTTAGCAAATTTCGGGTCCCGGTTCAGCCGGCGGAGATCCTCCCATCTGATCTGTCCTGTTAATGCCAGTTCTTTACGCCTTTCGGCCAGGACTGTTGCCAGTACATCCTGGTGGTCCAGGGTATCCAGGGGAACAAAGGTTCCTGACTTGTAGCGTTTTTCGAGCAGCAGGTTAAGATCATCTTTTGCGCCGGGATAGTCCCCGGCCCTGGCCCTGCATTCCGCCCTGATCAGGTATAATTCATTTACTGCCAGTCCGGCAAACAGAGGTGTAGCCCCGGTATATCTGCCGACCGGCTCGTAAAAGCCGTTGGCATGTTTCCTGAAAAATATCGTTTTCCTGAGATCGTCATCGTGATAGGAATCATATAACAGAGGCTCTGCAAATGAGACTCCAAGGGCAGGATTGGTACTGCTTAACGAGATGCCTTCAGCGTAAAATATAAATTCGGGATTCCCGTTCTGAACGCTGAAGGGAGGAAAGCGGTAAGTGCCCGAAGGATTGATGAAATCAGAATTGAAGTCAAGCAATGTGTTTTCCGTCTGTAAGGCAAGCTCTGCATGGTCCAGGGCTTGCTGATAATTGCCCATGACGAGGTGTACTTTAGCCAGCAGGGCATATGCTGCCGTCCGGGAGGACCTTGATGTGTACAAAGCTTTGACGGGTAGTAAGGCCGCTGCTTCCTGCAGATCTGCCAGTATGCGGTCGTAAGTCTGCTGTACGCTCGACCGGGGAGAGACCTGGTTGGGATCGGATATGGTGCGGAGCTGGAGCCCGGCATCGGCTGCTGCCGTAGCAGGATCGTAGGCTTTGCAGAATAATTGCGCGAGGCAGTAAGTCGCAAAACCGCGGAGAAACAATGCCTGTCCTTTTATGTTATTGTATTCTCTTTGATTTGCGACCAGGTCCGGCGCGTGGTCAAGACGCTCCAGGACAATATTGGCATACATGATTTTGATGTTGGGGGCAGAAAAATCTCCCGGTGTTGAGCCTTCAAGCAGATCGGGTTTCCACAGGTAGGCATTTCTTTCGCTCAGTGATACGGAGTTAAGACGGTCGTCAGGAATAAAAAAGTTGTCGGCGCCGACCTGTCCCATGACAGGATAAGCATTGTTAATAATGTTGTTGTTGTCGAGCAGCGCCTGAAGATCAACTCCTGTCCTGGGGACCACATCTGCTTTGCGGCGCTTGATATCCAACCATTCATCCGTTTTCCGGCAGGATATAAACAGCAGTGAGACAGCTGCCAGGATCAGCAGCTTCAGGATTTTTCCGGTATTTGTTGCGGTTTTCATAGCAAATGTTGTCTAGAAATTAAGTTTCAATCCGAGTGCGGCTGAGACCGGCCTGGGTAAGACATGGCTTGTCGCCTGGGTATCAGGGTCGATACCCAGACGGTTTGCTTTCCAGATAATGCCCAGGTTGGAGACGTAAGCGTACAGGCGCACGCTGCGGAAACCGGCCCTACCTGCAACCCGGGAAGGGAGATCGTAGCTTAGGCGGATGTCCTGCAGCCGGATATGGTCGCCTTTCTCCACAAGCACCTCCGAAAACCGGTAGAAGGTGGTCCTGTTGCTGTTTGCCGGATAGACAAAAGAAGGGATATCGGTATTGTCGCCGGGTTGCTGCCAGCGGCGCACATAATCCTGGTGGACAAAGTCGGATAATACGTCCTGGTAATTCGGAGATGCAGCCTGCCTCCGGAAATAGTAGCCCAATTTATAGACCAGGTTGACGGAGAAGGAAAACCCGCGGAAAGAAATATCGTTGCGGAAGGCCCCGAAGATGGTTGGAACCGAAGAGCCGTGAAAAGCCAGGCTATCGGGATTAAAGTTGTTCAGGATGCCCGTATAATTCTTACTTATTTCGCCGTTCAGGTATCCCTGAGGGTCGCCGGTAACAGGATCGAGCCCGGCCCATCGATAGGAATACACGCTATATAACGGGCGCCCGACAATGCCGGGTCTCCCGGTTGCCGACCTGATGCTGCCTGCAGTCTGCCGGACGCTGAATTGCGTGATTTTGTCATTAACTGAGCTTAGCAGGAAAACAGGCGACCAGGTCAGGCCCCTTTTTACGATCCGGGCAGTCAGGTTAAGGTCAATACCCTGCGTTTGTGTTGCGGCGCCGTTGGTATAAAACTGGTTGAACCCTGCTGACGGGGCAAGCGGCTGCAGTTCGATCAGGTCGCGGCCTGATTTGCTGTAGTATTCGATACTTCCGCTCAATAAATTATTCTTTAAAGAGAAATCAATCCCGGTATTAAAAGTTCCTATCTGTTCCCATCTTAATTCCGGGTTGGGTGCGGTAAGATTATGGATATACCGTGCGCCGGTACGTCCGTTGGTCAGGTATACGCCGGTGGTATAAATTGAGCCCTGGTATACATTTCCGCTATAGCCGAATGATGATCGGAGCTTCAGATAAGGCAGCCATCTGAGCTTATAAAAGCTTTCTCTGCTCAGGTCCCACGACATCCCGGCTGACCATAAAGGGGTAAACCGGTTGTTGGTATTAGCGCCGAATATATTGGCCCCGTCTCTTCTTGCGCTGCCCGAAAGGGTATACCGGCTTCGAAAAGTGTAGGCAGCGTTAGCATAATAGGAAATGAAGCGGTTGTTGAACCCTATAATATCGCCGGGGGGAGGACTAAGCAGATCGATAGATTCAGGGTTAACGGGCAGTATGGTAGAGAAATTGAGGCTGTTTACAGCGACGCCCAGTTCGTTGTCGTAGCCGTATGAAGTACGGTAGTAGGACTCTGTAAGTAACTGCCGGGCTTCAGCTCCCGTCAGGGCGGTCAACCTGTGATCGGCGCCAAATGATTTATCAAAGTTCAATTGCGCCCTGAGGTTATCGGAATTCCAATTGGTATTATTTTGCATCAGGATCCCGCCCCGGGGCAGCTGGTAGGTAAATGTGCCGTCTTCTTTGCGTATTGCAAACCGGTTGATGAGGTTTCTTGCGTAATAAGTGCTTTCGCTCCTGTAATCCCAATCATGGATCATCTGCTTTTCGTTTTGATAAAGCACTTCGAAATTCAGGAACTGCTTGAAGCTATATTTGAGGCCTACCCGCAGGAGGAGGCTGTTGGTCTTCGAATATCGGTCAGCCAGCGAAGTTTCCTGCAATGGGCGGTACCGCCAATCCAGGAACCCGAGCGATTCGGTCTGTGCTATATAGTCTTCACGATAACCTCTGGCCGTACTCAAAGGAATGCCGTTTACGTCGGCCAAAGCGGCATAGGGAAAGATGTTCGAATACCTGCCGCCTACAGGCAGATACCCGAAGTTGTTATGGTTATTGCCTGTAGTCGTTTTACTGTTGCTATAGTTGATGCCGGTGGTGAGCTCAAGATTTTTTAAAAGCGTATAGGAAGTATTGGAGTTGAGGGTAAACCTGTTAAAACCGTTGCCTGCCACATTGCTAAGATTCCGGTCGAAGCCTGCTGATACAGAATAGGTGGTCTGATTACCACCGCCCTTCAGACCGACGGAATACTGCTGATTAAGGGCGTCCCTGTATACGTGACGCATGTAATCACCACGGATGTCGGCAGAAGAGAGCTTTGCGATAGCTGCTTCATATTCCGTTTCGGAAATAGCGCCCGACCTTTTCCGGGCCAGCAGCTCTACTACAGGCGACAAAGGAGGCCGGCTGGTCGTATTCGAAAGATCTGCATTGAAGTACCCGGCATCAAATAATATTTTTTCGGCCTCTATGTAGTGTTCCGCTGTCAGGTAATTCCTGTCCTGGTAAATATCGGGCTTTTGAGTAATGGTAATATTGCTGTTGATCTCCACGCTGACGGGATTATCCTTTCTTCCTTTTTTGGTAGTAATTACTATGACCCCGTTGCCTGCCCTCGCTCCCCAGATAGAGGCCGCAGCGGCGTCTCTCAGGATAGTGATAGATTCAATGTCATTAGGATTGATGTTGTCAAGAGTACCTTCGAAGGGAAAATTATCGATGACGATAAGCGGATCACGGCTGACCTGCGTCGGCAAAGCCAGCGTACTTTCACCGCGTATCCTGATGTTAAGCTGCCTGTCCAGAGGGCTACCGCTGTTGACATTTGAAGGTGCCCCGCTTAAAAATACGCCGCCTGCCACTCCATCCAGCCTGTCGAGGATGTTGGTGGACACCCTCCGGTTGAGAAGTTCGTTGTCAAGATGTACGAATGAACCTGTAGCTCTTTCTTTTGGTATCGTCTGGTAACCCGTCACCGCTATTTCTTCCAGCTGGGCGGCATCCTCCCTGAGGATGACTACGAGCCCGTTCGTCAACGGTAAGTACAGGAGCGTGTCGGCCGCGATGTAGCCTATAAAAGAAATACTCAGCTCTACCCGGCTACCGGGTACGCTAAACGTAAACATTCCCTGTTCGTTGGTGGTCGTTCCCTGCTGTGTTCCCCGCAGGTATACGGAGGCGCCGGGGAGCGGCTCACCGTCTTTTCCTGAAACAACGCGGCCCTGGAGTGTGAAATTTTCCTGGGCCAGGACAGGCAATCCGTGGCATAGCAGCAGCAACAGGCCTATACCGGAAAAATACGGGCATAGCATGCCCCTTTGGCAATAAAGAAGGTTCATTGCTTAAGCGGTTTTAGTTGAAGAATAGGAAAAAGGGCAGCTTTTACCGGACCTGCCCGACGGAGTATCTCCGTCGGGCTAACCGTATGAATCTGCGGCCCGGCCTCACTGAGGATGACGAATTATTAGTGGGTAAAGTAAATGTTTGTTCATAGGTCAATGAAGGTATTTCTGCTTTAGAAGCGGGTATAGACGTTCTGCTCAACAAATATAATAAAATATTAAACATAGCTATAGCTATGTAGATAATTTTTTTAAACCCGGTTTATTCGCCTCTATGAGTTTACCTACTCCTATAGAGCAATATGTCATAGACAAGGTCAAGGAAAAGAGGCTTGAGCTGGGGATCTCCCAGAAGGAGCTCGCCTTTTTACTTGAGCTCTCGGAGGGGTATATAGGACTTGTAGAAAGCCCCAGGACTGATGACAAGTATAGCCTTAAGCGTTTGAACGACCTGGCCAGGGTACTGAACTGCTCGCCCAGGGATTTTCTTCCCGAAGAGCCTTTATAAAAAAAGGCCACCCTTTCGGGCGGCCTTTTCTGATTTGGAGGATCTGAGCTTAAAGCGTTAGGCTCCAGCCGTCGCGGTATTCGCGGTTTACATACTGGTTGGCCAGGTCCCAGTTGGTGATCTTGCCCTGGGCGGCATCCCACAGCAGCTTCTTGCGGCCGTTGTACTTGTCGACGGTCCGTCTGCCTTCAGGATTATCGCGGAGCATCCAGGTGCGGAGCGCCACGTTGCCGATCAGGATGCTTTCGGTGAACGGTCCTGCATATTCAAACGGCGAGCTGGTTTCGGCATTTCCGTAGCCGGCCAGGCAGGCATCCACCCAGTTGAGGTAGTGATCTTCGTTGGGTACCCTTTTGATGGTTTCGGGGATATTGACAAACTCGTTATCCCTCAACGGAAGCAAACGGGGGCGCGCACCGTAGCAATCTGCCATCAGCTTTCCTTTGGAGCCGATGAACAATACGCCTCCGTCGGAATTTCCGAATTCTTCCCCTTCCTTCAGCTCTTCAGGAAGCTCGGGGAGAATGCCTCCATCGTACCAGCTTACCTTGAGATCTCCCAAGCCGTCTTTACGCGGATATACGAGATGAATATTGCTCGAAAAAGGCGTCCATGCCGGCGCGTTGTCCTGGGGACGCAGCGTCATGGTCCAGTTGCCGGCCACGCTTGCCTCTACCGATTTTGGGTAGTCGATAGGCAGGATCCTGAAGACCGGGTCCATGATATGGCAGGCCATGTCGCCGAGCGCGCCTGTACCGTAAGGCCACCATCCGCGCCAGTTCCAGGGAAGGTACGCTTCATTATAAGGTACTTTGGGAGCCGGGCCCAGCCAGAGATCGAAATTAAGCTCCTTCGGGATCGGGAATGTCTTATCGGTAGGAACAGCCTGCGGCCACACCGGGCGGTTTGTCCAGCAAAGCACGCGGTCAACGTGACCGATGATGCCCGAATCGTAGATCTCTTTCATACGGCGCACGCCGTTGCCCGATCCGCCCTGGTTGCCCATCTGGGTAACCACTTTGTATTTTTTAGCTGCCTGCGTCAGTATCCTGGCCTCATTGATGCTATGCGTAAGCGGCTTTTGCGTATATACGTGCTTGCCCAGCTGCATAGCGGCCAGCGTAGCTACGGCGTGGGTATGGTCAGGAGTAGAAATAGAGCAGGCATCGATATTGTTCTTTTCCTTGTTCAGCATTTCGCGAAAATCCTTGTAGTATTTCGCGTTCGGGAAATTCTTTCTCGACTCTACCGCCTGGCGGTCGTCCACGTCACAAAGCGCTACAATATTTACCCTCGGACTCTTCGCGAACGAAGTGAGGTCGCTCTTGCCTTTTCCTCCCACGCCGATACCGGCTATATTCAGCTTGTCACTGGGAGCTACATACCCTTTGCCTATTACATGCCTCGGGACTATGAAGAAAGCGGATGCAGCCAGGGAAGAGGCTTTGATGAAATCCCTCCTGGACGCAGCGCTTTTTTGCGTTGTTTTTTTAGAATGCTTCATTGTAAACTTTACTTGTAAACGTAATGACAGGGTAAAATGAAAAGAATATATCAGCAATTACTCTTTAATACTGAAAGAATAAAGCTAAAGACTATCGGATTCTAACCGGTACTCAGATAATATATTTATCGGTACGGGCAGGCAGGGATTCTTTATGGTTGCAGATGCTGTCAATATGGTTGCGCGATGGTTATATTTGCAGGTAAACGCATATACCGGAAGTAAACCTTACAATGAATTGGCCTGCCTGAAATCGCCTGTGAATCGTATTGCTGTTTTAGCGACGCTGTTCTGCGGGCTTACGCAGGCTGCCTCCGGGCAGTGGGAAGGCCTGCCGCAGCCCGTACATTTCACCAGCGACCAGGGATTACCCCAGGCTTTTAACCCGGCGATCCTGCAGGACAGGCAGGGTTTTATCTGGATGGCCACCCTGGACGGCCTGTGCCGTTACGACGGGCGTAATTTCAGGGTGTTCCAGCCTTCCGGCAAGGACCAGCCTTCAATTTCGAGTGCAGCCGTTATCGGCCTGAAAGAAGACAGGGAAGGAGGGATATGGATTGTCACCGAAAAAGGGACCATCGATTATTTTAACCCTTGCGATGAAACCTTCGAAAATATTTCGCAGCATCCTTCCTTTCAGAAAGCCTTTCCCTGGAAGCCGTATGAGGTGTTGTTCGACAGCCGGGAAATGCTTTGGGTTGGATTTTTCAGGGGAACCGGTCTTGCCTCATACGACAGGAAGACCGGGCAGACCCGCCTTTTTCTGCATAATCCCCTAGAACCGGCTTCACTAAGCCACAACGATGTTTTCGGGATCCTTGAAGATCCAAAAGGGTATATCTGGGTATGCACGGCGAACGGGCTCGACCGGCTGGATCCCGTTTCGGGGCGGTTCAAGCATTACCGGAATGAAGAAGGGAATTCATCGTCGTTACCTGAAAATGACATCCTCGGGGTTTACCAGCGACGGGAGGGCAATATGCTAGTGACTTCAAAACACTATGTTTCCCTTTTTGACCCGGAAAAAGGAGTTGTCAATTCCTACCGGCTGGAGAGCACAGATCGGAAATCCAGAGACCGCGCCGCTACCCGGTTTGCTACCGACCAGGAAGGTAACGATTACTTCGTGCAACATGGAAACCTTTACCGGTTCCATCCGCAACACGGGGTGCAGATGCTGAGCAGCAATACTGCTTTTGGCATACAGAGCGTCTGTGTCGACCAGACCAACGTACTCTGGCTCGGAACGGACGGGCAGGGGGTATATAAGTTCAACCTGATGGCCGGCAATTTCCGGGCGGAGGCATTCGATAGGAAATTTCATACCGACCTGCTTTCGAAATTCCTGGGCATCGACCCGGCGCAGATGCCGCAGCTCTCTCCCAAAACATCGCCCTATTATTTCAGGGCCACCAATGACAGGAAAGGCAGGACCTGGTTCAACACAGGGTTTACACCCTTTTACCGCTGGGATCCCGGGACCCGCCGGCTGGATAAAATCCCGTTCCTCTTTCCGATACAAAGCTATGAGCCGGCTCCTCCCGTTCCACTGGCAACTGATCCCGACGGTAAGATATGGGCGCTGTACGACAACATAGCTGCATGGTACGATGAAACAACCAACAACTGGAAAAGATTTTCCTTCAACCTGGACCTGCCCCGGCTTACAGGCGACCGGACGGGTTACATGCGCCTGCTGCAGTTTGTGGTCGACGACCGGGATTTGTGGGTCATTACCAACACGCATGGCCTGTTCAGGGTAAACCGTACGACGGGACAGATAAAAAGATATACACACGATCCCGCGGACGTTTCGACACTCAGCAGCGACGCCCTGTTTTGTATTTTTGCCGATCCCGGCGACGACAATGTGCTCTGGATCGGCACTTTCGGGAACGGGCTGTGCCTGTTTGACAAAAGAACGGGCCGGTCGAGGCGGTTCACCGAAGAAAACGGCCTTCCGAACAATGTCATTTATGCCGCCATACCCGATGCCGGCGACTACCTGTGGCTGGCGACCAATAAAGGTGTGTGCAGGATGCATCGCAAGACCTTTGAGACTAAAACCTATACGCGTGCAGACGGCCTGCAGGCCGACGAATTTAACCGGTTTCATTTTCTCCATCTGCCCGACGACCGTATTATCCTGGGAGGGCTGGAGGGGATTACGGCCTTCTACCCGAACCAGGTTACAGAGGATGCTTTTGATCCCCGTACTGAAATTATCGGTATTCAGATCAATAATGAGCCGCTGCAGGAGAACGGCATTGGGCTTCCGGTCCACCTGACAGGGTATCTCGAGCTTGGATCAAACCAGAACTTCATCACGGTAGAGTTTGCGGGATTGCAATTCAACAACCCGGGAAAGATGCGGTTCCGTTATTTGCTTGAAGGGGTGAACCGCGATTGGTTAGTCTCGGGCCGGCCCGAAGCGGTCTATACCAACCTGGGGCCGGGTGATTATAAGCTGAGGTTAAATACTTCCAATACATCGGGTAAATGGAGCATGCATGAGCGTGTGCTGACTTTCCGCATCGCGTCGCCCTGGTGGGCCACCTGGTGGGCCTATGCGTTCTATACGCTTGCGGTCATGGGTATAATGTACGGCGCTGCAAGGCTCTACCTCAAACAGAAGGAAGCGGCGCAGCTCATAAAAGTAAATGATCTCAAAACCCGTTTTTTTACCAATATTACCCATGAGTTCCGCACACCGCTGACGCTGATCCTTTCTCCGGTACGGCAGCTCAGAAAAGCAGCAAATGCGCCGTCTGAATGGGAGAAAAACGAGTTCAGGCTGGATCTTATCGAACGTAATGCCAACCAATTGCTGCAGCTTGTCAACCAGTTGCTGGATCTTGCCAGGATAGAGGCAGGTACGATGGAAGTCCATCGGCAACCGGGCGACCTCACCGGGTTTGTACATCAATTGGTGGATTCTTTCAGGGATCAGGCTACGGGGAAGGATATCTCACTGTTGTTTCATTCCGATCTTGGGACGGGACACTATTGGTTCGATGCGCCCAAGCTGGAAAGCGTGGTATATAACCTGGTAGCCAACGCTATCAAATTCACCGCAAACGGCGGCAGTGTCCGTGTAGCCCTAACAACTACCGAAGGCGGGATCGGCCTGGAAGTATCCGATACGGGCAAAGGGATCCCGGAAAACAAGCTGGCCCATATATTCGACCGGTTTTACCAGCTTGACGATTCGACCACGAGAGAGCAGGAGGGAAGCGGCATCGGGTTGGCGCTGGTTAAGGAGCTGACCGGCTTCATGGGGGGAAATATCCGCGTGAAAAGCAAGCCGGGTAAGGGTTCGGTCTTTACAGTATTCCTGCCTTTTGAGGCTGTCGAAGGAAAAGAAAAGGCAGAACAACTCCGGCAGGACTATCTTTTGCCCCGGAACGGACTTTCTGATGCCGGGGGGACCGGGGACATTGTTGCGGCGACGCCTCCGGTAATACTGCTTGTCGAAGACAATAAGGAGCTTTCGGATTTTATAGCAGACTGCCTGCCGGAGCATTACCGGGTAGAACAGGCTCTTAACGGGCAGGAAGGTTTTGAAAAGGCAGTTGCCGTCATGCCCGATATGATCATCAGCGATGTACTGATGCCCGTTATGGACGGCTATACCCTTTGCCATCAATTGAAAACAGACCTGCGTACTTCGCATATCCCGGTGATCCTGCTGACTGCCAAAGTATCGCAGGACAGTCGTCTCGAAGGGCTTTCGCAGGGAGCGGATCACTATCTCACGAAGCCTTTCCACCCCGATGAGCTCCGGTTACAGGTTGCCAACCTGCTGGAGCAGCAGCAAAGGTACAGGACCTGGCTTCAATCGCAGATCGACGCTTCGGCAGCATCTCCCGGGGAGATTCCCGGTGAAATTTCCGACCCGTTTGTCAGAAAGATCCACGAGCTCCTGGAAGCCAACCTGGACGATACGTCCTACGACGTAAATGAGCTGACCGCTGCGCTCGGCATGCATCGCACCACGTTGTTCCGCAAGATCAAAACCCTGACCGGTCTGCCGCCAAATGATCTTATCCGCGCCTACCGTATGAAGCGGGCCGCCCAATTCCTGGGGAAAGGCGCCCCGGTCTCCGAAACCGCCTACAAGGTCGGCTTCGACAATCTTTCCTATTTCAGCAAATGTTTCCGTGAGCAATTCGGCATGACACCGACCGAGTACGGAAGGCAGCGGAGGGGGAATTAATTACAATTTCCCCTCCGCTGCAATGTACAGACACAGAGCCCTGCGTCTCTTCTACCACAATTTCCGGCTTCCTGCAACCTCCGCAACAAAATCTGCAACCAGGCTGACAATCCGTTTCATGCTTAGGAGCGTGTTTTGGGACAAATACCAAATGTACCCATAACACAACCTTATGATGCTTCCGTACCGGTTTCTTTCTTTTTATACTGCACCGCTTTTATTTATTCCTGTCTGCGGCATGACTACTCCTGCGCTGGCCGGCCCTGACCCGAATGGTATTGTTTATGTAAAGAAAAACGCAGCAGGCAGCGGGAGCAGCTGGGCCGACGCGCTCGGGAGTGTTGCCGATGCGCTGCAAATGGCCAAAACACTCAATGCCGCCTCTCGGGGAACCGTAGAGCAGATATGGGTAGCGAAAGGCGTCTATACTCCTGCACATAATGCCGCCGACATTCCTACCGCCGACATACGGGACAATGCCTTTGTGATGGTAAAGGATGTCCGCCTGTACGGGGGCTTTAGCGGCGATGGAACCGAAGATGAGATCACGGACCGCAACCTGGCCGACCCCGTCAACGAGACTATCCTGAGCGGCGACCTTGAAGGAGATGACGGGCCGGGTTTTGCAAACAACAGCGACAACGCCTACCACGTAGTGATCAGCACGGACGATGTCGGGCAGGCAGGGCTCGACGGCTTTACCATAGAAGGGGGAAATGCAGACGGCGAGAATAACATCATGGTAAACGGGCGATCCCTTTTAAGGCACTGGGCCGGGGGGATTTTCATAAACGGATACTCTTCTCTTATACTCGACAACCTGATTGTCCACCGCAACAGTGCCGGCTCGACCGGCGGCGGGATCGCCCTTTACATGTATTCTTCCGCTACACTGACCAATGTAACCATTACCGGCAATAAAGCCGGAGGCGGAGGAGGCGGGATTTCCAGCATCACCAACACAACCCTGGAGCTGACCAACGTAGCCGTTACCGGCAATTACCTCAGCAGCGAGACCAGCGACGGAGGCGGGATCTTCCTCTATTCCGGACTCTCCGCCAAACTGCGCAGCGTGATCATTTCAGGTAACACCTCGATCCGGAACGGCGGCGGGATTTTCAACAGTTCGCACTATATGGAATTGACCGATGTGCTTATCACCGGCAACAGCAGCAACCTGGGAGGGGGAGTTTTCATTGTTTCCCCGAATACCGGAAAGCTGACCAACGCGACCATCAGCGGTAATACCGCTACAGGTACAGGCGACGGAGCAGAATGGTATAGCAATCACAATGCATCCTGCGTCGTCCGGAATTCGATTATCTGGGGGAACGGTGTATCCGGCCAGTTGAGCGACACCGGGTACAGTCTCGTCCAGGACCAGACAGAAGCCGGCAACCCCGGTTATTACTTACCGGTCAGCCAAAACCTTCCGCCCGGTACCGACCCTTTGCTTACCGGCGCCTATCGCCTGTCTATTCTTAGCCCGGCAGTCGATGCAGGCAGCAATGACGCTTACGGGACACCCGCCGGTGCGGAAGATCTTGCCGGTAAACCGAGGCTGTCGGGCGCAGCCATCGATATGGGGGCCTATGAGCTCCAGGAAGGAGAGCTGCCGGTAACGTTGGTATCATTCAAAGCCGCCAGGCAGGAAAATACCATAAGGCTTTCCTGGCAAACGACCGAAGAATTGAATGCATCACATTTCGATGTGCAGCGCAGCGCCGATGCCAGCACCTGGCAGACTCTCGGCACCGTAGCAGCAAAAGGCAGTGGCGGCTATACCTTCACCGACGACCTCTTATTTTCCACCTTCAACCGCACTGACGGCCGCTCTCAACTTTCAACTTTCCACTTTCAACTATCCACCGCAGCGGCGACCGCTCTCCACTATTACCGTTTGAAAATGGTGGACTTCGACGGTACGTATGCTTATTCCGAAATCCGCTCTGTTTCGCTAAAAAACGTTGAAAATACTGTTTCCCGGGATAAGCTCTACCCAAATCCAGCCGCAAAAGGGACAGTGATCCTTGAAACTGCAGACGGCCGGGAAGTACCCGCCATCAGGATATTCGACGGGCTGGGCCGAAAAGCACCGGTCAGGATAACCGGCCGGGGCGGAAAATACTATGTGGAAACAAGCGATCTCCCTTCCGGGATGTATCATGTGCAGGTACAGGGCACAAGCGGGCGGCGGGTACTGAAGCTGTTGATCGAGTGATCCGCCCCGCTCCGGCCGGCAATCCGTTTTATACCTGAAAAGCGATTTGACCAGATATTCCCTCCAATATAATTGTACATCTATTATGAGATTTTTTTCTACCTCCTTGTTGGTATGCTTTTGCCTGGCGGCATTTTCCGCCGGGGCCCAATCCTTTACAGGTACTCCACAGACGGTACGCAGCCAGCACAGCGCGACAGTCAACGATGTCGGGGAAAACAATTCCCTGTGTGTCATTAATGGTAAGCCGGCTATCAGCTATCATGCAAAAGGGGGAGGCTTTTACTACATAAGAGCGGAGGATGCTTCGGGAGCAGGCTGGTCGGCCGCCCCCGTGCTTGTGAACAGCATCACCCACTCCAACCCTGTCAGCCTCTCGAATTTATCCGGAGAAGCGGGAAGCCCAATGCTAGCCTTTAACACGAACGTAACTACCGCGATCAGGCTCAAAAGGGCCAGCCATGCTGACGGCGATGCGTGGGCCGATCCTGTGAGTACCATAGCCAGCAGAGCGACCATGGAAATGTCGCTTGCTATTGTCGGCGGGTTCCCTGCCGTCAGCTTCTACGATCCGATCAACTACGACCTGGTGTATGTACGCGCTACCGATGCCGGGGGAACTACCTGGGATACGCCGGTTACCCTGGATAACGGCGCATCTTCAGATTCAAGAGGGCGGTATAGTACACTGCTGGTGGTAGATGGCCGCCCCGCAGTAGCCTATTACAATACAGCGTCAGGAGAACTTATGTATGTCAGGGCCAACGACGCTTCGGGGGCCGACTGGCCCACGCCTCAGGTAGTGGATACGGATGGTAATAACGGGCGCTTCGCATCTATGTGTATAGTAGATGGAAAACCGGCCATTGCCTATCAGAACTGGACAAACAATAATCTCAGGTATGTCCGCGCCAACGATGCGGCGGGTACTTCCTGGGGAACCCCGCTGACGCTGGACTCGGGAGATGATACAGGATATGGCACTTCACTGGCATTCATAAATGGTGTCCCCGTCATCAGCTACCTGACGCGGAAAAGCAGTTCTGTCGAACTAAGGCTCGTGCGGGGAAGCGAGGCAGAGGGCAGCGGCGCATGGACGGCGCCGCAGGTGCTGGATGTAATGAATGCGACCATTGCACTGACGGGTTTTGAATACCGCCGGACATCCCTGGCGGAGGTCAACGGCACACCGGCCATCAGCTACTACGATTTCGCTAACAAAGACCTTAAATATATCAGGAGTACGACACCGGTTTTTGTTCAGCAGGGTCCGCCGATCCTGTATGTAAAAGTAGGCGGTACGGGCGACGGATCTTCGTGGGCCGAAGCTATGGGCGATATACAGGCAGCCGTCAACTCCCCTGGGGTGGAGCAGGTATGGGTAGCCAAAGGCACCTATTATCCTGAAGGAGACGGACTGAAAATGAAAAACGGCGTGGCCATCTACGGGGGCTTCCCGGATGATGACAATGACGCCGGGATGGATGACCGGGATTGGGAAGCAAATCCAACGATCCTGCACGGCAATGATGAAAGAATAGTAGTGAACAATGGGTTTGAGGAAAGCAATCTCTTAACGGCTTCCGCTATCCTCGATGGATTCACCATCACAAAAGGAAGCTTCACTTACGCCGGCGGAATAGCCAACCTCTATGCTTCCCCCACACTGACCAACCTGGTGATTACAGAAAACATCAGTACAGGCGAAGGCGGGGGGATGTACAACTGGGAATGCGCCCCGACGCTGACGAATGTCATTATTTCCGGGAATTCGACCACATCCAGCGGTGGAGGGATTTACAATGAAAATGCGTCTCCTGTGCTTACCGGCGTAACCGTTACCGGGAATTCCGCGGTTCAGGGATACGGAGGCGGGATGTACAACCGGGGTTCTTCTCCTTCGCTTACCGGTGTAACGATAAGCCACAACACAGCTAATTCGGGTGGAGGGATTTATAACGATCTCTCTTCTTCTACGGTATTAACCAACGTTCTGATCCATCACAACACGGCGACGACAGACGGCGACGGCGGGGGAGGGATCTACAACGGGAATAGTTCTTCCCTCACCGTGATCAATACTACAATCACCAGCAATGCCTCGGAACTTTTGGGAGGCGGAATCACCAACTACGGCGCTTCTTCGTTAATCTATAATAGTATCATCTGGGGTAACTACTTTAGTGATTATGCAGGTGATATGGATGATGAAAGCAGTCACAATATTATCGGGGGGCCGGATCCGCTTTTTGTGAACCCTGCAGGCCCGGATTATCGCCTTTCTCTTTCCAGTCCTGCGATCAATGCGGGGAGCAATGAAGCCTACGGTGATTTGCCAGGTGCGAAAGACCTGGACGGTAACCCAAGGCTATGGGGCGCTGCCATCGACATGGGCGCCTACGAAAATCAGGACGCTTCACTGCCGGTGACATTGGTATCGTTCAAAGCCGCGAAACAGGAAAATATTGTTCAGCTTTCCTGGCAGACTACCGGAGAAGTGAATGCCTCCCATTTTGATGTACAGCGTAGCGCCGACGCCCGCACCTGGCAGGCTCTCGGCACCGTAGCAGCAAAAGGCAGCGGCAGCTACACCTTCACTGACAACCCCTCACTTTCAACTCTCAACCGCAGCGGCGACCGCTCTCCACTTTCAACTTTCAACTTTCCATTTTCAACCGCAGCGGCGGCCGCTTTCAACTATTACCGTTTGAAAATAGTCGATATGGACGGTTCCTACGCCTACTCGGCAATCCGCGCGGTATCTTTCAAAAAATCAGAAAGTATCGTTTCTGAAAACAAGCTTTACCCGAATCCTTCGGCAAAAGGAATGGTGATCCTCGAAACGGCAAGCGGCCTGGCAGACCCGGCTATCAGGGTTTTCGATGGTCTGGGAAGGGAGGTTCCGGTCAGGATAACCGGCCGGGACGGAAAATACCTCCTGGAAACTGCCGGTCTCCCTTCCGGGATGTATCATGTGCAGGTCCGGGAAGGGAAGGATCGACAGATTATGCAACTTGTTATAACAGATTAGGATACAAAAGCCCTTCATCCACACCTGTCGGTGTATACGCCAGCGTATGCCCGACAGGTGATGGTAATAACTTCTAACGCCCCGGGCCGGTGCTGCCGCCTATGGAGGTCACCATGCCGGTGGTCGTAAAGCTGGTGGAAGATTTGGTACCCGGATCATAGGAACCGGAAGTATAAATCCCGAAAAACTCTTCAACCCCGGTTACCGTGCCGCCTGTATACAGTGAATAGGTCTGGCCGGCTTTCAGCTTGGGACTTGAAAACAGCATTGTGCTGCGGGCGAACGGCACCAGGAATGTCAGCGCCTCGGTATTATCGGCGGCCAGGAGGGAGATAAGCTGTCCGGCGGTGCTGCCGCTCATGACCACCGAGTACTGGGTGCTTACCGACGCAGTAGGGACGCTGGTATTGCCGCCCAGCCCGAGCACGATACCGCCGGTGATTTTGAAAGTGCTGCGGTCACAATCTATTCCTCCTTCCGGGTTTTGAGCCCCTATAGCCAGGATCTTTCCGCCTGTGATGGTGATAGGCCCGTTGCTGTCGATGCCGTCGTTGGAAGTGCTGTAGGCATATATGTCGCCGCCGTTGATATAGATGAATTTGCCGGCATTGATGGCATCGTCGGTCGCTTTTATCGTGATCGTGCCCCCATTGATGGTCAGTATGCTCTTGCTTTCTATACCTTCGTCTCTGGTATCGATGGTAATGGTGCCGCCGTTGATCGTCAGGTACGGATCAATGGTGTTGTCGGTGTCGTACGAGGCGGTTATGGCCTTGCCGGTAGAGTTGATATTGATGGTCCCGTCGTTGATGACGATATGGCCTTCTTCGCACTGTATCCCGTCGTCGGTTGCGGTAATATCGAGGGTACCTCCGTCTATAATAACGGCGTCGTTGGCATGCAGCCCGTCTTTTACGGCGCCGGTTACGGTGATGGCGGCATCGATGATCCGGATATAGTCGTCGCTGACGATGGCGTGGGCATAGTTGCTTTTGACGGTAAGCCTGCCTTTGCCGCTGAAGATCAGCTGGCCTTCGGAGAAGAAGGCGCCCTTCATATCTTCAGACCCGCTCGCGTTGTAGGAGCTGCCGTCAGTAAGCTGGTTATCCGAATCCGGGGCCAGCACTACGAAGACCCTTTTGCCTGACTGGATATTGACGGCAGGCCCGTCGGGATTGGTTATGCTGACGCCGTTGAGGGAAAGCCTGAATTTC
This sequence comes from Spirosomataceae bacterium, assembly GCA_037191015.1. Classification (GTDB taxonomy): domain Bacteria; phylum Bacteroidota; class Bacteroidia; order Cytophagales; family Spirosomataceae; genus Ravibacter. The sequence continues at coordinate 111,251 of JBBCKD010000021.1, forward strand.
TTGTCGCTGTAAATTTTGAGCGATCCGTCGGTCGTGGTCCCGGAGATCTCATATTCGATCTCTGCAATAGTCGCGCTGACCGTTACATCTCCGTTTGTTTCCGATACCTCGACGCCTTTTCCTTCAAAAGGATTGGAGATACTCACCGTGGCTCCGAATCGGATCGTTACCTTACCCGAAAATGTAGAATTTTCAACCAGGTCATCGGGATCGGCCGCGGTACCGGTATCTCCTTCGGTTTGTTTGGACTCAGTACCTGCGGTTTCTATCGTGACGGCTCCTTCTGCTTCCACTTCGGGGAGTATCTCGTCGTCACTCTGGCAGGAGAGGAAAAGCGAAAGTACGAAAAAGAGGAGGACCCTTACAGGTACGGTTACGATCAGCTTTTTGAGATGGTTGTCTGAACGAAAATTATCCATGACTGCTTAAAATTAAGTTTTGAGGTAAATACCGGGATATATGAGCCAATACGTAGGCGGGCCCGGATCTGTTACAGGGCTGCGGGCGGGTGTCGATGAACAGAAGGGTTTTGTCGACGAACTGACACATGAAACAATGGCGGCCGGGCATAGCCCGGCCGCCATATGCAACTACCATCTATCGAAAAAAACTGCAATTAATTTTTAAGCAAGCGCTTTCTGGCTCTCAAGCCATTCCGTTACAAAACTGTCGTCGATCAGGTGCGGATAAGCCTGGCAGACCCGCTCGATTTCCCCGGCCTGACCGGGCGACAGGTCTTCATCAGGGTTCAGGCACCAGATCCCGTCCAGCAGCCCCTGCCGGTACAAGACCTGGTGGACGCCGGCTATGCAACCGTGAAAGGCGTTGAAGGGGTCGAATATGGCCGCATTCATATCGGTTACCTCTATATTACGGGTAAAGAATTCTGATGCGTCGGGATAGCCTGCCGCTATTTGTTGCTTGATATCTTCGAGCAGCCAGACCGCTTTGCCGGTCCAGGCGGCCCAATGCCCCAGCAGTCCGCCGACAAACCGCTTGGTAACCTTTTCCCCGTTTACGTCGAAGCGGTATTCGGTAAGCAGGTCGTTGACGATGTTGTCGTCATTACCGGTATAAAGCGCTATTTCATCTCTCCTGGAAGAGTTGCATACCGCCCTGACCACATCGATGGTCTGGTAACGGTTAAAGGCCGCTACCTTGATCCCCCAGACATTGGGCGTGTCGGCGAAAGCCTTCCAGAAATCGTAGCTGAAAGCCCTGCCGCCGATAGACGTTTGCAGGTAGAATCCAAACACCGGTATCTCCCTGGCGATAGCCGCCACATGCTCCAGCACCTCTTCCTCCGTCTCGGTTTTGAAGGCGGCCATTCCCAGCAAAACCAGGTCATAGCCATATTTGCGGGCAAGCCGGGCCTCGCGCAGTGCCTGCTCCGTCTTACCTACCACACCTGCTATTTTCAGGAATGGCCTGTCGAGATTGGCCGCGTCCACTTCTTCGGCAGCAAGCCTGAGCACCGGCTCCAGCAGGTCGTGCTCAGCGTCGCGGATCTCGAATTGCGTGGTATGGACAGCCACGGCGACGCCGCCGGCACCCGCTGCCATGTAGTAGCGTGTAAGTCTTCTTTGCTTTTCCTCGTCGAGCTTACGGTCGGCGTTAAGCGCCAGCGGATGAGCCGGGATCACCGTTCCCCTGAATAAAAGCTCTTTCTTATCTTCGTTCAGCATATTTGTGTCGTTTGTATTGATTAATCCGGGATCTTTTCCACCTTTCTACGCAGCCGATAGCCGACTTCTAATACTGTCCCTTGCGTTCCTGAAAGTGAGTCGGTTTGTTAATCGTCTCCCCGCCTTCCAAAAGCCAGGTAGCGGTAATTTCGATCATTTGTTTGAGCGATACTTTCGGGTAACCGAAGAGCCTGAAAGACTCGGCTGCATTGCTCAGCAGGGCTGTCTGCTGGGGCTCGCCGGTAAACTGGGGAGCCTTGCCGAATCTCTTGCCGAACTCTTCCGCCAGCCATTTAACCGAAACGGTTTCCGGACCGGTTACATTGAGCAGCTTGGGAGGAGACGAGCAGTGCAGGAGCGACCGGATGGCGGTTTCGTTGGAATCGCTTTGCCAGATCACATTCACAAACCCGGTCGACAGATCGATCGGCTTTTCGGCCAGAACCGACTTCGCTACTTCGAGCAGCACGCCATACCTGAAATCGATTGCGTAGTTAAGCCTGTACATCAGCACGGGAGTGCCGTGTGTGAGGGAAAAGTGCTCGAAAATCCGCTCCCTTCCCAGGCACGACTGCCCGTATTCTCCTACGGGATTCGGCTTGATGTCTTCGCTGGCGCCGCCGGAAGCGAGGTCAACATAGGGATAGACATTGCCGGTGGAATAAACCACGATACGGCTGTTTTTGTATTTCTCCGCAACGCGCCCGGGCAGGTAGGCGTTCATGGCCCAGGTGTAGGCCTCCCGGTCTTTCGTGCCGAATTTCGTCCCGGCCAGGTAAAGCACGTTGGGCGCGTCGGGCAACGCCTGCAGTTGGGCGTCGTCCAGGATGTCCGCCGAAATGGTCTCTATGCCGTCAGCTTCCAGGGATTCGCGGAGCCCCGCCTCACTGAACCTGGATACCCCTGTTACTTTATTGGTCTTTCCTGCGAGCTGCAGCGCTTTTTTGGTAAGCCGGGCTATGCTGGGCCCGATTTTTCCGCCGGCCCCCAGAATGATGATGTCGCCGTCGAGGCCTGATATATCCCGGATGAGCTCATCCGAGGGTGTCAGAAACTGCTCCTGAAAGGTGCTGATATTAGTCATGAATACTCTGAAAAATGGTTATTTTAAAAACAATTCGTTAATGTTGATCAACGCCAGGAAGATGATCAGGACAAGTCCTGCGAGCCCGGCTATCCTGGTAAAGGAGGAATTGACCCTCGCTCCCATAATATCTTTGTCGTTGGCAATTATATACATGGCTATACCGATAATGGGAACCACGAAAATCGTGACGCTCTGGGCGAATACGATAAGCTCGAGCGGCAGCTTCCCGAATGCCAGCGCAATGACGGCTCCTACGACCATAACCAGCGCCGTCATGAGCCTGACCGGCCTGGAGCCGAAGCTGCTCCCGAAGCCGAGCGCATCGCTGAGGAGCGTACCGCCTACGGAGGCATTCCCGATCTGCGACGAGAAAGCCGCCCCGAAAAGCCCTACGAGGAAAAGAGTGGCGGCATTGTGACCGAAGATCGGTTCAAGGGCTTTGGCCATATCCGAGCCAGAATTCACGGTGAGCCCTTTCGGGTTTAATACCGCTGCGGCACAGACGATGACAACGGCGCTCATCACCCCGAGCAGCAGGGTACCGGTGAGGCTGTCATTTTTCGAGTCTTTCAGTGCAGGGTTTAGCCTGACGCGCTCCTGTATGAGATAGGATTGGTACAGGGCCCCGACGATAGAAAAACAGGAAGCTATAAAAGCGATGACAAGCCCCAGGGAGCCTGCCGGAAGGGACGGCATTGTAAATCCTTCTATCATTTTCACCGGGTCGGGCTTAGCCAGCACAAACGTGGTGATAAACGAGAAAAGCATCAGCAGGATGAGGGCGATCATCGTCTTTTCAAGAACGGAATAGAACTTTCTGAAGAAGAGGAGACTTACCGCCGCGACCGTACAGCCGATCACCCACGGAGCAGGGGAAGTTCCCGACAGCTCTCCCAGCGCGATCCCGACCCCGATGGAATTCCCGGCCTGGAAAGACGTCGAAACCAGGAAAACACATATTCCTACCACGACAGAGACGGGCCTTCCCCATTTCTTTCTGACCGTTTGCAGGAAAGAATCCGGAATGGTCGCCCCGATCCGGGTAGCCATAGCTGTAAATACGGCCATAAAGAAAATGGCCACTATGATGATCCACAGCAGGTCGTAACCGTAAAGGGCACCGAGTTTTGAAGTAATAGTGAGCTTGCTCGGGCCGAAAACGAGCGCCGCGGTGATCAGGCCGGGCCCCATGGCCTGAAGCCACTTGACAAAAGGATTTACGGATTTTTCCAACTTTACTTTCTGTTAGCGTTTTTTAAATCTCAGGATCTGCCCAATAAGTGCAGTATGCATCAAGGAAAACGGGTCCTTTAAATAACTGGCAGCCTCCGCAGTTAGTGCCCGGCTGGCCGGGTATAAACAACTTGCAGTTTTCGCACAGGTTGTCAGGGATAGGCGATTTTTCCACGTAGCCTAACGCTTTCCTCTTTTCTATCTCAGACGGCTCTACGTTGGAAAAATCCGTACACGGATCGCCTGACGGTTTTTCCTCAACCGGCGCTTCTGCCGCAGTCTTTTCTTCTGTTTGTCCGCTTTTACCGTTCCCGCCGCAGGCAGCCAGGACAGACCCGGCGCCGAGCAGCAGTACTCCGTTACTCAGGATGTCAGAACAGAACAATCGCCTGCTGATTTTACTTTTATTCATACGTTATGTGTTTGGAACAATGAGTTATCGTGGGAAATGGTTATTCCTTCAGCTTTTCGACAGCAGCTTTTACCGTTCCGTCGACTTTGGCTGCCGAGCTTTCGATGGCTTTAGCGAGAGCAGGAGATTTTTTGAGCGCATCCGGCGCTTTCTTCAGCCCTTTCCCGATACCATCGATAATGGCCTTCTGGGAAGAAACACCGTAGCTTCCTGCCGACCCCAGCAATGCGGTCAGTTCAGCGGCATTTCCTCTCGCCGCAATCACGTATGCAGCGTCTTCAAGGAATTTATTCCTGTCTGCATTGTCACTGAAGAAAGATTTTTTTGCGAGCAGGTTGACGAACTCCAATGACGACCCTGCATTCGAGCTGAGCACGGCAGTACGATAAAGCGGCTGCGACGCATAGCGTTCGAGTATGCCGGCGAGCGCTTCCTGTACTTTGGCTCCCTGGAATTGTCCGAGGCTGAGCGCGGCCTGCAGCGCTACCCGGTCGTCCTTATCGTTGGCAAGCTCGAGTAAATCGGGCAGGTTCTGGGCAAACCTTTCGGAAAGTATCGCACCGTGAATACGCACACCTTCGCTCGCGTCTTTCAGGGCAGCTTTCGCCAGGGAGGCATCAAGCCCGCCCAGCCCGTCGATGGCATAGAGGGAGTGAAGCCTTCCCCTCGGGTCCTGGTGAGTGGCAAACTGCTCTTTAAGAGCGGGCAGGATAGATTTATCCTGTCTTTCGAGTATCAGGCGCTGAGCGGTAAGTCTCCACCACTGGTTGGGATGCCCGAGATATTCCACCAGCTCCGCAGTGGTTTTTGAGCCGAGGTTAACGTTCTTAAGATCGCGTTTGGCGCCATCGGCAGGGAAAATGCGGTAGATACGGCCTTTGTCGCTCCCTTTCGCAAAATCCATATCCTCTTTCAGATCGTCCGGGATAGACACCGGGGTTTCGATGTGCTGCATGTACATGTCTACCACATAGAGGTAGCCGTCAGGAGCAGAATACAGGGTAGTGGGGCGGAACCATGAATCGGTAGAGGCAAGGAATTCGCGGTTCTCTTCGCCTTTGCCGCGGGTTGCTTCGAATTCGGCTTTCCCGGGGTTCTTTTTGAGCACGGTACGGTGTACAAGGTTACCGGCTACTTCAGCGGTAAATATCGATCCGTAGTATTCTTCCGGGAATGCGTCTCCACCATAGTGAGTTCCTCCCGAAGCGCCTGTAAAGTGACCTTCTGCCCATTCTACCCGGTCAAGCCCGAGTGAATCGTAGTTGTGCTGGCGGCGACGGCTGCGCTCCGCTCTCCAGTAGGGCGGGGGAGTTTTCTGGAACATGACATCGTCTTCATAAATCTTTACGCTCCCCCTTGTCGAAGGGAGGTAGGCATGCCTTTTGAGATACCTTCCGGCTATGGGAGCCTGCTGGATGTAAAGCGTATTCTGGGTGAAAAACCTGTTCCCCCAATCGTCGATAGCAAGGCCGAACTGGCCGTTCCCCGATTCTGTTTCGAATTTATCGTTATCGAGCCTGAAACGGAAATCGCCGCCCCCGACATTCAGCTTCCCGGCGGCCGGGTTGCTTGTCCTGCTTACCGATCCGGCCTGCCCGTTATTGTTGGCGTAAATCCAGTTGTCTACCCCGAAACGGAAGCTGGTGATCTGCGCTTCGGAGTTACGGTCAAAGAAGCCGGTAAAAAGCACTTCTTTAATATCTGCTTTATGATCGCCTGTCGTGTCTTTCAGGTAAAAGATCTCGGGAGCAGCAGCTACCAGGAGCCCGCCTTTCCAGGGGAAAATGCTCGTAGCGCTCGGAAGCTTGTCTGCAAAAACCACTGACTCATCTATTTTTCCGTCGCCATCGGTATCCTGCAGGAATTTAATAAGCCCTTTGGGATTGAGGGTGTCCGCCTGCCACGGGTAGTCGCCCATTTCAACGACATATACGTTCCCGTTTTCATCCATGATCATATCGACCGGCGACTGAACATGCGGTTCGGTAGCGAACGGTTCTATGGAAAAGCCTTCTTTCAGCTCGAACTTTTTAAGTGCATCTTCAACCGACAGTCCTTCAGGATATTTGGGAGGTTCCTGGCAGGATACCATTGTCAGCAAAGTCGCCGCCACAGGCAATGCGGTGTAAAGGCGGGTGTTTTTATTCATGTCCGATTTGTTAATTAAATATTGTTTTGCGGTCTTGATTTGAACTATAATTTGTATTTTTTTATGGTTTCCATTTTTTGGGTAAGGAAAGCGACCAGACGTCGTTGACGAGGGGAGGGGTCATGCCGCCGGCCACCCAGAGCTTGTCCTGGTAGACAAACGTTGCATGGGCGTGCCGCTCTTTCCAAGTAGCCTCTCCGTTTCCGTATTTCGTCCAGTTTACGCCGTCGCGGCTATACCAGGCATCATCCCAGTTTTTGGAAGGATTGTTGGACCACCCGCCCAGAATCCAGATATGGTCGCGGTATACGGCGGTAGTAAACCAGATACGCTCATGCCAGGGGGCATTTTCAGTAAGCTGTTTCCAGTCTTTACCGTTTTCCGAAACCCACACATCGTTGCGTGCTTCATAGGAGGGCGTGTAGTTTCCACCGCCCATCAGGTACAGCTTGTTCCGGTAGGCAGTGACCTGGTGATATGCCCTCGGAGACCATGCCGACGAGGCTGCAACCTCGGTCCAGGTTTTACCGTCTTCCGAAACCCAGATGTCATTTTTGAGGCTGGAGTTGTCTCCGAAGTAGTAATTCTCGCTTCCTCCGAACAGCCACAGCTTTCCCTTAAACTCCACCAGCGCACCGGCAAGCCGGGCCGACCAGGGCGCTTTCCCCTCCTGGCGCCAGCTGATGCCGTCGGCGGATGACCAGATTTCATTGCCGGCCTCGTGCCCGGGCAGACGGCCGTTATACCATCCTCCCATCATCCACATCCTGCCCCTGAATACTGCGGCCATCGGGAAATCGCTGTGTTTCCAGGGAGCATTTTCATTTACCAGCTCCCAGTCTTTACCATTGCGCGACCGCCAGATGTCGCGCGGCGGAGCCTCATCCGACTTGAACCACCCGCCCAGGATCCACATCTGGTTTTGATAGACCAGCTGAGCCTGCGAGTCGCGCGCACGCCAGGCGGCCGCCTGGGTTTCCTGCTGCCAGGGAGGAGTTTGCGAAAGCCCGGGAATCGCCGAGATAAGCGCCAAAGCGGCAAGGGTAAGTGTTATTCCCGAAGTTTTTATTCCGGCCTGCAGCATGTTTAATTCTTCCGGTTTTTTATTTTTTATTCAATTTCAAATGTCGTATACCGTAGCCACGGACGGCTGTCCGTGGGCTACCTACGGATGTCCGTGGCTATAGACGGACAGCCGTCCGTCTGTACCTACGGGGTAGCCGCCCAGTTCAGCGCGTTTACGATCAGCTGTCTGAACTGGGATTCGGAAAAATCTTTCGGATACCCCAGCGAGGTGTAAAAAACTTTTCCTCCGTAGTCGTTTTTCCTGGTCCAGGCTGCAGGCTCCTTCACATTGGGCGTGCTTCCCGTCAGGATTACCTCGGCGTTGGGATCGATCAGCGGACTTACCTTGTAGGTAGAACCGTTGCTTTTCCAGGGCTTTTGAGAAATGCCTTTCAGGATCGGATGCCCGGAATTTTCCGGCTTTACTTCCACGAGCGTGCCCAGCGGCTCGGGCTCATATCCTTTGTTCTCATGTCCCAGGATATCCGGAACAAACCCCCACCAGGCTTCATGTCCTGCCACTGCCGGCGTTCCTCTAACAGAGAATCCATGATTGGCCGTCCGGATACCCACTACGGGTTTCCCTGATTTGATAAAAGACCTTATTTTTTCCATCTGTGCATGCGGAAGCGCTACGCGGCGACAGAATACCACTAGGACGTCGGCCTTGTCCAGGGCATCCAGGCTTTCGAAGCGGAAGCTTTCATGTTTGCCATGCCCCTTTAAAACCGTAGTGTTAAACAGCCCGGCTTTCTGAAGGCTGTCGGCAAAAGGCGGGATCGTGATATGGGCCTCGTAGTTGAGAGGATCTTCACTGATAAGGAAAACAATACCGGGTTTCCCGGTTTTGTTTTGCCCGGACAGCGGATTGACGTTCAGAAGACTGACAGCCAGGATGAGGATCGCCGGCAAGCGGCTTTTTCGGTTAATTGATCTGGAATACTTCATCGGGATAAATACGTATTTTTCAAAACTTCATCGATTTTCCGGTAAGCCAGTTCCCTGACTTCCAGCGGGAAGTCGTGGCCGGCGTCGGGGTAATGTACTTCCATATGATTATCTGCTTTCAGCAGCCTGTATACCCTGCGGGCGCTGGCTTCCCCCGTTTTCACGCCTTCTACATTAAAATTACCATCGCTTACAGGGGAGTTCGAGAAAAAATGCCGGGGGGCTATGGCCGCGATCACCTCGTCGAAATTAAACGGCATGCGGGCAGAGTCCAGCCCGAACCGGTCGCGCACCAGCGGCATGTAGCGATCCTGCGCCCAGGGACCGAGCTTTCCGCCATAACGTTCGGTAACGCTTTTGCCGGCGTCATAGTATTCAAACGGGGTCCAGCCGCAGCTGGAGACGACGATCTTCACCCTCTCATCGAAAGCACCTAGAAACATGGCGGTGTGTCCTCCTAAGGAATGCCCGATGGCGCCTATTTTACCGGGGTCTACATCAGGCCTGGACTGCAGGTAGTCGAGACAGCGTATGTTATTGAAAACAGACTGCATGACGCCCGATTCGAACCGGTCTTTGGAAAAATCATGCCCGGAAAGTTCTCCGAAACTGGGATAATCGGGCGCCAGGACGATATACCCGCGATAAGCCAGCTCGGTAGCGGTAGCCCTGTTCGGCCCCGCCGCCGAGCTGTCGGTGAGGAATTTCCCTTTGGCGCCCGTGCCGTGCAGCGCGATCATGGCGGGGACCCTGCTTCCTTGCGGAAGATTGTTAGGGACATACAGCAGGGCGGGGACTATTTCGCCCGGATAGGATTGCACGTGTACGGTATACCTGTCAAAAAGCCCGCCACGCAGCGTATCGATAAAGGTCACCGTAGGAACGGGCAGGTTTTTCAGGTCGGGCAGCGGGCCCGTGGCCTCCTGCAGGCCCGCGAGTATCTGTTTTCTTTTAAGGGGCCAGTCGCTAGCCTTTTTAATACTTTTAACCGATCCTCCCGGCGTCTTGTATTCGAGCAGCCCGGGCGACTGCGCCGAAGCCGGGGTACATCCGGCCAGGTACAGGCAAAACAGTATAATGTTGATAGGTATACGCATCGGATTAAGGTGTAAGCCCGGGAGAGGTCATTTACTTGTCAGCTTTAGGGATCCGGACAGTTTCGTTCAAAAGCCTTACGGCTGCTTCGATCAGGATAAGGCCGGCGTCGTCGGCGCCTACCGTACCCGACTCCATCTCATATCCTCCTTTAACTTTTTCACCCGGAGGGGCTACATAATGTACCCCGTTGCCGTTTGAATAACCGAGCACGAGCGTATGAGGAAAAGGGGACCTGTTCCTGACGGCCGTTCCCATATCGGTAAGAGGCTCGCCAGGGAGCGTAACGATCGCGAGCGGCCCGATCGCAAGGGCCTGCACCTCGGCCATGACCAGGTCTTCCCCGGTTCTTTTCTTCCCTTTTTCGTCGAGCGGAAGGGCGGCCCTGGCTCTCCTGACGACGACAGAGTCGGCAGCGAGCTGCACGCTGAAATCGAAAGCGCCCCTGGCTCTTTTGGCTACTCCCACGCCCATTTCATTAACAGCCTCGCGCCCTCTCCTCCACGGGTTGATATCTCCCGCGGCACCCTGCAGGAAGATGGCCTTCCCGCCAAGGGTAGCCTGGATCTGCTTTGTGGCTTCCCCCGGCCAATCGGCGGAGATCTCGTCCGAATAAGGATAGATCGATACCGAGTGCACCGACATGTGATAAAGTGACACGATGTTTTTCCCCGCGGCATCCCTGAAAGAAACAAGGCTCATCGTCCTGTCCATCGGGCCGTAGTTGCTGCCGTCGGTAAGGACATCGGGGTTGTAGGCTTCATGCTTGACACTGTAACCCTTAGGGAGGCTGTTCTGAAGTACTCCCCATTTCGGCTTTACTGGGCGCCGGTTGTTGGCATAGGCCGATATGTCGGCCTTCCCGATCCAGATGGTGGCGGGCTGAAGCTTACTGTTTGCTTCGCGCGCTGCGAGCACCACGTTGTCGAGCAATTTCTGCATCCATTTCTTAAACGGCGGATAATCGTTCTGTGCAGGTACATACCTTATGGCCCACCAGGTATCGTCTTCCAAACCGCGGTAACCCTTTTTGTAGACGGGTGCCCAGGGGGCGGAATGCGTGTGCGTGGCGCTTACCATTATGTTGTTCTCCGGTATTTTCAGAGCCGCGCCAACGGCCTTACGGATTTCATGCGTAGCCGATTCACCGGCATCCACCAGGTCGAGGCTGACGATGACGCTTTTGGCCGCGCCGTCGCTGATCACGATCACTCTCGTCAGGAGCGGATCGTTTACTTTAGGGTATTCTTTACCGGTTACCCAGTTTTTGACGGCTATGTCGGGCGTGATATCCCTTTCGCCGTACCCGACCGAAAGCGCAACGTTCCCGGAAAAAGCAAAGATGCCGGTGCATTGCACCAGCAGGACTATCAATAATAATCTCATTATTTATAATTCATAACTCATAATTCATAATTATTTGAGCGCCTGGTCAATAAACCGGTACGCTTCTTCCCGGGCCTGCTTCGGGAAACTATGATCGGCGTCCGGGTAGATCACCCGCAGCTTGTCCTCTGCATTCAGGAAACTATATCCCATTTGCGCCAGCCAGATACCCTCTTTTACACCATTGACGTCAAAATTTTTGTCGCCTTCGGGCGAAGAAGAGAAAAAAGCCCTCGGCGCTATAGCCATCAGCAGCTCGTGAAATTCGAAAGGCTTTTTGCGGCCGTCTAACCCGTACTTTGACCACAGCGGCATATACCTGTCCTGGGCAAAGGGGCCGAGGCGGCCCCCGTATTTTTCTTCTGCTACCGGGCCGATGTCGTAGTAGTCGAGCAGGGTCCAGCCGCAGCTGCTGACGGTCACTTTCACGCGGGTATCGAGTGCGGAAAGGAAAATCGCATTGTGCCCGCCGAGCGAATGGCCGATCGCCCCGATACGGTTGCGGTCGACTATATCGAGCTGCTCCAGGAGGTCGATACAGCGGATGTGGTTGAAAATGCCTTTCATTGTCCCCGATTCGTAATCGTCCGTAGCGAAATCGTAGGGGACGCTGTCTCCGAAGCTGGGATAATCCGGTGCGATGACCACGTATCCTCTTTGCGCAAGCTCTTTGCCGTAGCCCAGGTTCTGACGTGATTTTTCATAGGAACCCTCGCCGTCCACGCTTTTTTTGCCGGGCATATCGGTTTCATGCAGCGCCAGCATGGCGGGCAGCTTCCCGCCGGTCCCGGCAGAATTGGGGATGTAGAGATAGGCAGTTACGATCTCGCCGGGCTTGACGGCGATCCGGATATTGAGGCGTTTGTAACCGGTAGTTACCAGTGAATCGACCACCTCGAAAGTCGGCGCCGGCAGCTTGCTACCGGGCAGAGGCCCCATTACCGATTCCATCCTGGTTTTAACCCGGGCCCTGTATTTATCCCAATTGCGTGGCTTTTTAACAGTGTAGGGAGCGCCATCCTCGTTTTTAGTCACCAGAACCGGCTTCTTTTCAGGCTTTTTCCTGCCGAGCACCTTCCCGATTTCAGAGGAGAGGGAGGCGGCGATGAGGCGATGTCCTTCGTCATTGGGGTGCAGGTGATCTTCAAACAGGACTGCCGCCGATTGACCGCTGGTATGATGGAAGTGCTCAAAAGCAGCCTGGTTATTGACAAACCCCGTTTTGTACCGTTTTGCCAGCTTTTCCGCTTCGGCGACATATAGCAAAAGGCGTTCGTGCAGGTAATCCTGGTCTCCCGGCCGGTATCCGTTAGTGGCCATTAAAATCACCCTGATACCGCGGGCCTGCAGCGTTTCGATCATGAAGCTCATATTGTTGCGGAACTTATCCAGCGATATCCTGGAAGGGTCGCCTTCTTTTTTGGTATCTATATAAGCGTCATTGGCTCCGAATCCTATGATGACCAGGTCCGGGTTGTGGTCGAGCACCTGGGCCTGGAACCTGTCCTGGGCATGAGCGATGCGGGCTGTGGGTTTATTGTCAATTCTTCTGCCCGAGTGGCTGCCCCCTACGCCGGAATTGATCACGACCGCGTGAATGCCTTTTTCCCTGAGCAGGTCAGGCAGCCTCTGGGCAAAGACACGCTGAATGGTCTTTCGTTCGGCTGTGATCGAATTGCCGAAGGCTACTATTTTCAGGGGATTATCTGCTGTTTGCGTATGGCCGGCGAGGGGAACACACAGGATCAGCAGCCATGCAAAGGCAGCAGCCTGCATGATATTACGCGAGAGGAGAGATGTCATAACAAAGAACAAATAGGTTGTTGCCGGGACTTTTCAATGACCGAGCGACCATTCGATAGCATTTTTGAGCAATGTGGTAAACTGCGTGTTTTTAAAGTCATCAGGGTAGCCGAGCGCCGTGTAAAAAACCGGGCTGCCGTCGGCGGTTTTCCGGGTCCAGGCAAACGGCTCCGTTACATTTACCGTGCTTCCGGTTAAAAGGACCGTTGCGGTGGTGTCGATCAACGGGGCGACCTTGTAGACCTGCCCGTTGCTCCGCCACGGCTGGGCAGGGTCTATACCTTTCAGGATAGGATGCCCGGCCTGTTCCGCGAGAATTTTAACATCCGTGCCAAGTTCCTCGGGTTCATACCCGCGGTTTTCACAGCCCAGTATTTCCGGTACGAAGCCCCACCAGTCCTCGTATCCTTCGGCTACGGTATCCCTGACTGAAAAGCCATGGTTGGCAGTCCGCAGGCCGATAAGCGGTTTGCCTTTTTTCAGGTAGCTTTTGATCGCCTGCATCTGTTCCGGCTTCAGGGCAAGCCGCCTGCAGAATACGACCAGCAGGTCGGCATCTTCGAGCGCTTCCAGCCCGGGGAAGTGATGTGCTTCCAGCTTTTCGCCTTCCCCGAGAAGAACGGAAGTTTTATATTGACGCTCTTCAGAGAGCTCTTTTGCAAAAGGCGGGATAGTAGAGGTAGCTTTATAATTGAGCGGGTCCTCGCTGATCAGGAATACGATATGCGGAGTGCGTTCTTCTTCTTTTGGCTTTTGCTGACAGGAAAGAGAGACAATGAGCAGAAGGACGATTAAAAGATGGGATTTCATGATAATAAAACGATTAGGTAATGTGGTGATTGGGTGATGTGGTAATTCATAATTCTTGATTCATAATTATTTCAACACCTCTTCGATAACCGACAGGAGTATTGATTCTGATTGCGGGGCTACCGACGAGACCCGCGGCAGGGTTTCATAACCTCCCTCGGTATAGGATATCTCCGTGCCGATGTATCCCTGGCCGCCCTCCCCGTATCCTGCGGTGCAGATCTCTTCGCCCGGGAACATTTTCTGGGCATTTAGCTGGTATTCGACAAAAATCTCGGAGGGAAGGTGCAGCAGCCGGGTCTTGCCGAGGTGCAATGCGCTTATGTTGATGCCGGCGCCTTTTTGCTGCTGCCTTAGCCAGGCTATTTTCCTGGCCGCGCTGAAACGCTCATCGGCTGTGAAGCCGACGCTATCCTTCAATACGGCAAGAAGGGAATCTTCTTTCATAAAAGCGGCAGGAGGGAGCTGAACGATTTTGTTTTTCCAAAGGACTTCCGAAGGGGTTTCACGCTTCTCTGAAGTATTCCACGCCTCTTCCATCGCTTTTTCGACGCGGGCAGCCAATACGGGCCGCATCTCTTCCGAGCCGTCGTTATACTTGCCGGCGGCTACATTCCCGGCCGCGCCTATAAAGAATACCTGCGGCGTACCGGTTTTGTTTTCCCGGGCCCGCCGGGCCATCCCGGGAAATTCGGCGGTTACGTCTCCTTTGCCGTAATAGCTCTGGGGATGGGTAGCATAGTAGGAGAGGGTTACGACGGGTTTGTCTCCCGACCAGAAGGTGACACTCTTTAACCAGGGATCTATCAGTCCTTCCGGGGCGGCGATAGCTGCGCTGTCCTTCGTGAAGCTGGGCCTTACGATCTTTACTTTGCCGTCTTCTCCCAGTATGCGCCTGTTGGAGGCCACTTTTTCAACTATTGCCTTCCCGGTTCCGATATGGGACACAGGCTGGAGGTTTTCCATCGCCTGGGTAAGCGCCTGGGTCGTTTCGTCTATTACCCTGTGCAGGTAGGCATTGTTATGCCGGGTACTGCCCAACCCATGCTCTTCCATAAGCTTCTCGGTCGAAAAATCGCACCTAGGCGCATCGTGTTGGTGCATCACATGTATCGTAACGCGATCGGGAGTAGTGCCTGCGGCCTGCGCGAGTTTTTCGCAAAAAAACTCCAGCCCTTCGTTAGAGAGCGTGATCCAGTCGACCGATACGATCACGACCGGCGTGCCTGCTCCCGTCAATACGATCCCCCTGGCGCTTAGAGAGTCGGTAATCGACCGGGCTAGGACGTAGGCGACCGGGCTGCCGATGGGCGGGGTGGCGTCGGCCTTGAAAAAAGCTACCTGCAGTCCGGGCTTCTTTTCGCAGGAAAAATGCATCATCCCGGTGGCCAGGATAAGTGCCAATAAAAGATTAGGTCTGGAAAAAATGGCTTTCATCTGGGTGAAAATAATGTTAAGGTATCTGGAATAAGGTATTGTGGTTTGCGAAGCGTCACGGCAGAACTTTAAAGATAGTCTCTTTGAGCACGGGTTCAGCCTGCGGGTTGGTCATATTTACTCTTTCCTGGATTTCGTAGCCGCCCTGCGAATAGGCGATCGAGGTCCCGATATAGATCATCCCGCCGTCGCCGTAAGCGGCGGTACAGACTTTGGCGCCGGGTTTATGCTGCTGGGCCTCCAGCTGGTATTCGACGAAAGGTTCGCCCGGGAGCTGAAGCAGCCAGACATCGCCCAGCTGCAGCGAAGTAACCGATGCCGGGACACGATCTTTATTCCTTTCCAGCCACGCCATCTGGCGGGCTGCGGTAAACCGTTCGTTGAAGCTCAGGGTGGTGTCGGCAAGCAGCCGGTGGAGAGAATCCGCCACCAGGTAGCCTGCAAGTGGCAGGGGCAGCGGCTCGGAGCGCCAGCTGATTTTTTCGGGGACGGGGCGCTGCTCTGTCCCGGCCTGCGCCTTTTCCATGGCCGTTTCGATACGTTCCGCCAGGACCGGCCTCATTTCAGGTGAGCCGTTATTGTATTTCCCGGCAGCGATATTCCCGGCTGCGCCTATGAAAAAAACCTGCGGGATGCCGGTTTTCCGATGGAGCGAATTGCGTGCCATACCGATAAACTCCGGATTGACGTCCCCCATTCCGTAGTAGCTTTGCGGGTGAGTCGCATAATAGTTAAGCGCTACAATCGGCTTACCGTCCTTCCCGGTGAAGCTTACACTTTTGAGAAACGGATCGATAAGTCCCTCAGGAGCGTTGATGGCTGCGCTGTCTTTGGCGCTGCTGAACCTTATGATCTTTACTTTTCCGTCTTCACCGAGTATTCTGCGGTTGGAAGCTACTTTTTCGACTTTCGCTTCGCCGAAGCCGATGGAAGCCACCTCCCGGCTCTTTGAAATCGCCGATTTCAAAGCGGCAGCCGTATTTTTCATGGATTTATCCAGGAATTCTTCGTCAAACCTGGTCTCCCCGAGCCCGTAAGATCTCAGGATTTTCTCGGAAGACATATCGCACCAGGGCGTATCGTGCTGGTGGACGGTATGTACGCTTACCCGGTCGGGGGAGGTGTTTGCCGCTTCCGCCAGGTATTGCCTGAACCGGTCGGCTGATTCGTTCGATACCAATAGCCAATCGACGGAGCACAGTACAACGGGGCTTTGGTTACGGGGAAAAAGCACTACTCCCCGCGCCGACAGCGAGTCGGTAATGGAGCGTGCGGATACGTAGGCTACCGGGCTGCCGACCGGGGGCGTTACGTCGGCCTGGAAATAAGCGATTTTCAGCTGTGGCTCAGTACTGCAGGAAAAAGCCAGAATTCCTGACAGGAATATCAGCAGGGTTGACAGCCTGATCGGGCCAATCTTTGGTTGATTCATAGGGTTTAGGGAATAATTGTTACACCATCGTGGTAGGGATAAACGGAAACTGGTTTTTCCACGCCCGGTAGTAAGGGTTCTGATCCTGTGAAATGTGCCACCAGGCGTCACGCTTCATTACTGCCGCCCATTCATTTTCAAAAAGCGGGGACCAGAGAGCAGAGTGGGTATGGGAAACATTGATCAATATATTCTCTACAGGAATGGCCATTTTTTCTGAAATGAGCTTACGGATCTCAGAAGTGGCGGATTCTCCTGCTTCGAGCAGGTCGAGGGCAATGATAGCGACCGTCCGGCGGTTGTCCTTTAAAACAAGGGCCCGTACAAACAGTGAGTCAAGGATCTTTCCATACGGTTTTTGAGTAACCCGGTTGATCACCTCCGGGGCGGGTGTAATGCTCTTCCTGGAAATACCTGCGCTGATTTGAGCAGGTGCGGCGTTTTCCCGGGGAAAAGTCTCCCGGGCCATTCCAAGGAATATGGCCAGAAGGATAAGAAGCTTTTTATTCCGGAAAACCGGAAACCGGATGGAATCGACAACAGCCATAGTTCAGGTATATATTGATGCCTGACAGAATCCGGCCGGGACGATAATCCCGGCCGGAGCGGAGCGAAACGGAGAGACCTTCCGATCAACAGGTTGTATCAGGAGTTCTCTCCGTTCCGGTCGGGGACGCCCGGTCTGAATGACGGCCCCGCAACGTAGCATCAGTAATTGGGGTTCTGAGCAAACGGCGCGTCTATATTCAGGTCGATCTGGGCCTGGGGAATCGGCCACAGTACGTTATGCGGCTTCATATTGGCACCCGGTATCATCGGGTTGTCGTTGTATTTGAGCGTTCTTTCGAGCAGCTTGCCGACCCGCCGCAGCGTGACAAGCCTCCATTCCTCGCCATACAGTTCCCTTACGCGCTCGTCGAGAATGTAGTCGATATCCAGCTGGTCGAGTGTAGCCGGAGTGGCTTTGGCCCTGGCCCTCACGCGGTTCACATCCTGGAGCGCCAGGTCTTTCCGGTTCGTACCCAGATAGGCCTCGGCGCGGAGCAGCAGAGATTCTGCAAAGCGGAGTGCATAAAAGTCTTTATGCGTAACTCCGCCGCCTGCGCGGTTAGGCTCCAGGAAGTAGTTCTGCGGATCGAGGAATTTGGTATGGACCGGGAAAAGGTTTTTGGTCGTATCCAGCATCAGGTTAGGCCTGGCGGGATTGTACAGGCTGAAGTCGATTTTCTTGTTGTGGTAGGCTGAAGAAGGGCTGTCGTAATAGAAGTCACGGATAATATTGTGTTTCGCGTTACGCATATCAATATTCCAGTTATCCTTCCAGACGTAGTAGTACACCAGGTTGGTTCCTCTTACGTTGGCCGTTCCGCGGCTAAGGATATCGGAGTATCCGGTGTACGTTCCGTTATAGAGCGTTCCGCGGTAAGCCTGAAAGCCGTCGGGTGTAAGGCCGATGTCGAAATACCGGGGGCCGAATATATAGGCCGTCGCGATTCTTCCTCCTCCCTGTATATCGGGCTCGCACTGGATGACCCACATCGCTTCCTTATTTTCAGGAAGGTTGTGGTTGCGGTAACCGAAAAGATCGTAATAGGGGTCCCCTGACCCGAAGATATCATTGTTCAGACGGGTGCCGAAGCGCTGGTTCATCAGGTCATAGCCGGAGTTGTCGACCAGCTTTGTCAGTGCTTCTACCGCCAGCTCGGGTTTCTTTTGCTCCAGGTATACTTCCCCGAGATAGTGCAGCGCAGGGCCTTTGGTAATGCGGCCGGGAGCGGCTTCCTTTCCGTGATCGGGCAGATGCTCGGAAGCGAATTTGAAATCCTCCGCCATCAGCTCATGGATAGAGGCAACCGGGTCTCTCGTAAAATCTGCCTTTGCGGAGCTTACAGGGCTTTTCAGCAACGGTATGTCTCCATAGGAGGAAACCAGGTAACGATAAGCAAATGCCCTAAAGAACCTGCCCTCCGCTATATAGAGGTCTTTGCCAGCCTGCCCGTCTTTGAAAACGGAAGGGTCGGCCAGCTCTACTTTTTCAATCAGGACGTTGGCCCACTGGATGATCTGGAATCCTGTATTCCAGGTATCCACCACATACCTGACGATGGGCGTGATATCTTCGTAGCTGTTCAGGTACACCGTCGATCTGTCGGGGTTTTCGCCTACATAGCCGAGGTCGGAACCGTGCGATTGCCAATTCATCGTACCGAATTCTCCGAAAGAATAATAGGCTGCCCTGACCCTGTCGTGGAGTGCGGTGATGCCTTGCAATGCACCCTGTTCGGTCAGGTAGGCGTTGTCGGGCGACAAAAAGTCCCTGGGGGTTTCTGTCAGGATATCGTCGTTGCAGGCAGAGAGGCCCATCACCGAGCACATCGCCAGGCCTGCAGCTATTTTTTTGAAGGAAATTCCTGTATATTTCATAATCATTCTATAATAATCGAGACTAAAAACTAAAACGAACACCGCCTACAAAGTTTCTCATCAACGGAGTGTCGGTGACGCTGTTATCGACCGCCTGTCCTGCATCGTTCCAGCCATATACTTCCGGATCCCATCCCTGCCATTTGGTCCATACATACGGGTTTTTGGCCGATACATAGAAAGTACAATTCGCAAGTCCCACGGTTTTCAGGGCTGAAGGGCTCAATGTATAGCTCAGCGATACATCCTGCAGTCTTACAAAGCTGCGGCTCTGGTAGATACCGCTCTGGCGAGGAGGGTTGTTGTATATCCCGGTCGTATTCCGGGTAGGGGCGTCAGGCCTCCAGTAGGTATTGATCTGGGAGTTGTTCATCCTTTGAGGCATGTAGTAGCGCGGGTTGATGTTTTCAGCGTTTTCACCCAGGTAATAGCCGTTACCGCCCTGTATGGAGTTGAACATGACGCTCAGCGAGAACCCTTTGTAGGAGAGCGTATTGGTAATGGCAAAGCGGAAGTTAGGCTCCCTGTAGCCGACCACGGTACGGTCGCCGTCGGGCGTGATCTGGTTGTCGCCGTTCAGGTCGTCGTAGCGGAACTGCCCGGGAAACCACCCGGCATAAGGGATCTGCTTGTTGAAGAACTCCTCTTCGGTCCATACCCCGCCCGACATTTTATAGTCGTATATAGAAGAGATAGGCTTGCCTACAAACCATCCGTTCCCCGGGTCGGCGTCATTGCCATTGCCATATAGCTTGGTGATCTTGCTGCGGTTGAGCGAGAAAACAAACGCGGTTTCCCATTTCAGGTCGCCCGTCAGGTTTTTTGAATTGAGCAGGAAGTCGACACCCTTGTTTGCTATCCCGCCGATGTTCGCCCATACATCTGTATAGCCTGTTGTCCTGGGAAGCTGCCGGCGAACGAGTACGTCCCGGGTTTTGGAGCTATAAAGGTCCAATGTACCCGTAATGCGGTTATTCAGGAAGCCGTAGTCGAGACCCAGGTTGAAAGATTCTGTGGTTTCCCAGCTCAGGCCGGAATTACCGAGCGTAGAGGGGAAAAGCCCGACCGCGGTCGATTCGCCATATACATAATAGCGGGTACCCATCCGCGAAAGGCTTGAATAGCGGCCTATTCCCTGGTTCCCGTTTTTACCATAGGAAAGCCTCAGCTTGCCATAGTAGTTGCCCGATCCGCTGAAAGCCGCTTCTTCCGAAAACACCCAGGCTGCCGACAATGAAGGGAAATTGGCCCATTTGTTATTGGCTCCGAACCCGGAGAAACCGTCTCTGCGGAAAGTACCGGTCAGGATATAGCGTGAATTGAAGGAGTAGTTCAACCTTGCCATAAGGCCGATGCTGCTTTCATCCCAGGCCGTGCTGGCTACGCGGGCAATAGTGGCGAGCCCCATATTGTCGTATCCCAGCACCTCGTTGTCAAAACCCTGGGCGGTTAGCGTAGAGGAGCTTCCGGACCTTTCCTCACGCGTGTAAAGAAGCGTAAGGTTTACGTTATGCTTGTCGAAGGAGCGTTGGTAGTTGACGATATTATTGAGGATCCAGTCTTTATTCTGGATCGGGTTTTTGGTAGCCAGACCTTTGTTTGAAACCCCCTGCGGTGTATTGTAATTATGGTAGGAGTTGTTGTTTTCAAAGGCAAACCGGTTGGAAAAGTTCAGGTCGTAAGACAGGCCCTGTACCCAGGGTACATCGATTTTCGCCCTTCCGGTCAGCTGCAGCTGGTTGGTTTTGTGCGAATTGTTGATGAAGGTATAAACCAGCGGGTAAGGCTGGAATAATTCCCCGCCCAGGTAAATATCGTAGTTGGGCTGCCCGATATAGTTATTGGCGAGGGGGCTGGCTACGCGCGCATTGGTCAGCGAAGCCGGTATCCCCGATTCATCCGTATAGGAATAGGCAGAGTTGAAGGTAAGCTTCAGCCAGTCGTTGACGTTGCTTTCAAGATTGCTCCTGAGCGTCAGGCGCTTGAACTGGTCGTTGATCTGGATACCGTCTACATCGGTGTAAGAACCAGAAAGAAAGTAGTTCAGCTTGTTGCCGTTTTTTCCTGCCAGGTTAAGGTCATAATTTTTGATAGGAGCGGTTCTCAGCACGGCGTCGACCCAATCTATCTCATTGCCTGCGAGGTAATTATCTCTTTCTTCCTGGGTGAGCAGGTAGGAAGCAACCAGGTTCCTGTTGGTCACGTCGGGTCTTACCGGCCTGCCTTCAGCGCTGGTCGGGTTGGTGGCATACCACTGGTAAACCAGGCTCTGGTGGTTGTAATCTACCAGGCGGGTCGCAAACTCATCACCGTTCATGACGCGCATCGGGTTGTTAGTCATTTTCTGGAACCCATGATAGGTATTGAAGGAGATAACCGGCTTGTCAGATTTCCCGCTTTTGGTAGTGATGATGATGACGCCGTTGGCAGAACGTGACCCATATACGGATACGGCGCTTGCATCTTTCAGCACGTCGATCGTTTCCACATCGTTGACGTTGATATCTGCAAGCGACCCGTTATAGATAATGTCGTCGATAACGATAAGCGGGCTGCCGGACGCCGATAGCGAATTCTGTCCGCGGATGGAAAACGAAGGCTCGGCGCTGGCGCCGCCCCTGTTTTCGATATTCACCCCCGGAGCCGCGCCTGTCAGCGCCTGCATGATGTTGACATTGGCCTGGTTTTGTCTTTCCTGCATGTTTACCCTCACGACAGAGCCGGTCAGGTCGCTTTTCTTCATCACACCGTAACCGACCACCACGAGCTCATCCAGCGCTTTGGTGTCGGACTCCAGCCGGATGTTGATCACAGACTGGTTGGCGACGGACACTTCCTGGCTTACATATCCCACAAACGAGAAAACCAGCACCGGGTTTTCGCTGGTGAGACGAAGCGAGAACTTCCCGTCAATATCGGTCGTGGTTCCCTGCTGCGTACCCTTTACCAGGATACTGACGCCGGGTAATGCCTCTCCTTTTTCGTCTGTCACTGTACCTGTAACCGTTTGCTCGGCCGGCTTCCCGGCGAACGACGCGAGGCTTATGACAGAGAGGAGCAGGATTCCCAGAAGGCAAATTTGCCGGGGAATAGCAGTTTTCCAATCCCAAAGGGGTTGCAAATAAAATTTGTCCATAGTTTTGACTAGTTAAATTGGTATGTTGGTATACGGATCGAGATGAGCCTTCCGCGGGGCTCCGTGACAACGGGCATAAAAAATGTATCAGTTTATGTGTATGTAATCCGCTGCAGGGTGGTGGATACTCATTTTAGAGGGCTTTTTGTCAATGAGGTAATTAGAGTAGATCCTGCAGCGGGTGTCGATTATTAACCCGGTTTTTTTTAAAAATGGCTTACATTCTTACAGGCATTCCTGTTGTTCTGAGAAGGACATGCCGATTACTGGCTCTCCTTTTGCTGTTGCAGCTTTCTGCTTTCGGACAAGCCGGAGATACCCGGAAGCCGTGGACCTACTGGTGGTGGATGGGGAGTGCTGCCAACCGGGCGGATATTACCTGGCAAATGGAGCGGTTTGCCGCAAAGGGCCTGGGAGGAGTCCATATCATCCCGATCTACGGAGCTAAAGGCTTCGAATCACAGTTTGTCCCCTTCTTAAGTAAGGAGTGGGTCGACCTGCTGCAGTTTACGATCGGGGAGGGGCAGAGGCTCGGCCTGGGAGTGGACATGACGACCGGGACGGGGTGGCCTTTCGGCGGGCCGGATGTGACGCCTGGCATGGCGGCTATGAAATGGAAAATTGAAAACGGCGAAGTGGCGACCGGGATGACGAAGCAGATGGTAAAACGGGCTGCGCCGGGAGGCGAGGGACTAGTGCTCGATCCGTTCGGCAGCGGTAATATGGAAAAATACCTCCAAAAATTTGACCGCGCGTTCAGTGGTCTGAATACGCTGCCGAGATCTTTCTACAATGACTCTTACGAGGTATACGGCGCCAACTGGACTCCTGATTTCGCCCGGGAATTTACAGAAAGGCGCGGTTATCCTTTTGCCGACGCGGTCAGGATGCTTTCGGGAAAAGGCGGTGCCGGGGAAAAAGAGCTGGTCAGGATAGATTACCGGCAGACGCTGGCCGAATTGCTGAAAGAGAATTATACAATTCCCTGGGTGGAGTGGAGCCGGCGGAAAGGAATGAAAACCAGGCTCCAGGCCCACGGCTCGCCTGCCAATATACTCGATATCTATGCAGAAGCCGATATCCCGGAAACCGAGTCGTTCGGTACCAGCCAATTCCCGATACCCGGGCTGAGGGTAGACCCTGATTTTGAAGAGGAAAGATTCGGAAGGCCGGATCCCCTGGCTATGAAAATGGCTTCGTCTCCGGCGCACCTGACTGGGAAGCAGCTTGTAAGCAGCGAGACTACTACCTGGCTCGCCAACCATTTCAAAGTTTCGTTGTCGCAGATCAAGCCCCAGATAGACGAGCTTTTTGTTTCGGGCATCAACCATATTTTCTACCACGGTACCACTTATACTCCCCGCGACGAGCCTTTCCCGGGCTGGCTGTTCTACGCCTCTACCAACTACGGTCCCCATTCCCATTTCGATAAGCATTTCCATCTGCTGAATGCCTACGTGACACGTATGCAGACCTACCTGCAGGAAAGCATTCCGAAAAATGACATCCTGCTCTATTTTCCTATCCATGACCTGTGGGCCGGGGCAGGAGAGGAGCCGGAGTCGATCCGGATGCTGGATGTGCACCATACCGAAAAATGGCTTGCCACGCTTCCTTTCGGAGTTATGGCCAAAAACCTGTGGGAGGAGGGATACACCTTCGACTACATTTCCGACAACCAGCTGAAGGCTGTGAAAGGCACGGCCGACGGCCGGCTGGATACCGGCGGCGGGATTTATAAAGCGCTCCTGGTCCCGGCGTGCGCCCACCTGCCCGGGATTGTACTTGATGAATTAAAACGCCTGGCGGAAAAGGGCGTTAGCATCATTTTTGAGGGACCTCTGCCCGACAGGGCTACAGGGTGGGCCGGCAACGCGGAAAGAAGCGCAAAGCTCAGGGAAGAGATAGCGCTGCTGGTAAAAAAGAAAAATGTTTTTACTTCCGGTAACTGGAGAAAGGAGCTGGGAGAAGCCGGCGTAGCTCCGGAGATGATCGCAGGAAAAGGCCTGCAGTTTATCAGGAAGGAATACGGGAACCGGGCCTTCTATTTTATTGCCAATCTTTCTGACCGCTTTGAGGAGGGATGGATAAAGCTGAACAACTTCGCCGGGGCAGCTGCAGCGTTGGAGCCCCTGACAGGTCGCCAATACAAGCTGCCGGTAAGGGAATCGGGCGGCGGACGGGAGTTTTTCCTCGGTCTGCTACCCGGAGAATCTGTGGCGATACTGGAGGAAAAACAGGCCGGAGGCCCGGAGTCTGAGCGGCCGGCCGGGCATTCGTTCAGCCTGACCGGCTCCTGGAAACTGACATTCACGGAAGGCCGGCCTCATCTTCCCCGCCCGGCAGTGATGCAGGACCTGATATCGTGGACGACGCTGCCCGATTCGGGCGCTTATTTTTCAGGGACTGCCGTTTACAGCCTGCAATTTGACCTGCCCGGCGATGTCCCGCTGCACCGGGAAATAGTCCTCGACCTGGGAGATGTAAGAGAAGTAGCCGATGTGAAGCTGAACGGAAAAGAAGCCGGGACAGCCTGGAGTATTCCCTTCCGGCTGAGACTGCCCGCCGGAGCGCTGAAAAGGAAACAGAATGTACTCGAGATAGCGGTTACCAATCTTTCAGCCAATTACATGCGTTTGCTGGACGTGAAAAACCCCGGCTGGAAGAAATTCTATGACATTAATATAGTGGACATTACCTATGAGCCTTTCAATGCAGCCCGGTGGGAGCCGATGCCTTCGGGGCTGCTTACAGGTGTAAAACTGCTGTATTGAAATATAATCCGGAGGGGCGCGGATTCAATTTCTGCTTTCAGATATTGCTACTTTGCCTTAACTTCGTAGATAAGTTTGTCGCCTGCCTTCAAAACAGCGAAATGCAGGACGACCGGTAACCGTAAAATTGATTGGCGCATTGATCTCAGATTTCGGACAGATTCTTCTTTTCCTGGTAGGGGCTACCGTCCTAATCTCAGTGGTCCTGGGAATTTCCGCTTTGCTGCGGGTAAAAAATCCAAACGAAGAGAAGCTGACGACCTACGAATCGGGAGAAGATCCGCAAGGCAATGCCAACGTCCGGTTTACCATGCGGTTTTACGTGGTGGCCCTGGTGTTCGTGCTTTTCGAGGTCGAGCTGCTGTTCATTTTTCCCTGGTCGGTAGTTTTCGGCAACCGGGAGCTGATAATGGCGACCGGGGGGGTGTGGGGATGGTTTGCCATGGCGGAGATGACCGTATTTGTGCTGATCCTGGTCGTTGGCCTGGCTTATGCCTGGAAGAAGGGATACCTGGATTGGGTAATGCCGCGTGTCCCGGTTTTAAGCGTCAGGTCGCCTGTCCCGATGGAGATGTATGAGCAGTTCAACGCCCGGCAGAAGGAAAAAAAGCCGGCTGGCAGGGAGCAGGATGATTAAACCAGGTTTATTTTTTGTGATATGGTCGAGCGTATAAAAACCGGTGACGGGGGAATAATACTGACTACTGCCGAAGACCTGGTCAACTGGGCCAGGTTGTCTTCTCTCTGGCCTATGGGTTTCGGCCTGGCCTGCTGCGCCATAGAAATGATGGGCGCATATGCCTCCCATTTCGACCTGGAGCGGTTCGGAGTCTTTCCGCGTCCTTCGCCGAGGCAATCGGATGTGATGATCGTGGCGGGGACCGTCACCTTTAAAATGGCCGACCGGGTGAGAAGATTGTACGAGCAGATGCCGGAGCCGCGGTATGTCATTTCCATGGGGAGCTGCTCCAATTGCGGCGGACCTTACTGGGAGCACGGCTATCACGTCGTGAAAGGGGTCGATCGTATTATCCCGGTCGATGTCTATGTGCCGGGGTGTCCGCCCAGGCCCGAGGCGTTGATAGGTGGTTTTCTGAAGCTCCAGGAGAAAATAAGAAAGGACCGGCCTTTTGCGCCGAAGCTTGCGCTCGAGGTAGAAAATGAAAGCCATCCTGTTTAATAAATCAAGACATGCGCTTTGGTGAGATTGTATCGTCCCTGGCAGGGGAATTCGGCGAAGAAATCGTCGTTGCCGCCGACGAAGCGGCTATTCAGCCCTATTTAGAGGTGCCGGCCGCCGAAATAGCTTCAGTGTGCCGTTTCCTTTTTGAAACCCCGGAGCTCTTTTTTGACTTCCTGGCCTGTGTGACGGGTGTCGACAACGGGCCCGGGAAAGGTACAATGGAGGTGATCTACCATTTGAATTCCATACCATTGGGGCATAGCCTGGTCATAAAAGTGACGGTAGAGCGGCTGCCGGGCCCTGACGAGCTGCCGAAGGTTCCGACCGTGAGCGATATCTGGCGCACGGCCGACTGGCATGAAAGGGAGATATACGACCTGTTCGGGATCGTTTTCGAAGGGCACCCCGATATGAGGCGTATCCTGATGCCTGCCGACTGGGAAGGGTTCCCGCTGAGAAAAGACTACCAGGAGCAACTATATTATCATGGTATAAAGGTAGCATATGAAGACCGGGAGGATCCGGGAAAATTTCCCGCCGGTATTCAGCCCGGTTTCGATATTTCTCGTTAACTTGGTTGCAAACCAGCATCTATGAACCGTTTTATTTTCTCATTACTGCTGACCGTTTCTGCCCTGCGGCCGGTCTGTGCGCAGCAGGATTCAGTGATCATTAAAGGGAAAGTGTTGAACCTGAGCGGCCGGCTGTACCGGGAGGCACCGGGTATCACGTTTTCCAGGAATAACATACTGGCCCCGTCCAGCGAGCTGTCGGTGAATGCGGCCCTGCAGGCCGACGGCAGCTTCCGTACTTCCCTGCCGCTGGCTGCGGTCTCGGAAGAGATTTACCTGGATTACGGCGGAAAGGTATTTACCACCTTCCTGGCTAAAAGCGGTGAGGTGGAGATCACGTTCGATGCCGATTCGATGTTCAAAACGTCGAGATTGTTCAGTTTCAAAGGCGTGAATGCCGGAGCAAACAATCTGTACCCCTATTTCCTGGAGCAGGAAAGCCGGCTTTTCGAATCCAACAAATCGTTGGGAAGCAATTTTCAGCAGACATTCAGAAGCCAGGGAATGGCGTCTGCGAAGCAGAGCCTCCTGCAGCGGGCGAACCTTCGCCAGCGGGCGCTGGCCTATCTTCTCAACGACGGCAGGCAGTCGGGCGAGCTTACTGAATGGGTTAACTCGCTGATAGAGGATGAGAGCGCCACGTTCTTAATGGAATATTCGCTGGACAACTTCAATGAGCTGGGCGCAGGAGACGATATGGATGTAAAGCGTTTTGCGACGTCGCCTCTCACTTACCAGAAAGTGCTCAGGGCCAACCGCTTCAAAGAATATGCTTCGAGGAACAGCGCCGTGAAGACCCCGGCGGCGAGAAGGAATACCGGGTCGCTTCGGGTAGAGCAGATTGCGGCCCTCGTCAGAACGTATGTATCGCCTCTTTCTCAAAGTGAGCAGGACAAGCTGAAGCTGATTATCGAAAAGAAAAACGTGGATAAGCAGGAGCTGGATTTCCTGAGCGGCGTCTATAAAAGGGGAGGGGAAAGGCTGGCTGCCATTGCCAACTTTGAAAGATCGATGGCGGCGCTCAAGGACGCCTACGAAGGGCCGGCGCTTGAGTTCCTTACAGCTGCCACTTTTGTTGAGAATTTTTACCAATATACCCTGCCTGAGAAAAAAGACCTTTACGCGCATATCAGGAAAGGTATGTATAACAACAGCCTGAAATTATCGCTCGACGAACTGTACAGGATGGAGGTGAAGGACAGCAGCACCATTAAGCAGGCCCTCGGTGCGCCGCTAGGCAAGACGCCGGCGGAGGTGGCCCCGGGTATCTGGATGGCCGAGAGCACGCAGAACGGGCGCAACTGGCTGGAAGAGATCCTGAAGTTGTACAAAGGTCGTACTATTTATGTGATCAACTGGGATATCTACAATGATCTGAGCCGCGACGACATGGAGAGCGCCGGCTTCCTGCGCCGGCAGGTACCGGAAAACGTGGTATTTCTTTACCTGCATGTTGCAGATCCCGAAAGACCCCAATCTACAGACCGGGAGCTCAACGAGGAAGAGCGGAGACTCTGGAAGCAATACGTGATACGTCATAAGCTGGCAGGCACGCACCTGTTCCTCGACGCCGGGCAGGTGATGCAGCTCGGGATACGGACGCCCGCCATACCGGGCACCTACTCTATCATCAGGGCTGACGGCAGGTATCATAGCAGGAATGCGCCTTCTCCCCAGAAGATCCGGGAAGTGGAAGAGGCCATTTCCGATGCCGGCAGAAAATAATATTTGGCTCGTGCGGACAGTATATTGCGGGTAATCTCAGCTTGTGGAAGAAAAATTACCCGCGACGGATATTTCAAATCAAACCATTATGAGCAAAAAGAAGTCTACCTCTATGGAATCTCAGGCAGCGGGCAAAGCAGCGCCGGGCGCTGCACCGGCTGACGGCCATATCAGCCTGTTTACCGATATGGATATACACCTTTTCAAAGAAGGTAAACACTACCGGTTGTATGAGAAGCTGGGGGCGCACGTAGTGGAGCATAACGGCAGGATCGGGACTTATTTTGCGGTCTGGGCGCCCAACGCCGGATATGTCTCGGTGGTAGGCAACTTCAATGGTTGGAATAACGACTCCTGCCCGATGCAGGCCCGGTGGGACGGGTCAGGGATCTGGGAGACGTGGATCCCGGACGTCGGTAATAACGAGGTTTATAAATATTTCCTGGTGTCCCGGTCAGGCGAGCATCTTGAGAAGGCCGATCCGTTTGCTTTCTGGACGGAGGTAGCACCGCGCACGGCGTCTATCGTGCGCGATACTTTCTATGAATGGCACGACAACGAATGGATGCAGACAAGGGCTGAAAAGAATGCGCTGAACGCCCCGATATCCGTTTACGAGGTACACCTGGATTCATGGAACCGGGATCCGTCGGACCCGGACCGCCATCTTACCTGGAAAGAGATAGCGACGCACCTGGTGCCGTATGTAAAGGAAATGGGGTATACGCACGTGGAGTTCATGCCGGTGATGGAGCATCCTTACCCGCCTTCCTGGGGGTACCAGATCACAGGTTACTTCTCGTGTTCGTCCCGGAACGGTACGCCGCAGGAGCTCATGTACCTTATCGACGAGCTGCACAAGGCCGGCGTAGGGGTTTTCCTGGACTGGGTACCGAGCCATTTCCCCGGAGATGCCCACGGGCTGTACCGGTTTGACGGGACGGCGCTGTATGAGCATGAAGATCCGAGACTGGGGTATCACCCGGACTGGAAAAGCTATATTTTCAACTACGGGCGGTACGAGGTCTGCTCTTTCCTGATCAGCAATGCATTGTTCTGGCTCGACCGCTATCATGTAGACGGCCTGCGCGTAGATGCGGTCGCCTCGATGCTGTACCTGGATTATTCCCGTAATGAAGGAGAATGGATCCCCAACCGCTACGGAGGCCGCGAAAACCTGGAGGCGATCGCTTTCCTGCGGGAAATGAATACCGCCGTCTATTCGGCTTTTCCCGATGTGCAGACCATAGCCGAGGAGTCGACGGCTTTTCCGGGTGTATCCAGGCCTACCTATGTGGGAGGATTGGGCTTCGGTATGAAGTGGATGATGGGCTGGATGAACGATACGCTCAAATATTTTGAGAAAAATCCTGCTTTCCGGAAATGGCACCAGGACCAGCTGACTTTCAGCCTGGTATACGCTTTTTCCGAGAATTTCATGCTTCCGCTATCGCACGATGAGGTAGTATACGGGAAGAAATCGCTGATAGAGAAGATGCCCGGCGATAACTGGCAGAAATTTGCCAACCTGCGGCTGCTTTTTACCTATATGTTTACCCATCCGGGTACCAAGCTGATGTTTATGGGCGGGGAATTCGGGCAATACGGCGAATGGGACTTTGAAAAAAGCCTGGACTGGCATCTGCTGGAGTACGACGGCAACAAAGGCGTAAAGGAGTGCGTGAAAGCGCTTAACCGCCTTTACAGGTCGGAACCGGCGCTATATGAAAAGAGCTTCTCACATGACGGTTTTGAATGGATAGATACCCAGGACCGGGAAAACTCGGTGCTGGTTTATGCCAGGAAAAGCGGGAACCCGGCCGACGACCTGGTCATAGTGCTTAACCTGACGCCGGTTCCCCGGGAAAAGTACCGCGTAGGGGTATCGGAAGGAGGTGAGTGGAACGAGATTTTTAACAGCAACCGGGAGGAATACTTCGGAAGCGGTGGGGCCGGGAAGTTGCAGCTGAGCTCAGAGAATGTGGTGTGGCATGGGAAAGAAGCTTCCGTACAAGTTGATTTGCCGCCTTTAGGAGCGGTAATTTTAAAAAAATAACAAGCCTCCGGCGCGGGAGGGAACGTCGATAAAGCTGAAGTGAAATACACTGATCCGTGGTAGGTTTATGCGTGTATTTGGGTAACTTTGGCGCATTGGAAGATTAAACACGAGAATGAGATCACTTTTTTTGTTTGTTGTTCTTTTGGTTTTTGCGGCAGTAACAGGCAGTCATGCGCAAAGGATATCCAGGGTTAATTCCGGCATAGATGTCGGAACAGGGTTTGGGCCCGATATCTATACCCCGTCGATCAATTACTATCAAAACCTGAGCTTCGGCAGTTTCAGATATGCGAGCATAGGCTGGACGGGCCGGTTTTCCGCCGGCATGATCAGCGGCAACCCGGCACTGAAAACGATAGGGAATCCTGGAGAGCAGGATGAGATAAGCCTGAAGCGGATAGCAGTATACAACGCCGCCTTCGGAGTGACGCTGAATTTCAACTTTGACCATATCGAATTCGGCGCAAACGTCGACCTTCTCAACCTGTCGGCGGGGAAGACTTCGAAAGTGCTCTACAAAATAGCAGATCCGCTGCATGCAACTGATTCGAGCGGTACATTCCACAACAAGCTTGTGACGGCCTTTCCGCAGATGGCCAGCCTGCTGCCGGTAGCGACGAAGAAGAGCTCGGGTAACAGCGAGGTATACATGAGGATCTGGATTAACCAGGAAATCGGTATCAAGGTAGGTTACCAGCTTCAGAATGTAGTCTATAATACAAATGATCCCCTCAATAACGGCCAGAAGCGGTTTGTACAGCAATATGGCCTTCCTTTTGCTGCATTGTCATTTCATATACAGAATTGATCCTGGATGTCGCGCAGTCTTCTTGACGCTCATAAAATAAAACTCTGGAAGGGCCGGCTGGAGCAAAACGGCAATGTCGTAAGAGGTATAGAAGAGCTTTTTACAAAATATCGCCCCGACGGGACGTTACTCTTCGGGCTGGTCAATGTTGACGCGGTAAGTCCTGAAGGAGAAAGCCTTCTTCCGCTCTGTTTCATAAAAGGAGAGGTGGTTTGTGTACTGATATGCCTGATAGACCGTGAGACGGGGAAGAAACACCTGGTACTGGTACGGCAGCGGCGGGTTTGTGACGGTTCCCTTACTTTCGAGCATCCTGCGGGGATGCTGGATGATGAGCCCGATCCATATGTTGTAGCTGTCAGGGAAGTGCGTGAAGAGACCGGGATAGAGATCGATCGAAGCCGCCTGGTGCATCTCAATCCGGGCCGGGTTCTTTTCCCTACTACAGCTACGAGCGACGAGGCGATGTACCTGTTTTACACCGAGCTTGTACTCTCATCACCGGAGATCCGGTCGCTTCACCTGCAGCACCGGGGAGAGGTATCCGAAAATGAGAAGATCCTTACCTATGTAGTCCCGTTTGAAGAGGGGTACAGGCTGATCACCAATACCAACGGCCTTTTACATTGTTTCATGTACCTGGCAGATACGGAAGACTGGGATCTGTTGAAAAAGCTGAAGTACCGAGGCGTATAACGCATTTTATTTTTCGTTTCCGGTTTTTTTGAAACGATTAACATCCTATATTTGCACCCCGAACGCGCCCGTAGTTCAATGGATAGAATTATGGTTTCCGGTACCATCGATAGGGGTTCGAATCCCTTCGGGCGCACAAAATAGGATTTTCGAGAGAGAATCCTATTTTTTTATTTAAACTGGTCTATCACAATCTGTTCAAAATTGAGTGAATAGTCGATTTTATTGAGAAATGCCTGATGCAATGACACGTGGTGATAGCAAGGTTCACTCAAAATATTCATAATCTCCATTTTTGTTTCAGGGCTTATATTGCATCCTAAGTAAACGTTGAGAATCGATTTAGGGGCAAACTTGGAAAGACTGATTCCGTGCTGATTTACAAGAAAATCTTTGTTTGGATCCTCGAAATAGGCGATTTGTCGCAGCTCCCTTTCATATCTCCATTCAGAGCTTTTTACAAGAAAAACTTTTGATACAAAACCGTTGAGTTTATTATGGTCTACTACCATAGCCCCTAAAGCCGACATCTCAGGACGCTTTTTTCGGTACATAACTTTTCTTAGATTTCTTATTCCCTTAATTTTTGAGTTAGGATTCTTGAACAGTTCACTCTCCGGATCAAATTCTATGACAAACCCACGATGACTGTCTCCGTAGTGAGCCCACATTAGGAGGCTATCGTGACTCTGTGTAAGGCTTAGTATGCCGAATCGCTCGCTGAAGCTGTCTTTCATCGTTTTAGACAAATCCAGATCTATTTGTTCCGCCAGCGTGAATATGGGTTTCAAGAAATCTTGGTCTAGTCCTTTTAAAACTTCAATTAGATTATCCTGACTACTGAAAAATTGAAGCAGTACATCATGAAGATACTGGGGGATACCATTTTCAGGGTCTTCGATCACTTGCTTAATGATGCTCGGGTTTTCTGCTGCTTCTGCTAAAGATGGGTTGATAATGGTCTCATACACTTTTGGTTCCATTATTTTAGAGATGTATGGGAGTTGTTCAAAAGGGTCGTTGAGGTCTAAAGGGGGAGTAAAACGGATAGCCTGGTTGGCGAGCACATCGATTCTGCTGGGGTGGAGGTATTTAAATACTCGCATATAGGTAGTGGTTGATAGAGCTGACAATCACTGGTATTTTTCGAATAAAATCATAATCTTGTAAACAGGCAATTGTTTGAATAAATTATACATGAACCAGTTTGAATATATCGACCTGAGCAGAACTTTTTTGCCGATTTCAAAGGATATTGATTCCTCAACAGATATAGTAGATATAGAGGAGTCAGATTCTCAGCCTAGTGGCTTTGAGAGAAATTGGACAGAATTGCTTGAAGAGAGGAGAGTAGTCATTTTGTCGGAAGCGGGTGCCGGTAAAACTGAAGAAGTTAGAAACATAGCTCACAAGCTAGAACTGCAGGGTAGATTCTCTTTTTTTTTACGATTGGAATACCTGGCTGAAAACGATTTCTTTTTTGAAGTTGGCGATAAAGATCGTTTCGATGAATGGATGGGTGGGTATGAGAAGGGATGGTTTTTTTTAGATTCGGTTGATGAGGCTAGGTTAAGTAGCCCAAAAAGCTTTGCAAAAGCTGTCAGATACATATCGTTAGGTATTAGTACCGCACTACAACGAGCGCATATATTCATAACATCACGAGTATCATCCTGGCGGTTTAGGACGGACTATTTGCTTTTCAAAAACAGTCTACCTTACTATTCTCCAAGTGATAGTGAGAGAAAAAAGATAGTTGATATTAGCATTTACAAGCTATCGGATCTCTCAGATGAGCAAGTGAAAAACTTCGCTGCCGCACAAGGGTTGGGAGACCTTGTACAATTTTTACAGGCTATAAAAAGTTCAGGAATCAGGGGCTTAGTGGCAAGGCCAGCAGATTTGTTAGATGTAATCGCTTATTGGCAGGATCGCAGATCGATTGGTAGTCGCTTAAGTCATTTTGAATATAATATTAGGAGAAGACTAAATGAATGGAAGCAGGATTTTAGAGATTCCAACCCAGCCGACTATGAATCACTTATTTATGGATCGAAAAAACTGGCTGTTGCTCTTACTCTATTGCAGAAACAGACCATTTGTATCCCTGATGGGGATACATCATCAAACGGTATAGACAGTAGACTTATTCTTACTGAGTGGAATGACCAGGAAATCAATAACTTATTGACACGCCCCATTTTTGACGAAGCTATTTACGGAACAGTCCGTTTTCATCATCGGGCTATTCGCGAATACTTAGCAGCTAAATGGTTCTACGATTCTCTCCTGGATGGAGCGCCACGCCGCTATATTCTAAATCTTTTTATTCGGGAGCATTATGGGGAAAAAGTGATTGTTCCAACTACGAGGCATTTGCTTCCCTGGCTTGCTATTTGGGACGATCAGATAAGAGGAGAAATTCTCGATATAGATCCGGAGCTTATTCTGGAAGGAGGAGATCCTTCATCTCTTTCAAAAGAGGTTCGTCTCAAGTTACTGGAAATTCTATTGGAAAAAGTAAATCAACGCCTATCCCAGATAGCTTTTACAAATCCCGCTGGCCTATCTTCTTTGGTCAGTTCTGAAATGGCAGATGACTTAAACAGGCTTTTTATCCAATACAAAGAAAGTTCTAGTATTGCGTCTCTACTGCTGGATGTAATCTGGATGAGAAACGTTAAGAAGGCATCGTCACTTGCCAAAGAAGTTGCAGAAGATCCTACCGTTGAAAATTACACGCTCAAATCAGCAATACGGGCTGTAGGGCAGGTTGGTTCGGATTCTGATCGCCGAGACGTTCTCAATGCATTCATCGAGACTAAAGTAGAAATCGATCGGGGAGTATTTAGTGAACTTGTAAAATTATTAAGGCCTTCAAAGGACGGTGTTGCGTGGTTGTTAGGTGTTTTACCCAGAATAGGAGATGGTGATCATTATTCATCGCACACTCTTAAATATACGTTCTTGGGCTTCATAAAAGAGTTGGAACTATCTCACTTAATGGATTTGGTTGAAGGGCTCATCCCAATATTATCGAGTGAACCCTTAATTGAGCATGACTCATTAACTGTTTGTCAAAGATTCGAGTGGCTGTTGGAAATGGCTAGCGCTGCGGTGCAAAAGCTAATTGAAAATAAGCATCCTGCCTCATTGAGAAGTTCCTGTTGCTTTGTTTTGATTCAGGTTCCTATTTATGAGTATTATGAACGGAATCCTATACCGAATAACTTTCTAAATCTGATACAGGGTTGGCAATCCCTGAAACGAAATCTATTTTGGGAATGTGTAGCATACGAACGAAAACAAAACCCCGATAGCCAAATTACTTACTATCCTGTTGATTATTTGCAATTCAGGTATTGCCAGTTTACAAATGATGATTTCGAACTAATCTTAGACGATATTGAGAATCAGCCTTTGCCAGAAAATCAATTAATTGCCTTGGATGTCGCTATCTATTTATATGACCAGAATGAGCGGCCTAAAAATTGGAAGCAAAAACTGGAGAAATTGGTGAAGGGAGAAGAAATGTTACAAAGAAGATTAAACGGAT
The DNA here is from genome assembly GCA_037191015.1 of Spirosomataceae bacterium. Lineage (GTDB taxonomy): Bacteria > Bacteroidota > Bacteroidia > Cytophagales > Spirosomataceae > Ravibacter. The sequence goes on from JBBCKD010000021.1 coordinate 146,726, forward strand.
ACTTTGCTCCTCAAGTGTTCTCCAAGGAACAACGGAAGCTATTAAATGCTAATAAAAGAGCTGTAGTTAAGAGAGAAAAGGAAGAAAAGCGAGCTAAGGAAGAAGAGTTGAAGAGTAGACAATTTTTACGAGAGAACTACAATCTAATCCGTGATAGTGGCTTGGATAAAGGGATAATATCTAATCAACAACATTACCTTTACGATTTCATCGCTAACAAGGATACTGAAAATCTTCCTAACTGGATACCGGGAAGCTGGAAATACCTGATAGAGGATTTCGGAGAAGAGGTGGCCTTGGCCTACCGGGATCATGTTATCAGTTTTTGGAGGAACTATACGCCAACGTACGTAATAAATAAACGAGGGGAAAAGTCTCTCCCTTTGGGAGTCTTTTATGGTTTGTCCGGTTTAAATACAGAGTTTGAGGAGTTTCTCGGGCTGGCAACAAGGCTAAGTGATGAGGAACTCGAATTAGCACTTAGGTATGCTCTTTTTTCGTACGGTGGGTTTCCAGCCTGGTTTAGAGAGATATATCGCGTCAATTCTGAATTGACTGTTCGTTTCTTAACATCTACTATACTCTCGGAGGCAATATCGGAACCAAATTGGGCGACAGGTAGTATCATCCAGAAAGTCTTTCGCGAATGCGAATGGCTTTGGCCTGATCTTGCTCAAGCAATTTTTGATTTTCTTGAAAAAAATGAGTGCATTGATGAATCTGCGGACTATCTATTGAAGATAGTAGAAGGGGGGGCTTCAATTAGCGATGAGCGTTTGGCGAATCTCGCTGAAACGAGATATAGGATGTCATCAACAATTAACTTAAGAGCAATTTGGATTGCTTCTTGGATAGGTACTAATCCTTCAGTTGCCATAAACAAGCTTAAGACAGATTTAGAGCTGTTCGATGATAAGAAGTTGGCGACGGACTTTGCGATGAACGTAGTTTTAAATATTATAGGAATCAAGCATCCTCATGGTGGAGTAAGAACCCGTTACAAAGAACCTCAGTTTTTGGCTGAGCTGATAAAAATAATGTATAGCTACATCAAGAAAGAGGATGACTATGAAAGAGGTAATAGAGGATTTTTCACTTATACACTAAGAGATGAGGCTCAACAAGCCAGGGATCAGTTGCTACCTTTGCTTAAAGAGACTCCAGGAAAAGCTACATATACAGCGCTGCGGGAGCTTTCTGTTATTCATCCTGATATTTCTATTAGGCCATATTTATTACAATATGCTAGGAAAAGAGCTACTCTTGATGCTGCTTTGCAGTCATTTACTGGAAAAGATGTTTTGGAATTTATGACAAAGTCTATCTCGACTCCTTCCAATCATCGAGAATTGTATGAGTTAATAAAGCTCAAGCTGATTGATTTGAAGCATGATCTGGAAAATGGCGATACGAGCGTTTACCGTATTTTACAAAATCTAGGAAATAATGAAAAATTAATAAGGAATTGGGTCGGAAATGAGCTTAGAAGTAATGCTATTGGTAAATATTCCCTAGCCCAGGAAGATGAGCTATCAGATGACAAGCGTCCGGACCTTCGTATTTTTGGAAATAGCTTTGATGGTCCGGTTCCTTTAGAAGTGAAACTTGCTAACAATTGGAGTGGATCAGTATTGTTGGAAAGACTAGAAAATCAATTGTGCGGAGATTACCTGAGGGATGAACGTTCTCAATGCGGGATTTATCTTCTTATAAGTCAGAAGGACAAGACATATAAGCTTCCGAGGATAAGCACAAATTTTACTTTTTCTGAACTTGTCGAGTACCTTGATAAGTACGGAAAAGAAATCTCTTGTAACTATTCCGATATTGAGGATATTACGGTTGTCGGTATTGATCTAACAAAAAGAGGGAAGAAAAAGCGGAAGGAAGAATCTCAACAATAGTTACAATTCGATGAAAGTCGGTTATTAAATACCAGTTTGCATGGACATTTACGAAGAGAACCTTTGGATTCAGAAGATGATGAGGTCCATGTTCGTGGCTGCAGTAGTGATTTCACACTAACTTCAACCCATCCAGAAACACCAGAAATCCCACAAGGTGTTCGACTGGAGTCCCCGCTCCAATGCGGGGCTTTTGTGCTTTTGGGGCTCCTGCCCGCTTTCTCACCCTTTATTCCGGATCGAGCATGAAATTTGAGAGAAACTGATTCTCAGATAACGAAAAACAAATAACTTTACATTTCGAATATTGATAAACCCCATTTATTGGGGTTTATATACACTCGAAAGGTAATGGCGAAAAGTACTTACTTATCTGAAAACCTGACACAGAAGCAGATAGATTTCATGCTTCTGCTGGATGACTATGAGCTGGATATATTCACACTGAAGGATATAAAAGAGCAATTGGGTGATAAAGTAGAAGATATCAATGAGCTGATTGAAAACCTGGTGCACAAGCGTATCCTTTCACGGATCGAGCGGGGAAAATATTGCAGGTACAACTTCAGGGACGACAAGGTAATCGGAAGTTTCCTGGTACCGGATGGGGCGGTTGCCTACTGGTCTGCATTGCACCATTATGGGCTTACTGAACAATTTCCTAACTCTGTCTTTATCCAGACGACACAGGCTAAGCAAGACAAAAGTGTATTCGGTGTTTATTACAAGTTTGTAAGAATACGTGAGTCCAAGCAGGTGGAGATCGTTACGGAGGGGTATGGCAACCGGACTTTTCGTATTACCTCTCTGGAAAAGACAATAGCAGACTGTTTTGACCTGCCCCAATACTCAGGAGGCTACGCCGAATTGATCCGGGCGTTTAGCGAAGCGGAAATAGATAGCGATAAGTTGATCGCTGCATGCGAGGCTATTCATAACATAGCTGCCACAAAGCGAATGGGGTATCTGGCGGAGTTATGCGGAAAAAAGGAATTGGACGGTTTCATCAGGTTTGCGGAAAACCAGGTAAATGACCGGTACAATCTCTTTGATCCTGCAGGCGAAGACCACGGTGCATTTGTGCGTAAATGGAAATTAAGATTGAATATCCCGGTGGAAGATATAGCAGGTATCCTTAGCAAACCATATTGAGGTGATTTTACGGAAAGAAATAACGACGATAGCGGAGCAGACCGGGGTAGCAAAAAGCGTAATTGACAAAGATTGGGTATTGGGACATTTTGTAGCTGTTATGTTCTCTGACCCGGAAATAAAACAAAACCTCGTGTTTAAAGGAGGTACCTGTCTGCGCAAGTGTTGGTTTCCCGGTTACAGGTTTTCGGAGGATCTGGACTATACGTCAAGATCTGAAGACTTTGAGTTGACGGAACACCTTGTTAAGGATATATGCGTAAAGATGGATACATATGCCGGGATTAAAACGCATGTCGTTTCCGTCAAGCCAATGGTTTTCCAGGACAATAAGGTTGGATACGAAGCAATAGTGAAATATTGGGGTGCAGATCATCCCAAAAATGAAGCCCCGCCACCCCCGGAACGTTGGCAGACAAAAATAAAAGTGGAGGTGATATGCTACGAACGAATGGTATTCGATTCGGTTGAAAAAGCTTTGTTTCATCCATTTTCGGATAATTTGCCACCATCAGGTGCTATCTCTTGCTATACTATCGAAGAAGTTTTATCCGAGAAAATCAGGGCACTCATACAACGCTCCTATACCGCGCCAAGAGATTTCTACGATATATGGTATATATCCAACAATGTGCCGAACCTGGATTGGAAAGCCATCGTTAAGGCTTTCCATATCAAAATGGAATACAAGGGGCTTCAATTTAAAGGTGTAGACCAACTCTTCAATCCAAAAAGTGAACTAGCTGTGCAACTGGCATGGAAAAACAGTCTGGCGCATCAGATCCCGGTAAGCCTTTTGCCTGAATATGGGGAAGTCAAAACGAATCTTATAGCATTGTTCAAAAGAGTATTTGAATAAAATAGTTGGATCCCCTATTATGTTAATACTTTGTTAAACAAATCATAAGATCAAATTCTCCGTACTCATTCCTTAAGAAACAAAGCTACACGTATATCTCTGATTTACAGTAATTTAATAGTGCTCAAAAGAGTCAAAAACGGAATCAAGTGTTCGACTGGAGTCCCCTCAGGCGCACAGAATAGGATTTTCGAAAGGAGATCCTATTTTTTATTTTAGTTATTCTGTCGTAATCTGGATCAAAACTTCCTCCTCGTTATCGTTTGAGGTTTTTTTTGGGGATCTTCAGCCTCTAATATCTCGTTTTTCATGGTATTCTTATAGTTTGTTTCTGCTTACTAGATTGGTTGTATCCATTTTCAGCCCGAGATTAAATACGGCTAAGTTTCAAAGCGCTCGGGTTCTCACTCAAAGATATAGAAGTAGTTTCTTCCATCAATAATAGTGTTCATCAGAGTGCATTTGAATTTTACTTTTTCATACTCTCATAGTATCTTTGACTCAAATGAAGCAATTTCAGCTATGGGCGACGACGTGGTATTTAAGGTTGGGAGGATGGTCAAAGATCCGCGGAGCATGACCAGAGAGGAGCATGCCGAATGGCAGAAAGAGGCTGCTATACGGACGCGGGATTATCTATTCTCTATCGGGCAGCCTTTGGTATACAAGCGTGATGGAAGAGTTGTGGCGGAGTACAAGGACGGCCGGGTGCAGGTTATTAGATGAATATATACGTGATTGCAGGCTCTCCCGGAATAGGGAAAAGTATGAATAGCAAGCCATTACCCCAATGGATTTCGAATTACAAGCTGGAAGTATACCTTTAGCTTAAACCGATTTTATTCCATCCAGAAACGCTAAAAAGCCCACCAGGTGTTCGACTGGAACCCCCTCAGGCGCACAGAATAGGATTTTCGAGAGAAAATCCTATTTTTTATTTTAGTTATACTCTTGTAATCTGCTCAAAACTGAGCGAATAATCGATTTTATTGAGAAATGCCTGATGCAATGACACGTGGTGGTAGCAAGGTTTACTCAGAATATTCATAATGTGTCCGTAGTGAGCCCACATCAGAAGACTATCGTGGCTTCGTGTAAGACTCGATATGCCGAACCGTTCGTTGAAGCTGTCTTTCATCGTTTTAGACAAATCCAAATCTATTTGTGCTGCCAGCGTGAATATTGGTTTTAGGAAGTTCTGATTAATCGGGAGAAAGACCTGGCAGTTTGATTTACTATCTTAAAAGCTGTATTTTTATAGTTATGAAGACTAAAACGGCAAAATCCTCAAGACACGTAACAAAGGATGGTTACGAGTATCTGACTAAGCGTGAATTGGTTACCAAAGCTCAGAATGCTGGTAAAAAGGCCGCAAAGCAGGCAATGGATACAATGGGATATGTTGTGACAGTGCTGGATGGCTGGGTAGTGGAAAAATATAGCGACGGTAGAATTGTCCGGTTAAAAGAGGTTTAAATTTGGAATACTTTGAAAAACCCCGGAACCGGATCTGCTCTTCCGCTCAGGCTTCGCGTGTTTGCGGGGCCGAATGGTTCCGGTAAAAGCACAGTGATTCGTGCTATTAAAGAAAGGAAAGAAAATAATAAACTTCTGGATCTCGGCGCCTATGTAAATGCCGATGATATCGCCTCCGACCTGAGAGAAGGAACATTTGGTTTTTCCGACTATGAGCTTGTGTGTAGCAAGGACGAAATTATAAGCTTTGCCTCGGATTCGGGGCTGCTAGCCGACGGACTTGATTTACAGAATTTGGAGAATTGCTTTCAAATCGGGAATAATTCAATTCTGATAGTAGAAAGATGGGATCTGGAACGCTTGGCGCAAATTATAGCGCGTTTTTTGAGAGAAGCTCTTTTAACAGCTCGCAGAAGGTTCTCTTTTGAAACCGTATTCTCGCATCCAAGTAACCTTGACATCATGCGTAGGGCCTCAGAAGTCGGTTACAAAGTTTACTTTTACTTTGTTTCAACTGAGTCTCCTGAAATAAACAAGTATCGCGTAGCGGTTCGTGTTAAACAAAACGGACATGCTGTACCGGAAGACAAGATCGAAAGCAGATACTATCGCTCCATGGAGTTAATGAAAGAAGCTTCGGAGATTGCCTATCAGGCGTTTTTCTTCGATAATTCACTAGATAATGAACCGTTCAAACTGATAGCTCACTTTAAAAGGGTGGGGGATGCGGAGAAGTGGGATGATATTGCCTCACAAGATATCTCCGAGTGGTTTAAAAAGTACTATCGTTAGAAAGCTCTTTGTCTTTCTAAGCAGGAATCAATAGCTGCTATTATTATGCTACCAAAATCTCCGCCAGCAGCCTCAAATCCTCGATAAAGCGGTTCGAAATCTGTACCGTAGGGCGCACCTAGGGGGATTTTCGAGAGAAAATCCCCCTTTTCTTCTAAAATAAGAACTTTTTATTTTGGACGGCAATGATGTTTGTTTAATGATTCATCTTTATGATACGCATTTGGGATGGAAAAGAATGAAAACGGGAATATATTACTGGGCGACAAGGCAAAGCGAATGCTGTTTGTCGGGTTTGCCTTTGTGCTGTTTTATCTGGGCTCTTATCTGCTTGATCCGTTCAACGAGTATTGGCGTACCTATTTTGACAGGAGATTAGAGGACATCGTCAAAGACTGGATATCGGTTTTGATCGTGTGCATTCTTATTTCAGAAAGTGGCATCCTCATTCACAAAAAACTCAACAGGACACTTTCCTGGACAACGCATTTTTTTAAAAGAGTCGCTGTGGAGTCTGTGCTCAATATCATGGCAGTCGTCCTGATCCTTTATGCATACGATCTTCTGTCGGCATTGTTTAGAGATCCAAACCTTGTAAATCCCCCTCTTGAAAAAATCAGGGGCTTTGCCAATTGCATACTGCCCAGCCTGATGGTCTCCTTTGTCATTGTGACCATTCATACCTGGAGCTATCTGATCGCCAATTGGAAAAATACCGAAACTCAGGTAGCCGTGCATCAACTCAGGGAAGCCGAATGGAAACAGGCGGCAGTAGAAGCTGAGCTGAATGCCCTGAAACTACAGATCGATCCGCATTTTATATTCAATAATCTGGGTGTGCTTTCCGAACTGATTTTGAAAGACCAACAGTTAGGCCACGAATATGCAGAGCATTTCACCAAAGTGTATCGTTTCCTGTTGGTCAACTCAAAAAACAATATGATCCCGCTCAGGGACGAACTTCGTTTTTTGAATTCCTATATTTTTCTGATCAGGTATCGCAAAGGCGACGCAGTATCTTTTGAACTAAATGTCGATCGTCAGGATGAAAATCTGTCTGTGCCGCCGATGACCTTGCAGTTGCTGATTGAGAATGCTTTGAAACACAACAAAGCCAACAAGCGCCAGCCGCTCGTTATCAAAATTTACAGCGAAAAGCCATCAGGCACACTGATCATAGAGAATTCATTTTTCCCAATTGAAAATCCTCACGAATGTTCAACAGGCGTAGGTCTATCCAACATCATCCATCGTTTTGAGTTGCTGGGAGCCATGTCGCCCGAAGTGGTGCAGGAAAAGGATAGCTTTAAAGTAATAATCCCTTTAATCGCGTATGATCAGAAAAATAGTCATTATTGAAGACGAAAGCCTGAATGCGGAAAGGCTTATCCGTTTGCTCCACTCGGTCAGGCCGCAAGCCACTATTCTGATCATTTTGGATAGTATAGCCGACTCCATCGCGTGGTTTGCCGCCAATGAGGCACCTGATCTGATCCTGATGGATATACGGTTGGCAGACGGGCTGAGCTTCGATCTGCTTGACCGGATCAAAAACAGGGCCCCGATCGTATTTACCACGGCATACGACGAATATGCCGTACGTGCCTTTAAATACAATGCCCTCGACTATCTCCTGAAGCCGGTGGAACAGGACGAACTCGAAGCCGCCCTGAAACGGGTGGAAAGTACCCGGTCCCTGTTAAATCAGCAAAAATCAATAGAAACGATGATGGATTATCTGAAACCCAGAGAATACAGAAACCGGCTGCTGATCCCCTTTCGGGATAGCTACAAAACGCTGACCGTAAACGATATTCGCTACATTCACCTGGACACGAAAATCACAAAGGCTACATTATCAGACGGCAACGAAGTGATACTGAATCAAACCCTGGAAGAACTGGAACGGGAACTCGACCCCAGATATTTCTTCAGGGCCAACCGTCAGGTCATCGTCCATGTACAGGCGGTAAAGCAAATCCACCATTACTTTAACGGAAAAATGAAAATCGCCCTTAAAAACGACGATTTTGAAATACTCGTCAGTAGGGAAAAAGCTTCGGCGTTAAAGGCCTGGCTGGATTTTTAGGAACACTTTTATCTTTTTCAGGACAGGTATTCATTACCACCTTAAACGGTTACTCCACAAAATTCCGTTTCGCTTCAATAGCACATAAAACGCTTCATCTATCAATTTCTACACTTCGGATATTTTTACCGAAAAGCCCTCTTCTACCGCTGTTTCTTTGCTCCGTTAGTATTTTCGAAACAAGAAAATCAGCGTAATGGGACTTACAACCGAAACAGAAAGCCCAAAAGTAACATATCGAACGGCTTTGCGCCAATTACGATTCGCTTCTATTGGTTTGCCACAGGGAGACAGGAACAATGTCACACCCGATCTGCCTGTTATCAGCGCCTATGCAAAACGGCTGGAACAGGCCGGGTTTGCGGCGATGATCGTCACGGATGGAAGAGGAGAGGCTCATCAAAACAGGATTACGATACCACATAATCTATACGAGCCGCTCTCGTTGCTTTCTGCAGTTTCCACGCTTACAGAACGCATCGGACTTGTGGCGACGGCATCTACCCGTCTCAATGAACCTTTCCATCTTGCCCGGCGATTGGCCAGTCTGGATCATTTCTCCGGTGGAAGAGCCGGGTGGAATCTGCTGGCAAATACGGCATCGCATCCCTCCGGTGGATTTTTCCGGACCGGAAACGCCCTGAACGAAGATGTCATCGAGCGTGCGACAGAGTTTATTACTATTGCCCGAGGGCTTTGGGACAGTTACGCCGCTGACGCCATCGTGGCAGACAAGCGGTCGGGCATCTACTTTCGTCAGGGCTCGCGACGTCCGCTCAACCACGCAGGGAGATACTTTCGCGTAGCGGGCCCACTTAACGTTTCGCGGTCGCCCCAAGGCCATTCTGTTATTTTCTATACCGTTTCAGAGATCGGCGACATTGATTTTGCAGCAGAACAGGCAGACGTTGTGCTGATGAATGTCAAGTCTGTTTCGGAAGCCCGGCAGTTTCGTGACCAACTCCATGATCTACTCACCAACGCAGATCGCAGACACGACAGCGTTCAGGTTTGGCCGGTTATTGTCCCTTTTGTAGGGGCGGCTGAAGGCAAGGTAAAGCCGTATCTAGACCGTTACAGCACCTCGAACGAAGGATTGCCGATTTTCGGGACATCGGTGCAGGTAGCAGATCACTTAGCCGAATGGTTGGAGGCAGGTGTAGCAGACGGTTTTGCGATACGGTTGCCACAATTTCCCGCAGACGTTGATCCGTTCCTCGATGACGTACTGCCCATCTTGCAGCAGCGAGGCTTGTTCGCCCCGGCAAAAGGTGGAACGCTTCGCGAAATGATCGGTTTGTCACGACCAAAAAGAAATAGCAAATGACCCCAAAAAAACAAATACACCTCATTGCCGCCACCCATGCGACCGGGTCTCACCTTCGCGGATGGCGGCACCCAAGCAGTCCGTTACGACCGGCTACTGACGTAAAAGCATTCATCCGGGTTGCACAAGAATTAGAGCGGGGGCTTTTCGATGCGATTTTTCTGGGTGAAACCGTGGGTGTGATGCCCGGACACGAGGATGCCTACCGCTCCGATTCGATGGTAAACGAATCGCTTGATCCCACCTTGTTCTTGTCAGCCGTTGCATCCTCCACAAGGCACATCGGTCTGATCACAACCGTGTCCACAAGCCTGACACAGCCCCTGCCGTTCGCAGGGATGCTGGCATCACTCGATCACCTTTCCGACGGCAGATCAGGTTGGAATGTGGTGACATCCCGCTTTGAGACCGAGGCACGCAACTTCGGACTGGATCCGCAGTTTCTGCGTTCTCCCGCACGTTATGAAGTCGCATCCGAATTTGTGGAAGTCGTCAGGGGCTTATGGGAAAGTGCCGACAGCAGGGAGCTATTCGACTATCGAGGTCAACACTTCAACATTTCCGGTTCGCTCGGCATGAGACGGCCGCCACAAGGAAAGCCGGTGATCCTCCAGGCGGGTATGAGTGAAGAGGGCAGGATATTGACCGCAAAAGAGGCTGATTTGGCACTGGCATCCGGTGACATCCGGCGCGCGAAGGAAACACGCGAGGATCTGCGCCGTCGTGCTGTACTGTATGGACGTAGTCCGGATGCTATTGTCGTACTTGCTGTTTTTCCCTCTATTTTTGTGGCAGAAACACGCGCTGAGGCAGCGGAACAGCTTGCGGAATTTGCGGAGCTACTGAGTCCGACGGAACGTCATCAATCCGGTATCCTGGCGGGTACAGCCAACGACATCGCCGATATTATGGAGTACTGGCTGGACAATGAAGCAGCTGACGGCTTTGCGGTAGGATTTCCTTATCTGCAGGAACCGGTGACGGCATTCACGAACCTGGTCATCCCTGAATTGCGACGCCGCGGACGATTTCGTAGTCGATACGAAGGTACCACTCTCCGGGAAAATCTGGGGACATAGGTCAATTGATTTAAGGTGTGTTGAAATAACGTAAGGTTATTTTGTCACGAGCCACATTATGCCCGCCTTTATCAACTCCGGAGATATTTACTTCGGGGGCGTCGATACAGATAAAATAGAGATATAAAATCACGTAAAAAATAAAGGCTGTCTCAGTTTTTGATTCTGAGACAGCCTTTGACTAATATAGAGTGGATTTAATATCCCTGATTTTGTACCAAGAATCCTTCTTCGCTGGAAGCTCCGTCGATCGCTCTCTGAGGGATTGGAAATAGTCGTTTGTTGACGTTGCTATCCGTTTTTCCCGTCCAGCTACCCTCATATTTTCCAAACCGGATCTGGTAATTTCTTCTGAACGCTTCCCAATACAGCTCAAATCCCGATTCACGGAATAATATGTCAAGGTCAATTCTGGTCAGCGCTTTCGGAGTCTGGGCCGGTCGGGCATTTCTTGAAGTTCTTAATGTGTTGATATCGGCCAAAGCCCCGGCATTGTCGCCATTTCTCAGCTTCGCTTCGGCACGCATCAGGTAGATCTCTCCAAGCCGTATCAATACCAGGTCGACACTGCTGTAAGCGCAGCAATTGTTCCCGGTATGACTGAACTGATACTTTGAAAACCGGTAGCCCGTGTTGTGCAAGCTACCCGGACCGGTAAAATCGACCTCGCGTGTATGATTTACATAAGTCAGGTTAGCTCCGCTGGTTCTTCTGTTGATCACCGGATATATCCTTACCTTGCCGTCATCGCACCTCAAAATATTACCTCCGGCATCCTTTCTGGGACCCCAGATAATACCCCGGAGAATCCCTCTGTCCATTTCAAACTGCGTGGCTTCCACACAATAATAATGCTCGGCATCATTCAGTGGAGTAACTCCTGTAAGGTCTTTCAGATTCTCGGGTATAATTGTATTTTTTTTAAAGAAACGAGCGTCGGCATCGGCAGGATCTGTATCACCATAAGCATTCACCCAGGTTTGATAGAAGTCAGAAGTCGCTGCTACCGCATCTGTACCGCGCGTATTCGGAAACTCCGGTCTCGGTATCTGGTCACCGGATATCGACCAATACGCCCATCGCTGCTGATCGGTTTCCAATACTCCCCGCTGGTCCAGCGCAAAAATAAGTTCCTTGTTTTTATGGTTATCGTCACTGAACAAATCGAAGTATTCAGCAGCCAGGGAGTACGGTCCGGCGATGATTTCATCGGTATATCGAATTACCTTATCCATATCTTCCTTCCTGAATTCAGGCGTACCATACGGATCGCGATAGACGGCAGCATTCAGATACAAACGCGCCAGCAATGCCTTCACCGCATTTTGGTTTAACCTGCCAGGGGCGTTGTCTTTACTAATTAAGTCAACAACTGATAAAAGCTCGCTTTCGATATAATCAACTGCTTCCTGTCTTCTCAGGATCTGAGACATGTCACCCGAAAGTTCTTTTTTGAAAACCAGGCCCCAATTGTCCAGTAACAGCATATTGAGATATGCCTTCATGGCGACCATTTCGTAGTAACCTGCCTGTGCTCCTGAATTGCCGGTTTTAGCTGCTGCGTTTAATCTTTCTGCAGCAATTACGGCTCTCGATAAAGTCAGGGTTATCTGCGTCCAGGTATCGGTTACGAGGGCATTACTCGGTGTCATCAAATGCTGGTAAACCGCGATGAACTTGCCGCCGTCGTACCAGTCGGTACCGCCGCGATAAGGAAGAATCCCCTCGTCGGAAGAAACCTCCTGAAGCCCGAAATTGACCGTATGCAGCCATACACCGGAGCGGAGAAGCCCATATACCGGGGCTATCGACCCGCTTACAAGCTCCGCCTGGCCCGTTCCCGTCAGGGATTCGTCAAGAATTTCTTCCTCCAAATTAGTACAACCGACAAAAGTCAGTAAAAATGCGACTATCGGCAGCGCTCTATAAAATCTTATATTTTTCATTGCGATTTGATTTTCAACGAATAGTAGATAAATCTTTTGTGTTCTATTAAAATGTCACATTAAGACCGAGCAGAAAAGTTTTTGCTCTTGGATAGGTAAAGCGGTCGATTCCAAATGTCTGGATTCCGCCGGAAGCTGATCCCGTATTAACTTCCGGATCAAAACCTGAATAACTGTTTATGACAAATAAATTCTGACCCGTCAATGTAAGACTGGCCCGTTGAATTGCACTCCCCAGCTTTGTTCCAGCAAAGTTCAGGTTGTAGGCCAGTGTAGCATTGTTCAATCTCATAAAAGAACCGTTTTCGAGATACCGGGTCGACACAACATTGGCATTGCTCAACGCCTCATTGGGATATTGAATGGCAAAATCAGTAGTGTTGTTGGATTTTGCCAATTGTGCCCTGCTAAACAAGGTCATGGTTGTGTGATTGTAAATCTTATTGCCGGCTACACCATTAAAATTCAAACCCAGATCGAAAGCCTTGTATTTGAAATTAAGGTTATATCCATAGATGATTTTAGGGATCGCGCTGCCTACTACAAGACGGTCATTGTCCAATATCGCCCCGTCTCCATTGGTATCCCTGAATAGATTCTGTCCACTTTCCGCATTAATTCCATCAAATTGGTACATATAGAATGCGCCCAAAGGGTGACTATTTATATAGCCGTTAATAGTCGCCCCCGTCTGTCCGGCACCCTGTGCCGCCCCGGTAGCCAAAACTGCGTAAGGTGAGTTCTGAACTTTATTTTGAATGTAGGTCAGGTTACCTCCGATATTGTACGAGAAGTCACGCTTCAGGTCGCTGCCGTAGTTCAATGTCAGTTCGACACCATTGTTGAGGATCTTCATATCCGGGATGTTGGTCCAGTAACCGGAGGTGGGCTGGACAGGATCGGCAGGAACAACTTCCAGAAGTATATTGGAAGATTGCTTATTAAAATAATCCAGGGTACCGGTCAATCTGGATTTAAATAACGCGAAATCAATACCTAAATCTACCTGTGTGGATACTTCCCATTGCAAATTGGGATTTGCCAGTCTCGTGAAAATAATTCCGTATGGATAGCCCTGGAGCGAAGTGGCATCGGTATCAATCGGATAAGTACTTACGCTTCCGTTGCCAGTTTGTAAACGTTCCTCCAAATAGCTTGCTTTGGTTATTTTGGACGGAATTTCCTGATTACCGGTCTGACCCCAGCTCGCGCGTAATTTCAGGTTGCTGAAAAACGAATTGCTCATAAAATCTTCCCTGCTGATATTCCATCCCAGGGCGAAAGAAGGAAAGTAACCGTATTTGTTATTCTCTCCGAACTTGGAAGATCCATCGGCGCGGAACGTACCGGTAAACAGGTATTTATTAGCATATACATAGTTTACTCTGCCAAAGAAAGATTGAAGCTCGTTTTTTAATGCTTCTGAAGTTACTGCTGTCGGCAATGCAGGAGTACTTGTGTGGTCCTGATAAATGGGTTCGATATTGTTATTTGCAAAGCCGCGGTAGGTAGTTATTCTGGCCTCATCCAAAAACTTTTGATAAGAATGACCCGCCAGGAACGTGACATTATGATCGTTACGGAACCAATTATACGTTATCGTATTCTCAACAAGTTGATTGGTATTTCCACTTACTGCATTGTTCAGAACACCATTGGAAACGTCCGACTCATTGACAACTGCCGGGAAGGGCTTGTACTGTTGATTTCTATTTGTTGTAGAATAGTCGACACCGAAATTCAATTTGTACGTAAGGCCGTCCAGGATTTCTATCGATGGTGAAATGTTTGCCAGAATACGGTGATTAATAGCCCTGTCGCTGAACAAATCATACCGGGCAAGCGGGTTTAAGGCGTTTGTGTTCAACAAGGTAGGCACGCCATCGGTGTAAGGAGGAATCGTCGGATTTAAGCTAAGCATATCACTCATGGTGGAAATGATATCCGGGCGTAAGTTTTCGGTGCGGGAAGCCGTTAGATTAAAGTCAATATTTAACCTGTTGTCGAATGCCCTTTGGTTTAAATTCAATTTCCCGGAATAGCGTTTCAGCCTGCTGTTTTTAAGGATACCTTCCTGATCCTGATAACCTACGGAAGTGAAATAGGAAGAATTTTCGCTGCTGGCTCCGCCCATCGATAAGTTGAGCGTGTTGGATACGCCTGTTTGCGTCAGTTCATCCTGCCAATTGGTGTTTGCTCCAGAATCCTGCAAAGTCCCACCCGTCGCCACAACTTCCCTGCGAAAAGCATCGGCATCGAAAACATTTATTTTTTTAGCCATAGACGATATCGCCGTGGACGCCGACAAAGTCATTTGCGGTTTTCCTTTACCTTTTTTTGTGGTAATTACCACAACCCCGTTAGATGCTCTCGATCCATATACAGCTGTCGCACTGGCATCTTTTAGCACATCGATACTTTCAATATCGCTGGGGTTGATGAAGTTAAGCGGATTCGTAGGAACTCCGGTGGAGGAATTGTCTAACAAAAATCCATCGACTACATACAGTGGTTGCGTCCCGGATCGCAGGCTGCCGATACCCCTGATAATGATGTCTTGCGCAGCCCCGGGTTCACCACTATTGGCAGCAATGGAAACACCGGCCAATTTACCCTGTAGCAATTCGCCCGGGTTTGTGACGACGCCCCGGTTAAAATTTTCATTGCTGATGGAAGAAATAGCACCGGTAATATCCGACCTTTTCTGGGTGCCGTAACCAACTACGACAACCTCATTCAATTGCGAAAGATCCTGGGCTAACTGGATAACTATCGACGATTGCCCGTTTACGGGAACCTGTTTTGTGGTATATCCAATAAAAGAAATTTCGAGAACGGCGTCCGCATCGGCATCTATAACAAATTTCCCTTCGGCATTCGTTGATGTTCCCCTCGTTGTTCCTTTGACGACAACTGTCGCACCTGGCAGCGGCGCCCCGGTTTCATCCGTAACCGAACCCGAGATGGACTGTACAACAGACTCAGCATTTGAAAAAAAGTTTTCCGGGTGAAACGAAAGCATCGTATTGACGTTTGCGGAGAATGCCTGAGCGGAGTAAGTATTAAGAACAGCCCAGGGCAAACATGCAGAAAGATATGCGAGCCGTGATAGACGTAATTTTAAACGCATAAAATTTAAGTTTTTTGTTAGTCATACAGCTGCAAAATTATCGTGGATGAGGCCGGGTGAAAGTTAAGAAGCGTTATCGTTGTATTAATTAATTGCGTGACTTCCGATTTCTTTGCTCACCGGCCTACCTTTGCATGGAACAAAGCCATCTTCAAATGAAAGCGCTATTGGGTCTGTTGCTCGCCTGCAGTTTTCCTGTTTTTGCCCAAACAGATGATAATTTAAAGATTAATAAAACGCAGGTAATCGGTTCTCATAACAGCTATAAACAAGCCATAGATCCGGCGCTGTTCGAGGCTTTTTATCAAAAAGATTCCGTTTCGGCAAGCTCGCTCGACTATGAACACATTCCGGTTACGGCGCAGCTTGACCTTGGCTTGCGCAACCTTGAAATCGATGTGTATCCCGACGAGAAAGGAGGGAAGTACGCGAATCCGAAAGGCCTGAAAATGGTCGCCGGGCAGAAACCCTATGATCCGCAGGGCAAAATGAAACAGCCCGGGTTCAAGGTGCTGCATGTACCTGATATTGATTTCCGGAGTCACTATTTCACGTTGATCGATTGCCTCCGGGATCTTAAAGCCTGGTCAGAGGCGCATCCCTACCATACGCCGGTATATATTACCCTTGAAGTAAAGGGAAAAGTCGCTGATGCAGGCGCGACGGAAGGCATTATAGCCAGGGATTTCGATGACCTCGACAAAGCACTTCTTGAACATCTGGGCGAAAGTTATATCCTCACACCCGATATGGTAAGGGGTAAGTACAAATCCCTGGAAAGCGCCGTGTTGCACGATAACTGGCCGACATTAAAGGAAGCAAAGGGGAAATTTGTGTTTGTACTGGACGATTCGGGTAGCAAGCGGGACATGTATATCGCCGGGCACCCATCACTGCGCGGCAGGATGATGTTTGCGAATGCATTGCCCGGCACGCCAGAAGCCGCTTTTCTGATCAGAAACAATGCCAAAGCTGCCGAAATACCGGATCTGGTAAAAAAGGGCTACCTGATCCGCACCCGCGCCGACTCCGATACGCGCGAGGCGAGGAAGAATGACAAAACAACATTCGAGGCAGCCTGTAAATCAGGCGCTCAGATTATCACAACGGATTACTACCAGAAAAGTGCCCGTTTCGAATCCGATTATTCGGTGAGCTTCGAAGACGGCACCTATTTCAGGAAGAACCCGCTGTTTTGAGCATGTTCAGAGAATTCACCTCATCGTCTTAGCCGCCACCAAATCTGGCGCGTTGACGACTATAGCCCGCTCCGGAGAGTGCCTGCTACCTTAATCCTCCGGAACTTTATCGTACGCTATCGGAGTAAGATTTCTATTCTGTTGAGAAATGCCTTACGTTAAGAACCGATCGGGATGGTAGTAGTTAACCAAAGCGGCCGTTGACATAGTTACTGGTCAGTTCCTGCCGGGGACTGTTGAAAATTTGTTCGGTTGGGCCTTCTTCTACGATTTCACCAAGATACATAAATACCGTTTTGTCCGCCAGCCGTTGCGCCTGATGCATGTTGTGCGTAACGATCACAATGGTATATTGCTGCTTAAGCCTTTTTACAAGTTCTTCTATCTTGAGGGTGCTTATCGGGTCCAGCGCGGAGCAGGGTTCGTCCATCAGGATAATTTCAGGCCTTAATGCGACGGTACGGGCAATACACAACCGCTGCTGTTGTCCGCCGGATAATTTAGTAGCCGGTTTCTTTAATTCATCCTTTACTTCTTCCCATAAAAAGCTTTCTTTCAGTGCCCTTTCTATAATGTCCTGTCTTTCATTTCTGCCAATACCATTTATCTTAAGGCCATATAGAATATTGTCGTAAATACTTTTGGGAAAAGGGTTGGCTTTTTGAAATACCATTCCGATACGCCGACGTAGCTGGGTAACGGAAGCTGTTTTGTCATACAGGTTCTTTCCGTTCAAAAAAAGCTCTCCTTCTATTCTGGCATCCGGTGAGAGATCGTGCATGCGGTTGAAACTCCGCAGCAACGTGCTTTTCCCGCAACCTGACGGGCCGATTAAAGCGGTCACTTGTTTTTCCGGGAATTCCACGGTGATATCTTTTAATACCTGCTTACTGCCAAACCATAGGTTCAGGTGCCGGGCAGATAATTTTACGGGTCGCTCACTCATTCGATATGTGTTTATACCTGATATAAAAGGCAGTAGCATTTAATAACAATACAACAAGCAATAGCACCAGTGCAGTACCATAGGCAATGGGACGCACCTGTTCTATTGCCTGGTGTTGGGTGGAAAGCATGTAGAGATGATAGGGCAGCGCCATGAATTCGTGGTTTAGAGAAACCGCGTTGTTGTTGATATAAAAAGCAGCGCCGGTAAACAAGATGGGCGCTGTTTCACCGGCCGCCCTGGACAGCGTTAATACTACGCCTGTCAGTATCCCGGGCAGGGCCGAAGGAAATACCACATCCTTGATGGATTCAAACTGGGTGGCCCCTACGGCCAGTGCTGCCTCACGGGTACTGGCGGGTATCCTGCGCAAGGCTTCCTCGGTAGTAGTGATGACATAGGGGAGTGATAATAACCCTAACGTCAATCCTGCGGCTGCCAGCGAAGTACCCATGTTCAATCCCTGGACAAATAACGCCAGTCCGAACAAGCCGTAAATAATAGAGGGTACGCCGGAGAGGTTGCGTATCGATGCCCGGATAAGCCGGGTCAGCCAGGTATTGGCTGCATATTCATTCAGGTAAACAGCACAGCAGACTCCGAACGGAACTGCAAATGCGGCGGTTAACAGCGTAAGCGATATGGTCCCGATGATGGCCGGCAGAATACCTCCCTTCGTCATGCCGTCGGAGGGGGGCAGGCTGATGAAATCCCAGGACAGCACACCGGCGCCCTTACTGACGAGGTCGAATACGATGGCTGCCAAAAAGAAAAGCACCAGGCCGGTGCAGAACAACAAGACAAACCACTCCCAGACTTGCACCCATTTTCTCATACCTGTATTTTTTACATCCTTCAAAATTTATGCTTCCTGATATTTTCTAAAGCGGTTTACAAAATATTCGCCGGCAATATTTACCAGCAATGTTATTATAAATAATACTGTAGCTATAGCAAACAAGGCAAAATAGTGGGTGGTTTGGTAGGGAACTTCACCCATCTCGATCGCAATGGTGGCGGTAATGGTTTTCACCGAATCGAAAAATCCTTTTGGGAATGCTGCAACATTTCCGGTCGCCATCAGGACGGTCATGGTTTCTCCGATCGCACGTCCGACTCCCAACATAACAGCAGCGATTATACCCGGTGCGGCGGCTGGAATTGTGACGTTGACAAGCGTTTGCCAGCGGTTGGCCCCGATCCCGTAGCTGGCCTCCCTGTGCGCTTTGGGAACAGCATGGATAGCGTCCTCCGCAACAGTAATAATGGTAGGCAGGGCCATCACCGCCAGCAGGATCGCTCCGTTGATCGCATTGAGCCCGTTGACCTGTCCCGTAAGTTTCGCCAGCCCCGGTCCCACAATGACGATGCCCAGAAAACCGATGGCCACTGAAGGTATTGCCGCCAGCATCTCGATAGCGGGCTTTAAAATATTCTTCAGTTTTTTGGGTGCGTATTCGGATATAAAGGCGGCGCACCCGATGCCCAAAGGAACGGCAATGACCATAGCGCCGAATGTGACCAATGAAGTGCTTACCAGTAACGGCAATATTCCGTAACTGGCCTCGCTGCCGGAAGGGTCCCATTGGGTGCCGGTTATAAAATCCCAGGGCTTTACCTTTAGAAAAAAAGCAACGGTATTCCAGAGCAGCATGGCCAGTATACCAGCCAGGACAACGATTACCAATAATCCCGTAGTCCGGAACAACGAGCGAAACAGGCGATCGTACGCTTCTCTTTTACCGGTCTTCATTTTGCGCGGGAGTGGAAATGTTATAATACCCTTCCTTTCTGATCAAAGCCTTTCCCTCCGGACTCATTTCATAGTTTAAAAAAGGCTGTACTTTTTCCCAGGATGCCAGGGGAATGAATTGGTAAAGAGGCCGTTGAAAAAAATACCGGCGGTTTTGAATAGCGGTACTGTCGAGTGGGGAAATCGCTTTGCTCCCGGGTATGTCGGCAATTTTCAATATCTTAACCCTGCTTTGGGCAGAAGTGCCGTTTATGAGATACCCGGCGCCCACGTAACCGATACCCGAAATATCCTGTCTGATAGCTTCCA
The DNA here is from genome assembly GCA_037191015.1 of Spirosomataceae bacterium. Lineage (GTDB taxonomy): Bacteria > Bacteroidota > Bacteroidia > Cytophagales > Spirosomataceae > Ravibacter. The sequence goes on from JBBCKD010000021.1 coordinate 166,687, forward strand.
ATATCTGCGCATTGCCGTTCATTTCCTTCGCGCTGCGGCTAAAGCGGATGCCTGATTTCTGTTGGACAAAAGAATGAGTGCCTGAATTACTTTGTCTCCCGTAGATGGTAACAGGACGGTTGATTGCTACAACCTTCTGCCAGTTGTCATATTCACCGCTTAATATCTTTGCCAGTGTCCCTACATCGATCGAGTCCAGCGGATTGGATTGATGAACTACAAAGGCGGTGGCGTCTTCGGCGAAGACAACCGTCCGGATGTCTATGTTTCTTTTGGCGAACAATTCTGTTTCTTCTCCGGTAAGCGGGCGGGATGAATTGGCGATGTCAGCCTGACCGTTGAGAAGAGAGGCAATACCCAACCCGGAACCACCCCCTGAAATGGCTACACTAAACTGGCGGTTGTGTTTATGGAATTGCTCTGCCAGGTTAACGGCAAGGTTAACCTCTGTATCCGACCCCTTTATCTTAATGACATTGGAGTTGTTGCTGCAGGAAAGTGTAACGGGAAGTAAAAGGAGAATAAATACATATTTCATCAGAGCAGCAAAGAATATCGCTCCCGCAAATTCGGCATCTAATGTGAATTAAATATGAACGTTTGGTTAATGACCAGGGAATAATGAAGTAGTCCTGTTGTTTTCTTTACTCGTAGTAGGTATAAAAATAAATGAGCGGCTGTCCGACTTCTGTGTAGGCTTTACTGCGTATCCTGCCTTTTTCGTCAAACGTATAGATATAGTCATATACCTGCGTTTTAATGGTGTTGTTGTCTTTATAACGGGAGGCCTGTCTTTTGATGGGATGAGGGCTCTCTTTTCCGAAAAAAGGCTTGCCTTCATTCGCTGAACCGATGGTATTGGCTTTGTCTGTATAGTAGCTGTAAACATGCGAAAGGCGCCATGTACCGCCCAGCGTGGCAGTGAGGCTGTCAAGCAGACCGGTTTGCGGATTGTAATGATACGTGCTGCTGTATTGCGGGGTTTGATCGTCATGATATTTTACAAGGAACCCGTCTGCATTGTATTCATAGAAATACCGGGTGGCCTGGCCTGCTATGTGCTGACTTTTTATAAGGCCTTTTTCGTTCAGCTCATATTCAATTACGGTAGTGCTGCCCAAACCCTGTTTTGCTATTCTTGTGATGTTTCCGGGTGTATATTGATATTCGATGATGGTGCCGTTGTCGTCAATTTTCGTGATCCTCTGCTGCGCATCATAGGTATATGAGGCGCTGTAGGTATAGTCAGCCTCTGCGTTGGTCATGGTTTTTATAAGCGGTACAGGCTCATTGCTTTTTCCCGGGTCACTTTTTTTACAGCTATACACCAGGCAAAGAAGCATTGCCTGCAGAGCTGTGAGCCAAAGGTTGCGGCCGGCTATGTATGGACGGATCATGGCTGCTCTGCTTAGTAATACGTATATACTGAAATGCTGCCGCCGGTAGCATTATCGGTGCTGACCTCCTGTCTTACGATCCGTCCCTGCTCATCATATAAGTAGGTGTAGCTGGTCGTCCTTGCTTTTTCGCGGTACACAGGCGGTGGCGCGGCCCTCCAGGTGACTATCGATTTTACGGGATGCGGCAGGCTCTTTCCCATAAACTCCCTCCCCAGGTTGTCGTTACCGATGGTTTGCTGTTTGTCTGTATAATAGGTGTAGATGTCTGTCCGTTCCCAGCCGTTCCCTTCAACGGTAATGCTGTCAAGCAGGCCCGTGACGCTGTTGTAGAGATAATTGGTGAACCGGTTGGGGCTGCCCAGGGTGCTTACGGTTTTTAAATAGCCTTCTTTGGTGTAGGAGTAAGCTGTATTATTTTCTCCTGTGACGTATCCCTGCGCATTCAGTTCATAGGTGGAGGTTTGTACGCCATTGCTTTCCAGGTCGGTAATTTTTACAATCACCTTTCCAGGCTCGTAAGTATAATCGTATCGATGCCTGGCGCCTTCCACTTTCACACAACGTCCTTCGCTGTCGTAATCAATGTGATCGGTAGCGCCGCCGGACCGGATGGTTTTTACTTTGGGCACCGGCCAGTTATTGGTGGGCGGCGCATCGTCTTTTTTGCAGGCGGAAACCGCAAAAATTGCCGGCATGAGTAAACCAATTAGTCGTTTCATCAGTGTATGTACATTGTGTCGGCGATACGGGCCTACAGTTAAGAATTAAGTTCGATGCCTTCTAATTGCAATCATACACCTGCTGCCACGTTGCTACAGGCGTGGGGTTTCCGGAAACCGTCCACACAGTTTCTTTCAGCTTTCCTTCATCATCAAATTCATAATTGAAATTTATTTGATCTGCTCCCGATGATACTGACTTTAAAAGGTTTTTGGTTTTGGGCGCATAGGCTCCAAACTCCATCAGAAATTTTAACCCCATGATAGTAAGGTCCTGGTTGGGCTTGTCGGTATAGTAGTCAAGAAGTACTGTTGTGTTACCTTCCGTTATACTTACCATGTTCCCGTTTTGCCAGATAATGCTGAGGTTTGCAGTTATTGAAGTGTTATCGGTAGTGCCCTTTTCCAGCTCACCCTGGCTGTTATATTCATAAGTGACAGTAGCCGTGCTGTTTATGAACTGCCCGTTATAAATAGTATCCTTTCTCAGCAATGGCTGTCCGTTTTCGTTTAGCTGCACATGCGAGCGTGTCACCCAATTGTCACCCCGGGGCTGCACCCTGGTAAACGCATTATCCTGGTAGACAAACTCATGGATAGTGCCGTTCTGGTTAATGAACTTCACTTTCCTTTCATGATCATAGAGGAAGCTCACGGTTTGAAGCGTGCCGCCGGCCGGGTAAATCAGCAGCGAAGCCAGTTTACAACGTGAAGCTTGTATGCCGGGATCATCGTCTTTTTTACAGGCGCACAAAACCGCAACGTGTAATAGTATGATCAGCAGCGAAAAGTAACCCGGTAATAATCCCAAAGCTTTCATTTCATTCATGTTGAGTGATATCCGGTTTTCTGAAGCAAAATGCTCCATCACCCGGTAATAAATCTAAAGCTACTGATACGACAGGCCCGGTACAAAGTCCAAAAAGGCAACGGTGGTTGCTATTTTGGAAACGGTGCATATCAGGTGGTGAATGAGCAAGCGGCAACTCCTGATGAGGGAACGGTAGCGGGATGTGGCGTTAATAGCCTAATTTTGTGGAGATTGAGATGATGCGTTCCTTATGAAAGGATCATTTTGCATAAGTGCGTTGGCAAAAACCGCAGCCTGCTTAACAATAAGCCTGTTGTTTCTATATGCCTGCAAGCCCAAAACGCCCCCGGGTACAGATACCCAACCAGCCGCAGTGCGGCAAATGGACAGCTTATATAAACTGTCTAACAACGATATGCTGATGGGGCGTTTTGAAAAGGGTATAGTGCCCTGCCGACAGGGGATTGCCCTCGCTGAAGCCCACCATAATGATACCATGCTGGTAAAGCTGTACAGCAATCTTGAGCTATATCACCACTACAGGAAGCCGCCGGACAGGGACAGCGTTGCTTATTATATGCAATTGCTGCTAAAACACGCCTATCGTTCGGAAGATAAGCGTATCCTTATGTTTGCATTGGGTAAAAAGTCAGGCTGGTTTACTGCACAGTCCCGGTACGACTCCGTAATTGCTACCACTCAGCAAAGGCTTCAGCTGGCTAAGGAGCTGGAGGACGACATTATTGCGCTGGAATCGGAGATGGAGATCGGGTATGCTTACGAACAGAAAGGGAATGATGATACGGCCCTTCACTATTACAACAGCGCCCTGGACATTTATACTTCCCTTAAAGCACAATATAGCCAGGACACCGTTTCCAAAACAGCCAAAAAGCTGTCGTTCCTGTATGCGCAGCTGCTGGATAATTTTTCCGACTATTTCTTCAGACAAAAAAACTATGTAAAAAGCCTGGAGTATCTGAAAGAGCGCGAAGCATCGCTTCCTATGCAAAGAAGGGCACATAATCCGGGCCTGTTCATCGGTATGGGGGAATGTTTTGAAATGCTGGGGCAGCCTGACTCTGCCATGAAGTATTACCAAACCGCCTTACAGCATATTGAAGACAGCTGGTACTTCAGGAGGTTTTATGTGATCGCCGGAAGAAAATACGGGGCTTTACTGGTAAAGCGGGGCAGAATAAAAGAAGGGGAGAACTACCTGGTACAAAGCCTGCGATCGGCCTGGGAAAGCAATGAACCCCAATTGGTGGTCGACGGCCGGGTAGCGCTGGCAGAAAGCTTTGCCAGGCGAAAGCAATGGCATATCGCTGAAGATACCCTGTTTGCTGCCGCAGCACTTGCTAAAAAAATAAATAACAAGGCCGTGCTGGTTTCCGTTTACCGATCCTTATATGAAATGTATACGCAGGAAAAAGCTTATGAACAGGCCCTGAAGTACAGCAACCTGTTCCATACTTATGCCGATTCGATAGCAAGCGCGCAACAGCGGCAGACCGTAGCGGAAATGGATGCCAAATACCAGGCATTTAAAAAAAGCCAGCAGATAGCGCTGCTGCAAAAGGACAACCGTATCCAGCAATTACAATTAACGGCTGCCCGGCGGTTGAAGCTGTTTTATATTTTTAGCACGATTGTTTTGCTGGCGCTGCTCGGCGCTTTTTACTACTATCGCCAGCAGCAGCAGCAACGCCGGCTGCAAAGGATGAAAGCCGACCTGGAAACAAAGGCGCTGCGTGCGCAAATGAACCCGCATTTTATTTTTAACAGCCTCAACGCCATACAGGAGCTGGTGATCACCGAAAATTACACGGCATCCTACGAGTACCTGTCCAGGTTTTCAAAGCTCATGCGCATGGTGCTGCAGGCTTCCGAAAAAAACTTTCACCCGCTGCGCACGGAAATAGAGATCACCCGGCTTTATATTGAACTGGAATCATTACGCTTCAAGCACCTGTTCCGCTACAGTATCCGGTTGCCGGAGGCTATTGATGCAGAGAATATCTCCTTCCCGTCGCTCGTGCTGCAGCCCTTTGTAGAAAATGCCATCTGGCATGGCCTGCTGCAGAAGGATGGCGTGAAAGAGCTGGAAATTGCTTTTTCGGAAAAGGAGAACCAGCTTACCTGCGCCATCTCCGACAACGGAATTGGCAGGGAAAAAGCACAGCTGATCAAAATGAGAAAACTAGGCGCTCACCAGTCTGAGTCAAAAGGTATCGCAGCGACCCGGGAACGGTTGCAGATACTACAGCTGACAGGTGAATGCAGCGGTAATATCAACATCAGCGACAGGCTGGACGCCGACGGTCATGTAGCCGGGACCCTTGTTGAAATAACCATTGTTTTCAACGAAAAAAGCAACCATGACCAGGATACTTATCATAGATGATGAAATAGCAGCATCCAATATGTTAAGGTTGCTGATAGAAAGGCATATTGCCGGCGAAAAGGAGATCAGGGTGTGTAACCACCCTGCCCGGGCTGTTGAGGTGATAACCGGCTTTCAGCCCGACCTGATCATGCTGGATATAGAAATGCCTCATCTTAACGGGTTTGACTTGCTAAACCAACTGGGTAGCTGGGGTTTTGATGTTATTTTTACTACAGCGTATGACCGGTATGCTATCAAGGCTATCCGGTTCAGCGCTCTGGACTATCTGCTGAAGCCAATAGATATTGTAGACCTGCAAAATGCCGTTTACCGCCATATCGCGCTCCGGGAAAGTAAAGCCGTTCCTAAAGAAGTACTGGTGAATAACCTGATGAGCAACCTGCAGCAAAAGGATCCCTCGGCCTTTAAGCTTGCGTTAAGTACCATGGAAGGATATTATTTTTTCCCGCCCAGGGATATTATGCGGTGTGAAGGAAACGACAACTATACCCGGTTTTGCCTTACAAACGGAAAGGAATTGTTAGTATCGCGCACGCTGAAGGATTTTGAAGAAATCCTAGCCGATCACGATTTTGTACGGGTTCACAAATCGCACCTGCTTAATATGAGCTATGTTACCCGGTTTGATAAGGAAGGGCTGATATGGCTGAGCAACGGCGTATCTATACCGGTTTCCAGGAGAAAAAGAACGCAGATCGTTCAATATTTTGAAGGTACCGTATAGCAGTGTATCTTTAAGTATTCCTTCCCCAGCGGCGACAGCTCATAGCCGACATTATGGCTTATGGTTAAGCCCAAATTTTTCAGTTTCCGAATATTTAACTTTAACCACTCTTTTTCAAATCCTGTCAACTTAGCAATACCTGTAGCATGTAAATTGGGGTTGTCTTTTATAACCAATAAAATTCTCTTTGTCCAACTTCCTTGTTTGCTATAGTTGTCCAATTGTTCTAACTTCTTTCTTAAATCGGCAAATTGCTGCTCCGATAGTTCCGTTTGTTCTCTTAGCTTAATTCTGGGATCGTCGGAATGGTAGCGAACGGATATTTTAAAAATTAAGCCTGTGTTATTCTGAGCAAACGATTCCAGTAATTGATTCCTGTCTAAAAACCCTGCGTTTAAAGCGTCATCGTCAGTTATATCAATTTCGTTTACGGTCTCAACTTTACGGATTTCAATCAAGCCGATAGAAGTATGCAAAAGGCTCCCGGTTTTTACAGAAGCCTTTTGCCACCTCCGGAAGGCCAAAGTTATTCTGCCCGACTTTATTCCGCTTAAATGTTTCTCTTTGAACAGCATACCTACAAGCTCTTTATATGCTCGCTTAAACTAAGCGGTGGTCTGCCAAGCAGTTTTTCGAGCGTATTCTCCGTAAGTGAAAATTCCCCTGCTTTTATACCGTTCGCCATACTCACCAATAAATCCGCTACCTGTATAGGTACATGATAGCTAATCAACTCCTCTCTTAAAGAGGTGTCTGCAATATCGATGTGTTTCATTTCAACACTTATCATCACTCTACTTTCACGTTTAGGCGTCCAATGCGAATAAAGCAATCCTGTTACCCTCGCTATCCAAAACGTGCGCAATAACTCCCGATTTTATCGACATCGTTTCCATTACAATTTCGCCTTTATTTGCTTTCACCCTTTCAAGTGCAGGGCTTAACTTTTGACCTGCATTAAAATACGGGACTGCGGACTGGCTGGGTTCACTACTTTGATTTTGTATCAATGAACCTGAAACATTGCTTCCGTCAAATGGAAAAGTCAAAGATTTAAACCCTTCAATTTCCATTTCTGTCAGTGAAACTCCCAATACGTTCTCATAGAATTCTTTTGCCCTGTCAAAATCGTTTACGGGCAGCTCAAACCAGGTAATTACATTCTGTATCATTTTCTTATAATTTTTTTGATACAGCAAAGTTACTCTGGGTGGGCAGCTTAAAATTGTATGAAACCGACAGCCGTCAAACTTTCCACTCCGGGAAGTTTGCTACCTGCTCATTGGCCTGAAGTATATAATGTTTTGGGCTTGTACCCGCAAATTCCTTAAAGTCCCTTATAAAGTGAGATTGGTCGAAGTAGTTGCTTTGATAGGCAATATCAGTTAACGTTTCAAAGTTCGCATTGCGTAAACTACCCAGAGAAGACTGGAAGCGGTTTATTCTTGCGTATAGTTTGGGAGATATACCAACATGCCGTTTAAAATACCGTTCTAATGAGCGCTCGGATATATTCAGTTCTGCCTGTATATCCGGCAAGCTCACACCTTTTTGCAGGTGACCTGCTGCAAAATTTACTTTTTCACTTTGTATTTCCCTCTGTTTTGCTTGCTGTATCAGAAAGGATGATAGTAATTTAATCCTTTGGTCAGAGGTAGTGGTGTTTGAAAGTCGGTCGGTTATATTGGTTTTAATCAGATCGTTGATATCAACATGTTGGTTTGTTAATTCATCCGAATCAATTCCAAAAACTGATTTTAGAGCTGTTGGCTGAAAATATACTCCGATGTTGCAGAAGTTTTTTATTGCTTTGTGCTCTGTATACCGTGTAGTTTGTCCATATAAAAATAGCTGTGGTAGCTCTTTATTATCCTTATTGAGAAATGATTTTTTATCTTCCTGGAAAATCAATCCGGGCAAACCATCCGACATTATTTTAAAAGTCTTTTGCGCGAAATGCAGGCTATCATCTTCTAATACCCAGAAGTACCGGACATATTTTTGTAGTTGTTCGTTTGGATATATTTGGTGATAGCGCATTTATCAAAAAAATGAGTTTAGCATCAATTCTCCAGAGTTTTCAACGTACTAAGTCTCGAAAATGTTTCAAAATGAGCTATTTGTCTTACTTTATGCTCTTTCTGTTTTAATAAATAGGAGGTATCCAGCTTTGATAAGCATTTTAAGCTGATGAACCGGTTTCTAAAGTTTGATCTGCCGGGCGGCTGACAGCGAAATACAAACCCGGCACCGGTAAAAAATATTGAAACTGTCCTGCATAAGTAACCTGCCTCTGTCAGTAAGTGCGCGGGTATATGGTGTCGATTAACCGCTATTTCTGAAGAAGTTCTCCCAAATAATCGGATTTGACAAGCTCGGAGGGGCTTGGGGCTTGATGCTTTATAATGTTGCCGTTTTTATCGATCAGGATATAGTGGGGGATACCCCCGACTTTATATAATTGATAGACAGTTTGCTTTTCTGCTTCAGGATCAAACTCTTTACCGGGCTGTTGGATGCCGTGAATACCCTTTAAACCGGTGTTTTTAGATAAAAATCTGCGCCATGCCCCGGCATCGCTATCCATTGATACATACCTGAAAATGAGGTCTTTCCGGTCGGCATATCGGGTGGAAAGCTTTTTGGTTATGAGAACCCGTTTCAAATATACCTAGTACATTTTTATTTTCTGATACCGGGAAGTAGCCGGAGGTTGCATGGAAGAAAATCAACCTCCCAAACCGTATGGTTGACTATTGAGATAAGCTTGATTATCTTCGGTGCTTATAAAAACCTCCTGCTGTTGTGAATGAAAACAGTTGTAAGCAGAGCAAGCGCTTTTACTCCGTCGTATGTCTGCTTTTTCTTTTGGTATCGAAACAGGGAAGCATCTGTTTTGCTCAGCAACCCATATACACTAACGAACAGCATTTCGGAGTAGAAGACGGCCTGCCGCAGAGTTTTATCACTGGCTTTGTACAAGATAAGGACGGGTTTATCTGGATTTCAACGCTCGATGGTCTTAGCCGCTTTGACGGACGTGAGTTTAAAAATTTCCGGAACAAACCCGGGGATTCTGCTACCATTGCACAGAACGTAATCTTCAAAATATTGCTTCAGGCGGATAGCAGTAAACTAACCCTGATCTACGAAGGATTGCACCATGACTGTTTTGACACGCGAACTTTCAAGGCAAAGCGGATTTCTCACCTGTCGACTTTACACAGTATTCCTGACAGCAAAGCTCAGTTTCTCAACAGAGCAAATGTATATGATGGCACAGACTGGCTTTTCCCGAGATCGGATGCTGCAGGTATAGGATGGAGAAATTCCGATACGGGCAAGACTTTCTTTGCTAATACCGCCAACGGCCTGTTGAAGCAGGATACACTCAGCGTTATTTTTCAAGCGGCAGATGGCACCGTTTTCCTGATCTCGGAAGATGGCGTACAGGTCAGTGATAAGACAAAAAAACACTTCGAATTCATCCGGTTTAACACTTTCCTACAAAGGCTCAGGCCTGAAATGTTCTTTGAAGGGAGCCTTAACGCGGGTTCTGTTGCGCTGCTGCCGGAAAACCGGTTGCTGGTTTACAGAGATGACCGGGTTGTAATCCTGGACCTGACAAAAAGAACTTCCAAATCCATTAAAATTCCGCCCACGCCATCGTTTTATATTGATAGCCATAAAGATTTACTTTATCAGGATTCGAAGCAGCTTGTTTATCTTGTTAATCAGGGTAGAGTTTTCAGGCTGAATCAAAATGATCAGCTGGAGCTGATCTGGCAAAATAAGACTGACCTACAAAACAATATTACTGCGTTTTTTATCGATAGATCCGACGTGCTATGGCTGAGTATCAATACCCGGGGAATCACCAAAATTGATTTACGTGCGATACCTTTTTACACACACGCTTACAGGAAGGGCTTTGTGGCCGATATCCTGGAGGAAACCGGCATTTCAGCGTCACAGATTCCCTCTGAATGGAGGTATCCGGGAGTTGCCTATTATTTTCGTCAGGTATGGGCATCCGGAGACAAGCTCTATCTCACCGCCAATGTCCATGGAAATGGTGAAATTTTCAGCTACGACGGTACTGCGTTGACCAGGTTCAATCGCCAGCCGCATTTAAAGATTTACACCGCTCTGCTCGTGAAACCCGAAGGAGAAGTTTGTGCTCTTGAGCATATGAATTCCAGGTGGTATACGTGGAAAGCCCCTGCTTCCGCCCCGGATTCGTTTTCTTTAGACCGCTCAGAAATGGTTAATGTTGAAATGACCGACGGCTGCTTTGTGAAGGGGAGCTTCTGGTTGCCAACCTTCTCGACGGGTTTACTTCAATATAAGGGGACTCAAAGGGTAGGACAGTTTATGGGGAAACAACCCGGTTCGCAGGGGTACATGCCGAAGGAGCTTACAGAGATTTGCCCGGACCCCTTCGACGAAAACCTGTTATGGATTGGTTCCAGAGGGTTCGGACTTATTCTCTGGGATATTGAGAAAGGATTACGAAGTATTTTTACAGTTGATGACGGATTGCCCAATAATACCGTTTACTGCATTTTGCCGGACAGGACCGGAAAATTGTGGTGCAGTACCAACAAAGGGATTTTCAGGTTTGACCCCGGAACGAAAGAGGTCTACTCTTTCGAGAAATCGGATGGGCTACAGGGTAATGAATTTAACAGAGCCCATAAGTTTCGCTTTTTCGACGGGCGGCTGGCTTTCGGCGGAACGGAAGGGTATACGATATTTAACCCTGCCGACTTCGAGGGAGATTTTCCGGAAACCCCGGTGCCGATCCAACTCACCAGTTTACAGATCAACAACCAGCTACAGCATCCGTCGTTTCCAGGCAGCATTGTGCAGGAACCGTTGAGCCTGATCCGTGAAATAAATCTTCCTTTTGATAAAAACCACCTGCGATTTGAATTCGCAGCATTACTTTTCAACCAACCCGTCAAAACAAAGTATCGCTTCCAGATGGTAGGGATCGATAAACGGTGGATAGAAAACGGCACGAACAATGTCGCCTCCTATCTGGGGTTGTCGCCCGGCAAGTATAAGCTGCTTGTCAATGCTACAGACAACAGGGGATTGTGGAGCAAAGATTTTAAGGAAATCAGGATTGTGATTCGTCCTCCCTTTTGGGCGACTACCTGGGCTTATCTTGCTTACGCATTGCTATTGGTTTTCATTGTCAGGCGTTACCTGGTTTTCAGAGAAGAACGGATGATCACCCGGCAAAAGCTGGCGTTTGAAAAGCGGGAGGCCCTCAGGCTGAAGGAAATGGACGAACTGAAAGATCGTTTTTTCAGCAACGTTACTCATGAATTCAGAACGCCATTGACTTTGATTATCAGTCCTTTGCATAAGTTGCTTTCAGAGGGGGCTGTTTCGGGGCAGTTGCAGCAAACACTTCAGGGCATTGAGAAAAACGCCCGCCAACTGCTTGGCTTGATCAATGAGTTCCTGGATTTTTCAAAGCTGAATGACGGGCAGATGCGGGTCAATCTCTCTTCGGGCGAACTGGGCCTTTTTGTGTCCGCCTGTGTCCGGTCTTTCGAAGATGCCGCTTCTGAAAAACAAATAACACTTTCTTTTTCTGCCGGGGACATTGACGGCTTTTACCTCTTTGACCAGGAAAAGTGGAGCAAAATCATCTTCAACCTGGTGGGCAATGCCTTGAAATTCATCCCTGAAAAGGGAGCCATTTCGGTGGGGCTCAGGCATACGTCGGGCGAAAATATCTTGCTGGAGGTATGGGATAATGGTCCGGGTATAGCCGTTGATCAGCAGCAAAAAATATTTGAAAGGTTTTACCAGGCCGATGGTTCGGCTATTCGCAGCCGGGGTGGTACGGGGATCGGTCTTTCCCTGGTGAAGGAAATGGCGGAATTGATGGGAGGGCATGTTCGCGTGGACAGCGAGCACGGAGAATACAGCCGGTTTTTGGTGGAGCTTCCCGTGTCAAAAGCCTTTTCCGCGGATCATGCGGCATCATACACTGAGAAGCCGCTGTCCCGTCCTTTGCAGCCAGACGGCGCGCTGCCTCAACTCTTTGTGGTCGAGGACAATGAAGAATTACGCTCGTTCATCATGACCAGCCTGGAGGGGACCTACCGGGTGACCGGTGCTGCCAACGGTATTCTGGCCTGGGAAATGATCCGGACAACACTGCCGGATATCGTCATCAGCGATGTGATGATGCCGGGTCGGGATGGATTCGATCTCTGCAACCTGTGCAAGTCGGACCCGCTGACTGCACACATCGGGTTTATTCTGCTGACTTCCAAGGCTGCACACCAGGCCCGCCTCCAGGGATTGCAGGCGGGAGCCGACGATTATGTCACCAAGCCATTTCAAATGGATGAGCTGGAGCTGCGTATTCAGAACCTGTTCCGGTTGCAGCAGAATGTACGTGCCCAGTTGAGAAACCAGTTATTCAGTCATTCACCGGATGCTGCACCCCGGATCACAGATCCGTTTCTTAACCGTCTGCATCAGGAGATCGATGCAAGACTCGATGATCCCGACCTCATGGTGGATGACCTGTGCAAGGCGCTTTCGGTTAGCAAGAGTACGCTCAACCGTAAGCTGAAAGCATTGCTGGATGCTTCCGCTACCGACCTGATCCGCCGATACAGGCTCGAAAAGGCTACCACGCTGCTGCGGTCGGGAATGGACATTGCGTCCGTATCCTATCGTGTGGGCTTCGGAAGTCCGTCTTATTTCGCACAGTGCTTCCGGGAGCAATATCACCTGACTCCTTCGGAATACATTTCCAACCGCATTTGAGGCTGAGTTGCGCGTAGTCTCCAGACTACGCGCAGGTGTCATAGGTCTCCAGACCACGTGTAAATAGCCTGCTTTAAGCTGATCCGGTCCGGAGACCGATGATGCTTAGGCTTAGTCTCCAGACTACGCCTAACTTGGGTTTGCTATCAACGTAGATAATTGAGTATATTTTAAATTATATCAAACACCAAACTCCCGTTGCTACCGTTCACCTATAAAAAGCGCATCTATCTCCCCGTCGCCACCAGCAACTCCCGGATATCCACCTTTAAAAACTTCGAAATCTCGTAGAGTGTCTCGATCGATGGCTGGACTTCGTTTGTGCACCACCGCGAAACTGTGGACTCGGTTTTTTCCAGATGAGCAGCTAAATCCTTGCTGCTTTTGTTCTTCTCGGCCAGCACTGCCTTGATTCTATTCAACTGAAGTTTTGACACAGGATATTGATTTGTTGCTATCAAATGCTAATATCTCAAAATATACATTGACTTGAAAATCGTGCTCAAAACACAATAAATTATATTTTCGTGACATATTATTTGCATAATAATATTATTTATTGTATTCTTGTAGCGAGAAATTGTCATTATGGAGCAAGAAAAAAAGATTCAAACAGTCAGCCATCTCCAGCTAAAAGTCTATTACAAGTATTTTAAACGTGCCAATTCATGGCGGCCTGTAATATTCCCCGAAATCCGGCTATGCGGAAAATGGTTGCAGGACATCGGCTTCGAGAACGGGCAGACCATCAATGTGCAGCAGGAGAAGAATAAAATCACCATTACGGTTGAAAGGGACGAGCAGCCGGCAGAATGATGATAGTTATGAAACTGATCCGGTCCGAAGACCGATGACGCTCAGGCGTAGTCTCCAGACTACGCCTAACTTGGTTTTTTTGTTTAAATCCAGGTGCTGTACCAACTTTTACCCTATATTTGCATAATTAATTATGCATAAACGCATCAATAATTATGAGAACCACCTTGGATATCCCGGAAGAGCTGATAGAGGAGGCAATGGAGCTAACGGGAGCGAAGACAAAGAGCCAGTTGATAAGAGAGGCCCTGGAAGAGCAGATACTGCGCGTCAAGCGAAAGCGTTTGATCACCCTGAAAGGTACAATTGATCTGGATGTAGATTTGGATACGCTACGCGGTCGAACCGATGTCCAGATATAAAGTATTGGTTGATAGCTCAGTCTGGATCCAATATTTCCGGTCTGGTGATATACCGCTGCTGGATCGCCTGCTGGAAGAAGAGCTGGTGTGTACCAACGAGCTTATTCTGACTGAGCTTTTGCCGGTTCTCAGGCATAGAAAGGGACAGGAAGTATCGGAAGGTTTATCCGCATTGGAGAAGGTTCCCTTGAAGATAAGTTGGGAAGTCATAAGGGAATATCAGGAATTGAACCTGCAAAATGGCCTCAACCAGGCAGGGATAGCGGATTTGATTATTGTTCAGCAGGTTATTGAAGAAAAGATTACGCTATTCAGCTTTGATAACCATTTTAAGCTAATGAACCGGTTTCTGAAGTTTGATTTGCTGAGTGACTGATGGCGAAATACAAACCTGAGTTGCGCGTAGTCTCCAGACTACGTGCATGTGTCATCGGTCTCCAGACCACGTGTAAATAGCCTGCTTTAAGTTGATCCGGTCCGGAGACCGGGGGCGCCTAGCCGATGATGCTAAGGCGTAGTCTCCAGACTACGCCTAACTTGGACTACGCCTAACTTGCAGATCATCAAAACCACAGTCCATACCAGCCGATCAGATAAGATCAATTTCCATTAAAGCTGGTAAGCCTGCATAATTCCTTGAGCTTGAATACAAGTAGTCTTCCGGGTTTTCGACCCAGCCGGCACGTAAGGGATTTGCGTGTATGTAGTTGAACTTTTGGTTGATGAATTGATTTGAAAAGAGTTCTACCGCGTGATTTTCGTGTGTCCAAAACTGATGGATACTATTGCGAACGTGTCTTCTGGCCGCAAATTCAAAACGTTTAAGCATCCAATCCTGCCTGCTTTCTGTCCCGGTTTGAATGGTTTCGATGATTTTTCGACCTGTAAATTTTTTGAAATCCCTGACTATATCAGACAGATTATCGTTTTTAGCGCGCCAAATCACATGCATGTGGTTAGTCATGACTACATAGGCGTAAATCTCAAGCCCCTTATTCTGTCGGCAGAACGTCATACTTTCAATTAGGAGATCCCGGTATATTTTCCGGGAAAAGACGTCGACCCAATCGATAACCTGAAATGTTAAGTAATGCGGTGCGGATTGATCCTGAATTTGATAAGCCATAGTATGTATAGTGTTTGTTTATATAAAGTTAGGTTTATTTCAGAGGAAATGTTCTATCAACCATACGAAAGGGGCGAGTTGCACGTAGTCTCCAGACTACGTGCATGTGTCATCGGTCTCCAGACCACATGTAAATAGCCTGCTTTAAGCTGATCCGGTCAGGAGACCGATGACGCTCAGGCGTAGTCTCCAGACTACGTCTAACTTGGACTACGCCTAACTTGACATAACCCTTCTGAATACATCTTCCACCACATTTGATCCAAAATTGACAGGATTAGAATCAAAAATGATAGTGCCCTCAAAGCACTGACGATACTTTTGTGTTGTTCCGGAACCTCGTTTAACCCTATTCCGTACAGCACCAGAATATGTCTTATCACAGGAAAATCAATACCCTGATCCAAAACCTACTGACAGGTTTTATCGTCCTCTTAACAGGGATTTTTAGCGCCACGGCGCAACCCGCCCCCGATGCCAACGGGATTATCTACGTCAGGCAGGGTGGCACAGGCCACGGCAATACGTGGGCAAACGCCACGGGCAGCTTACAGGGAGCGATCGATGCCCCTGGTGTAACGCAGGTATGGGTGGCCAAAGGTACCTACCAACCAGCATCTGGACAGTCGTTCACGATGAAGCAGGGCGTGGCCATCTACGGTGGCTTCCCGAACAATCACAATCGTGCCGACATGACCCACAGAAACTGGGTAAACCATCTCACTACCCTGCGGGGGAACGGAAGCAGCGTGGTAAAAAATGACGGCAATGCATTAACCGCTACCGATATTTTAGACGGCTTTACCATTACCGGCGGAAGCGGAGATTACGGAGGCGGCATACTTAATATCGCTTCATCGCCCAGCTATATTAACCTCGTTATCACCGGGAATAACGTAAACTGGTACGGTGGCGGAATGCTCATAGCAGGAGCCCCTGCGGCGCCTAGGATAACCAATGTGCTCATCAGCAGTAATTCGGCGGTTGGGTATGGAGGAGGCGTGAATAATAGCTCATCACCCGTATTTACCAATGTAACCATTAGCGGCAATACAGCCTATGGCGGTAGCGAATGGAATGAAGTCGGTACCGCGGCGATCCGGAATTCTGTTATTTACGGTAATGGTGTGAATGGACAATTGAACGATGTCCAAAACAGTTTGGTGCAAAACCAAACGAATGCTGCCTATACCAATGCCGCCAATCACAACCTGCCCACCGATACCGACCCGCTTTTTACCGACCCTGACGCGGGCAATTATAGCCCCCTGTCTGAAAGTCCGGTGATCAACAAGGGCAAAAATACTTTATTCGATGGTCTCGGTGCCGATACTAAGGATCTGGTCGGCAATGCCCGTTTGTTTGACGCTACAGTAGATATGGGTGCCTACGAATGCCAGATTCTTCAGCCCGTACCCGATGCCAACGGGATTGTCTACATCAGGCAGGGTGGCACAGGTGACGGCAGTTCGTGGGCAAACGCCACCGACTACTTGCAGGGTGCCATCCACGCTGCCGCTGTAACGCAGGTATGGGTGGCTAAAGGTACGTACCAACCCCGATCGGGACAGTCTTTCACCATGAGGCAGGGCGTGGCCATCTATGGCGGCTTCCCGGATAATGACGACAATGCCGACATGGACGACCGCGACTGGTCGACCCACGTCACTACACTGAAAGGAAACGGAAGCAGCGTGATAAAAAATGAAGACAACGCATTAACTGCTGCTGATATTCTGGACGGTTTTACCATTACCGGAGGCGCTACATTCCAATACGGAGGGGGCATATATAACTTCAACTCATCACCGGTTTATACCAACCTGGTTATTACCGAAAATGCCGCTTATGTCGGCGGTGGAATTGCTATTTACGAAGGGGCAGCGCCAAAACTAACCAATGTGCGTATCAGTGGGAATACCGCTGCCGCTGGAGGAGGTGGGGTAAATGCTTCATCTCCCTTACTAACCAACGTAACCATTAGCGGCAATATGGCGTCTATCATCGGCGGAGGTGGAGAATGGGTAGATATTTTCGGTACAGCGGTTATCCGCAATTCTATTATCTATGGTGGAGGTGTTGGAGGGGAGCAATTGAACGATATTCAAAACAGTCTGGTGCAAAACCAGACTGATGCCGCCTATGCCGATGCAGCTCGTCAAAACCTGCCTACCGATACCGACCCGCTCTTTACCAACCCCGCTTGGGGTATTTATACGCTACAGCCTTCGAGTCCGGCAGTGAACAAGGGCAGCAACGCTTTTTTCGCGGGTTTAAATGCCCACACGAAAGATTTGGCCGGTAATCCCAGGGTATATGATTTTCCCAATTCGGGCGTCATAGATATGGGGGCTTACGAAAGCCAGGTTGTCCCGCCTGAGCCCGTGATCCGTGTGGTCTACGTCAGGCAAGGCGGTACGGGTGACGGCAGCTCGTGGACACAGGCCATGGGCAATTTTCAGGGAGCTATTGATGTTGCGGACGTAGAGCAGGTATGGGTGGCCCAAGGCACCTACCAACCTGTATCGGGGCGGCCTTTTATCATGAAGCGGGGGGTGGCCATTTATGGCGGCTTTCCGAATGACAATGACCATGCCGGGATGGACGACCGCGACTGGGCGGCGCACCCCACCACACTACAGGGAAACGGAAAATGCGTGATAGAAAATGAAAATAATGTATTAACTCCCGCCGATATTTTAGACGGCTTTATCATAACCGGTGGAAAAGCACCATACGGAGCGGGCATAATGAATTTCAACTCCTCGCCCAGCTACATCAACCTGGTGATTACCGGAAACGAGGCTACCCTGATCGCTGGCGGAATAATGATTGGCCTTGCCGCACCCAGGTTAACCAATGTACTTGTTAGCGGGAATACGGCGTTGTTAACGGGAGGGGTTGCCACTTCTGGTTCATCACCCGTATTTACTAACGTCACCGTTAGCGGGAATACCGCGTCGGAGGAGGGTGCGGGCGAGTGGTTTGATGAAACCGGCACTTCAGTTATCCGCAATTCAATTATCTACGGTAATGGTGTTGAAGGACAAATGGAGAATACCCAAAACAGTCTGGTGCAAAACCAAACGAATGCAGCCTATGGAGATGTCGCCAATAACAACCTGCCGACCGATACCGACCCGCTCTTTACCAATCCTGCCGGGGGGAATTATACGCTGAAAC
The DNA here is from genome assembly GCA_037191015.1 of Spirosomataceae bacterium. Taxonomy (GTDB): domain Bacteria; phylum Bacteroidota; class Bacteroidia; order Cytophagales; family Spirosomataceae; genus Ravibacter. Next base: position 185,039 of record JBBCKD010000021.1, read on the forward strand.
CCGGAAGTCCGGCGATCAACAACGGCAGTAACACTTTTTTTGATGGCTTAAATACTAATACGCAAGATCTGGCAGGTAGCCCGCGTCTCGTGGGCCCCACCATCGATATGGGCGCTTTTGAAAGCGCCGACGGCGCCTTGCCTGTCCGCTGGGTTTCCTTCGAAGGCCGCCTCGACGACCAACGCCGGGCTGTGCTGACCTGGAAGACGGAAGAAACCAATGTATCCCACTACGTAGTGGAGCGGAGCGCCGACGCAAAGAATTTCCATGCAGCGGGGACCATCACCGCCGGGGGCACCGGGTCGGCCGATTATAGCCTCACCGACCCGGCCCCGGTTCTGGGCACCGTTTACTACCGCATCCGGCAGGTAGATCTGGATGGAACGTTCAGCTACAGCCGGATGATTTCGCTGGCTGCCGAAGGGCGCAGTAAGCTGTTTGCCTATCCCAACCCGGCACGCGACCGCATAGCAGTTGAGCTGGGTCGGGAATATACAGGTAGTAAAGCAAGGCTGATCGGCCTGACAGGCCTGGTTTTGCAGGAGACAGAAGTGAAAGAGGAAATATTGACCATCGATATAAGCAGGTATGCTTCGGGTATTTACCTGGTTCAACTGGACGATGGGAAAGTGGTAAAAGTTATCAAAGAATAGTTTACAGGTCTACAACCGTGGTCTGTGTCCTCACAGACCACCTACAAGGCCAACTCAAATACCATTGGCATTGTCCGGCAAAGTCCCGTGAGGCCACGGAACACGGATTTCCTACCTATCCAGCAATTTCTCCAGCCGCGCCATCATATCGTCTTTTTCCTTCACCATCCGCTCGTAGAGGGTGATCTTTTCGTTGTGAAGTTCAATGATTTTATCCAAAGGGTTGAAAGAACAGTTTTCGTATCTCTGGTAACCCACGACTGTGGTTGCTCCCGGATTAGAACCTTCATAGTTGTTCTGGATATTAATCAAGGCGGTTTCTTCATCAAAATTCCGTATCGCCTCGAGTTGCGCGTAGTCTCCAGACTACGTGCAGGTGTCATAGGTCTCCAGACCATTTCCACGGTTCAAACAATTAATAGAAACAGTATATCCTTCCGGTCCGAGTTGCGCGTAGTCTCCAGACTACGCCTAACTTGACATAACCCTTCAGAATACATCTCCCACCACATTTGATCCAAAATTGATAGGATTAGAATCAAAAATGTTAGTGCCTAAAAGGCACTAACGATACTTTTGTGCTATTCCGGAATCTCATTTTAAGGGTGTTACGTACATGTTTTGCCTTTGTTGGCCAAAGCGTGTCCGGCCGGTTCCTGATTATTTTTATTCCTGAAAAGTATTCCATCCCGGTGATTCGGGTAGATACTGATCAATGCCGCTAAAACTTAATTGTATGAAAAAACACTACCTTCTCCTGCTGATGTTTGTCAGTCAGGCAGCCTTTGCACAGCATGAATTCATCACCCGCTGGGATTTGTCTAAAACCGGCCCTGTGGATGAACAGATCAGGTTTGGCGTAACCACGAGCGGATCCGTCGATTATACCTGGCAGGAGGTGGCTCCGGGTACTGTGTCCGGGGCCGGCAGCTTTGACAATGGCTATGTAACGATCTCGGGCTTACCTGCCGGCGCGACCATTGACCTTCACATCCATCCCGCCAATTTCAGCGCTTTCAATATGGAATCCAGCGAGAATGGGGACCGGCTGGTCGATGTCAGGCAATGGGGAACTACCGCCTGGACATCCATGACCTACGCCTTCTATCATTGCCGCTACCTGCAGATCAGCGCTACAGACCTGCCTGATCTGAGCGGGGTTACGGATGTTTCCTATATGTTCATGAATTGTACAGTCTTGAATGGTCCGGCTAATATAGGGAGCTGGGACATGTCTGGTGTGACCAATATGGAGTCTATGTTTGATGGCGCCGGCGCTTTTAATCGACCTATCGGTACCTGGCAAACCGGAAATTCGGAATCCCTTTATTCCATGTTTTACGGTGCCGCCGCTTTTAACCAGTCGATCGGAGATTGGATACTGAATCCGGCTGTGAACCTGAACTTCATTTTTACCAATAGCGGACTGGACTGCTATCACTACACCGAAACGCTCAAGGGGTGGAACGCCAATCCCGCCACCCCTGACGGCCTCTACCTGGATGCCGAAGACAGGACCTACAGCCCCGGCGCAGCGGATGCCCGCGACAACCTGATCACAGCGAAAGGGTGGACGATCGCAGGGGATGCCGCATCGGGTACGGAATGCCTGCCTGTTCTTGAAACGCAAAAATTTATCACCCGGTGGGACCTTTCCGAGGACGGGTCGGGGGCGGGCCAGATCAGCTTTGACGTGACAGCTACCGATCCGGTGCGCTATAGCTGGCAGGAGGTGTCGCCGGGTACAGGAACAGGTGCCGGTATCATTCATGACGGAAGCGTAACCATCACCGGCCTACCCGCCGGAGCTACTATCGACCTTTACATTAACCCGGCCAATTTCAATTCATTTAATATGGGATCCGGCTCAGATCCCGCCCGGTTGATTGACGTCAGCCAATGGGGGACAACCGCCTGGACATCCATGGTTTATGCCTTTTATGACTGTTCCAACCTGCAGATCAGTGCCACTGACGTGCCTGATCTGAGTGGGGTTACGGAGGTGTCAAGTATGTTTTCCGGATGTACACTTTTAAATGGTCCTGCTAATATTGGCAGCTGGGATATGTCTGGTGTGACCAGTATGTACTCTGTGTTTGAGTATGCCAGTTCCTTTAATCAGCCTATCGGAGGCTGGAATACATCCAGCGTCACCGATATGGCTTATATGTTCAGTAATGCCACTTCTTTTAATCAACCTATTGACAACTGGGGTACCCAAAGCGTGGAGAATATGGGCCAGATGTTTATGGGCGCCAGTTCCTTTAATCAACCTGTTGGCAGCTGGGATACCCGGAACGTAACGGATATGGGGTATATGTTTAATGGCGCCGGCGCTTTTGATCAGTCATTAGGAGACTGGACGTTGAACGCCTCAGTCAACTTAAATGTGATTTTTAATAACAGTGGCTTGAGCTGTTATAATTACAGCGAAACGCTGAAAGGCTGGAGTGCCAACCCGGACACACCGGATGGACTCTCCCTGGCCGCCGACGGCAGAACCTATAGTCCCGGCGCAGCAGATGCTCGTAATAATCTGGTTACCAATAAAGGGTGGACCATCGAAGGTGATGCAGCATCTGGTACAGAATGCCCTGACCCCCGTGAATTTATTACCCGATGGAACCTCCCCACGACCGGCTCCGGCGATACACAGCTTAGTTTTGGTGTGGCTACGTCGGGTTCCGTTAACTACACCTGGACAGAAGTGTCGCCTGGTACTGCCACGGGCTCCGGTACTTTTGATGACGGTACAGCTACGATTGCCGGTTTACCCGCCGGAGCCACTATTGATATCAGGATCTCGCCTGCCAATTTCCAAAGGATAATGATCGACAACGGCCCGGACAAAGATCGGCTGGTCGATGTCAGCCAATGGGGAAAAACTGCCTGGACATCCATGGTCAATGCCTTTTATGGATGCGCCAATCTGCAGATCAGCGCCACTGATGCGCCTGATCTGAGCATGGTTACAGACATGACGCAGATGTTTCGTGAATGTGCTGTCCTGAACAGCCCGGCTAATATCGGCAGTTGGAATACCCAAAACGTGACCAATATGAGTGAGATGTTCCATGGTGCTGCCGCTTTTGATCAACCTATAGGCAGCTGGAATATCCAAAACGTGATCTATATGTATGCTATGTTTTACCATGCCGGTTCATTTAATCAACCTATCGGAAGCTGGGATACCCAAAAAGTAAAAGATATGGATAGTATGTTTGAAGGCGCCGGCGCATTTAACCAGCCTATTGGCGGTTGGGATACCCAAAGCGTAGAAGATATGGCCGACATGTTTCGTGAAGCCGTCGCTTTTAACCAGGATATTGGCGGCTGGGATACCCAAAATGTAATCCAAATGTCCGGCATGTTTCAAAATGCCGTCGCTTTTAATCAGCCTATCGGCGATTGGAAAACCCTGAACGTAAAGAGTACAGGTAACATGTTTGAAGGCGCGATCGCTTTTAACCAACCTATCGGCAGTTGGAATACCCAGAGTGTGATCAACTTCCATAGAATGTTTTGCGGTGCTATCGCTTTTAACCAGCCTATCGGTGGTTGGGACACCCAAAACGTGGACAATATGAGCCGGATGTTTTGGGGCGCCAGCGCTTTTAATCAACCTGTTGGCGGCTGGAATACCCAAAAAGTATTTGATATGAATAGAATGTTTAAAGATGCCGGCGCTTTTGATCAGTCTTTAGGAAACTGGACTTTGAAAATCTCAGTAAATTTAACTGAGATTTTTATTAACAGTGGCTTGGGCTGTTATAATTACAGCGAAACCCTGAAAGGCTGGAGTGCCAATCAGGACACGCCGGATGGACTCTCCCTGGCCGCCGATGGGAGAACGTACAGCCCCGGCGCAGCAGATGCCCGTAATAATCTGATTACAAAAGGGTGGATTATCGAAGGTGATGCGGCATCTGATACAGAATGTTCAGATCCACTTCCGGTTACGCTGGTTTCCTTTTCAGGACAAAAAAACAGCGAAAACCAAAATGTCCTGAAATGGACCACAGCCGATGAAAGCGATTTTGACCGTTTTGAAGTGCAGCGTTCAGAAGATGTGCTGTCTTTTGAAAAGATCGGGGACGTATATGGGAAGGCTGAGTATGTTTTTACGGACAGGTCCCCCGGTTTCTTTAACTATTACCGGCTGAAAATGATCGATCTGGATGGCTCCTACGAATACTCCCGGATAATATCAATCAAAAATGAGGGGGGGCTGGCTGTAGTGGGCAGCTTCTATCCCAATCCCTCAAGTGGGAAGGTACGGGTCGATGTGAATGCCCCGGAAAGTGGCCGATGGATCCTGACCGTGGTCGATATCAGTGGAAAAAACATTGCCAGACAGGCGTATGATCTCAGGAAGGGAAAGAATACCATCACCCTTGAGCATTTTGCGGAAGGGATCAATCTCGTGCGTTTTGAGTACGGCCGGTTTTCAGAGGTGAGAAAGCTGATCCGGGATTAGCGTGGGAGAGTAGCTACCAAAAAAGCACCATTTTCAGGTGCTTTTTGCTTTTTAAGGTTCCTTTCGACCAAAACGTTAATCGTCTACCCTGAATGACACCTTGCAGACCACGCCATAAGAACTGATCTTGCCGTCTTTTACGTGAGCCTTCATGTCTTTGACATAGACCGAGTCAATATTTCGAATGGTTTTTGAAACCTCAGTAACGCAGTTCTGAACAGCATCATCAAAACTTTTTGAAGAAGAAGCTATTACTTCCAGTACTTTTACGATTGCCATAGAATATTAAGTTTTTAATATAAAACGTAAAAATATCCTCTTATATTCTTTTGCTTAGCGGAGAACATGAAAGTTTTTAGTTGAGTCCAGCTTCATCCCATACAGGAATACCAGAAATCCCACCAGTTGCTCGACCGGAGTCGCCTCAGGCGCTCAGAATAGGGTTTTCGGGAGAAAATCCTATAAATTATCCGCCTCTTCCGGCAACTATCTTAAATTTTTCCCTTACCAAAGAGGCGACAGCCTGTGTAGCGGGTGGAAAAACTTTCCGTAGATCTATTTCACAGTTGCCGTTAAGACTGTATTGCAACGTTTGCATAAAAATATTCTTAATTTCCGTGGCCAGATTGATTTTGCAAATTCCCCGGCGAATAGAGTCCTGAAGCATTTCACCGGGTATACCCGATCCGCCATGAAGTACCAGCGGTATACGGACTGCTTCCCGAATCATTTCCAGAAGATCCAGATCGAGCTTCGGGATACCTGTATAAAATCCATGTGCGGAGCCTATTGCGACTGCCAGGGCATCCACACCTGTTTCTTCTACAAACAGCCTGGCTTCTTCCGGATCGGTAAATCCCACTTTTTCTTTTGACTGCCCCAATTTGGCCACATAACCTAGTTCGGCTTCTACATTTGCCTCATATTTTTCAGCTAGTGCGACTACCCTTTCCGTAACAGCAATATTTTCACGAAAGGGCCTCTCGCTTGCGTCGATCATTACTGAATCAAAGCCCGCGTCAAGACATTTTTCCACTAGTTCATAAGAGTCGGAATGATCAAGATGTAACCATCCCTCAACCTGGTGACTTTTCAAAGCGGCTCTTGCCATGCCGACTGCCACCGCGAGTCCCATATAGTCAATAGAGCTTTTGGTAAGCTGGAGGATTACAGGCTGACCCGATTCAGACGCTGCTATCAGGATGCCTTCCAAAGTTTCATAATTATAAAAATTGGTAGCCAGCAGACACGATTTGCTTACCTGTAAATTTCGTAGTTTGTCTTTAAGCTTCATTTTCTTGCTTACCGGGATTTTGAAGGAATTGCCGCCGGCAATCTGATTTAGGGATTGAGGTTATAATTGTTAGCAGGATAGGGGTAAATAGTAACGCCCTGAACTACGCGGGAAATGATCCCATTGGCTGAAGGAGAGTCGGGCTGCAATTTCAGTTGGATCGCTTTGAAAAAGGCAATGATTTGAGCCGGAAGTACGCTGCAAACCGCGAGGAACTCCTCTTCCAATCCTGTATCACCATTGGATAGTTCGATTTTCAAATCCAAGCTCATCTCATCGTCTATTGATTCGGCAATACCGATACGTAAAAGCCCCCTTTCAGTGTGATTGATAGAATCTACCAGATCTGCTTCATAGCGATGTGTGTAAGCGCTGTTGGAGAATAGGAAAACGATCAGCGTCGTGCTGTCAATGACTACTTTAGGGCCATGCCTCAGGCCTAAAAATGAATCGTATTTGCAGATGACTTTCCCGGAAGTTAACTCCTGGAGTTTCAACTGGGATTCTCTGGCCGCTCCCTGCAATGGTCCTGAGCCGAGGAAAACGGCCCTTTTAAAATCTAATTTTGCTACTTCCTTTAGCTTATCGACCAGATTTGAAAGGAGGACATTCCCATAATTACAGAGTCGGGTTACCTGGCTTTCATACTTTTCTATCTGAGTTATCCGTGCAATAAGCAGGCCTGCAAGCAGCATAGCGGTAAAACTGCTGGTCATAGCCAACCCTTTGTCGTTGGTTTCAGGTGGAAGCAGCACACATAATGTATTGTCGCTGTTTCCTGTATTGGCGAGATCGCCATAGGCGTTGCATGTGACAATCAGGTGGTAGGTATATTGATTAAGCGATTCAGCGAGGCGGATAGCAGCCAGGCTCTCAGGACTGTTCCCTGACCTGGCAAATGATATGAGTAAGGTAATATCCTGTTCGTGGAAATATTCATGAGGATGGGTAACCAGGTCTGTTGTAGCGACGGCCCATGTATTTTTTTGTGTAAATCTTTGAAAAGAAGGACGAAGAATGTTGCCGATATAGGCAGAAGTACCTGCGCCGGTCAATACGATATTCAGGGAAGGGTGAGCGTATGTCATTTGGAGAAACCGGTCGATCTCGGGTTTTCGTTCGAGTAATAGCTCCCATGTACGTTCCCAAACCGCAGGTTGTTGAGATATTTCTTCTGCGGTATGCAATGCGCCGGCATTTCTCAGATCTCGAATGCTCATTCCCAATTTGTGCCGGCTGTAGTTTTGTTTCAGTGGTGTTCCAGAAAGTTTTTGCATATATCTAGCTTTTGAATCAAGTATTTGCTGTGCCTGTCGGATAGGATTACAAATGTATATATTTTTATTTCCTTTTTATTAAACGAAATATATTTTTATTTCCCTTTTTTTATTGTTTAATGAAATAACTTTTTGTTTCTTTACACTGTAGGTACTTATCGGGTATTGAGAGCGGAAGGATAGAGGCTGACTCTTCGGATACGGTGGTGGTGGAAACGACGAAATGGTCGATAGCCCGCCTTAATCTATCAGGGATGGCTTGGGTTGTCGCTGAAATTATGGGTTGTTGCTGAGATTAGAAGCCGTTCGTAGCAGTAGCTTTTTTGATTTTCGCAAAATGTATCTATCTTTCAAAACTTTAAAAATGCTTCGAATGGGTGAGATTATTAAAGAAAAGAAAAATACTGTTGACAGAAGAGTCATTATTCTTGAAAAGCTGGAGCAGGAAGGTAAGGTAGATGTCGTTTCGCTGAGCCAGGCATTGGGTGTTACAGAAGTGACCATACGCAATGACCTGGCGAGGCTTGAGCAGAAGAATATGCTGATCCGGGCAAGAGGCGGCGCCTTCAAAATTGACAGGGTGGGGGTAGATTTTACGCTTTCCGATAAGAACAGGCACCACTATGAAGAGAAAGCCCGGATCGGAAAAGCGGCTGCAAAATTGATTGAAGAAGGAGATACCATTATTCTCGACTCCGGGACCACTACGCTCGAAATCACTAAAAACATGGAGGTTTCGGGGCTAACAGTAATTACCAATGCGCTCAATGTGGTGAACCAGCTTACGGAAAACGAAAACGTGACCGTGATTGTCCCTGGAGGGGTTCTGAGAAAAAACTCCCTGTCCCTTGTTGGGGGCGGGGCTGAAGACAGTTTTAAGAATTATTTCTGCGATAAGCTTTTTCTGGCCGTAGACGGAATCAGCGCCGACTTCGGATTGTCTACCCCCAATGTGGAGGAGGCCCATCTGAACCGGGTTATGATAGGTATTTCAAAGAAGGTGATCGTTGTGACAGATTCGAGTAAGTTTAATAAGCGGAGCCTGGCCTTCATTGCCTCTGTCTCGGAGATTGACGTCGTGGTAACCGACGATGGTATTCCATCAGAGGAACGAAAGAAGCTGGAAAATGCAGGCGTGGAAGTGATAATAGCTTAGCAGATGTCCTATCCGGAAATCTATGAAAATCATTCATAATATAGCCCGGCTGGCCGTGATGGCGACGATGGTGTTACCCGTAACAGCCCAGCCGCTTCTTGAAAAGTTGGATCGTGGAGTCATAGCGACTACAATTGACGGGACTCATGCCTATATAGGCTGGCGCTCCTTAGAAGAAGACCAGAAGGACGTTATGTTTAATGTTTATCGAAAGGAAGTAGGGTTTTCGGATTTTGAAAAAGTGAACGAAGTTCCTGTTACAAACTCGACAAACTTTATAGATTCCACGGTCAAGTCAGGCAGGGCATATCGATACAGGATCAGGACGGTGATCGGTGGGAAGGAATCGGACAGCCCCGGAGAAGCTTCCGTATTTATGATCAATGCCAATCAGCCCTGGTACTCTATCAAGCTGAACGACGAAGTAATGCTTAATAAGGTAGCAGTCGGCGATCTGGACGGAGATGGGGCATATGATTTTATTATACGTCACCCTAACTTTAATACAGACCCCTATCACGCGCCCGGATATTGGAAAAGAAGCCCGGAAACATATAAGCTGGATGCATATACATCAAAAGGAGCATTCTTGTGGCGCTATGATATGGGATGGGCCATTGAAGCGGGTATCTGGTATTCCCCATACCTTGTATATGACATAGATGGCGATGGTCGCGCGGAGATTTATGCTAAAGCCGGAGAAGGCGACCCGCGTGAATTGAATGGAAGGGTATTGGAGGGACCGGAATACCTGGTAAAAATAGATCCGGCAACCGGCAGGATCGTCCGGAAAATCGACTGGCTTTCCAGGAAAGGTTTTGAGTCCTACAATTACTGGAGTCGCAATTTTCTGGATGTGGCGTATCTGGACGGCAAAAAGCCTTCGCTGATCATGCAGCGGGGTACCTATACCATTATCAAAACCGAGGCATTGAACAAGGACCTGAAAAGAATATGGTACTGGGAAAGTACAGGGGAGTATGAGAAATACAGGGGACAGGGACAGCACGGTATTTTAACGGCAGATATCGACGGAGACGGGAGAGACGAATTGATACCGGGCACTTTTGCATTGGACGACAACGGAAAACCGCTATGGTACACCGGCCTGCAGCATAATGATGTAGGATATGTCGCAGACATCGACCCTTCCCGTCCGGGCCTTGAGATTTTCTACGGGATCGAATCGCGCTCGCCTCGAAACGGTGTATGTCTGGTTGATGCGGCTACCGGGGAGATTATCTGGGGATATGATAAAAAGACACATCACGTACATGATCAGGGAATGATCGGTGATATCGATCCGGAACATCCAGGGATCGAATGTTATGCCGGGGAAGCTAAGGGCGGGTTTGAATATTTCCTTTATTCGGCTGATGGTACTCGTCTTTCTGACAAAAAAGAAGTATTGGAAGGTGAACTGGCTCCGCGTGCGTTGTGGTGGGATGCAGACGACCTCAAGGAAATCGTTTTGAAAGACAAAATTTTCAAATACAAAGGGGATACTTTACAGCGTATTGAGGGCAAAGTGGTACTGGTGGCGGACATCATTGGAGACTGGCGGGAGGAGATCGTTGTTAGCCTTCCTGGTGAGCTAAGAATCTATTCCACTAACATCCCGGCTGATACACGCAAAACCTGTTTGATGCAGGACCGGCAATACAGGCTAGGTGTAGCCGACGCAACTTCGGGATATTATTACCCTGCTCAGTTGGGATTGCAGAAAAAGGACTAGTATTCATCGCTGACCAGACAAGGTCTGGCCTTCAATCCCGGATCTGCCCGTCGGCGTATAACCGGTACAGCTTTTCCAACTCTTGTTGCCCTATTGTCTCATCATGAACGATCAACCGGTACTTCAAGGTCCATCCTTCGGGAGGCAATAACTTTGGAACCCGACCGGGAAATGCCACATTCTGCATGCTTGTTTTCTTTCTTAGTATCCACCATTGCTGCGGCCCCGGATAGGGTGTGTAGCAAAAAACGGTTATTCCCGCGGACGAAGATGTGCCGCTGTTAAAAGAACCGATGAAATCCATCCAGGGCCCTGCCGTAACGGCCGTCTCCTTTGCGATTACCGCAGTGCCCTGTGAATGGAAAGCCAGGTCAGAGGGTAACTTCAGGCGCAGGCAAAATCCTCCGTACCCCTTGACATCGTCCGAACCGCCAAGGCCAATGCTGTCGATCAGGGGTCTTAAACGAATGTCAAAATCCAGCGCACGGTAATGCGCTTCCGATGGGTATATGGTGATCGTAGTTGTTTCACGGATCAGGTCTGCGAGCGTATCCGAACCGCTCAGGTGCTTCCATACTAAGGCGGCCTGTATTACGGCTTCTTTACCGCTTTGCCTGGTAGTTACCTCTGACGGTACAAACGCAATATTTTCCGATATCCAGCCATCGGCAATATTTTTATTGCCTGCCACGATCTGATGCCAGGCCCAGAATATTCCCCGATGAAAGGGATGATCATCCGGCCCATCTTCTGTCAACACATTTCCATTCAGATCGTACAAGGGGTGTATATAGCCGGCCCGTTCATACCGCCCGTTCACCGATTTAGGGAGCGTTTGATAAAACAACACTTTCTTCCCGTTTTCCCGCACCTCTATACCTTCGTCCGATCGATGTACTGTAATGGGCCTGTTACAGCTCTGCAGCAGCAATATGCCGGCATACAAAAAAAGAAAAAAAGACGATTTCAGCTGCATACCTTATTTTCCTTTACCATACAATATCCAGACAAACGGAAGCATCAAAAGCATCGGTATAATCCAGATTGCAATATAAGAAAAGCCTTCAAACCAGTTATAGACACTATAGACGTGGTTTCTGTGACCGCCATACAGATCTACAATAACATCTGTAGTATAGCGATCCTGCCTCCCCGGTTTATACTGAGCCCCTACATTGGCATAAAACGGCCGGACAATTTCCGGGTCTGCTTCGATTTCTTCCCTTGAAAAAGGAACATAAATGCCATAGTCCGGATCCAGGATAAAATTCTTACTATCCTTAGCTTTGGCGGTTACTACCACATGGCCTCCCAGATCGAGCAATTCGGCTTCAATGTCATTTTCATTGAGTACTCCCTTCACCACGGTGCAATGCGTAGAACAAAGCCCCGTTCCCCGTTTTAGATTTTTCCGGTAATCGCTGAACTCGTATTTCCGGTATTTTTTGGGTTTGATCTGCGCGGCCAGGTTTAACAGGTAGTTTTCCCAAACGGGTACTGTAAGATAGTATTTTTTTACGGCGTCGTCTTCCCAATAATGCATGAGCCCATCATTTACAACTTTGTTGATCCGTATGGAAAACTCCTTTTCAGGTTCTCCGTCTTTCCTTTCCAGCTCTTGCAGAACCTGTGGATACCCGATTGCGATATCATTGACCCTCCTTGTCTGCTCCTCATGATACAGATCCGGATTTCTTAAAGATTTAAACAGCCCTGTAATGTTTAAAGCCAATAATACCAGGCCAATGACGAATAAAACTCTTATAACCATCCTAAATGAAGATTATCCAATTTTTTAAAGGTTGCCATAACTTAGTTTACAACATTGACGCCTACGACTTATGCCAATTCAGAATGTCCCGGGCATTCTCCCTGTAAACGGACTTTAAAACCGACTCGGGTAGCCCTAACCCATAATATGGCCACCAAACCCTGCCGGTTATATATTCGTCATTGCTTTCCAGTAAACGCCACCATGACTGATACATATTTTTCTCCATTCCCAGATCTGTCCCGAATAAAATGCGCTTTTCATATCTTGTAAGGAAACTGGCAGCTGCGCGGGGAGTTCTTCCGATTTCATAATCCCGGGCTGAGATGTCCAGATACAGATTGCTGTACTTTTCCATCTCGCTGCTAAGCCTGCCGAGGTCATGCCCGAGGTTTTTAAGGTGACATGCGATAAATGTTGTGCCGGGATGCCTCTCCAATACGCGGTTAAGACTGGCTTGCAACTCATCAAAAGAAAGTCCGTCTTTTTCGTAAACGTTGAAACGCTGGAACACGGGTGTTCGTTCCTGGTATACATCCACCGGCTTCCAGGCAGACGGATGATCTGCCACATGGACATTCACCGGGATTTTTAAAGCTCCCGCCTTTTCCCAAAAAAGATCCAACCTCCCGTCATCCAGGTGCAGCCTCTCTCCAATCATCCCGCTATAGCCCAGCCCAAACCCTTTGTCAGTTATTTCACCAACCCCACTGGCCCCTTTTTCATAACATCTTGCCAATTCGTCTGCAGCCCTTTCCGGATATCCCGGCTTGTAGGTATCGTTCAGAACGCCGCAGTATAGCTGAAACCTGTTGGGGTAAGGTTTTAGATAAATTTCAGCCAGGTGATCGAATTCAGCCCCCGTTTTACCGGTCAGGACGACAGACAGGTCAACCCCTACGTCATCCATTGTGTCTACCCATCTTCTTACTTGTCCTGCAGACCCTCCCGGGTAATCATGTACGTGTACGTCAATAACTCCATACCGGGCTTTTTCGATAAAAGTCCTTTCTACTATGACCGACGATTTCGGTGCATAGTCTTTCAACAGGATATCGTCCATAGGCCCCGGTTGGGGTCTTCCCGGAGATCCGCCCCAATCGCCGTATTTTACCTGGTGCCACAGGGGATCTTCCTGCAAGCCGGCATCAGAAGATTTTGTACCCGCTGCCGGCTTAAAAAGGCAGGAAGTGAACAGCGGACTTCCCAAAGCCAAACTTCCTGTGATCTTTAACATTTTTCTTCTGTCTGACTTCATCCTGGTTTTCTTATGTTATATAGCCTGGTACAATACATAAAATCTTCAAATTATACGTTTCGTTTATCATCCGCTTTACATTAATACATTTCCAGGGTACTTTTTCCGACCAATTCAATTGCCTTTGATCTCCGGTCTCCTGCTTTTTGTACTACGACGGTATAGGGTGACAGTTTTTCTTCCTGATAATCATATTTTTTTTCAACCGTTTCCTCCTTGCCATCCGGTTTCCATTCAACCGGACGGATAATACTCTGGGGCAGTACTACCTGAATCTGGCCATCCAACCCGGATTTGCCGGTAAATACACTTCTTCCGTTGTTGTCATTAATGAAGACATCTGCTTCAGGAATGGTCTTCAATGTCAAAGTCCAGTCTATGCTGTAATTACTCAGCGACTGTGTGTTACACCAGTAAACATCGTTATATACAGCACCGCCAGTAAACTTGCAATCAATAAGTTTATGATTAAAAACCGAATTCCTGCCATCGAAAACAAACGTATGGTATGCAGGCTTTTCGCCGACACGGACGACTGTACATTCCCTGAACCGGTGATTGCTACCCTGTCCGTAAAAATCGCCGAAGCGGATATTGCAGGTATTGGAAATAAGCAGATTACGGTTGTAAAATACCGGTTCATGCGCGGACCGGTCATTAAAGGCTCCTTGTGTATGGATACAGCTTGCTTTGGTCGTTGTGTCTTCCGCTATGATCTTCACAATATTGTCTTCGAAAATGAGGTCTTTGATGGAGTAATCGGAAAAAAATTCAGTCCCCCTTATTTCGCTGCCATGTCGGGCATTCCCAATGATAATGTTGTTTTGATACTTCAGATTCCGGCGAGGTTGTCCGCCTTTACCATAATTGGTGATCCGCATCCCGGCCAGAACATCCTGCTCGCCCCAGGTTTCAATAAGCCTTCTTCCTTTCATGGGCCGCTCGATCATCGTTTTGACACCCTCCATGTGGATAAGGTTATTCCCGACCAGAAGATCTTCGTCCGCCCAGAGTACGCCGCATGCATAGTACCCCGTCAGGAACATTTTGTTATTCAACACACGCCCGCCCCTTGAGGCCGGTTGGATCGCAAATGAATTAACGACCCAGCTGTCGACATATATTTCGTTGTTATATACCTGGCCCGCTGCATTGATCGCATTTTGCCGGGTCCTTTTAACCAGGTTATGATGTACACGGAACTGGTTTTCAGAGTTCTCTGCATTCCGGATAGGTTGAAAACCCAGCGATCGGGCTCCTCCTGCGCCATGCCGGTCAAACATTTGTGTGCCTTTATCCAAAAAAATATTATGATGGATATCATAGCTGCCATGCGCACTGTCAAACCGCATTCCCCATGTCTGGGGAAAGTGGTATTCGCTGGTCACCCCGGCAATTTCCACATTCTCAAAACCGCTGATCTCTATGTTGCTAAAACCCCGGTTTGAATTTTTGGAAAGCTTTTCCCTGCGTTCTTTATCCGGTCTGAGCATATCCTCTCCGGCCAGATAGTCAAGGTTATTAGGCGCATTTCCCTGTTTGATGACTCCATTGTATATTTTAAGTCCTGAAAGCGACTGAAGCCCTCGACTCCGGATACCAATACCCGAACGGCTGAGCGCTGCATAATCCAGGCTGTCGATCGTATCTGCAGCATGAACGACCGTTCTCCCTCCCAGATCAAGTGTAATGCCCCCGGCCCGGATATCGAAGGCAGTTTTACCGGCGACTATATCTTCGGTTAACACGTAGGTAGTGTTTGCCTTATCCAATATATAGGGTGGAGCCCCCATTTTGGATGATATATAAATTGTATTGGAGTCAACCGGACGTGTCTTAAATGTAAAATCCTGTGTCCTGGTTTCCCTGCCGTTTTCATCAATGGAGACCCATCTGTAGTGATATTCTGAAGAAGGTTTCAGGTCTTGCAGATAGTGGATATGCAGATAGAAATTCCGTTCCGGAAGGGAAGTTCTAAATCCATAGCGGGTCGTCGGGCCGTATTCGATGTAGGCCAGGGAAGGAAGCCTGGTTTCCCGCGCAATGGTAGCCGATCGCTCTGAACTATATATCCAGGTATTTTCTCCGGCACTTTCTGACTGCGATGCATAGGTATGGTATAGTGTATCTCTATGGCTCCCGAAGTAATACCGGCAAAACTGATTAAAAGTAGCATATAGTTTTTCCGGGGGAGTATCAACGCTCAATCCTCCAAACAGAAGCGCGGTCTTATCCGCAGTTAGGCTGTCTGATCCGGCTTTGCTATTCGATGGACCAGATCGGACAGGCCGGCTACAGCTCGTCAGAAAACACGCAGCAATAATTAAAAGGCAACAGCTTGTGATTTGATTCCGGAACATATATACAAGGTGTTTTTTAGGATACAGGCGGGATGAAATCCTTGCTGGATAAAATCTCATCCCGCCTGTATCCATACTGGATTACCCGGTTACGGGATTACAGGAGGGAACATTCCCTGCCTGGGATGGTCAAATGGAAGCCCTTCTCTGGCATCCCACCACACGCGGCTCATGAAATGGTCTCCGCGACCGCCTAACTTCGCAACAGCCTCTTTTACACTTTTTTCATTTCTAAGGTACTCCTCGGTTGGATAAGTAAGCCTTCTGGGCACCTTTCCGTCCGTATCCCCCTGTTGTTTGCCTACCCAGATCAATGGATAGCCCGTCCGGCGGTATTCAGCCCAGGACTCCTTGGATTGAAAGTAATTGGCAAGCCATTTCTGAACGATGATTTCTTCGAATTTTCTTTCTGCCGAATACGCAGAAAAAAGCTCAGACTGCTGATCGGTGTATTCCTGGATAGTCCCTGCATCGATATTGTACATCTGCATAGCAAGGCTGATACCACTTTTTAACAAATCGACCGGCTGTTCACCGGAAATCCCTGCAAGTGCTGCTTCGGCCCGTAAAAAACTCACTTCGCTTGCGGTAAGGAGCTTTATTTTATATTGAGCCTGATAGAAAAGAGTTCCCAATCGTGCGACCAGTTCCTCCCTGTACATTAAACTATTCCGCCAGGGCTCTTCTTCCAGATCAAGCGCAAGCGCAAATGGCCTTCCTCTCCACAAATCACCGTTCTCAGGTTCCGGGGCCGGTAATACATAGATGGGCAGACGGGGATCGTTTCGCTTTAAAAGGTTCTCTACGACGGTCGTGGTTGTATACATAGGAATCGTATTACTCACATAACGGTTGTAGATCGGATTCCGGTTGTTGACATTGGCGGCTTCCGCACCTTCTGTTTCGAGCTGGGCATTCTGGCTGTTCTCTGTAATCAGGGGTTTGGATATAACTTCCCTGATATGTTCCGCGCTCAAACCTGCATCGGCAAATCTCACACGGATTGCCAGCCTCAGCCGAAGGGAGTTGGCGAAGCGTCGCCAGTTTTCCACATTTCCGTTATAAATCAGATCCGCTGCCCCGAAAGAGAGTAATCCGCCCGCATCACTCAGTTGCTGTTCCGCTTCTTTAAGCTCATTCAGCATATCCCTGTATATCGTTTCCTGAGTATCGTACTTTGGATAGTTGACGGCCTCATTTACCCCCAATGCGGCTTCGGAATAAGGAACATCGCCATATAGATCGGTCAGTTGATGGAACAGCCAGACTTTCCATATACGGGCAATCGCGTTTTTATTGACCAATACAGGATCATCATCAGTCAGCCGGATGACCTCGGAAATGTTTACAATAAAATTCCGGTAATAGGAATTAAAAGGGTTGGCCCAGTCCCGGTTGCTCAGGGCAATAGTTGACTGGTTTGCATAATAGCTGCTGAATTCGCTCATGTAACCGGACTCATAGGACTCAAACACAGCATTTTTTTGCACATTGGCCAGTATATTGTTTACATCAACACGATCGGATGTAACCAGGGACGGGTTGGTATTGATTTCGTCAAAATCACCGGTACAGGATACCAGCCAGGACGAAAGCAGAAATGAAAGTAAATATTTTCTACGGAAAATCATGATTTTCGTTAGTTTACGACTGACCATATTAAAAGGAAAGTGAAAGATTAAAGCCAAGACTTTTGGTAGTGGGCAGCGTATGGGTTTCAAGACCTTGTGCTGCCGCCGTACTGTTAAAAGCCGATTCCGGGCTTATCCCCATCATTTTGAATTCAGGGTCACGGTATAGGTAAGCCAAATTACGGGCTACCAGCGATAATTTTGCACTTTTAAACGGGGTCTTTGATAAGAGACCTGCCGGGAGCTGGTATCCAAGTGAAACCTCACGAAGTGCCACGTAATCGGCATCCACTATAAATTCTTCCCCCATATTGGACCAGGCTCTTGGTGCGTAGTAGTTCTGCGGCGTGATCGGCACCGTATTTTCGCTGTAGGTGCCGTCGCTGTTCAATACGACGCCGTCGACTATCATGGACACCCCATCTCCCCGGTCTTCGGTAAATTTGCCCGTGCCGTTGGCCATTTCATTGTACTTGGTATAGGAAAATATCTGTCCGCCCGTCCTGAAGTCGAGCAGGGCGCTCATTACCAGCCCTTTAAAAGTAAAAGTATTGGTAAGCCCTCCCAGAAAATCCGGCTGGATATTGCCCAGGATCTCCCGGGTAGTGGTCCTTTGCAAACGTCCGGCCTCGGTTACGATCAACCTGCCCTCCTCGTTTCTGAGGTACTTAAAGCCGACAATGTTGCCGTAAGGCTGGCCGGGGCGGGCTACAATATCGGCGTAAGTCTGAGTAATCAACGAGAGCGATTCTACGCCGTCTACCAGCGACACGACTTCAGACTTGTTGCGGGACAGGTTGAGCGTCACGTCCCATTTAAAAGTATTGGCAGCTGAAACAGGGGTTAAGTTAAGCAGCAGCTCAAATCCCCTGTTGCGGATTTCGCCGGCATTGATCATCCTGCTCGAATAGCCGGATGAAGCCGAAAGGGGCAGCGGTATGATCTGATTCCTGGTAGAGGAATAGTAGTAGGTAAAATCAACCCCGACGCGGTTGTTGAAGAAGCGGAGATCAGTACCAAACTCGTAGGAGGTCGTCAGCTCGTTTTTAAGATCGGTCAACGGGATCCTTAAATTGATGGCACTAAACTTTTGCCCCCTGAAATTATCCGCAGAAAGACTATAACCCGCCTTTGTCTGGTATGGGCTTGCATCATTTCCAGCCTGGGCGTAGGATGCGCGTATCTTCCCGAAGGAAAACACGTTCCCGGATAAATTCAGTGCGTCGGAAAACACAAAGCTGGAGCTGAATGACGGATAGAAGAAAGAATAGTTATTCATGCCCAGTGTCGATGACCAGTCATTTCTGGCAGTAATATCAAGAAATAAAAAGTCCTTGTATCCCAATTGCGCCATCCCATATACAGAATTCATTTTTTTACGTGTAAGCCCATACCGTGGAGCTACGTTGGCCGCATTGGATATGTGATACACATTATCCACCACCAGGTTGGTTCCGGTAAACCCGGTCACTTCCTGAAAACGGTTCAGATGGTTGGCGCCAAGCGATAGGGTTCCTGTAAAATTCTCAGATAATTTGCCGTTTGCGGTAAGAAGGAGATCACTGTTTTCTTCTCTTACTTTCCAGGCAGTATTGACTACCTGACCCCTTATCGTGGCAGCCCCCGTGGTCCCTATACCGATCCTTTCAAACCTGGCATCATCGTAGAAATCGGTACCTGTCCGCCCCTGAAGTGTAAGCCAGTTGCTGATCTTGTAACGGGCCAGCATATACCCGATCACCCTGTCCCTTTTGTCTTCGCTCAGAAATTCATTGGCTATCCAGTAAGGGTTATGCGGTGCACGCATAATGTAATTGATCATAGATCCATCGGGGCGCTTATAATTCTTGAGCCAATCCAGATCAACAAACCTGGAAAGCAGGTTTAAAGCGACAACAGGGTTTCCGGATCCGGTCGAGAAACCCAGTTCAGGCCTGTTGTTCCCTTGCTGACGAACATAGTTGACTTTCCCTTCAACAGTCAGCCTGGAGTTGATATCGGAAGTAAAATTCAGGTTGATGGTCTGCCTGTTAAGACCTGTCGTAGGCAATATATGCTTATTGCGCATATCGGAGACCGACAGCCTGATGGCTGTTTTTTCATTTCCTCCGCTCACGGCTACTGTATTGGTAAAAGTCTGGCCTACGCGATAAAACTCCCTGATATTGTCATCTGGCTGAGGATCATAACGCACGGGCCCAAACTCAGGCATACCGGCCATCACGATAAGTCTTCCATCCATTTTCCCGCCCCAATGGTCATAGTTGGAGTTCGTCCACAAAGGATAATCCACACCATCCAGGGTGATCTGGCCGAAAGAACTGTAATCCCCTCCGTATCCGCCGCCCCATACATTCTGGTATCTCGGCAGCACATTCGGGGTCTCGAAGGTGGCATTGGAATTTAAAGATACACCGATCCCCTTTCTTTTCGTTCCTCGCTTCGTAGTAATGACGATAACCCCATTGGCACCACGGGCGCCGTACAGGGAAGCGGCGCTGGGCCCTTTCAGGACGGTAATGTTCTCCACATCATCCGGATTGATGTTGCCTATCCCGTCCCCGAAATCCCTCCCGGCTGAATTGGAGGCTGCATCCAATGTCTGATTGTCGATAGGAACGCCGTCAACCACGTACAAAGGCTGATTGTTCCCGGTGAGCGAGCTGCTGCCCCGTATCACTACAAAGCTGGACCCTCCAGGTCCGGCAGAAGAAGGGTTGACATGCACTCCGGCCACTTTTCCTTTCAGAGAGTTGGCAATATTGGCTTCGCGGGCCTCTACCAGGGAGCTTCCTTTCAGTTCCTGTGCCGAATACCCCAAAGCTTTTTTCTCCCTTTCGATCCCCAAAGCAGTCACGACAACTTCATTCAGTGTTTTTGTGTCCACCTTCAGTACTACATCGATTATCGTTCTGGCACCAACCGACACCTTCATGGGATTAAATCCGATTGAAGAAAAATTCAGAGTATCGGCAGATTCGGGCATTTTAATGCTGTATTCTCCGGCGCCGTTGGTTGACGTCCCGTAAATAGTACCGATCACAGTTACATTGACCCCCGGAAGAGATTCTCCGTCTTCATCAGTCACCTTTCCGCTAATAACCTTTTCCTGCGCATAAGTATTGACAGAAAGAGCGAGTAAGCAACAAGGCAACATCATTAAATGAAATAATAGTAGCTTCTTTCTCATAAAAGTAAATGTTACGAAAGTTTTACAAAGGATTTATGCTTTCATTATCTATTACAAAGCTGATGTATATTTTTATTTTTTGCAAATAATAGCTTAAAATTTTTCATTTCATTATTTTTTCAAAAGAAAAACACCAAAAATGTGTTCGTTGCCTTTCTTTAATTGAATGGATTATTTTTATTTGGATTGAATACCCGGCTTGCTTAGCAACGGGCATCGTGAGTGCCTCTAGATCATAAGAAAAATGGCTACTATCGCCAGAACCATACCGGAGGATATGACGGAGCCGGGAATGACCGAATAAATTACCAGGGAGAGGATAACGGTTATGACCGGGGCTAGCGCTGTGAGAGGGGATACGATGATCGCTTTCCCCTTGCGGTAGGCATATACTAATGTAAGGGCGCCCAAGGCGTTCAGGAATTGTACGCCCAGGGCAAGATAGAAGCCATCGGGCCCCCAATTTACTGATTGAAAATCATCTGTGATGAACAGCGCGTACGGTATCAGTAAAATTCCGCTCAGCATCATATAGAAAAAAATACTCTCCGCTTCAGTCTTCTTGTTTGCGAACTTCATAAAATACCCCTGGACTCCCCACATTATCAATACAAGTATCGAGGATATCAGCCAGTTGTATCCGGTAATCAACTCATTATCAGGGTACTGGTATGACAAGAGTATGATCGCGATAAGCGACAGCACAATCCCTGCCCATTGTTTCAGCAGGGCGGTTTCGCGTAACAACCATACCGACATTAGAATTGTAACTACAGGCGAAAGGGAGATCAATGGAAATACGATATACGCCGGGCCGGTTTCGAGAGCCTTGAAAAGGATCAATTGTCCCCCGGCTCCCGACAAACCGATAAACATTCCCAGGCTTATGGATTGTAAATTGCTGCTAAGTTTCCACTGGTTACGCCAAAGCGCATACAACGAACAGGGAATCATAGTGATTGCCCAGGCACAATACCCTAAGGTAGCCGGAAAACCCGCTTTTTCGGGAATTTCAATAAATGCCCCCCATATCC
The DNA here is from genome assembly GCA_037191015.1 of Spirosomataceae bacterium. Lineage (GTDB taxonomy): Bacteria > Bacteroidota > Bacteroidia > Cytophagales > Spirosomataceae > Ravibacter. The sequence goes on from JBBCKD010000021.1 coordinate 206,875, forward strand.
CCCAGGATAGTATGGTGATGCCCGCATAAAATATCCATTTGTTATTTCTCATAGAAGTGGGTTAGGTAAAACGTACTGATCGGGTTCTTATTCTTCGATGGCCTTTAAAAGATTTCGCAAGATATGATGGAAATTAAAGTTAGACAAAAAAGATTATGGAAGATTTTGTAAAAGGTTTTGTATATATTTTCTTTAGTCTCGAAATAAAAAACAAAAATCAGATTACTTTTGTATTGTGACATACAGATCAGGGTATGGCGGTGTTCTAACCGGAGTTTTAATGATCGGATCTGTTCTGAACGACTTTAATTATGAAACCTTTCGATGTCCTGGTAATAGGTGAGCTGAATACGGACCTTATACTCAACAAGCTCTCAGCTTTTCCGGAAAGAGGCCGGGAAATCCTGGCCGATGAAATGACCGTGACCTTGGGAAGCTCATCTGCAATTTTTGCAAGTAACCTGAGCGTACTGGGTACAAGAGTTGCCTTCCTGGGAAAAACCGGGGATGACAGTTCCGGGGATCTCCTGGTCCGGAGCCTCCGGGAAAAATCTGTTGATACATCTTATGTGCAAAGGGACCCCCACTTATCCACAGGCGCGACAGTAGTATTGAACTATGGTGAAGACAGGGCTATCATCACTTTTCCCGGGGCTATGGCCCATCTGACTCTCGAGGACATACCGCCGGGTTCGCTGAGTCAGGCCAGACATCTTCATTTTTCATCGTATTTTTTGCAGCCAGGTATTCAGAAAGATATACCTGCGCTATTTAGCCAGGCACGACAGTTGGGTCTTTCCACTTCTCTCGATCCGCAGTTGGACCCGGCCGATAAATGGGATATGGACCTGGAACATATACTTCCTTTTACAGATATCTTCTTCCCGAATGAAAGCGAATTATTGCGTCTTACCAAGACGAATTCATTGAATGAAGCGCTAAATTTCCTTGAGAAATTCGAAACCATATCTGTGGTTAAACAGGGTGCGAAAGGGTCGACAGTCTGTACCAACGGTTCTTTCAGGTTCCTGGAATCTTATCGCAATACAAAGGTCGTGGATACGATCGGTGCCGGAGACAGCTTTGCCGCAGGTTTTATACATGAGTTTCTTAAAGGGTCTCCCATTGCATTATGTCAGAAAGTAGGAAACGTGATGGGAGCTGTCTCGACAACAGGACCCGGCGGCACTACTGCTTTTGTCGGCGCGGACTACATTTTTGAACTTGCTCACCGGCAATTTGGCTTTTCCTATGAAAACTTAAGGATAGGCTAAAGTATACCGCAGAAATGGTTATGTGCTTCCTTAAATTATCCCATTCCCAGGCCCGGAATACTCCTGATCTGAAGGGTCAGGGTTTCCCCAAAACCCTGGACGACATGTATTGTTGTATGTAGTTGATCAAAAAAGTCATAGCTATTGTAAAATAAAAATCAGCATGTTCCGGATACGTCTATTGCCCGTCATATTTTTCATAGCCGCTGCGGCAGGTTGGGCATTCAATGCCGATCATACCGATATCGTCATGTATAACGGGAAAGTCATAACTGTGGACGCCGATTTTTCGATATATGAAGCGATAGCTATTAAGGGTGACAAAATTATTGCGGTAGGTTCGAATGAAGAAATTCTAAATCTTGCGAACCGTCATACGTTGAAAATAGATCTTAAAGATCATACCGTAATTCCGGGAATAATAGACAATCATGTACATCCGATACCTGCTGCATTGAGCGAATACAATAAAAAGATACCCACTATTGAAACCCTTAACGATCTTTTTGAATGGATACATAAAGAAACGCTGGAGAAGGAACCGGGGAATTGGATTATTCACCCCAAGTTCTTTTTCACGCGGATCGAAGAAAAGCGCTGGCCGACAATTTGGGAGCTCGATTCTATTGCGCCGGATCATCCTGTTTTCCTGAATGGAAGTTATATGGGGATGATCAACACAAAAGCCTTAACTGCTTCGGGAATTAACGGATCGAATGACCCCGCATTGGTGAGGGGAAAAGATTCTGACCGGCCAACCGGCTTGATTAAACGTTCCGGATTCAGCAAATTATCCATAACGAATGCCGAAACATTTTGGATGGAAGAAAAACTTGAGGCGCTACTAGCATTATTTCGCAAGTACAATGCGATGGGAATCACGTCAGTAGGAGCCGGAAGTGGAGGACCAGATGACTTGAAAATTTTAAATGAATTAGAAAGGAAAGGAGGATTGACCGTGCGGGTATGTCAGAACATAAGCTTTCCGTTCGATCCAAAGCTTTCTCCGGAAGAAATAGAAAAAGTACTCGGAGAATTTCCCTATAAGACAGGCCAGGGAAATGAATGGGTTAAAGTAGGTGCCTTAAAGGTGGTGCTGGACGGGGGTATATTGACAGGTACTGCATTTATGGGGTACCCCTGGGGAGAGAAAGCCGTCAAGGTGTACGGTTTCCCCGACCGGGAATACAGGGGAGAATTAAACTTTACAAGACAGGAGCTGAAAAACATCATTATGGTTGCCAATGGGTCCGGATGGAAATTTACAGCCCATGTTACGGGTGGGGGCGGCGTCGATACGTTGCTTGCAGCCTATAAAGACGCCAGTCTGTCGGTACCACTCAAAGGAGGGCGTCATTCCATTATTCACGGGAATTTTTTTTCGGAAAAAGCGATAGAGACTATGAAAGCCCTCCACATTTATGCTGACATGCAGCCGATATGGTTTTATAAAGATGCCGATTTGCTCCATGAAGTGCTTGGGGAAAGCAGGATGGCGCATTTTCAGCCATATCGTACGATGATGGATTCAGCCATCATTGTCAACGGGGGATCTGATCATATGGTGAAGCTGGATCCGGAGGAGTCGATTAATCCTTATAATCCATTCCTCGCCATGTGGACGGTGATCAGGCGGAAATCGCAAGGGGGGCAGGTATTTAACCCCGAAGAGAGAGTCTCAAGGGAACAAGCTTTGCAGATGTATACTATCAACAATGCATATGCGAGCTTCGAGGAGGAAATAAAAGGAAGTTTAGAGGTCGGAAAACTAGCTGATCTGAGCATTCTTTCCAAAGATATACTTACCTGTCATGAGGATAGTATAAAGGCAATAAAGCCTGTTTTGACGATGGTTGGGGGACGAATCGTCCATGACGATAATTCCCTGAACCCGACAAACGGCCGGAGAAACCGATAAGATCGCTGATCAGGGTATTTAAGATCGTCCAGCAAGTGTTCGACTGGAGTCCCCTCAGACGCACAGTGAGAATCAGGCACTTACAGAATTTAAAATGTAAGTGCCTGATTTATTTGATAGACAGGGGGGCAGCCCAATTCCTGAAACTGATTCCTCTGCTTTATTCTTCGCTGCCATCAGTAAGGCGTAGGCTCCTTTTCCTACTATTCGTTTGTCAGAAATGGCCTGGTAATTGACTATTTCTGTTTTTCCGTCCCGGGTTTTGCCGATTTCAACCTCGGTCATATCAAATACGTTATTGTCTTTAAATACAAACACATAGCTTTTCCCGGAAAAGGAAACCACCGCATCTTCCGGTAGCGTATAGGTCTCAATATTTTCAAGGTTTAACGCCGCGTTTACATAGAGCCCTGCCACCAGTTTTACTCCTCCCCGGTCAATTACTTTGGCGATAATTTCAGCGCTTCCGTCGTCGTTGATTACGTTGCCTTTGGTGATGATCCTGGCCTGTATTTTCCTCTCCGGATTTTCGTTGGTGTAGGCCTGGAGCAGTTGTCCCACTGCTACTTTGGGCCAGTCCTTTTCAAAGACTTTTATACTCAGGAGCAGCCCTTGCGGGTTAATGAGCTCGACCAGAACATCTGAAGGGGAAACATATTTGCCCTTGTTCACCAGCACACGACTTACCACACCGTCAAACGGAGCGGCAATCGTGGCGCTTCTTTTAATATGGTCCGGGGTCAGGGAAACAGGGTCGATGTGGATTAACCTCAGCTTTTCCTCCAGCGCGCTTCTCGCGACCAGCAGAGACCTATATTCGGTTTCGGCAAGCTGAAAGGTTTTATCACTGGCAGCTTTACTGCTATTGAGCTCTTTTTGACGCAGGTAGTTTGGCTCGGCGCTAAGCAGCTGGGCTTTGATATTCAGATAATCCTGCTGGATCTGGATGAACTGGTTGTCTTCCAAAACCAGGATTATCTCTCCTTTTTTTACCGGCTGACCGGGAAGGACGTTCACGGAGCTGATATGGCCGCCTAACGCACTGGATAGCGATACCCGATGGTCGGGGTTTACGTCTACCTTGCCGTTTAACTGCAAAACTCCGGCAATCTGCTTTTTTTCCAGTAAAATGCTTTCCGGAGAGACGATTTTAAGCTGCTCATCCGAAAGCCTGATCTGATTTCCGGTGATCTGCTGTTCGGCAGCTTGTTTCTCATCGCCCGGCTTATCCTGCCGGCAACCCGAAAACAAGACTAATGATATAAGAATTGACAGGTATTTCATTGCTTTGATTATTTTAAATCCAATAGATAATTGAGTTCAGTGACTGTCCGGCAGAGCTGCTGCAGGGCGTCAATGTAGCCATTCAGGATATTGATAGCCTGGTTATTAAGCACCGTCCATTGCAGGTAGTCGATTGCTCCGGCAGTCAGCTTTTGTTCTGCTACACGGATAATCGTATCGGCATTCGGCAGTTGTGTTGTCCGGTAATCGCTGATAATCTGCGAATCACTCTCGTACTGCCGGAGGAGCTGTCTGTATGTATTTTTAACGGCAGCCGTCTGGTAGGCATATTCGTTTTCGGCGATCGCTATCTTCTGTTTCCCCGCTTCTGTCAAAGCTCTTTGTGCCCCGGAAAAAATGGGAACTCCAATGCCGATATGAACGGCACTGAACGACCGCTTATTGATATCCAGCATGCTTTGTGTATAGTACCCGGCAGAAAGGTTGGGAAGAAGCCTGGATTTTTCCCACCTCATCTCTGTTCCGGCAGTAACCACCTTCTGTTTGTACAGTTCCAGATGCGGATGGTGTTCCAGCTCTTCAGATGAAAGAACCGGAAAAGAAAGCTGGTCTGCTATATCGCCTTCGGGAATATATTCCTGATCGGAATTGAGTAGTAGCCGGAATTGCCATAATGCGATATCGTGCCCGGCCCTGAGATCGTTTAACTGCAGGGCAATCTGGGAACGTTGTATTTCTGCCGAAGCCTTCTCTGCAACATCACTTTCCCCCTCTTGTAACCGGTCGGTTACTTTTTCCAGTAAAGAGTGAAAGAGGCTGTCAGCCCTTTGCAGCAATCGTTCTTTTTCCTTTATTATCAGTACGTAGTAAAACGCACCGGATACGTCTTTTTCCAGTTCTGCCCTGGTGAGCCGCTCACCGACAACCGCTTCCTGCCATTGCTGATGAAGCACCTCCTTTTTCCGGTTATATACGGTGGGAAAGGAAATACTCTGAGAGATCCCGACTCTGTAGTCATTTGCGAGTGCGTTAATTCGTCCAAATTCCCCGTTGATCACAGCCTGGGGAGCATCCAGATAGCTTCCTTCCAATTTTTGCCAGTATTCTTTTATCAGCCGGCTGCTCCTGGTCTGGTAACTGTTCTTAACGGCAATGTCTACCGCATCTTTAAGGGAAATGGGTTGCTGTGAAAAGGCAGGCAGAGCAGAAAGGGAGGCCGTCAGAATCAGGACGGATTTCGTGACGGCGCCTCCCGCGCTAAATCCGGGTTTTCTGACCTTTTCAAAAATAATATAAAGAACAGGCAACACGAAGAGCGTCAGGAATGTAGCCAGCATGAGTCCTCCGATTACCACCGTAGCAAGCGGCCGCTGCACTTCTGCCCCGGAACCGGTGCTGATCGCCATAGGAAGAAACCCCAGGGAGGCGACGAACGCTGTCATCAATACCGGGCGCAACCTGGTTTTTGTACCTTTAAGCACAATACGTGTGGTATTGGTGATGCCTAACCCTTTCAGGCGGTTGAATTCCGCGATCAATACGATCCCGTTCAGTACGGCAACACCAAACAGCGCAATAAAACCGACACCGGCACTGATACTGAAAGGCATTCCCCTGAGCGCCAGGAAGTAGACGCCGCCGATCGCTGATAAGGGAATAGCCGTGTAGATCAGCAGGCTGTGTTTAACAGAGCCGAAAGCAAAAAACAGCAGAAGGAATATCAGGGCCAGGGAAACCGGGACAGCTACCCCCAACCGTGCCTTTGCATGGTTGAGATTCTCAAAGGCACCTCCGTATGCAATCGAATAACCGGTAGGAAGCTTTACTCCCGATTCCACTTTTCTCTGTAGTTCTTCTACTATACTCTGCACATCACGGTCCCTTACATTGAAGCCTACGACAATCCTTCTCCTGGTATCCTCCCGTTGAATCTGGTTGGGACTGTTTCTGAGGGCAACATCGGCGATTTGAGCTAAGGGAATCTGGCGCCCCTCTGATACGGGGATAAGGATATTCTGTATATCCGCCAGATCCTTTCTTTTAGAAGTATCCAGGCGGACGATGAGGTCAAATCTCCGCTCTCCCTCAAAGACAAGACCTGCGCTCTGGCCGGCCAATGCCATATTGACGACCCGGTTCACGTCGGTAATGTTTAGCCTGTAGCGGGCTATGGCATGGCGGTCAAGATCGATCACTACCTGCGGCATCCCGCTTACAGGCTCCACATATAAGTCCTGAGCCCCTCGTACCGATTGGATTGCAGAGCCAAGCTTCTGTGCGTAACGCGCCAGTGTATCCAGGTCTTCGCCGAAAATTTTGCAGACCACGTCCTGCCTTGCCCCGGTCATCAATTCGTTGAAACGCATCTGTACCGGGAATTGGAACCCGGTCGTAATACCCGGCACGACCTGTAAGGCTTCGCTCATTTTCCCGGAAAGCTCGGGAAACGTTTTGGCGGAAACCCATTCTTTTTTGGGCTTCAAAACCACGATCATATCACCGGCATCCATAGGCATCGGTTCGGTGGGAATTTCCGCGCTGCCGATCTTGGTTACCACTTTTTCCACTTCCGGAAACCGCTCCTTCAATATCACGGCCGCTTTTCCGAGGTATTCTATCGTAGCAGAGATATTGCTTCCAGGCAGAATACGGGCTTCAACAGCAAAATCCCCTTCTTCCAGCGAAGGAATAAACTCACCTCCCATACGCGAAAGTGTTATAATGGCCCCCGTAAAAAGAAGGGCTACTGTTCCTATTACGGTCTTTGGTATACGCAACGCCTTGATCAAGAGCTTCTGATGCGCCTTTTCCGCCTTTTCCATTACCCGGTCAGACAGATTTACCTGCTCCTTTCTTTTCCTGCTGAGCACTAAAGAGCTCATCATGGGTACGTAAGTCAGGGAGAGGATGAAGGCCCCGGTCAAAGCAAAGGCCACCGTCTGGGCCATAGGCTTGAACATCTTCCCTTCAATACCGCTCAGGCTGAAAATCGGCAGGTAAACGATCAGGATAATAATCTGTCCGAATACCGCGCTGTTTACCATCCGGGAGGAGGAAGAGACAACCTGACGATCCATTTCCTCAGCAGTCAGGCGATGGGTTAACCCGAATTTCCTGTGTTGGGCCAGCTGGTGCATGACCGCTTCTACGATGATCACAGCTCCGTCTACGATCAGGCCGAAATCCAGTGCGCCGAGGCTCATCAGGTTTCCGCCTATCCCAAAAATGTTCATCATGATAACAGCGAACAACATCGACAAAGGTATTACCGAGGCTACCAGCAACCCTGCACGGTAGTTGCCCAAAAACAGCACAAGTACAAATACGACGATTAAGGCCCCCTCTATAAGATTGGTTTTGACCGTACTGATCGTATTGGTGACCAATTTAGCCCGGTCGAGGAAAGGCTCTACAACGATACCTTCCGGCAGCGTTTTCTCTATCTCCTTTAAACGTTCTTTTATGTTTTTGACAACCTGGTTACTGTTGGCGCCCTTGAGCATCATGACAATTGCTCCCGACACCTCACTTTCGCCGTTGTAGGTCATGGCTCCGTAGCGCGTGGCAAACCCTGTGTTTACCCTGGCGACGTCCCTGACGAATACCGGGGTATTGGAATTCGTGGACTTGACCATAATATTTTCGATATCTTCGATTGTGCCTATCAGGCCTTCGCTCCGGATAAATAGTGTCATCGGGCCTTTTTCTATGTAGGCCCCGCCGGTGTTCTGATTATTCTTCTCCAAAGCAGCAAATACATCATTGATAGTCAGGTTATATGCCTGCAGCCGTGCCGGGTCGATCGATATTTCGTATTGCTTCAGTTTTCCGCCAAAACTGTTTACGTCCGCAACCCCTTTTACGCCAAGTAATTGTCGTCTGACAATCCAGTCTTGTATAGTCCGTAATTCGGTTTCATCATATCTGTGCCCGTATCCTTCCTTTGCCCGGACTACATATTGGTAGATTTCGCCGAGTCCTGTCGAAACCGGCCCCATTTCCGGCGTACCTATTTCATTTGGGATCTGGTCTTTAACCAACTGCAGCCTTTCCGAGACCTGCTGCCGGGCCCAGTATATATCTGTCTTATCGTCGAAAACGATGGTAACCAGCGATAGCCCGAACCGGGAAAAGCTCCTGATTTCCTCGATGCCCCGGATATTGCTGTTAGCCTGTTCCACCGGAAATGTAACCAACCGCTCGATATCCAACGCTCCGAAGGAGGGAGCTACCGTAATGACCTGTACCTGGTTGTTGGTAATATCTGGTTGAGCGTCTATCGGAAGCCTGGTTACTTCCCGGGAACCATATAGAATAAGGGCAAGGGTAAACAGCCCGATAATGAGTTTATTCCTGACGGAAAACTCAATGATTTTAGTAAGCATAAGTCTTGCAAATCGATTAAACAAATAACAGGGGTAAACCCTTCTGCGACCTGAACCGAGTCACAAAAGGAGCGTTACCCAAACAGTATTTCAGTCGATTAGCAGGACTTAGGCGGCTGCCAGATTCCCTTCTGACCGGCAAACGGAATGGCCCGGTCTTTGTAAAGGGCCAGCTGTGTATCGGAACACACAAGAATTACCTCTTTATTGAAAGTAACAGGAGTGCCTGGCGGAACAACCACAATATGGAGCGTGTCGCTATGCTGCATGAAGGGAAGCTTCATGTCGGTATTCCAGTCAGCGTCTTTCTGATGCCCTCCGTAATGGTGTGTAAGGAACTCCAGGAAGGACATATTATCATCATGCTGGTTGTGCTCGATGAAGTGTGATATGAGTATGGGAACTTTCAACAACTGGGCTAATTCAGTCGTTGAAAAGAAATACGCAGACAAAAACAATATCGCTATTAGCCTCTTCACAAAAGCAAAGGTAGCGCAATAAAGTAGTTCAATACAAATAGTAAACGGAGAAAACTACGCGGGAACGTTATGCCGGGGATTACCTTAGAAGAAGAAGTCCGGGTTGTCAGGTGAAAATGCAGGGTTATTTCAAAGTAGAAGACTAACTCAGGCAACATTCTGGCTTTCAAATCTTCTGATTTCATCCAGTTCTGCCGCTCCGGTTTTTTCCTCCTCTTCAATATCGTAGTCATCCTGAAGCCCAAGCCAGAATTTGGCCGAATTACCAAAATACCTGGCTTGCATTTCCTTTGCCTCACTGGAAGATAATCCTCCATTGTTTGTTAATTCGTATGCTGTAAAATTCCTCAAGATCTCCTGACAGCTTTTCCAGCCTGTTTGAAGGAGGAATCCGCAGGTCTGCCATGTCTTGCGAGTTATGCAGCATTCTGAGCTTTCGCCTTCCGATATGCTGGATTTCACCTGGTATCTTTTTGGCAAGGATACCGTTCCAAATCTGGTCTACCTCATCGGAAAAGTTCTATGAACCCGATAGAGCTGCGATCATACCAATTTCAACCCATCCGGAAACAACAGAAAGCCCATCAGGTGTTCGACTGGAGTCCCGTCAGGCGCGCGCACCTGGGGAGATTTTCGAGAGAAAGTTCCAGTTTTTCTGGATCAAGGCCAAAATTTGTAGAGCTGATTGTATTTTTCTAGGTTTGTGCCTTTAACATAGTTAGGATTGCCTTGGAGAGTTTCTTGCATCCCCGTAATGGTGCTCCTGCCAAAACAGGTCAACAGGCCATAAGCCAGTTCAAGGGTCAGCATCCATTGCTCACATTTAGCTCGCTTGGTATGATTCAAGACCAAGACGAACACGTCACCGTTGGAGTTCCGGGTGGGGTTTAGGAGAGTGTCTCCGTGAGCTACGCTGCCGGGATTTTTGGTTACATAGCGTATTCGGTCACACACTTTTGAAAAAGTTCGAATAGCTCTTCGCCATGACCCCCAGTAAAGCCTGATCAAGCCGTCCGTCTTTGACGACGCCGCGAGGGGAAGTATCGGATCCTGAGCCGGCAATATGAGCAAGAACGCGAATATTCTTGAAGTCGCTAGCTGCTTTTCTGAGGGCATTCATGATTTCTCTGTGTTTTCCGGTGTTCGATATTATGTTGGTACTCAATAGATTGGTCAGGAGCGTAGCATAGCTCAGGGTAATGGATGCAGGTTGGTAGCTCGTTAGTCTTTCCAATGCATCGTCAATGAAAGCCGTCGTTACTTTAAAATCTCTGAACTTAGGCAACAAGAGCAGTGCCCGATTCCGAATCGATTCGTCATCGTTTAACGCAGCCTGTACAACTTTACTTACTTCATTGGCGTCCAGATTAGACAATCGACTCAACAAAGTGATAGCGGCCATCCTCGCAACGCGTCTGCGATGATGGATGGCTGCCTCCGAAAGGAGCACCGAAAGCAGTACACCCTTTTGTTCCAGATTTGTCGTCAGCAACAGAAATTCGTCTCTTTTTTGCTCGGTCATGACGCAAAGAATGGCGAGTAGGGCATTTTGGAGACTTTCAGAAAAAATCTGATCCGAATCGGTGGGTTGAACGGGCAGAGTGCGACGCGCCGACCAGTCTTTTAACTCCTTAACGAGCCAGTTAAAAATGAGATCGAACAAGCGATCGTCGCCGAGACGGGACGCAATGTCCGGCCAGCAATCTTCTGGAGAAGTGTCAAACCATTGCATCAGGGATTCTGCAAGCGACGAGCAGACATAGGCCACATCGAAACCCTCAATGGGAGCCCCGGAGCTTAGCCATTCACAATTGGTTTTGAGAATCGCAGCCGCCGTTTGATAGGGTACTTTTGTGCCGTCAGCAATTGCCTGCAGGCTTGCTTCCACCACCAGGCCGTACGACTCTTTCTCCGGTAAGCAGTGTGCGGTAACTTTGTGAGAGGTAATTAGCTGTTGCATCAAGTCGTGGAGAGATTTGGGAATGGATTCCTCCTGGTAGTAGAGAAGACATCCATAGCCGATGATAAAGGAATCGCTCCAAAGTGCCGGTTCCGCGGCTAGGCAGGTGGTAAATGTTTCGAGCGATTCCTCCGTCCACGTTCCAAACCCGAACAGATAAGGCAATGCGGAGGTATTAGCAAGCGTGGGATGAGGGAGATCCTTCAGCCAGATCGCTACTTCGGGTTGATCAAAATGAAGATCGTCGAAGCACCGGGTAAAAAGCTTGTTATTTCCGGTCCTATGACATCCATCGAAATAGCTGTCGATCATATTTTTGAGTGTATCGAATCCGATCGCCGATACAGATCTGTGCCTGGTACCTCGCTTAACATTGCCAATGGGGCCACCGAGCGTTAAAATGGCACGCGATCTGGAGCGGTCATCACCATGGAACGCCACACTCAGCAGTGGTTGTATCCAGCCGGCTTCAAGTGCCGCACTATGTTCGGCCATGATCAGGGCCGCATGCTCTGCCAGTGATGATGCTCCGTAAAAAGGGATGTCGGAATGCCAGTTCCTTCTAATCCACGATCTCAGTCTGATAATTTCCGAAGGAGTGGTATGGCTTACTAATGGAAGGACACAGGATAACACGGCACGAGCTGCCTTCGAATCAATCAGTGCGATGGCCTCGATTTGTTGGGCCGCCGTTTCATTGATGGTCAGTCCTCCATTCCCGGCGCGGGCAATGAATGTTGCCATGGTCTCCGGCAAGGTAACGGCGTCTTTTTGAACATCTGATAAGAGCCGCCGCCATAAATCATCCTGAGATTCGAGTCGGTTATTCGATTTTCTCGCCACATTCGCAGCCAGGAAAATGCTGAATGCTTTCCATCCATCCGATTCCGACACCTCGTCCAGACCGCAAAGATGGAGAACCACGTCCAAATGCGATTCAAATTTACTGGTGGTTTCGGAGAGACCCAGGGAAAGAAGGTCTGCCAATTTCCATCCGTCCGGCAAGGAATATTCGAGCCTGTTGGCATGCATGGATTTTTCAAGCATGGTCTTGAATGCTTCGGGAGTTATCCCAAAATGCTCTTCCCCGGGGGCACCGAGATACTCGGCAAGTACCATGAACATGAGCGGGGTATGCCCAGGCATTTTGAAAAGACCGGATGTGATTTTATTGAATAGTCTTGCACGAAAGCTCTGGTTGAATGTGCCTGCTGTTTCACAAAGGAACTGAATGACTGAACAAAAATGATCGATTGCGGACAGGTTCGATTCGAAAGACATTGGCGTAAGCAGACCATCATGGGCATTGGCTACAAATCTCATATTGGCCGAATCCATAATGGCCTGACATTGCCGATATACCTGAGTCGGTTCAGCGGCGAATTTAAGCGTATTGAGCGCTACTGCGAGATTGTTTACCGGATCTTCGTCTCGTCCTGAAAGTGCCGCGGCCCAGGATTCTCCCCAAAGGGCAAGTTTCATGGGTGACATGGCATCTCCTTCCCAGATTAGGCCGGGTTCAACTGGCTCGCCGGTTGCCTCGGTCAGCGCTTGCATGACCAAACTGAAGACGGTGAGTGCTTCCGATTCAGGTAAACTTGGAAGCCAGCGGTTTAAAACAGTCCACAAATTTTCGCGGTGATCATCTTCTGCCGTTTTGTTACCCCCGGTATGGGCGAAGCGAATGACCGGGTCCCGCAATTCGTCGAGGATGCGGCTGCAATGCCATTTAATGCGATCTACTACGTCGCCGTTTTCGGGCAACTGCGATGCCTGGCCTGATGCTAGCAATGCCACCCAAGCCTCCGCAGCAATATCTATGGCTTCTTCGGTGGCTGCTAATTGTTGTAACAGTTTGACAACACGGGTCTCCTTTTCAACTGGAAAATTCAATGACTCCTCCAGAATGCGAAGCATCATATCAGAAGGATCGTGGGCGATGCTTTGTATGTCAAAATATGGGGATTCTGTAGCCAACAAGCCGCGTCCATCCTGCTTTTTATCCAGATAAACAGCCATTTCATAAACCGTGTTGATAGCACCCCAGCGTGGTATAAACGCTTCGGGCTCTTCGCTAATACGGTTGTCCCGAATCGAATCCAACTGATACAAAAAGTTTGAGAAATCGGCATATTCTTTTTGCCAGCGCCCGCACTGAAAGTCGTAGAAGCCGCCACATAGTGCAATGACGCGTCGAAGTACAGCCGGAGTCCATTTTCTGACCTGGTTCAAAGTTGGAGAAAGCAACGCTTGTATCCGGGGGGGGGAGGTAAGACGAGGACGTAATACACGTTCGGCATCCATTCTTCGCTGTTCGCGCCAGGCATCCAACGCGTGGTCGTAGTTGATTTTTTCCTGGATTTTGGAGGAAGCGTCCGGCATTTCCAATTGAGGCCTGGCCTTGGGCTCTAGATCATCTCTGTTCAGTACTGCACGTCTCAGGCCCTGGTGAATCGGCCAGTTCCATGTTTCATTGTCTTGTACCCTGGCCTTCGCAAATGCGCTCAACACCATCGGAGTTAGCCAACCTCTATCCACAAAAATACGTCCGAGTGGAGCGCTCAACTCAGATATGTTTTCGATGATGTGCGCGGCGATGCTGTCGAATGGGTTTACACCACCGGCTTCCATTTGAATACTTAGCCGGCGGCGCAGTTTAGCCAAGGCTTCCACGAACAAATTGCTTGTTTCTCTCAATACTCCGGATTCAAACCAGGTTTTGTAACACGCGACAATGTCTCGCATTGCCTGATCCAATAAGTTGATGACCAGGTTGTCCGGTAGTTCAAGAAGCAGGGAAACAATGAGCAAAGCGGCCTCTTCGGGCGTTGCATTTGAATCCGGGTTTTTCCATGCTTTTTGTAGTGATTGCAGTACCGCCATCGGCTGCGGCATGGATTGTGTCGTTGATGCATCGTACTTGGCGGTTGTGCCCAGATGGCCGAATGCAAGTAAAAATGGCTCCCGCCAGCGTTGGTTTAACAGACCCGTTTCGCCCGACGCCATACGCTGCCCCAGATTTTCCGCAGTTTCCCAATTTTTGCCGTTGTAACTCCGGCAACTCGCCTTTCCGGCTAGATATTCCTGAAAAGTGAGGTGGTGAAACTGAAAAACGCCGGGCGCACTTTCAGATATCACCCCTACATGAGTACGAACCAAGTCCAGCAGGGCGGATATCGTGCGGGAAACCTCTCCCGGTTGTATCGAAAGCATTGATTTTCGTTCCACTTTGCCCAACGCCAGTTCTAGCCAACTGGTTAGCTGTTCACGGGAGGCCCGTGTCAATATCTCCTCACGCTGCATTTCCAATGCGACATAGGAAAGCAATTCCTCCATTTTGCCGGGTTCCAGCAACCGCCTCACGTACTCATTTTTCTCTGCGACGGAATCATAGGCTACCTTCCATCTCTTGGCCATGACAGTGATCGCCCGATCGTAAATCTCCGCCCTGATTCGTGGTAGTTCGTGCAATCGGTCTACAGGAAAGGTTTCGTCAGAGATTTCCACAGGCGCCGCAAGCTCACATAGCACCTGGAGCAGGAGTGGATTCTTGGCTAGCTCCTGCACGGTCGGGCTGGAATTTCTGAGAATAGCGCCTACCAGTTCGTCCGCCAGTGCACCATGGTTCGGTGTCCTACGGCTGAATACCATTTTTGCCCAATGCCGGCAAAACTCTTCTATTCCTTTTTCGTCGAATGGCCGAATGATGAAATGTCGGAAGGCCTCGTCGGTGATCGGCGCCAGCTCGTATCCGGCTATCCGGCTGGTTATAACTATCTGATTTCCACCGATATCACCCGGGTCACCCGTGAAGTGCCCGAGCGTTGGATTGATATAGATCCTGAGAAATGCCTTTATCGATTCGACAATTTGATGACGGTCCATAGCGGGGACTTCATCAAGACCGTCCAGCAGGAGCACAACACGCCCTTTTTCGATCAGATCCAAAAGAAATTGATTGAAGTAGGGGGCATTGGCCGGGTCTTCCCGAGAAAGGTGATTGCCTATGAAGCCGGCCAATCCTAGATCGCCATGATGTTCACGGCATGCTTTGGCATAGTCCCGGATGGGGATCAGAACGGGAAGGCGTGACACGCCGAACTCGGTCATTTTTCGGATAGTACGTATCGGACGTTGTTCATACTCCTCCCGCCATCCGGCGCTTAATGTCTCGGATATCTTCCAGCATAAAACGGTTTTACCCGTGCCGGGACCACCTCTGACGACAATAAAGCGATTGCGTTGAAAAATATCTTCCAGGCTGTCGTCCGAGAAATGGGTTGTGGCGAATTTGACGGAAGCCTCGATAGGGAGTTGTTCCACTTCCGTTAATTTTTTTAGTTGGTTCTCGATGATCTCGTTAGCCGTTTTTTTGGATGTTTCCATATTCTCCCCCGCGATATCCGACCTGATGCGCCGCTGCATCAGTTCCTCGCCCGCCTTCCTTTCCTCCGTCGTCCGTTCATCGGCCTTTAGACGTACGTAAAGTTGCTGCATGGGTAAAAAACGGTCATTATTTACCAGCGAAGCACATTGGTTGTTGAGTGCTTCGATGTAGGCGGCCTCAACTTCCCGCGGAGTAGGCTGACGTCTTGGCCTGTTCGTTGTTTGAGACAACGACCCGCCGCTATCCACCAGAAATGTGGCTATATCCTCCGCGAGTTGGTTCAGAAAATCGCCTTTTTTCTTCTGATCTGCTTCGATCAATGGGGCTGATCGTTTCGCAGCGGTTTGAAACGGCGATAGGTTGACAGGATGGGTATAGCTACCGGCCGGTCGATCGAACGATGTCCAGAAGAGCGCCGCGGTACCTGCGGTCACGCGGCGTTGGATGATCGGCCATTCTACGTTTACGATATAATTACTCTCAATATAGGCGTTGCTGGCGAGTATGAAGTAAGCATCGGCATTTTCGAATTTGGTTCGGATTTCATTATCCCATCCGGAGCCCGAGGGAATCTCATAGTCCCACCAGACTTCCGCAAAATCACTAACGCCTAAGTGGTCAAGCCGGTCGACCAGCTTCTTAACATCCAACCTCTGCGCGAAGGCATGGGAATAAGAAATCACTAAGAGCTTTTTCGGGTGCACCATATGCTAAGGGTTTACAGAGTTTTTTTGCGACGCTTGAGCTTGGGATTGACTAGTTGGAAGGAAAATGGCTTACTGCAAAGAACCTGAAGAACTATTTTTTGAAAGGTGGTGTGCGGATCGTCGTACCAACTGGTACCAGCTACTCCAGAATGTAAATCCTTTGAGTTTTCTAATGTGTTATAAATCAGATTGGAACCGATTGGGAGTTTTGACTCGGCCTCCTTTGCTGCATGATAGAGACCCGCCATATCGGCATCAAAATACTTTAAGCTTTTGTAAACAGAGCCATCTTTCCAGTGCCATACATTAACAATCAGATCATCATGCTGATTGTCCAGATAGTATCGTACCCAGGTCTTGACATCTTCTTTCGAAATAGCCGATCCAACAACGACATTGATGAACGGTTGCTTATTAACTTGACTGAACCATTCCCCAAAACTTGAGTGTGACCTATAGTCAGATTCCCACTCACTATAAATCTCCCTATTAGCTACGTTTTTCATAAAAATGACGTCCTTTAAAGTCCGGCGATCTGAAGTGATTGCATCTTCAGGTACAAAAACAGGGATGTAGACAGAGGAACGTTTGCGGAATTTTGCAGCCTGCGAAATTAAGCCCAGCGCGCGCTCGAATATTCCCCATTTTTCTTCCTGGAGACATTCGGGCGGTGCGTAGACGCAGGTTGATCGAAGCGGTGTAGGAAGAAATGGCCATCCTGCTTCTATGGTGCCGGCTATTTTATCAATGTTGTCCAAATCGGGTAATTTGATGCAAATTGTACTTGTATCGCGTATTTCAGGAGTGTGTTCGCCAAAACAGATAATGGTGTTTCTTGGTGGGAAAATCCAAGGTGAAACCAATTGTTGCCAGACTTTTAGAATTTTTGGAATGATTAGTTCCAATCGCTCGTCGTCATCGCTGCAATGCTGTACATCGATCGATCCATTAAAGTGGTAGCCATCAAATTCGGACCCGTCGATATTCCAGGAGGCGAGACTATCAAATTTAACGGGCAGAATCCGTCCGTGCAGTGGTAGCAAACCTCGCTGAATGGTTTGCCATTCCGGGTTGGCGCCACGGCTATTCCGGTAGCTCTCCTCAAAGAACACGACAATCAAAAGGGCATCATCATAGCTCTGATAAAATTCGGGTGCAGGCTGTTTACCCCAGTCGTCCTCATTAAACACGCAATCATCTCTCAGTTGAATTCCTAATTTGGCCGTCCAGTTTTTTAGCCCTACGTCAGCCAGAATTGCAGTTCGGGCTCGTTGATAGAGTTGTCGCCTACTCCCCGAAAATGTAAACGCTATTTGGTGCTTATAAGCGGAGGGGTGTTTTGTCAGCATGAAGGTAGGTATGAGGGTAAAATGCGACAACTGCTCAAATATAGCATTTTCAAGATTTGCAACTTCTGATAGATACAATTTTCATACGAATTTAACAATGTGTTCAGATCAATACTGCATGAAGATTGCCGGATAATCGCTTGTCGTTCAATGTGAAGGTGAATTCGGGATATTGGACCGGACGGCGACTTTTTCTGATTTGACAATGTGTTTGCAGCGAACGACCCCGAGAAACTCAATAAATAAGGCGCAACTGACTGTTAAGATGAAACCGGAGATAATGCTCATCGCAGTCTCTGACATGAGCCATAGTGGAGAACATCGGTTAGAATGCCTGGGCACTCAAGAAATCAATAAAGTCTGGAGCATGGATTTTGTGCAGGATTCGCTCTTCAACGACGAGTGATTAGGGTATTAACTGTAGTGAATAATTGTAGTAACTCTACCTTGGATTGCCGCCTGGAAAATCTCTAAAAGGAGTTGATGTTGCAGCTGAACTTACTAGGATCAGAAACCCCACAAGGTGTTTGACTGGAATTCCCCAAGGCGCCACAAAGCAAGGCTTTCGAGAGGAGGTCCTGTTTTTTTGTTTGTAGAAAAAGTCTTTTCTTTCTTATTATCAAGTGGTTATAGGTGTGGCGAAAGGAGGGAAAATGTGCGTCTCAATACGCTTAAAAGATTACGATATTAATAACACTCAATATCGTAATCATCCCATAGATGCCTTTTAATTGGAATTAATCTAAAAAAGGTTAACTTACGGCCGATTTTATCTATCGCGAGATTTATGCCGGGCTCCCATACTGAAGACAACCCTACGCTCCTGAATGAATCCTCTTTTACGGATATCTATAATCAGTATTGGGAAAAGGTTTTTGTAGTATGCTATTCAAACCTGAAGGATGTAGAAGTAGCCAAGGAGCTCGCCCAGGAGATTTTCAAATCTCTTTGGGAGCGGCGTGACAACCTGGTATTTATTGAATCAGTCGAGCATTACCTCATTCGCTCAGCCAAGCTGAAGGTTTTTGAATATATCCGGAACAAGCAGATCAGGAGCGCGCATCTTCGGAATATTGCGACTATCAGTACCGGAAATGCAAATTTTACGGAGGATTCCATTATGC
Organism: Spirosomataceae bacterium; assembly: GCA_037191015.1. Taxonomy (GTDB): domain Bacteria; phylum Bacteroidota; class Bacteroidia; order Cytophagales; family Spirosomataceae; genus Ravibacter. Next base: position 225,703 of record JBBCKD010000021.1, read on the forward strand.
ACAAGCACCTGACTGACAGGATCCGGTATCTCATTGATGAATTGCCGGGTCATTGCCAGCGTGTTTTCCGGATGAGCCGGGAAAAGGGAATGACCAACAAGGAGATTGCCGGGGAGCTTATCATTTCAGAACGAACCGTGGAATATCATCTGGCAAATGCGCTGCGATTGCTCCGTTCCGGTCTGAAAGATTATGCGGTTTAGTAAGGATATCGTAATATTGTATCTTTCCCAACCCTATGAATATTTCCGAGGCTTTAATCGAAAAGTACCACCAGGGCTTATGCAGCGCCAGAGAAAAGGAGGCTGTTGAGAAGTGGTTGGAAAATGGAGATGAGCCGGATCTGTATTTCCCCGAAGGGCTTTCAAAAGAGGAGATCAAAATAGCGGTATGGGAGGGCCTGCAGTCCCGGGTGGCCCGTCGACGTGAATTGTCCGGCGCATTATTCCGGAAATACGCCGCTGTAATGGCGGCGGCTGTGATAGTGGTCGTATCGGGGCTTGGCTACTTCCTGAGCCGGGCGGAGTCCGGTGAAAGCCAGGGAAAGCTGGCGGCCGGCCTGCCGTCAGAGACATTGCAAATCGAGTTTGGAAGAGAAAGCGGCGCCGTTTACAGCAAGGAAGCCAGGATGCTGAATTTTTGCGGTGTCATCAAAATAACGCCCAGCGAGAACATGAAGCTGTCATTTACCAGCATTTGTGACGGGCGTGAGGAAACGGTGAGAGAGGTTGACGTAAGAGGTGGTACCACCTATTTTGCAATGGACCTGAAACACCACAATACCTCGCAATTAATTGTAATGGACAAAAGCCGGGTTGCCGACCTTCCCCCGTTGCTGCAAAATTCCCTGATCGCCCAATTTGGTATCTAATTGACTTCCTGAATGCTTCATTGGCTAAGAGCAATATCTTTATCGACCGTAACAGGGCTTTTGTGTTTGTCAATGTCGGCTTGTCGCGATAGCAGGAGTACAGAAGAAAAGAAATACAGTATCGTCGTCGGCTCCGGACAGGGAGAGCTGTATATCTGGCAGACAGAACACCTGGACTCAGGCTCGGTCGACCCCATAGCCAAAGGAGTAAAGTTATTAGGGCCTGCCCGTATATGGTACTACCTGCTTGTCAGGGATGGTTTCTATTATTACGTTGATTCAAAATCAGAATATTTTGTAAAAGCGCAGATCCGCGATGAGCGTTTTGTACACCTGGACTCCATCCGTCTAACCGATTTCAGTTATCCTGATAATGCGCTGTTTATCGCCCCGGATACGATTTTCCTGGTCAGTCACAGCATGGGGATGAAAGCTAAGAAGTTTGCGAAAGTGAATGTCAGGACTATGACGGCAAGTGTTGATACGCTTCCTGTTCCGGGTCCGCGCGCGCCTTTCGACAACATGTCCGTGGGATTTGAGATGCGGCGGGATGACCGTCTCTGGATAGGCTATACTTATCATTATGCCAACAGAAATATGGGTTTCGGGTCGTCAGATACGGTATATGTGGCGCGTATGAGCTATCCCGGCATGGTTCTGGAGCATATCGATAAAGATCCGCGCTCCACTTTTCCGGGGAATGTCAACACGGCGCAGCAAAATACCTTCAAAGATGAAAAGGGCGATTTTTACTTCCTGTCGAGCCCCGGGATCGTAAGAGGTGCGAACATGCATCAACCTACCGCCGTTTACCGGATCAAAGCCGATGAACAGACGATCGACAGCTCCTATTTTTTCAATATTTCGGCTTCGGAAGTGCAGAACCACGCCTATGGGCTGTGGTACCTGGGAAATCACAAGGCGCTGCTGAGGAGTGAACGGAAGGATTTGTTCAAAACCTACGCGGAGCACTATGCCGTTCCGCATATCGAGTACTACGAGGTCGATTTATCGACCAGGCAGGTCAGCAACAAGCTGGATTTGCCGCTCGACCGCGGCAGTTCGCGGACGTGCGTGCTTGTGGAAGGCGAAAAGGCCTATATTACCATCAATGACGGTAAGGGTGGTAATGATATCTGGATTTACCGTCCCGATGACCGGTCGCTGACCAAAGGTTTGCATTTTGAAGGAGATGTCGACTATATCTTCCGTCTTGAGAAACTCCACGAATAATTATTTAGAATAAATAAATTTTTTTTCAATTTCTACTGTGGCAAGGGCACGCTTGTGCAACTAGGATCGCGAAGTCAGAAAAAATAAGATTCTGACAGGACAATTTTAGTTTCAGGTATGCATAGAGGAGTTGTCTTATTCCGATTTTTTACATCACTATTCGTCGGGTTTTCGCTGTGTGTACAGGCGCAGAACCTGACGGTTTCAGGGAGTATCAGCAATGCCCTGAAGGAGCCGCTGGAAGGTGTTACCGTGGCAGTCAAAGGTCTTCCGCTGGCTACTAAAACCGAAACCGATGGCCGTTTCACCTTGCATTTCAGCAAACCAGGTACCTTTATACTGGTTTTTTCAAGTATAGGGTTCCAGACGGCAGAAGAAAAGGTCCGGGTTCAGCAGAACAGCGGGACGCCCGTTCTGCAAATTGTTTTGCAGTCCCAAAGCATCGCGATCGACGAAGTGGTCGTACGTGGAAAAGGAGAGGCGCAGCAATTGCGCGAGCAGGGTTTTACGGTCAACGCGATCGATACCCGTAAAATAGCCAACACAACGATCGATATCGGGCAGGTGCTCAACCGGAGCACGGGGATCAAAGTACGGGAGCAAGGCGGTGTAGGCTCGGATTTTGAGTTTTCGATCAACGGTCTTTCCGGGAGGTCCGTCAAGCTATTCCTGGACGGCGTACCGTTGGATATACTCGGTAGCGCCATGAACCTGAACAATATCCCGGTTAACCTGGCGCAGCGCATAGAGGTATACAAAGGCGTAGCGCCCGTTGAGCTGGGTTCGGATGCCCTCGGCGGCTCGGTCAATATTGTCACGAACAAGTCGCTGGACAATTACCTTGACGTAAGCCACAGCTACGGATCATTCCGGACACACCAGTCGGCCCTCACAGGGCAATACGTATATAAGCCTGCGGGGCTGGTCATCAAAGGAAGTACCTTTTTCAATTATTCGAAAAATAACTATCTAATGAAAGGGGTGGAGATATGGGATGCGGAGAAATACGAGTACGTTACCCGTGATTTCCGCCGTTTCCACGATCGCTACCAATCCCTGATGGGGCAGGTTGAAGTGGGCCTGGTGAACAAGAAATGGGCGGACCTGCTTTTCCTGGGCGCCGGTTATACCACTTACGACAAGCAGGTACAGACCGGGGTGCGGCAGAGCATTGTCTATGGTGGAGTGGTGAAGGACGGTACCGGCCGGAATGTCAGCCTGCGCTATAAGAAAGACAGCCTGCTGCATAACAGGCTAAATATAGGAGTATACGGGACTTACTCTTATGACCAATATGTACTTTCTGATACGACGCTGCGCAAATACAGCTGGGATGGCTCCTATATTCCGGGCAACCCTGAAACCGGAAGTTTGCGGCTTACTCAAGTGAACCGTCCCCGGATTTTCACGAGGTTTAACGGCAATTATCATTTGGCAGAAAACCACGACCTGAACCTGAACTACACATTCGACCAGGTCGAAAACCAGACTTACAATTCCCTCGTTTCAGACGGCGACGACATGCCCGGCAAGCTGGGCAAGCACATGGTGGGTGCGGCCTACCAGTGGAAGCTGTTCCGGAACTGGACCAACACTTTCATGGGCAAGTACTACGGCATTGCCATGAATAAGAAGCAATACGATTACAGCCTGGCAAAGATAGTCCTGCTGCATAATTTTCAGGATTATTTCGGCTACGGATGGGCTTCGGTTTACAAATTCGACAACAACAGCGGCGTGAAGGCTTCGTATGAGCATACCTATCGTTTGCAGGACGTAAATGAAGTTTATGGCGACGGCTACCAGGTGTTGAATAACATGAACCTGCAGCCCGAAGCAAGCGACAACGTGAACGTCGGCGGATTTTATGGAGGGTATAGCGGGCGCCAGGACTGGTTTTTTGAAGCCTCCACATTTTACCGGAGCGCCAAAGGCTTTATCTATGCCAACCAATATGACAACAACCAGCTACAGTATCAGAACCTTTCCAATGTGCTGGTAAGAGGGATAGATGCCGAAGCCAGATACAATTACAACCGCCTGTTCAATGCGATGCTGAATGTAACCTATCAGCATGCGCTGGATAATACCAGGTATGTCAATAACAGCGGCAGCGGCACGGTGTCCGCGACTTACCGCAACAGGATCCCTAATCAGCCCTGGCTTTTCGGTAACCTGGACCTCGGGATAGGCAGGAATCTCAGCTCTGTGAAAGACGGCCGCCTGCAATTTACCTGGAGTACCCAGTATACGCATTGGTACTACCGGTCATGGAAAGGCTTCGCCACTGCAAATTCATTGACAACTATTCCTAAACAGCTTGTCCACAATGTTGTGATTTCCTACTCGGTCCGGAAAGGGCGCTACAACGCATCACTGGAATGCAGGAACCTGACCGATGAACTCGTATATGACAACTTTCGTTTGCAGAAGCCGGGAAGGGCGGTCTATCTGAAGCTACGTCTATTTCTTATTTAATAATTATAATTCAATTTAAATCAAGTAGTTACTATGTTAAAGCTTCATAAGTTCCTATTGGGGGCGGTATTGATCACTCTTGGTTCGGTTTCATGCAGTGATAAGGACGATACGAAAGTGATAGATCCCGAACCCGATGATTCGTCCTTCGCCATCTGGGCCCAGCTTGGAAGCTGGCCGCAAACCAGCTATTATATCATGAATGTCCCTAGCCTTACCGAAGGCTCGATTAAGCTGGAAGGCAATGGTGTGGATGTAACGACGCTCCTGAACAATTCGGTGATCACCAGGGACGGATTCTACTATTTCTACAATACGACTGAAGGGAAATTCGGTAAGTACAAAATTGAAAATGGCGCAGTGGCCGTTGTAAAGGAATTTCCGTTTACCCATCTGCTATCGCTGGCCGGCCATACCTGGATCGACGCCAACACCCTGGTGCTGATCGGCGGCGTCACAGGAGCGAAAGCAGTCAATTTTGCCATTATCAACACTACGGCTATGACCATCACCAAAACCGGCACGGTGAGCGGTTTGCCTGAGGCGCCCGAATCGCACCCCTTGTACCGGATAGGCGGCGACATCCAGTACAAGGATGGTAAACTTTTCTTCTCGGTCATCAATTACAACGGTTCCGATTTTACTTTGTTTAAACGCCTGAATACCATGGCCGTATCTTACCCGGATTTTGTAGTTACCAAAGTATCCTCGGACACGCGCACCGCAGGTTTGGGAAATACATCCGGTTATTTCGCAACGTCATTCGTGGATGAAGCGGGGGATATGTACTTTCTTACAAGCTGGAACGGGATTTCAGGCGGGGTATCGACCAAGAAAAGCATCTATCGTATCAAAAAAGGCTCCGACGTGCTCGACCCGACTTATTATATGGACGTCGAGGCCGAAATTGGCTTTATTCCTGCTTCCGGCGTGCTGATGGACCTGGGTAATGGAAAGGCCATTATCAAATACATGACCACCGATAACAGTACTACGGCGAAAAACAAGTTCGCGATCATTAACATCGCAACCGGTAAGGAATTCCGCAAGCTTAACGAAGTTCCCGAAGGGTTGGGAAGCGAGAGGAACGTATTTGTAGAAAACGGCAAAGCCTACATCGCATCATTATCAGGAGAAGGCAAGACTATATCTGGATCTACGACTCGGCGACCGATAAGGTTACCAAAGGGCTTGAAATTCAGGGAGGCTATACTTCCTTCTCCCGTATCGATAAACTGAAATAAGCTGCACCAGGATGTGTAATATGTGCATTTCGTCATGGAAAAACCTATCATCCTGAAGAAAGAGAAGAAAGTGCCCGCCAAAGCCAGTCCATCCTGGCTGCGCCGGTTCAATGACTGGTTCCATTTGTGGATCGGGATCGCGACCGGTATTCCTATTATCATTATCAGTCTGACGGGCTGCTTGCTGACTTTCGAACAGGAAATCATGGCGATGGCCCGCTCCTGGTGGAAGGTGGAAGTGCCGGCAAACGGCACGGCGCTTCCGCCCTCTGTTCTGCGCTCGAAAGTGGTGGCGCAGCTTCCGGAAATGAAAATCCGTCGCATATGGTATTACGGCGAAGGAAAGGCGGTTAAAATTACGCCGGACAATTCCGATTCGCTGATCTTTGCCAATCCTTATACAGGAGATCTGCTTTCCTTACAGGATCATGAGGACTTTTTTCATTTTATCGAAGAAGGCCATACTCACCTGTGGTTTCCCGGGGAGATCGGCCACCGGATCGTCAGCTGGGTTACCCTGATATTTCTGATCCTGACCATTACGGGGATCGTGCTTTGGTGGCCTGAAAAATGGAACGCACGTGAAATGAAGCAGGCATTCACCATCAAATGGAAAGCGAAATTCAAACGACTCAATTATGATCTTCACAATGTCCTTGGGTTTTATTCGCTATCGCTGGCATTGATCATGACACTGACGGGCCTGATGATGGGCTTTCAGTTTGTCAACAAATCGGTCATGAAAATGCTCGGGGCCAAAGAGCAAAAAAAGGAAATCACGGTCGTTCAACCCGGGCCCGACGAGGTTCCTGCAACGATTGAAGGGAAAGTAGATCTCATCTGGCATTTGGTAACCACCCGCATCGGAGAAAACAACAGGGATCAGATCAGCATACATTTTCCGAAAGAGGACGCCAGATTCATCTATGCATGTACCGATATGTACAATGGAACCTGGCGTGAGCTGAATTTCGATATCAATTCACTGGCGCTTTTGTCTTCTTCCCACACCAGGATTTCGGAAGATACACCTGCAAACTGGTTGCGCCGGTCGAACTACTCACTGCACGTCGGTGCCTTCGGCGGGTTATTCACCAAGTGGCTATACTTTTTCGCGAGCTTTATCTGCGGAACACTGCCTGTTACCGGATTTCTCGTCTGGTGGGGTAAGCGCAAGAAGAAAAAGCGCAACATCCTGTGATTTTTCTCCCAACTAGTTGTCATCAGAAGGGTTAATTTGATATTTTTTGACAAATAAGAACTGTTAATAATGCTTATATTGTTAATTTTGAATAAATAAGTATTAAAATGAGCAAATCTTATTCTATTCCTGCAGAATACATCCTGGACAGGATCCGGTTTGAAAACCCTTGGTGGAAAACCGGTCAGCCGACCGCGGACATGGATTTCTTGCCGAAACGCCTCTATTTTGACCTGTTTTTTCCCTTCGTGACCGATAGGAGTGTAAAAAGAGCGCTGGTCTTGATGGGGCCCCGTCGTGTTGGGAAAACCGTAATGATGCACCAGGCGATCGGTAAGCTCATGGATAAAGGTGTAGTAGCCCGCAAACTCTTTTTTATCGGGATCGATAATCCGATTTATATCAATCTGGGTCTGCAGGAGCTGTTGCAACTCGGTATGGAGGCTTCCGGCCAGGATAGTACCGACGGACTGTACGTGTTCTTTGACGAGATACAGTATCTGAAAGACTGGGAACGGCACCTCAAAGTGCTGGTCGACAGCTATCCCACGATAAAGTTTGTGGTATCGGGTTCGGCCGCTGCCGCCTTACGTCTGAAAAGTACGGAAAGCGGGGCCGGACGTTTCACCGACTTCATGCTGCCGCCTATGACTTTCCAGGAATACATTCATCTTACCCGACAGGAACACCTGCTACGCCCTGCCACAATTCGTTATAACAACCAGGATATCGATTTTTTCGAATCCATAGACCTCAAAACGCTTAATACACACTTTTTCTCGTACATCAACTATGGCGGCTACCCGGAAGTGGTTTTTTCTGATACGGTCCAGCACAACATGGCCCGGTACATTAAAAACGACATCATTGATAAAGTCCTGCTGCGTGACCTCCCCAGCCTGTACGGCATACGGGATGTTCAGGAGCTAAACCGCTTTTTTACGTATCTTGCTTACAATACAGGCAGGGAGTTTTCATTTGAGAAAATGGGGCGGGAAAGCGGGGTAGATAAGGCTCTGCTCCGCCGGTATATGGAATACCTGGAAGCGGCATTTCTGATCAAGGTTGTGAACAAGATCGACCAGAACGCACGTCATTTTAAACGCATTACCGCCTTTAAAGTATACCTGACCAATACATCGCTGCGAAGCGCCTTGTTTTCGTCGGTGGAACCCATTGCCGACGATGCAGGAAATATGGTAGAGACCGCCATTTTCGGCCAATGGATGCACCGGGATCACCTGGATCTGAAATACGCGCAATGGAAAAGCAGCGGTTCAGAAGGTGAAGTGGACATGGTATTGCTGGATGGCAGCAAACTGAAGCCGGCTTGGGCCGTGGAGGTTAAATGGAGCAACCGGTATGCAGATAAGCCGGCCAGCCTGAAAAGCCTCCTGGACTTCTGCCGAAACAACGGGCTTTCATCCGCATTGGTTACAACGATCGACCGGTCGGAAACCGTCATACACAACGGCATAGCGCTGACGTTTGTTCCGGCTAGCCTGTATGCCTACTCGATCGGGGTGAGGACGCTGCAAATGAGGCAGTGAAAATAAACTTTCCCGGGGTTTTTCCTATCCGATACCATAAAAAGAGTACTGTTGTTTAAGCCAGGGCAGACACTCACCTTAAAACCGTCATAAGCTTCTTGTAAATGACCTCGGCGTGAGCCGGTTGTCCGCGGGTATTTACCTGATTTCCATACGGAGGGATAGAGTGGAGCAGCGTATACCTTCTCACCCTTTTTGGGTATTGCGCACACCTTAATTCAACACTAAGTTTGTTTGACTAAATCAATTGCCTTATTCAAACAAATCAATACTTATGAAAAAGATATCCTTAATTTTAATCCACACCATTTTTTTTATCACTACGGTAGCGCAGGCGAAAATCTGGCGGGTAAACAACAACCCGGGTGTAAGCGCCGACTTTGCAAACTTCGTTACCGCTGTTAACACCGCCTCGGTCCTGGCGGGCGATACCCTTCATCTTGAGCCCAGCCCAACTGCTTACGCTGCGCACGGCTCATTCAATAAACGTCTTGTTGTACTGGGCGTGGGGTACTTCCTCGACCCGGCCGTAGCGGCCGAGCCGGCCAACCCGGGCCTGCAGGCCACCATCCATTCGAGCAGGATCTCCGGCAGTATGGGCCTTTGGGCGGGCGCCTCCGGCAGTGTCTTCTCCGGTTTGAGATTTGAGGGTGGAGTTACTTTTTCCGGTGGTGCGGTGACTGTGAGCGAGATTCGTTTTGAACGGTGTCATTTTGGTAATGTGGTGACTTTCTCAAATGCGTCTTATTCCAATATCTCAATGCGTCAGTGTTACTTCGGTGGCTTAGGCGCTTCTATCAACAACGCCACCGAGAATACGCTAAGCAACTTCATATGTGAAAATTCTATTTTCAACGGCCCGAACGCACAGGTAACCGTATCCGGCCTGACGGGGAGCGGTAATGTTTTCCGCAATAATTCCTTTTTTTCGACCAACCGGCTGCCCATAATCAGCAACTGCTATGTAGCAAATAATATCTTTCATATGCAGACTGCCGGAACGCCCGCAGCATTAGTTAACTGTACTGTTAAGAACAATCTTTTTTCGAACAATCAATCGCTGCCGGAAACCGCAACAAACAATGTGATCAATGTCAGCATGAGCAACGTATTTGTCGGTGGAACCGGTAGCCTCGACAGCAGGTTTGCATTGAAAACCGATAATCCGGCAACCAACCCTGCCATTGGCGGAGGCCTCACGGTTGGAGATGTGGTAAGTCCTGACTGCGGCGCTTTTGGCGGCCCGGTACCCTACCGGCTATCCGGAATTCCGGCCATTCCGAGTATTTATTCTGTGAATGTCCCAATCTCTGTCCCTGCCGGCAGCACCGTGCTGAACGGAACTTTCAGTACCAGGAATAACAACTAGCCTGATTGCTTAAACCTGATTCTGATGAAAACTTCCATATACTGGACGCTCATGTTGGGGCTTCCGTTTGTTGCAGCAGCTCAAAGTGATCCGCCCTATACCACCCCGCCTGCAGTACAAAACATCCTTAGGGCGGAATATTTTTTTGGTACCGATCCGGGCATCGGGAGCGGAACGCCCATACCCATCAACACACCCGGTACCAATCTGTCTGACGTTGCCGCGAATTTGGACATCAGCGGACTACCTGCAGGTATCCACCGCCTTTACCTTCGCAGCCTTAGCCGGGAGGGGCACTGGTCAGTGACCTATCAACGCGAAATCCTCATCGATGGCGACCCTGCTTATCCTGAACCCGGCGCTGCAGGCGACATTGTGAAAGCGGAATATTTTTTTACCAACGATCCGGGTTTTGGCGCAGGAACCAACATTCCATTGAGTGCCGGGGCCGACCTGACCGCAGACCTGGAAGCCGCCATAGCAGGGTTCCCAAACGGTCAATACCAGTTGGTCATACGGACGCTCGGTCAAAACGGCCGATGGAGTATCAGCTACCCGCATTCCCTTCTTTATGACGCTGACCCGCCCTACCAGGAGCCGGCTGCCCCGGGGAACATCGTATATGCCGAATATTTTATCAACAATGACCCCGGATTTGGAGACGGCATCCCGATCACCATTACCCCCGGTACAAACCTGAGCGACGTCCCTTTTGAGGTAGACCTTTCCAGCCTTGCAGACAATGAGTTCCATACGCTTTTCCTTCGTACGCTGGACGACTGGTCGGTTACCTATGCCGTACAGTTCTCCAAAGGCGACCCCTTGCCTGTGACGCTCGTAAATTTTCATGCCATTTACGAAGCGGGATCCGTGCAACTCTACTGGAAAGTAGCCGATGAAGTCGACTTTGAGGCATACGCCATTGAACGAAGCGCCGACGCGCGCAACTTTGTCCACATTGGCCGGCAGGCAGCGCTCGGAAACCTGGGGATAACCCAATACAGCTTTACCGATACGTCTCCCCTCAGCAACCAGACAGGCTATTATCGATTGAAAATGATTGACCGCGCGGCGGACCGTATAGACGGCACCTATTCGTACAGCCGTATAATAGCTGTCGGAAACAGATCAGCCGGTGAAATGGTCGTAGCGCCCAATCCTATAGGCAGCCATGCGTACATCACTTTTCAGTCCGGGACAGATCAGAAGGTAAGGATGGAGATGTTGAGCACAGAAGGAAAAGTCATGTTAAGCAAGGATTTTGACGTGGTAAAGGGAGCAAACCGGCTGGAGTTTCAGACGGAGTTTTTACAGCAGGGGGTATATATTGTCCGGGTATCAGGATCGGATAATGCCGGGACGAAGCGTGTAGTCAAATAATCAATTGGAGTCCAAATCACATAGCCAGTTGGTAGAGAACTCATGTTGTATTCTTTCTTTGTTCTTACGGACTACTGTCAAAATCTTAAGGACAATTTATTTAGAATAAGATCTTTAGTTTCCTGCTCGGATTTACCCCAATAGTGAGTATGAGAAAGAAATGGAATCAAAGGTCTGGAACGGCTGTTCAGCGGAAAGTTATGTATTCCCGGCCCCAGCTTCTCAATGGCCCCGCCTACATGATCGTTTTTAAAAAAAATATTATTCCATCGAGTCATTGAAAACGGGGCGGCATGATTAAGGTTTCGATCTTCATTTTTCTTTAAGGGGTAAGAAAAGAAACTTTCCCCACGATCGTTTTTTTCCATAGTGGGTGGGCAGGTAGGAAATTCTCTTTGAGCTTTTTTGTCATCAATCGAATATTCTTTACTTGACAACAGAAGGTCTACATAGGCCAGTGGGCTGCCTAGGGTAATAAAGTCGGAAATTTTCCAGGATTCGGGATGCCCTAGTTGAGAGGACCAGAAACTGAACTGTTGATTTGTAAAATTTTGCCTGTCTTTTTCGGTATTCGAATCGTTCCCCCCCTGTTGATTTTGTAAAAGATTATCAGCTTCCGACTCAATAGGCTCAAGCACTGTTCTATCTATTTTGGGAAATTGACTACTTTTTTTTATCCAGAACAGGTTGATCAAATCATAAGCGATTACAGAACCGAGGCTATGTCCGACAACAATAACCCTGTCGTATCGATCGCTCCCGTCAGAATACTTTTCATGGAGCTTTTCCAGTAACTTCAGACCGGCTGAGCGAATTTTCTGCCGGGCAGCAATATTTTGTGGCCGTGGGGTCAGATAGGTAACTACGTCACCCAGGTATTTCACCAGGAAGAAGTTGATATATCCCAATAATAAGCTAAAAAAGACACCCCCTGTAAATTTAAGGATCAAAAAGACATCGGTTTGGGATTTCAGGTTGGTAAATTGTTGAATTTTGTCCAGAAAGTTGCTTGATCCGGCCTGCCTGGAAAATTCAAAGATATCACTTAAAAAGAATCCCAAAAGAGCTAGCAGGGCGATTGCAGCTGTCCAGGCAAAGAAATAGATAGGCCGCAGCCGTGCAGGAACGCTGGCGGGTGAGCGTATGAACAGCATCCTGATCCATTTTCCAACGTCTCCCAGTTTGGTATCGCTCATTAGATGAGCCCAATAGAATTCATAATAATCGGTCTTAAAAGCATATCTGTGTTCATTTGCGGTAAGGCGACGCAGTTCGAAACTATCACTCAGCAAATCCGGCTTGCTATAATATTTTGGCTTATTGCTGTTTTGTATGGCTGGAGTTATCTGATCTACAAAGTCTCTCAATGTAGTCATTGGGCGTTGCTCACCCATTCCATGGATAACAACTACCGCCTGTCGACGTATATCTGGTTTCTTTGAGCTGGAGGGCATACGTAAATAATAGGGTTAATAACAGTTTAGACACCAACGTTAGGGAAATTTAATCGAACATTATATATATGTAGATTAAATTTAGGTTTTTTGAATTCAGACCTGATGCACTGCAGTGTTTCTCTCCGGGGCGCAGCTTTAAGTTACAGTAGCTACCTCAGGCTGAGTTTCAGCAAACTCCTGTTTTCCTTAATGCTGCATTTCAAAAGTAACCGTTACATTTCCCGTACCCAATGCCGATTCCAGACCCGACGGATCATTTACAACGCCTAATTTTGTGTAGCTGTAAGACGTGGAAAAGGTTTTATAAAATAAGACCAGTGTTTTTGAACCATATAACATCAGGTCGCCGTTCTTTATGGTTCCCGGGTTTGACGAATTTGCGGGGAGACTTTTGGGCAGGTCGTAATATTTTTCGTTTCTATTCAGTTCGATCATATCGATCGTCAACGGCAGCAGCTTTTCAAAAGCTTTCGCCGTATTATTATCCGTAAGTGTAGCTGAAAAAGTTTTCGACCCCACCTTAATATTGATATTATTGCCCGTCATATTAATTTCGTTATTCTCCTGATTATTTTCCTGGTTAATGACGTTATCCTGTTTGTCGCAGGACGAGGCAATATGGCACAATACAGATAAAAGTATTGTTGCTAAAAACGGGTGTCTCATAGCTGCTATTTTAAATGCTCTTTGAAAAAGACGTCCAATTTACCAAAAGGGATAACGCTTACTTTGTCGTAAAGGTCGACATGGTCTGCACCAGGTACGATTACCAATTCTTTCGGCTGGGAAGCCATCTTATACGCATCTTCGGAATAATAGCGGGAATGCGCATTCTCTCCCGCAATCAGCATGATCGCACGCGGCGAGACCATTTCAATGTTTGCGTACATCGGGAAACTAAAAAACGACATTGGGGTTGTAGCTGTCCAGGCCGTAGTAGAGTTGATGGATCTTGGATGGAAACCACGCGGCGTTCTGTAGTAGTCATAGAAAGCAGCCAGAACAGGATCGGGATTATCGGGCAATATTTCGGGAAGTATGCGTTCTCCTTTTAACAGATTCCCGCCTTCATCAAAAGGAACTTCATGGAAACCTATCGCAGAGCCCCCGTTTTCCGCGTCTTCCCAACGTTGCCGGCTTACGTAGTCCATCACTTTTTGCCGCTGTTCCATTGTATAGCCATCCTTATAACTACGGCTGATACTGCGGGACATATCATACATTGAAGTAGTTGCTACCGCTTTGATCCGCGAATCGCCTGAAGCGGCTGTCAGCGCCATTCCGGCCAGGCCGCAAACCCCCACTGCGCCGATGCGGCTGCGATCCACCGAAGGCAGCAGGCCTATGTAGTCCACTGCCGCGCTGTAGTCTTCGCTAAAAATATCGGGAGAGGCAACATTACGGACTTCTCCGCCGCTTTCACCTGTAAACGAAGGGTCAAAAGCCAATGTTACATATCCTCTGGCAGCCAATTCGTTGGCATAAAGACCGGACGACTGTTCTTTTACCGCTCCGAACGGTCCGCTGACGATCAATGCCGGAAGCTTTTTATCTCCTGTATCTTCAGGCGTATATAAATCGCCCGCAACTGTAATCCCGTATCTGTTTTTGAAAGTTACTTTTTCACGTGTGACCTTATCACTCAATCCAAAAGTATATTGTTCTGTTCTCGCTGCATCGTTCATCTGGTCAGAATTTTGATTGCTTGTGTTCTGAGTGCATGACTGCGCTGAAAACAACAGAGCTGTAACTGCTAATATTGACAATTCTCTCATCCTCATTTCCTGTTTAAATTGTTTTAACAGTTCTTGCGGGAATACCGCCTGCAATAGTATTGTCGGGGACATCTTTTGAAACGACTGCTCCTGCGGCCACCACTGCATTTTCGCCTACGGTCACCCCCGGAAGAATAGTTGCATTTGCTCCGATCCATGCGTTCCTTTTGATATGAATATGGCCCGGAACAAGTGATTGCCTGTCTTCAGGAGATATGGGATGTCCCTCTGATAACAGACTGACCTTAGGCGCTATCAGCACGTTATCTTCTATGGTGATACCGCCCAGGTCAAGGAAGATGCAATCGAAATTGATAAATACATTTTTACCGATTTTGGTGTTCTTTCCGTAGTTGATATATAGAGGAGTAAACAAAGTTGTACTTTCATCTATTTCGCTACCTGTAATCCGGCTCAACAGACTCCTGATCTCTGCCGGATCGGAGGAGCTGTTCATCTGTACCAGTAATTTCTTTGTCGCGAATGAAGCCTCCCGCATTTTGTATGCGTCATGGTCCCGGGGTGAAATGGTTTCTCCGTTTTTCAGCCGCTCGAAAATATTTTTTGTTTGCATAGTTTCTCTCAAAAAGACAGCACAAAATTAAAGAGAAAGCCCCGCAGCGGCTTTGCTGCGAGGCTCAAATAACTTTACTGAAAAGCTCAATTTATATCTCTGTGGGCGCTACACCATACTGCTTTTTAAAAGCTGTGGAAAAATGCGAAGGATTTTTAAAACCCACTTCCACATAGACGTCCTGTACCTTTTTTCCTTCTTCCTTCAATTTTATATAAGCGGCTTCCAAACGTTTTTTTATCAACCATTTCTGAGGAGTGAGAGGACTTATTTTTTTGAAATCCCGTTTAAAAGTAGCAAGGCTCCGCCCGGTGTAGGCCGCGATCTGTTCCATTGAAAGATCGTCCGTATAATTTTCGTTCAGGAATTCCAGCAGGTCCATTTTCCACGGCTCTGTAAAATCGAACAGCACCGGATAGAAGATATCAGAATTGTTTAACAGGGCATGAATCCCTTCCATCAGCTTCAGATGGGCCACTCCTTCGGTAGGTTTTACCTGGTCGTCAAAATAGGGTGTAAGCGATTGGAACAGGCTTTTAATGTCTGCGCGAGGCTCGATCCTGAATACATTGTCTTCCGGTATGGAAACATTTTTCGGGATACCGGCTTTGTTCAACCGGCTGTAAAACTCACGCAAAACATTGCGTTTGAAGGTGAGCGAAATTCCCTTATACAATTCCTCGCCTTTACTGTTTTTATACATCGTAATGCGGTGGTTGCGCCGGATAAATGCGCATTCTCCCGCTTGTATGACGATTTCCCGGTCCCTGTCCCCGATTACCTGCTCCCCGGAATACAGGTAAACCAGGGTATGTTCCGGGGTGGCATGGATACACTTTTCGCTGTAATCGGTAAAGCAGGACAGGAATATACCCGAGTAACTGACGGTTTTTAATTTATCTACGTGTTTCATTGCTGCGACCTGCCGGCCTTTTGTTAATCCGGTACAAAAGTAAGCACTATATCGCCGGCAATCTTTACTGTGCAGCTCATTTGACTTTGCTGACAGGCTCAATTTCAACGGAACGCAGTTCCCGGGAACCCGCTATTCGCTATAACCGGGATATTCAGGCGCCTTATCCTTTCAGTACCAAAAACAGCTTTTCCGTCGTTTTGCCGTATTTCGGGTCCAAATACCCAAAGTGAGAAACCTGCTCTCCGGGATCGCAGATGTAGTATTGATCCGGACTCAGGTTTACCTTGTTCGAAATCTCATTTTTCCGGAAAATGGCGCTTTGCAGGGGGACTACGGAATCGTTATATTCTCCTTTGAAAATGGCCCGGTCCACGATGAGCTCATCCAGAAGCTTTTTAAAGAGTTTCCTTTTGGGCTCATAGTTGGAGGTAAACACGAAATATTTCCCCGCTGATTGCGATTTGGCGTTCAATTCCCGCAAAACTTCACTCTCTTCTTCCTGGTCGTTGATGCCCGGCAATTGTACGACACCCATCGAAATGGCTTTGATAGCCGACAGGATCATCGGGATAACGGGAGCGGTCAGCCCGAATGTAAACCGTGCTACATTTGTGGTAAAATTGAACAGGCTTTCCCAGTTTTCTTTCGAAGCCATTTTGGTCCCTTGGTTAGGTGTGCCGCACATAATCAGTTTTTGAAGTACAAACGGGCTCTTATCGTTACTCCATTGATGCTCGAAAAGATAACGGGCAACCAGGCCGCCCCGGCTTTTGGCGATGACGGTACAGGACTTTTGATCAAGCTTCCAATCACGCACGAGGGAGGCTATTTCGGCAGCATTTTTTTGAATTCCGTGAAATATGCTCGGATGGTTAAAAACGATGACGTAGTTACAATGCCGTTCCGACAGCATGGTACGGCTCTCAGGTACGGTTAACAGTTCGTCGAATCCCTTTTCAATCGATCCGAACAAACCGTGAAAACACAGCAGGACGGCCTTATTTGATTTCCGGATGTCTTCGAAGATTTTATCACGGGTACCCTGGTCGATCAGCCGGATATCGGTCCAGCCGGACTGCGTCGAAAATGCTTTCTGATTAAGGTCATAAATGAGGATTTCATACTTGCCGTCTCCAAGCGGTTCCGCCAGCTTTTCTATGTCCTTCGGCTTGATCAATGCATCGGCGACTTTAGGCGCCACCCACTTCACTACCTTAACAACAATTTTTTTGAACAGGCCGCCGCCGCGCAGGCCGCCGCCGTGCGCCGCCGAACCGGAAGCCAGTGTTTTTAGCTCATAATGATTGGTATGGGAACCGGCAGACACACTCCGGCTTTTCGCCGGATCGTTGAACTGCCACCTTACGATGATATCGTCATCGAAATATTCTTCCAGCAGGATCGCGGAGTGAATTTGGAGATCGCCATGGGACTGCAGATCGATGGAAATATCCGGCAGACCAAAGCCCCGGCCTGACGAAAGGGGTATTTCCAGTTCTATTTCATCGATAAAGTAACCTTTGTCCCCGAATCCGTCTTTATAGGAGGTTGTTTTTATGATATTAAATTCCTGGTTTGTGCTGGTGATCAGTACGTTGGCAATATCACCTTTCAGCTGGTAGGAGTCGAATCCCGGTAACGAGCCCTGATTCCTGAAACCGGGAATAGTGCTTTTATTGAGATTATATGTGCTGGTAAGCGTCGTTTTGAGAAATTCCGAAGCCTGTTCCGAATTGACCAGCTGCAGTACAAAGTCGGGATTCGATCCCAGGTCAAACTCTTCTTCGCTTTCAAAGTCGATATTCCGGTACTCGGATAGCTTTTCATCCAGGTATACCAACTGATTGATCTCAGTGATAAGCATTTCCTGGATGTCCTTGTCCAGATCCCGGCTGTTGTTTGCCGCAATGCTTCTTCCTAAATAGGCATTAAAAATGCCGCCGAGAAACCAGTTCCTCCTCTCCGGCGCTTTCCTGGCGGGACCGGAAAGGAGCTTAGCGATCTTTTGGGGCGCATAGGCCGGATCGGAAACCGCCTCATAGGCCCGTAACGTTCCCTGGCCATAGTACTCCTTGTAGCCCCGGTTTTTGTCGGCAGATTCGAAGATGGCCGTCCGTACAATCTCTGCCTTCTTCCATCGCTGGGATCCTGCAATATTTTCCAGTTCGGTATTATATTTCTGGATGTACAGCGCCGCCGCCGCCGCTATCTGCGGCGTCGCGCTCGATGTTCCCCCTCCGGACCTGACGAAATAGGAATAACGATTTGAACTGTCTTTTTCAATTTTGTTGAAAAAAGGGACGTTCGGCGTATAGGCTGCCACGCAGGTCGGTAAAGCGGATTCGGGGCCATAGCATGACTGCATATAGCGGCCGCCTGCCGCCCGCGTTTCCGGGGTATTGAACCGGTTCAGGTAGGGCCTCTGGGTAAAAGTGACGCCAACCGCAGCGATCACGCGGTCATAACGGGCAGGATATAGTATTTTATCGGGCAAAAGCCTTCCGGCGCCCTGGGAGAAGCTATTGCTCCCTGCGGAAACCAGGACGACTCCGGCTTCGTACGCATCATTGACAACAGAGGCCATGACTTTGCTGGGCAGGCCGGCCATCGACATGGTAATTACGTCACAGCCCTGCTCGATGCAATATCTCACTGCTTTCGCAAAATTCTCTCCGGACAGCAGGGCGACCGACTCGCTGATTTTTACCGGTAGAATCCTGGCGTAGGGAATTGCGCCGAAAAAGCCCTGAAACGCATTGTCGGTCGTCTCGAAATCGATCCATCGCCCTGCCAGGAGCGAGGCCGTCGCATTTCCATGCCCTTGCTGTTCTCCGATCGCTATTTTGACATCTTTATCAAAAGCATCCGAATCGCTTCCCAATAACCTGAAGGTTTTTCCGTCCAGGAGATTGACGGGTAAGCTCGGATGATTATTGATTATCCCGGTGTCGATATGCCCGATCTTAACAAGGTAATCCGGGCCGTCATAGTTTCGTTTTCCCAGCCTGATTCCCGGAAAAACTTCCTCGTTCGCTTTTTTGAGGCCGCTGTGGCGATCATCGAGGTGCCAGATGAAAGGATTGAGCGGATAATCGTCGCCAGGCCTGGGGTAGGTGTCAAGGTAACCGTCGTCGGCGCCCCGGGTAGGAGAGGGGTCATCCTGGATATAGAGGTTGGATACCAGGTCCGGTTCAATGAAGCCCGTTTCTGTATTACCGAGGGCCTGCTGGTAGGCCAGATCCCAGGGCTTGCTGACGATACTGCGGCCGGCGGCGCCCGGACTGTAAACCTGATTCCCGGACAAAAACTTCCCGGTGTGATAAACATTTTGTGCCATAGAATTACCAGATGGAAGTGGGGTTGAATTCACCGCTGGCCCGGGAAGTGTTACCGGGCCAGCGGGTTCGATTTGAAACGGGAACTGCGCATCGAACACGGGGTTGGGCGTTCCCGAATTCTCGAGCTGAGGTTGTTGTCTTCTCCCGATTTTTTCAAGAATACGGTCTTTAAAAGCAAGATAATTGATATTAACGCCCTGTAACTGCCTGAATGTATTGACGAGGGTCAACGTGAACAGCCCCCCCGCAGGCGATTCGAGTGCAGGCTGATCATCCGTACATGCCGAAATCAACTTGACTGAAGCTTTTGGTTCGGGCCGGACAATAGACCGTCCCCTGACATTTAAATCTTTAACAGACAGGTTGTGCAAGGCAAGGATTTCTTCTACGTCTTCGAATGTAATCGACCGGTTGGTGTTGAATTCTGAGTCCAGATCCAAAGCCCTTAACATAGAACCGCTGTAGCAGGAGTCGGAGAGCAGCAGTACACGTATATTGGCCTGCAGGTTCGAAAAAATGATATTGAGCTCATCGTCAAGCAAAAAACCATCGTAGGTTACCCAAGCCTGATCCTTGCCCGTAGCTTCATCATCGTTATCCTTGTTCTGCAGCGGCGCCCCGTGTCCCGCATAGGTAATCACAAGGATGCCTGAAGGGCTCAGCGCATTACCCAGCTCCAGGATTGTATCGCGTATTTTTTGAATGGTGGCTTCGCTGTTTCTCAACGTATGTGTTTTGTAGCCTAATTCCGCAAACAATTTGCTTAGTTCTATCATATCCGGTACACATCCGTTGAGGTCGGGGACTTTCCCGCCGTAGAACTTCTGGTCTACTGTGTTGATTCCAATGTGTAATGATGCAGCTTTCATTGTATTTAAGGTTAGGGGATTGATAACAGATTTGGCAGCGTTTGCAACGGCGAGGTCGGCCTGGATCAAACCATATCCGAAATCGTCGGAATAACCGTCCCGGTAGCCTGAGAGGGGGCCGATCGTTTTGCAGGAGTTTTTAAGGATCTCTTTCACTTCAGGCCGGGTGAGCGCCGGGTTGACAGAAAGAACAAGAGCCGCTATACCGGCGACTCCGGGGCAGGACGCGGAAGTTCCGTCGAAGTATTCGTAGTAATCGTCGTCTGAGTAACCTTCATTTTTCAGCGCATCGATCACCGTAATCCCTTCCGGTCGTTTTGTGAGCATATTATCGGTTCCGACAATATAGTCGCCGCTTGGAAAACAGCAATGCAGCGGAGCTCCGAAGTCCGAATAAATGGCCAGCTCGTCGTTAATATTGGTAGATCCGACTGCAATTACGTCGGGATGGGCGGCATACAGATCATTTTCCAGCCGTTCCTTACCGTTTCCTGCGGCAAAAACAATCAGGCATCCCTTGCCGTTGCGCCCTTTATTTGCGGCGTAACGGATAGCCATATCCGTATGTGGCGGAATGGGGTATACGCGGTTTTTCAGGTTGTTGTCGAACAGGTCGCCGTCGGGAGGGCCCCAGCTGCAGGAAATAATGTCTGCACCGTTTTTCGCAGCCCAGTAAAAAGCTTCCGATTGAAGTACTGACCCCAGGGAGGTCGCCCGTATCGGCATGAGACATGCCTCGGGCGCTATGCCGAAGGCGTTGGGATCGTCGGATACCGCTATACTTGCTACTGCAGTCCCGTGTTTTTCGGAAAACTGATGCCGGGGGAGTCTTGTGCCACCGACATCGTGCATATCTTTCGGGGCAATGATCTTTCCCTCTTTCGAGAACGGGGACATCCGGAAGTCCAGCCCGTCGTCGATAATACAAATTGTAGTTCCCTTGCCTTTTGTATATTTCCAGGCCTCAAAAACCTTTGTTTTTTCAAAAACCCATTCGTTTTTTCTGCCCGTGTACTTACGGTACGTTTCGTTGTTGTCCGAATCGCTGTAACTTCTCCGGTTTACAACGAGCTCAGGGTGACAGTATTCGACTTCCGGCAAACTCAGAAGTTCCAGGGATAAGTCGAATATGTCGCTGTTCAAGGCGTAACAAGTATCGACGAAATGGCAATTGGAAGCAAAATGGAGCTTCTTCTTGGGAGTTAGCCGGCATTTTTCAAGAAATGAAGTAATGAACCGGTCGCTTACGCCGTCTGTAAATTTAATAAAGAGGTTGCCTGTGTAAATCTGGAATACCCCGTTTTGTTCGTACTGTATAACGGTTCCGATATAGTCGAGATCCGGGTGCTGCTGTGCTCTGACCGATGCCTTTATTTTTTCTCTCACCTCTTCCGGGAACAGTGCATTTATTTTATATACGTATGCTGCCGACTCGGGAAAGGACGCTTTCAACTCCAGCATATCTTCCAGAGACTTCATTATCGGGAAGGTTAACGCTATTTCCCCGGCAGTATAATGCCGCTCCAGTCTCAAAATAAAGAGATCGCGGGAGTCGATCAGTTCAATGATCTCATCGCTTCTTCGTGAGTACGATAAGTGCCGGGATGCCATGCCATCGGATTTGATAATACCGCCGCAAAATCAAAAAACAGATCGATAAAGAATATGGCTGTTGTTTTATAAGATTGTCTGGCGAGGATTTATTCTGTATTTCAAATATAATAAGATAGATTATTGCTCCGGTTTTTATTCCTGTAAAATTATTTAACGGTCCGGGGAAGAGTTCTGCCGAAAAAAAGTTAAAAAGAGAATACATAAATCTTAATCGGGGAGCGGAACGAACAGCCCGAAAGAAATTGTTGAATCAAATAGAAATGATCATAACGGGCTGTTTCCGCCCTAAAGAAGATTTATGAAGAAAATCGGGTTTTTATCCTTTGGCCATTGGGCTAACCACCCTTCCTACAAAACACGCACAGCAAGCGACACGTTGCTGCAGTCGATCGATCTGGCTGTTGCTGCCGAAGAAATCGGGTTAGACGGCGCCTATTTCCGGGTACATCATTTTGCTGCCCAGCTGGCATCGCCATTTCCTTTGCTTTCGGCTATCGGCGCCAAAACAAGCCGTATAGAGATTGGAACGGGTGTGATCGATATGCGCTATGAAAACCCGCTGTATATGGTGGAAGATGCCGGAGCTGCCGATCTGATTTCGGAGGGGCGGTTGCAACTGGGGATCAGCAGAGGGTCGCCGGAGCAGGTAATCGACGGATGGCGCTATTTCGGATATGAGCTTGCCGAAGGAGAAACCGACGCGGATATGGGACGCCGTAAAGCGCTGGAGTTCCTGGATAAGTTAAAGGGTGCCGGATTTGCAGAGCCTAATCCGTACCCGATGTTTCCGAATCCGCCGGGTTTGCTGCGTTTGGAGCCGCATTCGGAAGGATTGCGGGAACGGATCTGGTGGGGAGCCGCTTCCAATGCTACGGCTGTCTGGGCGGCCGAAAACGGAATGTACCTGCAAAGTTCTACCCTGAAATACGATGAAAGCGGCAAGCCTTTCCATGTACAGCAGGCCGAGCAGATCAGGCTGTACAAAGAAGCGTGGAAAAAAGCGGGACACCAGCGCGAACCGAGGGTTTCGGTAAGCCGGTCTGTTTTTGCACTGGTAACTGATCAGGACCGCTACCTATTCGGGCAGGAAACCAACCGGCGCGACAAAATCGGGATGATTGAACCGGGCAGAAACGCTATTTTCGGAAGAAGCTATGCTGCTGAACCGGACCAGCTCATCAAAGAACTGGCTGAGGACGAAGCTATCCGGGAAGCAGACACCCTCCTTCTGACAATACCTAACACATTAGGAGTCGATTACAATGTACACATACTGTCTTCTATTTTAGAGTATGTCGCACCCGGATTAGGCTGGCGTTAAATACAGCTTCGGAATACTCCGGTTTTTCAACGCTGCTCGGCGCTTTTTACTATTATCGCCAGCAGTAGCAACGCCGCCTGCAAAGGATGAAAGCCGACCTGGAAACAAAGGCGCCGCGTGAGCAAATGAACCCGCATTCTATTTTTAATATCCTCAAAGGTACAACATAATAGTGCCCGGGTCCGGGCAGGCTAATCCCATATACTTTTAACGGAAAGGGAAATCCGTCCTGCACCGGTAAACGCCAGGCCGATCCCCACCAGCATATAGATGGCCAGGAGCTCCAGCGCCCACCCTCCGTATTGATTCATACTGAAAATATAGGCCGTTTGCGCCAGGCAAACCGCCGTCAGGCAATTCAGTGCGAACACCAGGGCGGCGATACGTGCCCGGAAACCTATGATGATCAATAAAGGCGCTACTACTTCTCCCAAAAATACGCCGTATCCCAGGAACGGCGGCAAGCCCCTAGCAATCAGCAGATCCTTAATAAAGTCTATCCCGTTATACAATTTGCTTATCCCGTAAATCAGCATAGGGAATCCGATTGCGACCCTGGTAATAAAAATCCCTAAATCAGTGTTTTTCATTTTCGACATCTTTTTAAAATTTAATTGTTTTCTGAAACCTGCGGTGACGCGTTCCGTTTGTCGGATGCCTTTACCGGTGATGACTGCTCAGAAGCTCCGCTTCATAAAAAGTCCTATATTTTCCAATGTTTTCCTGCTGTTGTTGAATTGATCGAGATGAATAGCCAGGCCATAGCAGGTCAGCTTCTCTTTTATCCCCAGCCACATGAATTGAAGCCCCCGCTGGTATTCTTCCAGGTTAATGTTTGCAATTGCAAGCATGCTGAAATAAGCCTGTATATTACGGAAGAGGCAGGGGACATACTCCAGCGAAAGCGCCTGCTCCAGCGTAAAGCCTTTCTGGTACGTCATACCTATTGAATAGCCGAATGAACCGGCAGGGCTAACCTTCCTGTATTGCGCGGATACGGTTAGAAAAGAGCCGAATAAAGTCAGGTTGTTGACTTTTAACTTATCGGAAAAATGATAATTTACATGGTGCAGATAAGTAAAAGACCGGTGCCCGGCTGCTACATCGGGAACATACGATAACGGCTGTGCACCGGACCTGGAAAAAAGTGCCAGGAAAAATACAGTTAGAATACTTTCCGCCCTCATTTTTTTGACCGTTTAAATTATACGGACAAAACTATACGGGGACCGGAAAATAAAAATTAAGGTATCTTAAGAAACGTTTCGGCTGTGTTTTTTTCGCAGAAAGCTCAGGAATTCAGGGGTTATGCCAAGATAGGAAGCGATCATGTACTGAGGGAACCGCTGCTCGATATCCCTGTAATCGGCAAGGAATGCGCTGTACCGCTTGTAGGCGTCGAGGCTCATATTTTCGATCGTACGCTCCTGCAGCGAGACGTAGGCACTCTGGATCTTTAGACGAAAGAAGTCGGACAGGACGGGCACTTCTTTATAGAGTGTTTCCAGGTCATCCTTACTGATCTGAACAATCGTAGCGGGTTCGCAGGCCTGGATAAACATGCGTGACTGTTTTCCGCTCAGATAGCTATACAAATCATTTATCCACCAGTTTTCGATACCCAGCTGCAGGGTGTGTTCCTGGCTTTTTTCATCTAAATAATAGACGCGCATACTCCCTTTGGCGATGTACCGCATATGCCTGGATACCTGTCCGGGCTGAAGCAGGTACTCTTTCCTGCCTGGTTTTTTAATAGTAACCCTGGCTGCGATCAATTCTGCCTGATCATCTTCGAGCGGAATAATCTCTTTGAAGTGCCCGATCAGTTGCGAGATGCTTTTATCTGTGTCCATTTTGGGCGTAGTATTTCTTACCGGCAGTTATGCCGCCTGCTGCTTTTACGAAAGGTAAAAATAGTCAGTATAAGAAAAATAGCCATGAAATGGTCCGGTTCGCCTGCTTCGTACGCTTTCAATGAGGCACGGCCGGGGTGAACACTTCAGGTACCGGCTGCTTTTGTAAGGCCCTTTCAAGATCTTCGTCGCTTGTCAGATCGAGGCGCAGGGGCGTAAGCGATACGTAGCCGTTCTCTACGGCCCAGCGGTCAGAGCCGGGTTCCGCGGGGTCCAGCGCCTTAACCGTAAACCAGTAGTGCTTCCTGCCCATCGGATCCTCGCCGGGAACGATCTGTCCGTCATAAAACTGCACGGATTGGCGGGTCCACTTCAGCCCTATCGGGCGATACGGCAGATTGACATTGACAAGCCTGAGGGTGTCGTCTTCTATCAGAAGGTTAAGGGCATTGGCTACGAAAGGCTCCAGTAGCTCGAAGTCGGGCTCTGCGTCTTTTGTCGGCGTGCTGAACGCTATGCCCCTTATCCCGAGCAGCGTGGCCTGCTTGGCCGCCGCAAGCGTACCCGAATGCCAGATGGCATTCCCCAGGTTTGGACCCATATTGATCCCCGAGAGGACAAGGTCCACCTTTTCAGCAAGATGAGTTCCGAGGGCTACACAATCCGCAGGCGTACCGTTGACCTTGTAGGCCTCCATCCCTTCGAATATGATCTGGGATTTTTTGTAGGATAACGGGCGTGTAGCGGTAATGGAATGACCGCTGGATGATTGCTCGACGTTGGGAGCGACTATTGTTACTTCACCGAATTTAGCGGCGACCCTGGCGAGCGCTGCCAGGCCGGGGCTGTAAATGCCGTCGTCGTTAGTGACTAGTATTTTCATGTGTATCAAAGGTTTTAGCTGTCGGCGGTCGTTTGCCGGCCGGTCTGGCCGGGCGTTCCCGCGTACAATCTCACCAGCTTCTTTTTCAAAAACGATGCCAGGCATGATTTTAGGCCGGAAAACAGAAAAATTATATCATGAAGCGCACTGTATTTTTTCACAACCCCAAGGCCGGTGATTCGGATCATGAGCCGGAAAAGCTGCTGGATGTGCTCAGGCAGCAGGGGTTTTCCTGCCAGTACCGGTCCGTACGGTCGCGGGGGTGGCAGGATTTTGACGAGCACCCGGAGCTCCTGATCGCGGCGGGCGGGGACGGATGCGTGAGGACGGTCATCGAAATGCTTCTCAGGCGTACGCTGATGCAGCGTACCTACCCGCTGACCGTTATCCCGCTGGGTACCGCGAACAATTTTGCCAGGACCTTCGGGATAGATCCGGATCCGTATGAGGCGGCGGCCTCCGTGAAAAGCTCCGTATCCCGGAAGCTGGACGTAGGCTTCGCGGAAGGCCTCCCGAAAAGGGAATTTTTTATTGAAGGCATAGGGGCGGGGATCTTCCCGGCCTTGATGAAAAAGGCGAAAAACGGGGTTGACGGCGACCTCCCGGTAGAAGAAAAGCTGCTGGAGACGCTCAGGATACTGGAGGAAATCGTCCGGGATTTCAGCCCCTTGCCGGTTACTATCGTAGCCGACGGTTCCCGTTACGAAGAGGAGTACCTGATGGTGGAAATTATGAACACAAGGTCGATAGGGCCTAACCTGGTGCTGGCGGAAAATGCTGATCCCGGCGACGGCCTGCTGGATATGGTGCTCATCCCGGCAGGGCAGCGTGCGAGGTTGCTTAAGCATATAAAGGCCCGGATCGCCGGGGAGGAAGACGATTTTTCTTATCCGGGTATCAAAGCGCAGGAGATTACCCTCTCTTTGCCCGCCACCGGGATTCACGTAGACGACAAAGCCATGCAATATGCAGGGGGGCAGCTCCAGGTATATATCAAAGAGGGTATCCTGGATATCCTGGCGCCTCAGCCCGGCTGATTATTTCGCCGGTAAACGGCAGCGCCCGCCTTTCCGTACAAGGCGGGTATGGAGAAACGTGTGAGCGACTTTTCAACAACCTGGGGAAGTCGGCCTCACCATTGTCGCCACTTTAATTGATTGATATTCTTCCGGTTGAATTTTTTGTGAATTTTTTGACGGCAATAACCTGAAGCACCGTCGTCCCCGCCTGTACCGTCCGGGAGTGACACCGGCGGCAGGATGACGCCGGGAATAGTTTTTTAGCAAACCGGGGTAGGGAATACGGGGAGATATTGGATGTTTAATAGTTTGAAAATGATAGATATGGCGAAGCGCGTTGCCCAGAAAGTGGCGGAATTATGGCGGTTGCATGGCAACCAGATGTTTGTTTTTAAAGTAGCAATGCGCGAAGAGCTACCTGGTGATTTACGTGGTCTGTGCGGGAAAGGATACCTTATCGCCTCCCTTTGTATGAAAGAAATAGCCGCAATATATGATCAGCTTAAATCTCCCCTGGAAGACGGATCCCTCCAGGTTCCCGGGGAAGAAATAACGGAATTACCCGAGGTGCGGGAGCTGCCCAGAGGGACGTCTGCGGAGCTCATGATCCGTTATCTGAGGTTTAAGCAGTACAGGCTTTTAAAAAAGTATACCCGGATCCTGGGACATTTTGAAAAGACGGAAGCCAATCTGAAAGTGTTGAGAGATCACATTTTTGTACTGAAAAGGCTGGCCGACCGGCTGGAAGGCGCCGCTGGTACCGGCTGGTCCGTTCACCCACTTTGATTATGCAAGCTATGAAAAAGATTCGTCTGGTATGGAGCATCGGGGCAGGTATGCTCCTGTGTGCTGGAATTACTTCCTGCGGGAATAATAATTCGAAGCCTGAGACAGTGGAGGATACAACGATCAGTCCTGCCGTTCATTCTCAGGAGGATACCTTTATCCGGAGCGACGGGGATCCGCGCTACCAGGGAATACAGGGACCGCAGCCCTACGATTCGGTCAGGGTACAGCGGCCTGATACCGGCTCCGGACGCTAGGTAGCGCTTGTTAGCACCCAAACTACTCTTATTTAGCGGCTTTAGCGGCCTGCCTGCAGGTCGATCTCGTGATCGATGCTCGGCTGTAACGCCTGGATAAAGGCGTTCCTCAGGATATAACCGATGGCCAGGAGCCAGTCCGAGCTGGGATTCTCCAGGGAGCCCTGAAGCCGTATTTTCGTAGCAACCTGTTCTTTCGGTTGATTTTCAAATATTTCGGTGATCGCGCCTACGATGGCTTCCCAGGCTTTGCGGAAGAAGTTGTCGTTGCGGTCCTGGTCTTTTAGCGACAGCACGTCGAGCCCCCTTATTACCGGCTTGACATAGCCGTCGAATTTGCCCGATTCAGCCTCCGCTTCGGTGAAAAGCCCGAACCTCCCCTGGTTTACGTCGATATGGGCGTAGGCATTGAAAAAGTCATTCAGTTGCGGCAGCTCGACCCCTTCCAGCTTGGCATTCATCCTGAACGTAGGATCTGGTTTAAGAGGATTGACTTTGGCGTTTACCTCGAGCCGCCCCTGGTAAACTATTGCCGAGGCTTCCAGGCCTGCGGGAAAAGCGCTTGTAGAGTCGTAGCCGTTTTTGAGATTCAGGGCGACGGCATTGATGCTGTCTGCCTGTACATCTACCCCTAAACCCTGGTCGATGTAGCGTAGCGTGCCATCGCGTATCGAAAAGTGGTTAATGGCAATAGGCATTGCCATATCGGCCAGTTTTTTCAGGTAAGCCGAATCGCGCACTACGGTTTGGGGTTCCACTTTCTCCCGGGTAAACCGCAACTCCGGCTTCAATACTTCGACCTCCGCGACTATGCTGCCTTTCAGCAATGATTTCCATTCCAGGGAAAAATCTATGGCCGAAGCCTGCACGAAAGGCGTCGTATCCTGGGTGATGCTGTCCTTTTTGCTGAATATGAAGTCGTCGATCCCGTAGGCGCCGCGCCATAGCGACAGCCTTACATCGCCGACATGCCCGTGATAGCCGTCCAATTCAGCCAGCTTCTTATTCGCGACCGAGCGTACGATAGACGGGAGGAAAAGCCTGATAATGACCAGGACCAAAATAACGGAGAGCAGGATTACTGTTGCCCGCCTTTTCCGGAAAGCGTTCGTTTTCATATGTATAAAGGTTTAAGCTGTCAGGTACCGGATATCATCTTATTCACCGTTTTACCCCGGGTTTAGGCAATTTAAGGACCACTATGTTGAAAGGATCTGCCGGGACAAGGTCGCCGGTATGGAACCGCTCGTTTTCATGTTCTACGAAGCCTCTGCCCGTGTCGATTACTTTCAGCCATTGTTTTCCGTAAGGTTCGGGAGGGAGCTTGAAGGATACCTGCTTGGGAAGCCCGTTGAAAAGTATGTAGAAGCTATCGTCCATAATCTTTTCGCCTTTATCTCCTGAAGGGACCCCGTAGCCGCTGAGATAGATGCCCAGGGAAGCGGCGCGGTCATGCTGCCAGCTTTCGTCGGGCATTTCGTCCCCGTCGGGAGAAAACCATGCGATGTCTTCCACGCCGCGGCCCTTTATCGGCTTTCCGCGGAACCAGTTCCTGCGGGAAAATACAGGGTGCTCCCTTCTGAAATGAATAAGGCGGCAGGTAAACTCAAACAGCTCATTATCCTTTTTTTTCCAATCCAGCCAGCAGATCTCATTGTCCTGGCAATAGGCGTTGTTATTGCCATGCTGGGTACGGCCCGATTCATCTCCGGAGAGCAGCATCGGTACTCCCTGCGACAGGAAGAGCGTAGTAAGCAGGTTTCTTTTTTGCCGGAACCGCAGCCGGTTTACCTCCTCGTCGGTGGAAGGTCCTTCATGCCCGCAATTCCACGACCGGTTGTAATTTTCGCCGTCGCGGTTTTCTTCCAGGTTCGCCTCATTACGCTTTTCGTTATAGGAGACCAGGTCATGGAGCGTAAAGCCGTCATGGGCCGTAATGAAGTTAATGCTGGCCGTGGGTAGCCGGTCATCGCTCTGGTACAGGTCGGAGCTCCCGGTAAAACGCTCGGCCAGTTCTGCCAGCATACCGCTTTCCGCACGCCAGTAATCGCGTACGGAATCGCGGTAGAGCCCGTTCCATTCTGCCCAGCCCAGGGGGAATTTACCCACCTGGTAGCCGCCTTCTCCGACATCCCAGGGCTCGGCGATAAGCTTTACCCTGGAAATAACCGGGTCCTGGTAAATGATATCGAAAAATGCCCCGAGCCTGTTCACCTCGTGCAGCTCACGGGCTAGGGTAGAGGCCAGGTCAAACCGGAACCCGTCCACATGCATCTCGGAGATCCAGTAGCGCAGGCTGTCCATTATCAGCTTCAGCACATTGGGAAGCGTGGAGTTGAGCGTATTCCCGGTGCCGGTGTAATCCATATAATACCGGCGGTTGTCGGTAAGCCGGTAGTAGGCCGAGTTGTCTATGCCCCGGTAGCAGATCGTAGGCCCCATGTGGTTGCCTTCGCCGGTATGGTTGTATACCACATCGAGTATGACCTCTATGCCGGCCCGGTGCAGCTCTTTCACCATGGTTTTGAATTCCGTGATGACCTTGTGAGGCTTTTTCGTGTGAGTGTACCGGGTATCGGGCGCAAAATAGGCGATGGTATTGTAGCCCCAGTAATTGGTCAGCAATTTTTCTTCCAGGTGCCGGTCTGTCAGGAAATAATGCACCGGCATGAGCTCTATGGCCGTAATCCCGAGCCTTTTATAGTAATCTATCATAACGGGGTGCGCGACTGCCGCGTAGGTTCCCCGCAGGTCTTTCGGGATACGCGGGTTCAGGATGGTAAGTCCTTTGACGTGCGCCTCGTAAATAATGGTCTTGTGATAGGGCGTTTCCGGAGGAGCGTCGTCGCCCCAGTCGAACCGGTGATCAATGACTACCGATTTGGGAATAAAGGGGCTACTGTCGGTGTCGTCGAAGCTGAGGTCTTCATCCGGATGCCCGATCCGGTAGCCGAAAAGCGAGTCATGCCACCGGAGCGTTCCCTGGATCGCCATTGCATAGGGATCTATCAGCAGCTTATTGACGTTGAAGCGGTATCCGCCGGAAGGGTCATACGGACCATCGACCCTGTAGCCGTAGAGCTGCCCGGGCATGATACCTTCCACATAAATGTGCCAGACGTTATGCAGGACTTCATTTATCCGGAGCCGGTGGGCTTCTTTTTTTTCATTGTTGCCGTTAAACAGGCAGAGGAAGATTGCCGTGGCATTTTCCGAATAGATGGCAAAGTTAACCCCCGCTCCATCGAAAGTAGCTCCTAACGGGAAAGCCTTCCCCGGAAGTATCCTGATCTTTCCGTTAGATTTTCTGTTCATATGCGGCATGGTAACAGGATGATGGGATCGTTGTCTTTAAAGCGCTTCGTCCGGGGCCGGGAAGTAACGTTCCAGCACGGTGAACCCCAGGGGCTTCATCGTGATACGGCCTTCAACCGGCGTAGGCGGGGGAGTAGGGGCGCCGCCTTCATAATCGCTTTGCCACTGCCTGTCGCCGGAGTCGAACAGGATTCCCCAACGGCTTTGAGAAGGCAGGTCGAGGCGTACATTCTCTTCCGAGAAATTAAGAAGGATCAGCAACAGGTGCCGTTCATCTTTGCTCCGGCGGTAAATCGCGAGTGAGTTTTCTCCCGGTACGCTGCTCCAAATGTCGTTTTTGGAATAGCTTTTCAAAGCCGGGTGGGTTTGCCTAAGCTGAATGAGCTTTTTTGTCCAGTTACGGAAAACCAGGTATTTGCCCGAGCGGCTTTTTTCCCAATCAAGCTTCGACAGCGCGAACGTTTCCGCCTCATTCGGATCGGGCGCCTGCTGCCGTTCGTTAAATTCAGAAAGAAATTCTTTCCTGCCCTTTGAGACGGCCGCGTTCAATTCGGGGTCGGAGTGACTGACAAAATAGTAGAAGGGTATATCTTCACCGTATTCCTCGCCCATAAAAAGCATTGGTATATAGGGAGCCACCAATAGCGCCCCCATTGCGAGCTTAAGCCGCCGGAAGTCGACCAGTACGCTCAGGCGTTCACCGTTGACCCGGTTGCCAACCTGGTCGTGGTTCTGGTTAAAGACGATGAAGCGGTCGCCGTCAATGCCGGCCGCCGATTTTCCGTGCCGGCGTCGACGGAACCGGACGTATTCACCGCTGTGTACAAAGCCGGCCTCGTAAGCTTTCTGCAGTTGCTCGATCGTCCCGAAATCTGCATAGCGCTCCTTCCCGTTTTTATCCAAAAGCACATAGAGCGCGTGGTGAAAATCGTCCAGCCATTGGGCGTCAAACCCGTACCCGCCCGTTTCCGTCGACCGGGTGACGCGGGGACTGTTGAGATCGGATTCGGCTACCAGGAGGAACCGGCTTCCGGCAGGAGGCGGATTGCGTTCCAGCTTTTCTTTGATCAGCTCCCATACAGGTACCGCACCGCGGTCGTAGATTTCATGAATGGCGTCGAACCTCAGGCCGTCGATATGGAAATATTGCGCCCAGTAGAGGACATTGTCGGAAAAATATGCTCTTACGCCGTCGGAGTAGGCATTGTCAAAATTGATCGCTCTCCCCCACGGCGTTTTGTAATGATCATTGAAGTACGGCCCGAAAGCTTCCAGGTAGTTTCCTTCCGGCCCGAGGTGATTGTATACCACATCGAGAAAAACGGCTATTCCTGCCAGGTGCGCAGCATCAACAAGTTTTTTGAGTCCTTCCGGCCCCCCGTACGAATCCTGGACGGCATAGGGATAGACGCCGTCATACCCCCAGTTGCGGTTCCCGGGAAACTGCGCGACGGGAAGAAGCTGCAGCGCGTTGATCCCTGTTTCCTTTAGCTCCTGCAGACGCGGGATAATGGCCTCGAAGGTTCCTTCAGGCGTAAAAGTCCCGACATGCA
Source organism: Spirosomataceae bacterium (assembly GCA_037191015.1). Classification (GTDB taxonomy): domain Bacteria; phylum Bacteroidota; class Bacteroidia; order Cytophagales; family Spirosomataceae; genus Ravibacter. The sequence goes on from JBBCKD010000021.1 coordinate 258,559, forward strand.
GCTCGTAGAAGATCAGCTCTTCCCGGGGGATGCCGCTCCAGTGCCGGTCTTTCCAGGAGAAGGAATTGTGATCCACCACCCGGCTTGGGCCATGTACGCCTTCCGGCTGGAAATGCGACGCCGGGTCGGGATAATCCTTTTCTCCGTCAGGCATATAGAAATAGAGTGTTGAAAGCGGGAGATTTTCGATTTCTGCCACGAAGTATCCCCGTGGCTGCCGGGTCATTTCGATCTTCCGGTCTTCCGGAAAAACAAGATGCAGAACCATTTTTTTGCAAAGAGGCGCCCAGACCCTGAACAGGCAGGACTGGTTTTCCCGGTAAAAAGTACCTACGTCAAGCATAACATCTAAAAGGTTTATTTACAGATAGCTTCAATCGTTGTCCGACAGCCTGATTATCAGTCCTTCGTCACCGGCGAGCTCAATAGCCCCGCTCAGCTTCTGGTCGTCGGGTTTCCGGATGAGCGTGCTGAGCCCGACCCGGCCGGTCCAACGGAAATGGGGCGGATTGAAGCGTGCGGAGCGGGGCGTAAGGTTGAGAACGACCAGGAAGCTTTCGCCTTCTTCGTATTCCCGCATATAGGCAATGATCTGGGTGTCGGTATACACAGGACGGTAGACTCCCCTGTGCAGGGCAGGCTCCTGCCTGCGCAGCTCAATTAACCGGCGATAAAAGCGCAGCATCGAAGTTGGATCATTTTTCTGCTGCTCCACATTTACTTTGTCAAAATTGTTTGCAGACCTGAGCCAGGGCCTGCTTCCCGAAAAGCCGCCGTTGGGCGATGTATTCCATTGCATGGGGGTACGCGCCGGGTCGCGGCTTTTGTAGAGCTCCGGGAACCCGAGCCCCTGCGGGTCTACCATTTCCGACCGGGGGATGGAAACATCGGTCATCCCGATCTCTTCGCCGTAGTACAGGGTAGGGGTCCCCCTTAATGTCAGGAGGAGCATAGCGGCTACCCTGGCTTGCGGCAGTCCTACCCGGCTGGCGATCCTCGACTGGTCGTGGTTACCGAGCACCCAGTTGGGCCATCCTCCCGCCGGGAGCGCGCCTTCGTATTCGTTGATCACCGCGGAGATCTGTTCGGCATCCCACTGCATCGTCAGAAGCTGGAAGTTGAACGGCAGATGGGCGCCCTTGTTGTCTTTTCCGTAGTACGCTACCAGCTTGTTGACCGGCAGGTAGATTTCGCCTATCAGCACTTTCTGACCGTAGCTGTCGAGCAGGCTGCGCATGGCGCGTACGATTTCATGGACTTCCGGCTGGTCGGTAGAATAAACGGGAAAATAATCGTCATAAAAGCTGCTCCCGGCATTTGCTCCCGGCTGAAGGGGATTGTTCCGCAGCAGGCTGTCTTTGATCATGTGCCACATGACGTCCACCCTGAACCCGTCGACTCCTTTATCCAGCCAGAATTTCATCACTTCGAGCATCGCCTGATGTACTTCGGGGTTCCGCCAGTTGAGGTCGGGCTGCTCCTTGAGAAAAGCATGGTAGTAATACTGCCCGGTGGGAGGGTCGAATTCCCAGGCCGTGCCGCCGAATACGCTCAGCCAGTTATTGGGCGGAGAGTTGTCCGGGCCCGGGTCCTGCCACAGGTACCAGTCCCGCTTCGGGCTGTTCCTGTCTGCCCTCGATTCCCGGAACCAGGAATGCTGGTCGGAGGTATGGTTGGGCACCAGGTCGAGGATCAGCTTTATCCCTTTCCTGTGTACTTCGTGAAGAAGCAGGTCAAAATCTTCTTCCGTTCCGAAAACGGGATCGATGCCGCAGTAGTCGGAGATGTCGTACCCGAAATCAGCCATAGGGGAAGTGAATACCGGTGAAAGCCAGATGCAATCGATCCCGAGCCACTCCAGGTAGTCGAGCCTTCTGACGATCCCCAGCAGGTCTCCCACGCCGTCGTCGTTGCTGTCCTGGAACGACCTGGGGTACACCTGGTAGATGACACCCGTTTCCCACCAGGGCTGCACTTTTTTACTTTTGTCTCTTTCTGATGTATTCATAACGTAAAAACATTTTGCCGGCGCCCCGTCTGCCCGGCTATCTCATTCCTGTTTGATCTCCTTCAGTATCTTTTTCAGGTCAATCCCTTTACCGAGTACCGGCTTGAAGATATCTCCCTCCGATTTCAGGCGTTCTTCTGCATTTTCTATAGTAAAGTCGGTCATTTTTAAGCCGCTTTTTACCTCTTCCCAATGGAGGGGCATCGAAACGGTGGCGTGGGGTTTGGGCCTGAGCGAATAAGGGGCGGCAAGGGTGGCTGCCGGCCGGTTCTGCAGGAAGTCGATGTATACCTTTCCCTTCCGCTTATCGGTCATGCGCTCTACGCTGGTGAACTGGAAAAGCGAATCGACCTCGGAGGCGACCCATCGCGCAAAAAGCTGCGACTGTTCGTAGGTGTACCTGGCGCCGAGAGGTACGTATATGTGTATCCCGGTGGATCCGGAGGTCTTGCAAAAGCATGGTACGTGAAGCGCTTCCAGGTAATCATAAATGGCGCGCGCTACCTCCAACACCTGGTCAAAGGTATTGTCTTTATCCGGGTCAAGGTCGAATATGCACCATGTGGGATGTTCCGGTTTCCGGATGGTGCTGCTCCAGGGGTTCATTTCAATCGCCCCGAGATTGGCCATCAGCAGCAATGCCGCTTTGTTATTGCACAACATGTAATGCTTGCGTCTCCGGTCGTCCGGTGTTTTATACGGGTATTTCTCTACCCAGTCCGGTACTTTTCCGGTCACGTCTTTCTGGTAAAAGCTTTTTCCCCTGATACCGTTCGGAAAACGGTTGAGCGATTGCGGGCGGTTTTTGAGGTAGGGGAGAATGTAAGGTGCGATTGCCGAGTAGTAACGGAGCATATCGCCTTTGGTATAGCCGTCATCCGGCCACAGTATTTTGTCCAGGTTGGTCAGCTGTAATGTTACCCCGTTTACGACCTTCGTTTCCTCTGAAGGAGATTGCTTTGCGGCTGCCCTGCCGGGCGCCTTGCGCAGTGTTTTTTCTTCCATCACGTCAACTGCATTTTTATCTTCACGAAGGGCAATGAAAACAGGATGCCTGAAAAGGCCCTCCGAGGTTTTTTCCGTAAAATTGACTTCGCATACCAGCTCGGGTTTGAGCCAGGTAATGACCGTTTTTCCCTGTCCTGCCCGGAAGCCGGAACTTTTCCCGTTGGAAACCGATCCTGTAAAAGGACTTGTATTGCTTTCAAGAGGTGAAAACAGTTTCAGCATTTTCTTCTGATCGCTTTCTTTGAAGCCGGTACCGACCTTTCCGACGTACCGGAGCTTTTTGTCCCGGTAAACGCCGAGCAGCAGGGAGCTGAAAAGCCGGGAGGTCCCCTCGAGCCGTGTGTAGCCGCCTATGACTACTTCCTGTCGTTGCCGCGCTTTGATCTTCAGCCAGTCGGCAGAGCGCTGGCCCGGGAAATAAAGGCTGTCGGCGCGCTTGGCAATGATGCCCTCCAGCCCGATCTTTACGGAGGCTTCGAAGAAATCCATGCCCCTTTCCTCCACGCTGTGGCCGATCCTGATCACACTGTTGTTTTCCGGGACGATGGAACGAAGCGCTGCCTGCCGCTCCCGAAGCGGTAATGACGTCATATCCCTGCCTTCATACCAGAGCAGGTCGAATACGTAATACAGCAGGCGGCCGTCTTCTTCTCCTTTCCAGTTTTGCAGGCGCGCAAAGCCGGGCAGGCCTGCGTCGCTTACCGCTACGATCTCGCCGTCGACCACGGCCTCTGTTTCCCAGTCCCTGACCGCCTGCCATACCGGGGAAAATTTTTCATCGAACGACTTTCCGTTACGGGACTGCAGCGTCGCTTTCTTTTTTCCTATGTAAGCAATCGTGCGGTACCCGTCCCATTTTACTTCAAATATCCAGTCTTTGCGGTCGAAGGGGGCCTCTACGGAAGTCGCAAGCATCGGTGAAAGGGCAGAAGGGAAGGGAGCCTGCCCGCTCGTCCGCTTTTGCCCGGCAGTCCGTTTCCCGGCGCCGGGCTTGCCGGCCGATCCCACCTGCTCCAGCGTTTTCCCCGAAACCACCGACTTGTCCAGCGTGGTGACGTCCTTCCTGCTTGCCTTGTCGTCATCGTGCTTGATGAGCAGCCAGGCGTTGTCTTCCGCGCTTTTCATCCTGACCAATGCAAACTCGCCTTTCAGCTTGCGGCCGTTCAGCCTGAATTTTAACGATCCCTCTTTCCATTGCTGCAGCAGGGTCTTCTCCATCGCTTTCTTACGGCCGGCCTCGAGAGGTTCGTAGCTGCCCTGGTCCCATACGATGACGGTACCGGCTCCGTAATTTCCTTCGGGGATAACCCCTTCGAAATCTTTATAGTCAAAGGGATGGTCCTCGACCTGGATAGCAAGGCGCTTGTCGCCGGGATTGAGGGAAGGGCCTTTGGGCACGGCCCAGCTTCTCAGCACGCCTTCCATTTCCAGCCTGAAATCATAATGAAGCCTGGAAGCCTGGTGTTTCTGCACGACAAAATGGAGAAGCGCGTCCTGTGTACCGCCCCCCGTAGGTTCTGGCGTGCTGCCAAAGTTGCGCTTCCGTTTATAATCTTTGAGTGCCATAACGGGAAAGGGTTAGGCCAGGCTTGCCTTCAATTGTTCCAGAAGGTCCCGGGAATTGACGGCGGAAGGCTTCAGCTTGCGTATAGTAGGATGCTTCCCGCTTGCCTTTGCCCTGATCAGTTTATTGAGCTCCTTGCTGTACTCATCCTTGTAGCGTTGGATATCAAATGCTGCGCTGTGTCTTTTGACCAATTGCACGGCCATGTCCATTTCGGTCCTCGATACAGACGGCATGTCGATCTTAAGCTCCGCAGCCGGCCTGATTTCCTCCTGGAAACGGAGCTTATTGAGAAGGAGCACGTTTTCGTAGGCGCGGATGATGGCAAGGTTTTCCGAATTGCGCATGACGAATGCCGAAAGTCCCGCCTTCCGGGTTTTCTTCAGCGCCTGGAAAAGCAGCGAGTAAGCCTTTTCACCTCCTTTTTGCGGAGAAAGGTAGTAGGGAGATTCAAAATAGATACCATCTATCTCCGATTCATTTACGAAAGACTTGAGGTCGATTAATTTCGTCTTCTCGGGACTTGCAGCTTCAAAATCACTTTCTTCGAGTACGATATACTTGTTTTTCAGGTAATGTCCTTTTACGATGTCCGGCCAGTCTACCTCTTTGCCGGTATCTTCGTTTACCCGTTTATACCGGATCCTGGACATGGTTTTCCGTTCCAGTAAGTCAAAATCGGGGCGGGTATCCCTTGTGGCGCTGTAAAGCTTGACAGGGATATTGACGAGTCCGAAACCTATTGCACCGGTCCATATTGCTCTCATAGGATAACGCTAAGTGTTGATAGGCTGTTCCGGCGTCGGGACGGAAGCCGGGCCTGTCAGGCGTCATGCAATTTCTGTGCTCGACCGGCTGCAGGAAGGCAAATGGAACATCTTTCCTGCTCCGGATGAGGCTGGTAGCACAGGGTGAGGCTTCCTGTTGAGGGCTGAGTCAGAGATACCCCACTCTTCTACATCCCCTTCCACACCCCTGCTTTTGCCCATCTGTTGCTGTCTGTCAATCTTTCTGTCCAGGCCCTGCACATCGACCTGGTACGCGCACCGGAGCAGTTGGAAGAAGTGCTTTGCGAAAGAGTAATCAGGCCGCCAGTTCACGAATGAAATCAATTCGTGAACTGGCTGCTTATCGCGAAAACCGGCGTATGGCAAACCGGCGGAACGTATCGGGTATCCTGCCGATGATTCCCTGCGGGTGTACAAAGTAAAAATCCCTCATAATTTCGAACCCGTCCAATTCGATGATCTGCAGCTCTCCGTTGCTTACCTCCCTGGAAATAGCATGAACCGACAGGAATGAAAAGCAATCTGTTTTGAGCAGGAAGCTTTTGATGCTTTCCGTGCTGGCCAGTATTACCTTCACATTCAGATCCTGCCAGGCAATCCCCATTCTCACGAGGGCCTTCCTGATGATTTCGTTGGTACCGGAACCTTGTTCCCTTAAAACAAATTCAAGGTCTTTCAGCAGAGCCGGTTGGATGACGTCTTCCTTCACTTTCGGGTTGCCGGCACGGGTGACCAGTACGATTTCATCTTCCAGGAACGACTCGTATTTCATGGTGATATTGTCCGTAAGCCCTTCCACTATTCCCAGGTCTATTGTCTTATCAAGCAGCCATTCCTCGATTTGCCTGGAATTCCCGTGTAGTATCTTGATTTTTATATTGGGCAGCGCGCTATGGAAATCTACAAGGATTTGAGGAATAATGTAGTGCGATAATGTCGTAGAGGCGCCAAGCCTGATTTCCCCGGCATTTCTCCCTTCCAGGAACTCGAGGCTCTCGTTGAGCTGCTGGTAAATAACGGATAGCTGCTGGGCGTGGCTCAGCAGGATATGACCGGCTTCTGTAAGCGATAGCCTGTTGCCCGATCTCTCGAAGAGGTTTCTGCCGGTCTGCAGCTCCAGCTCATGTATGTTCTTGCTGACGGCCGGCTGGGAAATATTGAGCTCCTGGGCTGCTTTTGTAAAATTGAGGTACCTGGCAGCAGAAATGAATACCTTTATTTTGAAATCGATCGCTATCACGTGTTTTCCTGTTATTTAGTTATTCGGTCTCAAATCCATACTTTCTATAGACCCGTTTCGCTTCTTCGGAAGTAAGATAATCCATAAACAGTTTCGCAGCATCAGGACGCGGCGCATTTTTCAGCCTATATCCGCTCTATATGGCTCAGCAATTCATACAACCGGTCTTTTTTGCTTTTTGAGAAAGGTATCTGGGTCTGGTCGTCCATTACGATATACCCGCCGTTATTCCGCACCAGCTTACGGATATACGAAGGATTGACCAGGTGGGAATGATGTATGCGCAGGAAACCGCATTCGCCGAGTACGTTTTCCACTTCCTTTAATGTCCGGCAAATCAGGTGCTGCTCTTTCCCGGTACAGAAGATACGCGTATAGTTGCTGTCGCTTTCACAGCGGGTAATGTTCCTGATCTCAATGAATTCCAGCCCCTCGGCAGTGGGAAGTGCGATGCGCCTGCTGTGTTTGCCGGTATCGCGCAGCAGCTCGTACATGAGCCCGAGCTGGTTGGAGGTAATGATCTTGTCCTTCTTTTCGATCCAGCGGCTCAGTGCAGTCCGTAATTCTTCCCTGTCGACCGGCTTCAGTAAATAATTGACTGCGCTATAGTGGAACGCCCTGATGGCGTACTGGTCGTAGGCCGTTACAAAAATAACGTCAAAATCCAGGTTCCCGGTTTGCGCCAGGAGGTCGAATCCGCTCATGCCCGGCATTTCGATATCCAGGAAAACAAGATCGGCTCTATGGCTTTTTAACCAGCTCAGCGCTTCATGCGGCGCGTTAAATTTGGCTTTTACGCGCACCTGGGGGCAACAGTCCGAGAGTAGCAGCCCGAGGCTTTCGTTGCAATGGATTTCGTCGTCTATCAGGACTACGTCGTACCGGTTCATCATATTCAGGATTAAAGGTTTACCATTTGTAAAAAAGTACGACCGATGTGCCTGCCGGTTTCCGGTCGCGGTACAAATCGGTAATAGTAGCCTTCAGGCTGTGTTTGTATTGTCTGTTGAAAAGCGCTATCCTTTCGCTTGTGATCGCCAGTCCGAGCCCGGACGAACCTTCGGATTTGTTCAGTGACGCTTTTTTCCGCCCGATGCCGTTATCGCGTATCTCGATCTTGAACCCGCCTTTGGCCTTCCTGATTTCTATCATCAGGGTTTTGACAGGATCAGTGCTGTGTATCAGGCCGTGCTTGACCGAGTTTTCTACATAGGGTTGGATCAGCATAGGAGGGATCTCGATGTCTTCCAGGTCAATCTCCGGGCCGGCGACGATCTCATAGGTGAAATAGCCGTCAAAGCGCAGGCGCTCCAGTTCCAGGTATAGCGAAACCATTTCGAGCTCCTCCCGGAGTGGGATGGTATGCTCACGGGAGAACTGCAGTATTTTTCTCAGCAGCCTGGCAAAACGGATCAGGTAATCGGAAGCTTTTTCCCAATCTTTCGTGAGTATATGATACCGGATCGAGTTCAGGCTGTTGAATATAAAGTGCGGGTTGATCTGGCTTCGCAGCGCTTTCATTTCCAGCTCTGCCAGCTGCTTTTCAAAATCACTTTTGATCTGCTTCTGGTTCTGTATTTCGAGCTGCTCGCTTTTCCGGACGATTTCAGCGGTCCGTTCCTCCACCATTTTTTCCAGCCTGAGATTCTCTGTTGCAATGAGCTGACGGTTTACTTCGAGCTGGTATATATAAGACCGTATAACTGCTTCTTTTTCTTTCTGATTGGCGCGAAGCTTATATCCCAAAGCGAGCGCGAAGCAAAACGTTTCGGCCAGGATCCCGCCTTTGAAAATATAAACGGGACTAAAAGGGCTTGATGCGAAGAAGAGGTGCCTTGTTTTCGGATCAACGATTACCGCCAGGACTCCTCCCAGCAGAAAAAGCGAGCTGCCCAGTACAAAAAACCACTTGATGGGAGACTTTACGGCATACGCTACCCATACGACCAGAACAATGGAAACAGGCAGGATGGTAATACGTGAAACAACAAACGCGGTTTCCTGGAACGAATAGTGAAAGTCGGTAAAGTTATAAAGCAGCAGGCCGGCGCCGCATGCTGCCAGAACGGCTGTTAAAATATCGAGGAGCCTGTCGAGTGGCGCGTGTTGTCTGCCGATATCAAGCAGCTTTTTCCCGAAGGCCGTGTAGGCGGCGAATGAGAGGTACTGTATCGGTTCACCCAGCTGGTAGGTGAGCGGATAGCTGAGGTAGGCCGCTTTTGCAATGCCGGAATAGGGTAAGGTTTTGACGATAACGGCGTAAAGAGCAATCCCCAGGAGATAGAGCGCGTAATAAAGGAACACGTCTTCCCTGATCCTGATAAATACCACCAGCGAAAAGAGCAGGGCAAACCCCATACAGCCTAAAAAGAAGCCGTTGAATTCCGTACGGGTGATCGACTCCCGGTACCCTTCTACCGTTTCCGTCATGGATTGCAGCCGGGTCTGGACATAACAGCTTCGCACGGAAAAAGGGCGTTCCCTTGCGCTCCATAGCCGGAAAAGAATTTCGTATTCTGCCCCGGCATCGCAAAGCAGGGAAGCTACGGCGGGGTTTTCCGGATGCTGCCAGTCGCGTACAGATACATACGGACCCGTAACGATGCTAAAAGCCGTGTCTTTCCCGGTTACGAACATACTGATGCTGTCGGCCGCAATCATGTTGAAATCCAGATAAGCAGGCTTGTCCCCGTCATTGCGTACTTTCAGCCGCAGCCAGGCATACAAGGGCGCCCTGGCAGCCGACAGGTTATCCAGCGGTTGCCAACGCGAGCTATCGATCATCGCGGGCCGGCCGGCGGCCGAATTCTGCCAGGAGACACCCCGGAATTGCCATAGAGGGATGCGGCCATGCAGCTCCTGGACGGGTATAGGCGGCTGAGCCGGTATTTTCCAGGAGACTGTTAGCATGAGCCCTGTAATCCATATCCGCAGGTATTTTGAAATCATAAACAAATATAAGCTTAGAGCAGGGTGGAAAACAGAGCTGGTGAGTACTCATCAAACCTGGTTTAGTGCGCAGACCGGACAAGCTATCCGGCTTATGCCGCTTACTATCCCAAAAGCGCCGGCGGCTCATTTTCTCTTTACAGATAAGCGGCCTGTTCTCCATTTTTGAGTTTCATCCCTTAATTTATAATGATTTATGAGAAACTTAAGCTTTATCCTATTCCTTCTGGGCGCCCTGCCGCTCCATGCCCAGATTATCGATCCCAACGAAACGGTGAAACGCAAGGCAACCGACAGGGCGAACAGCCGCGTCGACCAGGGAATAGACAAAGGACTCGATAAGGTCGAGGAAGGGATCGGCAGTCTTTTCAAAAAAAAGGACAAACGTAAGGGGGATACACAGAAAGATAACGCGGAAAGCCGGCCGGGCGCTGCCGGCAAACCCGCTACAGCCGGCCGGCCGGATAATGTGACGGGCGGCAGCGATGGAGAACCCACCGACTTCACCGGATACAAGGGTTCTGCTTTTATCCCCGGAAAAGACCTCCTGTTTTTTGAAGATTTTTCAACCGCGAAATTAGGCCCGGGAGCCGGGAACTGGTTCGTCAATAACTGGGATCCTGAAAATCCGGCGCAAATCACGACTTTGAGTGTAAAACCCGGGAACTGGCTGAAAATAACGAAGTACGGGCATTTTTTTCCTAACAGCTTCAAAAGCCTGCCTGAAAACTGCACGATCGAACTGGATATGTATTATGATGTGGAAACGGTTTCCGAAATGCAGAGCGGGCTCCGGTTCAGTTTTGTAGCCAGGGAAGACCGTGAAAATTTCGACCTCCATTTCAACGATAAGCCGGAAATAATGATAGATATCCATCCGTACGGTTCAGATGGTTTCCTGAACCTTTTCGGGGCAAGACAATATGGTTTAGATGAAAACCGGGCCAGATTTCTTGAAAAAACCATCAAAAACGGCTGGAATCCCGGGAAAGTGAACCACGTGGCCATTGCCCGGAACGGGTTAGGCGTGAAAATATTCGTCAACGGGAAGGAAATGGCCGGTTTGCCGGATACTTTTCTTACCAAAGCAGACTATAATTTTATGATGAGCTCCAACCAGTGGGGCAACGGGGTGTACATCACCAATATCCGTGTCGGCGGAAACGCTCCGAACGCGGCTTCCGATATGAATTCATCGGGAAAATTCGTAACCGATGCGATCCATTTCGACGTCAACTCTTCCCGCATCAAACCCGAATCCTGGGCTGTTTTAAAACAGGCTGCCGATGCTATCAAATCCGCTTCAGGTAATATTCTTATCGTGGGGCATACCGACAGCGACGGTCCGGATGAAGCCAATCTCATCCTGTCACAGAAAAGAGCTGCGTCGGTGAAGCTCGCTTTGGTGAAAGAATTCGGTATACAGGAATCGAGGCTTGCCACCGACGGAAAAGGGGAGTCGGAGCCCCTGGAAGATAATGCGACTGCCTGGGGAAAGGCTAAGAACCGGCGGGTGGAGTTTATCAGGTAATAGCACGCGTCCGGTAACGCAAGCTGCAGGAATAGCTGGTAACCGGACGCATGCGTAAATTGTCTAATAGCCGGTGTTTTGTTTCAGTTCGGCTTTGGTGTTCAGCCGGATCTCATTCAGCGGGATCGGCAGCAGCACGTTATAATCCCGGAAGCCCGTAGTGACTTTATTGGAAGGTGATAAATCGCCGTTGAGCGCTATACGCTCCTTCAGCTTCCCCGTACGGACCAGGGTCATACGGCGGTTTTCTTCTGAGATCAGTTCCCGCGCGCGTTCATCGAGTATGAAATCGAGGCTGATGTCTCCTTCGGTCACCTTGCCAAGCTCCGGGTTGCCTTTCCCGGCACGGGCGGTTTTAAAGGCCCTGTCCCGCAATAGATTGATATCGGCCGCGGCTCCTGCCAGGTTGTTCTGCCGGAAACGGGCTTCAGCACGCAGCAGGTAGGTTTCACCCAGGCGCATCACCGGCCAGTCTTTTATCAGCGCATAGCCGAAATCGTCCTGGGGGTCGTATCCGCCCCATTTTGTAGGGAAGGGATACCAAACTTCGAGGCTGTCGGTACTGAAAGGAACGACCCGGTCGCCGGTTTTGATCGTAACCGTCCTGACGGCTGCCGCGTCGTTGGTGCCCACCCTGTAACCGTCTTTATCAATCCCTATCTGGACATTGAAACCGGCGCGGTTATAATTGGTGGTACGGCGAATGTTATAGTTGCTGTTGCGAACGTCGCCTTCCAGTCCTTTCCATACCGTATATTTCATGAAATTGCTCAGGCGCAACCGCCCGTTCCCCCGTCCGCCGAGCGAATCCGCGTTTACCATACCATCCCATTTGTGATAGGCCGGCTGCCATACGCGACGGTGCTGGGGGTTGTCGATTGTCCCCCCTACTACGATCCGGTTGAATTCTACTTCAAATGTCCAGATAGCTTCGGTATTTCCCTGCGAGCGCCGTGTATTTCCCTGGCGAAAGAGATCGCGGTAATAGTCGCCTCCTTCGCCGAGGTATTTACCGTACCGGTTTTCTATAAGCCGGTATTTTCCCCCTGCAATGATATCGCCGGCAGCCTGTTCTGCTTTGGCGTAAAATGCCGGGTCTCTCATTCCTATACGAAGATAGACTTCGGCGGCCAGTTGCCGGGCCATGTCTTTATTGATACGGCTCTCTACGGCTGCCTGATCTACTTCGGGCAGGTTGGCAATGGCATAGGTAAGATCTTCTTCGATCAGTTGGTCGATTTCCGATACGCTCTGGCGGGTGAAGTCGAAAGCAGGCGTGGCGACCGGAGCTTTCAGCAGCGGCACGTCTCCCCAGAGTGTTACGAGGATGTTGTATGCATAAGCCCGGAAGAATTTTGCTTCGGCTGCGGCCTTTATGTTGTTTTCTTCTACTGCTGCAATGATTACATTGGCGTGATTGATAAAATCATAGCATTTCTGCCACAGGTAACCTACGCCGGCATTTTCGGGGTTCAGATCGGCATACTGATAAAACGGGTTTTCGACTCCTTCCGTAGCTCCGGCGCTGGCTACATCCGTGCCTATCTGCCAGCAGGAAAGAAAGCCTTGCCTGCCGCTCCATCCCCAAAGCTCCGCAAATGTCCTGTGCAGCCCTACGACCTGCGCCTCTATCGTCTGGTTGTCGGTAGCGCCTGTCCGGTAGCTTGAGTAAGGATCTTCGTCCAGGAAGCTGTCCTGGCAGGAGGTAGCCATCGATGCAATGCCGGCCAGTGTGATGTATATGAATAGTTTATTGCCTTTCATTTCTATAATGTTGGTATTCTTTGATAGTTAGATTTTGTAAAGCTGCGTGTTGCAGGTCGGTCTGTCGCCTGCTGCGCTGAGAGAACCGGCCGGGTATCCGGTTTCAGACAACTGTTAAAAGGTAATGTTTGCGCCCAGCACGTAGCTGCGCACCATCGGATAGTTGATGTTGTCGTTGCTTGAGCCGCGGGTGATGTCCCGGGCTTCCGGATCCCATCCGAGCCAGCCTGACCAGGTATACAGGTTGCGTGCGCCGGCATACAGCTGTATGCCTCCAAGCCCGATTTTTTTTAACGCGGCATCCGGAAGGTTATAGCTTAACGTAACGTCTTTCAAACGGGTAAAGCCGGCATCTGAAGGAAATCCGTAGCCATGTGAATTGGAATGATTGCCTAATGAACGCCATTCATTACTGCGATTTTCGGGAGTCCAGTAGCCAAGGGCGGCCGGCGTGCTGCGGCGTCCCATTTCATCTGATGCGCCTCCTATCTGCGGGTTGTTACGAAGATGACCCTGGACGGTGCTGATGAAGATATTCAGCGAAAAGTTTTTGTAGGTAAAGGTATTGGTAAGACCTCCGGTCCATTTTGGAGCCGTCTGCCCGAGTATACTGCGATCGTTGTCGTTTACCAGGCCGTCGCCGTTGAGGTCGGCCAGCTTCAGGTCGCCTGCCAGGGCCGGGTCGTCCCAGCCTTTGTTCAGGCCCGATTCGATCTCGTCTTCCTGCCAGATCCCGACTTTGGTGTAATCGAAGATAACTCCTACCGGTTGACCTATAAACCAGCGGTTGCCGACATCGTCCTGTCCGTTTCCATAAACATCTGCGATCCGGTTTTTATTGTGTGAAAATACAACCGTTGTAGACCAGCTAAAATCTTTTGCTGCAACGTTTTTGGACTCCAGGGTTAATTCTACTCCCGTATTGGCTACTTTCCCGATGTTGGACCATACGTCGGCATAGCCGGTTATGCCTGGTATACGCTGGAGCAGCAGCATATCGTAGGTATTGGTTTTATAGTAATCGATCGTGCCTGACAGGCGGTTGCGCCACAGCCCGAAATCGAGGCCGGTATTGAACCCGGCTGTTTTTTCCCACTGCAGCCCGTCATTACCCATGCGTGACTGTACTTTCAGGGATGTAAACGACCGTCCCGCCATAGCCAGCGAGCCGGAATTCATCAGTGCCAGCGTCTGGTATACCCCGATCGCTTCGTTGCCTGAAATACCATATGAGAAGCGGAGCTTCAGGTTGGTTACGAGATTGTCATGACGACGCATAAAACCCTCATTGGATATGTTCCAGGCGACTGCCGCTGAAGGGAATGTGCCGAATTTATTGCTCCTGCCGAATACCGATGCCCCGTCTCTGCGTACAGTAAACGTGAACATATACCGGCTGTCATATCCGTAATTCAAACGCCCCATCTGGGAGATCGAACGATAAAGGTCGGCTTGTGAAGATACTGTCTGCGTTGAAGCCGACTCCAGGTTTCCCCATTCCAGGTCGTCGTTAGGAAAAACCTGGCCGATGCTTACGGCTTCCTGCCAGTACTTTTGTTTGGCAGCATAGAGGCCGGTCAGATCGAAATGGTGCCTGCCGAAATCCTTGTTGTAGGTCAGAATATTTTCGATCGTATAGGTTTGCGACTCGCTGTTGGCGATCCGGCCCCAGCCGCTCAGGTTGTATACAGATTTTCCCTCGTATTCATTCGTACGTGCGGGTACATAGGAAAACCCGCCATTGAACCTGTAATTAAGCCCTGTCAGCGGCTTCCAGATGTTGCCGAAGGAAAGGTCGGCATACCCGTTCAGCGATATGTTGAACTGGCGGCGCTCGGGGTTCAGGGTTGTGGGCAGGAGCGGGTTGGCCCATAGTTGTTCCGAATACATGGGGTGCTGGGTGAGCGTTCCGTCGTCGTTGTACATTCTGGCATACGGGCTCATGGCGGCAGCCTGCAAAAGATTGGCGCGGCCTCCGTCCCGGTTATGCGACATACGGCTGAAGAGGGCCGCACAGCTTTTGAGCACCGGCTTGTATCGCGTATCAGACGTAATTAACATGGTTGGTATGGAGGATTACAAGTATTTCAGGGCTGCCTTCATGAAGCATTACAAGGTATCTCCTTCGGAATATGCCAAAAATCAGCGCTCGCAGAGAAGCCTGTAGAGCCTTTGAGTGAAATTTGAGTGAAAAATAACTGGATTAAGCACTTGTCGTCGATAATATTGTGTAGATCCAGCACATGAATATCAACTGGTTAAAGCCTGACTTTTCTCTTTTAAAGATAGCCGGGAAACCATATCCGGCTAAAAAATGCGCAATTATAGGGGGTAATTCTGGAGGAAATCTGTATTTCCTGCTCTGAAAATTAAATCTTATTCTTCTCTGCCGGCCATCCCGTCGAACGTTGTATCTTAGAACTGTAAGCGATAAGAACTCATCGTCTCATCATTTTTATCCGCATGAAGATACTGATTATCGAAGATGAAGAGGATTTGCTCGACAGCATGTCCGCCTACCTGTCTGCCGAGGGCTACCTGTGCGAGCATGCGCGGGATTTCCATGCGGCAATGGACAAAATTCATGACTACGGGTATTCCTGTATTGTGCTCGACCTGATGCTGCCGGGAGGAGACGGGATACGCATCCTGGAAAGGCTCCGGGAGCTGGGCCGGGCCGATGGCGTTATTATCATTTCGGCCCGGAACTCCATCGACGATAAGATCGAAGGTCTGAAGATCGGCGCAGACGATTATCTTACCAAGCCTTTCCACCTGTCGGAGCTGGCCGCACGGGTTTACGCCATTATAAGACGGAAGAATTTTGAGAACAACAACGTCGTCAGCCACAATGAGATCCAGATTGATCTGATTGCCAAGCGGGTCACCGTGAATGGCAGGGATGCGGGCCTTACAAAACGTGAGTTCGATCTGCTGCTTTATTTTGTAGGTAACACCGGAAGGGTCATTCCCAAGAGCGCTATTGCCGAGCACCTCTCCGGCGACATGGCGGACATGCTCGACAGCCACGATTTCATCTACTCGCATGTCAAAAACATGAAGCGGAAATTACTGGAGCTCGGTTCAGGAAACTATCTCAAAACGATTTACGGATCAGGCTACCGCTGGGAAAAATGAGCAGGCTTCTGAATAAACCCTTAAGGACATTCATCATCTATGCATCCGTTGTCCTGCTTGCCAGCATCCCGGTATATTTCTACGCGGTCGATACGATATGGCTCCAGGAACTGGACGAAAACAATGACATCATTGCCGAACGGGCGGTTTACCAGCTTAGCCGTACCGACTTCCGGGTCCATAACGCCGACAGCCTTTTTACGTTCTGGAACATCATCCAGCCGAATGCCAGGCTGGAACGCCTTGAAGAGAACGGTAAAATGCCGGCCGATAAACGGTATACCATTTATAAAGGGCATGTAAACCCGGATTATAAGAGGTTCAAGGATCGTTTCCGTGTGCTGGAAAGAGCCTTCATGTACGATGGCAGGCCTTACCTGCTTGTAGTGGAATCCAATGTAGAGGAGACTTATGAGACGGTAGCCGTGATCGCCGTGATCACCGGTCTTTTTTTCCTGGTCCTGAGCGTCGGCTTTGTTGTGCTGAACCGGAAGATGTCCGAAAGGATATGGAAGCCTTTCAGGGATACGCTCGACAAATTGAAGGGCTTCAGGGTCGATGAAGGGCAGGCAGCGACATTTACCCGTAGCGATATCCTGGAATTTGAGGAGCTCAATAGTGCGCTCGAGCGGTTGATGGCCCGGAATATCGAGGTTTTCAGGACGCAGAAAGAGTTTACCGAGAATGCGTCGCATGAGCTGCAAACCCCGCTGGCTATCATCCAGACCAGGCTGGGGATGCTGCTCCAGTCGGAACCGATCAGCAGTGACCAGTACCACCTGGTAGAGAGCGCCAACAAGGCGCTGGCAAGGGCGGTCAGGATCAATAAAGACCTTTTGTTGCTGGCCAGCATAGCAAACGACCAGTTTT
This sequence comes from Spirosomataceae bacterium, assembly GCA_037191015.1. GTDB lineage: Bacteria > Bacteroidota > Bacteroidia > Cytophagales > Spirosomataceae > Ravibacter. The sequence continues at coordinate 275,419 of JBBCKD010000021.1, forward strand.
CTTCCAAAGAGGAAATCAATATGGGGGAACAGATCGGTGAGATCATCGACCTGTTCCGGCAGGAGTTTGGCCGCAGGTCGATCAGGCTGAATACGACGATTGATGAGACTGCCGTTATATTTTCAAACCAGTTCCTCTTTACAACGGTTATCCAGAACCTGATCACCAATGCGTTGAGATACTGCTATTCTGACGGACAGGTAGATATCTTCCTGGGAGAAAACAGGTTCGTGATCTCAAATTCAGGCAGCAGGGAGCTCAACAAGGCCCGGCTTTTTCAACGGTTTGCAGTACTGGATGAAGATAATCCAAGCACAGGAATAGGACTGGCATTGGTGGATACCATCTGCCGGCAAAACAATTGGGATATTACCTATACGTTCGGATCAGGTATGCATACTTTTGAGATCATGTTCGATCGTTTTACATCAGGCATCAGCCCGGGAGCCGTTTAAGGCGGTACCTGTGTTTTGCCCTGACTTTTTCCTTTTCCAATAAGCCTTTGTCGACGAATACTTTGATAATGTTATAGACAGTTCCCCTGCTTACCGGGTGAATTTTTTTAGCCATAAGCCAGATAGCTTCAGGATCCCCGAATTCAGGTGTATCGCAGATCGTATCAATGACGGCCAGTTGCTGGCCCGAAACCGGCTTGTTAGAACCTCTGTAGAGGGCCCTTGCAAGTATGGCTGCTATTTCAGATTTTTTCACTCGTCAGATTAGAGGTTTCTTCAGCGCTTCTACCCGGGGAGGCGTGACCGCTACTCAGAATTTATAACCGTATCCCAACCGGACTACCTGTGTTTCATAATAGTCCGTGCTGATGTATCTGAAGCCTTCGCCCAGGATATTCCTTTTGATAATCATGGTATTAAAAAGGTCGCTGGCATTTAAAAACAGCTCACCTTTCCCTTTTTGAACTGCTTTTTTCAGTCCCATATCTATCGTGAACCTCGTGCCGATCCTGCCTTGGGGGATAAGGTCCGGTGCCAGGTAGATGGCCGTAAGCTGCGCATCAAATCCTTTCCGGAAACGCAAGGTGTTGTTCAGCTTTACGTTACCCGAAAGCAGGGTTTGCCTGTCGGCCGAAAAAGTGTTGGGCTCAGGATACAGGTTGTGTACCGTAAAGGCATCGATCCGGTTGCGATAGATATTAGCGTTGAGGTTGAGAGAATAGGCATCGGATACTTTTTGGTCCCAGACAGCCTCCAGGCCGGTATTATAGCTCCTACCTGCATTCTGGAATATAGCATAGACGAGCCTGCTTCCCGGAACTATGCTGGAAATACGGGTGATCGTTCCGTCTGCGAAACGGTGGCATAGCGCGGAATACAGGTAGCCGCTATGCCAGTTGTACTTGTGGCCCAGCTCTACGGAGTTGGTAAATTGTGGTCTCAGAGCCGGGTTACCTACTTTTATGATCTCGGCGTCATCATACTTTGGAAATATCCGGATATCTACCTCGTTCGGCCTGTCTACCCTGCGGTTGTAAAACAATGATAGCTTGTTGTCCGGGTTAATCTTGTAGGCAAGCCGGAAATTCGGAAACGGCTGAGTATAATGGTAGCCGTCGCTTTTATAGGTATTGTGATCCGGGTTGACGTCGTAACGTATACGTACATATTCCACTCTCAGCCCCAGTTCTGCTTCCCACTTTTCATTCTCGAAAACATAGTTGCCATACAACGCAGGTATCCGCTCCCTGTAGGTGGCCCAGCCGCCTGCGCTCGTATCCAGCACGGAGCTGGCGCCGGGTATAAAATTCATATCGGTCGGGATGATTCTCTCGCGGAGCTTTAAGCCTGCTTCAATATGGCCGTACTTCAGGGGCCTTATATAGTCGATGTTGAAATCATATACCTGTTCGTCTGACAGGAGCTTGAACGCGTCGGTACCGGCCGATTCGGGCAGGTAATTGTCATAGAAGTATTTCTCGTCCTCCCGGTGAAAGGTATAGTTAAAGCCGATATTGAGCATCCTGCCTGCCTCTTTGAATTTGTGTTGGTAGGAGGCCGTAGCCATGGCGGTCGTCTTCAATTCATCTTCAAAAAACTGCCATAGGCGAAGGCGCTGAGACAGATCGCCGTTAAAAAAAGGCTGGTCGCCCCGGTCTATAATTTTTTCGCTGCCGAACAGCCCGGAAACCGTCAGGATGTTCCGCTCGTTTATATTCCAGTCCGCACCAGCTTTTGTAGTCAGGAAATTGGTATTCCGGTTGCGCTTCAATTGTGAGCTGATGACGGCTCCGTCGTCGTAGGTACGTGTTACGAACTCATTTTTATTCAGCGTTTGGGTATATAGATTATCTGCCTGCAAAAAGATATTCACCTTGCCGGTCCTGTAGTTGAGCGACAGCGACGGATTGATTTTAGGGGTGGCCGTGTATTGAGGCCGGATAGTGGGAAGGTTTTCTTTCCTTACCCAGAGAGCGCCCAGTCCCGTCGTCAGCATTGCCTTGCCGGTCAGCCCGTTTTGCCTGCTTTTCTTCATGATGATGTTGATGATACCGGCGTTGCCGTTGGCATCATACTTTGAAGACGGGTTGGTGATAATCTCGATTTTTTCGATAGCCGAAGCCGGAATATTGTCAAGGCCGGTCTGGCTGCCGAAGCCGGTCAACGCGGTCTGTTTCCCGTCAATCAGCACAGTTACCTTATCATTTCCCCGCAGTTGCACTTTACCCTCCTGTACGGTTATGCCCGGGAGGTTCTGCATGCTTTGCAGCACCGAGCCGCCCGCCTGTGCGATATTGTCGCTGAGGGAGTAGGTTTTTTTATCCATCCTGCTGCCGACATCGCTTTGCTCTGCGGTTACTACCACTTCCTGCAGGGAGGTCAGGCTTTCTGCCAGCTCGATTACGGGCAGATCCAGGAACCCGGAAAGGCTGCCGACAAACAGGGGCTGAGAGCCTGTCTCGTACCCGATAAAGGAAGCCTGCAGGCGGTAATTCCCGGGGGCTACGTTGGCAAGCGTAAACCGGCCTTCCTCGTCAGTGATGGTACCTGATACAAAAGCGCTGTCCTTTGCAGCCTGCAGTACGATGTTTACATACGGCAGGGCTGATTTGTCCTGCCGGCTTTTTACCGTGCCGGAAACTGTTACAGAAGTGACCTGTCCGAACGAAGCGGCAGCAGTAAAAAGGGAAAAGATAAATAAAGGGAATAATTTCCGGGTGCTCATTGGGTGAACGTTTTCTGATCACGCAAAGCTCAGATCCGATTTTGAAGAAATTCTGTATTTCTTTCAACCCCCTTTTACCTCCGCTTCATCACCTTCCCCGTATCCGTAACAACCACATAGCCATACTCCGGGAACCGTTTCAATAATTTTATCCCTTCCTTTTCCCCCAGGACCATGACCGATGTGCTCAGGGCATTGGCAAACTCCGCCGAAGGCCCGGTGACGGTCACGCTGGTAAGGCCGGTCGAAGGGTAGCCTGTTTTAGGGTCGATGATATGCGAATAACGCCTGCCGTCTATTTCGGCGTATTTCTCATAGCTGCCCGAAGTTGCTACGGATGCCTCTTTTATCTTGAAGACTTTAAGGATCTTATGAGGTTTGAAGGGGTGGTTAATGCCTATTTTCCAGGGCTTGCGATCCGGTCGGGTACCCCAGGCCGAAAGGTCTCCCGAGGCGTTGACAATACCGCCCTGCACCCCGAGGGATTGCATCAGCTCGCGGCCTTTGTCTGCGGCATATCCCTTTCCGATAGAGCCGAAGCCGATTTTCATACCCTTTGAAGCCAGGTAGATGGTAGAATTGGTACTATCGAGGACGATGTTCCGGTAGCCTACTTTCTCCACGGATTTCCGGATCGTTTCCGCAGCGGGCATTTCGGTCATGCTGCCGTCGAATGTCCATACCCGGTCCATCGCTGCAATGCTGATGTCGAATGCGCCCTGCGATTGTTCGGAGTAGGCGATGGCCCGCAGGGTGAGGTCAAAAACTTCGCGGTCTGCCTTCACGGGCTTTATACCGGCATTCCGGTTGATTTCGGAAACCTGGGTCCCGGGCCGCCATTCGGAGATGAGGTTTTCGATGCGTGTGATTTCCGCAATTACCTGGTCGATATGCTTTTTTGCCCCGAGCGAATCTTTGTCCACAAGCGTGATCTCAAAACGGGAGCCCATCAGGGTTACCTGACGGGAGAGCATGATTTGCGCATTGGCGGCCGGCACGCCGGCCGCCAATGCAACCAGTAGGAAACACTTAATAACAATCCGATAAAATCTGCCCATTGTCCTTATAATAGCTCAATGGCTTTTTATTGCTCAGAACGCTGATCTCGTCCAGGATAGTTTCCACATCTTTATGCATTGCCAGTGAGCCGCATATCATGATCGTACCGTTACCGGCCAGCAGATCTGCAAAAAACTGCGCGTCTTCCCGGATCAAATCCATTACATACCGCGGCGTTTCTCCCCTGGAGAGCGCAATATTAAATCCTGCGAGGTGTTTTTTAGCAATTTCTTCCGATGCAAACTGCCGGTATTCCTGCGTCAGCTCGTTGTCATGCCTGAACCCTGCGTACAGGTACAACGGCGTATTTTTGCAGTTGTCCATGATCATACCCAGGAAAGGAGCTATGCCCGTACCGTTAGCGATCATGGCGACAGCACCGGTTTTTTCAGGGAAATGGAAGCCGGGGTTGCTCATAACGCGGGCCTTTATTTTGTCGCTTACCTCCAATTGATACAGATAACCTGATCCTAAGCCCTGAGGATGCAGCTTGACCACGAGCTGGATCAGGCCGTCGTTTTGCGCGATCGAATAGAAACGTTCCCGGTTGTCGCCGGCAGGATAAATGGCCAGCAGGTCCCCGGACCGGAAGACCGTATTCGATTCAGGCTTCAGCAGGATCCTGAACGTGGAATTGTGCTCGCTGACGCTGGTCTTCCCGACAACTGTCAGCGTTCTGAGCCCGGTAGCTTTCATCTGGTACAGGGCCGGAGCCGTGGCCAGGGAAACCAGGGATTTTTCGCTCCATGCATGAACCCACCTGGTAAACTCTCCGGCAGATTTGTCATTGACCGTATGCAGGTCCAGGAAGCGGGATGCCCAGGGCTGTTTTTCCAGGAGCCGGTCAACATGCTGCGCATAGGCGCAGAAATCGGGATAGGCTTCGGAGCCGAAACCGACTACTGAGAACCGGATGCCCTGTCGCTGCGGATTTTTTTCCAGAAGCTGCTCGAAATCCGTGGCATTGGCGGGAGCGACGCCCAGGCCGTAAGTCGACGTAAAGATGAGCATGTGACTGGCGTTGGGGTAGGGGCCGAACCGGTTCATCTCCGCAATAAAAGACCGTTTTCCATCCGCCAGAAGCTGCTGATGGACCTGGTTGGCAAAAAACAGCGTACTGCCGTTTTCGCTCCCGGCCAGCACTACGATCTCGGCGTTTTCTGCTTTGAACCTGTTCCTGATACGGGTGCGCGTCCGCCTGAACGTGACCTCGAACCCGGTATAGATAAAAGCGACGATATTCAGGGATGCGAAGCCCAGGATGATGGCCCACAGGACATTGGTGCGGCCGGTATGGAGATCGAGGCTCAGCTTCTCCATAACGACCGGGTAGGGGTAGCGGCTTTCTTCCACAATTTCGCCGCTGAGCTGGCTGATGGCAAGGCTCCGGTCCCTCAGCTTCAGCACATAATGTTCATCGGGGTCATCCGGCATAAAAGGGAATTCCAGCTTCTCCACCTCCGACAACTTTGTTTGCTGAAAAACGGGGAATTCACCCGGCTCCGCGGAGGTCGTTTCGTCTATAGCTGCCGGAGCCTGTGTCGTTTCTGGGTTTGCAGTCTGGATGAGCCCTATACGGATCAGGAAAAGATAAGTGCCGGTAAGCGCAATGATGATAACCGGGACCAGGAACAGCCGCCCGGTTACGACATGGAAATACTGGGCAAAAAAATCGCGGTTGATCTTCGCGAAAAAATGACGCACGCCCTGCTGCCGCTTGATGATCAGGATCGTTCCGCTGAGCGCGATCAGCAGGAGAAGGAATGATACGATCCCTACGATGACCCGCCCGGTTTCCTTCAGGAACAAAGAGCGGTGCAGGGCTATGTTCCACTGGATAAACTGGCTTTTGGGCTTCAATGGCCCTAATATCTGCCCGTCGCGGGGATCAATATAGGCTTTTACGCTATTCCCGTCGGCATCGGAAGCATCGAGGCTGACGAACCCGTTGTGATCTACTGATAATTCGATGATTTCGGGATAAACCTTGCTCAATACCGGTATGGATTGAGCAAGGTTGATGGAGTGGAAATCGTCTACACGGTATGCGGGCGTCTTTTCATTGACGGCGTCTATGGCTAATATTACTCCCGTAACAGAGAGGATCAGCAGGAACAGGCATGAAATGATCGCCAATGCCAGGTGTGCATACCTCCAAATGGATAGGGTCATCCGGTTTACTGCACTTTACTGAATTTGACAAAGCGGATATAGCCGTTACCTTCCGCACGTTCGGTGAGCTTTTCGGTAGTAAGCGGGATCTCGACGTCGCTAATGTGATATTTTTGCTCTTCTACAGCCGACTCAAAACGCAATTTGTAACCTTTGTTGAGCTTGGCGTCTTCTATTTCGATCGTCTTCACGGCTCTGTCGCCAGCGGGGACAGAGGCCCCCGTGATCGCGCTCAGCTTAGCCTTGGTTTTCGTTTCGAACTTATGCCATTCTTTCAGGGTGTTGTACCATTGTTTATCAGGTCCTAATACATAGAGTGTTTTTTCGTAGGCGCCTTTCGGGTCGATGAGCGAAATCACTACGTATGCCTCCAGGCCTTCGTAGCTGTTCATCTGTACCATGAATTTGTATTTGCTTGATTGTGCAAAGGCGCCTGTCGTAAATAAAGGAAGTAAAAAGACCGGTAAAAGAAATTTCATTGTTATAAAATTGATTTGCGGTAGAGACGCAAAGCCTTGCGTCTGTAATAGATAAAGACGCAGGGCCCTGCGTCTTTACAGATCTATTTCAGGAAATCCAGTGATATGTTGTTGGTTGCCAGGAAATCGTTTTCTTTAGCCAGGTCATAGGCTGTTTCGTCAAACTCGGTTTTCAGCTCTTTTTTGGCGCCCAGGGTGATCAGGGTTTTCATAATCCTGTCGTCTTTGGCTATCAGGGCGGCCTTATGCAAAGGCGTTACCCCTTCCTTATCCTGTGCGTTAATATCGACGCCAAGCGCTTTTGCCTTCTCGATCAGCTTCAGGTTTTCCTTGGCTACAGCCAGATGGAACAGCGTGCTGCCGTTTTTCTGCGGAGCCGAGACATCCAGACCGTTGCTTTTCAGGATCTCCAGCTTCTTTTCGAAATCATTGCCACCTGACTGCCCTGCCTGGGGGCCGTCTGGTCTTCCGCCGCCCTGGGGTGGTCCGCCGGGTCCTCCCTCCCTGTATGAATTAAACCAGTGGTAGGCCAGGTTATTGCCGTCCTTATCGATGACGTTTATATCGGCTCCGTTTTTCAGCAGCAGCGAAGCGATTTCCGATGAACCGCCGGCGATTGCTTTGGTGAGCGCTGACTCACCCTTCTCGTTTACAGCGTTGATGTTTTTTACTTTCGGTAGCAAGGTTTGTACAACCTGCGCATTCCTGCCGGAAGCAGCCAGTATCAGCGGCGTATTGCCTTCGTTATCAGCCTTGTTGATGTCTACGCCTTTATCCAGGAAGTAATTGATAATCTCCGTGTCTGGCCTGCGTACCAGATAATGCAATACTGTAGCTCCGTCTTTATTACTAATCGTTTTCGGGTCGAGCTTCAGCGTTTCCACAAGGTATTTATAAGTGTCAATCCCATTGCTCGACATTCTGGATCCCTGCGCTGCAAAAAACATTGCATTGCCTGTCGGCTTTACACCTCTGCTGATCAGCTTCTCGATGAGGTCTTTATTGCCCGTTCTGGCAGCATAATCAGTAGCAGTGCGCCCGTATTCATCTTTATCAGTAAGTGAAAGCCCTTTTGAAATAAAATAGTCGGTGAGCGTAAGATCCGGATCCGCAGCCACGCCCAGCATGAGCACTGTGGAGCCGCCTTCATACGTTGCCTTAGGAGAGACACCGGCTTTAAATAAAGCCTCGTAAACTCCTTTATCCTGGTTTCCATTGGAGGCGGCATTGGCAATGACACTGGTGCCATGACTATCGGTCAGATGCACGTCAGAACCCTTTTCGATCAGGTAATTTACCAGTTCCGCATTACCCCTGGCAGCCGCCCAATGCAGATATGAGGCGCTGTGGTGCGTTTTTTTCTTTACGCCATTCCCTTCCTGCTCGACCATAAACTTAATGGTCTCAAATGGTGCGCCGTTTAAAATGGCTCTGGCTGTTGGATCCCAGGATGCTGCATCCGGTTTAGACGGACTATTCCCTTTTGCAATTTCTGCTTTTACCTGCTCAATACCCGGTTTGGTTTTCCAAAAGTCGGCGCTCATTAGCGAATTGGCCTGCTGGGCATTTGATGAATATATTGCAGAAAGCGGCAGTAGTGTTAAAAAAAGTCTTTTCATCGGACAACTGTAAACCTGAATTTATTTGATACAATTCTAAATAAGTTGCAAACTTATAAAAAAGTCAGCGGCTTTCCTGAAAACCGCTGACTTTTTTATAGATCAGAATATCCCGATATAATACTGGTCGGCGCCGGCAGTTACTTTGGCTCCTAAAGTACCGTTCGGGCTGGTCGAATTCACATCATAGATGTAGATATTCCCCTGTACGCCTACAGGCGCCAGCGCTATGTAGAATTTACCGTCCCTGACAACGGAATTCTGGTATTGCGTCAGCCATAAGCCGGGCGGGGTATCCAGGTTCACAATCGTATTGTTGTTCAGGTCAATCCTGGCGAGTCCCCAGGCGGCGGAATAAGTAGGCTGGCCCTGAGGGTTCACACCGATCTGAACCTGCTCATCACCCACTTTTTCGTAGGGAACGTAGCCGATGCCATTGCCGGCATAAAACCAGCCGTTGCTGGAAGCCTGCCGCTTCAGCAGCCCGCTCACACTGTATTTGAACGAGTTGTCATATTGCCCGTTTTTGATTTTTACAATATTCAACTCTCCGCCTCCGCTGACCATCTGCAGGATCTCGCCAGCCTCGTTTACATGCTGCGTAGGCGTACGGAAGCCGTTTGAAGCTCCTTTGACATTGGAGGTTTCAATAACGGTGGCATTGGTCAGGCCCGGGTAGTCGATCACCAGGGTAAATGTCTTGTCGGTATCGACGGCTTTACCTGTTGCAGCGTCCCATTTGCTTACTGCCGCGCCGTAGTAGAGCTTGTTGCCGGACACTACCGGGCAGTCGATCCGGGAAATATAATAACCTTCGCTGCCTAAAGTTCCGGGAAGGACCAGGTTGATATCCTTATTGAAATTGTTTCCGAAGTTCATTGTTTCCAGGTTGAGCAGGCCGAGGCTCACGGTCATTTTATGTCCCTGGTATTGCGTATTGTTGGCCCCTCCGTACTGTGGAGTTGCGCTGATGTAGTGTACCGATCCTTCCTTATCGCTCATTTTAGTGAAGCGTACCGTTCTGCTTCCCAGTGGAATAGATGCATCGAAGGTGGTGACGGGCGTGTAGCTGTCACCGCCGTTGTAGGTCAGCTTGTCAATGGTACCTACGGTATAATTCAGGCTGTAGACTGTCGAGCCGTCAGCAGACAGGAATACGCGGGCTGTACGCGAAGAAGTCATGGAATAGCCTTTCCCTGCATAGGTGATTTCCCCGGTGCTGATATCTGAAAGTCCCTGAAGGTAGGTTCCTGAAACGATACCCGAACCACTGGCAAAGGCAAGCTGGAAATCTTTCTCCGGTTCCGGTTCCTCCGGGGTCACAGGACTATCCTTACTGCACGAAGAAAACAACGCGATTGCAAAGGCGCCTGAAATAAGCACATTTTTCAACATCTGGAATTGATTACTCATCTTAATATAAATTGTTGTTTGTTAATACACTGTGTAGGTTATTTTGGCGTAGAAAGCCCGGCCCGGCTTCTGAAGCCCGAAATTGTCAAAGATCTGCTGGTTGAAAATGTTCTTGGCATCGAGGCTGAAAGTCAGTTTGCCGGACGGCGTGGTATAAGCCAGGCCGATGTCGTTGGAGAACTGCGTCGGAATGTAATCAAGGTTTCTGCCGCCTATATTTGACCAGTTTCTCAAAAAGCCTTTTACGTAGTTGATGTTATAGTAGACAGAACCCCGCGAGCCTTTCAGAAAAAGGTCTTTATGATACCAGGCCGCATTGAGGTTGTATTTAAAGGACGGCTCATTACGGATCTGCATCCGGTAAAAAAGGTAGGGAGCCCCGTTCGCATCAAATTCAGTATTAAAAAGCACATCGAATTTTGACACATTAAAAGACAGGTCCAGGCGGCTTGCGTAGTTGTAGAAAAGCTCGGCGTCTATCCCTTTTGTCAGCACGTCTTCGAGGTTTTCGAACTGGGAATACACAAAGCTTCCGGCCCTGATAGACTCGCGGATCATCCCTCTGGTATCGCGGTAAAACACGGATGTATTTACCCTGACGGTATGTTTACGGAACGTATACCCCCGCCAGTTCACGCCTATATTGGCGTTGGTGCTGACTTCCGGGTTCAGGCTGCCCGAAGGCGGCAATATGTTGTCGTTCACATTCCCGAAAAGCTCGTTTGCATTGGGCATGCGGATGGCCCGCTCACCCGAGCCGAGAAGGTATAGTCCGGGATTCAGCTCATATGAAAACGTGATGCCATAACCGTTGTGACCGACATTCCGGACCAGCCTCCTCACCTGGTAGTCGGGCTCACCGTTGACCTGGCTGTTGATATAAGGCTCGTTGGAGGTGACTTTCTGAAAATAATGCTTGTAAAAGAGATTGGTCCTGAGCCTGTCCGAAAAAGCGAGATTTTCGTAGGTAAAGGAAAGCACATTCTTTTGCAGGTCACGGGTGTTGGCGAGCTTCTGCAGGCCCGTCGGCTGCAGCTCATCCGAGATCCCGCGGACAAAATTGTTATACAGGTAGCTGGCATGCAGCGTATGGCGGGCATTGATCTGATAGGACGTGCTTACCTGCGATACAAACGTCCTGTCGCTGTTGACGCCCAGGGTCCTGGTGTTTCCTATCTCCGCGCCGCTGCTGTACCTGACATAGGTGCCGTCGGGATACCGGAGAGGCTTTCCCGACCAGTCATACATGACGCCGACCGTATCGATGGCCTGTCTTTTGAGATAGGAGTAGCTGGCGTTGGCTTTTACGGAAACTCCCCTAGCCAGGAAATCTTTTTTGCTATACGCAAGGGTCGCGATATTGGAAGTCCGCCTGGTATGACGGTCACCATATACGACATCCATCGTGATACCGTGCTGGACCTCCTTGTAGTCCCGGGAAAGAATACCGCCGATCAAAAAGCGGTCAGCCCATTTTACATCGGTGAAACCCAGCTCCAGCCGTGCGCCGTAAGACCTGTAGGCGTCGTGAAAGCGTTTTGCGCGCTGGTTCGGGTAGGTAGCTCCCGTATAGTCCTTGAATGCGATGCTCCTTCCCCACACTTTGTAACTATTGTCACTGTAGTTATAAAAGGCCGACCCGTCGATGGTCAGGCCGTTGTCTTTCCGGTAGGTACCTGCCATATTCCATTGATGGGTATTGAACGAGCCGACGGAGTAGGAGGTCACCAGCGTATTGCGGGACTGCTTTTTCAGCACGATATTGATCGCACCGCCCAGCGCGTCCTGCGAAAGATGCCCGGGAACCACCCCTTTGTAAACCTCGATCCGCTCGATCAGCGCAGGGGGAATACTGTTCAGCGAGAAAGACGAGCCGAAGTTAGAGGAAGGCACTCCATCTATAAAAATCCGGACCGCGTTACCGGACAGCCCGTTGATATTGTAGTTGATGTTCGATCCGAGCCCACCGTCCTGCCTGATGCGCACGCCCGCCGACCGGTCGAGCAGCTCGTTGGTCTGGACAGATTGAAACGCCATTTTCTGCGTTTCGATCGTATTCACGGCAAATCCCCTGGTCTCTATCTGCGTTTTTTCGGTTTTATGGGTCACCATAACCTCTTTCAGGTCCCGGGCGGCCGAAGGCTCTACCGTAAGCATAGCCGGCCTGCTGTTTTTGAATACGACATTGAAGACCTTCGGTGTTATTTCCAGCGATGTCACTTCCACCTGGTAGTCGCCGTGACGGAGCCCCTCGAACACAAATCTCCCCGAGTCGTCGCTTATGACAGACCTGGCCGGCGATTTGATGGTAACGGTTGCGAAAGGCACGGGCTTGCCGTCTGAGAGCTGTACGGCGCCGGAGAATGAGGTGACCTGGGCCTTTAGCGTAGAAGAGAAAATGTAGAATAGTGTAAAAAGTACCCGATACCGCATCGAAAAAATAATATGACTATTTATTTATACTTAGTAAAAATAAGCAACCCGGCAAAGGTAGAATCATTCCAAATAGCCCTGGTGACGCAAGCCGGAAATAGATTGTATGAAATCGGTAATAAATAAGCCCCGGATTTTATTTTGCCGGGTCGGGCACGACTTCTCCCTGTCTGCTCCTGGTTTCTCCCGGCGTTACCTGGTAGTACTTTTTGTACGCTGCCGTAAAATGGGTGGTGTGTACGTAACCCATTCGTGCGGATATGGCTTCGATGCTCATGGAGGTATTGAGAAGCAGGTCGCGGGCTTTCTCCATTTTTATTTTTCGCTGGTAGGAGCGCACCGGCAGCCCGAACACATTTTTGAATTCCCTTTTCAGATAGCATTCATTTGTCCCTATCAGCTTTGCAAGATCGGGCAGGGTATAGCGTTCTGCGAAATCGGAGCGTATGATTTGTTCCGCACGATACATTTTTGCGGTTATGGTTGCCTCGTTTGTACGCCTCGGCTGCCTGGCTTTCCGGGCATTGCTCATGGTATGATGGGAGAACTGGAACGACAAAAAAATCAGCAGCCGCCCGTAAGTGTATACGGGGGCGCTTTCAGGCGAAATGCTTTCTGCATGAAAGGCGTGAAGGTTGTGGCTGATCTCGTCGCTTATGTGCAGGTTTTGCCGGAACATCATTCTGAAAGGATCCCTGCACAGGTCCGGCTTACCGGGCCGGAAATGTTTTAGCAGCCGTTCAAATACCTCCGGATGGATCACGATAAGGCGGATCAGCCAGTTGCTGCTGTCGTCAGTCGAGATCTTAAATGTACCCGTGTCCAGGTTCAGGTTATTCTGTTGCCTGGTAAGTACCCCGAAATTGCGTCCCGGCGTTTTGAACACTACCGGGGCGCCGAAATTGAATATCATGCATATGCCCGGTCCCGTACAGGCAAAGCTTAGCCCGGCCGGTCCGTTACCGCTTCCATGCGACCGGAAGATCATCTCACTGACCCCTTTTTTGTGTTCCCGTTCTGTTAAAAAGTCCGGCGCAATATCCGCCTTGTTGATCAGCGTCAGCATGATTGCGGTTCCCTGGGTGATAGTATAAATGCGTAATCAATGAAGAGATTTTGGAGAAATTCTGAATCGTACCATTCCTTCCTCACGGTCATTGATCATGCACATCTATGAGATCAAAGTGCCGGACAGCCGGACCCTTAAATAAATTGCACGGGATTTTGCATTTTCAGATTACTTTATTCATAAATTTAAATGTGGATTAAGGTCTGATTGTTTGATCGGATTTTAACGACCATGTGCGTACTGGCACTCTGTCAACGGTCTTCGCGATACTTGACTTTAAACTTTATAGAGTATAGGTCCCTCTCTGAGGGCCTATACTCTGACTATAATGCCTCGTCTATTTATGCAGATCTCGTTTCATTTTCCTGTTATTGACCTGCGTTATCTTTCTTTCGATGGGGAAGGTCCTGTCATCTGGCCGTCGCCTGAAATGAGCAGGGAGGCTTATTCCGGTTTTTTTTTCGCCCGCCCGTTCATCAGGAATTTCGGCGCGATCAGGCAGGGAGATAATAAACCCTATTGCAGGCTGAATTGCGTTAAAATCCGTGATCAGGCGAGTAAAGGCTGGCGCATAGACAAGAGGGTTCAGCCCATATTCCATGCATCGGGCCGCCTGAGCTATGAAGGGTTTTGTAAGCTCAACGCGGAAATCGGGTTTTATGACCAACTGGAAACAACTTTGGAATGGTCAGATGGGTGTAAAGAAGTCTTTCTTTCGGAAATAATTGCTCATTATGCCAAAACAGAGCTGGAAGTAAAAGATCCCGGCAGCAACGGATTAGCTGAACCGGTTCTCCCGAAAAAAGTCTTTTTGAAAGATGCCGGGCCATTAATTGCCGAAAACTATCGTCAGGCTACCGCTCTCTATTTTGAAGACGGCCCTGAAGATGAAGAAGTGGCGGACGGAGAGGGATGTATCACTTTGATATATGGCAGCAGTGAGAAAATCAAGCTTCCTCCCGCGGCAAAGCTGATCGAAGATTATCAACATAATGCACCTTTTAAATTATGGGGCTACCGGATCAACCTTGACGGACAGTGGTACAAAGTCTGGATTTTCGAGGTAGCGCCTCGTCTCGGATCAGCAGCAAACAATCTCAGGCAGACGGTACAAAACCGGTTGGAAAACCTGATCAGGCTAAACACGGAAAAAGAATCGCTGAAAATATTCTCCCGGCCAAAACACGTAAAGGAAGCCGATCCCGGCTGGAAAAAAACAATCGGGAAAACTTCTGAAAAAATTCTCAGGAATAAACGTTTTCAGCTTGACCAGTCGGGGGCGCTTGATTTTGCCCTGGAGGGTTCGGACCGGCAGGAGGAGTTTTCTTTCGAAGAACTGCTTCACATCATGAAACAGATTCATGCCCAGAACCTCCAGACATTGCAGATGAAGATGACGACTCCGCCCGAAAAGAAAAAAGTCCTCTTTATAGCTTCCAGCCCGTCCAATCTAAACCCGATCGACATCGGCGAACAGATCAGATCCATCAGCGATGCGCTGGATTCGGGTACAGACCGCGACAACTACCAGTTTATAATCATTCCGGGGGTGAAGCGTAGCGATTTTTCAGAGATCCTGGATAAATATTCTCCCGACTACCTGCATATCACATTGCACGCATCGGGCGTAAACGGGCTGTATTTCCAGGGGAGTAATAAAGAGCAGGATCCCATGGATGTAGAAGAATTCAGTGATTATATCCAGCTGACCAGCAGCCAGAAACCGATGGAGGCGGTTTTGCTGATCGCTTGTAATTCGCTTGTTTACGCCAATGCAATCAAGGGCTTTTGCAGGTATAGCGTCGGGACGAACTATGTGTTTCCGGAGGATGCCGCGATTGTTTATGCACAACGGTTCTACAAGTCATTGTTTAACGGCAAGACTGTCGACTATAGCCATAAGGCCGCCATCCTGGCTATAAAGCATACTAAATTTCAGAAAATTGGCGAATTCCAGGTCTACGAAATCCCGAAGCTTATTTTACCAAACTAAACAAACCCATTATGGCTACTGCTAAATCCCCTCTGACCCAACTCGGATACAACCTTGTCGCCTGGCCGAAGACAGACATCGTTCCGCTATTGCTTTTGTACCAGTCAGAACAGGGCGTCTCTTCATTGGAGGCCGGTCTGAGAGAGTTATTCGGCATAGGGGATGCGGCGCCGCCCCAGGTTAAAAAGGAAATCGAAGCCGCGGATATCAAGGGCTCCGCCATGCTGACTTTTGAGGCAAAAGGAGGCGTAAAGGTTTTGGACTGGTTACTGAACAAGCTGAAAATGGGTAAGCTTTCAGCCGGTTTTGAGCTCAACGAAGGTTATGAAGTAACCGTATCGTACAGTAATGTCAGGATTGACAGCGTCAATTTATTGCAACTGGACACTTACCTCAGTGCATCGAAACCTCAAAGGGAGCGACTGAATACTTTCCGGAAAAAACTGGAAAATAATGAACTGTTTGTGATCAATTCCGTGGCAAAAAGTAATGATATTTCGATTATAATATCGGATAAAAACGGCCAGGATGTGAATCTCGACGCATCGGTCAAGGGAATTGTGGAGGCAAACGGCAGCTTTGCCAGGAAGGTGGACAATTCGGTGGAGCTTTCCTATAAGGCCGAAAACCCGCTGGTATTTGCATTTAAGGCACAGCAGATCATCTACGGGAAGAAACGGTTCTGGAGTAACCAGGATGAAAAATTCTATATAAGAGATCAGCAGGGAAGTGTGCTGTTCGGGGAGGAAGATATCCCGACACATGCCTTGAAAACCGGGGAAGACCTTGTCGAAATCTAAGTGTTTCCGGCACAAATTTCTGCCGGTTTCGCCACGGTATGCCGATATGCCTGCAAGTCTATATCTTTCAGAGGCCGGGTAGGCAGTGCGCCCGGCCTTTGACTGCCTTTGCCGTGCTGCTGGGGCATTTTGTTGAAGTATTGAGTCACAGATACCTCACTCCTCTACATCTTTTTACACAAACATGCTTTTCGGGTATAACAGGCGTATGGCAGCCTGTTCATTTTCCATTGGAGGAAGATTAATACGGATTCAGGCTTTTCAGGCCGCATATGAGTAAAGGAACAATTGGTGCTGCAAGGGGCTGCAGTTAGGAGCTGGTACGCTTTTTCCGGGAAATTAAGCTTCGAAGGAAGTTCAGCGGTCTCCTGAGACCGCGACGGCGTTTATGAAAAAAGAGAGCAGGGAGGCCGGGGCGAAGCAGTCTGATGCACGCCTTGGCTGGAGGTTTCCGGGCGGAAAAACCCGGGCAGCCCGTCAACGGCGTTCCCGTCCGGCATCACTTCACCACGATAGACCGGGAAAGGCCTGCCTGCAGTATGTAAGTTGTAAAATGGCTGAATGTCAAGTTGTAGTAAAGAGATATGAGAATCATCAGCACCAAAGTACACGCGATAACCGACTATACGCTGGCTCTTATCCTGTTTTTATCGCCCCGCCTGTATTACCTGATGGACCTGGCTGAGGCGGCCGGCGCATCGGTCTGGATGGTGCCGTCCCTCGTGGGGCTGGTACAGTTTTGCGTTTCCTTTGTGACCCGTTATGAGGGAGGCGTTTTTGGCAGAATTCCAATGCCTGTTCATTTAAAAATAGATCTTGTGCTCGGGTTTTTCCTGGCAGCGAGTCCGTGGCTGTTCGGGTTTAACGAAATTATTTATAAGCCGCACCTCTTCCTGGGCTTAGCGCTCATCCTGATGGGGCTTCTGACGAAAAAGGTACCTTCCGGCAGGCCGGGCGTCAGGGAAAGGCAGCCTTTTTACAGGGAAAAAGTCAGATACCGGGAATAGTTCAATAATCGGATAACTCTTAAAAGAGCAGGAGATAAATGGAGACACCTGGTTCAAGGGTTTTTGCATCGGCCACACCGGGTAGGCATGAATGCCGGAAGCTCGTGGCGACAGTCGCCGGAAGACTGGCCACCTTAGGTTTTACGATCGCTTTCGGAGAAAGTGCAACCGCCGGGTGCGTGGCTTACGAATTTTCGCTGACTCCGGGCGCCGGACAGGTATTGATGGGCGGGATCATATGTTATGAAGAAGCTGTAAAGAAAGGGCTTCTGAAGGTACCCCAGGCCCTGATTGCGCAGTACACCGCCGAATCGCCGCAGGTAACGCGGGAAATTGCTTTCGGCGTGGGCAGGCTCATACCTGCCGATGTAGTGGTAGCCGTAACGGGCCTCGTACGGCCCGGCGGCAGCGAGTCGCCGGAAAAGCCGGTCGGGACCATTTTTTTTACAGTGCTCTTTAACGGGCATTGCTATGACCGGGAAATTTTTGCAGACGGCAGCCCCGAAGCTGTTGTGGAAACCGCGATAGCGGAAATCTGCAATTCGCTGCTGTCGATACTCAGCTTCGAGAAGGCAGCCGGGGAAGGGGAGCCCTATCATTACCCGGCAGATTGATCACCCTTATAGGCCGTGCGGGCCGCGAAGGCGATCATTGCCAGTATTTATTCACCACAAAAAAATGATTGATATGAAAACGTTAAATCGAATGTCCGCACTACTGTCGATCGCCACGGTCTTGTTATGCCTGGCCGGCGGTTGCGGCAATAACAGCGGGAAAGAACGCATGATCGATGACACCACTACTTTCCAACGTGAACCGGATGTGGCCGAACCGATCGACACCAATATGCCGGGCGATATCAGGGACAAAACAGAAAAAGACAGTATCCAGCTTGCTCCGCCGGTTCCCTGAAAAAGATCAGTGTCTTACAAATAGAAATGTTTTGAAGAGAGTATTTAAAAAGTATTCCTTAATTAATACTCTCTGATATGTTCAAAAAGCCCGAAAACAACTATGTTGTTTTCGGGCTTTTTGAACATATTCTTTGCACTCCTGTTGCACTGCTTATTTCTTTACATTTGCGGCTGATGAAATGGTGTATCCGCATATTAGTCGCTTACCTGTTAGCGCTTTCACTGGTACCCTGCAGCGATTCTCCTGATCGGTGCGAGGCAACACCGGAAGCGGTTGAGACCGGGTCCCATGGCCATTCCGGGGATGACAGCGATCATTGCTCCCCGTTCTGTGCCTGTGCCTGCTGCGGTATCAGCGTGGTGGCGCGGGCCTATCATTTCCCCGCTCTAGAGCCTCCTTTTCAATTAAAATCTTCACAGGAAGTCGTCATACACGACAGTTTCTTTGTTTCCAGCTACCTCGGGAACATCTGGGAACCGCCAAGGGCATCATGCTGATCTGACGTGACCCCGGGATAGGAGCGGACGTGTTGATATGGGCCACGAATGCACCGATTGCGTGTGTAGCAACCGGTGTAATCTCAATCTTGTTGTCCAGGCATCAATTAAATCTATTGTGTTAGATAGTATTATCAAATTCAGTATCAGGAATAAGGCTGTTATTGGATTACTGACCCTGTTACTTGTCATCTGGGGAGTGTGGAGTGCCGCCAGGCTGCCCATCGATGCGGTACCGGACATTACCAATAACCAGGTCCAGGTCTTTACTTCCTGTCCGACATTGGCAGGACAGGAAGTGGAGCAATTAGTAACGTTTCCCATCGAGCAGAGCATTGCAAACGTACCGGGCATAGAGGAAATCAGGAGTATTTCCAGGTTCGGGTTGTCTGTGGTGACGGTCGTTTTCGATGAGGATGTCGATATTTATTTCGCCCGCCAGCTTATCAATGAAAGGCTTAAAGAAGCCCTCGAAAGAATACCGCAGGGCATAGGCTCGCCCGAGATGGCCCCGGTCAGCACGGGCCTGGGGGAAGTTTATCAATACATTATTCACCCTAAAAAAGGAAGCGAGCATAAATACGACGCGAAGGAGCTGCGCACCCTCCAGGATTGGATCGTAGCCCGCCAGCTGTACGGCACGCCGGGAATTGCTGAGGTAAACAGCTTCGGGGGTGAGCTGAAGCAGTACGAAGTGGCGGTCAATCCCGACAAGCTCCGTGCATTGGGCGTGAGCATACCCGAGATCTTTACAGCGCTTGAAAAAAACAACCAGAATACCGGCGGAGCCTATATCGATACCAAACCCAACGCGTATTTCATAAGAGGGATAGGCCTGGTGACTTCACTGGAGGACATCAGGGGTATTATGGTGAAAAATACGGGGGCTGTCCCGGTCTTTATCCGCGACGTGGCGGAAGTGAGGTTCGGCAGCGCGGTACGCTACGGCGCGTTGACGTATAATGGTGAGGTGGATGCCGTCGGGGGAGTCGTCATGATGCTCAAGGGAGAGAATAGCAACGAGGTGGTAAAGCGGATAAAAGAAAAGCTCCCTACCATCCAGAAGTCGCTGCCGGATGATGTCGTCATCGAGCCGTACCTCGACCGAACCGACCTGGTGGGGCGCGCGATCGGTACTGTAGAGAAAAACCTCATCGAGGGAGCGCTGATCGTGATCTTTGTACTCGTGCTTTTCCTGGGCAACTTCCGTGCAGGCCTGATTGTCGCTTCGGCAATTCCTCTTTCACTGCTGTTTGCACTTGGTATGATGAACGTGTTCGGCGTAAGCGCCAACCTGATGAGCCTCGGTGCGATCGACTTCGGGCTGATCGTCGACGGAGCCCTGATCGTGGTCGAAGCTACGTTACACCATCTTGGCGTGAGAAACGCTACGCAGCGGCTTACACAGCAGCAGATGGACCAGGAGGTATATGAATCCGCGTCGAAAATACGTACCAGCGCGGCTTTCGGGGAGATTATCATCCTGATTGTCTATATCCCTATCCTGACGCTGGTCGGGGTGGAAGGCAAGATGTTTACGCCGATGGCAAAGACGGTCGGATTTGCGATCCTGGGCGCATTGATCCTGTCGCTGACGTATATCCCGATGATGTGTGCGCTGTTCCTGCCTAAAACGCCCCATAACCGGAAGACTTTCAGCGACAGGATGATAGAGGCGTTGCAGCGTATTTACCAACCTCTGCTGGAAAAAGCCGTACGGTTCAGGTATGCGGTAATTCTCGTGACGGCGGCGGTGTTTGCCGTTACGCTTGCGGTGTTTAACCGGATGGGCGGAGAGTTTATTCCCCAGTTGGAAGAAGGGGACTTTGCCTTTCATTGTATCCTGCCCCAGGGGAGCTCGCTGAGCCAGAGCCTGGAGACCTCCATGCAGGCGTCGCGTATGATCAGGCAGTTTGACGAGGTAAAAATGGTAGTGGGCAAAACAGGATCGGCCGAGGTGCCTACCGATCCGATGCCCCCGGAAGCAACCGACATGATGGTAGTCCTGAAACCCAGGCAAGAATGGAAGTCGGGGAGGAGCTACAGCGAGCTCGGGGATGCCATCATGGAAAAGCTGGAGGTGATCCCCGGGGTGTTCTTTGAGAAGAACCAGCCGATACAAATGCGCTTCAACGAATTGATGACCGGGATCAGGCAGGATGTGGCGGTTAAAATATTCGGCGAAAACATCGACACGCTCGCCTTGTATGCCGAATACGTGGCTGATGTAATAGAGTCGGTCGCAGGCACCACTGCACCGCAGGTAGAGCGTGTAACGGGCCTGCCGCAGATCGCCATCAGCTACGACCGCAACCGGATGGCCAACTACGCGCTTACGATCCGGGATGTGAACGATATTGTCAGCACTGCATTTGCAGGCAGAAGTACCGGGCAGGTATATGAGAATGAGAGAAGGTTTGACCTGGTGGTGAGGCTGGACAGCGCTCACCGGGGCAGCATAGACGATGTCAGGAATCTTGTGATCCCGGTTGCCGGCGGTACGCAGATACCCTTGTACCAGGTCGCCGATATCGACTTCAGGCTGGGCCCGGCGCAGATCAGCCGCGAGGCCGGCAAGCGGCGGATCGTCATAGGCTTTAATGTTTCGGGAAGGGATGTGCAGAGTGTGGTGGAAGATATCAGGGAGCAACTGGCACAGAAAATAAACCTGCCGACAGGATACTACTTTACCTACGGAGGGCAGTTCGAAAACCTGCAGAAAGCCAGCGCCAGGCTGATGGTTGCGGTGCCGGTTTCATTGCTTCTCATTTTCATGCTACTGTATATGACGTTCCGGTCGTTCACCCAGGCCGCGCTCATATTCACTGCCATCCCGATGAGCGCAACAGGAGGCGTATTTGCCTTGCTGCTGCGGGGGATGCCGTTCAGCATCAGCGCCGGGATCGGCTTTATAGCGCTGTTCGGCGTGGCGGTACTGAACGGGATCGTGCTCATCAGCACTTTCAATCACCTGGAAGAAGAGGGAGTGACAGACGCGTTGGAAAGGATAAAGCGGGGAACCCTGATCCGTCTCCGGCCGGTGCTGATGACGGCCACCGTCGCCTCTCTCGGGTTCCTGCCCATGGCAATCAGTACCAGTGCGGGGGCAGAAGTCCAGAAGCCACTGGCGACGGTGGTGATCGGGGGACTTATTACCGCTACTTTCCTGACCCTTTTTGTTTTGCCCTTGCTGTATATGCTGGTTAACAGTAGTAAAGCCGCAGGGCCTGGGGCTTCACATCGAGATGTAATAATCTAGCTAACAATATTAATATGAGATATGTCTTTATATTACTCCTGCTTAGCCTCTGCAGCGTGGTTCCTGTCAGAGGACAGGAGCGGATCGCGATCGGAGAGGCGATCAGGACGGCGCTGACGAATAATCGGCAGTTCCGGGTAAATGAAGCGGAAATCGAAAGTGCGGGATACCACGTCAGGGCAGCGGGAGAAATTCCCAAAACAGGGTTGTTTGCCGAGAACGAGGACTTACGTCCGTCGGACAGGGTAGGTATTCTTAAAATAGGCGTGTCCCAGAGCGTCGCCTGGCCCGGCTTGTATGCTGCCAGGAAGAACTACTTCCGGGAGCTGGAAAAGTATGCGCAGACCAATACCGGTATGTTGGGCGCTATCGTCCGGAAGGACGTGCGGACGGCCTATTACCAGCTGTGGTACCTGCAGGAAAAAGAGGTGCTCCTGCAGCAGCTCAGCGACATATATTCCGATCTGCTGAAGGCGGCTGAGCTACGGGTAAAGACGGGTGAGGCGGCTGCGCTGGACCAGATCGCGGCAAGTGCTAAAATGAAGGAGCTGCAGGCGTTTATCGGGCAGAACAGGAAAGACATGACGATCCGGCAGCAGCAGCTTATGATGCTGCTGAACAGTAATGAATGGCTGCTTCCGTTAGCGGAACCCCTCGAAAAAATGAAACCGGAAGAGGGTGATGAAGCCGCGCATCCTTTGCTGAGCCTGCAGCAGCAGAACGTACAGATAGCATCCTCGAACATAGCCGTTCAGCGCAATACGAATAAGCCTGAGCTGTCGGGACGGTTTTTTACCCAGCGGTTGTGGGGGGCAAGCGACCCGTTTACGGGATTTTCGGTTACCGCCGCCATTCCGTTGATCGGTGCAGGAGC
Organism: Spirosomataceae bacterium; assembly: GCA_037191015.1. GTDB lineage: Bacteria > Bacteroidota > Bacteroidia > Cytophagales > Spirosomataceae > Ravibacter. The sequence continues at coordinate 298,188 of JBBCKD010000021.1, forward strand.
TTATAAAAGCAAAGTCCGGGCAGCAATGGCAGAAAAAGAGGCTCAGGAGGAAATGCTGGCCTGGCAGTCGCAGCAGCTTGAAACAGAAAAGGCTGCCTCCGCGTCTGAAGTTCAGAAAAACGCGGAGTTGCTCGGGTTTTACGAGTCGTCGGGCCTGCAGCAGGCTTCGGACATAATAGAGGCGGCAAGGCTCAGCTACAACGCGGGCGATATCAGCTTTGCGGAATTGAGCCAGTTCCTGGGACAGGCCATAGAGATCAGGCAAAACTACCTGGATGTGCTGAACCGCTATAACCAGTCAGTCATTCAGCTTAACTATTTTCATAACAGGTGATGAGCGACCGGCAACCGGCAGCCAGCTTTTCAGATGCCGGGAACCGGCTGCTCAGACCATCATATCAATTTTACAGAATGAAACCGGTTTTAAAAATATTTGCAGCAATTGCCTTTTCGGGCATCTTGTATGGCTGCAGCAAAAAGCGCGGCGAACATGACGGGCATGGGCACGGCACGGAAGAGCCTGCGGTCCGCCATGCCGAGGCCGCCACCGTTACATCGCTGACCAGGGAGCAGATCGACGCGGTCGGGATCACGTTGGGGGAGGTTGAGGACAGGAATCTTACCGAGGTTATCAAGGCAAACGGTATCCTGAGGGTCCCCAATAACAATCGGGCCAACGCTACCTCGCTCTACGGCGGCGTGGTCAAAAGCCTCAACGTCCAGCTCGGCGATTATGTGCGGAAGGGACAGGTGATCGCTACGATCGTTAACCCGCAGTTTATTCAGCTCCAGGAGGAATACCTGACCCTGGCAAGCCAGATGACGCTTGCCGAACAGGAATTGCAGCGCCAGCGGGAGCTGAATGAGGGGAATGCCGGCGCGAAGAAAAACCTGCAGACGGCTACAGCAACAATCAGCTCCTTACAGGTCAGGAAAGCCTCCCTCCACCAGCAGATACAGATGATGGGAATAGATCCGGCCACATTGAGCGACACCGGCCTGAAATCGGCATTGATCGTCATGAGCCCCATAAGCGGCACTGTCAGCAATGTCTTTTCCAGGATCGGCAGCTATGTAGATGTTTCGTCGCCGGTTGCGGAGATAGTCGATAACAGCCTGCTGCACCTCGACCTGCAGGTCTTTGAAAAAGACCTGCCGCGCATCAGGGTCGGCCAGGAAATTAATTTTACCGTAACCAACAACCCGTCGGTTTCTTATACGGCCAGAGTTTTTACGATAGGGGCTTCCTTTGAAAACGAAAGCAAGACCATCGCGATACACAGTAATGTGACAGGCAACAGGAGCGGGCTGATAGACGGGATGAACATTACCGGGATAGTAAGCCTGAAAAATGTTACCGCTCCGGCAGTTCCCAGCGGCGCCATTGTCGAGGCAGACGGGAAATATTATATTTTTGTCGAAACTGGTAAAGAGGAGAAGGAACCGGTACACGATGCGCACCATGGGCACGACCATAGTGAAGACGACGGACATAACCACGATCATCATCACGAAGACGGGCATCAGGAAGGTGGTTCGCATGAGCATGGACGGGAAAAAGCCGGCAGCGAGGTAGGTAAAATGAATTTTGAGAAAATAGAGGTGGCAAAAGGCGTTTCTGACCTGGGGTATACGGCTATATTTCCTGTTAACGGGATTCCGGCAGGCGCACGGGTGGTCACGAAGGGAGCGTTTTTTATCAATGCTAAAATGAGCAGCCCTGCAGGGCATGCGCATTAAACACGAGGCAATTGCCTGCTACGGCGGGCGGCAGCTTTTAAAACAACCAGGAAAATGGAAAGTATGGACACGATAGGGATTTTAACGGGAAGTACTATCATCAGTCTTTTGCACGCTGTCATCCCAAGTCACTGGCTGCCTGTCCTGGCTATCGGGCGACAGGAAAAATGGTCATTGAAGGAGGTCGTCCAGGTGACTTTCTTCGCCGCATTGGCGCATAGCCTGAGCACCATTGCGATCGGGGTGGCATTAGGATTGATCGGGCAGAGCTTCCCGGAGGAGATAGAACATATGACGCATCAGGCCGGACCGGCCATATTGATACTCATGGGCGTGTTTTTTGTTTACAGGCACTATACCCACCGGCATTTTCACCTGGCGAATGTGGAAATGAAGACCAGGACAAAAGCCGGTATCATCCTGTCGCTTTCTCTTGCCATGTTCCTTTCGCCCTGTATGGAAATAGAAGCCTATTTCCTGCTGGCTGGCGCGATCTCGGGCTGGCTTGTCGGCCTGATATCGCTTCTTTATTTTCTCATCACCATGACCGGCATGCTGCTCCTGGTAAGCGCCGCATACAAAGGATTGATGAAATTCGATTCCCATAAAATTGAGCATAACGCGGGTATCATAACCGGCCTGACGCTTATTGCCACGGGCATATTTTCATTTTTTGCGCATTGAAGGGTAATGTGCCTGACAGGCTCCGGACAGGTTGTAAAAAACAGCTGGCGTGAATTTTGCATAGATTAGCCCTGAAGAAGATGTGTTCTGAACACATATGTAAGAAAACAGATCAACTTATTGCTATGAAAACGACCATAGGTATTATTGCAGGAAGCCTGCGCAGAGCATCATTCTCAAAGAAAATAGCCCGGGCATTGCTGGAGATGGCGCCCGAAGGCTACGACTTCAAGCTCATTCCTATCGATGATCTCCCGCTCTATAACCAGGATTTTGACGATGACAACGACGTACCCCCATCGTACGTGACTTTCAGGAATACCATCCAGAAGCTCGACGGCGTCATTTTCGTAACGCCTGAATACAACCGCTCGGTACCGGCAGTATTGAAGAACGCGGTGGATGTTGCCTCCAAGCCGTCAGGTCAGAATAAATGGGACGGTAAACCGGCAGCAGTTTTCAGCAATTCGCCGGGTAATCTGTCGGGCTTCGGAGCTAACCATCACCTGAGGCAGAGCCTGGTGTGCCTCAACGTGCCTGTTATGCAGCAACCTGAAGTATACATTGCCGGGGCTAACAAGTTGTTTGATGAAGACGGCAATTTTAAGGACGACAATGTCCGGAAATTTTTACAGAAGGCCGTGGACGCCTACATCGAATGGTTCAACCGGAATAAACCCTCATAGCTGCGAGCTGCAGGGTACCAGGTATCAGCTGCATGAACTATCGGCTATCAGGCGCCAGCCCATTGTCACATTGTCACGTTGCCACATTGTCCAATATGATCTGCTACAGGAAAAGGAGCGGGAAGGGTTTCCGCTATATCGACGAACAAGGTAATAAGATAACCGATGAAAATTTAATAGCCCGTTTTAAAGCCCTGGTGATCCCGCCGGCCTGGGAAAATGTGCGTATTGATACCTCGCCACGGGCAAAGATCAGGGCAACAGGCTACGACGCAAAAGAAAGGAAGCAGTATATTTATAATACGACATTCCGGAAGCAGCAGGATGAGCAGAAGTTCGACCGGATCATCCGGTTTGCCGGTAAGCTGGAGAGTATGAGGAGGGTTACGGGGCAGCACCTGCGTAAACGCAGATTGACCCGTGAGAAAGTGCTCGCGGTAATGCTGCGCCTGCTGGACACCGCTTTTTTCCGCCCCGGCAATGACCGCTATGCCCGGAAGAACGGCAGCTACGGGCTGACAACCCTTCGCAGCCGGCATCTCGAAATAAAGGGAGACGAAATGATATTTTCGTTTGTAGGGAAATCGGGTAAAAAGCACGAAAAACATATTGTCGATGCCCGCCTGGCGAAGATCGTCAGAGAGCTGGACGATATGCCGGGCTACGAAATTTTTAAGTTTATAGACGAAGACAATAGCATACAGGACGTAAAAAGCAGCCATCTGAACGACTATATACGTGAAGTGATGGGGGAGGAGTTTTCGGCCAAAGACTTCCGTACCTGGGCGGGAACCGTCATCGCGGCTATTGCGCTTGACGAGATAGGGGCAGTAGCCGAAAGAGACCAGAAGAAGCTGAACAGGAACATTCGCAATGCTGTAATCGCCGTAAGCGAGAAGCTGGGGAATACGCCCGCCATAGCCCGCAGCTCCTATATCGATCCGCGTGTAATAAAAAGCTATACGCAGGGCAGAACGCTGGCTTATTTTGAAGAGGAAGTGAAACAGCTTCTTAAAACGAATGAGGCGCTTTCGATCGAGGAACTGGGGGTGCTATGCTTGTTGAAAAAACGCCTGTCTAAAAAGCAGGTGTAGTTGGGAGGGATGATCAGGACGGCTGAAGCGGGGGAAATTTCAATGGATGGTGAAAAGAGCTGAATAATGAGTTTAAAATTTAAGGAGATATTCAAAAAAATGATTTTTGGAATTATTGGTTTGGCGGTGCTTCTGGGCCTGGCGGTTCTTATTTTTCTGCAGCACCCGATGTTTGGAAAGCAGCCTGAAGGAGAAAGGCTGGAAAGGATGAAGCAGTCGCCCAATTACAGGGACGGCACCTTTCAAAACCAGTCGCCCACCCGGATGCTGCTGAGCGATAAGTCGAGAGTCCGCCTGTTATGGGAATTCCTTTTTATAAAGGTCAAAGACCTGAATCCGACCCGGGAGCTCCCGGCCGTGAAAACCGATTTGAAAAATCTTGCTCCCGACGAGGACGTGCTGGTCTGGATGGGGCATTCTTCATTGTACCTGCAGATCAACAGGAAGCGGATCCTGGTAGATCCTGTGCTGGTTTCTGCTTCGCCCGTCCCTTTCACGAATGTCGCTTTTCCAGGGACAGGCATCTATCATCCTGAAGATATGCCGGATATTGACTACCTCCTTATCACTCACGACCATTGGGATCACCTGGATTACAAGACAATGCTCAACCTGAAAAGCAGGACAGGAAAAGTAATCTGTCCTTTGGGAGTGGGCGCGCACCTGGAATACTGGGGATTCGATCCGGCGGTCGTTACCGAGCTGGACTGGAACGACTACCTGCAATTGGATGAAGGCATCAGGCTCACGGCATTGCCTGCCCGCCATTTTTCGGGGCGGGGCCTGCGCTCCAACCATTCGCTCTGGGCGGGGTATATGCTGCAAGGCGCCCCGGGAAATATCTACCTGTCGGGAGATACCGGGTACGATGGGCATTTCCGGGAAATCAAAGCGCAATTTGGCGATATTGATCTGGCTATAATGGAAAACGGGCAATATAACGAAGATTGGAGGTATATACATGTCGTTCCCGAAGACCTGGTAAAGGCCATTGAAGAATTGCAGCCAAAGCGGCTGATGACTATTCATAACTCCAAGTATGCGTTGGGAAGGCACCCCTGGTATGAGCCGATGCAGAAAATAGCCGAAGCGTCGGGGCTGCATTCCTTTAATCTTATTACACCTATGATCGGGGAGCCTGTTATGCTCAACGACAGTACGCAAACATTTACGAAATGGTGGGAGAAAGGGTTGTGATGCACAGGAATATTCTCGCCGCCGTTTTTGCTTTTTGCCTGTCGTTCCCGGTTTGCGGCCAGGAGGCGGCGAATAAGGCTGTTTTTGTTATTGTCGACGGTATTTCTTCCAATACCATTGAGCAGATAACAACTCCCAACCTGGATGAAATTGCCCGTCAGGGCGGTTATGCCAGGGCTTATGTCGGGGGAGAAAGGGGAACCTATTCGCAAACGCCTACCATTTCGGCGGTGGGCTACAACAGCCTGCTCACGGGTACATGGGTCAACAAGCACAATGTATGGGATAACCGGATACTGGAGCCCAATTACCACTACTGGACGATCTTCAGGTTCCTGGAGTCCCGGTATCCCCAGAAGCGCACGGCTGTATTTTCTACCTGGATGGATAACCGGACCAAGCTGATCGGAGAAAATCTTCTTCAAACCGGGCATCTCCGGCTGGACTATTCATTCGATGGCTTCGAGCTGGATACCCTTCGTTTCGTTCACGACAAGGAATCGGAGTATATCCGCCGGATAGATGAGCTGGTTTCTGCCGGGGCAGGAAGATACCTGGAGGAGAAAGGGCCTGATCTTTCCTGGGTATACCTGCAATATACCGACGATATGGGCCATAAATTTGGCGACAGCGACCGGTTTCATGACGCGGTCAGGCTGATGGACCGCCAGGTAGGGCGCATATGGGAAGCTGTTAAGTACCGTCAGCAGCACTATGGGGAGAACTGGCAGATTTTTATCACCACCGATCATGGCCGCGATCCCAAATCGGGGCAGGGGCACGGCGGGCAATCCGATCGCGAACGCGGCACCTGGATTGTTACCAACGCCCGGGACCTGAATGCGGAGTTCAGGGATACCCGCCCCGCCGTAGTGGATATCATGCCGTCGATAGCCCGTCACCTGGACATTCATATCCCAAAGGAGCAGGCTTTTGAGATCGACGGTACGCCCCTTACAGGCGAGCTCTCATTTATCGACTACAAGCTCTCTTATGACAACCGGAAGATCCTGCTTTCGTGGAAAGCGCTTCAAAAGGGAGAAAATGTGAAAATCTGGCTTACCACAACCAACCATTTTGAAAAGGGCGGGATGGATCACTACCTCCTGGCGGCCGAGGTGCCGGTTGAAAATGAAAAGGCGGAGATCGATGTCAGCCGGCTGCCTTCAGGTTTCTTTAAAGTGGTAGCAGAGGGGAAATACAATACAGCCAACAAATGGCTGGTCGGAAAGTAAGCCGTGATGTTTTCGAGCTCATCCGCCGAAAAGTTATCCGCTACCAGCTGTATGCCCCTGTCCGAAAACGGAACGCTGCCGTGGGGAGCAAAAAAACTTCGTACTAAAGGCTCAGCTCTTTGATCCGGATATTCCTGAACCAGATTTTTTCCTTCGCGTTATGGCTTTGCAGCGCTATTTTGCCTTTATGGCGCGGATTGGCATAGGGCCACTCTACAAACTTGCTCTGTTTTACCAGGTTTTTCCAGTTTTCGTCGCCATACTGGTAATCTGCTACCAGCTTATTGTTGAGAAAATGGCGTACGCGGGTTCCTTCCACGACGATCCGGCCCTCGTTCCAGGTGCCTGCAGGTTTGAAGGCTGTTTTGTCGAGCGGCGGGTGCATGTCGTAGTTGGCGCCTGTTTTCTGGGTGTCTTTCAGGCTGATCTGCTCTCCGTTGGCAGCTTTGATCACATAGCCGGTGTCGTCGATGATCTGGTATTCGGGAGCTGAAAAGACAGTTCTTTTGATATCAGGCCTTTCGAGTACCTTGTAAAGTACGCCGCTGTTGCTGGCAGGCGGTATCTTAAATTCAAACCGGAGGTCGAAATCGCCATATTCCTTGTTTGTCGTCAGGTCGCCGCCGCTGCCGTCGGTAGTAAGCATACCGTCCTCGATCATCCAGCCTACCACTTTATCCTGGTTATAACTATGCCATTCTTTAAGGTCTTTCCCGTCGAAGAGGCTGACCCATTTCTCTTTTTGAAACAGGGTATCGGTGGATACAAAGCCGGCCAGCAGCATCAGAGCGCCCGCCAGGGCAACCGGTAGAAGCAGGTAAATGTATTTTGATTTCACGGGCTGAGAAATAGTGGTTGAGCCTGCAAATATACCGGATAGAGGACGAAGTCGTCAATTTATGAAGCGGGATTTTAATTGTAAGGTTTTTGTAAGATGGCATTTCCGCTATTTATCGCATTGTTTTCTTAGTATAGACGGTTTTCTACTAAATTCAATACAAACCCGATGCGTAAGTTCTTACTCTTTTATCTGAGATCGTCAATAATCCTGGCTTCATGGGCGTTTCCCCTCTTTGCCGATGCGCAAATCACTCCCGATGCAAATGGGATTGTATATGTGAAAAAAAATGCTTCCGGCAACGGGAGCAATTGGGGAAACGCGACGCCGGAGCTTGCAGATGCGCTGAAAGCTGCCAAAACCAATACTAATATCAAAGAAGTCTGGGTTGCCAAAGGCGTTTACAAGCCGCTGTACCGGGCAGATAACCTGAGCGGGGCCAACTCTGCCGACCGGAACAATTCCTTTGTGCTGGTACAGGATGTGAAGCTGTATGGCGGTTTCGATCCGGACCATTCAAGGACCGACATGGCAAGCCGAAATCCTCTTGTTGCGGAAACCATTCTCAGCGGCGATATTGACGGCAACAATAACCTTAGTAATAATGCCTATCATGTAGTGATCGCCGCCGGCAACGCAGGAACTGCCGGGCTCGACGGGTTTACCGTGACCGGCGGAAATGCCAACGAAACCAGTGCCGGCGTAATAGCCGTCAATACGGTCGGCCATGTGCCATCGTACGAAGGCGGAGGGATTTATATCGAAGAAAGCTCGCCGAAGATTACCCGGGTTATCGTGCACGGGAATAATGCCAGGCAGGGGGGCGGGGTGAACATCTACAATTCTACTTCCGAAATAAGCCATGTAATTATCCGCAACAATACAGCCCAGTCCTATTTTGGCGGCGGCATCGCTATCGGAAGCGCTCCGACCGCTACAATTAATGTACGTATTACCAACGCGCTCATTATGAACAACACCGCCGAAGACAGGGGCGGTGGTATGTACAATGGCAATTATGGTTCAGCCGAACCCGAACTGGTCAACGTAACGATCAGCAATAATTCGGCCGCATCGGGCGGTGGCATGTACAACCTGGCAGGCTATGTGAAAATCAGCAATAGTATTCTGTGGGGCAACCGGCAAAACGGCAACACGGCTGTCAATGGCGCAGATATACGAAACGGTCCTTCAACAGGGGTTACCCTCAGGAACAGCATCACTCAAATCTATGACACAGGCAATCCGGCAGATCATAATCTTACAGGTTCAGATCCGCTGTTTATCAATAGCGGCAGCGGCGATTACACGTTGTCCGGAGCTTCTCCCGCTGTCAATTCGGGCAGCAACCAGCTTTATTGGGATGCCGTCGGCGGTGGTGTCCCGCCCTCACCGCCATTGCGAGTTGCCAAAGGAGGACTTGACCTCGCGGGCAATCCGAGGATACACGAATATACCGGTGCCGGTACGATCGATATGGGAGCATACGAATACCGTGCCCAGGTGTTTGTTCACGACGGCAACGGGATTATTTATGTCAGGCCGAATGCTACGGGTGAGGGCGACGGCTCAGGCTGGGACGACGCAACGGCCGATCTGCATAACGCCATTCACGCAGCCGGGGTGCAAAAAGTATTTGTCGCTATCGGGAATTACAATGTAGGCGACCACAGCTTTATCATGAAAAACGGAGTGAAGATCTACGGAGGCTTCGACCCCGGCAACGGCGTTACCGGTTTGACACACAACCGCATCGTCCTGGATACAGACGAGGGACTCCCGGCGAAGGGTTCTGTCCTGAACGGAGAAAATGCCCGCCCGGTCATCTGGAACATAAACAATGGCCTGACTGCTTCTGCCGTGCTCGACGGGTTTACGATTATGAACGGGAAATACACTGAAAACAGCGGCGGCGGAATACGGAATGTGGGTGTTTCGCCTGTTTTATCGAATATGGTCATTAAAAATAATACGGCAGCCAGGGGAGCCGGAATATACAATGAAAGCGGCAGCCCTGCCATTACCAACGTGATCATTTCGGGTAATACGGCTTCTTCGGCTACTTTCGCTTTCGGAGGCGGCATCGCCAATGTTACCGGCAATCCCGTTATTACCAACGTGCGCATTACAGACAATACGGTTACCGGAAACAACCTGGTGGCGGGCGGCGCGATTTACAGTTCGACCAGCGGGCCGCTGGTACTGACCAACCTGACCATCGCCCGGAATAAAGCTATGGGTGCGGGTACTTTATACGGTGGCGGTATTGTCAGTGAAAATGCCCAGCTTACCATTTACAACAGCATCGTATGGGGTAATGAGAGAGGCGGCAGCGCTGCCGTCGCGGGAGCTGATATAGATGTCCCGAGCGGAACGGTCATCCTCAAAAACAACATCACGCAAGGTTATACGACAGGCAATCCTGCCGATCATAATTTAGTCGGCGCAGATCCTTTATTTGCCGATGCGGCCAACCGGAACTATATGTTATCAAAAAATTCGCCGGCGATCAATGCGGGAGAAAACAGCTATTTCACAGGGCTGGACGCCAATACCAAAGATCTGGCAGGCAATGCAAGGCTGAAAGGGGCGGCTATCGATCTGGGCGCTTATGAAAATATCATTGGCCCCGATGCCAGCGGTATTATATACGTGAATACTGAGGCCTCCGGCACGGGCAGCGGCGATAGCTGGCTCAACGCAATGGCCGATCTGCACAGTGCTATTCATATTGGCGGTGTAAAAAAGGTATTTGTGGCCACGGGGAACTATAATGTAGGCGACCACAGCTTCGTGATGAAAAACGGGGTGGAAATTTACGGTGGCTTTGCTCCCGGCAGCGGCATAACCGACCTGACGCACGCCCGGATCATGCCGGCCGCAAGCGGGCCGTCTTCCGCCCAGGGCTCTATCCTGAACGGGCAAAGGGCACGTCCTGTCATATGGAACGTTTTTACGGAGGAAAGCCCGTTGGATAACACCGCCGTGCTTGACGGCTTTACGATTACCGGCGGAGCGGGTAGCGCCGGGCCGCCCGCGGAAGGCGGCGGCTTTTACAACGTCTATGCTTCCCCCGTGCTTACCAACCTGGTGGTGAGAGGCAACTCAGCTAGTTCGGGCGGAGGTATGCTGAACATATCGTCTTCTCCGTCAATTTCCAATTCGGTCTTTTCCGGCAACTTGTGCGGCTTTGCAGGGGGCGCGATTTGCAATCGTTATTCCAGTCCCGTGCTGACCAATGTGACGATAGCCCACAACCGGGGCGATGGCGACGATCAACTGGGAATAGGGATTTTCAATGAATTTTCATCTCCGGGTATTTACAACAGCATTTTCTGGGGCAACGTGAGTTTCGGAAGCACCAATAGCGGAAGAGCCGATATGGTCAACAGCGGTTCGACGGTGATCCTGAAAAACAGCATTACCCAAAGATACGATACGGGTAATGCGGCGGATAACAACCTGACAGGCGTAGATCCGCTTTTTGCAGACGAGGCTGAGCGCGACTATACGTTATCGAGCAATTCTCCGGCCATCGGCACAGGAAATAATGCCTATTTCACGGGTCTTGACGTCGATACCAAAGATCTGGCGGGCAATGCGCGTTTATCAGGAACTACCATAGACATAGGAGCGTACGAATTCGGCTCCGTACTTCCCGTACGCTGGATTTCATTCGGAGGGAATATTGGCGAAGGCAGCCTGGCTGCTTTGCAATGGAAGACGGAAGAGACCAATACCCGGTATTATGAGCTGGAAAGGAGCGCCGACGCCGGGGTATTCCGCCGCGTAGCGGAGATACCGGCGGCCGGGCAGGGGATAGCGGCTTACCGGTTCACCGACCCGCTGCCGGTAAGCGGTACGGCATATTACAGGATCAGGCAGGTAGACCTGGATGGTTCTTTCAGCTTCAGCAGGATCGTCAGCATCCGTGCTACGGCTATTGCTACGCTGAAGGCTTATCCCAACCCGGCGCGCGGATCTGTAACCATTGAACTCGACGATGTGCACGCGGGCAGCCAGGTGAAGCTGGTCACCCCGGCCGGAATCCTTTTACAGCAAATCACAATAAAAGAGCGGGTTTTCACTATCAGCCTCGGCGGCTATCCCGCCGGTATGTACCTGCTGCATACCTCCGACGGGAAGGTGGTCAAGCTGATAAAGGAGTAAAAAGGTTACCGCAAAAAACATGGAGACACGGCCGGAAAGCGATATTTCAGAGAATTTCAAAAAGATTATAGCTTGTCATTGTAAGTTTTTTTAACTTCGCGCTCGCTTTTGGGAAACCAACGGTTTTACGGGATGTAGCGCAGCCCGGTAGCGCGCGTCGTTCGGGACGACGAGGCCGCAGGTTCGAATCCTGTCATCCCGACCAGTACGAGCCACTTTCGACTAACCTCGCGAGTGGCTTTTTTTTGGGCATATCCGTTCGGGACGACGAGGCCGCAGCCTTGGGCGGACCTGTTCGGATACAATTATGTCAGCCTTTCAGGCTTTTGAACCCGTTGTGCGTCGATCTTTAAGACCCCTCAGATCCGTAGGGTCGACCCGTCTGTAGCCGCGGGTTTTAACCCGCGGTATGGATGCGTGCAGGCGGAAAAGTGCCGCAGGCACGACACATATCAAGGTATTTTTTTTAGCTTTTTAAATACTGATTAGGAACGTTTGGCGGCGAATAGTCGATTCCATAACCGGCTTTAAGCAGGCGTGACACCGTTTGTGAAATGATCAGCTCATTTCTGTGCATTTGTGGCAGCAGTCCCATCATGGCATAGCTCACCGGGTTTACTGAAGGAATAAAGGTTTCCCAGGGGTAACCTTTGCCCCAGATGAGCCCTTTCACAGTGAGCTGTAAATCTGCCGATCCGGAAAGCAGGAAATCCTGCATTTCACGGGATTGGTCCAGGATCTGGTTGACCGTATGAAAAACCGGGGTTTGTCCTCCAAAGCCGTTTTCGTCTACTCCGGCCCGGGCGTTTATGTCCGCACCGTGACGGACCAGCACATCAGCACACGCGACATGATTAAATTCGGCGCAAATATGCAGCAGGGTGGCTTCTGCTAACGGCGTGAAAGCGCAGCGAAGTGTACGCCGTTTGGTGACTTCCTCCGGATTATCCTTCAATTGATGTTCCAGCGAAGCGGCATCATTCAGCAAGACCGACAGCAATATTTTGTCCTCGAAAACCAACCCGTGATCCACAAAGGCTTTGACGCATTCCTTAAAGCGGGGGCCTCGCAGGTACTCGCTTGTCAGCTCGTAAATAAGCGGCTGACCGTTGAAATAATCGTTGGGATTGATCCCGTTGTCAAAACACTCTTTTATCCCGCCGGCATCGTGCACCTCGATTTCACCGACTATTTTTTCAAGGTAATTCATAGGGCTTTGATAGCTGTTCCAATATAACTGAAAGTTCAGTCTTCTCAAATTTCTTCATACCTTCGCCGCAGAAACTTAAATAGCATATGAACAGAAAGAGTTGTCTTCCCCCGCCTGCGTTCTAATATTTCCTCAGAAGCTTTGCGAAGTATGCTCACAGGTATTCCGCCTGCCGCCGTGCTTCGGATTTAAAGTTTAAACAAAATGTTGAAATATAGCCCTTTCAGGGACATGGCAGATAGCTCTGTATGAAAAAATCATATTTGTTACTACATCTCGCTGTAGTACTCGCCGGGTTTACCGGCATTTTCGGAAAACTCATTTCGCTTAACGAAGGATTATTGGTCTGGTACCGGGTTTTCTTTTCCGCCGTTTTCCTGTACCTTATCGTAAACCTGGCGAAGGTAAGCACGAAGATAGCCCTTGAAGAAAAGCTGCACATTGCCCGGACGGGCCTGCTTATTACGGCGCACTGGGTGTTCTTTTACGCGAGCATCAAATATTCCAACATATCGATAGGGGTGGTCTGCTTTGCGCTGACCGGCTTTTTTACGGCAATTTTCAAACCGCTTATCGACAAAACCGGCTTCAAAGCCACCGAGCTCCTGCTGAGCGGCCTCACGCTCCTGGGTATAGCCCTGATCTTTCATTTCGACGCTTCCTACCAGTTGGGGATTATATTGGGCGTTATTTCATCGGCCTTCTCTGCGTTGTATACGATTTTCAACGAGCGGATTGTCAGGAGCTATGACAGCCGGCTTATCAACTATTATCAGATGATCGGCGGCACGGTTGGGTTGGGCGCGCTGCTTCCTGTCTATCTTCATTTTTTCCCGGTGGCAAGCCTTATTCCCGGCCCGGTAGATACCTTCTACCTGGTGCTGTTATCGCTCTTCTGTACCGTTGGGCTGTATGTGTTGTTTGCAGAAGTCCTGAAGGAAATCCCCGCGTTTACGGTCAACCTAAGCTTTAACCTGGAGCCGGTATACGCTATTGCATTGGCGTTTCTGTTTTTTGGCGAGGGGAGGGAGGTGAATGCCTCGTTTTACGCCGGATTGGCGTTGGTAATGGCTTCGGTAGCGTTGCAGACGTTGATTACGGCGAGGGGGCGGATGGGTGAGAAGGGATAGGAAGAAGGAGAAGACTAATCATATAAATATATTTTATAAAACACCTCCGAAATTGAGGTAAGATCCGGCCTTCTTTTCTCATTCGGAGTCCTTACATTGCCTCCGAAAAATAGGAGGATACGGTGAAGAGATTTTTATATAAGGTAATTACGGCAGGTTTACTATTATCTTCCGGGTTGAATTCCTTTTCCCAGGTACCGTACCGGAAAACGCGTTGGCCTGTTGGAACTTTTCATACTGATAGCGCCGATATTTATGGGCTTTCGGTAGGGATTCGGACACATAGGCTGCATCAAAGGTCTACCAATACCAACGGGATAAGATTTGAACTGTTGGGCGTTGGTTGGGCAGTGCCTATGGCGGGAGGTTCAGGTGCTGAATCCGACAGCAGCTTCATTGAGTTTCAAAACAAGGTGGTCTCTGAGCGGATTAACGGGTTGAATCTCTCGACCACAGGATCTGTCTGTCACTGTCTGACCAACGGACTACAGGCGGGGTTTATCGGGCAGAGCGGTTTTCAAACCAACGGGGTCTCGGTGGCTTTAGTGATAAATGGTACGCAGCGTAGCAACGGTGTTATGCTTGCTGCCTTTGTCAACAGAGCTTACCAGGCAAACGGGCTTCAACTGAGTATGATAGGTAATTACAATCATAAAATGACAGGAGTACAGGTTGGGCTGTACAACCAATCTTCGAATCTTACGGGAATCCAGATGGGACTATGGAATGTGAATCAGAAGCGAAAACTGCCGTTGATCAACTGGAGTTTTTAAGTTTTAATGAAGGAGGCTTCAGTACTTTACCTGATTTGTTTTAAAATATAGGCTTATATATTATCCGGGGTGCCGCTAAAAAAAGATATAACATGATAAAAGAGAAATGCACCATCCGTATCCGGACTCAATGATCAGAGATGTGATCGAGGGAATAAAAGAGGAGACCGGTCGGATGCTGACAAACTGTGAGATAGCTGAGGGGTCTTTACTTTCCCATAAGCCTCCGAAGCTGTTCCCATTCCTCGGGTGTTTTGGAGGCAACGACCCAGTCGGTTTTAGCCTTGGCCGCTTCCTGAATAGTGGAGAATTTGCGGTCGAGAGGGTGCGTGGTCGCTTCTTCCTTACTCCTTTTCCTGGTTTTCCCTTTAACAACAGCTTCCATTGTGTTTAATTTTAATGTATATAGTCGTAAACAATATTAGGTCTTTCTAAGGGAAATCGCGAATGCGGTCGGCGTAGGGACTATTCATAGAGATATTTTATAAAGGATCTTCAAAATTGAGGTACAAGCCCGCATGCTTTTCTCACCGGGAATCCCTATCTTAGCCCCATCAAAATACTATATTTGTCACTTATGAAGCCAACCGCTATGTCAGACACAAAGAAAGTACACGAAGGCCGTAACGTAAAGCGTTTCAGGGAGATGCTTGGTATTAAGCAAGATGCCTTAGCCTGGGAGTTGGGTGAAGACTGGAACCAGCAGAAGGTATCGCTTCTGGAGCAGAAGGAGACTATAGACCGGCAGATACTCTCACAGGTAGCTGCTATACTTAAAGTCCCCATGGAAGCGATTCAGAATTTCGATGAAGAGAAGGTGATCAATATTATTGCTAGTACGATCAATACGCATGATCAAAGTGCTGTCGTACAAAGCAGTCCGTTCTTCAACATTAACCCGGTCGAAAAATGGCTTGAGTCACTCGACGAAATCAAGCGTCTTAACGCGGAGATTATACGAACGAAAGACAAGCAGATCGCGTCCAACGAAGAGCAGATCGCGTTGCTGAGGGAGATGGTGAAGAAATAGCTTCCTCCGGCGTGGAGTGCCGTGGGCTGTGTCTTCACAGCCCACTATAATACGTTAACACCTCGCTAGTGTTACGTCAACGCTACGATGTCGTATCGCATGTGTAGACAAATAAGGATCTTCAGCCCCTTTGCAATCAAAGATTTTCAAGGAGTCGACCTATGCC
The DNA here is from genome assembly GCA_037191015.1 of Spirosomataceae bacterium. GTDB lineage: Bacteria > Bacteroidota > Bacteroidia > Cytophagales > Spirosomataceae > Ravibacter. The sequence continues at coordinate 314,141 of JBBCKD010000021.1, forward strand.
GCCCCATCCTTAAGATTTACGTCATGTTTCCTTTGCTATAATCCTTTCACCCCTTCGGGGTTGGCTTTTAACCCCGAAGGGGTGAAAGGATTATAGCCATAACGCGGGATACATTGCCAGGAGCCCCGGAGGGGCGGCATTATACAGACCGATACGTGGTTTTCCGCGATATTCATCGCTTTCCAAAAATGTCCACCATAGTAGATTTAACATTAGGAGTGATTTCAAAACTATCGATTTACGATGCCTGGAGAGTAGACATGACCGGTTACTAAATTTACGGTATTTTTTATCGTTGGATTTATACTATTCTGAGAGGGAATTCGATATATTGGGTTTTAAGTATTAAAACTCCTTTATCGAACGTGTGTTATAATCTTTCTTTATCGATCAAAGCAGGCAGACATAACCCAATTCACTTTTTGAATAGGCCAGTAGTTCATAGAAGTACCTATTGAAAAAGAGTGTTTCGAAGTTATGTATCTGTATTGAGCGATAATTGTGTTACGACCTAACTCATTTTAGTATATAATGCTACAAACACTTATTAAGCTAGGACGTCAGGCCGGCCTAAACCAGGGAGAATGGGATGACATCCTCCATAGGCCTAAATTCCCGACACAGACAAAAAAAGGGGATAAAATTACGAACTACATCGCACCCCTTATTTTTAACCTGGACCACGGGACATCAAGCTTAGGCAAACTGATCCCCTACGATGAAGAGAAATCGCCTGAAAGATTCTTCAATGTAAAAATACAGGGAGGGAACAACAAGGCAATCTATACCTGTGTAGAAACGAAGGGGTTTGAACAACTGAGGAAATCTTTCTTCGGCATTCCAGACAAAAATGGAAACCCGTCCGTTCAGGGGCAGTTTACAGAAGCGATAGATAAAGGATTCCCCGACCTGCAAACTACACCTCTATACGAAGTTTTGCAGGCCTTGTTTCAGCATCGAGATGCTTTTGAAAGCTCCTACTTGTCTGAAAAGGGTAGTGCGGATCCAAAAAAAATTACGGAAGCGTTGTCCTTAAAGCCGAACGAACAAGTTGTGCTCCTCGTAGTGGGCGTGATTTGGGCAGCGAAAGGTTGGGATGAGCCTGTGTACTTTCGGGATATTGATGGTTATAAAAGCTTCCTGAAAAGAAAATTTCTGGATGACAATCCCCTCAGCAGTGACGAGAAGCAAGCTCCCAGACTCTGTTATGCCACCGGAGAACTCCGGGAAAACGTAAGGGAGCCTGAATCAATAGTCAGGTACAACCTGAATAAGATGTTTGTAACCACTACGATCAACTATGCAAATAATTTTGATGGAGGAAATTTCTCACGCAATTACCAGATTGACAGAGAGACCTTGACCGATCTGGAGCGGGGGTCGCAAAAGCTGCTGAATGAGTACAAGACAAAAATTGCCGGCATAGATCACTGTATCATTCCGCAGCTACTTCATAGCAATAGCGCTCCGATAGAAGACACACTGGATAAGCTCTCGAGGCAATCCGACCTGTTATTTCAATATAAAATTTATGAGGAGATTGTTGCTGAAATCGCGGACGAGGTAGACGAGGAACCCTATTGGATCAATTTCCTTGGTTTCGAATCAGACGGAAATTTCTTCAAAACCATCAACATTATCAAAGATGTCAGTAGAACTCACTTCGAGCGCCTGATCCGCGAATTCAGGATCGTCAACGAGGAGTTCAAAAGCCTTGAAGGGGTAAACTGGGGGAACGTAATGAGTGTTGGAGATGGTAACGTGTTGGAATTCAATCTATTTACCGTTTATTCGATTATTCCTGTCCGCAAGGATAAGGAAAAGAAAAACGTAGCGCTTTTATTGTTTAAACAGCTCCTCGAAAAGCGACCTATCGAACGGGAAAAACTATTTGGGTATTTCAGAGAACTTATTTTATGCCACCGGTTTAACCGGTATTCAGGCTATACGAATATTCGCAAAAACAACATTTTTGATTTTGCTATACGAGACGCTGTTTTTCAATACCTCGCCTTATTTAAAGTACTAAAACCTTTCAAACTGATTCATAATATGGAGCAAACAGATAACCCAATACCCGAAGCTGTGACACCTGCTGAACAATCCTCGGAGTCTCAGAAGAAAGTTGAGGCGTTTTTTATAAAGATGGATTACAACGATAGTCAAAAAGCGCTGTTCTATCTGGGACGGGTGCTTAGTACGGTCGCGCGTAAGCAATATGAGAAAGGATATACATCGAAGCCAGTCTTGAACAAGCTCAATTATAACGGTATGGACAAAGACGACATACTGAAGCTTAAGAAAGATCTGTCGGAAAAAACTCAGCAATACAGTCTCCACGCGTTTACAGAACCTGCTTTTAGCAGATTTACAGAGTTCTTCAATTATAACAACTGGAGTATGAAGCCGAACGAGGCCCTCTTTTTCATCTTATCCGGCTACTCTTTCTATTCAAAATAAATTTCCTCTCAACCTGTTTTAAGGCTTATTCTTATGACTACTATTTCGAACAACGCTGATTTCCTTTTCCTATACGAAGCATCTCAATGCAATCCCAATGGCGATCCGGACCAGGAAAATAAACCCCGTATGGATTACGATACGGATACCAACCTTGTGACAGACACAAGGCTTAAGCGTTACATACGTGATTATTTCAAAATAATCGGTAGAGATATCTTCGTTGATATGGAGGAAGAGAAAAAGGTGAGTGGTGAATCTAAACTGGAAGCTGTTTTGACAAGACTATTTTCGGAAAATCTGAATATTGATACCGTTTTTGAGAACAACGATGCATTAATTAGAAAATTCAACGAGGCTAGAGAGGGGCACTCAGATCAATTAACGTTGCTGGAATATTTAAAGGGTCCAAAAAAAAGTAATAAACACACTCCTCCTCATCCAGAGGTTAACTACGCTTTATTAAGATACTTAGTAAAACAAAAGTTTATAGATGTCCGACTTTTCGGTAGCGCATTCGCTATTGGAGGTTTTACTAAAGCTTATACAGGCCCGGTTCAGATCAACTGGGGATATTCTCTTCATAAAGTGCAACTGATGGAGTCAAGTTCAATTGTTACGATTATGAACGATGATAGCAGTACTTTCGGGAAAGACTACCGTGTTCACTACAGCTTGCTTGCCTTTAACGGCACGATCAATAAATATGCTGCACAAAGTACAGGTTTGACACCCGATGACATTATAACGTTTCGTGATGCGATATGGAATAGTATTCCTTCGTTGCCGACGCGGTCAAAGCTTAACCAGTACCCGAAACTCTATGTTGAAATCATTTATAACGACGGTCACTTCAATGGGCACTTTGGTGATCTGAGGAATTATATCGTTGCCGAGCCGGAGGAAGGCCTGGACGAAAAAGGGATTCGGAAGTTCGGCGATCTACGGCTCAATTTATCCGGACTGCAAGCCCTTATTGCCGAAAACGAAGGACCAGGTAAGGCTGTCAAGGAAGTCTATATCAGATCAACCCCTGATATTTCTGTAAAAGCCTGATTTATGGAAGTATTGCAAATTGATATTACCGGTAAGCTGGCGCATTTCCGGAAGTATTACGCAAACAACACGGCCATGTCGTTTAGCATTCCGCCACGTACAACCGTGATCGGCATGCTGGCCGGTATGCTGGGACGTCCGCGCGATACCTACTATGAGGAGTTTGCCTCTGACAGGATCAGGATTGGTATAAGTGTCCTTACTCCCTTGAAAAAGACGTTTCATAGGCTTAACATGTTAAGTGTAAAAAGGAAAGGTGATTTGAACGGATCCGGAGGACGTATTCAGACTCCTTTCGAAGTGATGAGCGGCTTCGATATCAGCAGGGATATGGTAACGTATCGCGTGTTCGTGTCGTGTACTGATTCAGGAACAGACACTTTTGAAGCCTTAAAAATGGTGTTGCGCCTCAAAGAGCATCGATTTGCCCTTACCTTCGGGACGGCAAACTTTACAGCCTCCGTATCGGCATTTAGCATTTACGAACGTGCAGATATTCAGGAAATCATGCCCGTCGGCTGGGTTTCGATTCACTCCGCAGTTCCCTCCGGATTCATTGAAAAAATCGATTTTGATCCGGACCGCTCTCCGGATTCCCTGGAGATGATCGAAGAAGAATTACTTCCTGCTGATTTCGTAGCCAATCATGACCGGGAATTAATGAAAATGGTTCGTGTGCTGTTTTCTACTTCATCGAAGGAAATGCGGCTTCAGCTCAACAGTCCTTACTACCGGCTAAGTGCCGGGGGAGAGACTCAGCATATTGTTTTTATAGAATGAACAGGTTCTTCTCCCACAGTAAAACAGACGATGACGGAAGAAAGTATGGTTCAAAAGAGCTTCGTACCCATACTTTTTCGGTACGGAGCATCGCTTTGAAATCATTATACAATCGGCTCAATTTCAAACCCGGAACGGATATCGCTTCCCTGATAGATCAAATCTGTCTTTACCACGATTTTGGTAAATATAACCTCCATTTTTTCAGATATCTCTTAGGACTTCCGGAGTTTGACGAGGAGCTAAAACAACACGCTAAGTTGGGTGGATTCGTTCTCTACCAGAAGCTCATTGCCAGCGGGTTAGAAAAAGAAGCTATTATTGCGGCCTACGTAATTTTTCGGCACCATTCCGATCTTATCCCGATAGGTGCGCTCAAAGAGTATGTAAAAGATTTTAGTAGGGATCAGCGTATTTTTGACAAGCAAGTTGACACGATCAAAGACCACCTGGATCAAATATCAAATGAAATTGAGGATGCCGAGTTAAGAAAGTATCTCATATACCCGGATCAAAAATTTGTCAGGACAATTCGGAAAATTCAAAAGGATCCAGACATTCAGCATTATTTCCTGATCAACTATCTTTTTTCGCTGCTGATAGAAGCCGACAAGCTGGATGCTTCCGATACGAAAGAATATGAACGTTTACCGCTACCTCGTGACCTGGTAGACGGAAGGATTGGTATAGTTCAAGCAGATCTGGTAAAAGGGCTTGTACTGAAAAATCTGAATCAGAATGAATTGAGAGCCTTTGTCCGGGCCTCTGTTTTACGTCATCTGAACGATCCGGATATTGTAAAACAGTTGCTTTTTACACTGACGGCGCCAACCGGCATAGGAAAAACACTGACAGCCCTGGATTTTGCATTGCGGCTAAAACAGATCATTCGGGAAAAGGAAGGCTACGAGCCTCAGATCATTTATGCGCTGCCTTTTATCAATATTATCGAACAGGCGATCAAAGAATATGAACGCGTAATCGGATCCCATGGAAGGGTGCTTGCGCACTACCAGTTTGCCGATGCTTTCGAACAATTGACCAAAGGAAAGAAAGCGGAAGACGAGGAGAATCACGAGTATCATCAGCAAACGATGCTGTTGGACACCTGGCAGAGCGACGTCGTCATTACGACCTTTGTTCAGTTTCTTCAAACACTGATTGGCAACCGGAATAAGTTATTAAAAAAATTCCACCACTTTGCAGGTGCTATTGTTATTCTTGATGAGGTGCAAACGATCCGGCTGGATCATCTGCCATTGGTAGGCGCAGCACTATATTATCTCTCCAAATTCCTTAATACGAGGGTTATCCTCATGACGGCAACGAAGCCCAAAACCTTCGACCTTGCTAACCGTGAAATTATCGAAACTCAGAAGGTCGGCGACCTGGCTCAGCCTCTCGAGCTGTTAGCTGGATATAGGGAAGTATTTGCGGCTTTCCAACGAACGAAAATTGTTCCACTCATAAACAGGCCGATACAGGATGAGCGGATGTTTGTTAAAGATTACTTTTCAAATTATTGGGGGCACGATAGGTCATGCCTGATAGTATGCAATATTGTAAAACGCTCCGTCGATGTATTTAGGGAGATAAAGAGGTTTATCGAAGAAAAAGGACTTGAAAATCCGGTTTACTACCTGAGTACAAACGTAATCCCCTGCCACCGGCTCGCTATTATCGAACAGATCAAACAGGATTTAAGGGGCGGCTTAAAACCGGTATTGATCAGCACGCAGGCAATTGAGGCCGGTGTCGACCTGGATTTTGATATGGGCTTCCGGGATTTGGGACCTTTCGATTCTATTATCCAGGTTGCAGGGCGCATTAATCGTGAAAACACAACGGATCGCCGGAATTCGCCCTTGTACATCGTAGACTTTGGCGACTGCTGTAAAGTCTACGGACGCCTCACTACGGAACAGGCCCTAAGTGCCTTAGAACAAGGAATCGCCGCCTTCGGGCCAGAGATCGGGGAGGAATATTACCTTCAAATGATTGAATTTTATTACGATTCGCTTTCCGCCGAAGATTCCACATCGTTTTTTGAATCCCGCCAGTTTTTTAACAGTATGAAGACGCTTCATTATGATGATGAAAACGCCGATACATTCCCTATATCGCATTTTCAAGTCATTGAGAAGCGTGGAGGAGTGTCGTCCGTTTTTATTGAGATAGACCCGACAGCGACCGAATCGAAACATGCATATCTTAGTTTGATTGCCGGCGATATAACGAAAGAAAATTTTGATAAAAATCATAAGCTCAACTTTCATCAGAGAATCATAAGCGTCCCGGACTATTTGCCCAAAATGAAGGACCTGAAATTAAGCAGCCGATATGTTTTGAGCGAAGGGCTTTACCTGGTACCTTCTGATGAAATCAATGATTTTTATGATATCGTGACAGGCTTCGATAGAAGTAACGAACCGGTCAGCGAAGGACTGACTGCAATATTATAACCCCCCATGACCACCACCATCCCCCTCACCACCATCACTTTCCCCGAAATCACCCTCCGCGTCCGCGATGCCCACAAGCTGCGCGGGTACTTCGGAGAACTCTTCCGGGAGCATTCGCCGTTGCTGCACAACCATTTCGAGGAAACCGGCGATGAGGGACCCAAATACCGTTACGCCTACCCGTTGGTGCAATATAAAGTGCTGCACAAAACCCCTACATTGGTAGGAATGGCCGAAGGTGCACAGTTGCTGGTAGAACTCTTTCTCCGGATCAGGGAACTCAATATCGAAGGACAGGTCATCCCTGTTTTAAGCAAGCATATCGAGCACAGGCAACGTATTATCGGCATTTCGGAGGAGCTGCATACCTACCGGTTCGAAACACTCTGGCTGGGCCTCAATCAAAAGAATTTCAGGGCTTACCAGCAGGCTGATGATGCCGGGAAAGGGATGATCCTCAGGAATACTGCCGTCGCCAATATCCTCACGTTTGTGGAAGCATTCGGATTGAAACCGGATAAAGAGATACCCGGGCAAAAGATTATGCTGAAGCTTTCACAGACGGAGCCTGTCAAAACCAAATTCAAAAATGTAGAATTCACCGCTTTTGGGGGAAGCTTCACCACGAATGTCTTAATGCCTGACTACATCGGATTAGGGAAGCAAGCCGCAAGAGGGTTTGGAACGATCAGGAAAACCGATTAACTTTGTTTACTAATAGAGAACTTTTATGTTTAACATTATAACCCGTAAAGCATTGTTGAGCTATTGCCAGCTCTATCCAAAAGCGGCTAATGCATTATTGGAGTGGTATAATGAGTTGTTAGTAAGCGAGTTTACTTCTTTTCAGGAGCTAAAAGCAGTTTACGCCAATGCAAGCCTTGTGGGCGATGACAGGGTGGTATTTAATATCAGGGGTAATCATTATCGGTTGGTAGTACGGATGGTATTTAAGTATAAAGCCATACAGATAAAATGGTTTGGTTCTCATGCAGAGTATGATAAAATAGATGTTCGAACTGTTAACCTGGTAGAATATAACATCAGTTGCTAGTACGCGACTCACTGCAGTTAAAATACATTCCACCATAAGAAGTATTGAAACAACCAATGCTATGGAATTAAAACCAATAAAAAACGACGAACAATATGAAGCAATGCTCAATTGGGTGGATACCCGGTTTGACAACCTTCCGGAGCCGGATAGTAAGGAAGGCATTGCTTTGCAGATCGCCCTGTTGCTTATCAAGGCGTATGAAGATGAACATTATCCGGTTCCTGTTCCCGATCCAATTGAAGTGATAAAGCTGAAAATGGAGGAGAAAGGCCTGAAGAGTAAGGATTTAACGAGGTGGATAGGAAGCAAAAGCTATGTATCTGCTCTGTTAAGCGGGAAAAAACCTCTAACGCTTAGATTGGCTAAAATTTTCCACGAGCAACTTGGCATCCCTGCGCAGGTTTTTTTTGCTTAATGTCCTATGGTCTATAAAAAGGATTGAAACATCTTTTTAGCCCCCTCCTCACCATGCATCTCCATATCAATACCTACGGCGCGTATGTACACGTCAGGGACGACATGTTCGAAGTCCGTACGCGCGACGAAAACAAGGAAGTGCAGAAAAAGCACTTCTCCGTACATAAAGTAACCGCTATCTGGCTTTGTACGGGTACGGCGCTCAGTACGGATGCTATTTTACTGGCCATGACCCATAACGTCGACATCGTCTTCCTGGAAAAAGACGGCGATCCGTTCGGACGGGTATGGCATAGCAAGCTGGGCAGCACGACTAAAATCAGGAAAGCGCAACTGGAAGCCAGCATCGGCAAGATGGGATTGTACTGGATTAAGTCCTGGCTGGGGCAAAAGCTAGATAACCAGCTTGCTTTTATCAAGGATCTGAAAAAACACCGTGCGCAGCATGGAGTATACCTGGATGATAAGATTACCAGGATAGAAGCGTTGGCAGCGTCTGTACAGAATGCGGAAGCCGGAACTGTATCCGAGGTAGCCGACAGCCTGCGCGGATTGGAAGGTACTGCCGGGAGGCTGTATTTTGAGACGCTGAGCTATGTATTACCGGAGGGATACCGGTTTGCCGGGAGGAGCATGCGACCTGCGCAGGATGCGTTCAACGCCTTCCTTAACTATGCTTATGGCGTATTGTACAGCAAGATCGAGAAGTCGCTGATCATCGCTGGTATCGATCCGTATCTCGGATTTATGCATCGCGACGATTATAACCAGCTCAGCATGGTCTATGACTTTATCGAACCCTACCGTATCTATGCCGATGAAGTGGTATTTCGCCTTTTTTCAGCCAAGAAAGTAAACAAAGCACATATCGACGAGTTGGTCAACGGGGTGTCGCTCAATAAAGAGGGTAAAGCGCTGCTGGTAACCGCCTTTAACGAATTTATGGACGGCCAGCCGATACGGCATGGTGGCCGCAACATGGCGCGAAGTACCGTTATTCAGTACGATGCGCATCATTTTGGAAATACATTGATCGGGAAAAAAACTATTACCTGATGACCTGTATCTGATACCTCACTCTTTAATTTTTCATATGCTTATCTGGGTATTATACGATATAGAGAATGACCGCAGCCGGACTAAGGCGGCGAAAGCCTGTATGCAGGCGGGGTTGTACAGGGTTCAGTTTTCCTGCTTTCTGGGAAGGCTTAGCCCGGCTGGGAAGTCCTCACTTTCCCTCCAACTGGAGGATCTGATTGACGAGGAAAAAGACAAAGTTTATATTTTCCCGATGAGCCAGGATGAGCTCCGGAATACTGTTCTGCTTGGACAGGCATTTGACAGAAAGTTGGTAAACGATGAAGTGAACGCCTTATTTTTATAACAAGATGCAAAGCCTGACGCCGTCTCATATTATCGAATATTTATTTTGCCCGCGGTTTACCTATTTTGAATATGTCCTCCGGATCCCGCAGCATGAAGATAAAAATTACCTGGTGACGCGCGGGCGTCATCTGCACGACGAAAGACTGGAACAGAACAAAGATTACCTACGCCGGAGGCTGGGAGTGGTGGAGAAGCGGCTGGATCAGTACCTGACCAATGGCATGATCCGCGGACGTATGGATGAAGTGCTAACCTTACAGGACGGCAGTATGGCGCCGCTCGACTATAAGTTTGCGGAGTACAAAGATCGTGTCTATGATACTTATAAAACGCAGTTGTATTGCTACGCCTGGCTGATAGAAGAAAATTTTCGGAAACCCGTGCGTAAAGGATTTATTGTCTATACAAGGAGCAGGAATAAGGTGGTTGAGGTGGAAGTTAACGATTCAGACAAATCGCGTGTTCAAGATGCGGCATCCGATATTTTTGATATTATTGACCGAAATCGCTACCCGAAAGCTACTAAATACAAAGCCCGCTGTGTATCTTGCACTTATCGGAATATTTGTATAAAATGATAAGGCTTTCCGGGTGGCAATTTATGGAGAAGGAGTTTGAAACTGAAGATAAGTGGTTTGCTTTCAGGACTATATCGTTCCGGAAACAGGATAGAAATGAAGTTAAAAAGCGTTCTTTGACATATTGTTTTTTTGAAAAAGAGGTTTGCTCCATGTGGGGTAATGTTTTGATTTATAATCAATTAAAGGTTAGGACGCCTTTCATAAGTACAGTCCAGAGAAGAAGGATTGAAACCCACTTTTTTTGTGGGTGCTCTGGGGGCCTATGGACTTTCATAAGTACAGTCCAGAGAAGAAGGATTGAAACCTCCAAAAGAGATATTATGCGTATCTGGAATGTATACTTTCATAAGTACAGTCCAGAGAAGAAGGATTGAAACTGCATATCAGGCAGATCGAAGTCACGGGGAAGCCCCTCTTTCATAAGTACAGTCCAGAGAAGAAGGATTGAAACAGCAGGGAATAACCCGGAGAGAGGCGGCATATAAATCTTTCATAAGTACAGTCCAGAGAAGAAGGATTGAAACCCGACCGGTAACGATCCGGCCACAGCCGCAGGCGCACTTTCATAAGTACAGTCCAGAGAAGAAGGATTGAAACCTGAATCCATGATCAGTAGACATTCTGCATACGTACCTTTCATAAGTACAGTCCAGAGAAGAAGGATTGAAACAATGGTAAAGGAGATTGTTCTGACCCTGCCCAAATCTTTCATAAGTACAGTCCAGAGAAGAAGGATTGAAACAAGGCGCGGTAAAACGCGGGCGAGCTGGAAAAATCAACTTTCATAAGTACAGTCCAGAGAAGAAGGATTGAAACGTTGATCCAGGAATTTGTTGCCGACCCGTTTCCGGAAGCTTTCATAAGTACAGTCCAGAGAAGAAGGATTGAAACACGCGTTTGGCTTTATCGCGTAGGTCGTCCCGCTGCTTTCATAAGTACAGTCCAGAGAAGAAGGATTGAAACGGCTTTCTACCTTTTTGCTCGACGACGAACACGGTCCTTTCATAAGTACAGTCCAGAGAAGAAGGATTGAAACAATAAGATTATTGCTCTGGAGGCCAATATGGGTGGGACTTTCATAAGTACAGTCCAGAGAAGAAGGATTGAAACCGTCAAGGGAGAACATGATGTAACAGTGAGAGAGGGCTTTCATAAGTACAGTCCAGAGAAGAAGGATTGAAACAGGAAATGATGGCGCTGCCATACAAAGAACGTTCAAACTTTCATAAGTACAGTCCAGAGAAGAAGGATTGAAACACCCCCATGTACTCCAGGCGGCAGATGTTGTAAGCAGCTTTCATAAGTACAGTCCAGAGAAGAAGGATTGAAACAGGAGATGCAGGGTGAAATGTATAAGGTGCGCCAGGCTTTCATAAGTACAGTCCAGAGAAGAAGGATTGAAACTCTGCAATGATAGGGAGCATGTATCCCCGGCTTTCTCTTTCATAAGTACAGTCCAGAGAAGAAGGATTGAAACAATACTTTTTAACAGTTATTAAACGGTAACATTGGTCTTTCATAAGTACAGTCCAGAGAAGAAGGATTGAAACTCAACAGGGGGCGAAACAGGCGGTTTTTGGGCGGTTCTTTCATAAGTACAGTCCAGAGAAGAAGGATTGAAACCGTAGCCTCTAACTGTATCCGTTGCGCCTGCGCTTGCTTTCATAAGTACAGTCCAGAGAAGAAGGATTGAAACGGATTTTGGTATCAGCAGCAAATTTGATTTGGCCACCTTTCATAAGTACAGTCCAGAGAAGAAGGATTGAAACTCCCATTCAAAAAGCCGAAAAACGACTTTCAAAGAGGCTTTCATAAGTACAGTCCAGAGAAGAAGGATTGAAACTCGTCGATCAACTGTCGGTTACGGGCAAACCAGATATCTTTCATAAGTACAGTCCAGAGAAGAAGGATTGAAACCGGCACAAGATCGGCGGGTATTTCTGGATCAGATTTCTTTCATAAGTACAGTCCAGAGAAGAAGGATTGAAACATCACAAAATGGCACAGCTGAGAAAATACAGAAAACTTTCATAAGTACAGTCCAGAGAAGAAGGATTGAAACTGCATAATGTAATAGGAGAAGAGCGGATCAGAGTTCTTTCATAAGTACAGTCCAGAGAAGAAGGATTGAAACAGGAGGGCGCTGAGCTGCCGGAGGGCGCTTATATTCTTTCATAAGTACAGTCCAGAGAAGAAGGATTGAAACCGTCCAACCCATGGACTCAGGCGGGCCAGTGGGTTTTCTTTCATAAGTACAGTCCAGAGAAGAAGGATTGAAACTCGGAAAAACAGATTTAACCGCAGGCCTCGACCACGGCTTTCATAAGTACAGTCCAGAGAAGAAGGATTGAAACCGGGAACACCTTAAGCTCACGGTAAAGGGGAATTACCCTTTCATAAGTACAGTCCAGAGAAGAAGGATTGAAACCCACATCGTGCTGTACTCTCCACGAGCCTGAAGTATCTTTCATAAGTACAGTCCAGAGAAGAAGGATTGAAACTCACAAGCTCTTTCCTGAAAAAAGTCTTGGGCGCCCCTTTCATAAGTACAGTCCAGAGAAGAAGGATTGAAACTTCGGGGAGGGCCTGGCTCTCCCCCCTGGCAATTATGCTTTCATAAGTACAGTCCAGAGAAGAAGGATTGAAACTGGCGATTTGCTACTGGCGGATTATCGCCGACCTGGCTTTCATAAGTACAGTCCAGAGAAGAAGGATTGAAACAATTGGTGCTATTCAGGATGATCGGTTTCGATTTTGCTTTCATAAGTACAGTCCAGAGAAGAAGGATTGAAACCAGAATTCGGTCACATGCTGTTCGATGATTGGGATGAGCTTTCATAAGTACAGTCCAGAGAAGAAGGATTGAAACGGATACACACCATCACGCCTGCCGTCCTGTGCCTTTTCTTTCATAAGTACAGTCCAGAGAAGAAGGATTGAAACACTTTTTCCTGGACGGAGTGTCTGACAACGTCAGTACTTTCATAAGTACAGTCCAGAGAAGAAGGATTGAAACGAAAAATGGAAAAAATGACAACAAACAGAATAGAACTTTCATAAGTACAGTCCAGAGAAGAAGGATTGAAACTGATTACATATCTCATTAAGTCGGCTGATCATTTGCTTTCAGAAGTACAATCCAGAGAAGAAGGATTGAAACAAGGAACTTGTACAGGTACTAAAAGAAAGGGGAAAATCTTTCAGAAGTACAATCCAGAGAAGAAGGATTGAAACGTATTTCCTCTTTTCCGGGTATCCTGTCGAAATTCCCTTTCAGAAGTACAATCCAGAGAAGAAGGATTGAAACCGGATGCTTCCGGAAAACAGAGGCTTACCATAACGGCTTTCAGAAGTACAATCCAGAGAAGAAGGATTGAAACGCACGGTCTTCACAGAGAAAGGTAAGAAAGTGCTATCTTTCAGAAGTACAGTCCAGAGAAGAAGGATTGAAACAGCAAAATTAAAGTATTGATCCCCTATCTGTTGGTCTTTCAGAAGTACAATCCAGAGAAGAAGGATTGAAACTACAGAATATCCCGCACCACAAGATCCATCTTAAGCTTTCATAAGTACAATCCAGGGAAGAAGGATTGAAACAAAACGCTTACTGCAGATATCTCGCTGACTTCACCCTTTCACAAGTATAATCCAGAGAGAAAAGGATCGAAACCGGGACAGGTTATCAGGTTACAGATGCCGGGCTAGGAATTGCTTCCTCCGGATCATTCAAAATGTTGAGTCATAGTTTCATAAGAAAACTTCACTACCATGTCGTTGCCGAATTGATTGGATCAGGATAAACAAGCGATCAGGGGTTTGGTATTACAAGTGAAATCAATTAGCTTTGTTTACTAATAGAGAACTTTTTATATTCAACATTATTACCCGCAAAGCATTGCTGAACTATTGCCAGCTCTACCCCAAAGCGGCCGATGCATTATTGGAGTGGTATGGAGAGATGTTAGTAAGCGAGTTTACATCTTTTCAGGAGTTGAAGGCAATTTATGCCAATGCAAGCCTGGTAGGTGACGACAGGGTGGTATTTAATATCAGAGGTAATCATTATCCCTTGGTAGTGCGGATGGTATTTAAATACAAAGCCATACAGATAAAATGGTTTGGTTCCCACGCAGAATATGATAGAATAGACGTTCGTACGGTCAAGCCCCGTAAAATATAGTATGGTAGCGACGTATCAAAAAGGAGAAGGATTGAAACCGTCAATTCAAGCTCATTCCTTCGGCGGGCAAAAACCCCTTAAAATACAAATCCACGAAGGAGAAGGATTGAAACCAAGTCTCTGGTATACTACCGATCCGCCATCCTCCGCTTAAAATACAAATCCACGAAGGAGAAGGATTGAAACATAAATTCTATGTCTTTAAGTACTGAGAATCAAGGACTTAAAATATAAATCCACGAAGGAGAAGGATTGAAACGTACTTCATTACGAATTTTCGATCGCTTCCACTTCTCTTAAAATACAAATCCACGAAGGAGAAGGATTGAAACCGCTTTGACTTCCGGTAGTGGTCCCGCCTTCGTTGTGACTTAAAATACAAATCCACGAAGGAGAAGGGTTGAAACATCTATAACCAGTTTGGACAGGCGCTGCTCTACTTCCTTAAAATACAAATCCACGAAGGAGAAGGATTGAAACTGATGCCTGGAAAACTCACTCCAAAGATGCGGGCGGCTTAAAATACAAATCCACGAAGGAGAAGGATTGAAACAACTGAGCGATCTGTTTTAAACTAGCCCGGAACGTTCTTAAAATACAAATCCACGAAGGAGAAGGATTGAAACATCGAATTCATTAGGGCCTCTTCGGCGGCCTTTCTTTCTTAAAATACAAATCCACGAAGAAGAAGGATTGAAACGATCAACGCCAGGAGCAGAAGGATCATTTCTGCCGGCTTTCAGAAGTACAATCCAGAGAAGAAGGATTGAAACGAAGTGAATTAATAATGCGAAGCTGCCGAGCAATACTTTCAGAAGTACAATCCAGAGAAGAAGGATTGAAACCCATATTTGTACCACGTTCCCGGGAGATCGGGAACACTTTCAGAAGTACAATCCAGAGAAGAAGGATTGAAACCTGGCCCATAGCTTTTCCAGTCTATACCGTTCGCCTCTTTCAGAAGTACAATCCAGAGGAGAAGGATTGAAACGCAAGTTATCTATACCGTCATATTTTTCGATTATCCTCTTAAAATACAAATCCACAAAGGAGAAGGATTGAAACATCTGGGCATTTCGTAGTGATTCGAGTAGGAATACGCTTAAAATACAAATCCACGAAGGAGAAGGATTGAAACTAATAATGCCATGGATGGAGTCTAAACCAATAAAGAACGACGAACAATATGAAGATATGCTCGATTGGGTGGACACTCAATTTGACAAGCAACCGGAGTAGGAGAGTGAGGAAGGCTTTGTTTTATAAATCGCCCTGTTGCTTGTCAAGGCGTGTGAAGACGAATATTATCTAATTTCTGCTTCCGATCCGATCGAGGTAATAAAATTAAAAATAGAGCAAAAGGTTTGAAGGATAAGGGCTTCACGGCTTGTGAAAACCCGGCTACTGTGAGTGCATTCCTTCAAAATCGATTTTATAATCATAATTGCTTTTCAAGGTTTAGCTCAATAAAGTCTTCCCATTTTTTATTTTTTGACTGAACATACCATTTACCACTAATCAGCGTATTTTCTTCGTTGAGTATTCCTTTGTATTTCAAACCATTTCCTTCAATTTTGAACTCATTGTTGATTATAGAACTCCGCATTATACCCTCTTCTCCCTTCGAGTTGAAGTATTGCATTGTAGCCGTGTCCAATGCATTATCCAATTTAATGATTTCAAAAGTTTCACTTCTTTCATTTCCCATTTTCACATCTGCCTTATGCAAAATGTAATTTCCGTCGAGTATCAATTCATAACTGTCAGTACCGATTAATTTCATATTATCCTGTCCTGATCTAATATTGCCTGTGGTTTTCCAAACGCCAATAAGTCTTTTGAAATTACTATTCTCTATCTTATTCATTTTCCTTCTTATTTTAAAGATTTTAATATCGTAATTTAAACAACTTAATACACAAAGGAATAAGCCCTATCGAAATAGCCATAAAAATTGCTACTCTCACATAATTAAGTGTCTGCCAAAGTGATACTCGGTTGATTAGGTCTTTTATAAGTGACGGTGTTTCAGCTGCTTTTTGAAAGCTTATGATATTAGGTGCAAAAAAGGAAAGCGTCCAAACTCTTACAGCAAAGTGAATAACAAATAAAATCAATAACCAATTTCTGACAGAATCAATTTTCCAACAAAAAATAATGGTGACTATGAATATAATTTCATGTAACGAGTGAAATATAATCCAAAAATTTTTAAGGCTTGCACCCCGTCCGTCCAATAAAAGTTTGAAATTGTCGGGCGGTGAATCTGCCCACTTAGGAACAAACACAAGGGTCTCGAAAATTTGTGCCCCATTCATTGAAAAATAAATGAGTGTCGTAATGCAGAGCCACAGTTCGGCCCTTGTTAAGTATGATGTTGTTATATTTTCCATTTTGTCTACTTCATTTATTGTTAAGGCTGTTGGTTGTTTCGTTCATTATGACAGTTGCTTCTGTAAAATATCGCTCAATAATTTGAATTTCCTTTTCGGAAAAAGAAGCAATAAGGGCAGAAGTTCTTTGTTGTAGTTCGCTGAAAATAGGTTGTAAAAGCTTCATGCTATTTTCAACATTCGGAATGATAATTACTTTTCGTCTATCGTCTTTAGTAAATTGTCTTTTTAGAAGCTCCTTTTTCTCTAAACGGTCTATCAGACCTGTAACGGCGCCTGTTGTTAATCCTGTCAGCTTAGCAATGTCGCCTGCGGTTAATTCTTTGTGTTGAAGTATCAGTCCTAAGTACTTGTGGTCTGCACCTGACAAGCCTGCCTTTCGTGCAATAGCTTCGTGCATAAAAATGGACGCGTCAGAATACTGTCTGCTTGCGGTTCTGAATTTGTCAATTGTGCTGTCTGAGGGGATTTTGCTCATAGTCTAAATATCTTATATACAAAGATATTTAGTTTATAAGTAATAATCCAAA
Source organism: Spirosomataceae bacterium (assembly GCA_037191015.1). Taxonomy (GTDB): domain Bacteria; phylum Bacteroidota; class Bacteroidia; order Cytophagales; family Spirosomataceae; genus Ravibacter. The sequence goes on from JBBCKD010000021.1 coordinate 331,443, forward strand.
TGTTTTGAACATTTTTTGAACCGGCTTTATTTTGCCTGCCGGCTGGGGCAGAGGTTGAAATGCCTATACTTCAATGCCTGAACGGACAGACAGTTTCCAGGCTTCCGGTGAAAAAGTTATTTCTATTGCACATTTCCTGACAACTCTTTTCAAAATGCCTGCTGCTGCAATTTGCTAGATTTCTACCCGATACTTTCGTGTGAAATAGCAGAGGCCATTTCTATTGTGTTATCAGTTCGTTCTCCTAAAATCAGGAAGTAACCCTTAGCTCGGAAGGCTTCTGCGGCCATTATTTCTTTCACCCAACAGGGCGAAAGAAACTTATATAATAGTCAAACCAATTTTACTTATGAGTGTGAAATCTACTACGGTAAAAATTCTCGTTTTACTTTTTTTTGGCGCAGGGACATTCGCCCAGACGTCACTGAAGTTTGAAAATGGAGGCGGCCCGTCGGGAAGCGGCCCTTCGGCAACCCCAAAGACGGTAACGATGTACCGCGGAGACGCCGGGGTTTATAGCCCGGCTACCACGGTAACCTATTCACTGAGTAACCAGCAGTATGCCTCCGTTGAGGGGAATTCCGGTGTCGGCGGCATGGTCTTCGGAGCTGATATCAGCTCCAATAGTAATACTGTGCCGGGAAGAATGCTCTATCAGGCCATGAACGCCCTCAGCGGCTCACAGAATAGCCACTATTCAACAGATGGCGCCACACCTCCGATCAACGTGGTAAATGATTACGGCGTCGGGATGACAACTCTCGCGGATGCACTTATTACGAACGCAGGAGCCAACAGAATCCCTACCAATTCCAAGAATGTCTATTTTGGCGACCTTATAATAACCTTCAACCGGCCGGTTACCGATCCGATACTCCATCTTACTGGTCTGGGAGGATTTTATCAGGCCTCATCCGGCAGTGGATCGCTGGGGCTTAGCACCAGTTTTGAACTAACCGATGACTATACTATTTCGCGGCTGTCAGGTAACCCTTTTTTCCAGGTGGGTAGCGGCAAGACGATCTATAATTCAGCCGCCAGGTATACTTCGGCTACCAATAACAGTAGCCCCTCCGCCGCATCAGGTAGTGTAAAAATAAATGGCAGCGGGATTACCTCGCTCACCTTCAGAGTTTTAATGAATGGCGACGGAAATGGGTCATCACCATGGAGCTCCACGGGTTCCGTGAATGGCGATGCATTTCTGATGAGTGTTTCTCTTAACACCTACGATGTAAGCGGTACGGTGTTTAATGACAACAATAACGGGACCCCGGATGGCATCGGTTACGGTGGAGTAACGGTTACGTTATACGATGAAAATAACAATGTTGTTGGCACCACTACTACAGATAACAACGGTAACTATATTTTTAATGGCGTTCTTCAGGGCAACTACCGCGTGGTGATAACAACGCCGGACGGCTTTGAGAATGTCGGCTCTTCGGAAGGAGACAAAGACGGCTCTACAGCCATTTCGGTAAGCAATCAGAATGCCACCGGAGTGAATTTCGGGATTAATGAGCCTCCTGTGGCTTCTGACGACCAAAAGCTGGACCAACCTGCAGGTTCTCCGGTGACCGTGAGCCTTCTTGACAACGATTCTGACCCCAACGGTGGGACTCTGGATCCCGAGAAAATCAGCCTCATCGCTCCTGAAAGTGCTACCGATGTCACCACCGACGGAGACGGGCATGTGACCGGCTTTACCGTACCCGGAGAAGGTACCTGGATCCGTAATGACGACGGTACCCTGACTTTTACTCCTGAATCAGGCTTTACCGGTAACCCTGCGCCGATCCGGTATACGGTAACCGATGAGGCAGGCCTTACCAGCGATCCGGCTACGGTTACCATAACCTATATTCCCCCGGTTACCGTGAGCGGTACGGTCTATAATGATAACAATGGCGGTACTCCCGACGGGACTCTTTATGAAGGTGCGACTGTAACACTTTACGACAATGCCGGCAACATTGTGGCTACTACCACTACCGATGCCGATGGTAACTATACCTTTGAGAATGTTGTCCCGGGCGATTATACCGTTCGGATCACTTCGCCCGATGGCTATGAAGTGGTCGGTTCCTCGGAAGGGGATACCGACGGCTCGACACCCATCACAGTAGGCAGCGAGGCTATCACCGGCATCGACTTTGGTATCAACCAGCCGCCGGTAGCCAATGACGATGAAAAGCTGGACCAACCGGCGGGTTCTGCCGTGACGGTCGACCTTCTTGACAACGATTCTGATCCCAACGGAGGGACTCTGGATCCTGAGAAAATCAGCCTCATCGCTCCTGAAGGCGCTGCCGATGTCACCACCGACGGAGACGGGCATGTGACCGGCTTTACCGTACCCGGAGAAGGTACCTGGACCCGTAATGACGACGGTACCCTGACTTTTACTCCTGAATCAGGCTTTACCGGTAATCCTGCGCCGATCCGGTACACGGCAACCGATGAGGCAGGTCTTACCAGTGAGCCGGCTACGGTTACCATAACCTATGTGCAGGGACCTCCTGTTCCGTCCAACGACATGAGTGGCGGTAACAAACACGGAAGCGATGCAACGGTGAATATCCTTGAAAATGATACCCTTTCAGACGGCAGCCCGGCTACCCCGGACAACACCACCGTTACCCTGACTACGGAAGGATTACCGGAAGGAAGCTCTGTTTCGGGAAATACAGTCACCGTACCGGGTGAAGGTACCTGGACCTACGATCCGGCTACGGGTGATATCACATTCTCGCCTCAGGAGGGTTTCAAAAGCGATCCTACCCGGCTTACCTACACGCTTACCGAAAATGCGACCGGTCTGTCTGAGAACGCGACGGTAACGATGGTTTATGAGTCGCTGCCTGTAAAACTGGTGTGGTTTACTGCTACTAGGGCCGAAGGTTCTGTGGTGCTTAACTGGGCCACTTCCGGAGAGGTAAACTTTGAGCAATTCAAAATAGAGCGAAGCAGGGACGGGCGCATCTTCTCGGACATCGGCATGGTTACCGGTAAAGGAACCGGCAGTCTCTACAACTTTACCGACGCAGGCGCTGAAAAGGGCAACAACTACTACCGCCTGCGTATGCTGGATAAAGACGGAAGCTATGAGTACAGTGGAATCGTGAATGGGGTAGTAAGCAGAAGTAATGCGGTGGTAACCGTATACCCCAATCCTGCAACTGATTTTGTAACCATAACTGGTCTGAAAGGCGGCGAGATCGTATATGTCACCAACCTTTATGGTACGCGCCTGCACAAAATCCAGGTAACAGGCACGACCTGCAGGTTTGATGTGCGTGGGTTGGTTTCAGGGGTCTATACCATCTTTATAGAAAAACCGGCCACCGGCAGTATCCACACCACCCATAAAATAATCAAAGAATAGTTTTATTTGATTATTTCGAAGTTGAGTAGTAAAAAAATAAACGAGGCTGAATTCAGCCTCGTTTATTTTTTTACAGCAGAAACCTAGTGGTGTAGCAGATGAAATTTATAATTGAATTCATACCCTGTCCAAAATAAAACCTGAAAGCGCATAAAAAAGGGAGACTCTCACCCGAAAGTGTTAGGTTGTAGTTGCGAAACATAACCAAAGAGTCTCCGAATGGTAAAAATATCACTTTTCAGTCAAATGCTGAGCCTGATTCCACGAGATAAGTTTGAATAGAAACGGCCCGTCGCCCCAAGCGTAACGGCTTTCAGACCGGCAACATAGCTCCTTATTATATTTGTTCCTGTATTCCCTTTTCCGGCTGGCGGACATGCGATAAATTACACTTCATTTGCCACTTTTGCAAACTTATTCCGGTATTCAATCGGAGTAAGCCCCGTGATCTTTTTAAAGATATCCCTGAATGCTTTCGTATCCGTATAGCCTACCTCGAACATTATTTCAGTTACGTTCTTCCTCGACGCTTCAAAGAAATTTTTGGCCGCTTCTATTCGTACCCGCTGTATATATTCGATAGGAGTGTTGTTGGTAGCCTCCTTAAATCTCCTTTCAAAAGTTCTGCGGCCCGTATTCACCAAGCCTGCCAGCGTTTCGATGGTTATTTTGTCCTGGTAGTGTTTTTCAATATAATCCTGCGCCTTTTGAATATCATCGTCACCGTGATTCCGTTGCCCCTTGAATATAGCGAACTGGGATTGACTATCCCGCCCGATATCCAATGCAAAATATTTCGAAATCATAATAGCGGTTTCCCTGTCCGAAAACTTTTCTACCAGGTATAATATCAAATTCCATAGGCTGTTCGCCCCGCCGCTGCTGTAAATATTATCGTGTTCTGTGATGATAGCCCCGTCTTCCACCTCCACATCCGGGTATCTTTCTCTGAATTCGCTCACATGGGCCCAATGCGTAGAGCACTTTTTACCACTGAGCAAACCGGTTTCAGCTAAAAGAAAAGCGCCGACACACAAGCTGGCCAGGCTTGAGCCTTTCTCGTGCAGCTTCTTAAAATAGGGTATCGCTTCCGCATTGGCCCGGACCCCCCTGGCGGTATCGCCAAAGGTAGGCGGTATGATCAGCAGGTCCGTCTCCGTCACATCCTTCAGCAACCTGTCGGTTTTTATCGTGTATTCGCCGTTGTTAGCGGGCACATATTCTCTCAAACCCACATACTCGACCTTGAAAACGGGCTTTTTGCCAAACGTGGTTAAAAACTCATTGGCGGTATGAAAGGTCCTGAACGGCGGCGTGACGGCTTCAATAACCCCGTACTCGGGAACAAAGACGGAAATCTGCATGGCGGCGAAACACGTTAGGCTGCAAGGTAGAAAATAGTTTTGTCATAATCCACCCCTAAAGTTGTCGTTTTCACAACAGCCGTCCTCTTTAACTCCGCCGTAATTTTGAATCGTAAATTTTAACGGACAAAAATTGACTGACAATGGCACAAGCAACAAGAATTACAGTAGAAGCAACCGTAAATGCTCCGGTAGCAGACGTTTGGAAAGCCTGGAATACACCCGGCGACATTATGCAATGGAACACTCCCGACCCGAGCTGGCATACCCCCAGCAGTGAAAACGACCTGAGGGCAGGCGGTAGGTTCAGGAACCGGATGGAAGCCAGAGACGGCAGCTTCGGCTTTGACTTCGAAGGCACCTATGATAAGGTGGACCTGCACCGGGAAATTACCTACACCATGTCGGACGGGAGAAAGGCAACGACGTTGTTTACCCCGCAAAATGGTAAAACCCATATCGAAACCACATTTGATGCCGAAACCGAAAATGACCCTGAATTTCAGAAACAGGGATGGCAGGCTATCCTGGACAACTTTGTAAAATATGTTGAATCAACCAATTCATAAACCATGAGCTGTCAGGTTTTAGGTTTTAGCAGCAAACAGAGTGGTCCTGCCTTGGCAACCCCGCTAATACCTAACAGTTAACAGCTAATAAAACAAACCTCTTATACCGATGAAAAAGAACAAAATAATCTTCTGGGCGGCCACCGCCGTCATCATCCTTTGGGAAGGGCTCATGCCGCTTGGCACCCTGTTGTTTTCACCTCAATACGTAAACATGGGTACCAAACCTTTGGGCTATCCCGATTACTTTGCCTATGCGCTTATTATTTGTAAAGTACTCGGCGTATTCGCTATTTCCTATCCTAAAACACCGGGTAAGCTAAGGGAATGGGCATATGCGGGGCTTACATTCAGTCTGATCTACGCATTCATCAGTCATGCATGCGTAGATCAGAACGTCGGGTTTATGCTGATGCCGCTTGTGGTGCTGGGCATTCTTGCCGTTTCTTACCTCTACGGGCATAAAATACAAACCGCCGGCAAGGCAAATTACCAAACCACGGATGAGCATCACCAGGTATTGCCGGCGAAGCTTTAGCAGTAAAAGACGAAAGGAAATAATCAATTGATCATTAATTAAATTTAACAATGGAAAGCAATTCAGTTTCATTGCACCGGGTAATCAAAGCAAGCCCGGAGAAGGTATTCCGTGCATTTTCCGACCCCTTAGCCCATTCAGCCTGGCTGCCGCCTTACGGCTTTGTGTGCACCGTACAGCAAATGGATTTCAGGGAAGGAGGAAAGTTCAACATGACGTTTATTAATTTCAGCACGGGGAATGGACATTCTTTTGGTGGGACGTACCTTGAAATAAGGCCCAATGAATCTATCAGATACACCGATACGTTTGACGACCCCGGTTTACCCGGAGAAATGACAACAACCATATGGCTGAAGGAGGTTTCATGTGGCACTGAACTTAAGGTGGCACAGGAGGGGATTCCTGCAGCTATACCGGTAGAAATGTGTTATTTAGGTTGGCAGGAATCGCTGGAGAAATTGATAAAGCTGGTAGAGCCTGAAATTCCTGATGCTTAATTCAGTTGCTATGAATACCCCCAATCACGGTAAATTTGTGAGTGCGATCTTCATTACATTTTCCGGTAATTGCAGAAAAGCGCTCACCTATTACCAAACCTGCTTTGGCGGCGCCCTGCAGTTTGAAACTTTTGAAAAGGAATTAGCGGGCTACACAGAAATGCCTGTCGTGAGCGGGTCGCTTGTTTCCGATAGCATCGTTATTCACGGTTCGGACCTGGTACATGACGAAGGAAGAACACTCGGTAATTATATGTCTATTTTTCTGCATTGTAAAAATACGGATGACAGACAAGCGCTTACCGAAAAACTGGAATTTAACAAAGAGCACCTCTTTGCCAGCCGTAATGCCGACCAAAAACTGGTTGAAGTAACCGATGCTTTTGATGTGAGATGGGTATTGGGCGTTTAACCATGAGTAACCATTCGATTACCTTATGAAAGCACAGCAAAATTAAATCACATCAGGTGTGCGCGAGAATAGTAGCAACAAAATAAACAATAATCATATAAGAAAATTAGTGTTATTTATGCATATACCCCTTGATGGGTTTGCAGCAGACCCGAACAGCGGGCTGGATTTTTTATCTTATGATAAAGAGCTGGAGGAATACGCCGATGAACTGGCTAAAACAGTAGGTTCACCTGTATATGGACGAACCACCTACAAGCTGATGGAAAGTTACTGGCCGACCGTTTTGAAGAAACCCAATGCCGGGAACCATGCACTGGAACATGCCCAATGGGTGGAAAACGTACCTAAAAAGAAGGTCATGATAAAAAGGAGCTACACTTTCGTGTAACTCCATGATTATCATGTGGCGCCCTACTGTGCGTTTCTCGAACCGGTTTATGGATGATTTGAAGCGATTAGTGGCTCTATGCGCATAATGGTTGTAAAACCAACGATATGATCCATCCAAAAACAACAAAGCGACCAATTACGTATAAGCTACGGCTAAAATTTCAAATCCGTCGTCAAACTCCCCCCAAAACCTTGGTTGGATGATTTTATTGACTCCGAAAAACGTTTTGGACGGCAGTGAATTGAATTAGGTAACCTGAGAAGCGTAGATAACTATTGCTTGTATTCCTTTGGCCAAAACCCGGTATGCTTTCTAAAATGATTTGAAAAGCTGGACATGTTTGGAAAACCCAGGTCATAAGCGATTTGTTTCACAGATCGGTCAGAGAATCTCAGGCGCTGCTTAGCCTCCAGCACCGTCCGCTGGTCGATCAGTTCCTTAGGGGTCAGGTTCAGGTCTCTGCGGGTCAGGACACTTAAATAACTTGTATCAATACCCAACTGCCCGGCATACCAGGAAACTGTCTGCCGGTTGCCGGCATGTTTATTAATGAGCGTCCAGAAATCCTTTACAAACTTTCCGGAATTTTTGAGAACCGTTTGAGTTATGTAGTCTTCCGCCTGGCGGCTGATAAGCAATGCGAGCAAGTCCATCCTGATAGATAGCAAAGCCTGCCAACTATCATCAAACTCTTCGGAGTTGAGCAGTCTTGAGATAGCACCTAACTCCTGATTGATCGAATCGAAGGTATGATCATCCAACTTGAAGACAGGGTTAGGATTGTAGCGGATCAGGTGGAAAACCTCGGTGCTGGAAAAGCTCTCAAATACTTTTCGACCTACTACCACCCGGCGGGCCTGCGTGCTGGGGCATACCTGCCAGTGGTGATGTTGGCCGGGAAATAGGAAGTGCAGTTGTTTTGGGCCGACCGCATGCTCAACACCATCTATGGAATGGAATCCGCTGCCCTCCGAGAAAAGTACCGCTATAAAGTAGGTGCACCTGATTGTTTTTGTGAAGTCGTCACTACCCCTGAATTCATTGTAAACTACCCCGTCATCAGCGACGCGTATCGGGGCCTTGCCGGGAGTACTCTCCGGCTGTGATCGAGCAGATGAATCAGAAGCATTCATAGATTTCGCATGTTTTATTGGTTAAAGCAATCCGTTTTCAAACAGTAGACCTCATCATGTCCCGAAGCTGGAATATATTCTCAATTTCCAACCTTTCAAAGATCCTGCGTTTTATTGTGCTGATAGTCGTCACTTTCCGATCCATCAGGCGGGAGATTTCTGAAACACGGGTGCCGCGACACAAATGTTCCGCCACCACGCGTTCTCCTTTGCTAAGTACGGAGATTTTCGGGCCTGAGCCAGAAAATCTTCGCAAGTTATGCGCTACCATTAATGCCGCATCGGTAGTTATATAAAATTTTCCGCTTCGCAGTTGGCGAAAGCATTCTGCAAACTCAAGAAGGTCGCTATTCGAGGTCACATATCCGTCGATTCCCGAGCTAATGTATTGAGGGATTTTCCCCGCCTGGGGATAAAGATCATACAATATGACTCCTGCAACCGAATACTTTTCTTTTATCTGAGTCACTGCCTTGCCGACATTCACCATTTTAGAAAGCGTATCGATGGCCCAGATTACCATATCAAATGATTGCATCCGGCTCTCGAGCAGCTCGCTGACCTCATCGGCAAAATGAATCTCCGCGCTCTCGAAAGTATCTCCGATGACTTTGGTAAGTCCAAGCCTGAATATAAAACTCTTTTCAATTACTACAAAAATTGTCATTTGGTCTGGAAATAATGGTAGTATCAAAGCGTTTTCTTTTTCTTCCAAATAAAGAAAAACACTTAAGCAGGACTGGACTACATATCCAGGTCCTTTCTGCCGGTTAACCTACCTGTAAACTACTATTTAAAATTTCCTGAAAAAGTCACGAAATTTCAGGAAGTGTACAACTCTCTCCTTCAGTCTCACACAATGCTATTTTCAACTGGTAATGAAGGTTCTGAATTCTTTTAACATAATTTGAAATACAACTAAAGATCTCCTTTCATAAATGGACTGTCTGCCGGTTGAATCATGGTTTCAGGCCATGGAAGTTGCGGGGCTTTTTTTGACAGGCGCACACACTGTTTTGAATTGCCGGGGCGATAAGCCGGTGCCGGACTTAAAGAAATGGGAAAAATAGGGCAGGTCTGTAAAACCAAGCTCAAAGGCAATTTCCTTAATGGATTTTTCAGACGACTGTATTAATCGCTTCGCCTCGAGGATCACCCTTTTCTGAATAAAATAGGAAGCCGATACCCGAAATTCTCTTTTGCACAAAATACTCAAATAGTTTGCCGAAATATTAAGCCTGTCCGCATAAAACATCACGGTCTTTTGCTCCTTGAAAAACTCGTCTATTAAGGTATGGAACTTGTAAAGTATCGGGTTGGCTTGATAAAACGTAACGTCCTCAAACATCCTTTTCGCTTGTTGGTCCACAGTTGTCGTAATCAGCCTGCTTCTCAGATGAACAACCTTCTCAAAGACAGGCTCGTTATCCAGCTCCTTCCTTATCTGTACGAACTCAGAGAGAATATTCAGAAATGCATTAAGTTCAAGGTCTATCACCGGATGATTCCTGTATCTGACAAAAGAAAACTGCAAGGGAGCGGAAAATGTCTCAAAAATTTCTTTTGAAATTACCAGCTTATGCCCAGAAGTCGACTCATCGAGGTCCCACTTATGCAACTGCCCGGGAAACAACATGTGAATCTGCCGAGGACGTACGGGATAGTCTACGAAATCTATTGAATGAAAACCAGCTCCTTTTTCAAATAGGAGAAAAACAAAAAAATCATGTGCGCGAAGCCTGTCTGTATTGCTTGGTCCGGCAAAATGATGATGGACAAATCCCGGACTATCCGGGTCGAATTGAAATCCCCCGATATTCAGCGCAGAAAAATGTTCGGTTATTTTCATTTTAGAACCTTTGGAATTGGAAGGTTAAAAACGGTGCGAGACTTACTATTTATTATATAGTGTTCTTAAAATCTCCGCAAAGATAGATACGGCTACTTTTTATTCACTTGTGGATTGCCTTACAACACTTGTTAATTTCCCTAACCGGCCAACTCAGCAGACCAGCCAGTTAAAAAAGATATCCGATGCGATCGCACCGGATACTTCTCTCAAACAGGATGCTGCTATTTTTTGATCAGCTTCCCGCGACTGATCACAGCCCCGGATTCTTCTTTGACTACCAGGGTATATACACCGGCCGAAAGCCAGCTGACATCGATTGAGCGGGAATTGCCGTCGGCTCTGAAGCTCCAGAGGCGTCGACCCGAAGGGTCGATAATCTCGATTAGCATACCCGCAGTGATGGCACTTACCGTTATAAGGTTTTCTGCCGGATTCGGGTAGATCACCGCGCCCGGCCTTTCGCAAGTAAAAACGCCGTTAACCAGGGGGCTGTACTCAAAAGATCCGTTAAGGTCAACTATCCGGAGCCGGTAATAATTGTTGCCTTTTGCGGCACTGAAGTCGGTAAAACCATAGCTGCCGTTTCCAGGCAGAACTGTACCGATTTTGCTGAACCCGCGTCCGTTGCTGCTCCGTTCCACTTCAAACCGGCCAAAGTTATCTTCGTAGGTTGTCGCCCAGGAAAGTACCACAGCGCAATCTGACGTTTGGGCGTTGAAGCTAATGAGTCTCACCGGCAGCGATGTTTGAATAATGGTGATCCAGGCCGGATTACTGGCAAGGCCCGCTTCGTCGGTCACCGTATATTGAATCGGCGTGGGACTGGTCCGGAATTTTTCTTCGGGTGTAAAAGTTACTGATCCATCGCTGTTGAGCATCCAGGAACCTTCGCCTGGTATGGTGAAGCCGGTGACATTGTTTGCTTTGTCGGTGATCACATCATTGGCATTCTCACCGGGTATCAGGCTTATCTTGCCGGGCGACAACGTGCCACCGTTAGGATCTGAATCATTTTCGAGAATGTCGACCGTTGTAGGCACACCCGAAGGCTGTTCGCCTTTTTCGTCATCCTTTGCTACCGGAGGTTCATTGATGCCGAAATCCACACCGTTCACAAGCGTGTTCGTGACAGTCACGGCGGTATTTCCGTCTTTATCACCTTCAGATGAGCCGACATTCCTGTAGCCATCCGGCGTAGTGAGGACTACGTTGTAATCGCCCGGAAAGACATCTTCAAAGGCGTATTTTCCGTAGGCGTCGGTGGTCGTGGTCGCCACTATATTTCCTGCTTGGTCATGAAGCTTTACTGCGGCGCCTTTGTAAGGCCGTCCGTCCGGGACCCCGGCATTGTTGTCGTCAAAAACCGTTCCTTTTATCGGGTAGACGATAAGAGAAGCGCTTACCAGGAAGTTATCTCCGGAGAACAACGCCTTCACGTCATCCGGATCGGATGCCCCCGTACTCCATCGTGGCATACGGCCGTCGTCACCGCTGGTCGTTCTGCCGTCGGCATAAGTGGTCATCCCGCCATCGGGGTGCATATATATTTTAAAAGTAAGCGCGGTGATGTTGCTGCCGTTGACCAGTACGCTTCCGGAAGCGGCATGGCGGATCACGTTTTTCACGGTGTGTTCGTCTATAGTGACGGTCCCGCCCTGCGTATTGTCGCCTATCAGTTTCGCGGAATTCCGGATTTGTTTCCCGGAAACTTCGAAATATTTGCTCCCGTTGAGCCGCGAAAGCGTGTGGCTGCTACCGATCAGCTCGAATTGGGCAGAATAGCCAAGTACATAAAACTTGTAGGGGCTGGCGCCGTTTTTTCCAAGATAGTACCCATGATAGCCACCGAGGCCGGTGAAGTGCAGCACAGGATTGGTGACCGGCCTGCTGAAGGTAACAGTCATATCGCCATAGTACACATCCTTGTTGATCGGGTAGGTCGACGCCGATCTCGAATTGATCAGCGCATCGCTAACGGTCATCATGTATACGCCGTAGTCATGGCTGACATTGATGAGTGGGGTTGCGCCGTTGGTCGCATATTCTGTACTTCGGGAATTGCCGATCGAATTCAGTGTATTGTACAGGCGTTGCTTTGAGACGATATTGCTGTTTTCTTCCGTACCGCCGCCAAACAGGATACCTTTTGTGCCGGAGTTTCCTTCAACAGAGGAGAATTGCTGATTTTTGAACTCAAAATTTACCTTGATAGTGGGCGAATAAACCGCTCCGTCGCCAGTGTGCATGGTGACCACCTGTGCATCACCGGTAGGACCGCTGCCCGAAGATCCGCCCTTACTCTCAAACTTGAGGGAAGTCTGGGCATACAAAAAACTGATGGGGGCAAAAACCAGGACAGAGAGAATCCGGCTTTTTGTTAAATGAAATTTCATTTGAGAAATAATGTATTTGTTAATAAAAGTGCAAAGTGATCTCATAGCGGAAAAATGCAGCTTTTCTTATATGCTGCACTATGTTTCAGAACGCTCACGTAAGAAGGACTTTTTTGAGGGGGGAGTCCTGGTGGGCTTTTTGAGGAAATTAAATTTACATTGGATATCTAAAGCTTGCAGTTGAAAAATCGAAAAATCCCACAATTTTAGCAAGCTTCTCCCGGGAGAGAAAATTAGTTACTATTTAAGAAACTAATAGCAGGATATGTACAAGAAAATGATGTTCTCCAGGAAGCATTGGTGTATCCGTATTTAGAACCGCCTTTAAACAAAAATGCCAAACGACAATATATCGTTTGGCATTTTTGTTAGTTTCTGAAGCAACTATCCAAGATGCTCTTTAAAGAACGGTATGATTTGTTCAATCGCCTTACCGGTAGCTTTTTCTCCGTCATACAGATCATAGTGGCTTGCTCCCTGAACAACCTGAATACTCTTTTGCTTTGAAGCCGCTTTGTCGAATAGCTCAAATCCGTCTCTGTACGAGCCAAAAGCACCTACTTTATCGCCAATTACTACGTGGAGCGGTTGTGTAAGCAGTAAATCTGCCAAATGGAAAGCATCAAATGCCATCGCTTTATCCAAGCTATCCATACGTAGATGATTGGGTGAATTCGGATGTTGCGCTCTCGGTGTCTGATAATAATCAACCGCTTCAATAACATCAATGTCGTTCATTCCGGCAGCTTGTCTGTCTTCCTGTGAGTTTGGTCTGTAGACCGTAATCGCAGGTTTAGCCCCTCTTGCCTGTGCGGTACGTCGCTTTGCAATTCCCTCCAGTGTTTTGATGGCTGCATCGGCACTAAAATCGCCCTCGCGCATTAAACGACCGTAATTTGCACCTACAACAGTTACTACGGCTTTAAATCTTCTTTCGGTCATTGCTGCATTGGCAGCATAGCCTCCGCCACCACACACGCCTAAAACCCCGATTTTTTCTTCATCTATGTAACTCAACGTTGTTAAAAAGTCTGCCGCGCAACGGAAATCCTCTACACGGATTGCCGGGTCTTCCAGAAATCTTACTTCGCCACCGCTTTCTCCCTGATTGGACGCATCAAAAGCCAACGTGACAAAGCCTGCTTCCGCTAACGACTTACCATATATGTTCCCGGCTGTCTGCTCTTTACAACTGCTTATAGGATGCGCGCAAACAATTGCCGGATATTTTTTTGTTTCATCAAAGTCTTTAGGAAACTGTAAGATGCCTGCTACTTCCCAATTCCTGTTTTTGAATTTTACTGCTTTCATTGTTGTTTATTTTTAGTAAGTTATTCAACAATACAAAGATATTTCGGCTATAAGCTATCAGCTTAAAGTAATTACAGAAAGACTTTAACTATTTACTGGTTTCTGAAAACGCTGGGAGAAATGCCTGTTTCCTTTTTGAAGAACGTAGCAAAATAGGATGGGTATTCGAATCCCAGGCTAAAGGCAATTTCACTTATGCTTAAAGAGGTAGTCCGCAGCTTATTCTTGGCTGTCTGGATAAGAAGCTGATGTATATGTTCCTGCGGAGAGCGACCCGTATAATGCTTAATGAGGTCGCCAAAATAGTTGGAGGACAAATGAGCCATATCCGAGAAGTATGAAACCGACGGAATTTTGAGTGCATTCTGCTCGTCATCATAATAAGCTTCAAGGTTCTTGTAAAAATCCGCAACCGTCGTATTATACAATTCTTCCCTCGTATCAAATTGCCTGCTGTAAAACTTTTTAATGTAGGATAGGATGAGTGAAGCATAATGAATTACAATGTCTTTTGAGAAATGCTCGTTACTCTCAAATTCTTTCAGCGCCTTTTCAAAAAGGTCGGTAATGATTTTTTCTTCCTCTTTGGTTATAAAGAGTGCCTCGTGATTATTGTAATAGGTAAAACTGTATTCTTTGGCAATTTTCCTGAACAATCCTGCATCTATGAGGATATGATATCCCGAAATCCGATGTTCCACATCCCATTGAAGGAAATCGCCCGGCTGGTCGAGATAGACAAAAGCATCTGCCTGGTCGAATGCGGTCTGACCGAAATTCCTGTCCTTGTCAAAGTTCAGTTTAATTGCCAGAAGATAGAAGTCCAACTCAATAGGAGCAGATTTTTTTCTCATATCCTTTTGCTTGTGGTATTCAACTAAATGGATATGATTGTTCTTATAACCGCTTATATTGGTATAATTGAGAAATTCCTTTATGTCGTACTTTTTCTTCAAATGTCTCTTGCTTAATAAAGCACAAATTTAAAAATTAAAGAAATCGTAAACTTTAAGTTTTTACTGAAATATTTTTGATTTTTACGGTAGACCTGAGTAAATAGGTTTATTTACCAATCGAATGCGGGAGCCTGAACCGGGTAGAAATTAACCTGCCGATTCATAATAAAGGATCACCGAACCCGAACCGAATATTTTTGTCTTTACGAGCTTAAGCGTAATCTTTTCGCTTATGTCTTTAAACAACGGCAAGCCGCTTCCCGCTATAACAGGATGAATACAAAGCTGGTATTCGTCTATTAAATTGAGTCTCGTCAGCGCTACAATCAAACCCGGGCTGCCGACAAAGATATCTTTACCCGGTTGCTGCCTAAGTTCTGAAACTTCTTCTTCAAGGTCCCGTTCTGCCAATCTTGCACTTTCCCATTCTACATTTTTCAGTGTGCGGGAAAAAACGATTTTTGGAGTTTTATCCATTGCTACGGCAAATTCATCCATTGATTTGTCTCCCGTTGGATTTTGCAAAACAGTTCGCCAATACTCCATAAGTTGAAATGTAGTCCTTCCATATAGAATGACGCCTGCGTTATTTAACAGATCGGCGTAATGCTGATGTATTTCTTCATCGGGAGTTATTACCGTATGGTCGCAAAACCCGTCAAGTGTCATGTTTATTGCTGCGATTATCTTTCTCATCCTGATCTTTTTAATCAAATGTCAAGTTTATGCTAGCTGGCCGGAGTTTGCATTGCTTGCCGGCATTGCGCATAACTCTCAAATATAGGCAATAGCGCTTTCAGTAATATAAGGTTCCCTGATAGAATTTATCGAAATAGACGTATATTAGTTGTCGAAAAACTTGTTCATTCGTTATATGAAGTCATTCCTACTCCCTGTCCTCCGGTTCGTTAGTGTATCTTTTTTATTAATCTTCATTTGGACAAAACCGGTATCCGGACAGCTCCACGACCCTGGTGCCGCCGAATCGAAAAATCCCCGGAAGGTTATTCCGGGCCAGTATATCGTCGTGTTTAAAAAAGAGGGGGAAGCCAGCGCCAGGGTACAGGCAGTTACGGACACGCGCCTGCGCAGGCAGCGTATGCAGGAAGAGGTTTCGGCAACCCTTAAGGAAAACAGTATTCCGGAAAGTAAAGTGCTGCATGTCTACGAAACTGTACTGCAGGGCTTTTCGATAGCGGGTCTGACCGATGAGGAGGTCGGACAGCTTAGAAGCAATCCACGCATCGACTATATAGAGCCTGATGTTCCGGTTTACGCTTCTGTACCGGGGAAAGCGCAAAGCGTTGGGGTTGCGGAGGCCTGTGTCGACCCGCATGTGGTTTTTGACGGAACAGGTAATTTCAACATCGGCCAGGCGAGCTTCGGTCCCAGGACAAATGCTACCGGGCAGCTGGTGCTGACAGACCCGGCCGACGCCTGCGGCGCCGCAACCCCCGCGACGTTTTTCCCTGCGGGCATTGCAGGCCCTAAAATAGCCCTGATTGAAAGAGGGGACTGTGATTTCAGCTTCAAGGCCTACAGGGCGCAGCTGGCCGGGGCTGTCGGGGTAATTATCGCGAATAATGTTGCAGGCGCTCCGCCCGTCCTGGGAATAGGCGAGTATGCAGATCTGATTACCATTCCCGTGATGAGCATTACACAGGGCGATGCCGTTAGTATTAAGGCCGCGGTTATGGAAGAGACCGAGGTGACGGCCACGATTAATTACGGCCTGCCCGACCATACTTACCAGTGTACGCCATGGGGCATAACACGGGTCGGCGGAGGTTTACCGGGAGGTGGGAAAAGAGCGTGGATTTTAGATTCAGGTATCGACCTGGATCATCCGGACCTTGACGTCGATGTGGCCAATTCGGCTTCTTTTGTGGCTGGCTCGCCCAGCCCTGAGGATGATAACGGACATGGTACCCATGTGGCGGGCACGGTGGCTGCCATGGACAACGGCCAGGGGGTAATCGGGGTCGCAGCCGGCGCTAAGGTAGTTGCGGTCAAGGTACTGAATGCCGCCGGGAGCGGTACGGGCGCTGCGATTATAGCGGGATTGAATTTTATAGCCGGCTCACCGGCTCTTAGTCCCGCCGACGTCGTCAATATCAGCCTGGGCGGGTATCCCAGTAAATCCCGGGAGGATGCGACGGAGGCATTGGCCGATAAGTGCAAAGTGGTTGTCGCCGCAGGGAATGATTCAAGAAATATCAATTTTGCAGGGCCTGCAAGAATTATACACCCGAATGTCTACCCGGTATCTGCGATGGGTGTTAACGACATATTTGCCAGCTTTTCCAATTTCGGAACGGCGGTAAGGTATTGCGCTCCGGGTGTAAATGTTTTATCGTGCAACAAAGACGGTGGGTACTCCTACCGGAACGGGACTTCCATGGCAGCGCCCCACGTTGCGGGACTTCTCCTGCTGGGAGTGGATTTGTGCGCTCCAAAACGCGTAAATGGAGATAAGGACGGCATGCCGGACCCGATCCTTGCCGTAGCAACGGCGGCGGATAAAACCGATGGAGACAGCGACGGGTTTACGCCCTGCGACGGCGACCCGGACGATAACGACCCGAATGTCTATCCCCGGCCCGAGATATGCGACGGTATCGACAACGACAACGACGGGCTGATCGACGAAGGAGACGTATGTTGTCCTGGCGCCGCTACAATTCTTTACGTGAATGCGGGCGCTACAGGCGCTAACACGGGCCTGTCGTGGCCGGATGCATTTACCTCGCTGCAGTCTGCCCTTGCTCTTGCCGCCAAATGCTCCGCTATTACACAGGTATGGGTGGCGAAAGGTATCTATTACCCGTCGACCGATGAATTCGGGAATACCAACCCGTCCTGGAACGTCCGTACCAAAACTTTTTCCCTCAGGAACAACCTGGCGGTATACGGAGGCTTTGCCGGAAATGAGCCGGCCGGGTTCGACCTTTCGCTACGGGATTTTATCGCTAACCGGACCGTGCTCGACGGTGATATTCAGCAAAACAGCGCCGGCGGGGACAATGCTTATAACGTTATACGAAATATACCGCTCTACGGGCAGATATTGAACAATACAGCCATAATCGACGGCTTCACCATAAGCAACGGTTCGGCGAATGTGATCACCGGCGACGGCAATCTCATATTTCCTTTTAGCTACGGCGGGGGGATGTTCAATTATTTTGCCGGACCGGAAGTCAGCAATACCGTGTTTGAATACAACTTCGCATACGAGGGCGGCGCAATGGCGAATATCTATTCGGATGTTTCGCTGAAGAAAAGCCAGGTCAACAGGAATTCGGGTTATTTTGCAGCCGGAATCGCCAATGAGGGATCGTCGCCTTTGATCTTAAACAGCTCATTCCAGCTTAACAGGACCGACTATGACGGCGCAGCGATAACCAACTATTATGGCTCGGGCCCAGTTGTTGCCGGTTCGTCATTCTCCGGTAACCGGGTTGTTAATTCCGGGGGAGGGACTATCTATAACTATGACGGATCGTCGCCTGTTATTACCAACAGCATCATTTGGGGAAACAGCAACGGAATTTTTAACGAACCTGCTTCGCCCGGAAATGCGGCAAGCAGTCCGCAGATTACTTACAGTACCGTACAAGGTCTTTCTTCGGGCTCCGGCAATAACCTGGACGTCGACCCGCTGTTTGTCAGTCAGCCGGTAATCGGGAGCACTACGTTGGGAGACCTGCGCCTGCAGCCATGCTCCCCCGCACTGAATGCCGGCGACCCCGCTGCGACTGCTGCCGAGGCAGGGACAACCGATATAGACGGCAACACGCGTATCTACGGAGCAGCCATTGACATGGGGTCGAATGAGCTGCAAAGGGATGCTTTTGCAGTGGGTATTTCGGCCGATCCCGGGCTGAGTATTTCTGCCGGTTCCAGCGTTATCCTCACGGCTTCAGGGGCAAGCAGCTATACCTGGTCGACTTCGGGCACGACTGCGTCGATCACCGTGTCGCCGCCGGTTACGACGGTTTACACTGTAACGGGTGAGGATGGAGCCTGCTCGGGTACGGCCGAGGCATTGGTGATAGTGGACGGAGCTCCGTTGCCGGTGTCGCTGGTAAGCTTTTCTGCCGAAGTACAACCCGGCGGGACTGTAAAACTGGACTGGGCTACTACAGCCGAAATGAACAATGCTTACTACGAGCTGGAAAAAAGCGCCGATCTGAAGGTATCCGATCAGTTTGCAAAGGTAGAACCCCGTTCCACGGACGACCCGGTAAGAAAATACAGCTTTACCGATGAAATCCCCTATAAAGGCCGTAGCTACTACCGGCTTAGCCAGGTCGACCTGGATGGGAAACGGAGCACTTACCAGTGGGTTTCGGTGTTTGTCGCCGGAAACTACAGCATATTCCCGAATCCTGTTTCAGACGACAATTTCAGCCTGAAGCCTGATGATCCGGATAGGGCCGTACTGAAGTTCTTTACCGCCGACGGCAAGCCGGTTGATTTTAAAGCTACACGCCGGAAAGACGGAACGTTGAACCTGCAGATACCGGCGCAGCTGCAGGCCGGCGTTTACATGCTTTCAGTTGAAGAAAGCGGACAAACCAGTTTTCACCGGGTGATTATTAATAAATAATGGTTTGCTGAGCAGATTATCGGGAGAAGGACGGTTGCAGGAGTGATTCGTGATTTTAGTGACGCGCTATTTTAGGAATTAATACCGGGCTTTAGTAAGTTTGTTTGTATGTAGAGTTTTCGGGTGTTTAGTGAACCAATCCAGGTACGATGGGAGCAGATCGTTTCACCGTTGATGAGAGACAATTGCTGAAGGCGCTTGCAGAAGGCGATCCCGACGCTTTTACCACGCTCTATCATCGTTACGGGAGCAGGCTGCACGCTCATTTGCTGCGTATGATCAAATCGGAGGAGCTTTCCCGGGAAATTTTCCAGGAGATCTTCATGAAGATCTGGGAGTACCGCGACAGGATAGATATCGACAGGCCTTTCGGAGCCTTTCTCTACAGGATAGCGGAAAATAAGGTGTATGATCACTTCCGTAAAATAGCCAGGGAAAAACGCCTCGCCGGTAGCCTGCTGGCTACTTCACTGGTTTCTCATACCGATACGGAAGACAGGATGCTGTACCAGGAAAGCGTCGGCCTGATCAACCGGGCGATAGACCAGCTTCCCCCCGCCCGGAAGCAGATTTACCTGCTTTGTAAGATAGAAGGCAGGAGCTATGAGGAAATAGCCCGGATGCTGGGCGTTTCCACTTCCACCGTTAACGATCATATCGTAAAAGCCAATCGTTTCCTGAAAAAGGTCCTGGCTGCCCATGCCGATACGGTCATCCTCTGGGTTGTTCTTTTCGGAACAATATGAGTTGCCTCCGGATTCATCCGGAGGAACCTGGGTATTCAGCAATTCTGACTTTTTTTTGAAAAAAATCAGGAAAAAATTGATGGAAGAGCAGATGATGCCTGCCCGGTAAGCGTAGTTAGGTATAAAACGCGTAGCAAACAGGTGAGGTTTACCTGAAAATCGGGAAGCAAATGAAAGGCGATCAGGAAAATATCCGGGAACTCTTCGCAAAATACCTTGCGGGTGAATGTACGCCTGAAGAGAAATCGGCGATAATGACGTTCTTCGACCAGGAAGGGAACGAGGAATATGTCAGGACATTGATCCGGGAAGAATTCGGAAAGGATATACCGGTCGGGGAAGATTCCGTCAGGGCGATGCAGGATGTCTATCATCATTTTGAATGGGTGGCAGGCAAAAAGAGCGCCCCGCGCTTCAGGTTCCGGCAGCCCGGTGGCCGGTGGCCGGCAGTCCGGTGGCCGGCGGCCCTCCGTCCGGCGATCGCCGCTGCATGGATAGGAGCGCTCATCTGTGCGGCTTTCATTGCCTATATCTATTATCCGGCGAATATCGCTCCGGGGCCGACGTTGGCGACGATTACCGCCCTGGGCGAAAGGAAAATGGTAGAGCTGGACGATGGCTCGGTAGTGTGGCTGAATGCGGCGAGCAGGCTGACTTATCCCGGGCGCTTTACAGGCGGTGTAAGGGAAGTTACTCTGGAGGGAGAAGCGTTTTTCGACATAGCACGCGATGAAGATCAGCCCTTTGTGATCAGATCCGGTGCTTTGAAAACGACCGTGCTCGGTACGAGCTTCAATATCAGGGCCTACCGGGAAGACAAAACGATGTCGGTAGCGGTTATGACCGGTAAGGTCCGGGTAAGTTCTCCAGAAGCGGAGCTCCACCTGGAACCTAACCAGCAGGCTGTATTCGACAAAAAACGCCATAAGCTGGATAAACGGCAGGAAATGTCCCTGTCTGAAATGGTGTCATGGAAAGAAGGGATGCTCCGGTTCCGGAATACTACATTCCCGGAAGTGGCGACGGTTTTGAAAAGAACCCGCGGCGCGGACATCAGGTATGACCGCCGCCTTGAGAACTGCCCGATTATTCATGCCGATTTTGATGAAAATGATTCTCTGGAGAGCATCCTGGGCACGCTGATGATGGCGGTGAACGGCAGTGTGGAGAAAACAGGTGACGGTGAATATTACCTGACATCCGATATCGATTGCCGGCCCTGATATAAAATAAACCTGAAATCCTGTATAGCGCCTATGGAAAAATAGAAAAACAAAAAAGCCCGGTATCTGTAACCGGGCTATGTCAGGACAAACTTTAATGCCGGGAAAGGCGGACGAGAGCTTCGAAACAAAACGACCGCTATCCCGAAACAGAACCGTTCAACCTTAACAGATCAAATGTATGAAAAAAAACGCTACCCCCGGAGGGGATCTGATTTACTATATCGGTAAAATTATGAGATACAGTGTGTACCTTGTTTTGCTGGTCTGTTCTATGACTTCCATTACCCTTGCAGGGGAGACGTATGGACAGCAGCTATTGGAAACGCCGGTAACACTACAATTGCACAATGCCACGCTGGGAGAAGCCCTCGACAAAATCGCCAGGCAGACACGCGCGCAGTTCGTCTTTGTCGGTACCCAGCCGCGTCAACGGAAAACCACGAGCATCCGCGTGGAAGGCCAGTCGCTCGAAAAAGTGCTCGGCCAGCTCCTCGCCCCTTACGGGCTGTTCTACCAGGTAGTGGAAAACCGTATCGTGATCCGCACGATGAAGGAAAATGCACCCGGGGAAAAGACAGGCGCGCCGCCGCCGGAAGGAACAGGGCAGAGCCGTATAGAAACTTCCCGGCTGCCTGAAGCGTTCCCCGGAGAAGACGGCCAGCCCATAGAAAACATACAACCGGAGCGAATACGTATATCTGGTAGGGTTAGTGACGAAAAAAGTGAGCCGCTGCCCGGTGTAAGCATACTCGTAAAGGGGACCCAGCAGGGAACGATTACCGATTCTGACGGGCGCTTTTCGATCGAAGTGCCGGATGAAAATGCCGTATTGGTGTTTTCGTTTGTGGGATATGTAACCCGGGAGGTCGGCGTGGCAAACAGAACGACTATTGATGTAGGTTTGGAAGTCGACCAGAAGAGTTTAGAGGAGGTAGTTGTCGTGGGATACGGAACACAAAAGCGGGAGCTGGTGACGGGCGCTATCAGTTCTGTCAGCGCCAAGGAACTGAAAAATATGCCTACAGGACAGATCGGTCAGCAGCTCCAGGGACGGCTGCCGGGCGTACGGATTAATCAGTCGACAGGGATGCCGGGCGAGGGGATCTCCTTCCGGATCCGGGGACAAGCCTCTATCGGCGCCGGCAACGCGCCTCTAGTCGTCATCGACGGGTTTCCGTCCAGTACAGGCCTGGAGTCCATCAATCCGGGCGATATAGAGTCGATATCGGTATTGAAAGATGCCGCATCTACCTCGCTGTACGGTTCTAGGGCGGCCAACGGGGTTATTCTCGTTACCACCAAACAGGGTAAAAGCGGTGTGACCGAGGTCGAGTTCAGCGCCTGGCGGGGTATACAGAATGTTCCCCAGAGAGGCAGGCCCAACGTGATGAACGCCAGGGAGTTTGCACAGTACAAAAACGAGTGGTACAGCGACCAGGGGCTGGAAGTGCCGGATCGTTATAAAAATCCTTCCCAGTACGGGCCCAACGATGGTACCGACTGGTTTGAAGTGCTGCTGAATCCCAATGCTCCTACCCAGAATTACCAGCTGTCGATTTCCAATGGAAGCGAAAAGGTAAGCACGTCTATCACGGCAGGTTATAACAAGCAGGACGGGGTTTTGCTGAATACCTATGCCGAAAGGTTCACGGCGAGGGCCAACAACCTGTTCAGGGTTTCCCCCAGGCTCACGTTCGGCTTGAATATCGCTTCCTCATTCCGGAATTCACAGAATCTAGCTACAGACGGTACCTGGAGTATCATTTCCGCGGCCTATATCATGGATCCTACGTTGAGCTACAAAAATGCGGATGGCTCGTTGCCTGTCGGGTATTCCTCTCCGGGAATGTTCCCGAATCCCAACTGGTACCGGGTGCTTACGGAACGGGAAAACCCGCTGGTCCGCAAGAACTTTATCGTGAACGGGTTCGGGGAATTCGAAATCATCAAAGGGCTGAAATACAAGCTGAAAGCCGATGCTGATATAGGCGACTCAAAATCCAGGTACTGGAGTCCTTCCACAGCGCAGGGTGGCATGTTTACGGCGCCGCCTACGCCTGCAGCGGGTTCATACAGCACATCGAATTATACGAACTGGCAGGTAGAAAACACGCTTAATTATGTAAAATCAGTGAACGGAAATCATAATTTCGAGGCGCTGCTGGGGTACTCCGCGCAAAAAGTACAAAGCGAATCAAGCTCAATCACAGGAACAGAATTTCCCGATGACGAAATTTCCTGGATAACCGCCGCGTCGGTCAGGAGAGGCGATGCATCTATAACCGATTTCTCCGTTTTATCCACTTTCGGCCGTTTGAACTACGATTACAGGAATAAATACCTCGTTTCGGTGGCAGTAAGGAGAGACGGTTCGTCAAGGTTCGGCGATAATAAAAAGTACGGCACATTCCCCTCTGTTTCTGCCGGCTGGATAGTATCCGGTGAAAACTTCATGAAACAGTTTGAAAATGTACTGAGCTTCCTGAAACTGCGGGCGAGCTACGGAGAGGTAGGCAACTATAACATCGGAAATTACACTCACCAGAGCACAATCGGCAATGCCAATTATGCATTTAACGATGTACTGGTAGCCGGTAAGGCGATCAGCAATCTCGGGAATTCGCTGCTGACCTGGGAGAAGACGGTGCAGGGCGATATCGGAGTGGATGTAGGCCTCTACAACGACCGGATATTTTTCACCTATGATTATTACCGGAAAAGGACTAACGGACTGCTTTATTCGGTCAATATCCCGCTGGCTTCAGGGTTCGGGAGTATTCAGTCGAATATCGGTGAATTTGAGTTCTGGGGGCATGAAATGGGGCTATCGACAAGAAACCTTACCGGCAACCTGAAGTGGACCACGAACCTGACTTTCTCGCTGGATCGCAACCTCGTCAGGAAGCTCGGCACCGAGGATACGCCTATAGGCGGCTACCAGGAGAATGTCGACTTTGTCAGAACCGCCGTTGGGCATCCTATCGGTCAGTTTTACGGCTATGTTTACGAAGGCGTCTTCATGAACCAGGCAGAGCTCGATAAAGGGCCGCAGGTCAGAAACTTCGGTGGCTCGACTGTAGGCTCGGCGAGACTAAAAGACCTGAGCGGGCCCAACGGCACACCCGACGGGTTTGTAGACGCGGAGTACGATAAGACCTTCATCGGTAATCCGAATCCGAAATTCAGCTTTGGCATTTCAAACCAGCTTTCCTACCATAACTTTGACCTGGATATCCACATGGTCGGCAGGGTAGGAGGAGATTTGTTTATGGGAGAACTGCTTTGGACAGAAAACCTGGACGGTGTATTCAATGTAAGACCCGAGGCCGCTCAGCGGTGGCGGTCGCCTGAAAACCCCGGCGCCGGAGATTTGCCGAAAACAAACTCGAATCCGCTGCACCGCTTTAATAACAGTCGTCATATTTTCGACGGATCGTATTTGTCCGTGAGAAATATAACGTTGGGGTACCATTTTAAACTACCTTTAAATGACGTGATTAAAGGGGCGAGGCTATACCTCAATATGCAAAATGCGCTGATGTTCACGAAGTACCCGGGAATGAACCCCGAGGCGAGCGAAAGCGGGCTTAACGGGCTTAACGAGGGGCGCGATTTTGCCCATTACCCGGTCCCGAGAATATTTACTGTTGGTGCAGAACTAAAATTTTAGACGGCGAAAAGATATGAAAAAGATACTCATTTGCACTATAGTAACCCTGATGGCAAGCGCCTGCAGTGACGATTTTCTAAAGCTTTCTCCCCAAACCAATCTGACATCATCTACCTTCTATAAAACTGAGTCGCATTTCGAGCTTGCCGTGGTGGGCGCCTACTCTCAGCTAAGAGGCATTGTCTCGCCCGGACACTATATGGATGAAATGCGCTCGGATAATACGTTTTTCCGGTACTATGCTCCGGACAGGGGACCCGCCAACTGGGTAGAAGATATCATTCAATGGACCGACCAATCACAGACAACCGTGGTGAACAACCGGTATTACAGTGATTATCAGGGGATTTCGAGAGTCAATACGATCCTGACCCAACTGGAGGGGTCCAGTCTCAGCGCCGAGGCAAAAGCCAGGATTTCGGGCGAAACGCTTTTCCTGAGGGCCTTCTTTTATTTTGACCTGGTGACGCACTACGGCGGAGTACCCTTGTATCTTAAGCAAGTTACCGACGAGTCAACTGCCTACGAGGGCAGGTCGACAGAAGAGCAGGTTTACGGGCAGATCGTCCAGGATCTTGAAGCGGCGATTCCTTCCCTGCCTGTGGCGTCCGCTTTCCCTCAAACCGGCAGGGCTACGCTGGGTGCCGCCAAGATGCTGCTGGCCAAGGCCTATATGTCGATGCCCCAGCGGGACTACGCAAAGGCCGAGAGCGCTTTGAGGGATATTACCAATATGAACTACCAGCTGATGGATGATTATGTCGCCTGCTTTGCACCAGCCAGTAAGAACAACAGGGAGTCTATCTTTGAAGTGCAGTATATGGAAGGCGACGATGGACAGCAGAGCAGCTTTGTTTACGATATGCTACCCAAAACATCCAATACGTCTGTTGCGACAGGAGTAGCAGTGAATAATGTGACGCGGGGAGGATGGAACGTTCCCGACGAGGACCTGATCGCCTCCTTTGAGGAAAACGACAAGCGGCTGAAGAGCTCGGTGAAAATCATCGAAGGCATGCTGAACGGAGGCGGCATATATACCGACCCGGTCACGTATATAGCTATCCGGGAAATCGGCGGCTATACCCCTGAGCCTGGCAAGGTATATTTCCCGTTTATTGCCAAATTCTTGCATGGCCCGTATGGCAAACCGCTTAATACCGGGCAAAACTGGCCTGTATTCAGATATGCAGATGCCCTATTGCTGCTTGCGGAAAACCTCGTGATGCAGGGAAAAAACGCCGATGCGCTCCCCTTCGTGAATGCCGTGAGAAAAAGGGCAGGGCTCGCGGATTTAACGGAAGCTACTGTCGACAATGTCCTTTTGGAGAGACGTCATGAGCTGGCTTTTGAAAATCACCGATGGACGGATCTGATCCGGAATGGAAAGGCATTGGAGGTAATGAGCGCATACGGCGCAGAAAAGAAGAAACAATATGATTTTCTTCCGGCAGCTTCGTTTGATGTAAATGAAAAAAGGCTCATATACGCCATTCCTTTCAGGGAAACACAGATTAACCCGCAGTTACAACAAAATCCCGGATACTAGTTTTCGGAGTCAAAACATTTTCAGTAGACAAATGCTAAAATACATATACCGGGCTAAAGTATGCCTGTTGATTTTGTTCCTGGCGGGTCAGCCTGCGTTACGCACCTTTGCCGCACCCGCCGGGAATATTGTTCTCGAAAACCGCTACTTCAGATATGAGATAGCGGAAGATGGAAAGAATCTTCATTTTATTGACAAATCGACCGGGAAAGACCTGCTGAAAGCATCGCCGCTCTCGAGATGCTCAGAGATTACCATAGACGGGAAAGTGCTTCCCGTGAAGGGATTGTCTTTAAAGAAGGATCTTCTTGAGCTGGTGTACGAGGGCCTGAGCGGAAAAGTCAGCATCCGGGTTTCCACGAAAGAGGACCGGATAAGCTTGCGGGTGCTGTCGGCCCCCGGTCAGGTCGGGTCTCTGACCTTATTGAATGTACCGCTTACCCTGGAGGGACAACCTTATGAGCATTTTGCAGCATGTGTGCTTTCAATGAACCTCTTTACGCATGTTCGCCAGCTCCCGCCCTTACAGACTTACCTGTGGGCAAAATGTTATAAGGAGTTTGGGATAAAAGATGCGGAAATCACCCTTCTGGGTTTACCTCAGGAAAAAATATTGCCGACAATCCGCGATGTCATCTCCAACGCACCTGATATACCCCGTTCGGAAGCTGGCGGGGCCTGGGCAGCCATCAATAAAGAGGGATACGGGTCTTACCTGATGAATTTTGGAACCCTTACGGAGGAAACGGTCGACGAATGGATCGAAACGTGTAAAGCACTGGGATTTAACCAAATCGACAGCCATGGCGGTCGCGGTTTTTTTTCATTCGGCCCCCTGGAGCTCAACCGGGAAAAATGGCCCGACGGGTGGGAATCTTTCAAAAGGATTAACGCCAGGCTGCATCAGAACGGGATTTCCCATATCTTTCATACCTATGCTTTTTTTATAGATAAGGATACAAGATATGTTACGCCTGTGCCGCACAAAGACCTGGGCTATGTGCAGACATTTACACTTGCCGAGCCGTTGAGCGCATCTTCGACGGAGGTAACGGTCAACGAGTCGACAGCCCATGTTTCTACGATAACCGGCTTTCATACCGAAAACAGCGTGACCCTGCGGCTGGGAGATGAGCTGATTGAATTCGGCGAGGTTACCAAAACACCCCCTTTCAAATTCAAAGGTTTAAAGAGGGGTGCCAACGGTACAGCGGTAACGGCCCATAAGGCGGGGAGCCCTGCCTATCATCTCAGCGAACGGTTCGGGCGGTTTGTGCCGGATCCGAATTCCGGCCTGTTTCAGGAAGTAGCTAAAAAACACGCGGATATAGTAAACCAATGCAATTTTGACGGCATTTACCTGGATGCCATCGACGGCGCCGCGGTGCTCGGAGGCGAGGCGAACTTCTGGTATTACGGTACCAAATTTGTTTTTGAGCTGGCCCGGAACCTGGATAAAAGCGTAGGCATGGAAATGAGCTCGATGTCGCATCATTGGTGGCACTACCGCTCCCGGTGGCAGGCCTGGGACAGGCCGGTTCGCGGATATAAGCGGTTTATTGATATCCACCTGGCATCCATCAAGAATCCCAGTCTTTTTCTGCCCGATAAGATGAAATCAAACGAGTGGGAGCATGGCCTCTGGCGCGGAAATTCGCCGCTGATAGACAAGTTTGCCGCAGTAAAGAACGGGCAGACGATGCTTCCGCTTCACCTCGGATGGTGGGGAAACCAGACGTGGGCCCCTCCCCAGATCGAGCCGACCTTTACGGACGATGTCGAATACCTGGCCGCTAAGATGCTTTCGAACAATGCCGGTTTTTCTCAATTGGGCGGCGTAGATAAAAAGACGCTGGACGATACGCCGCTTTTCAGGCGGGGAGCAGAGATCATCAGGCAATATGAAAAGCTGAGGTATGAAAAGTACTTTAATGAGCAGGCGCTGGAACAGCTTCGCCAACCGGGTAAGGAGTTTACCCTGATCCGGGATCCGCAGGGAGAATGGACGTTCAAGCCGAGAAGCTACAGCAAACATAAGGTGCTGGGGCGCGAACATCCGTCAAAAAAGTGGGTGACCGACAATGCATTCGAAGCGCAGCCCCTTAAGCTGCGCATAGAGCCGCTGATGTCTGTCAAACCTTACGACGACCCTTCGGGCATCGTGCTGACCGACTTTTCGGATAGCCGGGATTTTATCGCTGAAAACAGGGCAGAAGGGGTGTCAGGCAAGATTGTCGCTGCCGGTGAAACGACTGGCAATCGTGAAAAAACCGGCGCTTTTTCGGCGATTAATACCGGTAAAGCTGCTTCCGAAGCGGCTTATATCAATATCGAAAAACAATACGATGGCTTACTGTCGCTTGCAGACAACAAAGGTTTGGGTGTATGGATCAAAGGCGACGGCAACGGGCAACTGCTCAACCTCAGCCTGCGAAGCCCGGTTCATATTTCACACGGCGCACATGGGGACCGCTTTGTGAAGATTGATTTCACAGGCTGGAAATATTTCGAGCTGGTTGAAATAGAGTCCTCCGAAATCAGCGACTACATATGGCCGGATGATTCACATTTTTATGTGTATGACTCTTACAGGCATACCATCGACTTTGCAAAAATTGAAAAGTTCCAGCTTTGGTACAACAACCTGCCGGAAGGGAAGGAGGTCCGTACGGTGATAGGCCCGGTTAAGGCATTGCCGCTGGCAGAAACGGAAATCACTAATCCTTCGGTTACGATCGGAGCCCGGACTGTTGTATTTCCGGTAACGATGCGGCCGGGCATGTACCTGGAATTTTTCTCGGAAGACGACTGCAAGCTGTTTGATGAAAAAGGAAAACTGGTGCAGGAAGTGAAAATCCGCGGAGAGATCCCGGTGTTGAATCCGGGGAAGAATGAGCTGCTGTTTGATTGCGAAAGCCCCGGCGTTGTAAACCCGCGCGTACAGCTGACTGTTATCGGCGAAGGATCTTCCCTCCGGGATGTCAGGAATAAAGACAAGTGAATTTCCTGTTGAAAAACTAAATCATAACCAAATCATGTCATATTTATCAAAAATTGAGAGTGACTCACGCATCAGTCGTGTTCGCGAAATCCTTTCTTCCCTCCACCTTGATGTAGCCCTTGTCTACTACGACGAGTTCAACATCGGCAACGGCTGGTACCTGACCGGCTGGTGC
>JBBCKD010000022.1:0-28030 GCA_037191015.1 Spirosomataceae bacterium
ATTTTAAGAAGCGCATCCAGTTTCGAATCAATTTCCTGTAGCTTCAACAGGGCCTCCAGCTTTTGTGCAATTGTGCTTTCCATATATCTTTATACGTGGTATGTCACCGGGTTAGTATTCACCTCTGACAAATAGAGTGCAAAATTATTAAATTTCTCTGATAAATATGAGAACAATAAATCTTTTGTAAACACTTCACTTTCATAATGCCCGATGTCGCATATCATGAGCCGGCCTTCGGCATCAAAAAACTCGTGGTACTTAAAATCTGAGGTCACAAAGACGTCGGCTCCGTTCTGTATCGCATTCCTGAGCAGGAAGCTTCCCGCTCCGCCGCAAACCGCGATCTTACGCACTTTCCGGCCGGGCGGCCGGGTATGCCTGATCACTTTCAGCGACATGCGCTCCTTCACAGCCACGAGGAATTCACCGGCAGTCATTGCCTCCGGCAGCTCGCCGATCGCCCCGGCGCCCACCTCCTGGTTCGAGTTGCTGAGTGCCTGGAGGTAGTAGGCCACCTCTTCATAGGGGTGTGCCTTCTTCAGGGCTGCCAGCACTTTTCCCTGCAGGTAGGCAGGAAACATCACCTCTACCCTGTTTTCCTTTACTTCTTCCAACCGGCCGCCGGTACCGATATGTGGATTAGCCGATGCATCGGGCTTAAACGTCCCGGTCCCTTCCACCCTGAAGCTGCATTCGGAATAGGCTCCGATCGTACCGGCTCCCGCCGAAAACAGGGCATCCGATACAGTCTGCGTATTTTCCACCGGCACAAAGAAGCTCAACTTCGCCAGCTCGCCCGACTTAGGCGCCAAGACCCGGATGTGCTCCAGCCCCAGCTTTTCCGCGATCTTGCGGTTCACTCCGGTAGCCACGTTGTCGAGGTTTGTATGAATG
Source organism: Spirosomataceae bacterium (assembly GCA_037191015.1). GTDB lineage: Bacteria > Bacteroidota > Bacteroidia > Cytophagales > Spirosomataceae > Ravibacter. The sequence continues at coordinate 898 of JBBCKD010000022.1, forward strand.
GCATAAATAGCTATATCGTTTTTAATAGCCGCTATGACAGTCCTTTCCACGTAGCCGGCGCCGTTCAGCCTGCGGAGCCCTTTAAAAATAACCGGGTGGTGCGCCACGATCAGGTTGGCGCCTTTGGTTATCGCCTCCGCCACTACCTCTTCCGTCACATCCAGTGTCAAAAGCACGCCTGACACCTCCCATTCAGGCCTGCCTGTAAGCAGCCCTGCATTGTCATAGTCTTTCTGGTAAGCCGGCGGCGCCCATTCTTCGAGCTTGGAAATAATTTTTTGTATGGTTGGCATGACCTGCTTTTAATACGTAACTCCGCAAAGATAACCGTATTATGAGGGAAGGGTGATAAATTCTGTCATCGAAAATCCTCTATTTGATAAAAAATTTACCAAAAACGCTTGCGTTGTATCATCCCTCCCTATACTTTTGCACCACGATTCACGACAACGGTACGGGAATTAGTAAGAAAGAAGGTCCGGTAGTTCAGTTGGTTAGAATACATGCCTGTCACGCATGGGGTCGCGGGTTCGAGTCCCGTCCGGACCGCAAAAAGCCCGATTCTGGTTCAGAATCGGGCTTTTTGTTGGTTTTTTTGATCGAAATATTGCCCTTTTCGTTACTACAGATTCTGATATAAGTTTTGCATTTAAGCAACATTTGGTTACTTCAAGAAATGCATAGAGGCTTTTCGAACAACGAAGTCTGTCGGTGCAAACTTAATCTTTACTCTACTACAGACTGGTTCAGAAATAGAACAGGTATTGGGTTCCACTAATAAGTATCAACCTGTCAATACTCATTTACAAGAAGCACTTAATATATTATCCGACAGGAAAATCCTGACTACAGAAATTCAATCAAGGAATCTATCTCTGCTGTTGAAGCTAAGGCATGCACTGATTGGCCGGGCATAGGCACCATTGAGATAGGAGGCCCGCCATAACAAACAACACGGCACTTTTCATTGTCTGAAGAAATATAGACGCCGGTATCCCGGGTGCGGTCAAAACTGATCAGTTCGTTTCAGAGCCGGACAAGGGTAAATCCGGGTAATGGTCTGCAATACGGTTATAGGCTTCCGAAGCAGCGCCGTTGCCCCAGTCATAAATGGTGAACTCGCCGATGCCGCCCAGGCGGCCGTCAATAATGGGCCGGATGCCGATGCGGGGATAATCTCGTTTTTTCATTTGGTTGTTTTACCTGTTTAAAGTTGATAGCTTAATCGCTTAAGCATTTAAATAAAAAAATTTCACTTCCTGCTTCCACAGCTTTCCCTGACTACGAGCTTCGCCTCCACGATCTTGTTAACGGGGGCTTTGCGACTGCCGTTGATCCTGTCGACAACCACCTCCACGGCTTCTTTGCCGATCGTGTCCAGCGATTGGCTTATATAGGTCACCGGCGCATAAAAAAAGTCGAAGGCTTCGTTCTCGTCAAAGGAAATCAGCGCAAGGTCCTGCGGGATCTTCAGACCGGCCTCGTTGATCCGGCGGAGCCCTGCCGTAGCCAGCGAGTTGGTAGCAAAGAAAACAGCATCGATCTGCAGAGGCTCCAGCAACTTACCCAGGCCTTCCCTCACATCCCGGTCCATCCTGGTATAAGCCACCGGCACCAGCCATTCCGGTCTGAAACCAAGATTCCCCGCCTCCAGGGCAGCCTTATAACCGGCCCTTCTTTCTTCCATGTGCTGCAGGGGACTGTCGTAGGCAACCATCGCAATTTTTTTCCGGCCGTTACGAACCAGCTGGCTTACTGCCTGCTCCGCGGCAGCGTGATTGTTGGAATGCACGACGTCGACCCATTGTTCTTTAAAGTAGCGGTCGATCAGCACGACCGGGATACCCATTTTTTGAAGGGAGATTATCTGCTTTTCCGTATTCACTGCCGGAGAAATAATGAAAGCGTCGACTTTCCGGTTCAGGAAAACTTCAATCAGGTCCTGTTGCTTTTCGTCGTTTTCATCGCTGCTGCCAAAAATAACCACGTAGCCGAGCTTTTTGGCCTGGTCTTCTATGATCCGGGCAATGCTTGAAAAGAAAGGGTTGGAGATATCAGCTACAATCAGCCCGATCGTACGGGTCTTCCCGCTTTGCAGGCTACGTGCAACCAGGTTGGGCCGGTAGTTTAATTCCCTGGCCGCCCGGCGGACTTTCTCAGCCATCTCAGCGCCAACCCTTGCCTGCTTCTCTTTTCCATTCAGGACATACGAAACCAGGGCGACTGAAACCCCAAGGTGATGGGCGATATCCTTTAAAGATACTTTCTTCTCCATTTACTATTTTCCTACTCCTTTATTTGTACGGATAGTATCTGCCCGGCAGTGGGCTTTATTTCATCAAAGCAGAAATGCCCTGCGGTAATACCCCCGCAGGGCATACCGATGGTTTCGAGTTCATCACCCTTGCACATCTTTCGTTCGCCAGTGAAAAGTGATTCGGTCCATACTTCCGATAGACTCTTCTGTACCGGAACATGATGGAAACTTTGCGGCCGCCTCTGTGCCTGAAGGGCGCCGCAAAGCGAAATATCGATGGAATTAGGTAGTAGTCTTCGCTTCATAGTTATTGTTTTTCACTGTTTTTATTGCAAATAAAATGCTTAAACGTTTAAGTAAAAATTTTTTTTACTTTTTTTCATGAGGGATATAATATCCGGCCGATGAACTACATGTAGGCTTTCATATAGTTCTGGTATGCTTAGAGGCATCGGTAATCCCGGAAAAGGGTCAGGACGCTTTCCAGGGTATAAATAATTTTGTTTATAATAAGTCTAAATATTGATAGTATTTGTATTTCTCTCTACTTTTGCCGCGGCTGCGGGCGGCTTTTGTATACACCCATCCGTCCGTCGGCAAAAAGGTGTATTTTCCATGTTCTCCAAAAAAAAAAATACCTGTTCGCAATCGCCTCCGGACCTTAAAACAGCTGAGGGCTTTGAAAAAATTTACCATCTGTACGCTCCGGATATGTATAGGATATGCCTGGCGAAAACGGGAGACAAAGAACTCACACGCGACATTATTCAGGAGGTGTTCAAGTCGTTTTGGGAGCGCCGGCAAACGCTGGAAATCACCGATTCCGTGGAGCAGTACCTAATGGGGGCCTTGAAACGGCGCATCATAGACTATTTCCGGACGCAAGCCGGTCACCAACAACACGAAGAACTTTTTCTGGCGGACTATTGCGGATACGATCACTTTACCGAGCAGGCAGTATTGTTTAATGAACTACTACAGAAAGTAAATGAACTGGTAATTGCCCTACCCGCCCAATGCAGGAATGTGTACCGACTGAGCCGGGAGCAGGGGTTTTCTAACCGGGAAATAGCGTCTTTTCTGCTCATCTCCGAACGCGCAGTCGCCTACCATCTGGCGAAAGCCAATGCTTTCCTGAAAGAGGAGCTGGGGAAGCATTATCATTTTTATTTCCCAGTACTGCTTTCTTTCTTAGTACTTTAAGAAAAATATTTCATTTTCTCCTTCCCTCACCTTCATGTAAAGCCGACTTATCCGACTTATCATTGAATATCATCGGATAAACCATGAAGATTACTCCCGAACTGCTTAAAAGATATACTTCCGGCCAATGCACGGAAGAGGAACGGCGCCTTGTAGAAAACTGGCTTCCCGGCAAAGAGGACATGACGGCCGATCTTTCGGAGGAAGAGGTGACTGCAGAGACAGAGTGGATGTGGCGCATTATTTCAAAAGATATCGCCGGCCCGAAAACCGTCCCCTTGTACAAAAAGCTTACCCGCTACGCAGCCGTAGCGTGTGTAGCATTTTTAGTTTTTATCAGTTCCTTCCTGGGCGTAAATAAGGTAGATAGCTTTGAGCAATTGGCAGTCCTTGTAAACTGTAGCCCCCCCTTTCAGAAAAACATAGCACATCTTGTAAATAATAGCGATAAACCGCAAACCTACAAAGTAGGTGGTTTGCTATGCACGCTGCTTCCCAGCCAGCAAAGCAATGTGGCATTTGCCTTATGTGGCATAAAAAGCGATGTGACGTTTTGCGGAGATATGATATTGGAAAACAAAACCGGGCGCGATGTAAAACTTGAGGTAGCTTCTATGTGCAAATTATCTAAATACACTACCAAAGAGATTGTACTGAAAAAAGGACACAATTATGTGTTAACACACCGCAAATACCAGGTAGATGAAATTCATATAACCGACATTGCCCGTTTGGGTGTAAAAACAGACCATTTGACACGAAAATTCGGAAGCAAACTGAGAGAAGCCTTACGCAAATCCCAAGCTTAAACAAAAACCTCAAATGAGGTTCAAAGATGAGAAAGGCAATAATAACGATGCGTAGCATAAAAAAACTCTGCCTGGCAGTGCTATGTCTCGTGTTTAGTTTGCAGCTTCTGGCACAGGAAAAAGCTTTAAATCTGCGAGGAATGGTATACGGTAAAGAGGGCGTTGCTGTACCTTTTGCTACTGTATTTTTAGAAGAATTAAAAAGAGGAGGGACAACTTCCGAAGAGGGTTATTTTGAAATTACAAATATACCGGAAGGACATTATACTCTAAAAATTAGCGCCGTTGGTTATAAAACCTACAGGAAGCAATTGGGTTTTACCCAAACGGAAGATAAAGAAGTAAACGTTACGCTCGAAATCGCTGCCAATGTACTGGGCGAAGTTACTATAGTCGGTAAAACCATAGCGCAGGAAATTAAGGAAACAGGCTTTAATGTAAATGCCATTGAGACCAAAAAATTTGAAAACACCAATTCAGATGTAAACAGGGTGCTGAACCAAACTACCGGCATTCGGATTCGGGAAACAGGCGGGCTGGGGTCCGGTTTTGATTTTTATCTAAATGGGCTTTCAGGCCAGGCGGTTAAGTTTTTTATTGACGGACAGCCAATGGAAGATTACGGCTCGGTGTTCAACCTAAACAATTTCCCTGTTAACCTTATAGAGCGTGTAGATATATATAAGGGTGCAGTTCCCGCATTTCTGGGAAGTGATGCAATGGGAGGAGCGGTAAACATCATAACCAAACAAAGTGCAAAAACTTATCTCGATGCCTCATACAGTTATGGTTCCTTTAACACGCACAGAGCAGCACTTACCGCACAGTGGCGGGATTCTAAAAGCGGCTTTACCATAAAACCTCAGTTTTTTTATAATTACAGTGACAACAACTATACAATGCACAATCTGAAAACGATAAAAGACAAACAAAGTTCGCCTTATGTAGGAGATTTCCAACGGTTTCTTAATGCTTATGAGTCCTATCTGGGTGATGTACAAGTTGGGTTTACGAAAAGAAAATGGACGGATCGCTTTTTTATCGGTTTGGGCTACGGGAAAGTAAACCAAGACCTCTTCCCGGCCAGAGGCTATAAGAATTTAGACGGAAGTTTTAGCATTGCTACACCGGCAGGTGACAGCTATTACGAGAAGAACTACCGTTATTCGCTGCAATATGTAAAAGATGGCTTGTTTGTAAAAGGATTGAGCGCCAATGTTTCAGCATCTTTTAATACACTCGATATGCTTACAGCATATACGTCGGCAGATGAATACAATTGGGAGGGGAGTGTCATATATACAAACCAGAATCCTGTTGCCAGATTATTCAAATACAATCAAAAAATGTATCAGTGGGCTTCATCTCTGTCGTATACAGTTAACGAACATCACGAGGTAAGCAGCAGTATAACGTGGGGCAGGGTTAAAAGAGAAAGCAGTAATAAAATCCAGGTAAATGATGAAGATTATAACTTGTTTGACGAACCGCAAATAACCGACAAAAAGGTCGTAGGATTGGCATATAAGAACACCCAATTTAACGGCAAATTGCAAACGATACTGTCGGCCAAACTTTATAGTTTTCTTGTACCCAGCATAGTTGACAGAGAAAACAAAGATGCCCACTGGGGCTATGGCATAGCTACCCGATACAAGCTCAGCGACAACTGGCTCATCAAGGCTTCCTACGAAAAAGCATATCGCCTTCCGGAGGCCGTTGAGATATTTGGGGACGGAAAATTCATTCGCCCTAATCTTGGTTTACTGCCCGAAAACAGCCATAACATTAACCTGGGAACTCAATATACTTGGCGAACCGGAGAATACGGGAAAATAAATACAGAGCTCAACGGCTTTTACCGCCTGATGGAAAACAGGATTTTTGTTCGTCCGCCCTCGAAGCAAGCATACTTTTCCTATTACAATATTGACGGAGTGTTGATTAAGGGTTTGGAAGCGGAGCTTCGCTATAGTTTCAAAAACCGATTTTCCATTGGAACCAATGCCACTTTTCAGGATGTGCGAAACAACGTTAAATATATGATACATAGTACGGTTCCCAACTTTGTCTATCGCGACCGGATGTACAATACTCCCTACTTTTTTGCCAATGCCGATGCAGCCTATACAATAGACAATATTGGTAAAAGAAACCTGAAAATGGTCGCTTTTTACAGTACCGGCTATGTGAGTGAATTTTACCTGAATTATCCCAGCATTGCACAGTCAGGAAATAAAAGCACTATTCCCACCCAGTTTACACAAGACGTAGGTATTACACTTTCTGCTAAAGAAAGTCGCTACAACCTTACGGTGGAATGTAGAAATTTTACGGATGCCCTGGCCTATGACGACATTGCTATGCAAAAACCCGGAAGAGCTCTTTATGCAAAATTCAGATATTTTTTAACCAAATGACACCCGTGGTACAACCTATCGCATCTTCCCTATATGGATCGCCATAATTCGATTTTTTGACCATCAGCCTGAATTTGTTTCAGGATCACTCAATCATTGACCGGCTCAATCAAAAATAGTAAAACAAGTTCAACAATAAATTTAAAATGAAGCAATTAAAAATGGCAATTAAAAAATCAATATTCGGCTTTACTGCTATTTCACTATTGACGGTTGCCCTATTCAGCGCCTGTAAAAAAACTAACGATAGCGACCCGACAGATCTTGGAAGCCAGGTTTATACATTATCCGTATATCCTCAAGGAGCTGAGGAAATGGTGTTAGGTCTGACCTCATCATTAACTTCCGGACAGGAGAGTGTTGCCAATGCTTATGAAGGATATAATTTTGTTGATCCCAAGACAATTGATAACGCTTTATATTCATCAGATCGTGATGCAAAATTATATCGTAAGTTCAAGATGTCCAATGGAAAATTAGTAATCGAGAAGGAAATACCAATAGTTAATGGGTTTACTATTCTGGAATTTGGTCATGATAAATTTCTATCGTATCTGGGCGGAGATGAATTTGCCTATACCGGAGTGATCGGCTTTGATGTAATCGATAAAGCAAGTTTTAGCGTAACCCGATCAGGACAGTTTGATCTTCCTAGACCGCCCAGCGATGATTTTATCTATTACGTAGGAGGTGTATATATACATAACGAAAAAATTTATATCACGTATGAATTGGTTAAGTCTGATTGGAGTAGCGCTATTGAAACTGCTTATGTGGCAATATACAATGCTTCCAGCTTTGCATTTGAAAGCGTGATTTCCGATAACCGTACAAAAGGATTAGGTTGTAAAGAGGATACAAAAATTTACGCAGCCGACAATGGTGATATTTACTTTGTAAATGGTCGCCAATTTCCGCTCGGAACAAATTGTGTATTGCGGATTAAAAACGGAGAAAGTAATTTCGACCAGTCTTACTTTTTTAATTTAACCAATACATTTGGACATGAGATGTACACCTACCAAACGCATGATTTGGGAGGAGGGAAAGCCATTATGCTAACCTACGACCCTAATATTACAACAGACTATTATTACGAATACTGGTTGATAGACGCGCCCGGTAAAATCTGTACTAAACTGAATGTACCACCTTCAACAGACATAGACTACAGGTATATGTTGGATATACCGGGCAATAAAGTGGCATTAATAAGCAATACTTCCACGGGCTCTTTTATCTACATTTACGACAAAGATACGGGTACGGTAAGCAAAGGCCTGGAATATACGGGCGGATTAATCTACGACATATCCGGCCCTTTAACCGAGTAATACTACCATTAACAAGCCTCTCCCTGGCTTACAGCTTCCAAAGGGGGCTTTTAGGTTTATGAGATTTAAAAAAGTAATAGGGAAAATACATTTGTGGCTTGGATTCTTATCGGGAATTGTGGTATTTATCGTTGCTGTTACAGGTTGTATTTACGTTTTTAAAGATGAAATAGAAACCCTTAGCAGGCCTTACCAATACGCAAAAACACAAAACAAACCGTTGTTAAGTCCTACTCAGTTAAAGGAGGCTGCAACAAAAAACCTTCCGGACAAGATAGCCGGAAGCGTGACTTACCGTAAAGGTTATGCCGCTGTCGTTAGGTTTGATAACGATGATCACGATTACTATTATAACGTTTACATCAATCCATATTCAGGAGAAGTTATCAAAATAAAAGACGAAAAAAATGATTTCTTCGATTTTATACTTACGGGACATTATAATCTATGGCTTCCTGAAAAAACAGGAAAACTCATTGTAGCAAGCGCCACACTTATTTTTGTGATTTCGCTCATTTCAGGTTTTATTTTGTGGTGGCCCAACAACAAGGCTGCACGCAAACAACGCTTTAAGTTTCAATGGAAAGCCACTACCAAATGGCGAAGAAAAAATTATGATTTGCATAACATTCTTGGTTTTTATACGAGCGTAGTTACTCTTATTATTGCCCTTACGGGACTGGTTTGGGGATTTGAATGGTTTTCGGAAGGATTGCGTGCCGTACTGGTATTAGGGAACCGTCAGGAAAAAATACAAAAAGATCTTAAACCATACATAGATCCCGGCGACTACGCTATTAGCACAAGTGCCGAGAATTATCTTTGGCGAGCGTTTAATAAAAAAAATGCCGATTTTGAAGGTAGCTACGAAATTGGCTTTTCTGATGATAAAGAAAGTGATATTTGGTTATACATCAATCACAATCCCGGTACCTATTGGAAAACCGATTATTTAACATACAGCGCTAAGGATTTAAGAGAGGAGAATGTGAGGACATATAAAAATATGGACTTTTCCGACAAAGTATTCAATATGAATTATGACATTCACGTCGGCGCGATAGGTGGATTGCCTACTAAAATTTTAGCGTTTGGTGCGAGTTTGATTGCTGCGAGTTTGCCTATAACAGGCTTTATAATTTGGCGGGGACGCAGGAAGAGAATAAGATACGGACTGACACAAAATAAGTAGTTAACGTGAGTTCACCCTAAATTCAGTCAGGGTTATCAACAACGGTACAAAAGGTTTGGTTATCCATTGTTGCCGGAACATACCCTGCAACAATGGATAGGATACTTTCAGGCCCATTTAACGAACTACTGCTTTATGAACTTTAATACCTCTGTTTGTCCATCATTCTGTAAATGCAGGAGATATATGCCCGTCGGCAGATCGCTTACCGGCACCTGGATGCGCTCGGCGACAACCGAGATATTAGTGAACTGTTTTACCGTTTGGCCTGCACTGTTTACTACCTGCAAATTGACTTTGCCCGTCCTGTTGCTCATTTTCAGGTTCACCATATCGACAGCCGGGTTCGGAGATAGTATAATCTCTGATTTCCTATCATTTACCAGTACAACAATCCTGCTGTAATCCGTGGAGCCGTCCATATGTACTGTGCGGAGCCGGTAGTATTGCCTGCCCGCCGTGGCGTTGCTGTCTATAACGCTGTAGTAGCGGATACCCGGCGCGTTATCGGCGGCAACTTCTGTCAGCCTGAAATAGTTTTTCCCGTTGGTGCTTTTCCCGATCTCATAATGGTTTATCGCTGATTCATTTTCGGTCGTAAAAGTGACCATGGCCAGCTGCCCCGGCTGTTCCCAGACTGCCCTGAAAGATATAAGATCTACAGGCAAAGGAGTGGACGAACCAAATGCTGCCTCGGGAAGATAACGCCAGGGCCCGTATAGCTGTCCTTTAATCGCCGTGACGGGGTTGTATTTAACCCTTGCCCTGATCTTTGTATAGAGGCCTGGAAGTTTATTGACCACATTCTTCAACTCGATACCGGATAATCCCAGGTCGCTGTAAGAATTTTGCTGCGAGGTAAATGCCGTGCTATTCGTATGGGGTGCACCGCTGTAGGCAGCGTTGCTTTGCCTGGTTTCCCAGACCAGTTTTCCCTTGTCCCTGCCCATGAACGATTTGGCAAACAAGCCTGCTCCAAATTGCGTATTACTGAAATTGGAGCTGTTCACCGGCGTAACCAGATCGGTATTGTAGAGTTCAAGACTATTGCGTTTGGTTTTGTTCGCGGCATTTCCATAATGAACAAAGACGATCCCTTCGTCTGTCTGGCCCCGGCTATACCGGCTTGCGCCTACCATGATATCGCTGAAGCCGTCCCCGTTGATATCACCATTCCCGGCGAGGGACATTCCAAAAAGAGATCCCAGTTGTTTGCCTCTTAACAATTTGGCTGCCTCTGTGGTCAGGCCCGCCGGCGAACCCAGGAAGATCATGGCAGCTCCTGCATTCGGCGCATCCTCAGCATAATACATAGCGCCAATGATCACATCCGAATATCCGTCGCTGTTGATATCGCCTGCCCTGGCCACTGTACTCCCAAAGTAGGCTTCCAGGCTGTTGCCCTGGAGGACCAGGTCCGGTTCTGACCCTATACCGGTTGCTGATCCGTAATAAACGAAGGCATGTCCTTCGTTGTGCTGTCCGTCAGCGTAGGCAGGCGCTCCTACGACGATATCGCTGAATCCGTCCCCATCCACATCGCCAACACCGGCGACGGCGCTTCCAAAGCTGCTGTTGGTCTGGTTTACCTGCAGGATACGGTCTGGTGTGGTGTTAAGGCCGGATGCAGAACCATAAAATATAAAGGCAGCTCCTTCACCGGTTTCCCCGTCACTATAATTGGATGCGCCGATGATCACGTCCCCGAACCCGTCTCCGTTGACATCCCCTGCAGAAGCAATAGAAGAGCCGAAGCGGGCCCCCGCCTGGTTCATTTCCAGGGTCAGGTCAGAACCGGGGTTGATACCTGAGGCCGAGCCGAGATATAGGAAAACGGCTCCTTCTGAAGGTTGCCCGTTGCTGAAAAGCGCTGATCCGACCAGCACATCGTCATATCCATCACCGTTGACATCACCGGCAGAACTTACCGAAAGGCCGAAGAATGAAAGCGCCTGGTCTTTTTCGAGTAAAACCGGCCCGCCTGTAAGGCCGCCGTTTGATCCGTAATAAAGGAAAGCGGCCCCTTCAAGCAATTGTCCGTTATTGTATCCCGGGGCGCCTATGATGACATCATCAAACCCGTCTCCGTTTACGTCTCCTGCCGATGCTATGGCAGTCCCGAAAGCCGAAGCTTCCTGATTTCGCTGGAGCGTCTGCGGCACCTGGCTAAGTCCGTTGGCGCTTCCGAGGTAAACAATGGCAATCCCTTCGTTGTCCTGTCCGAAATCATATTGGGGCGCCCCCACGATGACATCACTGAACCCGTCACCGTTTACATCTGCAATGGCTACTGCAGTACCCAGCCGGGCATCTTCCTGGTTAAGCTCGATTTTGGCGGAATAATACGTATCGATAACATCCGGGGCGCCATACAACATGGATATGCCCCCTTCACGATTTTCAGGGTAAGTGAGCCTGCGATACCCAAAGATCAGATCGCTGTATCCGTCTCCGTTCACATCACCGGCGGAGGAGACACAGCTGATTAAAGCATATTCAGGGTCGGTTTCGATAATTTTTGCAGGAAGGCTGTTCAGTCCCGCGGGTGATCCCATGTAAATGTAAGCAGCGCCTTCCCCGATTTCACCATTTGGATACATGTTTCCGGCCACGACCACATCGGCAAAGCCATCTCCGTTTAAATCACCGGCGCTGGATATACTAGTGCCGAAATAACCCGAGATCATATTGAATTTTATCCGGCTTGCCGTTGTGTTTATTCCTGACGGCCCGCCCATGAACAGGTAAAATGCACCTTCTCCATTATTTCCAAATTGGGGCGAGCTCACCACTACATCGCTGTATCCGTCTCCATCGACATCGCCTGCACCGGCTACCGACGAGCCAAAGAGCCCATCCTCAACGTTGGCTTCAAGCATTACCGGTGTAGGGTTGAGCCCCGAAGCAGATCCGTAATACAACCAGGCAGCGCCTTCATCTCTTTCACCATGTTCATGATAAGGCGCGCCTGCAATGATATCGCTGAATCCGTCCCCATTCACATCTCCTGCACCGGCTACGGTATAGCCGAACCTTGCCTCTTCGTTTTCGTAAGTAAATATTGTCGGGGAGCCTGGTACAACAATACCGGATGCGGATCCATAAAATACGGCGACAGCTCCCTGATCGCTGGTTTCGCCGTTGTAAAGTTGTGCGCCGACAATGACATCGCTGAACCCGTCTCCATCAATATCCCCTGCGCTGGCCACAGCGGCGCCAAAGTTGGCATCCTCCTGGTTAATTTCCAGCATATCAGGTACCAGGGTGATGCCCGATGCAGATCCGTAGAAAACGAATGCTGCTCCTTCCCACTGCTCCCCGTTGGTCCAGGTGTCAGCGCCTACAATGATATCGCTGTATCCGTCACCGTTTACATCCCCGGCGGTCGATACTGCGGTACCGAAGCCGCTTTCTTCCTGATTCAGCTCAAGCATCACCGGTAAAGCCGTGCCGAGTCCCTGGGCTGAGCCGTAATAGAGAAAGGCTGCACCTTCATCTGTTTGACCGTTATCGTAGCCGGGTGCCCCCACGATCACATCACTGTATCCATCCCCGTTCACATCGCCTGCGCCTGAAACAGAATAACCCATAGATGCCCGTTCCTGATTACCCTGAGCAATAATACTAACACTCAATCCTACCGGATCGGTGAGGCTGTAATAGATAAATACGGCTCCCTCGTTGGTCTGGCCGTTATCGTACTGACTTGCACCGATGATAAAATCCGGATCACCATCGCCATTGAGATCCCCTACCCCGGCCAGCGACTGACCGAATTTTGCATCCGCCTGGTTCGATTCAAAAATATGTGAGTAAGTCGGTTGGAGGCCTTCCGCTGATCCTTTATAAAGAAAGGCAGCGCCTTCGTTTGACTGGCCGTTATCATAATCGGGAGCCCCTATCAGTATATCTTCGTATCCATCCCCGTTCATATCGCCAAGGGAGGCAAGTGACATACCAAAATGAGCGTTAGCCTGATCGCCATTACAGATGCTGCTCGTCCCGGGGAAATTACTGGTACCATACCAGATGATCACCTGGCCTGCATCCTCAATGGAATCGTCACTGTCATTGAAAGGCGCCCCTACCATAATTTCATCAAAGCCGTCTCCGTTGATATCGCCTGCCGAACGTATCGAATACCCCATCTGACCGTTTGCCTCTTCGCCGAAAGTATGGTTGTTTGAGGTTATGACACCCGTCGAAGAGCCTGGAAACCATATGAAATAACCTACATCTAAGATCGAAACACTTAAATCCAGAAAAGGCGCTCCTGCTCCTACATCGGCAAAGCCGTCGTTGTTAAAATCTCCGATACCGGCAACCGACCAGCCGAGTTTGCCTCCCGGTTGGGCGCCATAATACACGAAACCATTGTCTATATTGCCGCTGGCCGAACCATGTCCGACGAAGATAAGGCCCTTGTCCGCACCGGCATTATCAAAATTGGGAGCACCTACGATTACATCGTCGAATCCGTCACCGTTTACATCCCCGGCGCCGTCAACGGACCATCCGAGCTGTGCATTGGCCTGGTTGAATTGGATACCAACCACATCGACGGTATTCAATCCGGTGCCTGAACCATGGAGAACCCATGCGAGGCCTTCGTCTGCCTGGTCGATTTCGTAATAGGGCAATCCTATAATCACATCATCATATCCGTCGCCGTTTACGTCACCGGCGCCGGCCACAGAATATCCTGCCAGTGCGCCGGCATGGTTCGACTGGATCGAAGGAGCGCCGACTGTCGTATTGATTCCCTCGATAGCTCCGTAAAAGATGAATACGGCGCCCTCATCTTCCTGGCCGCTGTCATAAAAAGGAGCGCCGACGATCATATCGTCAAAGCCGTCATTATTCACATCGCCGGCGCCGTCCACAGAATAGCCCAGCTGCGCGTTTTCCTGGTTGCTTTCAATGAATGCGGACGGATCCGAGCTCAGGGGATCGATCGTAACAGGGTAAGTGGCATCGAGCGTGTTGACATGGATGGAATATTCCTGCTCTGTTTTTTCAAACCGGGCAGCGAGCTCTCTCCCTTTGGCATCCCATACCTTTAACCCGTCATAGTTTAGTACGGCGCCTTCCGCGGGATGGACAAACGACAGGCGGTCGCTGGTGAACTGCTGTTTGAGCGTTGTTTTTACGGTGAAATTTATTTTCAGTTCTTCACTCCCTGTAAGGGGTTTGTTGACGATAAAATTCTGACGCATCCCGTCCTCATTATTGAGGTACTGTACGGTCATGTTGTCTGTAATGTATTCTGCCTGATGGTCCTGAACCGCCCAACGGCCCTGACCCACCTGTTTTTTGTCAAGCAGGAAATCGATCTTCCAATCGGCGATCGTTTTGAATTCTCTTTCATGCGGCTGCTTTTCCGGGTCGGGTTTTCCGACAGGAATTTTCGTGGTGCGGGGCTCGACGCTGAAACCATTTTCATTATAGTAGAAGCGCATATTATTCTTCCTGTTGGGGGAGCTGTATTTTCCCGAACTGTCGATCCTGGTGAACCTGTATTCCGCTTTTTCAATCGACCTCAACGCGTTACTGTACCAGTCGCTCCTGATCAGGCTGTCGGTGGCTGCTTTACTGCGGGGAGCTCCGGACTGCATCCTTTTTTCAACGGTTTGCTCTGTTCGGGCTGTATTTTCTGTTGCTTTGCCTGTTTTTACGGAAACGCTGTGTACTATGGCCCATACAGCAACTACCGTCATAAGCATTACCGCCGCTTTTAAGCTTGTGCTTCTGAAACCGGGTGAGGCCTGGCGGGTAAAAATTTTTCCCATTTTTTTCCTTTTAGAAGTAATAAATAGATTAGATTTTGTCGGAACGTCAAGTAGAAAAAGGAGGTCCTTTGGCAGATACGACCTTGTTCTCCGCAAAGAAAATGACAGGGACCAGGAGATTTCCCACCCGTTCGGGTAGTTCTGCGGGTGTGCTGCCGCCTATGGGATAAATTCCGGTTCTTTGGAAGATGATCTTCCAGTAATGTGTATATTTCTCGGATGAATGCTTTCCCCGGCCCGGACTTTGCCGCTATATTTAAAGTGCCTGGAAAACCGGGTGTTTTTTACCGGAAATATTTTTTTCCGGTATTGCTGGGTCTGTCTTTAATTGCCCGTACGCATGCTATGGGGGTAGGCCTTAAACTGGAAGAAATATCCCTCCCCAGGCAGTTTAAAGATCGCAATATCAAACAGGCAGTCTATGATTCAAAAGGACTTATCTGGTTCTTTACCAACCGGGATGTATACCGTTTCGACGGCAGCAATGTCGTGGCGCTGGGGCAGCAATTCGGTATACAGCCCTATTCTATCAAATTTATTTATTGCGACGTCAATGACCGCCTGTGGATAGGTACCCGACAGATGCTCATCCGGCTCGATCTCAAAACCTGGAAACATCATGCTTTTGATTTTCCCACTGCTACCGAAGATATACGTATAGCAGGCCCTTCCGGCTTTGTAATGGTGACCCGGGCAGGGCGTGTGTTGGTTGCTGCCGGGTGGGGAAAACTTTTCGAGTTGAAAGACGAGCGCCTGGATTTGGTTCTTGACCTTAAAGGCAGCATTAGCGAGGGGACGCGGAAAGGCGCCATCAACTGGATTTACGAGCAGGCCGACGGTGATATTTGGGTTACAACGGCCTATGTAGGTAGCATTATAAGGTTACATCGTCAAAATGACCGGTACCTGGTAAAAGATATCATCCGGCAGGACGGCCTTTCGGATAAATCTGTTTTCCACCCGGTTTATCACGATTCGGGAAAAATTCTGTTCGTTACCAATATGGGGGAGTTGAAAATACTCCGCTGCGATTCAAAAACCATACAAAACGTCAAAATACCCCAGCCAATTCGCTGTGCCTATCTTACCCCTCTTTCGCAGCATCAGGTATTGGTAGCCACCATAGAAAACCAATTTTTTATCTACGATTTTCAAAAAGATAGTATTGCACCCGCTGACAAGGGGAGCCAGAGCCTTATCGCCGGGAAGCGTATTCCTGAACACAACAATTATAACCTCAGCCGGCTCATTGTGTATGAATCGGGTCAGGAAAGAGGAATCTTTCATGTTGCCGTGGCTTCGGAAAAGCCCGGAATTGAGGCAATCGGGCTGACCAGGGGAAACAGCATCAGGGCGATTTATAAACACCCGCAGGGAGATTTGTATCTGGGAACCTACTCGGAAGGGTTTCTCAGAATTAACGGGAGCACCGGGGCCAAAACGCAGCTGACAAATTTGCTTTTCGTCTATAAAATTGTTCCATGGTCTGCAGACACGTTGCTGTTAGGCGTCGAAGGAGATGGTTTGTATTGGTACCACATATCAAAAGGAACTTTTTCGCAGGCTCTGAGCGGATATGGAAACCTTTATGAAAAATATATTACCTCTATTGTACGGGCAGGAGACCTCGCATGGGTGGGGTGCTACCAGGGCTTTTACCTCGTCGACCTCAAAAAAAGGAAAATCATTGAACGCAATGGAAACAATGCTGACTTTGCAGCCCGTCAGGTACACGTTTCCGCCTTGTATGCAGAGGATAGCCTTTTATGGGTATGCAGCGTCGACGGACTTTTTGTTTTTGAATATGGTAAGAAAGGGATCGGAAAAGTCGTCTACCACAGCAACGACCAGACCAGTTGCACCGGGCTCGCTTTTGCTGAAAGCCGCGTTTATGTCGCTACCATCGGCAGGGGAATCGTCGTACTCGACAGGCGTACCTTTTCCAGGATAGCGTGGATAGATGAAACAAAGAATCTGGCCGGTAACCTGGTCTACTCCATTAGCCTGGTGCGGGATATGTTGCTGGCAGGCACTAACAACGGACTCAGCCGTATCAGTCTTCAAACCGGTTCGGTACAAAACTATAAGGAAAACGACGGGTTGCCATCCAATGAATTTAACACCGGTTCCCTATTTTCGACACAAGATACCCTCTTTATGGGAACCGTAAGCGGTGTTGTCCTATTATCCACAGCAAAGCTTCTGACCTCAGCACCTAAACCCTCCGGGGCGCTTTATGTGACCCACCTTTTTACACAGACAAAAGACAACCAACGGAATTCGGAGTTCATGCTTCCTTATCATTCCGGTAGAGAAATCATAATTCCTCCGGAAGTCATCTCATTTACGGTATGTCTGGGGGGGGACATTATCGGAGCAGAAGACGATACTCCCTATTTTTTCAGGCTCAATAACGATATGGCGTGGAGCCGGCTGGGGAACGACAAGGAGATTTCGCTGGTTCGTCCCCAACCCGGATCGTATCGGCTTGAGGTGGGTACAGCTTCCCCCAACGGACAAATCAGCGCCATCGTAACGAATGAAATGATCCGGATAAAGCCGCACTTTTCAGAAACAACCGCATTCAGGCTGTTGATCTTCATCACCGTCCTGCTGATCGGTACGGCTGTATTCCGCTACCTGGAACGCCAGAGGGAAAAGGAAAGAAACCTGCGACTCAAAATCGCCGAAGATCTTCATGATGAAGTAGGAGGATTGATTTCAGGGCTTGCGCTCCAGGCTGACTTTCTCCAATATGCCGATGAGAGCCAGCGAAAGGATTATCTCCGCAAAATTGTGGATACCGGGCGTTTGGCCGTTAAAAGCATGCACGATGTGGTGTGGAGCATCGATCCGCGGAACGACAATGCTATGGTGCTTACCGAAAGGATGAAAGACTATGCCGGATTTGCCCTTAAGTCGTTAAGAATACATTATAGCTTTGAGAGTAGCGGGATTACGGAACTTACTTTTCTTTCCCAACAGGAACGACAGTGTATATGGCTCATCTATAAAGAGGCTATCACTAATGTCTGCAAGCATTCGCAGGCAGGCGAAGTAAAGATTGCGCTGAGCTTTGATGGTTCGCAATGGCGGATGTGCATTACTGATAACGGAAAAGGACTCAGCAGCTCGTCAGGCCAGGGAAACGGGCTTAAAAATATGCACAACAGAGCGCGCAAGATCCGTGCGGGACTCAAAATAGAATCCGGAACAGAGGGAGTGACGATTACCCTTTCAAAAACCAAAGCGGCTTATAACTACCTGTCCGGGTAGGAAAACACAGGGACGGTGGCGCTTATCTTTACGGCTACTATGAATCGATTGGCTATTATAGAAGACACTGTCGGTATACGTCAGGTATTAAATGACTTTTTTTCGGTACAGCCCGATTTTGAGCTCATATTGTCTGCTGCTTCGTTCGAAGAATTCCTGGACCGCTGGAACCCCGGGCAGCGCCTGGATCTCGTGCTTTGCGACATCGGCCTTCCGGGCAGATCCGGGATAGAAGCCGTATGGCACCTCAAGGAATACAGCCCTCAGACGCTCGTAATGATGTACACCGTGTTTGAAGACCAGGAGAAAATATTCCAGTCGCTTTGCGCAGGGGCCACCGGCTACATGCTCAAAAGCTCCCCGCTAAGCGAGCTCCGGGCCGGGTTGAGGGAGATGCTGGCCGGCGGAGCGGCTATTTCCCCTAAAATTGCGCTGGAAGTAATTCGTTTTTTTAACCGTCCTCAGCAGCGGCCGCCCGATCTGAAATTAACAGCCCGGGAAATTGAAATATTATCGCTGCTGCAGAACGGCGTCTCCAACAAAGAAATCGGCGAACAACTGTACATATCGGTTGAAACCGTCAAATATCACATCAAAAACATCTACAGCAAGCTCCGGATATCGAGCCGCAGCGAGCTGCTGCTGCGTTTCAGGAATCCGTTCGGTGGAAAATCCTGACAGGGTACTTTAAAAAAATTGTAAAACCCGGATAAAACTACCCGGACGGGTAGGGGATTTTTTGTGCTGCGCAATTTCCTTTGCAGGAGTTATGTCTCCCTAAACGACCTTCTGTAATGAAACGTAAGCTTTTGCTCCTGCTAACCTTTGCGATACCGGGTGTTTATGCTGCTTTCGGGCAATGCTCTTCTGCCAGTGATATCTCTTTCTCGTCTCAGGCGGATGTGGATAATTTTACCTCCAACTATCCTGGCTGTAAGTGGCTCATGAATCCCACTATCAGCGGAGCCGATATCACCAATCTTAACGGGCTGAGCAATGTCGAACGCGTGTTCGGGAGATTCCTTATTTATGGCAATACAAACCTGGCCAGTCTCGACGGGTTGAGCAGCCTGGAACTCATCACCGGGGATATCGATATTTACAGCAATCCCGTTCTGACCGATCTCGACGGGTTGAGTGGTGTTGTCGGCATATCAGGGTATATTAAGTTGGATAATAATCCTGTTTTGACAAGTATCGCAGGTTTGCAGAAAGTAGCCGGAGCAACAGGATTAACTATTACCAATAATCCACAGCTTTCTGCTTGCAACCTGCCCAATTTTTGTACGTATCTGTCGAACGGCGCCAATCCGCGGACCATCAGCGGCAACCTGACCAACTGCTTAAACGAGACTGCCGTCACTAACGCCTGCGCGGTCGGCTGTCCTGCAGGCGACATCAGCTTTTACTCACAGGCAGACGTCGACGCTTTCGGTACCACGTATGCCCACTGCACCAATATCACGCTGGGCAATGTCACCGTCAATGGCCCGGACATTACCAATCTCGACGCACTAGGCCATGTCACAAATATCACCGGGTTTCTAAATATGGTGAACAATCCTGTACTGGCCAGTATTGAAGGGCTGAAAAACCTGCGAATAATAGGAGGAATTCTTTTTTTCTTTGACAACCCTTCCCTGACGCACATAGACGGACTGGAAAATGTAACGAATATCGGGAAGGTCCTTATTTGGAACAATGCGGCTCTGACCAACCTTGACGGGCTGAGCGGCTTGCTGATCATCGGGGAGGACGTGATGATCGCCGTGAACGGTTCCCTGACCGATATATCAGGTTTGCAGAATTTAAATGTGAATACGATCACCGGTCCCTCCGGTTTGGCTATTGTGGACAACGCCCAGCTTGCGGTATGCGATCTGCCTAATTTATGTAAATATTTGTCCGATACCGAGCGCCCTAGAACCATCAGCGGCAACCTGGCCAACTGCCTGGACGAAGCAGCGCTGACCGCCGCCTGCGCCGTTGCCTGCCCCTGGGGAAATTTTAGCTTTTATACACAGGATGACCTCGATGAATTCGGTACAAAATATGCCCATTGCACCAATATCACTTTGGGTGATGTAACGATTTCCGGCAATAGCATTACCGACCTTACCGCGCTGAGTAATGTGGTGAAGATTGAAGGAGAGCTCAATATCGGGGAGAATGCGCTCCTGAACCTCAACGGATTGGAGAACGTCGCAAGCGTCGGGAAAGGAGTTTATATCTGGGATAATGCTGCACTGACCGGGCTCGACGGACTGAACAACCTGACAAGCATCGGAGGGTATCTCCAGATAAATTGGAACGCTTCTCTGACTACGCTTAATGGATTGGACAACCTGGCGGACATCGGAGGAAACCTTTACGTCAGTAATAATAATTCATTGGCCTCACTTAGCGGATTGGGGAACATTACAAATGCAGGCGGTGACGTTTACATCGGTAATAATCCCTTCCTGACCGACCTCGGAATGACCAAACTGGCAACGATCGGCGCAGACTTTTCCATTTCTTCAAATAACAGCTTAATAAACCTCGATGGGTTGGAGCGTTTAACCGGCATAGGCGGGGAACTCACGATTTCCGGAAACGCCTATTTGAGCGATATACGGGGGATACGCAACATTCAGCAAATCGGAGGATTTCAGTTGAATATTGTCAACAATCCTAACCTTTCGGTATGCAACCTGCCGTATTTCTGCAGCTACCTGGCTGGTGACTTCCTTGTCTATCGGAGAACGATATCCGGAAATCTGGGCAACTGCGCGAATCAATTGGCCGTATTAGACGCCTGTTCGGCCCCTTGTCCCGACTGGGATCATACCTTTTATTCACAAGCAGATATCGATGAATTTGGCGCTACCTACGCCCATTGTACCAATATCAATCTGTCTGCGATGAGCATTATGGGGGCGGACATCGTGAGTCTGGAAAATCTCCGTAATGTCACCGGCATCGGGTGGATTATCCAGATTTACGACAATCCGCTCCTTTCCAGCCTTGCCGGACTGGAGAACATTACGAGCATCGGGGGAAATCTTTATATAGATACAAATCCCGTTTTGTCCAGTCTTAACGGATTAAATGCGCTGACAAGCGTAGGAGGGGAGATCTCTATTTTGAGAAACAATTTGCTAAACGATATATCGGCCCTGGACAACATAAACCAGGGTACCATCACCGGTTTAAGCATTGAAGATAATCCGGAGCTTTCGTTGTGTGCCCTGACCAATTTTTGCACCTACCTGGCGAATGATCCTGGCACGCACCCGAGGACGATAAGCGGGAACCTCGGAGATTGTGCGACCGAAGCTGCTCTGCAGCCGGCATGCGACGCTGCGTTGCCTGTTACGCTGATTGGCTTTACTGCCGTTCATCAGGGCAGGATCAATCTTTTGGAATGGCACACCGCCACTGAGGTTCCGGGCGACCTGTTCGAAATAGAACATAGCCTGGATGGCAGGACGTTCGGCAAAATCGGAACGATGAGGGCAAAAGGCGTTGCGGACAGCCGGTATTCATTTGCGCATGAAAATCCCCTGAAAGGCATCAATTATTACCGATTGCGCCTGGTGAACATCGATGGAAGCACGTCATACAGCAGCATCAGGGTGGTCAACGTGACAGCGGGCGACGTTGTCCTGCGTGCCAATCCGAATCCGTTTACAGGCGAAGTTCAGGTAAGCTTCGGGAAGGTAATGGGGAAAGGGATCATAACCGTTTTCGACATTTACGGTAAAATGCTGCAATCTGAAACGTTACAGGGCAACACCCATACCTTGTCCTTACAGCACTTGAGCAGCGGGGTTTACTTCATACGCTACAGTGACGAAGTAAATACAGAAAGCATCAAAGTGGTGAAGTAATAAAGAACACTTGCCTAATATCAGGCCAGGATCTGATCGACCACCTGCCCGTGCACATCGGTGAGCCGGAACCGTCGCCCCTGGAATTTGTAGACCAGCCTTTCGTGGTCGACCCCCATCAGGTGCATGAGCGTGGCATGAAAATCATGGACATGCACCGGGTCTTTGACGATATTGTAGGAAAAATCGTCGGTTTCGCCGAATGAAAACCCGGCCTTTACCCCTGCTCCGGCCATCCACATAGTGAAGCAACGGGGGTGGTGGTCACGACCGTAGTCTTCAGGAGAAAGCTGGCCCTGGGAATAGACGGTACGACCGAATTCGCCGCCCCAGATCACCAGCGTATCGTCGAGCAGCCCCCGGCGTTTCAGATCAACGATCAGGGCACCGGTCGCCTGGTCGGTTTGCTTACATTGCTTAACGATCCCTGACGGAAGGTGCCCGTGATTATCCCAGCCCTGGTGGTAGAGCTGCACGAACTTGACGTCTTTTTCCAGCAGCTTCCGCGCCAGGATACAATTGGCGGCGTACGTACCCGGGTCGCGGCTGTCAGGCCCGTACAGGTCAAATACTTCATCAGGCTCGTCTTTGATGTCGAGTACCTCCGGTACCGAGGTCTGCATCCGGTAGGCCATCTCGTATTGTGCGACGCGGGCCTCTACTTCCGGATCACCGTAGGGCTCATTCTGGATACGGTTTATTTTAACCAGGTAGTCGAGCATTTCCGCACGGTCCTCGCCGTCATACCCTTCGGGATTGTTGAGGAACAGCACCGGATCTTTGCCCGATCGGAACTGGACCCCCTGGTATTTCGAGGGCAGGAACCCGTTGCCCCACAGCCGGGCATAGAGAGGTTGGTCGCGGGGGGCATTTTTTGAAACGAGCACGATAAAGGCCGGCAGGTTTTGGTTCAGAGACCCGAGACCGTAATTTATCCATGCGCCGATCGAAGGACGGCCGGGCAATTGATGGCCGGTCTGTAGAAAGGTAATGGCAGGGTCGTGGTTGATAGCTTCCGAATAGAGCGATTTGACGATGCAGAGATCGTCGACCACTTTCGCGGTATAAGGCAGCAGCTCGCTTACCCAGGTGTCGTTGGCCCCGTGCCGGTTGAATTTGAACACCGACGGCGCTATCGGCAGCGAGCTCTGGTTGGCGCTCATGCCGGTCAGCCGCTGTCCCTGCCTGACCGAATCCGGCAACTGCTCGCCGAAGAGATCAATCAGCTTGGGCTTGTAATCGAATGTTTCGAATTGGGAAGGGCCGCCGCTCATGAAGAGATAAACCACGCGCTTGGCCTTAGGCGCCAGGTGAGGCAACGCTTTGAGCACTTCCTGCTCCAGACTCATTCCTTCTGCTACCGGGAGAGCGGAAGGTTTTTCCGCCTGGCGCTCGCAGCCGAGAAGTGTGCTTAATGAAAGGGCCCCCAGCCCGAGCGAAGTTCGGACAAGGAAGTTTCTCCTGTCCAGCTTTTGGTGAAGCAAGTCAAATTCGGGGGAATGTAGCCTGAAAGGTTCGTCGTGGTGATGCATCTTATCGTTTGGTAAGGGTAGCGTCTGAATTTAATATAGTGCTCGCAACCACCGAAAATGCCGCAACCCGGACCAGATCCGGATTTTTTTCCACTTTGTACTGCCCTACCCGGAGCCAGCCGCCTGCTTTTTCGGGTGATTTCTGCATTTTCCGGTATTCGCTTTCGAACTGCTTTTCGAACAGATCCAGCTCCGCAGACGAGGGGGGCCGGCCGGTCGACTGCCGGTACGCCCAGGCGATGGCCAGCTTCCTGTCAGGCATCCGGGCCATCTCTTCTCCCATCTTTTTGGAAGCTTCTGTAAAGGTAGGGTCGTTCAGGGTGACCAGTGCCTGGAGCGGCGTATTGGTCAGTTGTCTCCTGACGACGCAATAGCTGCGGTCGGTGGCGTCAAATGAAGCAAGGGTGGGGTTGGGAACCGAGCGTTTTACGATGACGTAAAGGCTCCTCCTGTATACCCTGGCGCCGGTGTCGGGCTGATAGCGGGCGCTGTTGATCTCCCATAGCCCGTCGGGCTGATAAGGCTTTACGCTTGGTCCGCCAACCGACCGATTGATCAGGCCGCTTGCCGAAAGGGCGTTGTCCCTGATCATTTCCGCCGAAAGTCTTTTCGACGGTCCCCTGGCCAGGAGGCGGTTTTCGGGATCCTGCTCCCGGAGCCGGGGCGAAGCTTTCGAATCCTGGCGATACGAGGCTGACATAGCCATCAGTTTATGCAGCCGCTTTATATCCCACCCCGAGTCCCTGAAGCCGGAGGCGAGCCAGTCGAGCAATTCCGGGTGGCTCGGCATTTCGCCCTGATTTCCGAAATCTTCAGAAGTCTTGACCAGGCCTGCCCCGAACATATTCTGCCAGTAACGGTTTACTGCAACGCGCGCGGTCAGCGGATGTTCCTTCGAGGTTAGCCAAAGGGCCAGGCCGAGCCTGTTTTTAGGCAGGTTGTCGGGGAAAGGCAGGATTGATTCGGGTGTATTCGGAAATACCTTGTCGCCTTTGTTGTTGTACTCGCCGCGCAGGAGAATATAGGCTTGTTTTGGCTTTGGGTACTCCTGCATTACCATCAGCTCTTTAACTGGCTGTGTCGAATCGGAATAAACTGTACGCCAATGGGTAAGGTCCTTCCGTATCTCGTCCAGCTTCGGGGATACCGCGCTAAAAAAGTAATCCCTGAGTGCTGCACGCTGTGAAGCTGACAGCGATGCCGGCGGCGTGCCGCCAATTTCTTTCCAGCTTGCGATGCCGGCGAGGATCCCGACTTCAAAAGGAGTCAGGTCGCGATGGTATACGGCAAGATCATCGACCAGCCCGTTCCTGAAGCCCAGCCCACGTCCCCATCCTCCGATCTGGAGGCCGCGCTCCACTTTCCGGTTGAAAAGGATGTCTTTGGTGAGCTGGTCTATTTCCGTGACCATTTCCAGCTCCTTCCCGTCAAGGTAGAGGCGGAGCCCTTCGGCGCGGGAGGAACCGTCGTAGGTCATGGTAAGATGAATCCACCGGTCTTTGGGAACGTCGGTCACAGTGGTTTTGGTGATAGCATTCGACGGTGCCGCATAGGCCAGGTTGGTTTCGAGCTTGTCGTTTTTCAGGTAAAGATGATACCCCCTGAAGTTGTACAGCCTTTCGAAGTCGCTCTTGTGAAAAATGACGCCCTCCTGTAGTTCCCTGGGGATGCGGACGCGGATCCCCACGCTGAAGGGTTCCGACTTTCTGAATACACCGACCTGGCCCATGTCGACGTAAATGTCGCCGTCCATTTTTAACGCATTCCCTTCCCTCTCCTGCACGTACTCCGGTAGTGTTTTCACCGGGCCTCCGTTGTATCGCAGCATGCCGGGGGACTTGCGGCCGAGGGTGTTGTCAAGCGATTTGTTGTCAAAATCGTAGAACGCCTGCAACCCTTCGAGCGGTATCCTTTCTTTGTCCAACTGCCGGTAGCGGCCTTCTGAAAGCCAGGTAGAAAACGGCTCCGACTGGTTTTTCGTTTCGGATTTGAGGCGGTTTTCCAGCTCTGAGATATGCCCCCGGATCTCAGCGAGGCGACGCTCCTGTTCTTCTGTGGGTAACAGGAGCGTCGGGGAAGGCATCGCGTCGTCCCAGGAAATCTGCCCGGCCTCCCTGACGTTGTTGAAAAAGCTGTATAGCTCAAAGTAATTTTTCTGGGAGACAGGGTCATATTTATGGTCATGACACTTCGCGCAGCCGAGGGAAATACCGAGCATGGCATCTCCGAACGTATTTACCCGGTCGACAACGTATTCTGTCTGGAACTCTTCCTCGATGAGGCCTCCCTCCATGTTCTGCTGGTGGTTGCGATTGAAGGCGGTAGCGATGAGCATATCTTTGGTCGGGTCAGGCATAAGGTCGCCGGCCAGTTGATCCTGGAGGAATCTGTCGTAGGGCATGTTTTTATTAAAGGCGCGGATGACCCAGTCGCGGAAGGGCGACATATCACGGAGCCGGTCGACCGTATACCCGTGGGAGTCGGCGAAACGGGCGAGATCCAGCCAGTCGGAGGCCATTTTTTCACCGAAATGAGGGGAGTCGAGCAATCGGTCGACCTGCTTCTCGTAGGCGTCAGGGGAATTGTCAGCCAGAAATTTGTCGATTTCTGCCGTAGTTGGAGGAAGGCCGGTGAGATCAAGCGAAACGCGCCGAAGGAGGATTTCTTTCGGGGCTTCGGGAGAAGGCACCAGGTCTTCCTGTTCCAGTCGGGAGAGTATGAACTGGTCGATGGGGTTTGCCACCCACGACCGGTTGCGGACTTTGGGAGGCTCCGGGTTTTCGATGCGGGTAAACGACCAGTGGGGTTTGTAAGGGGCGCCATCCTCGATCCATTTGATGAGCGTCGCTTTTTCATGGGCCGTCAGGCTCAGGTGGGAGTCGGGCGTGGGCATGATATAGTCCGGGTCGGAAGAGATGATCCGGTGAAAAAATTCGCTTTTAGCCAGCTTCCCAGGGCGTATCGCATATTTCCCTGAGGTTTCGGGAAGCTCACCGTAAGCCGCCGCGGCAACATCGAGCCGCAGCCCCGCCTTTTGCTTGGCTTCGTCCGGTCCGTGGCAGGCAAAGCACTTGTCGGAAAGAATGGGTTTTACGTGGATGTTGTAGTCTATCTTATCGGGGAGCTGGCTGTAGGCCTGGCCTACTTCTTCGGGAAGGTCGGGCCGGCAGGAGCTAACCGCTGCAAGCATATAAAACGAAAGCAGCAGGCAGTAGGGGTGATATCCGGATAGGCGGTTTGTCATGGCAAATTACTTTGTCTTGTCGATAACCAATATCGTATCTCTGGTGGATACAGGCAGCACATAGCCGCCTGAGTCCAGTATAGCGGCCGGGAAAGCCGCTTTCAGCTCCTGCCATGCCGCTCTGTCCACAGGCGCCTGGTATAGATAAACCGTCCGCAGCGCCTTCAGTTCCTTCAGTTGGAGAAGCCCTTTTTCGGTGACGGGC
>JBBCKD010000023.1:0-21345 GCA_037191015.1 Spirosomataceae bacterium
CTCATTGTCTTCATAGTTAAAACTACCCGAAACGGTCAGAACGTTTTCATCGAAAGTCGTCGCGCCCCCTCCTTGTTTGCCCGTAACCGTAAAGCCGGCCAGGGTGAGCTTATTGTTGGTTACAGTCAGTATGGCCGGGTTGGCAATAGACACTGTGCCGCCGCCGGCGGCATTCTCCAGCCTTCTCAGACTAAAGTCGTGATGGGAGCCTGACTCGTAATCGATATCCACTTTACCGGTAATTTCGGTTTTACCGGTGCTAAAACCAATGGAAGTAGCCCCACCCACTTTATTGACATAGCTGAAATTACCCTCTATCGCGTTCGTTCCGTCGACATTAAAAATATTGGTCGACCCCGCACCGGTCCGCGACACCGACAGGTTGCCTTTAAAGGCCGACTTGTAATACCCGGATATATTCAATGCGCCGCCACCCGTTGCCGTGAAGCTTGCAGGGCCATTGAAGGTGTTGGGACCCAAACCCGAAAAAGTCTCGTAAAATGCACCACTACCTTTCAGGATAAACGACGCAGGGCCGTTCACTACTGTGCGGGAGAAGTGGGTTGGCTGGCTGTTGCCCACATTGTCTTCGTAGTTAAAACTACCCGAAACGGTCAGAACATTTTCATCGAAAGTAGTCGCACCCCCTCCTTGCTTGCCGGCCGCCGTGAAGCTCTGGACTTTAAGCGTATTGTTAGTCACCGTAAAAATCCCCGGGTTCAGGATCGATACATTGCCTCCGCCGGCTCCGCCACTGTTATCCAGCCTTCTTAGCGTAAAAGTCTGATTGCCGGCAGTAGCTTCGAAATCGATGTTTATTTCTCCTCCCAAGATAGTTTTGTTGTCAGCACCGCCTATCGTGGTCGTACCACCCCAGTGATTTACAAAGGCTAAATCCCCTTCAACCCCGCCAACCTCAGTCTCCGTGTTGCTGGTGAGTATATTGGTCGTACCGGAAGCGGTCCTCTCGATTGTCAGATCGCCTTTAAACAGCGACCTGGAAGCAGCGGAAATGTTTGCGGTGCCGCTTCCCAACTGAAATGTAGCATTGCCGTTGTAAGTATTCCCCCCGGTGGCGTCAGTTTCATTAAATGTACCGCTACCCGTAATTTTCACAACCAGGTTACCTCCAAACTCAGACGTGCGGATATACGACTCCTGATTCCCTCCCGCCTGCAGCCCACCGCTGTTTGTTACGGTTGCGCCGATGATCCTGATATAGCCGGATGCAATAATTTCTTGCCCGTTCAGATTCAGGTGACTTCCCGTCTCGAGATTCAGGTTAGCGATATTCACAGGTACCGACAGCACTGGCCAGGGCTTTCCTTCTTCGAGGGTGCCGGGTATGGTAACAGTAGAAGAGGCACCGGGAACAGAGGCCGGATCCCAGTTGGTCGCATCACCCCAGGCGCTGCTTGTGGTGCCTTTCCAGGTCTGCGAGATGGCCAGGTTGCTCACCATGATCAGCAACCACATAAATAGTAAAGTAGAATTTCTCATAAACGTGCTGCCGGGATTTTGTTAAGGAGTTTTGCAAACAGGGTATAGAACATACCCGCTACAAAGTTCCGAAGCAGCATAGGCAATGTAAATCCATGTTTTCCTGTAAATAACCTATAGGAAAACCTGTATTTTTAGGATCAGGTATTAAAGCAGGTTATGCTTCATCGCATATTTTATAATGCCGACAGCATTCTTGACACCCAGCTTACGAAGTATGTTATGCCGGTGTGTTTCGACCGTCCCGGTGCTCAGGTACAGCTTTTCGGCAATTTCTGAAGTAGACATTTCCTGGGCAATGAGACGGATGATCTCCAGCTCTCTTTTCGTTACGTTGTCAGCCGGTGCGCCTTCCGGGTCAGACGAAGGACTCATCAATTCCCGGAGCACTTCGTTCCCGAAATACTCACCTCCTCTTCCTACCGTCAGGAGGGCGGTTTCCAGCTCTTTCCGGTCGGCTTTCTTCATCACGTACCCCTTCACCCCCGCCCTGATCGCCTTTTTGATGGTGGCCTCGTCCTCTGCAACAGTCAGCATCAGCACTTTCATTTCCGGACGGATTTTCAATACCTCGGACGCCAGCTCGACACCATTCAGAAAAGGCATTGTCATATCGGTCAGCAGAATGTCTACATCCAGCCTGGTGATCAGTTCGGGTACTTCTCTCGGATCATTGACGATTGCTGCCACCTCCAGCTCCTTCATCGTCGAGATCAGCAGTGAAAGACTGTCCAGAACAATACGATGATCATCACAAATAAGTACGCGATAGGGCATTCTGAACGGGTTTTGGGGGAGAATAATCGCGCTGAAAATACACAAACTTATTCAGGAGTCCAAATGAGATTTTTCAGACAGGAACATGTCCCGGAAAAGACCATGGCCGGGGACACCGCAAGCTCTGATTTGCGGTCCGAAGGAGGAGGCATTGAAGATCCCGTTTAATATTTTTATCTTTACATTGATTTTACAACATCATCAGAATACTAATGACGAAGGTAAAGGATACATTAAGAGAACACGACCTGAGAAATACCTCCTGCAGGGAGGATGTGCTGGCTATCCTGACCCAAAACAATGCTGCGCTTTCACATGGTGAAATTGAAAGGGAGCTTGACAACCGGTTTGACAGGGTGACGATCTACCGAACCCTGAAAACATTTGTCGATAAAGGGATCATCCATAAGGTGCTGGATGAGGAAGGTCTGCGGTATGCCGTCTGTAAAGACCAGTGCAGCGGTCCCCAGCACCACCACGATCACCTGCATTTCAAATGTACTGTTTGCGGACTGACCAATTGCATTGAAAATATAACGATCCCTCCCATCCAGCTTCCTGCCGGGTACAGGAGCATCGAAACCAACCTGCTCATCCAGGGGGTTTGCCCGCTGTGCAATTCCGATAACTAGGCGGCCCCGCCTGAGAAAAAGGGGAGCCGGCCGCCGTCCTGGCGGCTTCACAGGAAGGTGAAACGCAAAAGAATATTACACCAATATTTGCATCGCTGTTGCACTTGGCGGATATTTGCACTTTCGCAAGTATATACCGTTGAAATATTTCTTCCTTTTCATCACTATTTTCCTGTTTCCGGCATTCGCAGCCGGCCAGCACGAGCTCAGCGGCACGGTAAGCAACGCCGCAACAGGCGCTCCACTACAGGGGGCCGTAGTTGAAATACACGAGCTTAACCTCACTACGTTGTCCGGTGCTGACGGCCGGTACAGCTTTGTCAATCTCCGCCAGGCTTTATATCATATCCATATTACGCATGTCGGGTTCAGCGCCCTGACCGAATCGGTGCAGGTTGACAGGAATAACCGTACGGCCCATTTCAGGCTCAAACCCACATCCATTGAGCTGCAGGAAATTCTTGTCGAATCCAATCACTTTAAAACGGGAGCGAAAGAACATACCCTGGCGATGGAAATACTGGATAGCGGCTTCCTCCGCAAAAAGGGGAAGAACACGCTGGCCAACGCCCTGGAGGATGTCCCCGGGATCAACGCGATCAACACCGGCGTAGGCATAGCCAAGCCTGTCATCAGGGGTATGAGCCATAACCGCATCATCGTCAACAACCAAGGTATCAAGCAGGAAGGTCAGCAGTGGGGATCGGATCACGGGCTGGAAATCGACATTTTCGAGCCGGGCCGGATCGAAATTATAAAAGGCCCTTCTTCCCTGCGCTACGGGTCGGATGGTCTTGGCGGCGTTATCAACATTTTTTCCCCGGCGCTCCCCGAAGACAGCTCTTTTACCGGGTCTTTCCAGACGATGTACAAAACCAACAACGGGCTTCTGGGAATGTCTGCCATGGCGCAGGGAGGAAAAGGTTCGAAGATTTTCCGTCTCCGGCTGTCTTCGCAGGATTTCGGCGACTACCGCGTCCCGGCAGAAACCTTCACCTATAATTCTTACGTGCTGCCGATCTACAATAACCGTCTCAAAAATACAGCCGGAAACGAGCGGAACATATCGGTGATGGGAGGCATCAAAAAAAACTGGGGATATACTACCCTGACGGCAAGCAACTTCCACCAGAAATCGGCCCTGTTTGTGGGAGCCGTGGGGATACCCAGGGCCTACCAGCTTACGCCCGACGGCAACAACCGCAATATTGACCTTCCGTATCAGCAGACCGATCATCTGAAGATCGTATCGAATACAAACATGCTGTGGGGAAAGAACTGGGCGGAAATGGACGTAGCATACCAGATGAACTTACGCAGGGAACGATCCAATCCGCATGCACACGGCAAAGGACCGGGACCCGAGGGAACGCTCGCCCACGGCCTGACTTTGCAGACCTTGTCTGCCAACCTGCGCTATTTCCAGCAGAAAAAAAATGAGTCCCGGGTATGGGGAATACAGGCGGAAGCTCAGCAAAATACCCGCAAAGGATTTGAGTACCTGATGCCGCAGTACAGCCGGCTATCATCCGGTATCTACATGATAGAAGAGTTTTCATGGAAAGACAAATACAGCTTCTCGGGGGGAGTGCGCGCTGATTACGGGTTCATCAACATCCTGGAAACCAACGAAGCCATTTACCTCGACGACAGGATCATCGGGCGCTATTATCAGCGTAACGGGCCTGTCAGGAAAAGCTTCGCCAACCTTTCGGGCAGCGCAGGCCTTTCCTATTACCCCGGCCAGGAGCTGAATATGAAGCTCAACCTGGGCACCAGCTTCAGGATGCCAAGCGCCAACGAGCTGGCGATCAACGGGATACACCACGGCACCTTCAGGCATGAGCTGGGAAATGCCGGCCTGAAGTCGGAAAGAGGCTACCAGGCCGACGCCAACGTGAGCTTCCAGAAGAAATTCCTGAGCATTGTCGCCAGTGGTTTCGGCGCCTACTACCAGGATTACATTTATCTGGCCCCGACGGCGATGTTCTCTTCCTCCCTCGACCCGGATGCCTTCCCGGAAGGAGGCCAGGTCTACCAGTTCTTACAGAATAACGCCGTCTACGGAGGAGGGGAACTGGCCGCAGATTTCCATCCGCTGCACCGGCTTCATATCAAATCCACTTTCGAATACGTCTATAACCTCAACCTGGACTCCGGTCTGCCCCTGCCATTCACGCCGCCCCCTTCGGTCTTCTCTGAAACCAGCTATAATTTCCCCCTGCAGGGACGGCTCTTCACGGATCTGCTCATAGGGGTAAGCCTGAAAAAGGCCTGGGCCCAGAACAGGACCGACCGTAACGAAAAACCAACCGGAGGATATCATATTTTCGGCGCAACGGCAAGCGCTACACTGGAAGCAGGCAGGTTCCGGGCAGATATCTCCGTTACCGCGCAAAACCTGACCAACCGTTTTTATATCAATCACCTCAGCCGCTACAAACTATTAAATCTCCCTGAGCAGGGGCAAAATTTTTCATTTAATCTGCTGATCTCTTTTGCAACAATGTAGCATTTAGTTATATTTGCAACTCTGTTGCAAATATAAACTTCAAACTCTGTTCAAATGTACAAGTTTAACAATCTGTCTCTGCTCCTTTTCGCCGGTATATGCGCGATCTTTCTAAACGCTTGTAAGGACGATGAAAACAAACCCAAAGAAGGGATTCAACGTTCCGAGCTGATATTAACGGAAATAAGCGGCGATGGTATCCATGGACACAACGATCATTTCGACGGCCTGGGCAATGCGGTGGAAGGCGAGTCGGTCACCGTAAAATTCGATGAGAAGGGAAATGCGGTAGAGAACGGTCACCTGCACCTGGAGGCCGATGCCATCTATAAGGTCCAGCTGAAAGTGTGGGATCATACCGGCAAAGAAATCCAAAACGACTATATTGCCTCAAAAGCTGTAGCAGACAGCTATAAGGCGTTTTTAATCGGCGGGAACTTTAAGCTTGCCGTCAACACGGAAGGCGGCGCTATCTTCCAGACCCGCGACCTGAAGTACGGGGACGGCACTGATGTAGCGGGTAAATACGAAACAACCGGTATTACCAGCTATTTCATCGCCGGCGATAGCAACACGGGGCCTACGGTCGAGGTTTCTTACATCTTGCGCAAGCTGGATGCCGGCGTAAAAGCTAAAATCGAGCGCACCGACTGGAATGACAGCAATTACAAGACCAGGTTCCCCGGCACGGATATCCTCGACTTACGCTTCGAGGTACACGTCGAGGAGGAAGGGCATCACGGTCACTGATTTTCGCAATCGGCAGTTAGAGATCGGCTACCGGCAGCTTTACACTATGCATTCACTAGTTATTGTTTTTTGCAGCTCTCCCCCGTCTCCCGACGGGGTCGCCTAGACGGAGGAAGAGCAAGTTAGTATGAAAAAAAACCTTTTTATCGTCGACAAAGGCGACAAAATAGCTCTTCGGGACTTGTCAGTCCCGAAGAGCCCGTCTCCGACAAATTATCACATTGCTTCATTATCACATTGTCTAATTACCATGAAACCCAGTATCATAATCTGCTTAGCTTTAGGATTTGCCGGATGGAGCTGCGGGAACGACGACCCCAAAGCCCAGGATACCGAAGCGCCCGTCATTACCGTAGCGAGCCCGGTTAAGGGCGGCACTTTTGAAGCCGGCAGCCAGATCCGCTTTGAAGCGGAAATTGAAGACAATGTCGGGTTGGCAATTTGCAATGTGAACATCCATTCCAATTTCGACGGTCATTCTCACGGTAGAATAGCCGCTTCGCCGCTGTCGTTTGAGAAAAGCTTTACACTTACCGGGAAGAAAGCTTCCATAAGCGAGCTGATCGATATCCCGTCCGACGCCACTCCCGGGAACTATCATTTCATTGTCAAAGCCATCGATGAAGCCCGCAATGCTACGGGCTATTCCGACGGCTCGACGAAGGAGATCGATATTAAGATTTTGGAGAAGAACTGAAGGACCTCACCCGCCGGCCCTCTCTCCTTCACAGGAGAGGGGGCCGGCGGCATTAAAAAGCATTTGACAATACAATCCGGCCTATCCTGCCGGCTCGAAACGTCGCTTACTTCAGTCCCAGCTCTTCACCGATAGATTTGACTTTCTGTTTCAGCTCTTCGTAAACCCGGTCAAAATCGCCGGCATCCTTCAATTCGGAGCGAACCCCTACATAGAATTTTATTTTAGGCTCCGTACCCGACGGCCGGCAGGTAAACTTCGTACCGTCTTCCGTAAAGAACTGGAGCACATTCGACGACTCGATCCCCAGCTTCCCGGAAGGGATTTCCGCGACCTCGCCTGTTATCGCATTCGTAGTTTTCAGCGATTTATAATCATCGATACGTATTACCGGGGAGCCCGCGAGCTTCTGGGGAGGCCGGGACCTGAAATCGCTCATCAACTGCTGGATTTCGTCTGCTCCCGACTTGCCTTTCTTGGTAAGTGAGATCAGGCCCTCGTAGTAGAACCCGAAACGCTTATAAATCTCGAAAAGAAGATCAAAAAGGCTCAATCCCTTATCTTTTGCATATGCCGTCAGTTCCGCTATAAAGGCACAGGAAGCGATGGCATCCTTATCGCGCACAGCATCCCCGATCAGGTATCCGTAGCTCTCTTCGCCGCCGCCTATAAATTTCTCCACGCCTTCCGTCTCGCGGATCACCTGCGCAATATATTTGAAGCCGGTAAGCGTGTTATAGCATTTGACCCCGTAAGCAGCCGCCATCGTATCGATAAGGTCGGTGGTCACGATGGTCTTGCAGACAAACTGGCTTCCGGTGAGCTTGCCCGCTTCCTTCCATGCGTTCAGGAGGTAATAAATCAGAAGGCTGGCAGTCTGGTTGCCGTTCAGTAGCTGGATTTCGCCATGGTGGTTCCTGGCGGCAATCCCTACCCTGTCCGAATCCGGGTCTGTTCCCATTACCAGGTCGGCATCTATTTCCTTTGCTTTCCTGACGGCGAGATCCATCGCCTCCGATTCCTCCGGGTTGGGGTAAACAACGGTCGGAAACTGTCCGTTACCGTCAGGTTCGGCCTGTTCTTCTATCACCGTTACGTTTTCAAAACCCATCTTCGCAAGCAGTTGGGGCACCAGGGTTACACCTGTCCCGTGCAGCGGCGTATAGACGATTTTCAAATCCTTCTGTTTCCTGATCGCATCCTTTGAAATCGAAAGGGACAATATCTGGTCGAGGTACTTTTCGTCCACCTCTGCCCCTATCATATGAATAAGAGCGGGATTTCCTTCGAACCGGATATCGTCGACAGAAGAGATGGCATTCACTTCCGTAATTATATTTTTGTCGTGCGGAGCCACTACCTGCGATCCGTCGGTCCAGTACGCCTTGTAGCCGTTATACTCCTTGGGGTTGTGCGAAGCAGTGACCACCACCCCGCTGTGGCAGCCGAGCAGCCGGATGGCAAAAGACAGCTCCGGCGTAGGCCTGAGCGCTTCGAAAAGATACACGGTGATCCCGTTGGCAGAGAAAATATTGGCAATGATGCGCGCAAACTCGTCCGACTTGATTCGGCTGTCGTGCGCTATCGCTACTTTAATGGTTTCGCCTTCAAAATTCTTATTAAGATAGTTGGCAAGCCCCTGCGTTGCGGCTCCCACTGTGTAACGGTTCATTCGGTTAGACCCTATTCCTATGAGCCCGCGAAGCCCTCCCGTACCGAATTCCAGGTCCTTGTAAAAAGAATCCGTCAATTCTGTAACGCTGTTATCATCTATAAGTTTGCGGATAGAAGATTTGGTTTCCTGATCATAGTTACCGGCTAGCCAGCTATTGATCTTCTGCTGAACGCCCGGTTCAAGTTGTTCTAACGACATGCAATAAGTCAGTTTAAAGGATGTAGTGATGTTAACTCCGCCAAATATAAAGATTCGGCTTTCCAAATTGCAATAAAATATTGAAAAGAGGCTACCGGCCGGTCAACACGCCCTTTTTGTCGCCTTCCAGCCTGGCTTTGGTCCTGGCCCTGCCGATCTGCAGTATAAGCTCTGCAACCAACCCCGTCCAGCCGGTTTGGTGCGAAGTTCCGCATCCTCTTCCGTTATCTCCATGAAAATACTCGTAGAAAAGCACGTAATCCTTGAAATGAGGATCGCTTTGTTCCTTTTCAGAATTCGCGTAGACGGCCCTCCGCCCGTTCTTATCAGGCTTGAAAATATTGACCAGCCGCTTGGCAATCCCAAGCGCCACCTGGTCGATGGACGTCAGCCTGCCGGAATCGACGGGGTATTCAACCTCGAAGTCGTCCCCGTAGTAAGCATAAAACTTCACCAGGGAGTCTACGATGAGGTAATTCAGCGGGAACCAGATCGGGCCCCTCCAGTTCGAGTTGCCGCCCATAATGTCTGTCAAAGCTTCCCCCGGCACGTAATCCACCTGCATCATCTCACCGTTGAGGGCAAATTTGTAAGGATGGTCCTTATGGTATTTAGAAAGCGCGCGTATACCGAAATCGGACAAAAATTCGTCCTCATCCAACATCCGCTTGAGGATCATTTTCATCCTGTGCCCCCGCAAGATGGAGAGCAGATGGTTTTCTCCTTTCCCCGGCTCGTACCACCGGGAAATCAACCGGGCCAGATCAGGGCGGTTAGAAACGATCCAATCCAGCCTCCGCTTGAAGGCCGGTAACTTTTCAAGGGTATTATGATCCAGGATCTCGACTGCAAAAAGCGGGATCAGCCCTACAATAGACCTGACTTTCAAAAGGATGCTCTGCCCGTTCGGGATATGGATCACGTCGTAGTAAAACTGGTCTGCCTCATCCCACAGGCTGATGCTGTGATCTCCTCCTACAGCTTCCATTGCACCGGCGATATGGAGAAAATGCTCGAAGAATTTCGAGGCCATATCCTGGTACACCGGCCGCTGCAACGATATCTCCACCGAAATCCGGAGCATATTCAACGTGAACATGGCCATCCAGCCGGTAGCATCCGCCTGTTCCAGCTTGCCTCCGAAAGGCAAAGGCATAGACCTGTCGAATACGCCGATATTATCGAGCCCCAGGAATCCGCCGCTGAAAATATTATTGCCGGTATCGTCCTTCTGGTTTACCCACCATGTGAAATTCAGGAGAAGCTTGTGGAAAATCTTCTCCAGGAAATTGATATCGCCGACCCCGTTGTTCTGCTCCTTATCTATCTCGTACAC
The DNA here is from genome assembly GCA_037191015.1 of Spirosomataceae bacterium. Lineage (GTDB taxonomy): Bacteria > Bacteroidota > Bacteroidia > Cytophagales > Spirosomataceae > Ravibacter. The sequence continues at coordinate 10,078 of JBBCKD010000023.1, forward strand.
CTTGAGCGTCGCCCAGGCATGCACGGGGGGGTTTACGTCGGAAAAATTCCATTCGTATGCCGGCATCTGCCCGTTGGGGTGCATATAATACTCCCTCAGCAGGATTTCCAGCTGCCTTTTGGCAAAATCCGAATCGAGCCGCGCCAGCGGGATCGTGTGAAAGGCCAGGTCCCAGGCAGCGAACCACGGGTACTCCCATTTATCGGGCATCGAGATCAGGTTGGCCGCATACAGGTGCTTCCAGCCCGAGTTCCTTCCCCATTTCCTGTGCTGCTCAGGCGCCGGCTTTCCCGGGTCGCCTTTCAGCCACTCATATACGTTATAATAATAAAACTGCTTATTCCACAGCATCCCGGCATAAGCCTGCCTTCCTATCGCTTCCAGCTCCGGGTGTTTAACCTCCTGCTGCAGCTCGTTATAAAACTCGTCGGCCTCCCTGATCCTTTGTTCAAAAAGCTCGTCGAAATCCACGAAAGGCTTTTCATGGATCCGGTCGGCAAAACGCACCTTTATCGTGACACTGCCGCCTCCTTCCACTACGCGCGCAAAGCAGCCGGCCGCTTTCGTTCCGAATTTGTTCTTGTTGACAGTCGCCGCTTTTTTCCCGCTGACGATATAATCGTTGATCCCGTCTTTTACATATTGAGAAGCATTCGGCGTATTATACAGCCTTTCGTAGTTCGTTTCATTCTCGCAGAATAAGATCTCGTCCGCGTCTTCGAAATACATGTTATAACGCCCGTGCCTGCGGTGGCTCACTTCGATTGTCTGCTTGGAAATACTGGTCAGCATCGGCTTGTAGTCGAACTCCTTGTAGCCCCACGACCAGGTGTTCCGGAACCAGATAGTCGGCAGAACCGTCACAGGCGCTGCCTGGGCGCCCCTGTTGTGAACGGTTATCTTAAAAAGGAAATCTTCTTCATCCGCTTTGGCGTACTCGATGAAGATATCGAAATACTCGTCCTTATCGAAAACACCCGTATCCAGCAACTCATACTCACCCTCGTTCTTTGTCCGCTTTGCACTTTCCGCTCTTAGCTTTTCATAGGGAAAAGGACTCTGTGGATACTTATAGAGCATCTTCATGTAAGAATGGGTAGGCGTACTGTCCAGGTAGTAGTACAGCTCCTTTACATCCTCTCCATGGTTTGATTCCCGGTTTGTAAGCCCGAACAACCGCTCCTTGAGCATCTTATCCTTATGATTCCAGAAAGCAAAGGCGATAGAGATATGCTGCTTATTGTCTGAGAACCCTCCAATACCCTCCTCTCCCCAGCGGTAAGCCCTCGACCTTGCAGCGTCGTGCGTCACAGCGTTCCAGGCATCGCCATTCCCGCTGTAATCTTCCCTTACCGTTCCCCACTGTCTTTCGGAAAGGTAGGGCCCCCATTTTTTCCAGCCCCTGTTTTCCTTTTGTTTGGATAATCTCGCTTTCTCTGCGTTTTTGATCATAGTAATTATTCAAGTTCGGTGTCAGAGATCCTCCCCGGAAACCGGCCTGACCTCAAAATCGACATCCCCTGCATATCGCGCAGTGATCTCTCTGCACTTCAGCCGCGTATCCTCAATTAACGGATCAATACCCCGATCCAGCGCCCCGGTCACATCTTCCACGAAATCTTTAAAAAGGAGGGAAACGGGCAGCCGTATCAGCTTTTCTTTATCTTTTCTCAAATAAACCTCCGCATGAACCTCATCCCCTGCGCACTGCTGCGCATACCATTTTTTTGCATGGGCATAAGCTTCATCCGTAACATCGATCACCAACGACCTGACCGGCTTTTCAGCCTGCCTCTGCGCATCCATTGCCTCATCCAGGGCCTTCAGCAGCGAGTTCAGCCTGACCGTATCCTTCGCCGTCCTTATTCTTACCCTGATCGACTGCCGGATAAGATAGGTAAGGGACTGGGTAATATTCAGCCCGATCTCCGCCATCTGCTTGAAAATAAGGGATGACGGCGACATGCCGGGTACCGTGTTGGGATCGTGAAGCACTACTGTTCCCTGCTGCGTGAGGAAACCGTCTATCCGGACGCAAACATCCATGCCCAGGCTGGAAGCTGCTTTTGCGATCCGCTCCTGTATCTTCAGGTTGTTTTCGAGCGATGTTTGCACAGGAATGCGCTTCCTGGTTCCGCCCGGCTTATATTTTGAATTAAAATCGAAGACTTCTTCTACTTTGATCACTTCCGTGGGCGGCAATGCCACATGCGTTCCGTTCTCAAGCTGGACGCACCCGCAGGAAAATTCCTGCCCGCTGATGAATTCTTCGCACAGCACAACAGGCTCGAAATCAGCGCTTAGCAGCACCTGTGGCGCAGAACTGTCTTTAAAACGACGGTCGAGTTCCGCGATCAGCTCGTCGGGAGAAACGATCTTCGTATCTTCTATGTAGAGGGGATATCCCACACCGCTTTCCAGGTCGGCCTGGGATTCCGCCCACGTCATTTTATCCGGTTGGCCGGAGGAATCCCAGAATTGTCTTGAAACCGAGGCTACAAAGAAGCATTGATCCACGCCTCTGCGGAAAGCTTCCGGGTCGTCGTCCTTTACGATAGCGACCCCGATAGACGACCCCTGGTGCGGCGCCTTGACCACGACAGGAAGCCCGAGGCCGGACTTCACTCTTTCAAAAACCGCAGCCCGGCTTTCTTCCCGTTGCCATTCGCTGAAGGTAACCAGCTCGGTTGCTTTCTCCTGGCCGGTCACGGTGCTCAGCATCTTATTCTGAAGGACCTTGTCAATCCCGATGGAAGACCCTAAAAGACCGGGACCGCTGTAAGGTATCCGGTACCATTCGAGCAATCCCTGTATACCACCGTCCTCACAGTCGGGACCGTGCATCGCCAGGAACGCAAAATCAAAATGGTCTGAGAAGCGGGCCGGCTCGAGAAGCGTCCCTGTTTCCGCGGGTATATCCTGTTTTTCCAGCTCAGGAAAGGATTCGATGTAGAGGCGGGAAGAAGGGGAGATATCGGCTCCGGGATAGAATGCCCTGATTTCAGGGGCGTACATATGCCCGTGCTTCAAAAGGATAAACCTGCCAAAACCGTCTACAAAGACCGGTACCGGCAGGAATAATTTTTTACTAAGGTGCTCAAAAGCAGTCTTTCCACCAGCGAAAGAAATTTCACGCTCTCTGGAAGGACCTCCGAAAAAAATTCCGACGCGTATCACAGGCTGCGATATTTAGCTTGCAGATCAGGCAGGGAAACCTACGCGGTTTCTATTTCTGATACAGCTTCAACCTTCGCAACTTCGGGTACGGCCTTGCGAATAGATTCTTCAAGACCTGCCTTAAAGGTCATAGCGCTCATAGGGCACGACTGGCAGGATCCCAAAAGCTCGAGCCGGACTACCATATCGTCTGTCAGATCATGAAGCTTCACGTCGCCGCCATCTGCCAGCAGATAAGGCCTTACAGAGTCGAGCGCTTCCTCGATTCTTCTCAACAGGTCCTCTTTATTTTCAACACTCATTTTCGATCAAACTTTGTTTGTTTCCCGGGTATCACCGCAATTTACAAATAAATCAAACCTGAATCTCGACTTGCTTCGTTTTTTGTAGCGAGGCATTCCGGATGGCAATCTGCCTGGCAAGCTCGAGCGCGGCGCCTTTAAAAGCCGCTCCCTGAACGGTATTTTCATCCATAACGGCCGGGCGCCCCTCATCTCCTGCTTCCCGTATGCCCTGCACCAGCGGGATTTCTCCCAGGAAAGGTACATTGTATTGCTCAGCAAGCCGCCTTCCGCCTCCCTGGCCGAAGATATAGTACTTGTTGTCCGGCAGCTCCTCAGGAGTAAAATAAGCCATATTCTCGACGACTCCCAGTACCGGTACATTTATCTGCGGCTGCCTGAACATCGCCAGTCCTTTGGTAGCATCTGCCAGGGCGACCTTCTGCGGAGTGGTAACAATGACCGCCCCGGTAACAGGTACCGTCTGTACCAGCGTAATATGGATATCGCTGGTTCCGGGCGGAAGATCGATCAGGAGGTAGTCCAGCTCTCCCCAGTCCGTATCCCCGAAAAACTGCTTCAACGCCTGGCTGGCCATGGGACCGCGCCAGACAACGGCGCTGTCTGCAGGCGTCATGAAGCCTATGGAGATCAGCTTGATACCGTATTGCCGGATAGGGTTGATAAGGTTTTTACCGTTTACCTGCGAAATGGTGGGCTTCATATCCTCCGCTCCGAACATTACCGGGATAGAAGGGCCGGAAATATCGGCGTCGATGATCCCTACCTTAGCCCCCGACCTGTGCAGCGCCATCGCCAGGTTGGAGGTAACGGTCGATTTCCCGACCCCGCCTTTGCCGGAGGCGACAGCTATTACGTTTTTCACCCCGGGGATCAGCGCCCCTCCCGTACGGGCGGTGGTCACATTTGCAGAAAGATTGATGATCACCTGCAGGTCGGGCGATACCAGGTTATGAATAGCTTCCGTACATTCTCTCCTGATCAGCTCTTTCAGCGGACAGGCCGGAGTCGTTAAAACGACTGTAAATTTCACCTGCCCCACACCCACTTCTATATCGCGGATCATATCGAGCGTCACCAGATCCTTTTTAAGATCAGGCTCCTGTACAGTGCTCAATGCTGCCAGTATCTTCTCCTTGTTTACGGTAAACTCCCCCATTTTCTATTGGTTAAATATCCTGTCAAGCGCGTTTTAATTCCGACAGGTCTCTTCATAATAAGGGAACAACATCGGCCGCAATAGAGTTTACGGGTAGTTGTTTTTTAGAATCAAACTAATTTCCTCTATCTCTTTTTCTACCATCAGCCTCGATTTGAGCCCTCTCAGCCTTTCCAGCGTCTGCGCCAGGTGTTTCCGGTATTCCGGGGAATACCCGTGCCTGGGCTTGTGCCTCAGCATCTGAATTACCTGCTGCCATTCCTTGAAGGTTTCGTGCGTGTCGGCATCGAGATAGGCCTTCAGGAAAGTACGGAAAATATGGTCGGTAGCGACCGAGTCAGGATGTATCAGGTCAGGTTCGTAAAACCTGTAATCCCGCAGCTCATCCAGCATAATCTCGTAAGCGGGGAAGTATGCCACATTTTCATGGCGTTCTTCCAGCTCGTGGCACAGAAGCCTCAGGATCGACTTGCTCACCTGGTTGAGCTGGAGTGTATCGCGGGTATGCCTTACAGGGCTCACAGTCAGGATCACCCTGACGGCAGGATTCAGACGGGTAAGGTGCCCGAGCAGCTCCTCCATTACGCCCGATAAAGTCTCGGGCGAGAGCAGTTCCTTCCTGAATTCCTTCCCGGGAGTTTTATGACAATTTGTGACCAGCTCGTTTGTTTTCAGGTACCTGTATACAAAGGCGGTCCCGAGGGTAAGGATAAGCACATCCGTATTCTGGAAAAGCTGCCTGGTCTGATAGAGGCTTTTCCGGATCTTCCCGTCGAGATCGTCGACCGACACATCGGAATAGACCGACGAGTGGAAGTCATAATGGAAAAACAGGTTCCCGTCAGATCTGACATAGTGCCCCACGTGCGGCAGCGTGTCTGAGAAACACATCTTTACCAGCTTGCCAATAGAGTAAGGATTGAATACCGTGCCGAAAAGATTGGGCAACACCCTGAACTTACTTTCAAACAGCTGGTTACCAACCACTTCGGCAAAGCACGACCCGATCGTCATCAGGCGGGTTTCATAGTTGATCTTCCAGGGTGACGGTGGTACCTGAACTTCAGTGCTTAATTTCATAGCTCATACTGCCCTACGGATTCCTTCTTCCCGGAGCGCTTAACGGATCTTTAATTTTTTCAATAAAAGAGTTAACCATTAAGGAGTTAAGCGGCCGCCGCTACGGGAGGGGCTTAATATCCTTAATCCCTTAATGTTTTTTGTGCAAAATTACTTCCTAATCCACTTCCAAGCAAAGAACCTGTCAGGAAACCTGGTCGACGGAAGCATGCATTTTCTCGTCATCCAGCTCTCCCTCCCACCGGCCTATAACAGCTGTAGCCAGGCAGTTACCGATCACGTTCACCGATGTGCGGGCCATGTCCATCAGCTCATCGATGCCCATAATCAGCAGAACAGGCCACTCGGGCAGGCCGAAATTAGCGACCGCACCGAGGAGTATGACCATGGTAGCCCTGGGGATGCCGGCCACCCCTTTGCTGGTCAGCATCAGTAAAAAGACCATGGCGATCTGCTGCGATACCGGGAAATGATGCCCCGACGCCTGGGCAACGAAAATAGTCGCCAGCGCCAGGTAGAGCGTGGAGCCGTCGAGGTTGAAACTATAGCCCGTAGGCATCACGAACGATACGATCTGCCTCGGCACACCGAATTTCTCCATCTTTTCCATGGCCTTCGGTAAAGCCGACTCCGAGCTTGTCGTTGCGAAAGCGATGGAAACGGGCTCCGCTATATTTTTGGCAAATTTCAATATAGGGATCCTGCAATAAAGCGCGATCGGCACCAGCACCAGCAGCAGGAATGTGATCAGGGCCAGGTACAGCGTAATCAGCAGCATACCCAGGTTTTTCAGCACTTCTATCCCCATGTGCCCCACGGTCTCGGCAATAGCCGCACCGACCCCGATCGGGGCGAAAAGCATCACCAGTCCCGTGAATTTGAACATCACTTCCGCCAGCAGCTCCACGCCTTTTACAAACTTCATCTTCTTCTGGCCGGGCAGCAATGCCAGCGCTATCCCGAAAAGCACGCTGAATACCACGATCTGCAGCACCTGGCCCTCGTAAATCGACTTTGCAATATTCTCCGGGAACGAATGCACGATCACCTCCTGCCAGGTCTGCTGCGCCACTTTGGGAAGATGCTCATGAAAAGCCTCGGGGGGCATCAGTCCCGCTCCCGGCTCCATCCAGTTGGCAAAAACCAATCCTATTATAAGGGCAAATGTCGTAACGACTTCGAAATACAGCAGCGATTTCCACCCCATGCGCCCTACCTGCTTCAGGTCCGAATGCCCGGCAATGCCGGCCACCAGCGTAGCAAAAAGCAGGGGCGCAATGATCGTCTTGATCATCTGCAGAAAAATCTTTCTCAGGAAGGACAGCTCGGTTGCAAGTCCCGGAAAATCATGCCCGATGCCTATGCCCACTACCATTGATACCAGGATGGACGTGGTAAGGTTTCTCTTCAGCACAGCATAGGTAACAAACCCGGCGATGGTAAGCCACCTCAGTACAAGCTGGATTGTTTCAGGTATCGGAATGACCGTATAATGGTCCAGCGCAGTTACGATCGAAGTTAAGGTCAGCAGTATCCAGGTAAGCGGTAAAATTTTGCTTTTCATGCAGAATATTATTTGGGAAAAAGCGAGTCAGCTGGTAAACATAAGCAAATATCTCAAAAGGAGCTACCCGGTATAAGCATCAAAAAAACGGAGCTTCAACCGGATTGACGTTAATAATACTTATTTTCGGCTCCCGGACTAATACGTTAACTACATGAAGCCCTTTCTGGAGACGATCGAAATTGTAAAAGACTACAACCAACACCGGGCGCTCGACCATGTAAGCATTACCATTCCTCAAGGCTCTATTTTCGGGCTTCTCGGCCCCAACGGCGCAGGAAAAACTTCGCTGATCCGGATCATTAACCAGATTACCGCACCCGACAGCGGCAGGGTGATATTCGACGGGGAACAGCTGAACGAGTCGCACATCCGGAGGATCGGCTACCTGCCCGAAGAAAGGGGCCTTTACAAAAAAATGAAGGTGGGAGACCAGCTTCTATACCTGGCGCAGCTGAAAGGACTTTCAGAAAGGGACGCGATGCAAAAGCTGAAAAGCTGGTTTGAAAAGTTTGATATCAAACCCTGGTGGTCAAAAACCATATCCGACCTTTCCAAAGGTATGCAGCAAAAAATCCAGTTTGTCTCGACCGTCCTTCACGAGCCGGAGCTGATTATCCTCGACGAGCCGTTTTCCGGGTTTGACCCCATTAACGCCAACCTGATCAGGAACGAGATCCTGGAGCTGAAGGACAAAGGCCATACCATCATTTTCTCGACTCACCGGATGGAATCGGTCGAGGAGCTTTGCGATCACATCGCGCTCATTAACCGCTCGAGGAAAATCCTCGACGGCCCGAAAGACAGGATCAAAGCAGATTTCAAATCCAACACCTACCGTGTGGAGCACGAGGGAACGCTTCCGGCGGAACACGATCTTTACAAGGTTGTAAGTACCTTTGCAGGTAAAGACGGACTGAAAGGCTCTGTGCTATCGCTCAGCCGCCAGGTCACGGCCAACCAGCTTCTGAGCGCGCTGATAGAACAGGTTGAAATACATTCCTTCGGCGAAAACCTGCCTTCCATGCACGATATATTCATACAGGCAGTGGGAGAAATACCCGAATCCTGATCATATTCCGGGAAATTTTTCTTTCACGGTATCACGCATATATACTACTTGTCGTTATAGTAATTATAAAAAGTTATCATTGTTACATCATCATGAGATCGTCCGGCACCCGAAATTTATTCACCGCTGCGTTGACAATATCCATCCTCTCGCTATTGCTTTTCAGCTGCAAGGATGAAGAGGAGCTGCGCCCCAAAACCATATCCGACATCATACAGCAGGACGGCCGGTTTACGATACTCCGGGCGGTTCTGAAGCAGGGCGGCATGTCGGATGCGCTGCGAACAGGCTCTTTTACCTTTTTCGCCCCCGACGATAATGCATTCCGGAAAATGAGCATTACCGAGCCCGGCCAGGCAAACGCATTGACACGGGACTCGCTCCGGTCGATCATACAGTATCTCATACTGGAGGGGATTCACCCTTCGTCAGAATTCGAGGGAGGCAATAAAAAACAGGTCGCGGCTTTTGACCGGAACCACCTGCTGATCACCAAAGACGCTACCCGCTTCATGGTCAACATGGCAAATGTTACGGCGGCCGACCTGAAAGCCGACAACGGGCTCATTCACGTGCTCGATCACGTCCCTTCAACCTCGCCGATGACGATATCCCAGTGGATCGCCGCCAATCCGTCCTTCTCATTCCTGGCTGCGATGGCCCGGAAAGCTGCCGCCGCCGATCCCGACCTGGCTGCGCTGCTGCTTTCCGAGAATTCCGCATTTACCTTATTTGCGCCGTCCAACGAAGCGTTTATCAATTCCGGCTTTGCGACGATCGAAGACATCGAGACAGCCGAGCCCATCATACTGACTTCCATTCTTTCGGCCCATATTTTACGAAATGCCTACTTTACCACCGAATTCAAGACCGGCCAGGTAGGCTCGATCGGCAATCACCCGCTTTTAATTGCCGTCAATGGCAAGATAACCGTTGCGGCAGAGCAGAACTCAGGGGATCTACCAACAATTACGCGATCTGACATACTGACAAAAAACGGGGTTATCCACGTACTCGACAGGGTGCTGATCCCATAAGGTTAACAGGCCACGGGCTGTGGCGCCGGTGGTACTTTAGGCAATATCTCCCTGGATGCACTTGACCTTCCCGGATAAAATGACGAACTTTAGCATATAAGCGTTCGTCAAGATATGATATTGTTTACCTCGCAAAACAAGTGGCGAAGATGGTTAGGGATATGCTTCGGGCTGCTCCTTTTCGGGCTCTGGAGGTATGCTCATCACGTTGAATTCAGAATCAGCGATGATGAGATCAAGTCACTTATTACCGAATACACGGACACGGCCCGCATTTTCCGCTACCAGATAGACGACAGGAATATCCGCTTCGCCGAATTCGGGGTGGACTCGCTGCCCGTCACGATCATGGTCCATGGCTCGCCCAGCTCCATGAATTTTTTCCGCGCTTTCTATACCGACTCCGTACTATTGTCTAAAACGATGCTCGTCGGAGTAGATCGCCCGGGTTATGGGTATTCCGATTTCGGGAAAGCAGTCACATCCATCAACGAGCAGGCCCGGCTATTGCAGCCCATTATCGATAAGTATGCTAAGGAAAAGCGCAGGGTATACCTGGTAGCCTCGTCATACGGAGGGTCCGTAGCCGCCCGGCTGGCCATGAAAAACCCTAATAAGGTCCGCGGCCTGCTTTTCATCTCGTCTTCATTCGCTCCCGGCCAGGAATATACCTACCCGGTAATCAGCGATATGCTGGATTCACAATGGTTCCGCTGGTTTTTCCCGAAGGTGCTCAGGGTGGCCAACGACGAGAAGCTGAGCCATGAATCGGCACTGAAGGAAATCCAGGACGGCTGGGAAAATATAAAGGCGAGAGTGATCCTTATGCACGGAAGGGCCGACGGGTTGATCTATTATTCCAATGCGGAATACGCCAGAAGCAAGCTAAAAAACGCCCGGTTCCTCAAGCTTATCTCGCTCGACGGGCTGGGCCACAGCATCCTCGACGACCGCCCGGAGCTGGTCGCTGAGAATATCCTGGAATTGATCAGATGACTCAACCCTGGCAATGATAAACCGCCAATCCCCCGATCGGCCTCTGCACTATTTCCCCGAATATCAATCCTTTCTCTTCGAGAACCGTTTTAAGCTCATCCCGGAAATGCCAGGCAACGGAGCCGGTAAATGAAACGGGATAGCCTTTTGCCCCCGGATGCTTTAAAACATATTTGTCGAGGAAAACGCCGAAGGAGGTCTTCAGCAAATCCTGGATGAAAGGATGGCTCCTGTGCTCTCCCGCAAAACGCGTATAACCGGCAAAATACCTGTTGGGAAAAGGCTGCTTATAAGCGCGGTTCAAAATTTCCATCCGGTTTACGCCGGGATACGCCGCCGCAAAACGCTCTTCAAGATCACCAGGCAATTCCTTGTGAAGGTAGGCGACCACCAATTGCCTTCCCAGGTGCCCTCCACTGCCTTCGTCGCCCATCCAGAAACCCAGCGATCCTATATTTCCGACGATCCGGCGGCCGTCATACAGGCAATTGTTGGAGCCTGTGCCCAGGATACAGGCGATCCCCGGCTGTCGCTGGCATAAGCTCCTGGCTGCTGCCAGTAGGTCGCTTGCTACTTCCACACGTGCAGCGGGAAATCTTTCTGCCAGGTTTTCGGCAACGGGCCTGCCCGACGCTTCATCTGCGCAACCGGCGCCGTAAAAATAGATCGCCTGCGGAATACCGCTCACCCTGGGAAACACCTCTTTCTCCAAAAGGGCGGAAATGGTTTCCTTATCCTGGAAAAACGGGTTGATCCCCTGTGAGTTCCATTCGGCCAGTATTGTCCCGTCTGTCCCGGCAAGCAGCCAGTCGGCTTTGGTAGAGCCGCTGTCGGCTATCAGAATTGTATCCATATATATAATAAGGCTATCAGCAGCCGGC
>JBBCKD010000024.1:0-36853 GCA_037191015.1 Spirosomataceae bacterium
GGATCGACCTGAAATCGGTACAGGCCGGCCAGGTCGGGCTGTATGGCAACGGCAGCGGGGTCCTCCCCCAGCCCAACAGCGCTGCCCGTCCGCCGGACCTGCAAGCCAACGCCGTACGGATAGATACGCGCAGCGACGGCAGCCCTGAGGCCGTTTATTTCTACGGAGAAGGGCCCGCCGTCGTTAATTTCGACCCGGTGTCGAAACGCTACCGGCACCAGGTCAATCCCTATACCGACACGACCTATTATTTTCTTACGCTCGACGGCGCGCCCGGATTACGCGTAGAAACATACGACCCGCCCGTTCCGGCATCCTTTGAAGCCCTCGGTACCTTTGAAAATTACTGGCTTTACGAGAAAGAGGCTGTAAACCTGCTCAAGTCGGGACGGGAATGGTGGGGCGATTACCTGGGGACCACGCCGTCATTGAACCTCGAGCCTGAATTTCCCGGCCTTGTCCCGGGTTCTGAAGCCTTGCTGAGCTTTGGAGCCATCGCTTCTGCCCAGGTTCCTACACGCTTCCTGTGGCAGGCCGGCGGCACTGCTGTCGGCGAGCAGACAGCCGGAACCGTTTCCACCTATCGTTATGACCTGAAAGCCCAGAAAGCGGAGGGTGACTTTAAATTTCCCGTCGGGACAGGCACGGACGAAAAACTAAAGCTGAATGTCACGTATGACAAAAACGGGCAGGCTGGAGCTAGCGCTTACCTCGATTACGTAAGCCTGCAGGTCAGATGCAGGCTGAGGCAATACGGTGCCCCAACCCTCTTTCGCATCCCTCCCGCTGCAGCCGGCAACCGGGTCCTGGAATTCGGACCGGCAGACGGCAACTTTATCGTGTGGGATGTCACCAATCCTCTCAAACCAGCCGCCTGTACGCTTCACAATAAAAATAACGGAAGCTTTTCGCTGGTTCAGCAGACGCCCGGTACAGCGCGCAGCTACATCGGCTTTACGAAGGAGCAGGCTGTTTCTCCCCAATCGGTCAAAAAGATCCCGAACCAGAATATCCGCGCACAATCTGCGCCCGATATGATCATCGTCACCGCCCGCGAATGGAGCGACGAGGCTCAAAGGCTGGCGGCGTTCAGGGAAAGCAGCGACGGCCTCGATGTACTGACGGTCACGATCGAGGAAGTATTCAACGAATTCGGCGGGGGAAAACCCGACGTGACGGCCATCAGGGACCTCTGCAGGTATTTCTACCAATCGGGCCGCCTGAGGTACCTGCTGCTGTTCGGGGATGCCACCTATGACTTCCGGAATAAGAAAGGAGGCGATACCGACCCGCAATTCTATTCCCGGATCCCGTCCTACCAGAGCAGGGAATCGCTGCATCCAGTATATACGTTCGCATCTGATGACTATTTCGGCTTCCTGACCGACGGTTCGGGAGAGTGGAAAGAAGACGCTTCCGGTGACCACCTGCTCCAGGTAGGCGTCGGCAGGCTGCCTGTAAAAAACAGGGAGGAAGCAAAGAGGGTAACCGACAAGCTGATCGGCTATGCATCGGGATCGGTCAGGGGCAAATGGCGCAACCGGGTCACTTTCGTAGCCGACAACGGTGACAACAACATACACCAGCAGCATGCCGATCAACTGGCACGCCTCGCTACCGGGAGGTTTTTGCCGTCGAGGATTTTTATCGACGAATACCCCCTCATCGCCACAAGCCTGGGCAACCGGGCGCCCGCCGTCAATAAAGAGATAAGAAGAAGGGTAAACGAAGGTTCGCTGATCCTTAACTTCACCGGGCACGGAGACGAATCGGGTTGGACAGACGAGAAGATCTTTACGCTGGCCGATATGCAGGCATTGCAGGGATATGGGAACATGCCGCTTTTTGTAACTGCTACCTGTGAATTCGGCCGGTACGACGACCCTTCGGTCGTATCAGGCGCCGAATTGCTGCTCCTGAGCGCCAGGGGAGCCGCCGTCGGCGCCATGACCACTACCCGGCCTGTTTTTTCCAGTACTAATTTTTCGATCAACCAGGCTTTTTATAATGCTGTCAACCAGGGGCTTACCAGGTTGGGCGATATTACCAGGGTTACCAAAAACAATAGCCTGGCCGGCGCCCTGAACCGGAATTTCGTGTTGCTGGGCGATCCGTCGATGAAGCTTGCCGTCCCGGAGCTGCCCGTCCGGTGGATGTCCGTACCCGATACCTTACGCGCTTCGGAAAAAATCACGCTAAAAGGCGAAATATACGACCCTGACAGCGGAGCGACGGACCCGGATTTTACCGGAACCGCCCATGTTTCCGTATACGATGCGCCCGTACAATTCAAAACCCTGGGTGCGGTCGCGCCCGCCGCCACTTACGAGGAATACAGAAACAGGATTTTTGAAGGAATGGTAAGCGTCCTGAACGGGAAATTCGAAGTAAATTTCATAGTACCCGGAGAAGGAACGGACCGCGTCCGGAAAGGGCTTGTAAGCGTATACGCGCAGACCGCAGACGACCTGCGCGATGCTGCCGGACGGCTTGAACCCATCCTGGAGCCCGCCGCCCTGCCCCCGGCTCCGGATACCGATGCCCCTCTCGTTACCGCATTTTTAAATACGGATACTTTCCGGGACGGGGACCTGGTCGATCCGTTTCCCACCCTTTATGCCGATATCAGGGATGATAGCGGCCTCCGGATTTCCGGTACGCCCGGAGCCTGCGGAATGACCGCAGTCCTCAACGACACCATTACACTCCCCTTACACGACTACTATTCCTCCGACATGGACGCATACGTGAGCGGAAAAATCGCTATGCCGCTCGATATACGGGAAGAAGGCGAGTACTTGCTGGATATCAGCTTCTGTGACATTTATGGGAACTCTACCCGGAAAACGATCAGGTTCAGAATACGGGAAAGCGCGTCGCTGGAAATCCGGTCTTCGGTTGTATTCCCCAATCCGTTTACCGACAAAATCTCCTGGCGTATAGAGCACACCCGGCCGGGGCACGACCTGGAGGTAGGATTCAGGCTGTTTTCGAAGACCGGACAACTGGTTTTTTCGGATCGCCAGACGCTTTACAATGCTCCCGGGCTTATTGAATCGGGCGTTATGCTTGCCGACAAAATAAAACCTGAGCTGCAAATATACCTTTACGAGGTAACGCTACGTTCTTTACAGGATAAGACCACCGGGAGAGTCACGGGAAAGCTTGTCCGACACCATTGAACAAATAAAAGAATTGTAAAAAATTAATATTAAAGCTATTTTCGCAGCGGATTAATATAGCTGATATCCAAAAGCCGGCATTTATCGCCTATTGCAAAAACACTTTATATGAAACGTATTTTAGCAGTACTATCCACCACCTTCCTTCATCTGGGCCTAAATGCTCAAGCCATCAATAACTCCGACAAACCATCCGGCAGGATCCCCGGAGGTTCTACGCTGGCATTTCTGAACATTACGCCGGACGCCAGAAGCGCCGCTCTGGGCGACGCCGGCGTGGCGGCCACACCCGATGCAAACGCCACTTTCTGGAACGCTTCCAAGCTGGCTTTTATAGAAGAAGATATGGGCGGATCGCTCTCGGTCAGCCCCTGGCTGGGCGATCTTACCGACGATATGTTCATCGCCTACCTCACAGGTTTCAAGAAACTGGAGAAAGGGCAGACCATCGCCGCTTCGCTCCATTATATGAACAACGGGGAAATTGACCTGAGAAATAACCAGGGACAACCCCTCGGAAACTTCAACTCCCGCGAGCTCGCGCTGTCGGGAACCTATAGCCGGCAGCTCAGCAGCAAGCTGGCGCTTGGTCTGACCCTCAAATGGATCTATTCCAACCTGTCGGGCAACGTCATCGGCACAGGCGCTTCCATCAAACCTGCCAATACGGCGGCCGGCGATATCAGCCTTTATTACAACGACGGCTTCAAAGACGAAACCAACGGCAAAGAATTCACTTACGGCCTGGGGCTTACTTTTTCAAATTTCGGAGGTAAGATCAGCTACGGAGATAACAGCTATTTCATCCCTACGTTTTTACGCCTGGGAGGCCGCGTTACTGTTTCCGGCGACGGCATCCACAAATTCAATATTCTCGCCGATGTAAACAAGCACATGGTACCGACCCCGCCTTACCTGGAAAAATATGTAGCTTCCGACGGGAGCAACCAGACCAGGGTGGTCAGCGGAAGGGCTATGGATGAACTGGGTCTCATGAAAGGCGTTTTCGGGTCTTTTTCTGACGCTCCTGACGGCTTCAGCGAAGAGCTGTCCGAAATTTCATATGCAACCGGTATCGAATACTGGTATCATGATGTTTTTGCAGCCAGGGTAGGTTACTACGGACAAAGTGAAAAGAAGCTCGGGCACAGCAACGTTACTTTTGGTCTCGGAGCGAAATTCAGGAAGAAATTCAATGTAGACTTCGGTTACATGGTCCCTCTTCGCCAGGGATCGCCGCTGGCTCAGACCTGGAGGCTGTCGCTGGCCATCGCCGTATTCAAGGCAACCGATGTTATAGAGAACTGATCCTGAAACTTTATTAAACAGGCGAATGACAGATAACAACCGGTCATTCGCCTGTTTGCTTTTATATGCCAGACCGGAAAGCAATACCCCCATACAAGACCATTACGTCCCCGGCAATACCCCAACCCGGCATGCTGTTATTGGACAACGGCATTCCCTTGCATTGGATCAGCACGGGCGACCAGGAAGCGATAAGGATTGAATGCCTCTTTCCCGCTTTATCCTGGCAGCACCCCCATCCGAAAATTTCTTTTTTCGGGGTAAAAATGCTGCTGGAGGGTACGGGAAGCAAAAGCTCGGCTGAAATTGCCCGGTCACTCGACCTGTACGGAGCATTCACCGAAATAGTACATACTCCCGACTATTACGGCTTAACCATTTATACCATGCCCAAATTCCTTCCGCATGTGTTGCCGGTAGTAGCCGAAGTACTCGACGACGCTTCTTTCCCTCAGAAAGAATGGGATAACCTGCTAAACATTGTTTCGCAGCAATTGAAAGTTAACCAGGAGCAGAATTCATGGGTTGCGGGTTCAAAATTTAAGGCTGCCCTGTTCGGCGAAGGCTCGAGATACGGGTATTCCCAGAACGAGGCCGACCTCAGGACCCTCAGCCTTGAAGAAGCAAAGGCATTTTATTCCACCTCCATCAGGGAATCTCCTTTTTATGTTTTTGCCTCAGGAAAAATTACCGGCGCATCTGTAGAGCTGATCGGCAGGTACCTGGGCAGCCGTACGATCAAAGGTATTTCCTTGCCGCCTCCGGCATCGCCCCCCACGCAGCATCCTGCTTCAACGGGAAGAATAGAGGTAAGCAGGTCCGGCAGCAGCCAGTATACACTGCGGATGGGCAGGAAAGTCCCCGGGCGCCTGCACCCCGATTATTTCAAAGCGCTTGTAACCAACGAAGTGCTGGGCGGGTATTTCGGCTCGAGGCTGATGAAAAATATAAGGGAGGAAAAAGGGCTTACCTACGGGATTTCCTCTTATTTGCCTGCCCTGCGCGATTCAGCCTACTTCATGATCGCCACAGACGTCAACAAGGATTCGCTCGGCGAGCTCCTGGGCGAGATAAGAAAGGAGTTTGACATCCTGCAGACGCAAACTATCACGGGTAAAGAACTTGAAAGGGTAAAAAATGTCATGTCCGGCGAGTTTGCACGTTCGCTGGGAACAGCTTTCGAAATAGGTGATCTGCATCAGACTGCCGTCATCTGTGGCCTGCCCTCTTCTTTTTATGATACTTACCTGGACAATATCCGGGCGGTTACGGTCGAAGACGTACAATCTACTGCATTGGATTTATTTGATATAGGGCGGATGACTGAGGTTGTGGTAGGGTAATAAATTATATTTGCAGGACAGAGGAAGGTTTTTAAACAGCAATTACCATCAAAATGACTCAGAATAAAAAAGAAAGTATACTGGAAGCTTTACGGACAGAAGGAATCCTGCCCCTGTATTACCATCCTGATCTGTCGGTCGCCAAAGCGGTGCTTAAAGCGACTTATGACGGCGGGAGCCGCGTATTCGAGTTCACCAACCGGGGTGAAGGGGCGATAGACGTCTTCAGGCCCCTCGTCGAATATGCCCGCCGGGAGCTTCCCGGGCTTTGGTTGGGGATCGGAACGGTTTACGATGTGATTACGGCTAAGATCTTCATAGAAAGCGGGGCGGATTTCGTAGTCCAGCCTATCTTCAACGCGGCCGTGGGCACAGTTTGCCAGGAAGCCGGCATCCCCTGGTTCCCTGGTGTGTCGACGCTTACCGAAATTTATAATGCCCGGCTGTCAGGAGCTGATGTAGTGAAGCTTTTTCCCGGCGATGTGCTGGGCTCCAAGTTCATTAAGGCTATAAAGGGCCCGATGGCAGATGCCAGGATAGTTGTAACCGGGGGAGTGAAACCCACCTATGACAGCCTGAAAGAGTGGTTCGATGCCGGAGCTTATGCAGTCGGGCTCGGCTCCAACCTATTCCCCAAAGAATTGATTGAAGCCGGCGATTTTGAAAAAATTACCGGGCTTGTCGAAAACAGCCTGGCAATAGCCCGGAATGTAAGGCAAAATCACGCCTGATTACAGGGGTGATATAACGACACCGACCTTGTATTCTTCCAGCTTCAGGTTCTTCCCTTCCTTCGGGAGAGGAAGAACCTGGGAAACACGTAGTCCGTACTCGTTGTCGCTCAGCTTAAATCTCTTCACTTTGTCCTTTTCCGTGTTCGCGTAAAAAAAAGTCTCCACTCTGACCGAATCCGAATCATCGCGGACCATAAAAGACAGTTCGACCCACCCGGGCTGTATACAAATCACATTCTCAGGGCAACGCGTATCCTTCAGGTTCTTCAGGACGACTGTTAATTCGCCGGAAGACTTCCCGGGGAATTTCAGGCCGCTGCTGTTGTAGTGCAGGAAGTTTTCAGGCAGGTACTGAAGCTCGGAATCCATCGATTTACAGCCTGCCAGCCCGATCATTACCAATAGCACCCAAATCGCGGTTGTTCTCATTTCTCTTGCTGATGCTTTTGTTTCTTAACTGGTATATAAGATTCTGCTGCACAGGCAATAGTTGTAATCGGGCTGATCTTTCTTACTTCTTTATTTTCAGCCTGTTGAGGGCATTCTGATATTGCTGGGCATTCAGGTTATGTTCACTGAGCGTTTCTGCAAACGCATGATACCCGGAAAAATCGGCTTTAGCGCACATATACAGGTAATTATGCTGCTCAGGGTTCAGTACGGCATCGAGCGATTTGATGTCCGGCAGCCGTATCGGCCCCGGCGGAAGGCCCGCATAGCGGTAAGTATTATAGGGCGAGTCGAACATGAGCTGGTAGTTAAGCACCCTTTTGATACCAAAATCGCCCAAAGCAAATTTTACGGTGGGGTCGGCCTGCAGCAGCATGCCGCGTGAAAGCCTGTTCAGGTAAAGGCCGGCAATTCTCGGCCGTTCATCGGGCATTTTCCCTTGCTCCTCTTCTACTATAGAGGCAAGCACCGATACTTCATCAGGCGTAAGGTTCAGGTTTTTAGCCCTGGCTTTCCGGTCCTCGTTCCAGAATTTATTGTACTCGCTATGCATCCTGTCCAGGAAAGTTTCTACAGGCACATCCCAGTAAATATCGTAGGTATTAGGGATGAACATACTGACGATACGCGTCGTATCGAGCCCGTATTTTGCGGTCATTTCCGGGTTGGAAAGTGCTTCTCCAAGCTGATCTTCCCCAAAAAGAAACCGGGGGCCAATCCTCCTGACGAGGTCATTCTTCAGCCGGATATTATTAAAGGTAAGCCTGACAGGATCCTGCCGTCCCTCCCGCAGCTTGTTGATTATATCCGGGTTGGTCGCATCGGGAGGGATGACATACCGGCCGGGCCTGACGCTTTCCTGGTACTTCTTCAACTTCGAAAGGAAGGCAAATGATACGTGATCCTGGATCACATCGTATTTATTGAGAGAGTCCGTTACCGTTTTAAAAGTCGCCCCCTTCGGTATATATAGCACAAAGCTCTCCGGTTTGCCCACCTGCAGGTTGGGGGTCCTGTACATTTGCCAGAAGTAAAAAGTAAAAGTGACCGTCACAATGGTCAGTGTTAGGAAAATCCCGATTTTAAGGTTTCTCGACATAGCAATCCTTACTGATTCTGATAAAGCAAAAGCTTTTTTACAAAGGTCGGAAATTTTATGGAACGGTCTGTTATCTATATTTGCGGTGTGATCGATGAAATTCACATTTAATGAACATAGGCAGCAGAGTGCGCCTGCTTCACGGAAAGGAAGAAGGCATTATAACTAAAATCAAATCCGGCAAATACCTTGAAGTCGATTTGGGCGACGGTTTCAGTATCCCCGTCCTGGCGAGCGAGGTAGTTCTGATCTCCCCGATGGAAGCCCGGCTCGAAACACCCGTCCCAAAGCAACCCGGACCGGGGAGGGACATTCCCGCAGCCAGGCAGGCTTTTGCCTCGAAAGGCATTTATCTCGCATTTGTTCCTCTTAACGATCGGGAAATCGTGCTTCATCTTGTCAACCTGACCGGCTGGCAGATCCTGTTTACCATGTTCGGCAGGAGCGGAAACCAGGTACAGGCATTGACCTCGGGCGTGCTGGAGGCCGGCACATCCCACCAGGTCACGAAGCTTCTTCTGAAAGATTTTGAGCAATGGCCGGTGTTCGACACGTCGCTCCTTTACTACTCCGGCGAAAAAACGCCTGAACAGTTTATCCTGAGGCATTCGCTCCGATGCAGGATACAGAGCTTTCATAAGCACCTGCAGAAGGCTCCGCTTCTGAATGTCAGTGCGCACGTTTTCCAGATCGACCGGGAGGCCGGTACGCCT
Organism: Spirosomataceae bacterium; assembly: GCA_037191015.1. Lineage (GTDB taxonomy): Bacteria > Bacteroidota > Bacteroidia > Cytophagales > Spirosomataceae > Ravibacter. Next base: position 8,830 of record JBBCKD010000024.1, read on the forward strand.
GAAAAAGAGGCCCGGGATATACCGGCCGAGGCCATAAGAAGTAAAATGCTGGAAGGCAATGCCGATGTCGCCGAACCCTCCCGGGATTTTAACCGTTCCGCTTCCGAAATCGACCTGCACGCCGAAGCCCTGCAGCTGGACATCACCGGAATACCGGGCAGCCAGATACTAGACCGGCAACTGTCGGCGTTTAAAAATTACCTGGAACAGGCTATCGCTGACGGGCTCGACCAGGTGCTCATTATTCACGGGGCCGGACAGGGAACCCTCCGCCAGGAGATCCACCGTCAGCTCAGCAAACACCCCAACGTGGCTTACTACAAAGATGCCCGAAAGGAAAAATTCGGATATGGCGCTACCATAGCCCATCTCAAATGACTATTCATATTTCCGGGCAGGTGGGGAGTCTCGCCGCCATTCTCAAAACTGCAGGAAACCCCCGGATATTTCCTGCATTTATACTGCTGCTCTGCACGGCGGCATCATTGAAATGTTACGGGCAGCGACTTCCCGACATAAAACCGCCTGCTCCAAAATACCTTTATTCGGATATGGAGATTCAATCAGATCAATTTAAGTCCTCGCTTACAATCAGCGCGCAGATGCCTCTTTCTGAACTCGAAAGGCAAATCAACAAACAGCTTTCGGGCCTTCTCTATGAAGACAAGAGCTACGAGGACGACAACCACGATAACCTGAAGGCGAAAGTCTGGAAGCTCGACGACATCCGGATACAGGCCAAAGGGAACCATTTCCTGTTTGATGTTCCGCTGAAGATCTGGGCAAGCGCAGGCTATAAGATCAGCCCGCTGGGCTACACGCTGGAGGGATACAGGGACACTGAGTTTAAAATCCGCGTAAGGCTCATCAGCGAAATACGTTTCTCGACCGACTGGCAGATTCTTACGCACACCAGTGTCGATAGCTACGACTGGATCACCGAACCTACTATCAGCGTCGCAGGCTTTTCTATTCCCATTAAAGGAATGATCAGCAGGATGCTCAACAGGAATGCCGGTAAAATTACGACGGCTATAGACAAGGAAGTACGGGAAAACTTCCAGGTGAAGGACAAGATAGAAGAAGCGTGGCTCCTGGCTCAGCAGCCTCAGCTGCTCTCCGAAAACTATCATACCTGGCTGATCAATACCCCCGAGCAGGTAGAAGCCAGGCTTCCCGACGCGCAGAACGGGTTCCTGAACATTCAGGCCGGTATACGGGGATATACCCAGACTATCGTATCGGAGACACCGCCTGTCAGGAGCAGGATTGTAAAACTTCCTCCCCTCAAAATTGTGGATAATTTGCCTCAATCTTTTAATATCGGGCTCATTTCATCGATCAGCTACCAGGAAGCCTCCCGCCTGGCCGAGGCTTATTTCAAAGATAAGACCTACTATTTTTCAGGAAACCGGTATTCGGTCCAGATCAGGAAAATTGAGTTATACGGCCAGGAAGAGCGCCTGGTCATTAAGGCGGGGCTTTCGGGCAGTATCAGCGGGAACATTTACCTCAAAGGAATCCCGCGGTACGATCCAGCCTCGCAGACCATCTACCTGGAAGATCTTGAATATGACCTCAATACCAGGAACGTGCTGATCAAAGCAGCCAATTGGCTTCTTCACGCGAAATTTCTACGCATGATGAAGGAAGCGATGGTATTTCCCATAGCAGAAGAACTGGGAGCGCTCACCGAAACCATCCGCACATCGCTTGCAAACCAGACGATTTCTGAGGGGATTACACTCAAAGGGAAGCTCAATGAAGCTTTGCCGGATAAGATCAATCTCACTCCCGGGCACATCTATACGGTCGTGCATGCTACGGGGAACCTGGACCTTCATATCGACAAAATAAATTACTGAGGCCTCTGGCAAGGTATTTGCTGTTAAAGGTTGGAAGAACAAGTTGTCCTATCGCCTTATCTCCCGATAAGGAGGAAAGTCCGGGCAACACAGAGCGCCATACTTCCTAACGGGAAGGCAGCCATCGGGCGACCGGCGGCTGACAGACAGTGCCACAGAAAATATACCGCCGCAACGGGTTCGGGGTATCTGATACTCCTGCCCCGCGGTAAGGGTGAAATGGTAGTGTAAGAGACTACCGCTTCGCCGGTGACGGCGAAGGCACGGTAAACCTTATGGGTTGAAAGGCCAAATAGGTGTCGGAAGGGGCTGCTCGCTCCGTGTCGGACCGCATGGTACGACGCCGGCATGGGTAGGTCGTTAGAGGCTGCGGGTGACCGTAGCCCGAGATAAATGATAGGGCTATATTCCGATATAGTAACAGAACCCGGCTTACAGACTTGTTCTTCTCTTTAAATCTAACAAGGTTGTTATTGATAGTTTAGATAAAATTTGTCTATGAGCCTGAAGAGTTATTACATCGTACTGGGTCTTTTACTGCTTGCACTGACTGAATCTGCCGGTCAAAACGGGAAAACCTACGAAGGCGCCTACAAAATGAATACCTGGTCGGTAACCGGGTATGGGGGTATTACAAGGTTTTTCGGCGATCTCCGTCAGCACAACTTCGCCTACGGGGAGAAGGAATCGCTAACCGGCGCATGGGGACTGTCGGTCAATAAGCAGCTCACCCCCCTGTTTGGTATGCAGCTTACCTTCAGCAACGGTAGCCTTTCAGGGTCCAAAAAAGGAATTGAAGGGATCGACCTGGCTACCAGGGAGCCGATAATCGGTCCCGATGGAAAACCGGTGCTGTATGATGTTTACTTCAAAAGCCCGTCCTACATCCAGACTTCCCTCGATGGTACGGTCAACCTGAATCGGCTGTTTTTCGGTCACAATAAAATGCGGAGGTGGAAAATAGATGCGCATGGCGGTATCGGGATCATGTATTTTTATTCGGAGCTCTATGACATGTTCGACGACCACCTCCTGCTCAGGAGCAATACGGAGGGCAGCTCCAAAACGGCCGGCACCTGGAGACGAAACGGTTCCACTTATACCAGGGAGTGGGTTTTCCCGGTAGGACTGTCATTCCACTACGAGGTATCGCCCCGTATCGACATCGGGCTCAGCTTTACCTATAACCACGTCAATACCGAAAAAATCGACCTGACAGTAGGATCGCTGACCGACTATGACAGGCAAAGCGGGCTATGGGGCTTTTACCAGGGAGACTCCAATAAAGACAAGTATGCTTTCGGCGCGGTAGCGCTTACGTACAAGATCGGGAAAAATGCGGCAAGAGCCCCGAGAACGGGACAGACCGACGCTTCGAAAGGGCGCTACCATCTGCGGTACGCGACCCCTGCCCAGCTGATTCCCCCGGTTTACAACCCTACCCTTTCCGACGCCGATTCCATTGCAAAAGCCAATATGCCGGAACCAGTCGACGCCCGCTTGTATACAGACAGCGACGGAGACGGAGTAGCCGATCTTTTTGATAAAGAGCCGGATACGCCGGCAGGCAGCTGGGTATCGGGAGGAGGGGTCGCAATGGATCTCAACAAGCGTGTAAATGATATAGTCGCTAAAGAAAAACCGAAAGACGATTGCGATGTTATATTCGGAAGCATCGAGTTTGATACCGACCGGTCGACTATCCGTCCGGCTTCCCGCGAATCATTGAACCAGCTCGTCGAGCACCTGAAATCGAAACCCGACTGCAGGGTAGTCCTGATCGGCCATGCCGATGCCAGAGCATCCGACACCTATAATAAATCGCTGTCGAAGCGGCGCGTAGACGCGACTAAAAGAGAGCTGGTCAGGCTGGGCTTCACAGATCCGAGCCGCATCACCACCGAATACTACGGCGAGCTGGTGCCCGCGGCAGACAACAAAACCAAAGCGGGGCTCCAGGCCAATAGAAGGGTCGAGATCAGGATATTGCCTTCGAATACGTTGTATGAGAGGTATCCGGCAGGATTCAGGCCGAAGTAGGCGGCAGGCCTGATTTACATACAAGACCCGCCCTTACTACTCCTGGTTAAAACTCCCTACTTCCGGCTATACGTATCCAGCGTCGCCTGCGGGAAGCTCCGCAGAATGTCTGCTATGATATTCAGCATGACTTCCCCCCGGTCTTCGTTCTTCGAAGGCGCCTTTACATTCCCCGATGCCCATCCCTGCCATACCATGCGGGAAGTTTCCTCCTGGTATATGTTCAGGATAAACCGGCTCTCCTGGTAGTTGTAGGTCGAATAATTGTTGGGCATCGGGCCATACCACCACCAGTAAGGCGAATAATTGTTGTTGGAGCGTATCTGCTGCCTGTCTTTTACGTCGGTCATATACCTCACTACAATATCGGGATCATGCTCCACCATCTTATATCCCTTGGCTTCCATTACCTGTGTCACAGCGTCTGTGAGCCTGCGTTTGTTCAGGTCGCTGCCCAGCAGCGGATCCTGCGCCATACCTTTTTCGGCTTCTACCCTGAATGTCTTGAACTGACGGAGGTTGACCGAAGAATCATAATCATAGCTCACCTGCAGTGATTTGCTGCAACCGGCAAGAACGACGATCGTCAGTATCGGCAATCCCCATTTTACTATTTTTTTCATCACTGTTGCCTCTTTTTTATTTTGAATAACTAATACGAAATCCTGCGCTCTCCTGTTGCAATTTAAGAATCTTACAAGAAAAGCGCTTTATTTATTATGACCGCGCTGACCCCGTAATGGTTTAAAGAGCGGTCAGAAAATCCCCTCAGATTCTCTCATTCCGGGCCGGGCTTCCCGGCCGCGATCAGGCGCTTATCATCCCGGGTGTATGATCCTGCGCCATGATTAAACCGCATAAATAATTTTATGACCCGGTACTTCGTTGAATTTAGCAGTTATCAGCATCTGTGTACATTAATTGTCTAATTATAAATGAAATATTTCGCAATCGCTCTCCTTTTTCTATCTGCTGTCTTCACAGGCTGCTCGTCGGGAAAACCCGTCGACTACCAGTCGAAATGGAAGCAGCATACGCTTTTCTACGAACAGGCTCCTACAGACGAAGTAGACATGAAATCGAGGCTGAAGTTCGGTGTTCAGAACAATGACGACAAACTGTTTGTAAGCATTGCGACACGTGAGCCAGACCTGATTTCCCGGATCATCAGCAGCGGCGTACGCCTTTCCGTTTCCCCCGACGGAAGTAAAAAGGCAACGACCAGGCTGCTTTTCCCGGTTGTGCTGAAACAGGACCGTCGCGCGATACGCAAAATGGATCAGGTAGATATGCTCGGCCCCAGCATGCAGCTGCTTCTCGATACTTTCAATAAAGAAGCGCTTATCAACCAGGGATCCGGTGACCGTTTTGTCAACCTGGTCAACAACAACGAGGATCTCTACTGCAAAATCAATATGACGCCCGACGGCGAGCTTTCCATCGATTACGCGCTACCCCTCACGATCGTCAACCCGGTAAACAGCCCGCAGCTCTCGCTGGCTCTCTTACTGGAAGGCGCTTCCCGCTCAGGATTTTCACCGGGAATCAGCGTAGGCATGGGAGCAGGCTCCTACGGCGGAATGGGTATGGGAGGAATGGGCGTCGGAATAGGAACAGGCGGCAGGAACTCATATGGCAATCAGAGCGTCGAATTAAAACTGAACGTGGTTCTGGCGTCAAAGTAAGCTCCTTGTGCGCGGATAGCTTCTTCCCGGCAGGTCATTCACAGAATTGCCGCTATTGGAAATAATTACTATTTTCCCGGCAAAATTGAATAAAACCCAATCCGTTATTAACTATCCGTCGCATGAAAAACTGGGGAGTAGACCTGGGAGGCACCAAGATCGAATGTGCCGTACTTGACCACCTCGATCACGAAAAAGTACTTATCCGCAAGCGTATTGCAACCGAAGCTGCTCAGGGCTATGAGCACATTGTTGGCCAGATTAAAAAGCTTATTGATTCCGTAGCTTCCGAAATCGGTGAAACCCCGGAGAAAGTAGGATTTGCTACACCCGGCGTATTGGATCCCGGCAGCCGGACAATGAAAAACTCGAACACCACCTGTCTGAACGGAAAGCCGCTCGGAGAAGACCTGCGCCAGGCGCTGGGTGTACCTGTCAGGCTTGCGAATGACGCCAATTGCTTCGCCCTGGCCGAAAAGATGATGGGAGCAGGCAGGCATTATCCGCAGGCGGAAGTAGTCTTCGGTGTCATCATGGGGACCGGGGTCGGAGGCGGCCTTATTGTCGGTGACCGTATCATCGGAGGCCTTCACGGCATAGGAGGTGAATGGGGCCACAATGAACTCGAATTCAACGGCGATGATTGTTATTGCGGGAAAAAAGGATGTACGGAACAGGTCATTTCCGGTCCTGCGCTGGAGAGATACTATGTACGTACCAGCGGCGAAAGCCGGTCGCTCAGGGAAATACTGGACCGCAGTCTCGAAGGCAAAGATGTCCACGCAAAAAGTACCTTAGACAGGTTGCTTGAATTCTACGGCAAAGGTATCTCGTCGCTGATCAACGTTATCGATCCCGACCTGATCATTATCGGCGGCGGAGTAGGCAACATCGACCTGTTGTATACCGAAGGATACGAAAGGATTAAGAAATATATTTTCAATAAGGGAGTTGTATCCACTCCTATTGTAAAGCCTGTGCTCGGAGACAGCGCAGGAGTCTTCGGCGCAGCATTATTATAAAATATTTTTTCCTATCTTGTTTAACCAAACCAAATTACCGACAATGACCTCAAGATCTACCCGAATAGCTGCAACTGTTATCTGCAGGCTGTTCATGGCCGTCATCCTTACGGGTTCATGGCAGGCCTATGCGCTGGGAGAAAGAAAAGAGCCGAAACAGGAAGTTGTGGTAGATGGCCTCAAAATGCCCTGGGCCGTTGCATTCCTTTCTGACACCGACTGGCTTGTAACCGAAAGGCTTGCCGGAGAACTTCGCCTTATCCAGAACGGGAAATTGCATCCGGATCCGATCGGAGGACTGCCGGAAATCTGGACCAGGGGACAGGGTGGCCTGCTCGACGTTGTGGCGCATCCTCAATACAAAGAAAACGGCTGGATTTACCTAAGCTACGCTTCCCCCAAAAAAGACGGGGAGCAGGGCGAGGGCGCCAATACCGAATTTATAAGGGCAAAGCTCAGGAATCATGAGCTCACCGACATACAGGTTTTGTTTAAAGCCATGCCCAACCGCACCAGCAATCCCCATTTCGGCGGCCGTATCGTATTCGATGGAAAAGGGCATATCTTCCTTTCTGTAGGAGAACGCGGCGAAATGGACAAATCGCAGGATCTGAAAACGCACCAGGGACGCATCATCCGTCTTACCGAAGACGGGAAAGTACCCAAAGACAACCCCTTTGTCGGCCGGAAAGACGCGCTACCCGAGATCTGGTCTTACGGGCACCGGAATCCCCAGGGGCTTGTGCTGCATCCCGTTTCAGGAGTCCTTTGGGAGCATGAGCACGGCCCTCAGGGCGGCGACGAGCTCAACGTGATCGGGAAAGGCAAAAATTACGGGTGGCCGCTGATCACCTTCGGGATCAACTACGACAACAGTGTCATTTCCAATGATACGGCCCGCGCCGGGATGGAACAGCCCAAGACCTACTGGAAACCGTCTATTGCCCCCTGCGGGATGGCCGTCGTAACAAGCGATAAATACCCGGAGTGGAAAGGCGACCTGCTGGTAGGATCCCTTAAATTCAATTATGTACAGCATGTAAAGGTAGACGGCCCGAAAGTGCTCGGAAGAAACACGGTGCTGGAGAAAATAGGACGGGTCCGGGACATCCGCCAGGCGCCTGACGGTTACCTGTACGTAGTAGTCGAAGGCGGGAAAATAATCAGGCTGCTCCCTGAATAAAAAGCTAATAAGGGGAGTCCCGGGATAAAGCAGGTGTTTAAATTTTGAGTTAAAACATCATATTATAAATTGTTCAGCTTTGAAGTAACCGGTATCAGGGTGCGGTACGCCGATACCGACCAGATGGGATATGTCTACTATGGCAACTACGCCAGGTATTATGAAATAGGAAGGGTCGAAGCGCTCCGCGCACTCGATTTTCACTATAAGGAAATGGAGCAGTCGGGGATCATGATGCCTGTTTACGATCTGCATTGTAAATTCCATCTGCCGGCCAGGTATGACGACCTCCTGGCAATAAATGTGAAAATTTTACGTCCTCCTTCCGTAAGGGTTCATTTTGAATATGAGATCAGAAACCAGGACAAGGTCCTGTTGAATACCGGGTCAACGACGCTGGTTTTTCAAAATATGCAAACGGGTAAACTTTGCCAATGCCCCGCCGACCTTCAGGCAAAACTCAACCCTTTTTTTCTGGAGGCCAACGAGTGGCTGGCATAATGTTCCCGTAAAAGGAACACTATGAAGCAACAGGAATCAGGATTCTTAGATAACAAATACCTGGCCGGGGTTAAAAATTTTCTATTGAGCGCCAGGTTTCCCGGTACAGAAGTAACCTGGTATGATGTGGCCGGCAAATTTATTGCCCGGGTCGTGAATTACGACATAGATCAGCGCGCCACATCGGTAGCCTACGGCTTTACGCTGGCCCTGTTTCCGCTTATACTCTTCCTTTTCACCCTCATCCCCTACATCCCCATCCCGGGCCTGGAAACCCTGATCATGAATTTCCTGCATGAGTTTATACCGGCAGGGATTTACGAATTTACGGAACAGACCATCCGTGATATCGTAAGCCGTCCCCAGGCAGGTGTGCTTTCATTTGGTTTTGTGCTGGCTCTTTACGGAGCTACCAACGGGATGGTATCGCTTATGCGCTCCCTCAACATGCTAAACGGCAAAGACGACAGCAGGAGCTTCTTCCAGACCCGGGGGACCGCCATCATGCTGATGGTCTTCATGGCGCTGGTGTTGTTCCTGTCTATTGTCCTCATTATCGTCGGCGACGCCGTCATGAATTTCGTCACCAGGCTGGAAATACTGAACAGCACCATAACGGTACTGGCCCTGAACCTGCTCCGCTACTCCATTTCCTTTGCTTCTCTTGCGTTCGGGGTTGCTATCATATACAGGTTTGCCCCCGATGTCAAACCTAAGCTCAGGTTTATCAATTTCGGCACCATCCTAGCCAGCCTGCTTATCCTGCTGTCCACTTACGGTTTTTCTTTCTACCTGTCCAATTTCAGCTCGTATAACAAACTATACGGCTCTATCGGCACAATAATTGCCCTGATGCTCTGGCTATATCTTCTCGCGCTGATCCTGATTTTCGGCTATGAAGTAAATGTGAGCATCCAGGAGGCGAAGCGAAAACCTTTGTCCGGGAAATAGCTACCGGACGCATCCTCTTATTCCCCCATCGTTTCTCCCGATGGTTACCGGGACACATTATCATAAAGCAGGAAAGAACAGGGTACCTGAATTCCCTATTCCAGCTAAATTTCCATTTCCAATCGGGAATAATACCATATTGCCGTTTTTACCCGGACCAATACGAACACTAAACTGCCTGCACATGCACTTCCTTACTGCCCTGGTATTTTTTTCTGTCTTTATCATACTCCCTTCGAAAGCCCAAAAAAAGGAAGCTGTCAAATTTACTCCTTACTTCGTAGCTTCCGAGAGCTTTGAGTCGGTCGGCGTGATAGACGTCAATAATGACGGTAAACCCGACCTGGTTTCCGGCGATTTTTATTACCTGAACGACGGAGATCAGCGTACGATTTTCCGTAAACGTCATCGCATCGGAGATCAACCCGCATTCAGCGAGTATTTTGACGATTTCAGCACCATTGCTCTGGACGTCAACCGCGACGGGCAAATGGATTTCATAACGGGGGGTTGGTTCGGAGAGTCTCTGCGCTGGCATGAAAACCCGGGAAAGAACGCAATATGGCCGGCACACGAGATCGCAAAAGTCGGCAATGTCGAGACGGTCAGAGCATGGGATATCGACAATGACGGACAGCTGGAAATTGTACCCAACACACCGAACTCACCGCTGCACTATTATAAGCTCGAAGCTCCCGGCAAATTTACCCGTTACGATGTGGGCGATTACAAAACCCACGGCCTGGGCTTCGGCGATATCAACGGCGACGGAAAAGGCGATTTAGTGATCCAGAACGGCTGGATCGAGAATAAGGGCAACAACCAATGGCAGTATCACCCTGATTTTGACCTGGGTAAGCACGCGAGCATACCCATTATCGTAGCCGATGTGAACGGCGACGGAAAAGCCGACCTGATAGCGGGCAAGGCACATGACTACGGCATTTACTGGTATGAGCAGCAAACCGGGGAAAACGGTAAGCGCTCATTCAAAAAACACCTGATAGACGACACCGCCTCTCAATATCACGAACTGGTATGGACTGATATTACGGGTGACGGGAAACCCGAGCTGATCAGCGGCAAACGGTACCGCGCGCATAACGACGGCGACCCGGGTGCGCACGATGATGTAGGCCTCTACTATTTTACCTGGGACGAACAAAAATTCAACAAGCATGTCATTGCTTACGGCCCTCCCGGGATCGGAAAAGGAACGGGTATCTTTATGCAGGTCGAAGACCTGAGAGGAAGCGGCCGTAAAGATATCATCGTAGCCGGTAAGGACGGATTATGGGTATTCTTTAATGAAGGGCTACAGTAAAAAATTCAACTCAATAATTTTATCAAATTAACCCCCATGTTTAGACAAAGGCTGTTTTCTGCCTCCGGAATCCTGGTCTGCTTTTTCCTGGCAGCGACTTCCATCCCGCTCTGCGCCCAGAGCGGTTTTCCTCCGCTGGAACTGAAACACCAGGATAGAATAGTTTTCCTTGGAAGCTCTTTGTTCGAAAACGAGCTGGCCGCCGGGTACCTGGAATTTGCCATTACTTCCAGGTGGCCCGACCGCGATCTGACCTTCAGAAATCTCGGCTGGACAGGCGATAATGTTTTTGCGGAAGCACGCAGCACGTTTACTACCCCTCCTACCCCCTACCAGCAGTTGTTCCAGCAAATCAGGAGTACCAAACCCGATCATGTTCTGATCGCTTACGGTGGCATTGAATCCCAAAAAGGAGAAGAAGGGTTGAGTCAGTTTACTAAAGGACTTGAGATAATCATCGACTCGATAGATGCCCTGGGGGCTCAAACTATCCTGCTGTCGACGATTCCGGTAAAACTCGCAGGCAGCCGGGAAAATACCGTCATCCAGAACAAAAACCTCAAATTATACGCCGATGCTATTGCTTCGATAGCCTCAAAACGGAAAAAGCGGTTTGCAGATCTTTATACGCCAATTGCTCAAAACGCAGACGATTTCTACCGCGATAACGGAATCCATTTGAATGCCGACGGCTACTACTACCTCGCGCAGGCCCTGGAGCGTTCTTTCGGATGGCCGGACAGGGCTACTAAAATAACGGTAAACGTGTCGGGATCAGCGGCTTCCACTGAGTCGCCGGCCAGGATTGTTCCGGATAAAGACGGGAAAATCGTGTTCCGCCTGGAAGAGAATCTGCTCCCTCTCCCCGTCACAGCTTCGATGAAGCCATCTCCCGGAGCTTCGGTTTCCATCCGGGTCAACGGCCTGAAGAAGGGTTTTTATACCTTAACCGAAAACGGAAGGCAGTTGCTTACTGCATCCGCTGCGGAATGGGCGGGCGGCATTGTGCTCGACCACGGTATTTCGCAGGTCCAGGCAGAAAAAATCCGTGACTACATTGTTAAGAAAAACGACCTGTTTTTCCAGCAGTACCGCCCTCTGAACCGGACCTATATACTGGGTTTCCGCGCCTATGAGCAGGGCAGGCACAAGCAGGGTCTCCAGGACCTTAATTTTATCATTACGTGGCTTGAAGGGCAAATCAATCTCCACCGGAAGCCTGTAGTGAAAACGTACGAACTTAGTCCCTTGAAATAAACTCAATACCCATTCAATCTGATGAAACTGATCAGTATATTATCTCCCTTCCGGGGACTGCTCATATTACCGGTCCTGCTCCTGACGACTTCATCCGTCGACCGGGACGACCGGAAAGAATACCCCGCCGAAGATCCTAAAAAAGAGCTCGAATCATTTAAAATAGCAGAAGGGTTCGAAGTTACGCTATTTGCATCCGAACCGATGGTTGCGAAACCCATCCAGATGAACTGGGACGCTGACGGGCGGCTCTGGGTAATAAGCAGCACCGCTTATCCTCACCTGAAGACAGGAGAAGAAGCCAACGACAAGGTATTTATCCTTGAAGATACGGATGGCGACGGCGTGGCGGACAAATCTACCGTCTTTGCAGAAGGCCTGCTGACGCCTACCGGGATACTGCCGGGCGACGGCGGCGTGTATGTAGCCAACTCTACCGAAATACTCCATTTGAAAGACACCGATGGTGACGGGAAAGCAGACACCAGGAAAAGGATACTGGACGGCTTCGGTACCGCCGACACCCACCATTTAATCCATACTTTCCGCTGGGGACCTGAAGGAAGGCTGTATTTCAATCAATCTATTTATATCCATAGCCACGTCGAAACTCCCTGGGGTATACGCAGGCTGGAAGGCGGCGGGGTCTGGAAGCTTCAGCCGCACACGCTCGAGCTGGACGTCTATGCCAGGGGGCTGGTCAACCCGTGGGGATTGAGGTTCGACCAGTACGGTCAGTCTTTTCTCACCGACGGAGCCGGAGGAGAGGGCATTAATTATGCTTTCCCCGGCGCTACTTTTCTCACCGCACCGGGAGCCGAAAGGATCATCCGCGGCTTAAACCCCGGCCAGCCGAAGCATAGCGGGCTCGATATTGTTTCGGGGCGCCACCTGCCTGAATTATGGTCGGGCAGCCTGATAACCAACGATTTCCGGGCAAACCGCGTCAATCGCTTCCAGCTGGAGGAGCAAGGCAGCGGGTACGCCTCCAGACAAATGCCAGATCTGCTCTGGACCGACCATGTCGCTTTCCGCCCGGTCGATATCACGGTCGGCCCCGATGGCGCCATTTATATCGCCGACTGGTACAACCCGATTATCCAGCACGGCGAGGTTGATTTTCATGACCCGCGCAGAGACCAGGAACGCGGCCGTATCTGGCGTATCGTAGCGAAAAACCGTCCGTTAGTTCCCAGGCCGAAGCTATCCGGGGCTTCTGTCGGAGAGCTGCTCGATGCTTTGAAGGCTTCCGAAGAGTGGACCCGCTCACAAGCACGCCAGGTACTTAAGGAAAGAGGCGCTCAGAATGTACTTACGTCCCTGCAAAACTGGGTAAATAAGCTTGACCAGCAGAATCCTGAATACGAGCGGTTGAAGCTGGAAGCCCTGTGGGTATTCCAGGCGATCGATAGTTTTAACGGCCCTCTCCTTGAAAGCCTGCTGGAAGCAAAAAGCCACCAGGTGCGCGCTGCTGCGCTGAGGGCGCTCCAGATATGGCACAAAAAGCTGCCTGATCTGCCTGCAAGGCTTCAGAAAGCGGTGAATGACCCGCATCCCCAGGTGAGGCTCGAAGCGGTGATCGCTCTCAGGGATCTCGGAAATACGGCGGCGGCCCGGACGGCTCTTTCGGTTCTCGACCACCAGATAGACGAATTTCTTGACTTCGCGCTCTGGCAGACTCTCAGGGAACTTGAGCCGGAATGGATCAAAGGCCTGAAGGAAAATCCCAACCTGTTCGGCGATCCGGCCAAGGCTTCGTACGCGCTGAAATCTGCTGCCAGCCCCGATGCCATCACCTCGCTTACGCAGATATATAAAAACGGGCAGGTACCGCAAAAGTACCAGAAAGATGCCCTCTCGGCTATTGCCAAAAGAGGTCAGCAGCAGGACATGAATGATATCCTGGACGCTGCCCTGCTCAGCTACTCCCAAAAAAAGGAAGACATATCCCCTGAGCTTGCAGCGCTGGAAGATGCTGCATCGAAAAGAAAGATCTTTGTCAGTAAAAACCCGGAACGGATCAGGGAGGTGATTACCGGAAACGACGAAGCCTCGTCTATCGCCGCTATCAGGCTTGCGGGGGCGCTCAGGCTGAACAGTCTTGGCAATGAGCTTAAATCCCTCGTCAATCATCCTAACCGGAATTACGCCAGGGCCGCCGTCAGCGCACTGACATCCATACAGGCCGGGGAGTCTCAATCGTTCCTGAAAGAGCTTGCGGGAGAAAAAAACCCGATCGATCTCCGGCTGATCGCCGTGTCACAGCTCGCGTTGATCAATGCACCCGAGGCAGCCAGAATAGGCGTCTCACTACTGGGAAAGATAACCGATCCGGATCAGATAAGAGAGGTTTTTGCAGCGTTCACTTCCGATCGCAGGCGTACTGCTGCGCTGGCGGAAGAGCTGATTACCACCCGCATCCCCGAACCTGTCGCGCTCGCTGCACGGCAAAACCTGCAGCGGTCGGTTCCCTGGAACCGCAGGAACGGAGATGACGTCAAGTTACTCATCCAGGGACTGGAGGCATCAGGAGGCGTGCTTCCCAAAGAACGTATGCCGCAGGACCTGGATGCAGGCCAGATCAGGAGCCTTGTCGCAGAAGCCAGGAATAACGGCGATGCCGCCGCCGGGGAGCTTGTTTTCCGCAAGTCGGAACTGGCTTGTCTGACATGCCACGCGATTGGCGGTGCCGGCGGCCTTATCGGCCCCGACCTGAGCAGCCTGGGCACCAGCTCACCGGCCGAAACCATTATTAAATCGATCATTTATCCTACCGAGTCAATCAAAGAAGGATACGAGCTTCAGAGAGTGGCCCGGAAAGACGGAAGCGAGCTGATGGGCTACCTCGTAAGCGACAGGCCGGGCGAAATCGTCATGAGAGATGTAACAGGCCAGGAAGTCGCGATACCGAAGGACCATATCCGTGTAAGGGAAAAAATCCCCGGCTCCCTGATGCCTCCCGGCCTGACATCGGGCCTTGATAAGCAGGAATTTCTCGACCTGGTCGCCTTCCTCTCGAAACTCGGCGAATCAGGCAGCTTCAGGGTTCCTACCCAACGCTTTGTCCGGCGCTGGGAAACGCTTTCAGGCGGAGAAGATGACCTTAAAAAGATCAAAAAGGAAGGCATCCAGGTTGTGGCCTCGAATAATAAGCTCGGGTTTCAACCCAATTACAGTATGGTGTCGGGTGCGCTTCCCATCAGTGAGCTGCCATTGCTGGAAACCGGCGCCGGCAAACGTTACAGCTTCGTCAGGTTCCAGGTCGAAGTGCTGACCCCGGGCCAGGTATCCTTCGGTTTCAACGATCCCGACGGAGTTACAGCCTGGGCAGACGGTAAAGCGGTGGCTTTGAACGGCAATCAGGCAGGAGCTACACTTTCACAAGGCCTTCACCAGGTGACGCTCGCTGTCGACCGCAATATCAGAAAGCAGGGACCGTTGCAGGTGCAGCTTATGGAAGGCGGGGCACAGACAAGGCTGATTATGGGAAGGTGAGATTGCCTGTTTCCAAAAGCTAAAGCTACACACATAAGAAAGCCCTCCGAAATCATATCGGAGGGCTTTGCTGTCGTCAGTATTCCAAATCGTTAATCTTTATTACAACTTTACACTTTTAACAGTTTCGATAATTCTTGCTGCGACTTTATAGGGGTCGGCTGCTGAGTTGGGGCGACGGTCTTCCAGGTAGCCGTTCCATCCTCTCTGTACTGTTGCCAGCGGGATACGTATGGAAGCGCCCCTGTCGGATACACCATAGCTGAACTGGTCAATTGCAGCTGTTTCGTGCTTGCCCGTAAGGCGGAGGTGGTTGTCAGGACCGTAAACCCCGATATGCTCGCTGATATACTTGCCGAATTCGGAGCATACCTTGTCGTATACCTCTTTGCTGCCCGCGGTTCTCAGCAGCGAATTCGAGAAATTGGCATGCATTCCCGAACCGTTCCAGTCAGTAGCTCCCAAAGGCTTGCAGGTCCAGTTGATGCTCACGCCATACTTTTCACCTATTCTTTCGAGCAGGTAACGCGCTACCCATATCTGGTCTCCGGCTTCTTTCGCGCCTTTTGCAAAAATCTGGAACTCCCACTGCCCTGCTGCAACCTCAGCATTGATGCCTTCAACATTAAGCCCTGCTTCCAGGCACACATCCAGGTGCTCTTCGATAACCTCCCTTCCGAAAGCCTTTGTCGCTCCGACTGAGCAGTAATACGGGCCCTGCGGCGCCGGGTAACCGTTCAGGGGAAAACCAAGCGGCTTGTTGGTCTCAGGATTCCAAAGGAAATACTCCTGCTCAAATCCGAACCAGAAATCATTATCATCATCTTTGATTGTACTTCTGCCGTTGGTAGGATGAGGAGTTTTGTCTGCATTCAGCACTTCGCACATCACCAGGTAACCATTTTTACGCTGCGGATCGGGATAAACCGCTACAGGTTGAAGAATACAGTCAGAAGCCCCCCCCGTGGCCTGCTCCGTAGAGGAACCATCAAATGACCATAAAGGCAGATCTTCCAGTTTACCGCTAAAATCTTCTTCGATCTTAGTTTTGCTGCGCAGGCTCTGAATAGGTGAATAACCGTCCAGCCAAATGTACTCTAATTTATACTTTGCCATGTTCTTACTAATAAATCAATTAGATGTGATAATGAAATACGATAACAACACACAAATGTATCTTATAAATCCATTTGTGCAAAATTTAATTTGCACACAATCATAAAAAACAATCGAAAAAACTGAAAAATATTGAAAATTTGAGCTTTTATTAAATAATATAACAAAATATTACAAGTTATTAATATGCTCATATTATAGATTTTTAGATCAAAAAGGTTAAATATAGGTTCATATTTAGCGACTAATAGTCAAAATTTATACTATAATTACAAATGAACAATCAAATCGGCACAAAATTCATAATTGTGTTTTTATAAGAAAAACAAAAAATATAAATGGTATTATCTAAGTGAAGGTTATTATCTAAGTTTGCATAAGCAAACACCAAATGGAAAGTCCGCTTTTTTACACTCCAGGCATAAACGAAGGGCTGCTTCCCGAATCGGAGGCCTATCACGTTGCGAAAGTACTGAGGGCCAGACCGGGAATGCCGATCCTGGTAACAGACGGGAAAGGCACGCTCCGGCAGGCTATTCTGACTGAAGTTTCGCCCAAACGCGTCTCCTTTCAGCCTGCCGAATCCCTGCCGGTATCGCCCCGACCCTATAAAGTAAGAATAGCGGTTGCCCCGACCCGCAAACCGGAACGCAACGAATGGATGCTTGAGAAGCTTGTCGAAATCGGAGTAGATGAAATTCTGTTCGTCAGAACCGCCCATACCCACCAGGAAAGCTTCGGCCGTGTCGTTAACCACGACCGGATGGAGAAAATCGCTATTTCCGCGATGAAGCAATCGGGACAATTTTTCCTCCCGGAAATCAATACATACATGTCCCTGGACGAGCTCCTCGACCGACCCCGCGACGCAGCGGGGTTCATAGCCTATGTCCCTGAAAAAGCTACCGCTCCGCACCTGGCAAAGGCTGCTGCCGGTATTGCCGATACGCTTGTTTTAATCGGCCCTGAAGGGGATTTCTCGAAAGAGGAAGTACAGGCGGCGCTGGACTCGGGCTTCGGGATGGTATCGCTGGGCGCTACCAGGCTGAGGACCGAAACCGCAGCGATCGCGGCATGTCACGCCGTCCACCTCGGACAACTGTGAACAGGCAGGCATGGGAACTTTTTTACACCCCTTACCGATTTTATAGACTGCAACGCCCGAAAGGTTTTATCTTTGTACTGAGAATATATGCGCTCTGAATTGCCACTTCGATGACCAGCACTTTAGTTTTAAAGCCATCTCCCCTGACATTGTATTGCCCTTCCCTCACCGAATACAAGAGACGGGAAACGGTTACAGTCAACGTGGGAGATGTCCCTATGGGCAGCGACTTTCCTATCCGGGTCCAATCCATGACCACTATCGATACCATGGATACGGAAGGGTCTGTAGAGGAGATAGTACGGATGGTGGACGCCGGCTGCGAATATGTACGAATTACGGCTCCCAGCGTTAAAGAGGCGCAAAACCTGGATAATATCAAAAAGCAGCTCCGGGCCCTGGGAATCTCAGTTCCCCTGGTAGCGGATATCCATTTTACTCCGAACGCCGCCGAGCTTGCGGCCAGGATAGTAGAAAAAGTCAGGGTCAACCCGGGCAACTACGCCGATAAAAAGCGATTCGAAAACATCGAATATACCGACGCCTCCTACCGGTCCGAGCTGGAACGCATCCGCGAGAAATTCACTCCGCTGGTCAGGATATGCAAAGAGTACGGCACCGCCATGCGGATAGGGACTAATCACGGATCCCTCTCCGACCGGATCCTGAGCCGGTACGGCGACACTCCTCTCGGTATGGTGGAGTCTGCCCTGGAATTTTTGCGCATATGCGAGGATCTCCATTTTTATAACATCGTTTTATCGATGAAGTCCAGCAATACCCAGGTAATGGTAGAAGCCTACAGGCTGCTGGTCCTGCGGATGCAGGAGGAAGGGCTCCGCCCTTACCCGCTTCACCTGGGCGTAACGGAAGCGGGGGAAGCCGAAGACGGCCGTATCAAGTCGGCTGTAGGTATCGGCACGCTCCTCGAGGACGGGCTGGGCGACACCGTAAGGGTATCTCTTACCGAACCTCCCGAAAACGAGATCCCGGTGGCCCGTACACTTGTCGGCAGATATGATGAGCGAAAACAGCACGACCCCATCGAGCCGCTCACAAGCCTGCCTATCGACCCCTTCAGGTATTCAAGGAGGCTTACGCCGGAGGTATACAACATCGGTGGACAGAATGTTCCGAGGGTGATCGCCGACTACTCCGGCATAGAGATCAGCGAACACAACGACCTTCGTCCGATCGGTCACTATTACCTGCCGTTGCCTGATAAATGGCGGATGAATGATCTTGGCGCGGATTTTATCTATACGGGCGGCAAGGCAGCGCCGTTTATGCTCCCCAACGGATTAAAAGAAATCCTCGATTACAACGAGTGGCTGGTATCGGGCGACCGGGTTAACAAATTCCCGCTTATTACTACCGAAGAGTGGACTGCCGGACTGGAGCTAAGCCCTGCTTTAAACTTTATCAGGGGTACTATTCACGATTTTTCAGAGGCTTTCTGTGCTACGCTCCGCAACGACCATCACGCGGCGCTGTGGATCCGTTCGGACAATACCCATGCGATGCCGGAGCTGCGCAGGCTATTCTTCAGGCTCATGGAGTCCGGCCTGGCTATACCCGTCGTTATCGAGCGGGTATATAACAGCAATCTTGGCGACGAATTCCCGCTTTATGCCGCCACCGACGTAGGAGGCCTGCTCGTGGACGGACTGGGAGACGGTGTGATACTTCGCCCGGTTTTCGGGGAAACAGGCAAAGAGGGTATGCTCGCAACAGTGGAAAAGTTCAACAATGTCGCTTTCGGAGTACTCCAGGCCGCCCGGACGAGAATGTCCAAAACCGAATTCATTTCCTGTCCCTCCTGTGGCAGGACCCTCTTCGACCTGCAGGAAACCACTGCTATGATCAGGAAGCATACCGAACATCTGAAGGGTGTAAAAATCGGCATCATGGGATGTATTGTGAATGGTCCCGGCGAAATGGCTGATGCGGATTATGGCTATGTAGGTATGGGAAAAGATAAAATTGCGTTATATAGAGGACAGACTGTCGTCAAACGGTCGGTATCTTCTGCCAGGGCGGTAGAGGAGCTGATCCAGCTTATAAAAGAAGACGGGCGATGGAATGAGCCCGAAAGTGAAGAATTGTGACATTAATTATATATATGACCGTGAAAAGATATTTTGAGCTTGGGGAGGTATTCAGGTACTTCGGCCGGGTATTCCGAAAAAATGACGGCAGGTACCCCACCTCTTTCAACCTGAAAACCATGCACTGGATCAACAGGATTTCTATCCTCATGTTCCTGATCTGCGTGATTGTGATGATCATACGCGCTATCCTGAGATGAACATCGAAACCCTGCGGGAATTTTGCCTCGGTTTTCCTCATGTGACCGAAGATTTGCCGTTTGGCCCTGAAACTCTGGTATTCAGAGTAGCCGGAAAGATATTTCTGCTAGTATCATTAGACAGCGAGTTCCTGAGTTTCAACGTAAAATGCGATCCGGAGCTCGCCGTAACGCTGAGAGAAAAATACCCCGGCATAGTATTGCCCGGCTATCACATGAGTAAAAAGCACTGGAATACGATAGAACCGGGAATTTCAGCCCCCGACACACTTCTTAAAGAGTGGGTCAGCCATTCCTATCAATTAGTTTTCAATTCATTGCCCAAGAAAACGCGCGAATCATTGCCATGATACTCCTTCTTTTCCTTGTACCTTCACTGTTACTGGCTATCCTGGTCGTTTCCTTCATGGTAGCCCGTACTCCTCCTCTAGACAAACAGAAAAGAAGGCTTGCGGAAGGCATAAGGATGTTTGAGAACAAACGCTTCGAAGAAGCTTTCCTTTTCTTCGACAACCGTATCAGGAATGGAGAGAAGTGCTGCACGACCTACCTGTACAGGGGGTTATGTCATGCCAAAAAGGACAACCTCAACTCTGCGCTGTACGATCTCACTACCGTGCTGAGCTACGACAATTCCGTGGTAGAGGTTTACCTGGAACGGGGAAAGATCTATTTTTCCCTGGGAGAAATGGACAAAGCGCTTCGTGAATTCGAGCGGGCGTTCTTCTATTCACACGGTAAAAAAGCCGATATCTTAAGATACCGGGGACTTGTATTAATGGAAAAAGGGCAATATTTCCAGGCAGCCCGGTACCTGAGCAAAGCCGTGGAACTGGGAGATGAAGAAGCCAATCATCTCCTGATGGCTCCTCCTTTCTACAATTCGCTGGGTTTCAGCAAAGACCCCTACAATAACTTTTAGAGAGCTTTTCAGGCTTCCCCTGTAGCTGCCTTTTCCATTTCCTCCTTCAGATCGTCCGACAGCTCTTTGCATAGCTCGCCTATCCTGGCCGCAGCCTTCCTGTCACCGGTCGCATTGACGAGTGTCTCCGAAATCCCCTGCATGATTTCTATATAGAAACGTTTCATATCGAAAACTTCCATCTGCTTGGTCCAGAGGTCGATTTTCAGGGTGCCTTTATGGTAATGGTCCCAGACGGCGATGGCTATAGCACGCGTATCGCTGATACCTTCGTTAGGATTGTCGGTAGCTTCCCAATGGATATTTTCCGGGACCCTTTTGTCGTCAAGCTCTATATTAAATCGGATTTCTGATTTCATTCGAATGAATAGTGGTTATATTGATTATACTTATTCCATCAGCGCCATGATATCTTCATTGGTCAATGCTTTAACAAACCCCTCTTCGGTAGTAATTAGTTCACTGGCCAAAGCCTTCTTTTTACTCTGCAGCTGCAGGATCTTTTCCTCTACGGTATTTTTGGTAATAAACTTATAGATAAACACCGACTTATCCTGGCCTATTCTGTGCGCGCGGTCTACTGCCTGCGCTTCGACCGCAGGATTCCACCACGGATCGAGAATGAAAACATAGTCGGCTGAAGTCAGGTTAAGTCCTACCCCGCCTGCCTTTATAGAAATCAGGAATATTCTGATCTCCTCGTTTTCTTGGAAACGCTGCACCTCCTCCGCCCTCCTGACCGTACTTCCATCAAGATAGGCATACGGTATGCCCAGGCCTTCTATCTTGTGACGAAACAAATCCAGGTGCTTCACAAAAGAGCTGAATATCAATATTTTGTGATTTTCAGATAGAGCCGTCTCCATTTTATGGAACACGTCGCGGAATTTACCTGAATCTTCCTGGTAGAGCGGATCGATCATGCGGGGATGGTTGGCCAATTGTCGTAGCTGATTGAGTCCCTGTAAAAGTACGATCTGCGATTTGGCAAGCCCCTCACTCTCGATATGCCGGAGAATAAGATTCCTGAACTTGCTTTTGGTTTTCTCATAGAGGTCCGCCTGGTCGTCGGTCATCGTCGAAAAGTGGATGCTCTCCGTTTTTGCGGGCAGGAACTCCGCGACCTGCGATTTATGCCTCCTCAGGATGAAAGGTTTAATGGTGGCATAGAGACGCTGAATAGCTTTTTCGTCCCGGTTTTTCTCTATAGGGGTCAGGTAATTCTTCTGGAAGAAAGATTTATTTCCCAAAAGGCCCGGGTTGATGAAGGTCATCTGCGACCAGAGGTCCATCGCGCTGTTTTCCAACGGCGTACCGGTTAAAATGAGCCTGTGCCTGGAATTAAGCTGCATCACTGCCTGGGTGGTGATCGATCCGGGATTTTTAATGGCCTGCGACTCATCGAGGATCACGTAGTCGAAGCCGAATAAGCTGAGAATCTCTATGTCGAGCCGAACAATACCGTACGAGGTCAGGACCAGGTCATAGTCTTCAAACCTTTCGGTATTTTTTTCCCGGCCGGTGCCGGCATAGATCAATAGTCTGAGCGAAGGCGTGAATTTTTCAGCCTCATTCACCCAGTTATAAAGCAATGACACGGGCATTACCAGGAGTGAAGGCCGTTTGATCCCGGATTCCTGCCTGGAGAGAAGCAGGGCTAGCGTCTGTATGGTTTTTCCAAGCCCCATATCATCCGCCAGGCAGCCTCCCAGGTGATATTCATTCAGGAAGCGGAGCCAGTCATAGCCCGACTTCTGGTAAGGCCGCAGATCTCCGGCAAATCCTTCGGGAAGTTCATAAGAAGCGATCTCCTCGAAATCCCGGAGCTTTTCAAGCCGCCGGCTCATCACTACCGACGCAAGGCTGTCGCGGCCGAGCGAATCTACCAGGCTCAGATGATGCTTTTTCAGACGGATAGACGACGGGCCGTCGGATTCGATCAGTTGGAGCAGCTCCGAATAATCCGAGAACCAGCTTTCAGGGATAATCGCTATTTCCCCGTTCGGAAGCACAAACTCTTTCTTCTGCTGAAGTATATACTTTTTTAACTTTAGAAACGGGATCTCGTATTCACCGAAAAAAACCGTGATCTTAACATCGAACCAGTCGGCTCCCTCGCTGTCTGTTATTGAAACATTGATGGTAGAGTCGCCCAGGTAATAAACGTTCCTGTTTTCCCTGCCCTGGACTACCCGGATACGCTTTTCGCCCAGGCGATCGCGGTTCTCCTGCAGCCACGCGATGACTTCATCCCTGGGCCTGCTTACCTGCCCCCATCCTATATCAAGTCCCCAGGAAACAATATCGCTGCGCACATCCTTTTCAAGCCGGTTGTCACGACGTATCTTATGCAACACATAGCAGTCTCCTTCCCGGCTCATACTGACATGCCAAGGAGATGCAAAATTATCCGGTTTAAACTCGTACGGACCGTAAAAAAAAGAAAGGACAACCTGGATGTCGGGACCGGCCGCATTTCCGTCCGTATTCCCGAACAGGTCTGCATGTAAAGGGCCGGGATTTTCAACAAGCGTGAGGACGGCTTCCATGCCGAAAGACTCCTTCCTGATTTCGTAACCCCGGGCAACCACCTCATGAGAAGCCAGCAGCGGCAAAATAAACCGCTGCAGGTATTTTTGCTCCATCTCTCTCGGGATGGGGATAAACTTCTTATTGAGGAACGGCTTCAGCTTCTTGCCGTCGAGGTTTCCCTCGAAATGATAAAGCTTGTCATTTATCAGGAGCCACGCCGGCGATTCACAAATCAGCAATGCATTCTGGTACTGGAATTCAAGCTTCTCCTCACCATATTTCAGGCTCGGGAAATAATGGGTATTGGTTTCATTCCGGAAGAGATGAAAACGGACTTTCACTGCGTGCGGCATCCGTTCTACCTTCCTCCAGGCCGCGTCACCGTCCTTACCGGAAATATACAAATGCTTGTTCTCCGATTTCTCCAGGATCCTGGCGTTGATACGCTGTACATATTCGGTCAGCAATTCCCTCTGCCGGGTGTCGCCCCTCTCCGGATCGAGCAACCGGGTAAAGAAGTCGGCGGCGGAGATCTTCCTGGTATTGAATTTTTTCAGCAACACATCTTTCTGATACGAATCGATCAGCTTTACCAGCTCGTAGTCCGTTTCATCAAGACCGGTAGCGAATTCGCCGACATTTTTGGAAGATACATTCTGGGAGAGCAACGTCGTAGCCCCGTTGTCGTCCAGCTGTACTATATAGGATTGAAAAAGATAGCCAAAGTTTTCAAACTGGAATAGTGAATATATGATCTGGAAAGGCTTTTCTGGTGAGACGTTCATTTATGCCGGCGTATCGCTTCATTAAAAAAAGGCTCTAAATATAATACATCGCCGTTACAGGATCAATTTTCAGCCTTTTTCTTCATCTCCTGCCCGGCGTTCCCGGCTTATCATATTCATTCACGCACAATCTCTGCAGACCGTTTGAATTTGTAAACAAATAAAGAAAGTAAGAAAATACCTCAAAAGAACAGCCACCGTCTCTTCTACCTGTTCTAAATACAAAAAATGGGAAAAACATCCAGACAAGGCTATTTACACTTATATCTGTCTTTCCCCTGCCGGACATGTTATAAAACAGCACAATTTGCACGTTGTACTTTCCTAAGAAAATAAATAATTAATTTTTAAATTCAGGAAAATATTCAATAACTTTACAAGTGTAAGTATGACCATTAAATCCTTTACCCGCAAATCCTAATAACCCCTACCATAGTAATGGCACATGTACGTTATAAGCAGGAAGAAGAACTGGAATTCTGGAACCAGTTCCGAAAAGGCGATGAAAATGCTTTTTCAAACCTCTATCAATCTTACGTTCACATTCTTTACCAGTATTGCTCCCAGTTTACCCTCGACAAGCCTCTTATCAAAGATTGCATTCACGACCTCTTCGTTGAGCTTTGGAGAAACAGGTCTACCATCGGAGACACTACTTCAGTAAGATTTTACCTGATGGCCTCTATCAAGAGAAAGCTTGTGAGGCATATCAATGCATATCAGAAAAATACAAGCAATGAAGATATCCCGGTAGAATACTGGCACATCAATACGCCTTCGCATGAGTCCGAGGTCATTTCAGGAGAAGAATACGACATGACCAACCATCACCTCAGCTCTGCTTTAGATCAGCTTCCCAGGCGCCAACGCGAGGCTATTTACCTCAAATTCTATATGAATATGAGCAACCACGAAATAGCCGACCTGATGAAAATCAATATCCAGTCTGTCTATAACCTCGTTTTCGGCGCGCTGACCAATATGAAGCGCCACATGTCGCTGGATAAGATCACCCTTTGATAATACCAACCGGTTCCGCGACTTTCATCCCCTACAGGTTCAGCCAGTAAGTGCATTTGAGCACTAATGCCCTGTTTTTTACCCTGAAATTTTCGGGAAGGTAGTTATCCGTATAAACAAGGAAAATATCCGATGCCGGCTTGAAGCGCCATTGGAACCTTGTATTCAGGTTAACATTCTTCAACTGGCTGTTGTATTGCAGAAACGTGGTCAGGAAAAGATCATTCCGGAACGTTATATCTATACGGGGACCGATCAGCCAGTATCTTATATCCTCGCCCGTATGCGGAAGCTGGATATGGGTGTAGGTTCCGCTCAGCAAAGTCGCCACATAAGGCTGTACCCTGTGCCCCAGATCTGCCTTGAGACGGGTATACGTCCCATGGTTGAAATACCCTCCGAAGCGCCCCAGAAATGAATAGGTAAAAGTACGCTGCGGCTCTGAAACGTATTCGAATCCACCTGCGTTCCAGGTATGTGTGCTGCCTGCCGGTAGCGGCGTCCTCCCGGAATTGGACGGATCGAAAGGCGCCAGGAGCCGTATAAAGCTGTTCCCTGCCCAGAACATCGCGGTAGCGCGGTTCCGAAGATTGAAGTGATACTGCAGCGTGGTCTCGCTGTCGGAGTTTTTAAAACTCCTGTCCCAGTAGCTTAGCTGTATCAGCTTGGGACCATGGCTTATCAGCATCCTCGATTTCACAAAAAACAGGTAACCGATACTCGGGTTGATCTTCGCATACTCCCCTCTCTGGGCGTTGGGAGTATATCCTACTTCGGCATTGTACCCTTCTCCCATATATTCATGCTGCCATTGCCAGAAGAAATTGGCTTTGTTGTAGGCAAGATCGGCGGCGTGGGCCCAGCCATCCGGAAAAGGCTGCTGCGACTTACCGGTTCCCGGGGAAGCCGCTGTAAACGACTTGAATGCCATTACTTTTCCCGTCCAGAGGTTGTTTGCCGATGCCAGGTTGAACTCGGCCCCCAGGTTCCTGTTGAATTTATTAACGTGGCTGTGAACTTCCTCCGAATACCCGATCGCCTGCTTGTTGATCGCCATCAGCCGCACATTGGAGCGCGCAAAAACCTTCCGCTGGATAGCCAGGACTCCGTAGTTGGTAACAGGCGTCGAGTCCTGGGAAGCTGTCTGGGTATCGAGTACCCCTATTCTCCAGTTTTTGTCTATTTTACCGCTTAGCCTGGCCCCAAACTGGATCGGCATCCCCAGACCGATACGCCTGGAGAAGAACGGACGCAGGTTTGCATAGCCGAAATTGGCGAAAATATCTGCATTCTCCAGGAAGAACTGGCGTCGCTCGGGAAAGAACAATTCAAAGCGATCGAGGTTGGTTTGCTGTACGTCCACATCTACCTGCGAAAAATCCGGGTTGACGGTAAGATCAAGATTCAGCGAAGGCGTTATCCCCACCTTGATATCCCCGCCTATATCCGCGCTCCTTTTCCACGGAGCGTCCGTCTCATAGTTTTTCAGCGTCCGCCCCGCTACATAGGGAATTACCGAAACATTCAGTCCCTGCCTGGGCGGCGGGCGGTCCCAGACCAGCACCCCGGTATAGGCCAGGTTGGCGGAGGCAAACTGCCGGGGAACCGGCGCCCAGGACGACTTTTCCGAAATGGTAAGATCGAGCCTGCTGAAATTGACGCCCCATTCCAGCAGGCCGTCTTTATAACGGATGCTCTTAAACGGTATCGCCGCTTCCCAGATCCACTTATCATCTTCATTCGTCACCGCGCTGTACCACCTGTTTTCCCAGTTGAGGTCTACCGTCCCCCCGTCTACCTGCTGCCCGTCCCACGGTGCTCCGGCTGCATTGGCCCCGAACGAAAATCCGTTTGTACGGTCGTCGTAGGGATCCATGAAAAGCAGGAAATTATCGTTCTTGTTAAAGCTGAAATCCCGTTTAAGAGATTCTACCACCAGGCTTCCCTTAACAGGTTTGTGATTGACTACGAGGATGTAGAGATTGCGCTCGTCATAGGCCATACGGACGTCGGTCTTTGCGTCGGCATAGCTTGTGTCCATCGGCTGCATCATAAAAAAATCTGAAGCAACCTCGGTGGTGCTCCAGGCCGGATCGTTTGCCAATCCATCAATTTTGATCGGGGAGGTAGCTCGGAAAATATGATAGCGGTAGTTGGCGTTGGGCTTTTGCGCCACTGCCATGGTACAGGCTACCGCTATCAAAACCCAGGCGCTGATAAGTCTGCTTACCAGGTTCGGCAAACAGCGCGGCGGGATCGTCATACAACAGGTTATAAGGATTTAATATACAGGATTATCGATTCGAGATCGCTTTCGGATACAATCCCCACGTACGAAGGCATTTCACCACTGTAACCTTTCACATGCCTTACCGGCGGATCCAGAATAGACTCTTTCAGGTACTTTTCATTTGCGACCACAGACGACCCGTCGGTAAATTCACGCTTTTTCCCGATAATTCCCTTCAGGGGCGGACCATACATACCTTCCACCTGCTGCCCGGTGGAATGGCACCCCATACAGGCCAGCTTCTCAAACATCGCTTTTCCATGCTCGGCCGAAACTACTTCTACTATGCTTTCCGCAGCCTTGGCTATCGCTGCCTCATTCTTCAGCAGGGCCAGTTCGACATTCTTAAAGCCATAAGGTTCCAATGCCAGCGGCTCTATCGTTTTGGGCGTAAACCAGAAGCCGTCCTGCATAGACCTGCCATCTTCGGCGGCAATTTCATACAATACCTCCATCTGCTCTGCTGTCTTCATATAAGGCACCAAGAGAAAAACCGACTTCCTGTCTGCCGAAACATAGCTGGCCAGCACGGGCAGCGTCTCCTGTCCGGGAGTTCCGTCGAGCTTGTAATGCCCGGAACCGTATTCTTCGGTACGGAGATAATTCCATCTCTTTACCCGGAA
>JBBCKD010000025.1:0-31821 GCA_037191015.1 Spirosomataceae bacterium
CGGTAATGTTATTGATGTGTGCGAGCAAGCACTTATCGGGTAACGGAAAACTGATGCATGCCCGAAAAACGTCCGGTTTTGGGCTGGAAGATGGCGTTGTTTTCATGCTCCAAATGGGGACAAATTGCTCGTACGTGGGGAGGCACTTTGTAGCGCGGAGTTGAGATTTTTGTATGCCGACCATGACACTAGGCAGAGCGGTGTCGGGGCCGAAACCTGCTGCGCCAGTGTTCAAAAAATTGAAAATCCTTGTGTCGGCGGTTCGATTCCGTCCATCACCACTTGATAATCAGCCGGTTACAATGAAAATTGTGACCGGCTTTTTTGTTTTCGACAACTATTCGTAAACACTTGCCGGCAGGGTATATTCTTACCTTTTACTAAATACTATACGTCAGACCCTTTTTTCGCTAGGTTCTTTGAAAATTTTCGAGTAAAGTTGTACAATAAATGATACTCTGTTTCGGAAGATGTATCCCCCTGTCTGTTAGCTCCTTAACCTTAATACCAAGCAATGTCCGGAAAGTTCAGATTTACCCGCGACTATACCCTGGAAAACGATTGCGTCATGCTTCGCCCCGTTGCCTTCCACGACGCAGAGAATCTCCTGGAATACGCATGCGATGAACCCGACCTCTGGCGCTATGCGCTGATCTCCGCTGCCGGCTCCGAAAATATGGTCCGGTATATAAATAATGCAGTTAAAGAGCGTAGCTTAAAAAGGCAATATGCTTTTATCGTATTTGATAAGACTACTCAGGCATATGCCGGATCTACGCGTTTTTGTGAAATCCACAGGGATATTCAATGTGTGCAGCTCGGCTATACCTGGTATGGGAAGCGCTTTCAGGGTACGGCCCTCAATAAGCACTGCAAACTGCTTTTACTTGATTTTGCCTTTACAACCATGCAGATGGAGCGTGTAGAATTTCGGGCAGATGTAGATAATGAAACAGGAATAAAGGCGCTCGAGCGGTTGGGATGCACGCTGGAAGGCCGTTTGAGAAGCTGCGGCCCTAATCCGGGCGGTCCCCGGCGCGATTGCTATGTTTTCAGTATTCTGAGAAAAGAGTGGGAGTACGGACTAAGGGATGCGCTTACGCAAAAGCTTTTTTCCAGCCTTCCGGCTGCGCAGGCTTTATAGGATGCGAAAGCTTCCGGAACTTCAGCCCTGCAGCAGGTTCAGCATGGTGTCCCGTATAGTATCAAGATTCTCTTCGTTTGCCAGCAGCTCGACATGCCAGCCTTTAAGAGGCGTCTTACGTAAATTCTGATGAGTGTAGCGCTGCCAGGAAAAATCCTGCCTGAACAGGTACTCCCCTCCCCGCTCACTGGCCGAAAACAGAACGATTGCAGCTTTCAATCGCTTGTAAGCCGGAAAAGTCCGGGTATAATGCCATATGACCTGCGAGGGGTGGCGGGGATCTTCCTTATGCTTCTCATGAGTGAAGTTCTCCCGGTAGGCTTTGTACGCGCTCCCGAACTGACGTACGTATTTATTCCAGGAAACTGCAGGGGCTTCCACGAACTGCTTTACTTTCCTCAGGGTCCGCACAGTGAGGTTGTAAGCCCTTTCGGCGCCTGTCAGCTTGTGGTAAAGCGGGGTGTCGAGCAACGCCAGGAAGCTTACCGGTTTTTTCTGCTCTTCCAGCTTCATGGCCAGCAGGTAGGCCATAATCCCGCCGAACGAGAACCCGAACAGATGAATACCCCCCGTAACTGATACCTGGTCGGCCAGGGCGTCTGTCAGTACGGAGAGCGGTACTACGTTCCCCGACGGATCAATGGGATTATAGAATAAAAAAAACAGGTTGTACGCGCCTGCCAAACGTGTTTCGAGATGGCGGTAAGTGCGGCGGTCACCGGGGTAAGGCGGTATAAAGTACAATGAAGGACGTCCGGCGTCAAAATCTCCTATAGGTACACAATGGGCAGGCCGGTCGTATATTCCTTTTATAAACCCTGCGAGTAAAGCAGGCGTACTGTAGGTATTGCCTGCCCCCAAAGGCAGGCTAAGCCCCGTGCATTCCTCGATCTCATGGATGCATACCGCGGCGAGGAGTGAATTCCCGCCCAGGTCGGTAAAGAAATCGTCGTGAGCACCGATTTCCTGGTTGAGCTCCAGCTCTTTTTTCCAAACCCGCATGACAAGATGGATAAGGTCTGCCGGATCGGTATTTTCGTTTGCGGGGCCCGTATCTTCCCGGACTGCCGATCCCGTTTTCAGCTTTTGCCTGTCAATTTTGCCGGTTGCAGTTTTTGGCAGCACATTCATTGCCGACCACCTGGCCGGGATATGCAGCGGAGAGAGTGTCTCCGTCAGCCAGCTGCGAAGCATGGGGACAAAAATACCTTCATCCGCAACGTAACAGGCATGTATACGATCGCTGCCTTCATTCATGAAAACTGAGGCTTCTTTGACGCCCGGATACTGAAGCAGGCGTTTTTCTATGTCCTGGAGATTTACTTTGATACCGTTGATCTTGACTATATCGTCCATGCGTCCTTCCAGGAACAGGTGGCCGCTCTCATCTATATGCCCTATATCACCGGTTCTGAAGCACGGTAACCCTCCGGAGGAATAAAAGAAGGAATTAGAGGTAGTGACCGGATCATTCAGGTACCCGTCCGGTAATCCCTGTGCTTCCACGACAATCTCCCCGGATTGGCCTGTGGGCAGTACTTCTCCCCTCTCGCCCAGAATATAGACAGACTTTCCCGCTACCGGCCGCCCGACAGCGCCGGGTCCGGCAGTATCTGCCCCTGTAAGGCGATGCGCCATAATACTGATCCCCCGGGTTTCGGTAGTTGCATATCCGTTCATAAGGGTTACATTGACGGGCAGACGGGTAGAAAAGAGTTCCATATCCCCGGCCGACATGGCTTCGGCCGTCACTACGACAAGCCGGAGGTTTTGCAGGTTGTCGAGCGGCACATCGGACCTGGCAATCGTACGAAGCACGCTTACGGGAATAGAGGTTAGCGTAATGCCGGCCTCCCGCCAGTAGCCGGGAAGGCTGAAAATATCTTTTCCCGTTACGGAATGCAGGACCAGCTCGGCCCCGGCCAGTAAGGTGGGATAGATGGCTCCCAGGCTGGCGCTGAACATCAGCGAGCCCCCGTAGTCCCGCCGGTCGTCCGCAATAATCTGCATGAGATCAATTCCCTGACGGCTTTCCCTTATAATGAAGTCGACAGTATGCCGCACCAGCTTGGGAACGCCTGTGCTGCCGGAAGTGGAAAATATTGCAAAATAAGGAGAGGCTTCGGTCTGCTGGGAAAGAGAGGCCCCGGAAATCCCGTATTGGTCGCCCCAGGAGAGCTCCGGGACAGAAATGCCTGTTACCAGGTCGGCTGTTTTCACTATTGCACCCACATCTATATAGGGCAGGTATTCCCGGAGCGACTTTGCGGCTGCAGCTTCCCCAAGGTAGAAATAATAGTTACCCGAGAGAAGGGCGCCCAGCATACATATAATGCTGTCGGCAGGATCATCAAGGAGAATAACTACGCAGCGCCCGCTTATCTGCTTTTCATTCAGCCAGGCAGCGACCTCCCTCGCGGAAGCATCGAGCTCCCCGTATGTCAAACGTAGCGCCGGGCCGGATAGAGCAGTTTTTTGACTATACCTGGAAACCACATCTTCCCAGACCGAAGTAAAATGCGCAGCCATGCCTGATTAATAAAAAGATTCCGGATTAGACTGCTAAGTTTACAAAAAAAGCAATTCAAATAGCTATGCAGCGCTGCAAAAAATAGCAGAGTAAACAGTGGTTTTTACTATACGGCATCTATTTGCTAGAACGGTCTTACAGCCTTAACGAACCGGTTCCGGAAATAAGTTGAAAAGAGGTTATCTTCCACGACTCCGCGGGAGGAAGAAGCATGAATAAACAGGATGTCCTGCTCTCCCCTTACCTCGGTAACAATGCCTGAATGCGAAACATAACCTTCCTTACCGCCTTCGGGCACAAAAAAGATCCAGTCTCCCGGTCTGATATCTTTTATCTGCTCGACCTCCCGGCCAAATTCCGACTGCTGCCACGAAATCCTGGGTACTTTGACGCCAAGCTCGGTGTATACCTGGCAGATTAATCCCGAACAATCTATTCCTTCCTTGCCATTCCCTCCCGAACGATAGGGAGTGCCGGTGTAGGTCCTGGCAATCTGGACAACCTCCGGTACGGCAGTTACGTAAGCTCCCGACGGGCGGGGCGCCAGATCCTTTTTGACAGTAGGAGCAGATTTGGCGGCAGAAGCAGACTGGCGCCCTGACCCGGCCGCAGGTTTGCCGGCGGCCGAACGTGCGGATGAGCCCGTCGGGCGGTTATGAGGCGTTCTGCGCCCCGGAGCCGGCCTGCTGTTACTGCGAGCGTTCGCCGTATTCTTTTTGTAGGCGGCCTGGTTTCTGTTGGCGCTGCCCGGGCCCCGGTAATCGGGAGACGATCGGGGTGTGGTTTTGAAAACCTCGCAAGCAGTAAGCGAGAGCACCAGAAGTATAGAGAGCCTGGATTTAATAAAACTTTTCATGAACAATCTTTCCCGTTAAACCTGACAACGGATACCTTCGGCTATGGTCGTATAAAGAAAACGACTTTGGCCAGAAAAATTGCGATCAATTGTTAAAATGAGTGCTTTTTTTTCATAAAGCAATAACATTACCTTAGTTTTGCTGCCAGTTTTTCACCCAGACTCATCATATATCGTTGAAGATCATTTGTGTAGGCCGCAACTACGCGGATCATATTGAAGAATTAAAAAATGACCGCCCGGATGCCCCTGTTATTTTCATGAAGCCGGATTCGGCTTTGTTGAGGCCGGGCGAGGATTTCTATATTCCCGGTTTCTCTGAAGATGTGCATCACGAGATAGAAATAGTGGTCAGGATCAGCAGGATGGGCAAGTTTATCGAAGAGAAATTTGCTCACCGGTATTACGAGGAAATAGGACTCGGAATCGATTTCACCGCGAGAGACCTTCAGTCTCAGCTCAAATCGAAAGGCTTGCCCTGGGAGCTTGCAAAAGGCTTTAACGGATCAGCTCCAATCTCGGATTTTGTCCCTAAAACTCATTTTGAGGACCTTCAGAAGCTGAGCTTTTCGCTGGAATTAAATGGCGAAATACGGCAGGACGGGAATACATCGATGATGCTTTACAGCATCGATTACCTGATTTCATTTGTGTCGCAGTATTTTACATTGAAGACGGGCGACCTGGTTTTCACGGGTACTCCCAAGGGTGTGGCTGCGGTAAAAAAGGGGGATTTGCTGGTCGGAAGGCTGGAAGGGAGCGAAATGTTAAGGTTGAGAGTCAGGTAAATGAGCAGGTTTCCGGCGGGCATCGGCACGCGTTTTTATATTTTGTTATTTTCTGGCTTGTTGCTGGCAGGAGAAGTTTTTCCCCAAAAAGAAAGCTATCCTAAAGGCTACTTCGCGCTCCCGGTATATCCCGGCAGGCCCAACACGTTGTCGGGCGCCCTGGGCGACCTCCGCTCCAATCATTTTCATGCCGGTATCGACGTACGCACACAGCAAAAAGAAGGATTGCCGGTCACTGCCGCCGCCGACGGCTATATTTCACGGCTAGCCGTGCACAGGTCGGGGTATGGCAAGGTGCTTTATATCAGGCATCCGAACGGAATGACGACAGTCTATGCGCATTTGAAAGAATTCAGCAAAGAGCTCGGAGATTATGTCCGGCAGGAGCAATACCGGAACCAGGCGTTCGATATCAGCCTGACACCCGAAGAAGGGCGTTTCCAGGTAAAGAAGGGACAACTTGTAGCCCTTTCCGGCAATACGGGCTCTTCGGAGGGGCCGCATCTTCATTTCGAGATAAGGGACTCCCGGGATAACTGCCTGAATCCCCTATTTTTTGGTTTTCCTGAGATCAGGGACGCTACCCCGCCGCGGTTTGTTAATATCGCTTTGGCTCCGCTGAATATCGACAGCCGTGTCAACGGCAGGATCGACAGGCAGGTGTTCGTGCCGGCGCCGCAGAAGAACGGTCCGGCGGTATCCATAAAAGATACGATCAGGGCATCGGGATCGATCGGCCTGGAGCTCCAGGCTTTCGACAGGATGGACGGCGCCGGGTTTAACTACGGGCTCAACTGCATAGAAGTGAAGTTCGACGGGCAGGAGATCTTCGCCTTCAATATGGAGAAATTCCCGATTGACGTAGCCAGGGACTATAATTATCTGATCAATTACAAAGCGCGTGTGGAAAACGGGGAGCGTTACTACAAATGCTATAGTCCCAACGGGAATACGCTCAATATCTATAAAACGGATGGGAACAGGGGGAAGCTTGTCATCAATGATACCCTCCCCCACTCGGTGACGATCAGGATCTTCGATTCTTTTGAGAACTGGAGCGAGCTGAAGTTTATCATCAAAGGGGAAATGCCTGGTACAGCGGCCGGGGCGGAATCCCGTAAAGCCCTCTCCCCCGGGCTTCAAACGGAGCTGCTGGGAAAAACACTCAAAGTGAAGTCCCCCGAAAGAGCCGGGTTGATGTTCTCAGGCGGTAAAAGCTATCCTTTGACCCCGGCCTATACCGAGGGTGACCGCTATGTTTTCCTCTCAGATCTCAGGAACGGGCTTCCTGACTCAGTTGCTGCCGGATCGCAAGGAAGAAGGCTTTATTTTACCGGCAAAATAGCCCCCGGCCGGGAGCTGATATATGAAGGACCTGATGCAACGGTTAAATTCGGGGAGAGAAGCCTGTTCGATACGCTTTACCTGCAGGTGTCCCGCGTAGGTAACACACTGCAGATCAATGAATTTACCGAGCCCTTGCGCGGTGCAATAGAAATAAGCTATCGGCCTGCCGTAGAAGAAGCGCTTAGAGGAAAGACACAGATTTATCGTCTTGTAAAAGGGAAGGATGTATTTATCGGCGGCGAATGGGACGACTCAGGCGGGATAAAATTCAGCACCCGGGAGCTGGGAACATTCTATCCCCGGATCGACTCTATTCCCCCTGCCGTCCGGATCCTGGAAAGTAGTCCCAACCGGATCCGCGCCCGTATAGTTGATGAACTGTCGGGAATCTCATCGTTCAAAGCCAGGGTTAACGGGGAATGGGTGTTGATGAACTATGAGTACAAAAACAACTATATCTGGTCGGAAAAAGCGGATGAATCCGTTCCGTTTGACGGGGAGCTGGAACTGGAAGTGACTGACAGGGCCGGGAACATCAATACGGTAAAAGCAAAAATAACCGAGCCGGCGCGCTCCGGATCCAGGAAATAAACAGTAATAGAAATGATGCTAGCGGTAGGCGAAAAAGCTCCCGATTTTAAAGAAAAAGACCAGGACGGTAACTGGGTGAAGTTATCGGACTTCAAAGGCACAAAACTGGTTTTGTATTTTTACCCTAAAGACAGTACTCCCACCTGTACTACCCAGGCATGCAACCTGAGAGACAATTATGAGCAGCTCCTGGCAAAAGGATATAAAGTGGTTGGTGTAAGCGTAGACGATGAAAAGTCTCACAGGAAGTTTATCGCGAAGCATGACCTTCCTTTCCCCCTTTTAGCTGACACAGAGCATCGTATGGTTAATGCTTACGGCGTTTGGGGCGAGAAAAAAATGTACGGACATACCTTTATGGGAGTTTTTAGGACTACTTTTGTGATCGATGAGAAAGGGCGGATCTCCGAAGTGATCACAAAAGTAAAGAGCAAGGATCATGCCGGCCAGATCGGCGGCTGAGTTACGCAACCCTTTCATTATGAGTATCTGAATCACTAAGAGTAGCATAACATAAAGTAACCTTTTTATAATGGAGATCAATCAGTTAAAAGATGTTGCCAGTCAGGTCCGCCGGGATATCGTCCGTATGGTTCATGGATGCAAGTCGGGACACCCGGGCGGGTCGTTGGGTTGTACAGATTTGCTAGTAGCCCTGTATTTTGAAAAGATGAAGCTCGCCGTGAAGGACGGTAAGCCTGTATTTGACATGGACGGAGCGGGCGAAGACCTGTTCTTTTTATCCAACGGGCACATCTCGCCGGTATGGTATAGCGTTTTGGCGCGTCGCGGCTATTTTGAAGCATCTGAACTTGCCACTTTCAGGAAGCTTGATTCCCGTTTGCAGGGGCACCCTACTACCCACGAAGGGCTTCCGGGCATAAGGATCGCTTCCGGGTCGCTCGGACAGGGATTGTCGGTTGCAATAGGAGCCGCATTATCCAAGAAGCTGAATAATGATCCGTCGAAAGTATATGTGCTGATGGGCGATGGCGAGCAGCAGGAAGGACAGGTATGGGAGGCAGCCGCTTTTGCACCGCACCACCAGGTCGACAACCTGATCGCCTTTATCGACTTCAACGGCCAGCAGATCGACGGTCCTACCCGGAAGGTACTGGACAACCGGGACCTGGGTGCCAAATACAAAGCTTTCGGATGGGAGGTGATCGATTTGCCGGGAGGCAATGATATCCAGGCCGTACTCGAAGGACTGGATAAAGCTATTGCGGCATCGGGAAAGGAGAAACCCGTGATGGTTATCCTTCACACTGAAATGGGATACGGAGTGGACTATATGATGGGTACGCACAAGTGGCACGGAGCTGCTCCCAACGATGAGCAACTGGCTGCGGCGTTGGTTCAGCTGCCGGAAACACTGGGAGATTACTGACCGGGTATCCGCTTTCTTATTGTCTTACAAAATATATCATAAATCAGGCGACTAACACCTGGTATTTTCAGAGATTGAAATGAAAAAATATACATATACAGAAAAGAAAGACACCCGCTCGGGTTTTGGTGCGGGTATGGAGGTGCTGGGCAAGTCCAACCCGAATGTTGTCGCTCTTTGTGCCGACCTGGTGGCATCTTTAAAGCTGGATGCATTTATCAAGGATAACCCGGAACGCTTCATCCAGACCGGGATCGCCGAAGCCAATATGATCGGAATAGCGGCAGGCCTTACGATAGGAGGAAAAATCCCGTTTGCTTCAACTTTCGCCAACTTTGCTACCGGACGCGTTTACGACCAGATCCGGCAAAGCGTAGCGTATTCCGGCAAGAATGTTAAGATCTGTGCTTCCCATGCCGGCCTTACACTTGGAGAAGACGGGGCAACCCACCAGATACTCGAAGACCTCGGGCTGATGAAAATGCTCCCCGGAATGACCGTGATCAACCCGTGCGATTTCAACCAGACCAAAGCGGCAACCATAGCGATAGCCGATCATGACGGCCCTGTATACCTGCGTTTCGGACGCCCGGTGGTACCGGTCTTTACCGCTCCCGACCAGAAGTTTGAAATCGGCAAAGCGTGGACAGTCAACGAAGGGGGGGATGTAAGCATTTTTGCTACGGGCCACCTGGTATGGGAGGCGATCCTTGCAGGTGAAATCCTCGAATCGGAAGGAATAGATGCCGAGATTATCAACATTCATACCATCAAGCCGCTGGATGAAGAGGCGATCCTCAAATCGGCAGCAAAAACAAGGGCTGTGGTAACGGCTGAGGAGCACAACAGGCTCGGAGGGCTCGGAGACAGCGTCGCCCAGGTATTGGTGCGGAACCTGCTCGT
Organism: Spirosomataceae bacterium; assembly: GCA_037191015.1. GTDB lineage: Bacteria > Bacteroidota > Bacteroidia > Cytophagales > Spirosomataceae > Ravibacter. Next base: position 9,550 of record JBBCKD010000025.1, read on the forward strand.
GCCGCAGGAATATGTGGCGGTTAACGACAGCTTCGGAGAAAGCGGTACGCCCGATCAGTTAATGGTCAAATATGGCCTGTCTGCCCGGAATATAGTGGAGGCGGCGAAAAAAGCTATTGCCAGAAAAGGGTAATACCGCTTTTGTCAAAGGAATACCGGGACTTACTTTTAAAGGATAATTCACGGATCCTTTTAACTTTGTCGAAAGATCATAACTGCCAACGTGTATTTCCGTTGGCAGTTTATATATAAGGATGACCGATCAGGAACTGTTGACATTTTTCAGAGAAGAGGGAAGTAAAACCAGGGCTTTCAATGAAATGGTAAAAAAATACCATCAGAAAGTCTATTGGATGGTGCGGAAAATGGTCATCGATCATGACGACAGCAATGACGTTACCCAGGAAGTCTTTATCAAAGCATGGAACGGGATAGATTCTTTCCGGGGCGAATCCCAGCTATATACCTGGCTTTACCGTATCGCCTCCAATGAGGCGATCAATTTTCTCAATAAGAAGAAGCGCAGGCTCCAGGTTTCGCTGGAAGATATGGAGAAGGAGCTGGAGGACAAGCTGGAATCGGATCCGCTGGTCGGAGGCGACGAGATACAGCTGAAACTGCAAAAGGCGCTGCTGAAGCTGCCCGAAAAGCAGAAGCTGGTGTTTAACCTGAAATATTTTGAAGAACTGCCTTACGAGGAAATTTCGGAAATTACCGGGACTTCCGTAGGCGCGCTCAAGGCTTCATACCATTGGGCCGTAAAAAAAATTGAAGATTATTTAAATGGAGGTGATTAAACTTTACAGTTATTAAAAAGTCTTACGAATGTCTGCAATCGGATACATTACCCGGATTCGGAAAGACTTAAATACGATATTTGGATAACAGAGAAGGATCGTCATGGAAAAACCTAAACGTATCAGACTGGATGAACTGGAGCGGAAGCATCCGTTTACTGTACCGGAAGGCTATTTTGAGAGCCTGGCGGAGGATATCCGTGAAAAGGCAGAGCGTATATCCGCAGCAGAGGACCGGCCGGTAGTCCCGCTTCATCAAAAGACTTCGTCCCTCCGCAGGTGGTGGAGGATTCCGGCCGTAGCTGCGAGCATAGCCCTTGTCACGGGGCTTACCTGGTTTACCCTGCCGGTCAGACAAGGGCCTCTCGGACCCGATGCCCTGGCAGCTGTCAGTGACGATGCCATCCTGGAATATCTCGAATCACAGGATCTCGATTATTTTGATCTGGCGAGCCAGGATGCCGTACAAAAGGCATTCGTCGACGAATCAACCATTCTACAGTACCTTGATAACGTAGACGATGCTCTGATCAGGGAACAGTTACTCGAAAACTCTATTTATGATGAAACTATATAGGAAGCCATATAATCTGATTGTCGCCATGAAGCCGGGGCATTTGATAAGGACATTCTTTATAACCGGTGTAATGTGTCTCGCCTGCTCGGCTGTGACCCTTGCGCAGCGGGGCGAACGGGGCGGAGAAGATATGAGGCAGCAGATCCATGATGCGAAGGTCAGCATGATCTCCAATCGCCTGAAGCTTACCACCGAGCAGTCGGAGAAGTTCTGGCCGATCTATAACGAGTTTTCGGAAAAAAGGAGGATCCTGAGACGGGCGCAGCGGAAAGTAATCAACGAGCGTCGCGACGGGGGACTTACCGACAAGGTTGCGCTCGAAAATCTGAAGGAAGTACAGGAACTGAAACAAAAGGAAGTCGACCTGGAGAAACAGTACCAGGACAGGTTCCTGAGCGTGATTTCACCTTCTCAACTGGCGGAGCTCCAAAGCGCGGAAAAATCGTTTAACGATATGCTGCTGCAAAGACTGGACAGAAGACGGGAGTAGAGAAACACCAGGATTTCCTACATTTGTAAAAAAATAACAGTGTCCCCGTCTGAATAATGGAATTTAAAAAAGCGGAACGTCTCGAGCATCTTAAATACGATATAAGAGGCCCGATTTATCAGAAGTCTCTCGAGCTGGAAAGCCAGGGCTTTAAGATCATCAATCTGAACATCGGTAACCCTGCCCCTTTCGGGTTTGACTCTCCCGATGAAATTGTTCATGACATTATCATGAATATAAGGAACGCGCAGGGGTATTCCGATTCCCGCGGGATTTTTGCAGCGAGAAAGGCGATCATGCACCACGCCCAGAACCAGGGGATCGCGGACGTTGCCATCAATGATATTTTCATCGGAAACGGGGTCAGCGAGCTGATCCTCCTGTCGATGCAGGCGCTGCTGAACCCGGGAGATGAAATCCTTGTTCCCGCCCCGGATTACCCGTTGTGGACGATGTCCGTGTCGCTGAGCGGCGGGAAGCCGGTTCATTACGACTGTAATGAAGAAGACGACTGGAACCCGGACGTATCCGATATTCTTTCGAAAGTAACTCCCCGTACAAAAGGGATTGTGCTCATCAATCCCAATAACCCTACCGGGGCGGTTTACAGCCTGGAGACGCTCAAAGCCATTACACAGATTGCCGAGGCTCACAAGCTCATTATTTTCAGCGATGAGATTTACGACAAGATCCTGTACGATGACGCTGTCCACATCCCGGTAGCCACCCTCGTAAAGGAAACGCTCTGCGTTACTTTCGGAGGCTTGTCAAAAAACTACCGGTCAGCAGGCTTAAGGGGCGGATGGCTGATATTGAGCGGGGCCAAGCAGCATGCTGCCTCCTATATCGAAGGGATCCTGTTCCTTGCCAGCGCCAGGCTGTGCCCCAACGTGCCGACCCAGTACGGAATACAGACGGCCCTGGGTGGATACCAGAGCATCGGGGACCTGGTTCACCCCCAGGGACGCCTCTACAAGCAGATGTCGCTCATACACAAGCGGATCACGGCCATCGACGGGATAAGCTGCGTGAGGCCGAAAGGCGCTTTGTACATGTTCCCGAAAATTGATCTGAGCAAATTCGATATAAAAGACGATGAGCAGTTCGTATACGAGTTGCTAGTAGAGCAGAAGGTCCTCCTCGTTCCCGGCAACGGGTTTAATATCAAAGGCAATGATCACTTCCGTATCGTGACATTGCCCAATATCGATGAGCTGAACGAGGCAATGGACCGGATAGAGGAATACCTGGAATCGCGCAGGAAGCTGTCGGTCGGAGTTCCTGAGCCTGTGTTATCCTGAGCCTTGATCTGAATGCCCTAACCCTACGCCGAAAATGCCGGAATCCAACCAGTTTGACCGTAAAAGGCAGCGTTTATTCCTTTTTCTGTGCTGCCTTTTCCTTACCAATGCACTGATTGCAGAGATCGTGGGTTCCAAGATTTTTTCGGTTGAGACTTTGCTGGGCCTGGTGCCTGCCCAGATCCCGATCGGGGGACAAAAGCTGGATTTTAACATGACGGCCGGTGTGATCAACTGGCCCATTGTCTTTGTTACTTCCGATATTATCAACGAATATTTCGGCAAGCGGGGCGTCAGGCGCATTTCTTTCCTTACGGCCGGTTTTATCGTTTACATGTTCGGGGTGATCTATATCGCGACTGTGCTCCCTCCGGCAGATTTCTGGATGGATGTGAATGCCTCGGACGAAGCAGGCAATGCTTTTAACATCAACGAAGCTTTTGCACGGATTTTCCGCCAGGGAATGGGGATCATGGTCGGGTCTATTACCGCCTTCCTTTTAGGGCAGTTGCTCGACGTCACGGTGTTTACCTGGCTGCGCAAGCTGACGGGAGGAAAGTATATCTGGCTGCGCGCGACGGGTTCTACGATGTTTTCACAGCTGATAGACAGCTTCCTGGTGATCGGTATCGCCTTCTATATTTTCGGGGATTGGAGCCTTCAGCAGGTTTTTTCAGTAAGCACCGTCAATTACTTATACAAAGGCAGCATAGCGATCCTGCTTACGCCTCTTCTTTACATCGCGCACTATCTCATAGACCGCTACCTCGGAAAAGAAAATGCGGAGCGCATGATAAGAGAGGCGGAGGAGTCGTCGTACAGATAAGGAAGTTCGGCTGACTTCACAAAAGAATATCGTCAAAAGGCTATTCCCTAATACGATTCACTCTCATTCGGAAATGAAAGCGTCTTGATATCGGAGACGTAATTTGAAATGGCATCTTCGATCACCGAGCCCAGATCGGCATACCTGCGGAGAAACCTGGGTTTGAATTCGCGGTTAATCCCGAGCAGATCGTGCAGTACCAGTATCTGCCCGTCGGTGTGAGGGCCGGCGCCAATGCCGATGGTAGGAATTTTGATACGTTCTGTCACCTCCCTGCTCAGCTGTGCAGGAATTTTTTCAAGTACAACAGCGAAGCATCCCGTTTCATCCAGCATTTGCGCATCTTCCTTCAGCTTCTGTGCTTCGGCTTCTTCGCGGGCCCTGACCGTATAGGTACCGAACTTGTAGATCGACTGCGGTGTAAGCCCCAAATGTCCCATTACCGGTACCCCGGCGCTCAGGATACGCTCGACCGATTCCTTGATTTCTATTCCGCCTTCCAGCTTTACCGCATGCGCACCCGACTCCTTCATGATCCTGATGGCCGAATCGAGCGCTTTCTCGGAATTCCCCTGGTAAGAGCCGAACGGCAGATCGACAACAACCAACGCACGTTTGACGGCACGTACTACAGAAGTAGCGTGATAGATCATCTGATCCAATGTAATGGGCAGCGTTGTCTCATTGCCGGCCATCACGTTGGAGGCGGAGTCCCCGACAAGGATCAGCTCGACCCCCGCGGCATCTACCAGTTTGGCAAGTGAATAGTCATAGGCGGTAAGAGAGGAGATTTTTTCCCCCCGGATCTTCATTTCCTGTATGATATGCGTTGTGATACGCTTTACTTCTTTCGGGTGAACAGACATTGGATTTAATTCTTGCTTTCAAAAACGGCTTCGACCTCGCTCAGTACTCACATTACTAATTCTTAATTCATAATTCAAACCTAGCGCCTTATCAGCCATGCTTCGGGATTCAGCTTGGTCGTATTGCGCCAGACCTGGAACTGGAGCTCGGAGGTGCCTTCGCCATTGGTAGCGACCACCCCGATGTTGTCACGGGCTTTTACGCGCTGTCCGGGGCGCACAGAAGCATTTTTCAGTTTTGCATAGACCGTCATGTAATCGCCGTGCTGGACTGCCACTACATAGCCGTAACCCGGCATATTATTGACATCGAGAACCAGCCCGTCATAGACGGCCCTGACCGGCTCGCCTGCGTTTGTCTGGATATCGACTCCAAGGTTATCTACGATGATCCCTTTTAGGACCGGATGGGCCTGGCGCCCGAAATGTTCGGTAACAAATCCCCTCACGGGCCAGGGAAGCCTTGCTTTTGAAGCGGTGAAAGACGAAGCGAGCTTTACTTCCTCATCGGTCATCCCGCTCAGATCAAGCTTTTCCGCTTCACTGACGGGAGCAGGCTCTTCACCGCGCGCCTCCCTGGCGGCGCGTTCCCTCTCGGCCCGTTCTCTTGCCGCTTTCTCCCTGGCAAGCCTTTCCCGCCTTTCTCTTTCAATAATTTCTTTCAGGCTTTTTTCCAGCATGGCAGCCTGTCGCCTGCTTTTTTCCAGTTCGGCCCTCAGTTCTGATTCCTGCTTGGAAAGTTCGGCAACTACAGCATTTTTCTGCTCGTGCATCGTAGACAGCTTCTGTGCTTCGGCCATACGATCGTCGAGAATAGTCTTTTGCTGCGTCTTTTTGGCCGTAATCCGCTCCTGCTGCGCCGCGATCTGTACTTTCAGGACCTCCATCTGTTTGGCCTGGCTTTGCCGGGCATCGGTATATTGCTTCAGGTATTTGTAGCGCAGGACAAACTGGTTGAATGTGTTGGCCGAAAAAAGGAAGATCAGGTTGTTCAGGGAAGTAGTCCGCTTGGAGGCTTCGTAGATCATTTTGGCATACTCCTTTTTAAGGCGCTCCATGTCCTGGTCGAGCTTCCTGCGCTCTATGCCGAGCGTGGCCAGCTCCCGGTCGAGTAATTTCAGATCGTCGTTCAAAAGCCCTATCTGCTTTTTCTGGGCATTGATCTGCGAATTAATGACCTGTAATTGCTTCAGGTTGACGTTTTTCTGAGACGAAGTTTTTTTGAGAACCCCTTGTATCTGGTTAATCTTATCCTGGTTGGCTTTCTTGTCCTTTTCCAGCTGATCGCGGCTGCTTTGACCTACGCTCAGGGTGCTCAGACCTGATATGAGCGTGACAGACAGCAGAAAGGCGCTAAGTAGCTTTTTAAAAAAATGCATCGGATAAGAAACCTCCTTTATTTTCGGCAAATTTAATCAGGTTTTAAAATTAAAAGGCCTTTTTATAGTTAATTGGAACCTGGAAAGGAAATGAAAGCGTGCTGTCGGTGATACTCACACTGCTGTGAGAAAGAGATATCCGGAGCTGGCTCCCGTTCAGCTCTTCCGTTTTTGAACGAACGGAGAGGTCGACAGACAGGTTGTACGGAATAGCCCCGGCGCCTACCTGCTGAATATTCGAATAGTCGGCCCTGGCCCGGTTATCGGTAATAAGATCTACAGCTTCCATCCCGATCGTCTTTTTTGACAGCCTGTCGATCATGTTATAAATGGCGAGATAGCTGTCGCTCTGTTTGACGAGCGCTTTTGATGCATCATTTCTTACCTCAAAACCCTGCCCCGGATAGGTCGGTATATCGGCGAGAAAAAAGCCCTGAAGAAGCGGGTAGTCGAGCGGGAAACCCAGTCTTCCGGCCAGGTCGCGATAGGTAGCTTCGGTATATACCTTGCCGACCCTGTCCATTATCCGCACCCCCTCCGTAGAGATAATCCCGCGCATTACTTCCAGGCCCATCATACTGGCCGACATCCAGATGGCACTGTCTTTTTTCATTCTGAACGTAACAGAGGCATTATCTATATTCTGCTTTTTACTTTTAAGGCTGAGTTTTGAACGTGTACTGAGATAAAGAAAATCGAGAGGTGCGCTGAGGCTGTCGGGAATGGACTCCATGCTTGTAAATACCCCTTCTCCGCTTTCCAATACGGTCATCTGCCCCCTGTGAATCCGCTGACGCTTACAGCCAACGATGGTACCAACCGCAAGAACAAATAAAGAAAAAGCCACTTTGTTAGTCATGGACGGTACCGGAAGCGATTTTCTTGTCGATATCTGTGCTATGATCCCCCATGCTTTTGGCCTTTTTCCACTGCTCGAGCGCACGGTCCTTTTCTCCAAGCTTTGAAAGGACATCCCCGTAATGCTCGATGATAGTGGCGCTGACATTCACGGTACTTTCAAGCGCTTTTTCCAGGTATTCCTTTGCTCCCCGGTAGTCTTTCATCATATAGAGCACCCAGGCGTGCGTATCGAGGTAGGTAGCGTTTTCAGGATGCTTTTTGACGAGCCGTAAAGACATTTCCCGGGCTTTGTCCAGCTTTTCATTTCTGAGAGAAAGGAAATAGCTGTAGTTGTTAAGTACATGATCGTTTTCGGGGTCTTCCCTCAATACATATTCGTAGGCTTCGTCCGACTTACTGTATTCGCCTGTTCCGTTATAAGCATCTCCCAACTGCGCGTGAATGTATCTCGACAGGTGGGGATCTCCGCTAATCAGCCTGCGGCTTTCTTCCAGGGCGGAGGCTGCTTCGGCATAATTCTTTTTCACCAGGTTGGCCGATCCGTTGGAATACCACAGCATCCCCTGGTTCGGAAACATTTCGAGTGCCATTTCCGAATGTGTCAGAAGGCTGTCGAACTGGTTGAGCTCTCCGTCAAGCCGCAGTATGGCCTCCCATATCTCGTATACCGAACCATCTATCCTGGCTGCCCTGGTATAGATATCCCGCGCCTTTGCCTTTTCATTTGCGTGTACCAGCAAATTGGCATACATCACATAAGGCTTTGATTCGGCGGGGTGGGTATCGATCAGCAGCTTGACCAGCTTCATCGCTTCCGAGCGGTCTTCACTCTTCATAGCTCCCGCGCGCCCTTCATTTGCTTTCAGCATTTCGAGATAGCCGTACATAACGCGGATTTTCGGGGTAACATCGAAGTTCGGATTTCCGAATACCATCCGGAGCTCCTGATTGCATTTTTCGGTCTCGCCGTTTCGCCGGTAAATATCAGCCAGCAAAATATGCGCCTGCGCCTCGTCCGGATTGATGCGAAGCGCTTCCTGTAATACCGGAACCGCTTTATCCAGCATTTCGTTGGCCATATAGAGCTCAGCGAGCCCTACATGGTAGTATGCTTCGGCAGGTTCGGAATCAATCAGTTTCTGCGCTTCTTCCAGGGCTTTGCCGAGCTTATTCTGACGGAGATACAATTGCTGCTTTTGCTTGGTAACCTCTTCGGTTACCCCGATATTTTTCTCCAGCCGGTCGTATGTTTCTATTGCTTTGTCGAGTTGGTCGGAGAAGACATAAACAGCTGCCAGCTCGATACTGCTCTGCAGGTTTGCAGGCTCTGTCCGAAGGATTTCCTCGTATACCTCAGCAGCTTCCCGGTATTTTTTCTGGAAGGCCAGGTTTTCGGCCAGGAACTTTCCGAAATATACGTTTTTATTGTCCAGCTGGTAGGCCTTTTCGGCAGATTCCAAACCTTCAGGCTTGTTCAGCTTTACCTGGGCGGTGGCGAGGAGATAATGGGCAGCAGCGCTCTGCGGAGCAAGCTGCAATAATTCCTCAAATACGGGAAGAGCCCGGTCGGCTTCTCCTCGTATCATGTATTTCATGCCGTCTACCACCAGTGCTTCTTCTTTGGGATGAAACCCGTTGTCAGGCAAAACCGGGACAAAAACATCTTTTTGCTTTTTCCGCCCGTTCTTTTGTGCGTCGACAGATGAACCCACGGTCATTATGACGGCGAGCAGGAAGACAAACCTCCGGGGAAAACAGTTCAATAAAAGCGAGCCGCAGTACTGAACTCTGCGTTGACAAGCGACAATATGTTGATTACGGTTATAAGGCATTTTCAATGGCTGCTGTCCGGAGACTGTTTTCTGCAAAGGAGCGGTACCAAAGCTCAACAAATATAAGGATACCTGATGATAGAACAGTCCTGATGACGATTTAAACTCTTCTGGTAATAACGATTTACTTTTCAGGAAATGTATGCGCCGGAAGAAACAGCGGCAATGAAGGGGAGGGATCGCGGAAAATCTGATCCACACGACTGGCAGGTTACAGATTAAGCGTACGCAGCCGGAACCGTTCACAAAAACAACTCCTCTCAATTTTGGAGGAATAAAAGAAAAACGCCTCCGGGAGGCGTCTTCTTTTGATCAATATTCGTCTTCATTAAAGAAGAAATCATCTTTTGTCGGATAGTCCGGCCAGATTTCCTCAATGCTTTCATAGGGTTGGCCATCATCTTCCAGCTCCTGTAAATTCTCCACTACCTCCAGGGGGGAACCGGTGCGGATTGCGAAATCTATCAGTTCGTCCTTGGTTGCCGGCCATGGGGCATCCTCGAGGTAAGAGGCAAGTTCAAGTGTCCAGTACATATTGGTAAAACTTTAAGAGATGTTTCAAAATTTGGTGTGCAAAAGTAGAAAAAAATACGTATCCTCAAAATTTTAGACGAGTTTTTAAAAGATTAATTTACGGGAAGGATTTCGATTGATTTTTTAGTTTATAATTTACTGAGAAAGAGACCTTTGCAGAAGGTGATTTCTGAAAGTCCAATAAACGATCCGGGCCCGGATATAACAGTCAGCCGTACCTGCGACAGGTATTAGGACATAAGAATAAATATACTTTAGTTTTGCGACCGAGTTTCGTACCTTAAAAGAATATCCCATGTTAGTAGAAGTATGCGCTTATTCGCTGGAGTCATGTATTAATGCAGCAAAAGCAGGAGCAGGGCGAATTGAGCTTTGCAGCGGCCCGGGGGAAGGCGGTACCACTCCGGGCACAGGGCTCCTGGCGCTGGTGAAGCAACATATTTCGATCCCGGTCTATGCCATGATCCGTCCGAGGGGCGGCGATTTTGTATATGACGCGTATGAGATAGAAACGATGTATGCGGAAATCGGGGAGGTCAGAAAGGCAGGGGCTGACGGGGTGGTACTGGGCGCGCTCAACCCGGACGGAAGCGTCGACCGTGAACTGGCCGCCTCCCTGGTAAAAGCCGCACGTCCTATGGGCGTAACGTTTCACAGGGCTTTCGATCTCACTCCGGACCCCGCGCAGGCGCTGGAAGACATTATCGCCGCCGGGGCCGACCGTATTCTTACTTCAGGCCAGCAAGCCAATGTAAACCTGGGAATTGAAGTGCTGCGAAAGATCGTTTCCCTGGCCGGGGGCAGGATCGAAATAATGGCGGGCGCCGGTGTGGGCCTTTCCAATGTCGGGCTCCTTGCTTCGGCGGGCGTCGACTGTATACACCTTACCGGCAAGGCATTTCGCAAAGGCAGGCAGCACTATTTTCCGGCTACTGTTTCCATGGCGGGAGAGCAGCCCGATGAGCGTTCCGTTATGTTCAGCGACCCGGAATTGCTGGAGCAGATTGTAACACTGGCAAAAAAGGCTTAAACGTGTTTACAACAACAGCGCGGTAGTTTGTATAAATTCCTATATATTTGCGGCTTTCAAAAATAACCATAACTATAATTCAGCTTTTACCGTGAATTCTAATACCTCTTTGATATGGAATGTGTTGCTGACGCTGGCAGTAGCTACGTTGTTTTTTCTGCACTTCAGCAGCCGGAAAGGAGAAAGCAGCTTCCTGGCTTCCGACTCTACTTCATTGGGTGGCCGCAGGGTTGTCTACGTCCAGGTTGACTCGCTTCTGAGTAAATATGAGTATTTCAAGGAAATAAGGAAAGACCTCGAAAGCAGGAGGTATAAGCTCGACTACGAGCTTACCAACAGGGGGAAATCTCTTGAGAATGAGATAGCATTCTTTCAGCAGAAAGCGCCCACGATGACTATGGAGCAGGGACGCTCAGTTGAGGAACAGCTGGTAAAGAAACAGCAGGACTTCGTACAGTACAGGGAAAGGGAAGCCCAGAAGCTGGCCCAGGAGGAAATGGATAAAAACGAAGAATTGTATGTGCAGATTTACGATTATATAGACCGTTATAACAAGGATAACCAATTCGAATTCGTATTGGGATATTCCAGGGGAGGCGGTATCCTCTACGCCAATAAGGATCTCGACGTAACCGAAAAAGTCCTGAACGGGCTTAACGAAGAATACAAGGAGAAGCAGAAAAAAGCTGGAGGCAAAGAAACCCAGAAGGATTCTACCGATACTAAAAAGAAATAAGGAAAGTTCAGCCCGGAGAGCCGGCTGTACTAAAAGGGAAGTACGCACGCGTGCTTCCCTTTTTTTATACCTGTTTTCAAAAGTTTGAAGATGTTTTTTGCCAATCTGTTTGTGTTTCTTTCGTAAAGCGGTTTTTTTGTGACTTATTATTTTGTCAGTTACAAGAGGTCAATATCAATACATGGAGCTTTATTATTCTTTTTCCGTACTCATCGTACTTACTGCCGTATTTTCATATATCAACGAGCGCTTTCTGAAGCTGCCGCCTACTATCGGGATCATGCTGATGGCTATGGTGGTTTCAATCTCCGTCGTACTGGCAGGAGCGGTATACCCGCATTTATTCCAGGAGTTTTCCGGGTTTATTTCCAACCTGGATTTCACGGAAGTGCTCATGGGCGCCATGCTTAATTTTCTCCTTTTTGCCGGAGCGATACATATTAAGCTGGCAGACCTGCGGGAGCAGAAGGGGCCCGTGATGGTTTTTTCTACCGTAAGCGTTCTTATTTCCACATTCGTAGTAGGACTGCTGCTGTATTACATACTCCCGCTGACGGGCCTTTCAGCGCCTTTGATTGAATGTCTTGTATTCGGAGCCCTCATTTCGCCCACCGATCCGATTGCCGTACTGGGGATTCTTAAAAAGGTAGGGGTGTCGAAGTCGCTTGAAACAAAGGTCGCCGGTGAGTCGCTTTTTAATGACGGTATGGCTGTGGTGGTATTTGTCGTATTGCTGCAGCTGGCGCAGGGTAAGGACGTCGACCTGTCTTTCGGCAACGTCGCCTGGCTCTTCATCAAGGAGGCCATCGGCGGTATCGTGCTGGGTATAACGCTGGGGGTGATCGGCGTAAGGGCGATGAAAAATATCAGCAGCCATAACGTATCGGCCATCATTACACTGGCTATCGTGATGGGCGGCTACCTGGTAGCTCACGCTATGCACATTTCCGGCCCGCTGGCTATGGTAGCTTCCGGATTGGTGGTAGGCAACATGAGCAGACGGGAAGGCGTGCTGACCGATAATGCAAGGGATTACCTGAACAAATTCTGGGAACTGATCGACGAGATCATGAATGCGATCCTGTTCCTCATTATCGGGTTTGAGCTGATCCTGATCCCGGATATCACCGACTACTGGCAGATAGGCCTGATAGCCATTCTACTGGTACTGCTCGCGCGGTGGTTTTCAATCTGGGTACCCACCAAAATCATCCCTTTCAAAACCAAGTTTAACAACGATACGATAAGAATCCTGGTATGGGGAGGGCTCAGGGGAGGTGTATCGGTGGCGCTTGCGCTTTCCATCGACGACAGGCTTCATAAAGAGCTGTTTCTCTCCATTACCTATTTCGTAGTGGTTTTCTCCATTTTTGTCCAGGGACTCACCATAGGGAGGGTCGTGAGAAGGGTGAACGAAGACCTGGAGGAGGCGTGATAGTGAGGAGGAGGCGATATGCCGGTTATTTCTGAAGGCAGGTAGCGGTCAGCTACCTGCCTTCAGGTTCATACCTTAGCGGCGGCTTCCGCATCTACAAACCAGTGCAGTTCTCCGTACGAGGGCTGAATAACCTGGGATGGGTATTGATCAGGGTTGCGTTCGCCTTTCAGCACCTGGTAGAGGACATCGGCCTTGTTACTACCTGCTGCAAGAAATACCACCTTTGCAGCACGATTGACAACAGGAGCCGTCAGTGTGATCCTGTACATCGACTGGGCGTCGAGATAAAAGGAATCCACCCATTTTTCCTGCTCATGAATTACCGGCATACCAGGGAAGAGAGACAGGGTATGCCCGTCGTCGCCCATTCCCAGGAGCACAAAATCGAAGGTAGGCCCGGTATCTCCGAAATACGAGCGGAGAATGCCGGTATAGTGGTCTAAAGAATCTTCCGGGCTGAGGCTGGTATTCATTACATGGATATTTCCTGCTGCCACCGGGATATGGTCAAGGAGCTCTTCGTAGGCCATCTTTGCATTGTTGCGCGGATCTTCAAAGGGCACAAACCGCTCATCTCCCCAGAAAAAGTGTACCTTCTCCCAGGGGACAGCGCTCCTGAGGGGTTCCGAGGCTAGAATCCGGTACAGCGCTTTGGGAGTGCTGCCACCCGATAAGACGAAGGTGTACCTGTCTTTCCTGTCCAGCACGCTCAGGATATCCTCCAGGATGAAATCGGCAAGCCGGCTGCTTAGTTCCGATGTATCAGCGGCAATGTGTAATTCCATTTCTATTTCAAACTTTATGAAGCGGGCTGGAGTACGTTTACCCAGCTGCGGTCGTCGTTTTGAATAAGCGCATCCGCAGCTTCAGGCCCCCAGCTTCCGGGTTCGTAATTCGGGAAATCCCCGGCCTTGTTCTTTTCCCAGAAATCAAGAATCGGCATAATCACCTCCCAGGCAGCCTCGACCTGGTCACCTCTCATGAAAAGAGTGGGATCTCCTTCCAGGGCATCCAGCAGCAGGGTTTCGTATGCTTCGGGCGCATGATCACCTGTAGAATTGTAATCGAATGTCATTTCTACCGGGTCGAGATCCATGGTTTGACCGGGGCGTTTCACCTGGAAACGGATACGGATGTCCATGTTGGGCTGTATGCTGATCGTCATCCGGTTTGCCCTCCAGTTTGCAGCAGACTCGTTCGGGAAAGTATTGTGAGGGGGTGTTTTAAACTGGATGATGATATGCGTCTCCTTCATCTTCAGGCTTTTGCCGGTCCGGACGTAAAAAGGTACTCCCTGCCAGCGCCAGTTGTCGATAAAGAACTTTGCCGCGGCATAGGTTTCTACGTTGGAGTCTCTGGCTACGCCTTTTTCGTCGCGGTAAGCGGCTACAGGCTTCCCGTTGTTGGTGCCGGCTTTATACTGCCCTCTTACAGTATTCCGCGCAACTTCTTCCTCATTAAATCTCCGCAATGCGTTGAGGACATCCAGGTTTTTGTTGCGTATCTCATTCGCTTCGAACGACACCGGCGCTTCCATGGCAATCATGCAAAGGATCTGGAGAATATGGTTCTGAACCATGTCCCTCAGCGCTCCCGATTGCTCAAAATACCCGCCGCGCCCTTCCACGCCTACGCTTTCGATAGCTGTAATCTGGACATGATCGATATAGTTCCTGTTCCAGAGTGGCTCAAAAAGCGCATTGGAAAAACGCATCACCAGGATATTCTGAACCGTTTCCTTACCAAGATAATGGTCGATCCTGAAAATCTGTTCTTCGGCAAAAAGCGCCCTTAGCTGGGTATTCAGCTCCCGCGCGCTTTTCAGGTCATGCCCGAAAGGCTTTTCGACTACTATCCTGGTCCTGGACTTATCGGCACAGATATCGAGCTTGCTCAGGTTGCTGGCTATAGACGGAACCAGCTGGGGAGCTACGGCAAGATAAAAAATGACGTCAGGCTGCAAACCCCATTCTCCGGATTGCTTTTTTACAAAATCGGCTATTTTCTGATAGTCGGCTTCATTGTCGCCGTCCATCTGTAAATATTCAACATGTTCGCTGAACTCCTCCCATTTCCCGTCACCGTTGTTTTTTCTCCTGGAAAACTGGTCTACACCTTCCAGGAGGTGGCTACGAAAACGTTCGCTATCGTAAGGACTTCTACCGATACCCGCAATTACAAACTGCTCGGGCATCCACTGATCCAGGAAAAGGTTATATAGAGCGGGGGTGAGTTTTCTATGATTAAGGTCCCCGCTTCCACCAAAGATAAAAAGGATGGAAGCAGGGGGATGGCTACTGGAATTCATACTATGATCTTTCAGCTGTTCCATTCCGTATGAAATGTACCAGGGATATCAATACGTTGATAGGTATGCGCGCCAAAGAAATCACGCTGCGCCTGAATAAGGTTGGTCGGCAGGTACGCTGTGCGATAAGCGTCAAAATAACCCAGTGAGGCCGTGTGAGCGGCGACCGGGATACCGGCTTCTATTGCTTTGGCAAGTATTTTCCTGGTATTGGGTACTGACTTCCCGACAAGTTCCGCAATTTGCCCGCTGAGCAGGATATTGGGCAGATCGGGAGAAGAATTGTAAGCGTCGGTAAAGACCTCGAGCAAAGAAGACCTGATGATACAGCCTCCCCTCCATACGCTTACCGCGCGCGTCAGGGGAATATCCATTTCCAGTTCCCTGGATGCCTGGTAAAGCATGGAAAGCCCCTGTGCATAGCTTATGATCGTACCGAAATACAACGCATCGTGTACCAGTTCGATGGCTTCCTCTTTGCTGATATCCAGTGTAAAGCCGGCTCTCGGGTAAACTTTCGAAGCGGCTATACGTTCATCCTTATAACCGGAAATAGTTCTGCCTGCTACTGCAGAGTCGATGGTCGGAATGGCAACGGGCAGGTTCATCGCATCCTGGGAAGTCCATTTGCCGGTTCCTTTTGAGCCCGCTTTGTCAGAAATCACATCGAGCAGCCGCTCGTCAGACTTATCGTCTTTTTGCAGGAAAATATCGCGTGTGATCTCTACCAGGAAGGATTGAAGATCGCCGTCATTCCATTTTTTGAATACTTCGTGAAGCTCGTCGTTGTCCAGTCCGGCGGCTTTTAAAAGCGAATAAGACTCGCTGATGAGCTGCATGATACCGTATTCGATCCCGTTGTGCACCATTTTCACGTAGTGTCCGGCGCCTCCTTTCCCCAGGTAGTCCACACATGGTTCACCGTTAACTTTAGCCGCCACCGCCTCAAGGATAGGCTTCAGGCTTTCATAAGCTTTTTCCGAACCGCCCGGCATCAGCGCGGGACCTGTACGAGCGCCCTGCTCTCCACCTGACACCCCGATCCCGATGAAATTAAAGCCTTTTCCTTCTACGTATTTCACACGGCGCAGCGTATCCGTAAAATGAGAGTTGCCGCCGTCGATAATGATATCGCCGCTTTCCAGGTGCGGAAGGATCTGCTCGATCACTTCATCCACGGGTGCTCCTGCGGGTACGAGCAGCATCACCTTTCGGGGAGCCTTTAAACGCCCTATCATTTCGCCCAGATTGGTAACTCCGTCCACAACGGTACCCTCTGTTGCGGCAGCTTTGAGCGCTGCTATTTTTTCTTCACTTCTGTTGAAGGCTATTGCGGAATAGCCATGATCAGCCATATTGAGCAGAAGATTCCTGCCCATTACACCCAAGCCGACCAAACCAAAATCGAATTTGTTTACTGACATGTTTATAGGGTTCTGTAACTCGATAGAAAATGCAATATTAGCAGAATAAATGCTGACGACGAGATACTCACACTTCAATACTCCCGTCAACCAGCCATAAACCCGGAAAACTACATTTTTTTGTCGTTAAAATGCCCGCCGGTAAGCGGGCATTCCGACGAAAGAATTCGTCTTCATCAGAAATTTGGAATACTGATTTAACATTAAAGTGCTTTCCCTGCTTTTGTTACTCACGGGTTTGTAAAATAAGCTGCCCGGGAAGCTTCAGGGGTTAAGCCAGCAGGGCGGTAACTCCTTTCTCCGATATAGCCGCTACATTTCTGCGCACAGCTTCTTCGAAACCCGGCAAAGCGGTCAGGTCGTGGCCCCACAAACCTGTATCGGAAAGTACACTTTTAACCAGCCCGTCCGTATCATCCCCAAACTTTGCCCACTGGTCAAAGAAATAGGCGGCAGAATCGCACCTGATCTGGTATTGCTGTCCTTCCCTGAGGCCGTAATACGAATCTTCCTGTTTTTCTACAGCCCGCATGAATACGAGATAAGCGGCAAACCCGAGCGAAAAGAGCTCCGGAGCCTCCTGGTGGTGCTTATAATGCTCGATCAGTGTGGGGATGTTGCGCATTTTCATTTTGGCCGTGTACTGCACCGTGATATCGAGCAGCAGGTGGCGGATAGACGGGTTGCGGAACCTGTCGAGTACCTGGTTGCCAAAAGGGGTATACTGGCTCTTGTCTACCTCGTAAGGAATGGCAGGACCGAGTTCGTCGAGCATCAGCCGGGTGGTGAAGCTTTCAAGCGCCGGCTCTTCCATACTTTCCCTGACGGTGTCTTTCCCCGACAGATAAAACAGGCCGACGCTCAACGTATGCGTCCCGTTCAGAAGTCTGAGCTTAAGCTCGCGGTAGATGTCGATATTCGGAGCTATGATCACTCCGCTGTCTGCTTGTGCGAACGACAATACGGAACGCACATGCTCTCCGCCCTGGATAGCCCACAGCCGGTACGGCTCAGACATAATGATCAGGTTATCTTCGTATCCCCGACTTGCAAGGATGGATGCTTTTACTTCCCCGGAAGGTTTCCCGGGAACGATCCGGTCAACGAGCGAGCTGCAGAAATAGTTATGCCGCTCTACCCAATTCAGGAAATTTGCTCCTAAATGAGCGCGGTGCGCCTGCTCCAGAACGATGTCCCTGAGGATTTTCCCGTTATCAGGCAGCAGCTCGGTGGGGATGATCACCAAACCTTTTTCAGGGGTATTGCCGAAAGTCTGGAAACGGCGGTACAGGAGGGCGGTGAGCTTTCCGGGAAAGGACACCGGCGGCGATGCATGTATATCGTCCTGCACCAATTGGATCCCCACTTCGGTTGTATTGGAGATGATGACCTCCAGGTCCGGGCTGGCGGCGACTTCCAGGATATTATACCATTGCGAGATAGCGGACAAGGTCCTGCTGACAGACGAATTGATAAACGTTTCGTCTATGGTCTGCCCCTCTTCGATCCCCCTGATGGCATGGGTATACAGGCTTTGCTGCTCGTTGAATGCGTCAACCCCACCGCTTTCGGTCGATTTCACTATCACTATCCGACCGTTGAAAATACCTTGTCTGTTGGCTTTATCGATAAAATAATCCGGCAAACCTCTTAAAAGAACACCGGTTCCGAATTGTATTACTTTTTCCGGTAAACGGCTGATCTGGTCATATTCCGGAAGAAGCTCTTTTTTTGATTTTAACAGGGAACTGGAAAGCAGGGGTAAACTCATAACAGGAATTAATTATTGCATTTAGTTAAATTTTCGATTCTCCGGTACCTAAAATCCCACACCTACATGGCCCGCACCTTATCCCTCACACCTATTTCACCAACAATGACGTCAAATCCGGTATCTTACCCTTAGAGGACGGCTTTCCTGCGCGCTGGTTTATGCTGCCTGTCGCCGTAAGTTTCTCCCAGTACCGGTTGTACATCTGCCATACGATCCGGAAATCGAGTATCTTTGCCTCCGCCGTTCGGCTGCACAACGCTTTATCCGCAAAGTTAGGAATGAGACGTTGACCGTCGGAGGGGGAGAAGATACTTTAAAAACTATGGAAGAAAAAAGAACTGAAATAGCCGCGCTGGGTGAATTCGCATTGATAGACAGACTGGCCGCTCCTTTTGAACCCCGGCTTGCCAGTACGGTAAAAGGAATCGGGGACGATGCAGCCGTGACGGATCTTGGCGATGAATACGGGCTTCTGACAACCGATATGCTGATAGAGGGTATCCACTTTGACCTCACTTTCCATCCTTTGCAGCACCTGGGCTATAAAGCCATTGCAGTCAATATTTCTGACATCGCTGCAATGAACGGCATCCCCCAGCAGGTAATGGTTTCTCTTGGGCTCAGCAACCGTTTTTCGGTGGAAGCGGTGGAGGAAATCTATCACGGGATCAAAGCAGCATGTGAAGACTATAAGGTCGACCTGGTGGGAGGCGATACCACCGCTTCCAGGAGCGGGCTGATATTGTCGGTGAGCGTTTTCGGCAAAGTTGCAAAAGACCGCATCACTTACAGGAATACCGCCAGGGCCAGCGATATTCTCTGTGTAACCGGCGATTTAGGCGGCGCATATGCAGGACTACAGATATTGTCGAGAGAAAAGCAGGTATTCCTCGCCGACCAGAAGATGCAGCCTGATTTCGAGGGCAAAGAGTATATCCTGCAACGGCAGCTAAAGCCTGAAGCAAGGATGGATGTCGTGTATGAGCTTGCCGAAGCAGGTGTCGTTCCGACTGCCATGATCGACATTTCAGACGGGCTGTCGTCGGAGCTGCACCATATCTGTAAAGCTTCGGGAGTAGGCGCGGTGGTTTTCGAGGAACATTTGCCGATCGATGACCAGACAGCGTTTGTCGCTTCGGAGCTGAATCTCGGCCCGGTTACAGCCGCTATCAACGGCGGTGAGGATTATGAGCTGCTGTTCACCATCAGGCAGGAAGACCACGCCAGGCTTAAAAACAATCCCAAAATTTCCTTTATCGGCTACCTGACTCCTGATAAAGACAAATTGCTCCTGAGGACCAAAAGCGGGAACGTAGTGCCTTTGCGCGCGCAGGGCTGGCAGCACCTGGAGTAAGTTCCGTGTTTTCATCAGGATAAAACTGTCAAAAGGCTGATTACAGTCCCACCGGTACGGCTGCGAAGTTTAATTCGCGTTTATTGTAAATTGAGACAACACGCATTCAAAGATTGGATAGGAGGGGAAATATATCTATTTAAAAAAATAGTGGGAAAGTTGGTAGGAAAATCGACCTTTCAAACAAAAAAGCACTTAACATTTCTGTTAAGTGCTTGATTATCAAGTGGTCTCGTAGGGATTCGAACCCCAAACCTTCTGATCCGTAGTCAGATGCTCTATCCAATTGAGCTACGAAACCTTATTCCGGAAATGACAGGCTTTCGTACTGCCTACCAATCGGACTGCAAACATAGAAAAACAAAGTAGAATCGCCAAAAAAAATCACAAAAATAAGAGGCCGCCTGCCCCGCATACGAGTAATCCGAGCAAGAAACCGGCCAGCACTTCATTCATTGTATGCGCATTAAGCTGCAACCGGGAAGCAGCCACCCATCCTGAAACGAGCAACGCCAAAAGAAAGGGGGAGAGAAGCGAAGAATCTTCCAGTTTTAATAAGGCTGCGATCAAAAACCCGGTAACCCCGCCGGTTCCCGTCATGTGCGCGCTGATCTGCCAGAACAAACTTATAATGCCCACCAGCATAATGGAAACGGTAATGCTTCCCAATACGACCCTCAATACCGGCGCAATTTCCGCTATCTGGGTAAACTTCCACCCGAAAAAATAAGTAGCTGCCAGATACACGGCTATCGTAAACCAGAAAGGATACTTCCTGTCCTCCAGCTTCTTCAGGGTGATATCTCCTACAAACTTCAACTGAACCATCCCGTATACGCCTAAAGCCGGGATAATAAAAGTATAAATGCAAACAACAAGAAGCAGGATCCCCCGGGATTCACGAGGGAGCAGATCGACGCCTATACCGTAAGGAGCCAAAAAGAACAATGTCCCCAGCAGGTAGGTGGGCATGAGCAGCGGATGAAAGAGATAAGATAACAGCTTTGCTACCTGGGTATTCACTTTATTAGGGGCGATTTTACTATAATGTCTTCTAAAAACGGACCAAATATCAGTATATCCTCCCGCAAGACAAGCATACCGGCTGCTTTTTAAACCCGGCCGCCTTATCTCCGCCAATAATCAGTTTGCCGATCCGTGGCAATCCGGAGTTGAATGTGTATTTTTGCCCCCGACCTAGTCGATTCCCCTTTTATTACGAGATATTATTAATCTGCTTAGTGTATGTCAAGGTTACAGATCAAGGATTTACTAAGGCTTGAGCCATCGGAACAAACCGTAACAGCCAAAGGCTGGGTACGCACAAAAAGAGAAAGTAAAAATGCTGTTTTTATCTCTCTGAACGACGGGTCGACCATTCACAATATTCAGGCTGTTGCCGCGCCGGGACAGATCCCGGAATCGATTCTCCGGCTTTGCACCACAGGAGCCTGCCTGAAAATTACCGGCGCCCTCATACCTTCGCAGGGATCCGGACAGGCTGTCGAGATCAGGATTCTGGAAGTACACGTTTACGGAGCGGCCGATCCCGAAGAATACCCTTTGCAGCCAAAGAAGCATTCCCTGGAGTTCCTGAGGGAAATCGGGCATCTCAGGCCCAGGACGAATACGTTTTCGGCTATCCTCAGGATCAGGCATACGCTCGCCTACGCAGTCCATAAATTTTACAACGACAATGGCTTCTTTTACCTTCACACACCCATCATAACAGCTTCCGATGCGGAAGGAGCCGGTGAAATGTTCCGCGTTACCACACTCGACGCCGGCAACCCGCCGCGTAGCGAGGACGGAAGCGTTGATTTTTCGCAGGATTTTTTCGGAAGGGAAGCCAACCTTACCGTTTCCGGGCAACTGGAAGGGGAACTGGGAGCCCTTGCGCTTTCTAAAATATATACTTTTGGTCCCACTTTCCGGGCCGAAAACTCGAACACTACAAGGCATCTCGCAGAGTTCTGGATGATAGAGCCTGAAATGGCCTTTTACGAGCTCGATGACAACATGGACCTGGCCGAAGAGTTTGTCAAATACGTGATAGGCTATGCCATGGAAAACTGTAAGGATGATCTCGATTTTCTGGAAAAAAGGCAGCTCGAAGAAGAAAAGAGCAAGCCTCAGAACGAGCGTTCCATTCCCCTGCGCGAAAAGCTGAACTTCATCCTGGCCCAGCCTTTCGAGAGGCTCACCTATACCGAAGCCGTCGACATTCTCCTGCAATCAAAACCTCATAAAGAAAAGAAATTCCAGTTTGCCGTAGAATGGGGGATCGACCTGCAAAGTGAACACGAAAGATACCTGGTAGAAAAACATTTTAAGAAACCTGTCATTCTCACCAACTACCCCAAGGAGATCAAGTCCTTTTATATGAAGCTCAACGAGGACGGCAAGACGGTACGCGCCATGGACGTCCTCTTCCCGGGGATCGGCGAGATCATTGGCGGCAGCCAGAGGGAAGAAAATTATGACAAGCTCCTGGCCCGGGTAAACGAAATAGGGATCGACCCCGGAAACCTCTGGTGGTTCCTCGAAACCCGTAAATTCGGCACGGCGCCGCATTCAGGCTTCGGACTGGGATTCGAGCGGCTCGTGCTGTTTGTGACCGGCATGTCCAATATCAGGGATGTTATTCCCTTCCCAAGGTATCCTAAAAGCGCAGAGTTCTGAGGCATCAGTCGCCGGGAAAAGCAAAGCGCTAAAAAAAGGGGCGGGCCGCAATTGCGGCCCGCC
>JBBCKD010000026.1:0-142049 GCA_037191015.1 Spirosomataceae bacterium
AGGGGCGTCCCTGATCCTGATCTGCATGTCTCTAACGATCTCCCCGATTTTATTTCCGTTCCTCCATTCCTCTACGACGAAAGCGACGTTGTACATACCGGCCAGAGCGGGTGCATCCCATATGAGATCGCCTGTGATGGCGTCGATGTAGAATTCCGGAGGAGAGGTGCCGTCTTCTTTGGTGCCCCCTGAAGATACCGTATGCGGATCGCGGTATTCGAACGGGACGGCCGTCTTCCCGTCGGTGGTAGCGCCGAGGGGAATGAAGAGCCTGTAGGCGAGGCTGTCGCCGTCGGCGTCAAAGGCTCCGGGGTTATGGATGTAGCGCTGCCCTATGGCCCCTTGGTCGATGGGGGAGTTGAGCAGTACAGGCGTTCTGTTCATACCGAGGCTGGCGTTGATGGCCAGCGTGCTCTGGATATAGAAATTGAGCCCGTCAGTAGGTTCGGGGCCAATATTCAACACATTGTCATTCCTGTTGTCGATGCCGAGGTTG
Source organism: Spirosomataceae bacterium (assembly GCA_037191015.1). Lineage (GTDB taxonomy): Bacteria > Bacteroidota > Bacteroidia > Cytophagales > Spirosomataceae > Ravibacter. Next base: position 497 of record JBBCKD010000026.1, read on the forward strand.
ATCGTATAGACGCCCGGTGCGGAGAAGGTATAGACCAGGATGTATTCGTTGCGGGTGGTTTCGTTGCCGACATCGATCATACCGTCCAGGTCGCCTACCCTTGGAGCACGGTATGATTTGGGATCGCCGGTGATCCAGAACCATACATCGATGTTCCGTATCGCAGCTTCCCTGCCGTTTACATCCATATTAAAGTAGCCGGTAAACTTGATCTCGTAGGTGAGGCTTGTTTCCGAAATCTTTTTGGCGGTGATCTCTCCTGCCCGTACGTGGGTAGCCCGGGCTCTTGTTGCCCAAAACGAGGAGAGGATAAATAGGAGGAGAATAAACCGAAGCGACATAGGCAGGGATTTTTCTTGGTAATCCCGGCGCCGGTTAAGAGGCCTTCAGGCGGTGCCGGATTCTGTATGTAAACGAAGAACGGGCTCTAAATTATACAACCGTCAGCTTGTTTATTAATTTTTGAGAAACGGATGACAGCAGGGTGAGTAACCCTCCAACTTAAAAAGATTATAAATTATTGACAGGTGTCTGAAATGGACACACCTTAGTTGGATGCAATTTGAATGTGACTTACCTTTGGACACCTATAAAAAGAACAATTTTTACACAAAACATTCTGGCTGTTTGCTATGTCTTGGCTAACACAAACTTTGACCAGTTCAATAGGCAAAAAGGTCCTGATGTCGCTGACAGGGCTGTTTCTATGTCTTTTCCTGGTAGTACACCTTATCGGTAATCTTCAGCTTTTCAAGGATGACGGCGGTTATGCATTCAATACCTACGCGGTAATGATGACTACTTTTACCCCGATTAAGATCATCTCTTACCTGAACTACTTTTTTATTCTCTTCCACGCGTTCTGGGGTATTTACCTCGAGGTTCGCAACCGGAAAGCGAGAAACGTAAAGTACAGCGTAATCAGGAACCAATCTACCTGGTCCAGCCGTAATATGGCGGTGCTGGGCACCATTCTCTTGGTCTACATCGTGGTGCATATGGGAGATTTCTGGTACAAGTTCCACAATGAGCCGCTCCCTTATGTGCAGTATACGGAAGTGCTGAACACGGGAGAAGTCTTCAGCCAGGGGATGCCCGCAGGCTATACCCAGGACGTGAAGCAGGTGGAATTTGTGAATTCCGACGAAGGAACGCGAACGGTAATCGTGAAAGACCTTTACCAGACGGTGTCCGTCGCATTTCGGAATTTTCTGCTGTCTTTCTTCTATCTGCTGAGCATGGTAGCGGTTGGCTTCCACCTTTACCACGGCTTCCAGAGCGCGTTTCAGACGCTCGGTATCAACCATCCCAAATACTCGCCGTTCATCAAGGCTGTCGGGGTTTGGATATTCGCATTTATAATTCCGGCAGCTTTCGCCTCAATGCCGCTATATTTTTATTTCAAGCAATTTTAAAAGGGCTTTTTCCCTTAAAACGATATAATCTAACAAACGAACATGGCAAGCTCATCACGTTTGGACGCTAAGATTCCTTCCGGTCCCCTGGAGAAAAAATGGTCTCAATACAGGTCGACTGTTCCTTTAGTCAACCCTGCGAATAAACGCAGGATAGAGATAATAGTAATAGGTACCGGTCTGGCAGGAGCTTCAGCTGCAGCTTCTCTTGCTGAAATGGGATATAAAGTTAAAGCTTTTTGTTTCCAGGATTCTCCCAGGAGGGCGCACTCGATCGCGGCGCAAGGGGGGATTAACGCAGCTAAAAACTACCAAAACGACGGTGATTCGGTTTACCGCCTGTTTTACGATACCATCAAGGGCGGTGACTACCGTGCACGCGAGGCCAATGTGCACCGCCTGGCCGAAGTCTCAGGGAATATCATTGACCAGTGTGTGGCGCAGGGAGTTCCCTTTGCCCGGGAATACGGCGGGTTGCTGAGCAACCGCTCCTTCGGAGGTACGCAGGTGCAGCGGACGTTCTATGCCGCAGGTCAGACAGGCCAGCAACTGCTCCTGGGGGCCTATTCGGCGCTTGAACGCCAGATAGGAATGGGGACGATCACCATGTATAACCGCCACGAGATGATGGAAGTGGTGATCATCGACGGGAAATGCCGCGGGATCATCGCAAGAAATCTTATTACCGGCGAACTGGAACGCCATTTCGGACATGCCGTCCTGATCGCTTCAGGAGGCTACGGCAACGTTTTCTACCTTTCGACCAATGCGATGGGAAGCAACGTTACGGCTGCATGGAAAGCGCACAAGAAAGGGGCCTTCTTCGGTAACCCCTGCTTTACCCAGATCCACCCTACCTGCATCCCGGTATCGGGCGACCACCAGTCGAAGCTCACGCTTATGTCAGAATCACTCCGTAACGACGGCCGTATATGGGTGCCGAAAAAGAAAGACGACAACCGCGCGCCGGGAGATATCCCTGAAGACGAGCGCGACTATTACCTGGAAAGAAGATACCCTGCATTCGGTAACCTGGTACCCCGTGATATCGCTTCGCGCGCCGCAAAAGAACGTTGTGATGCCGGCTATGGGGTAGGGACTTCCAAATTGGCCGTTTATCTTGATTACGCAGCGGCGATCGACCGCTACGGACATGCCGAAGCAAACAAGAACAACGTCCATAACCCGTCGAAAGAAGATATTATCAAGTGGGGCAAGGCCGTCGTAAAGGAGAAATACGGCAACCTGTTTGACATGTACAAGCAGATTACCGGTGAAGATCCTTATGAAGTACCGATGCGCATCTATCCGGCCGTTCACTACACGATGGGTGGCCTGTGGGTCGATTACAACCTGATGACGACCGTTCCGGGACTGTATGCCCTTGGCGAAGCCAACTTCTCGGATCACGGCGCTAACCGCCTGGGCGCTTCCGCTCTGATGCAGGGACTGGCCGACGGTTACTTTGTCATTCCTTATACGATAGGAGCTTACCTGTCAAACGAGATCCGCACACCGGCCATCCCTACTACACATGAGGCATTTGTGGAGGCCGAGAAAAGTGTGGCCGACCGGGTCAATACCTTATTGAATATCAAGGGGGCGACCTCTCCGGAAATGTTCCACCGCCGCCTGGGCAAGATCATGTGGGACAAATGCGGGATGGCGCGTAACAGGCAGGGACTTGAGTCAGCGATCCTCGAGATCCGCGCTTTGCGCAGGGAGTTCTGGAACGATGTCAGGGTGATGGGCGAAGCGAGGGAATTTAACCCTGAGCTCGACAAGGCAAGCCGGGTTGCGGACTTCCTGGAATTGGGCGAGCTGATGTGTATAGACGCCCTTAACAGGGAAGAATCATGCGGCGGTCACTTCAGGGAAGAGCACCAGACAGAAGAAGGAGAGGCGCTAAGGGATGACGAACACTTTACTTTCGTTTCTGCATGGGAATACATCAAAGAGAGTGATTGGGAGCTCCATAAGGAAGAACTTGTATACGAAAACATCAAGATTGCCCAGCGTAGCTATAAATAATTATGAGTCACGGTAATATGAATCTAACCCTCAAAGTATGGCGTCAGAAGAACAGCCAGTCGGAAGGGTATTTTGAGACACATCAGCTGACAGGAATATCTCCCGATATGTCTTTTCTCGAGATGTTTGATGTGCTGAATGAAAAGCTGGTTGAGGAGAGCAAAGAGCCGGTCGCTTTCGACCACGACTGTCGTGAAGGAATATGCGGCATGTGCTCGATGTATATAAACGGGCGTCCGCATGGTCCGTTGGAGGGCGTCACGACGTGCCAGCTGCATATGCGGTCTTTCAGCGACGGCGATACCATCGTGGTAGAACCGTGGCGCGCTACGGCTTTCCCGGTTATCAAAGACCTGGTAGTTGAGCGCTCGTCATTCGACCGCATCATTGCTGCCGGCGGTTTTGTTTCGGTCAATACGGGAAATGCGCAGGATGCCAATAACATCCCGATCCCCAAGGAAAATGCGGACGATGCTTTTGCGGCGGCAGCCTGTATCGGCTGCGGCGCCTGCGTGGCGGCATGTAAGAATGCTTCCGCCATGTTGTTCGTTTCGGCAAAAGTGTCGCAACTGGCTTTGCTGCCGCAGGGACAGGCCGAGCGTACGATCAGAGCCGAAAAAATGGTAGCGCAGATGGACGAGGAGGGATTCGGTTCCTGTACCAATACGGGAGCCTGCTCGGCGGAATGTCCGAAAGAGATAAGCCTCGAGAATATCGCCCGTTTAAACAGGGAATACCTCGGAGCGAAGCTGAGTTCCAAATCTGTCTGATAGGAGGAACAAAGCATACACGATAAGGGTTATACCTTCAGCGCCGCCTTTGCGCTGAAGGTATTTTTATTTTATTCTTTATTATATGTCGTTATCATCAGATCTGCTGATCCGTTCCAGAAGAAGTATTTTCCCTCCCAGCTACCTCAGCCGGCCTATTCCAAAGGAAACCATACTGGAGCTTTTGGAAAATGCCAATTATGCGCCAACCCACAGGTTGACCCAACCGTGGCGCTTTACCGTATTCACCGGCGATGGTCTGGCCCGCCTGGCTGATTTTATGGCTGAGAATTACCGGGCTACCACGAGCCAGGCTTCGTTTTCACAGGTCAAATATGACGTGACACGTGATAAGATACTCAAAGCCGGCGCGGTACTGGCGATTAACGTGGAGCTGCATCCCGACCTGGTACCCGAATGGGAAGAGATAGCAGCCACCGCCGCTGCAGTACAGAATATATGGCTTTCGGCATGGGAACGCGGGATCGGGGGATACTGGAGCACGCCGGGAAGCGCACTGGAGTCTCTCGCCGAGTTTCTTGATCTTCCTTCCGGGCAGAAAAATATAGGACTGTTTTATCTGGGGTACCATGATGCCCCCTCAGTACCGGCAAGGCGTACACCCATTGAAGACAAAGTGGTTTGGGTTGAAGCCTGAGCATTGTCAGCTTCTGGGAGCATAGTAAATAATACAAACTCCCAGAAGCGCTATCAAAGCTCCGGCAATGTCATATTTGTCGGGAGAAAAATGGTCGAACTTCATAGACCAGAGGATTGACATTACGATGAAAAATCCTCCGTAAGTGGCGTAAACCCTTCCGAAATCGGCAGGTTGCCAGGTAGCCACCACCCCGTACATCGCCAGGATAACCGCCCCCGACAGGCCATACCACCATGGCTTATCTTCCTTCAGCCACATCCATACGAGGTAGCCGCCCCCGATTTCGCAAAGCCCGGCGAGTATGAAGACAAGTACGGATTTAAGCGCTACCATGTTAAGTCGTAGGACTAATCTAAACCACTTTTACAATTACCTGTAACAGAAACTCATCCATTTCGATCTCGGCTACCGGCTCGCCGTTGGGCTGGTCCAGGAATTGCAGGTCGACGGCCTGGACTTCCTGGCAGATATAGGATTTGTTGATGCTTAGCGACTCCGTGAGAAGCGGGCTGTTGTCAACGAGCGAAATATGGATCTTGTCCGTTACCTCAAAGCCGCTGTCTTTTCTCAGGTTTTGTATACGATTGACAAAATCGCGGGCAATTCCTTCACCCCTGAGCTCATCCGTTACCGTGATGTCGAGCGCTACCGTCACGGAGGCGTCGGCAGCGACCGACCAGCCGGGGACGTCTTCGGTCGTGATTTCCACATCCGCCAGGCTGATGGAAAACAGCTCGCCTCCGATATACAAAGGATAGGAGCCGTCTTTTTCGAGCGTCCTGATGTCGTTTGCACCGAACCCGGAGATAAGCGCGGCGATATCCTTCATTTTCGGGCCGAATTTAGGCCCCAGCGTTTTGAAGTTAGGTTTGATGCGCTTCTTCAGTACACCTGAGTCGTCGTCGATAAATTCGACGCTCTTTACGTTTACTTCAGTCAGGATAATGGGGACAACCGTTTCGATCTGCTGCCGGGTCGCCTGGCTGAGCACCGGAACCAGTATCCTGGACAATGGCTGGCGTACTTTCAGCTTATGACTCTTCCGGAGCGAATGCACCAGCGAGCTGATACGCTGGGCCAGCTCCATTGACTTCTCCAGCTCGGGGGCCATCGTTTCAGGCTGATCTTCCGGCCAGTCTGTAAGATGTACCGAAAGGCTTTCGGAAGACAGGTTCCTGAAAAGCCATTCCGCAAAGAAGGGCGCGATCGGCGCCATCAGCTGCGAAACTGTGACAAGGCATTTATGCAAAGTGGTGTAAGCCGATATTTTGTCGGGTGTGAGCGCCCCGGTCGCGGAGCCTCCCGTCCAGAATCTCCGGCGATTCAGGCGCACATACCAGTTGGACAAATGTTCGGTCACGAATTCCTGTACAAGGCGGCCGGCTTTGGTCGGATTATAGCCGTCGAATTGCTCTCCGACTTCCCTGATGAGGGTATTCAGCCTCGAGAGGATCCAGTTGTCCAGCTCAGTGGGAACTCCCTCGCCGCTATCTGTGATATAGTGGCTGTAGTTGTCCAGGTTTGCGTAGAGCGCAAAGAAGTTATAGGTGTTGAAGAGAGTCCCGAAGAACTTGCGCTGTACCTCCGTTATGCCCTCCTGGTTGAATTTGAGGTTGTCCCAGGGTTCAGCATTGGTGATCATATACCACCGTGTGGCATCCGGGCCGAATTCAGCCAGCGCCTTAAACGGGTCGACGGCGTTGCCCAGGCGCTTTGACATTTTATTGCCGTTTTTGTCCAGCACAAGCCCCGTCGAAACGACATTTTTAAATGCTACCGAGTCAAACAGCATTCCGGCAATAGCGTGAAGCGTGAAAAACCATCCGCGCGTCTGGTCGACGCCTTCGGAGATAAAATCTGCCGGGAAGCTATGCTTAAAGGTTTCGTTGTTTTCAAACGGATAATGCCATTGGGCATAGGGCATAGCGCCCGAATCAAACCAGACATCGATGAGGTCGGGTTCCCTGAACATGACTTTGCCTTTCCCGGAAATAAGAAAAATCCTGTCGACGTAAGGCCGGTGCAGGTCAAAATTGCCTGCTTCAAGCTGGGCGAGATAAGTTTCGTTGAAAGACTTCTGATCAGGTGTGAGAATATCCGATTCGTTAGCTTTCAGTATATTTTCTTTCAGCTCGCCGACCGAACCGATGCATATTTCCTCCCCATCCTCAGCCCTCCAGATAGGCAAAGGGGTACCCCAGTAACGGCTCCGGCTTAAATTCCAGTCGACCAGGTTTTCCAGCCAGTTGCCGAAGCGGCCTGTTCCCGTACTTTCCGGGTACCAGTTGATGGATTTGTTCAGCTCGGTAAGCCTGTCCCTGACGGCCGTGGTCCTTATAAACCAGCTGTCGAGCGGGTAATACAGGACCGGCTTGTCTGTCCGCCAGCAGTGGGGATAGGTGTGCTCGTATTTTTCTACCCTGAACGCCTTGCCTTCCTCCTTGAGCTTGATGGCGATGAGCACGTCCGTAGGTTTGAAGTCAGGCTGATCCCGGACCTCCTGCGGATAGTATTCAGGCTTGACAAACCTGCCGCCGAATTCGCCTATTTCCGGTACGAAACGTCCCTGTCTGTCGACGATGGGAGCTTCTTTACCCAGCTCATCTTCTACCAGGATGGCCGGAATACCATTGGCCTGCGCCACCCTGAAGTCGTCGGCGCCGAAGGTAGGAGCGGTATGGACGATCCCGGTACCGTCTTCTGTAGTAACGAAATCGCCGACAATTACCTTGAAGGCAGGTTTTGAAGGCTGGACATAAGGGAGCAACTGCTCGTAACCGATCCCCTTGAGGTCGCTTCCTTTAAATTCCGCTACAATGCTCCAGGGAAGGATCTTTTTATCGGATTCCTGGTAGGTATCAAAGCCGTTATCCCGTCCTTTTTCGCTGAAATATTTGCCGACCAGGTCTTTGGCCAGGATTAAATTGACAGGCGTATGCAGGTAGGGATTAAAGGTCCTGACCAGGGCATAGGTGATATTGGCGCCTACGGTTAGCGCAGCGTTGGCCGGAAGGGTCCAGGGAGTGGTCGTCCAGGCCAGGAAGTAATCCGGGCCCCAGTCAGATGCCGGCAACGTGCTGTTTTCGGCGACCCTGAACATGGCCACGATAGTGGTATCCTTTACATTCTTATAGGTTCCCGGCATGTTGAGCTCATGCGACGATAAGCCGGTGCCTGCGGCGGGAGAATAAGGCTGAATGGTGTAGCCCTTGTATAAAAGCCCTTTTTCGTGCAGTTTTTTCAGCAGGTGCCAGATGCTTTCGATGTATTCGTTATGGTAGGTGACGTACGGGGTCTCCATGTCCACCCAATACCCCATCAGGTCGGTCATCTCCTGCCATTGGTCGGTGAAGCGCATGACAGCCTCACGGCATTTGGCATTATATTCTTCGACGCTTATTGTCTTGCCGATATCTTCCTTGGTAATGCCCAGCTCTTTCTCCACCTGCAGCTCTACGGGCAGCCCGTGCGTATCCCAGCCGCCTTTTCGTTTCACCTGGAACCCCTGAAGCGTCTTATAGCGACAGAAGATATCCTTGATCGTACGGGCCATTACATGGTGTATCCCCGGGGTACCGTTGGCAGAAGGGGGACCTTCATAAAAAGTGAAGGAAGGTGCGTCGTTGCGTAAGTCAACAGATTTTTCAAAAACCTTATGCTCCTTCCAGAAATCGAGGACTTCTTCGGCCAGCCGGGCGTATTGCAGCCCTTTATATTCTTTGTAACTCATCTTTACACGGGCGATCCCTGTCGCGCTTAGTTGGAAATCAATGATATTGACTTCTTTTTGGGAGCGCAAAATTAAGCAAATTTGAAATAAAGGTCGATGTTTAAATAGCGTTGGAAGAAGTAGTATCAATAAATTATTCCCGAAGTTGTCGCCGGTAGGAGAAGGATTTGAAGTTTCCGTGGAATGAATTGGCAATGAAAAGGTTAGGGAACAGACTGCAGGCCGTCTCTCTAACCGGGCAGGTATCCCGTCGTTTTTTCAGGGTGTAAAAAGCCTGCGGAGATCAAAGAAAACGAAAAAAAATGTTGCGGATGCTTGCGCCGAATAATCTAACCAGATACCTTTGCATCCACATTCGACGAAGATACTTCTCCAAAGAAACTTTGTCATGTCGCAGAAGTAGCTCAGCTGGTAGAGCGCGACCTTGCCAAGGTCGAGGTCGCGGGTTCGAACCCCGTCTTCTGCTCGAAAGCACCGGAAACGGTGCTTTTCTTTTCTGACCCTAACGAGGGGAGGAGCCGGGGTGGTGGAACTGGTAGACACGCAGGACTTAAAATCCTGTGGGCCGCAACGCCCGTACGGGTTCGATTCCCGTCCCCGGTACCAAGGTTTGAAAAGTCGTTGCGGCTTTCTTTCTGAAGGATCAAATACAATGGGAGTTTAGCTCAGTTGGTTCAGAGCATCTGCCTTACAAGCAGAGGGTCGGGGGTTCGAATCCCTCAACTCCCACACTGAGAATCAGGCACTTACAGAATTAAAATGTAAGTGCTTTTTTTATTTGATACACAGTTTGCAGTCTTAAAAGCCTGGTTGATAGGTTTTTTCAATGTGTCGACGATTTTTTATTTCTTTATATCGTACCGTAGTATATTAAATTAAGATTGTTTTGGCAAGCGTTGAATTTTCAAGCACGGCCTGGTTATTAAAAAATCATACGGAAACGTAATCACGTGCTGGTTTGCCGGCTACTCCGGGGCAATCTCTTTAGGAAATCTCCCGGGCCTGCAAAATTACCCATCTTTTCTCCGACATTATCAGGTAAGCCGGGGTAACTTCTTTTACCTGCGGTTGCGGGACCTGAAAACAAGCCTGGCCCGGTTATCGGAAACAACCTGCCGCTCTATGCCCGTCGCACGGGATGTATCGTACCGGGTCTTGTCCTTTTTCCCTTTCTTTTCCCGTCTTCCCCACCAGATACAGAACCCGGTGACAGGCAAGGTAGTAGCAACCAGGCTTGCCAGGAATGCGAGGATCTTGGTTGGCAGCCCCCAGATCGAGCCTTCATGGATAGGCAGGTACAACTCTTCGATTTCGTGGGCCAGGCTTTCTTCATCATGTTGTTCCAGGCCGAGAAGCTTCATGGAATAGCGGTCATAAAGCGAGACTTTGCTCCCTGGTTCCAGGTATGCAACTACGCGGATGGTCGATGTAGGAATGTTCCGCGATGGATAGCTCCAATACATGGAATAGGTATTAGCTTCCGGATGCGTGGCCAGCTCCTGCCTCAAAACATGATCAAGCGTCGTATTAAAATCCGGGATTAACGCGGGGTCGCGGGGTGGCACGGATTCTATTTCCTTTTCTTTTACTCCCCCCGAAAACACCCAATGCAGCGATTCGTTCGCCCATTTGATGCCCATTGCCACGCCGGTCAGCCCGATCAGCAGCAGGAATGCGAACATGTAAAACCCGGCGATGTTATGCAGATCGTAGTTTTTGCGGCGCCATTTGGTCGATTTCTTCCACTGGAACCAATAGCGCTGTTTAGCTGCGGATTTGTTTTTGGGCCACCACAGGATCAGTCCCGAGATAAGCAGGACTACAAATACCAATGTGCCGTATGTCACCAGGATTTTGCCGATTTTGACCGGCAGCCAAAGGGTCATGTGACCGTCGAGGACAAAAGCGAAAAAGTTGAACTTCTCCAGGTTCTCGCCCTGGATCTGCCCATTTTTGACCAGGTAAGTCCCGGAATACATTTCCCGCTTTTGCTCAAGCACCTCGCCGGTGTACGGATCGACCAGGTACCAGGTGCGGTCCTGCTCAACCTCGCCGCTGAGCAGAATGGAAGCCTGGTCACGGAGGTAACGCATCATGAACGGGTTGATCCTGACGCTGTCGCCATGTTCGCTGCGCTCGACCCGCCGCACAATTTCGGACGGCATCAGCAGGGGCCTTCCTTCTGACGGGATATCGATCCTGGTACTCTCCTCGCGTGCAGGCGGAAATATCTGCCGGAATTCTTCATGGAAAACATACACGCATCCTGTCAGCGATACGATAAAAACGATAATGCCGGAGATCAGCCCCAGCCATAAATGCAGCCAGCCGGTTACCTTTTTCAGCATAATATTAATTACTGCCTATATAATCGAGCCGGAGAAGCCAGTTATAACCCGGGGGTATGATCATACCTTTGGTAACCGTTTCTGCAGAAATGGAATAGATGTAGATATTATTATTCACGCTCCTGCTTGCGTTGGTCATAATATAGGCCTTGCCGTTTTCCTGGTCTACCGCTACGTTCATTTGAGAGCCGCTGTCGCCGGCAGGTATATCAAGCTTTGTTTTCTTGCCGGTAGAAAGCTCAAAAACATTGTGCTCGCAAACGAAAGTAGAGCCGCCTGTTTGCAAAGCGCTGTCATCAGTCCGGAGAATCGCTTTTCCGTTTCCAAGATCCCAGATTCCCGACAATTTGATCGTGCTGCTCTTAAAACCTTCATAATTTGGGTCGAATTCTGTCGCTCCGCTGTTTATACGAAGAAGATAGGAGGTTGTATTCCCGGAGTTGTACCCGGGAGAAGCGCTTACATAGATATTCCCGCTTTTATCTTTTAGGATCCCCGACTGGAATCTGCCGCCGTTCCCGTCGCCAAAATTATCGCTTCTGCTATCGGTTATTGTTTTTTCCGCCTGGTAGGTCGAAGCATCAAGCACCAGCACCCTGAGACCCGGCTGAACATTATAAGCCGTGCTGTTGTAAACCTGGTACCCTAAAAATATCTTTCCATCCCTGTATACGGCTTCCTGGGTGCGAACGCGGTCATACCCGGCAGGAAATGCCGGGATGGCGAGCTCACCGTTTTTCATATCCAGCGTGTTCGTATTGATTTCCGAATAGACGAGTTTATTCCCGTTTCCGTCCGGTCCGAAAATAACAAGCGTATTGTCATTTTTCCAGGCAAATGAAAAAGCATTGTATAGCCGGGTATAGGGCACTTCCATTTCTGCTATCAGCTGCCCGTTTTTTATTTTGTATTTTCCAAAACGCTGATCTTTGGATACACAATAATAATATCCGTCCTTAACCACCTGCCCGTAGGTGATCTTCTGCTGAACCTCGGCGCCGTTGCCTTTAAGCGTAAAAGTAAAAGCCGGGTCTTCTATATCTTCGCGCGTCACCTCTGCAATTAAATCCGCCTGATCCGGAAATTCGCCTATCCGTGAATACAGCCAGAACATATCCTTCGATGTATCGACCTTCGGATCGGCACCGTTATCGTCCTTGCAAGCTGAGAGAAATGCTGCTGCTATAGTCAGGAATGTTAAACCTGACAGCAGCTTTATGATGTTTCGTTTCATTGTATTGATTTTTACTAATTAGAATTTCAAGATTGTTTTGTTAGGAAAACTCTTAATTTCAGGAAGAACGCCCTGCCCGGCTTTTGCAATTTGAAGTTGTCGTAAGCGAGGTCGTTTGTCGGGTTTCTGCACTCCAGGGATACGTTATACCTGGAATCCTTAAATGAATAGATCAATAGCAGGTTGTGAATGGATTGGCTGGGTATTACGGATTTATGAGACGGGTCCCCGAAATCGGACCAGGTCAGATAAAACCAATGGATGTACTGAAATGACCAACCGAATTGAAGCCTTGTGCCTTTTCCGAGCAAATCATTTTTACCGATGTTTGCAGCGGCATTACCAAAAATCCAGGGACGGTTCGGCAGCTTAAACCCGTAGGTAATTTCCTTGTTACCATCTCTAACAGTTTTATTTACTGCATTCTGATAACTCGCGTTAATGCTGAAGTTCAACAGCTGATCGAATGAATATCTCACTTCACCTTCGATCCCTTTTATGCTCACGCTGGCGGTATTCTGATATTGGGTAATGCCAAGCGCTTCGCGGAAAAAGGGCTGTATGTAATCCTTTGCATTTCTTAAAAACCCGCCTCCCTCAAAAAAGAAACGATGCCGCCGGCTGCTGTTGCCCAAATAGAACCCCAGGTTGTAATTGTTGCTGCTTTCAGGCTTCAAATCGAAATTGGGCATTACGGTATAACCGTTTCCCAGCAGCTCATCCGGCTCCTGCAAACGGTAGGTATACTCATACGATGCTTTAACGCCGGTATTTTCAGTTATCCTGAACCTGGATGCGATCCCATAGGCCCAATTCGACTGAAATCCGTTGGCATTGGCAATATCACCTACCATGTATGGACTGTAGTAGGAGTTATTGACATCCAATCCGGTTTTTAATTTAATACCATAGTACTTCAAAAAAGGCGTATTGGATAGCCTGTCGTTAAACAGGGATTGCTGGTATGCAAAGCCTATGATCTGCTTCGTGATGTAATCCGTGCTGGCAGTATTTGAATTGAGCTCGTCATATACGTCATTGCTGAATGCATTCAGCTGATAATTTATGCTAAACGCATGTGCATTTGAAAGCCTGTAGTTCAGGTTAGCTCTTGCCGTATTTGTCGGGCGGGCATAGTGTCTTATAGATCTGGCTCCGCCCGATATTTCAGCCCTGTTTGTTACATTATAGCTGCCATCCCAAAAATACTGGCGGTAAGTTGTATCAATGATGCTGAAATTGTTCTTGGAAAAAGAGGCAAACAGGTTTGCATTGAGGTTCTTTATGAACAAATTATCCTTCTTATATTTAACGCTTGCACTGTAAGAATCGGCTTGTCTTTCTGCCCCTCCATAGAGTATATTCTGTGTGGTTCCGGTTTGGATATCGTTATTCTGTTTTGAATAGCTCCCGCCGATTAAAAAAAGATCCGCCCACTTTTTATTTACAAATCCCGCTTCGACCATCCCGAGTGCGGAGAAATATTTGTCATGAAACCGCCGGTGATCACGTAAAACATATTTTTTTAATGCCGGGTCGTACATTTCAACATCCCGCATGATATAGTTATTCTTTGAATAATTGAGAAACCCGTTGGCTTTTACTAAAAACCCGGTACTATTGTCTGAATACTGGGAAGAAACAGCGGCCTGCCGGGTATTGAATGAGCCGGTTCCGAATGAGGCATCGAGGTAATTCCTGACGCCGGAGTTCGTTACGACATTTACCACGCCGCCCATGGCGTCAGCGCCAAAATCAATCGGCACTACACCCTTGTAGACCTCTATACTCTTGGCTAAATTGACGGGAATGTTGTTCAGGGTCATGACGCCGCCCATGGCTTCAATGGGCACGCCGTCTACGAAGTACTTTATTGCGTTGCCGGACAAGCCGTTGATCGAAAAATTCATATTCGAGCCGAGGCCTCCCGACTGCCTTACCCTGATGCCTGATGTCTGGTCGAGCACCTGGTTAAGATTGGCCGTCGTGTTCTGGTAGGCTTTGGTTTCAATGGCATTGACGTTAAAGCCTGCTTCTTTAAGCTGCTGCGTTTGATTTTTGCCCCTGATCGTCACTTCGTCCAGGTTAATTTCTGCCTTTTGCAGCTCAATTTTCAGCGTTGCGCTATCACCGGCTGTGAGCTTCAGCGGTGCTTCATACGTCTTAAAACCTACATAGGAAACCTGCAGCGTATAGCTGCCGGGCGGAGCTTTGAAGCTAAATTCTCCGTCTGCATTACAGACGGCCCCGTAGCCTGTTCCTTTTAACCCTATTGTTGCATAGGCTACGGGCGTCTCACCCGGAACAGCCTTGCCTTCTGCCGATGTAATACGTCCTGATAAAGTAGTGGTATTGCTTTTCTCCTGCGCCTGTGCACCAGCGGCCGATAGGACTGATAACACGATGCACAGCAATCCTGTTTGCAGAATTTTACTAATTTGCATTACTTTTAAAATGTCGAATTTTAAATGTACCCTGGTTGTGATCCGTTGGAGCGGACGCCGTTAGGCAAACCCGGGAAAAGCCGTGCAGTTGGAGCTGCACGGCTTTACTTTTTATATACTAAACTCACTCATTACCTCCGTCGGGATCGCATCGGGAAATTCCATGACATGCTCCTTCTTCATTACGATCACTTCGTCGGTTTTATAAAAATTATGTACCGCAATGTAAGTTTTACCAGAGTGGAAAGTCACTTTCTTGCGTGTATACGCCGATTTCTTACAAGCCGATTCAAATACATACTCAATATCCGCCCCGCTGTTGTTAGTAATCTGCACGGCGCCGCAGAAGGAAATGCCGCCATGTCTGCCGGCCAGGGGCGTTACGACCACGGCGTTGCTGTTGTTGGCAAGCGTAAAATCCAGCCCGCTTACTTCCATATTTTTCTGATCTGCGCTATTGAGTGTATAAATGGCTGGTGCGACGATCTGTTCCATATTTTTCAACCCGTTCAGCCAGCCCAGAAACGGAAGGAGCAGGAGGGCGGCGGCGATACCGTAGTAAAACCGTCTTGTCAGGAGCGGCCGGGGTTCGGTCGCTCCGGTTTCCCGGGGCTCAATGGTCTTCCAGATCCGGGTTTCGATCTCAGACATTTTCCGCTCATCGGCCATCTGGGTTGCCGCTTCCGGATTACGCATCCAGTCGGTAATGGCGGCGCATTCCTCTGCCGTGCATTCGCCGCGGTGGAATTTCCGTAAAAGTGCCTGGTCGATCCGGATCATTTTCTGAATATGCTTCTGAAATACAATCCGTATAACTCGCCGTCAACCCTGGGCCGGCAGAAAAAAAATAAAATTTGCCAGGAATCTCAGATCTCGTAGCTGCTGAGATTGCGTCGGAGGTAGCTGAGCGCGCGGGTCATGTGGTATTCGACCGTCTTGACCGAAATGTGCAGAGATGAAGCTATTTCATTGTTATTCAGGCCATTTACCCGGCTTTGGGTGAATACCCGTCGGCATTGTTCCGGCAGGCTGTCGACCAGGCTGTTAATGTGGCCTTCCAATGCGCTTGCATAAATATCCTGTTCGGTAGAGTTATCGCTTTCGCTAAAATCCGATAATGCGGCGCTGGATAGCTTTTCGCGGCGGGTGGTAGTGCGGAAATAGTCCATGATCTCCATCTTGGCAGCCCTGACGAGGTAGTTTTCAATAGGACCGGATATTTCAAAATGCTCGCGACGCTCCCAAAGCGAACTGAAAATGTCCTGTACCATCTCTTCCGCTACGGCTTCATCCTGCGTGTGGTGCAGGCAGATCCCGAACAGCTTGCGCCAGTAGGTACGGTAGATCTCCTCGAAAAACCGTTTGTCGATCTTACGGACTTTGGATGAGTCGTTTTGGGGAAAATCGTTCAAAAGGGCATAAATTTCGGCAAAGGTAGCTTATTTAGACTAAATACAATATTAGTCTCGGAAATTCATTGTATCTTCTGAGACAAATCCATTTAATGTGTCAGCTCGTCAATCATTAGGATCTGTCCGCTGGTTTGAAGACCCTTTTTAACCTCGCCTGTTTTCAGGTCATAGCTCCAGACGGCCGACCTGCCGTCAGGCCCATAGATACCAATGAAGGTTTTTCCGTCTTTTTCGATCAAATTTTTGTGAAAATCAAGCCGGTCGTCGGGCAGCGGCATTTTGGTGATGGTTTTTTGTTTCAAATCCAGCAAATGGTAGCTGATCACATTGTTTTCATAGTAATCCGAAAACTGGTGGACCCTGCTCCTGTCTGCTATCTTGGTAACCGCCTGTCCGTTGCCCACGTCGTAAAGCCCGTATGCTTCTTGCGTCAGGTTATCGGAGAGCGGGAAGAAATAGCCGGGGTCCAGCTTGTTATCTCCTTTTTTGATCCTGAAGACTGCGGATTTGAAATCCGGGTGCCGGCGGAGCCTCCCGCCGGGCTGGGCAATAAAATAGATGTCCCCGTCGAGCTCGAGGGAAACCTGCCAGAATAAAATATAGCCGCCGGGAAAAGTAGAGCGTGTATCGGTGGTAATGCTCATCGTTTTCATCGACGGATAGTCGATCGTGGCAAGATAAATGGTATCCCCGGGTAAGGCCTGCTTGTTTTCATACTGGTAGAGCATGTAGGCTACGTAAAGCTTGTCGCCGGCCAGCCTTCCCATTACCCCGCCGTAGTTATAGCCGTCTTCGGGTAAGGGGATATCAAGCTTACCGGACCGGGAGACTTTCATACTATTGACGTCAACAGTCACGAAAACAAACTGTTTCCCGGACATGCTGCTTCCCATCAACAGGGTCGAATCGTTTAACCAACTGTGCCAGCTGGCTACCGGGCGCCAGGTTACAACTTCCCTGAAAGGCAGGCGCTTTTCGACCTGCAGCTTCCCGCGCCTGATGCCTGCCTTGGTAATATCGCCGGTTGTCTCGTTGTAGCCGTAGTAAAATCCTTTCCTGTAGGTAAATACGCCCAAATCGGTATTCGATAGCTTTCCGGAAACGGTATCCGCATTTTTATCCGACAGGGTATTTGTCGTCATAAAAAAATCGGAATCTTCATTACCCAGTAAAAAGATCCCGAAATGACTATCGGTTCCGTTTGTGTTGCAGGAAAGAAAGCTAAGACAGATCAGTCCAAATAACCAGATTGGCCTGATGAAGTTCATGAGTGATTCTAATAGTAGTTTGAGCGCAAAATAACGAGATTGATTTAAAAAACGTCATGTTTAAGATCAAATTATTCAGCGGTAATAGCATGTCATCACTTATACCGACCTGGTCATCCTTAGTCAACAAACACGCCACAAAAAAGCTGCATATCCTCATATGTTCTGATTTGTAAAATGGCTAAGCCTTTAATATCGTGATGTTTAACGGATAATGATATGGCTTTCCTTTGATCACCTTTATGGTATTCACAAGAACTACGATCACCGTGAATAAAGAAATCACTTGCGGTAAACCTTCAAAAAAGAGGCTGGGAAGCAAAATAGCAAGCATGCTCAGTTGAAAATTGATTACATCGGCGCCGTGACGCCCAACATCAGGATTTTGCCCTCTTTCGAAAAGCCATATCAGTAAAGCCGGTAACAGAATTAAAGAGCTTAGATGTAACCACACCAAAAGCGTCTTACCCCGTCGCGGGTTTTCCTGAGTTTCCCTGTTAGCTTCCTGGCCAAAAAGCACCTGCTCCTCTATATTTAAAGCTTTTGCAATCTCCTTGAGTGTAAAACTTCGAGGGATTACCTCTCCATTTTCTATGCGCTGGAGCGTCCTTAGATTGATTTTTGCCTTTTCTGCCAGTTCTTGTTGCGTCATCCCGCACTTGATCCTAATTTCCTTAATTTTCTTTCCTGTAAGCATATCTGTTGTCTTTGTCCGGCAATTTAGATAAAACAGTTTCCTTTTCTTTTCCTGCCGCGCGGCATTTATATGGCATTTGAGCGACATTCTTTAATTAATCGGATTTTAAGCGGGAAATCGAGGGTTTACGCCTTCGCGAACTACCATATATGGAAAGAAGCTTCGGAATAGACGGCGAAAAACCGAAACGTTTCTTATTCGAGGTATGAATACATTGAAGCGGGGCGATGCTACCGAAATTTCAGCCGGCAGCTTCAAATCCCCGGTAAAGCGTTTCGAAATCTGCACAGCAGGGTGCCTGGAGGGATTTTCTCCGGACGCCGCAGAATATCTTCAGCACGGTATACATCCTTGCGATGAGAAAACATGCGATTAGGCGCGCAAAAAGCTTCTTGTATAGCTTGCCTTGAATAACCCGGAGGTAGCAGACCTGACGTCAAAATATCCGCCTCTCAAGGCTTACCCAGTTGTTATTTGATATTGCGTAGTTTTGCCTTAGTCAGCCAGATGAGTTATTATTGGTTTTCCGATGTTAGCTCTTTGTCACGCTATGTGTTTGTTTATCCGGCTATTTAAGGTTGTAATTTGGCCTTTTTGCGTTTGCTGGTCAAAGACGCGTATCGTCAGATCCGAAATTGCCGGGAATCGCCGCTGCGCAGCATTTTTTATCCAGCTTGGATTTTCGTGCCTGGTTTCAATATCGCTTTCTGCTCAGTATGAAGCTGTACTGCATAAGCCGTACAATGAAAAACTGGCGTGGATTGACAGTACCTATCGCAAGGTAACGGGCATTCGGAACCAAAAGCAGGCCCGGCAAATAGCCAGAGAAATCGCGGCTTTTGGCAAAAATAACAACGATCGGGAGCTGGAACTGGAGGGTGAGCTGCTTGAGGCGTACTACCTGTACAGCACCGATCCGAAAAAGGGGGAAGCTGTAGTCGGCTTATTGAAGGACATAGCTCGGAAAGGGAAAGAAGCCCGGAAGATCAGTATAGAGGCCCGTGCTGTAAAAGTACTATCTGATTTCTACTGGAATGATCTGAAAGATTACGAAACAGGCTTCGAATTTTTGCTGCAGGTCGATCAACTGCTGGAATCGACTACCGCAAGGGAGTTTCCCAACAGTACCCGGTATTATTACGATATCGGCGAAGCGCATTATTTTTTTAAGGATTATGAGGCCGCTGCCCGCTATCTCAAAAAAGCCCTGCAATTTCCGGCCGACTCATTCAACTGGACATCGGTATGGGCTGCCACCAATACGTTGGGGCTGTATTTTCAAAAACAAAACCGTCTCGATTCATCTGATTACTACTTTGAAAAGGCACTGTTATCACCGTTTGTTAAACCCGGTCAGATTTATCACTCTATCATACAAGGGAATCTCGGCTACAATCACTATCTGAGAAATAATTTTGATCAGGCGCTGCCGCTCATTAAGGCGGATTATGACAAAGCAATAGAAGTGGGAGATTGGGGCCTTGCAGCAGGCGCCGCTATTCCAATAGCGGATATTTACCTTCAAAAACGAAGATTTAATGAGGCTTTCGATTGGATCAAGTCCGCCCGTAAACTTGTTGCTGCTTCCGGGCAGGATCACCGGTTAACATTGTTGTACCCGGTGATTCGCAAATGGCATCAGCAAATGGGCAATTTACAGCTGGCCGAAAGTTACCTGGATTCTACACTGACAGCCAAAGAAGCTGAAAACAATAAGTTTAATGCGCTGCTGCTTTTACGGGCACAACAACGCGTAGATCATCTGAAAATACTTGGGGAGAGGGAAAAAGTGGTCCTTTCTGAAAAACTCCGGAAAACACAATTGGTTGCATTATTGGCAACCTTCCTTTGTATTGCAGGAGGAGCTTACGCACTCTTCCGGCATCAGAGAAGACGATACAGGGAAAAACAAAAGTTGCATCGTGAATTGCTTCAACATACTGCTGACGCCCTCCGCGATGCCCGTACCCAACTGGTAAATTTAGCCGCAGACATCGCCGAAAAAAACCGGCTTATCGAAGAATTGGAGAATACGGGCGCTCCTGTTCCTTTGGAGACACTGACTGCGTTGCGCGAGAGCGTTATTCTTACCGACGAGGATTGGATAAGTTTTCAAAAAGCATTCGAAACCGGTAACCCGGGCTATCTCTACCGGCTAAAAGAAAAGGTTCCCGGTATCACACCTGCCGAAATTCGGCTGCTCACTTTGAGTAAGTTACATCTTTCGCATAAAGAAATGGCCTCTGCTTTAGGGGTTTCCTCACAAAGTACCAGAGTCACCTGGCATCGCCTACGCAAAAAGTTAAACCTGCCCGAAGACATCGGTCTCGAGGATTTCGCCGCCGGCATTTAACTGCCGGCATTCTGTTTGCCAGGCGTGTTGACGCCCACTGTAACGTTTTTGTAATACTCGTTATTTGGCAGATATCCTCTTAGAAACGCTTATTTCGGAAAATTAATCTCTTGACATTATGCTATCCGGATTATGAAAACTTCTTTCCTTTTAACAACACTCACTGCTTTTGTTTTCTTTTTTGCCCCGGATCTCAGGGCTCAGACAATACGCTACGTTACCGAAAATGGCTCCAATGATAAAACAGGCATCTCATGGGAGCACGCCAGTGACGATCTCCAGGCTATGATTAATTTGTCTGTTTCCGGCGACGAGGTATGGGTAGCCAACGGCACCTATAAGCCTACACAAAAACTTGCTGAGACAGACTTAGCAGGCAATCCTACCACCGAGCGGGACAAATCGTTTCTATTAAAATCGGGGGTAAGGGTATACGGTGGCTTTGCCGGAAATGAAATATTGCTCAGCGAACGAAATGCGATCCACACCCAAACTATTCTCAGTGGCGATATAGGGATCTCTGGCGACGACAGCGACAATGCCTATCACGTGGTGGTAGCCGTTAATGTGAGCATGGCTACCATACTGGATGGATTTATTATTACCAAAGGCAATGGCGCTGCTGCGACAGGTATTTTAACAGTATCGGGTGCATCCGTTGGCCGGGGGTCGGGGGGCGGTTTGCGTATCGCTTCAAAAGAGAGTTTTCCTGATCCTCATAATGCGACTCCATCTATCTTTAACTGCACATTTCGCGATAATAAAGCCAATCAGGGCGGAGGGGCTCTCATTTCCTATGCACCGCCGGGCAGTGAGATAAGACCAGGCGGCCGAAGAGTGAGGTTATTCGGTTGCCGGTTCTATGATAACAGCGCCGGAGACGGAGGGGCGTTATACATCACCCTTTCTCCACTGCCGGCCATCAACGTAACCGGTCCGGCAGCGTTTGTGGAGATAGTCAATTCAGGATTTTGGAATAACACAGCGTCAAACAGGGGAGGGGCTATTTTCAACATTTTCTCGATCATCGATGTCAATCCGACTTACACCTCTGTTTTGTCAGGTACCCTCACCCTCACCAATTGCACCATAGCCCAAAATACAGCTACTAACGGAGGCGGAGCCATGAGGAGCTATTTTACCGGGACCGATAAATCAGTTCCCACACCAACGATCCGGAACTCCATTATTTACGGCAACAATACCGGGCTTGTCACAGATGGTACCGCATTCCCAACCATAACCCACAGCCTGGTGCAGGGGGTGGAAAACTCAAACCCCGACAACCTTCCGGGTACTGTCGATCCGCGGTTTGTCGACAGTGTCGGTGGTGATTTCCGATTGCTTCCGTGCAGTCCGGCTGTTGATGCGGGCAACGACGCGTTCTTACCGGAAGTAATTACGAAGGATCTCAATGGTGGACCCAGGGCATTATTCGGAGCTGTCGATATGGGCGCCTTTGAAACCGATAACATCGCTACCACACTGGCATCGCTTAATACATCCGTAACGCAAAATCAACCATCTTACCGAACCTGGAAGTACTACACCCCGGATTGTGCACTTTTGGCCCAAATTACACCAGCCGAAACAAACCCGGTAGCGGGGCCTACCCATGTACGTGTATGGATAGAAGGGCCGGAGCAGCCTGCTCGATTTGTAAAGCGCCACTATGAAATTATGCCGGAAAATGATGGGGAGGTGGCATCAGGAATTGTAACGCTCTACTTTACTCAAGACGAATTTGATGACTTTAACGTTGCCAATGCTTCGAAACCTCTCCCCGCCAATCCGGATGACGAGGAGGGGATCGAAAACCTGAAGATTGAGAAACGGAGCGGAATTAGTGAAGACGGCTCCGGGCTGCCCGAGTCTTACAACGAAAGCATCGCTACGATCGATCCGAACAATGAAAATATCGTTTGGAATGACGAAATGCAGCGCTGGGAAGTAAGCTTTTTCACAACGGGATTCAGTGGTTTTTTTGTTAAAACGCAAGATGCACCTCTTCCTGTAACGTTGGCCGAATTCAGTGGTAAGCCGGAGGGGAATCTTAATAATCTTAGCTGGAAAACCACTCTCGAAGTGAACGCAAGCCATTTTGAGCTGGAAAGCTCACTCAACGGAAGGGTGTTCAGGCAGGTAGCCAGCATCCGGGCTAAGAATCATTCCGAAGGGGTGGCCTATTATTTTAACCATACAGCTTCTGCCGGACAACTCTACTATCGGCTTAAAATGGTTGATTTTGACGGTTCGTTCCGGTACAGCAGTATCATTTCTGTACATAATACAAACGTCCAAAAAATCAGGATATATCCGAATCCTGTTTCAGACAAGCTCTACATAAAGACAGATGGATTGACAGGAAATAGTGTGATTCTTTATGATCTCAGCGGGCGCCAATTGTCGAAAGTTTTTCTGAAAGACGGAGAAACAGAGCTATCCGTTCGCGAACTGAACGCGGGGAGCTATCTGCTACGCTTCGCAGACGGCAGCTCAAAAATAATCGTAAAATGGCCTCTCTGAAAGTTGACATCAGATCGTATATCTATGCGAAGTTCATAACACAAGGCAGGTAGGATACTTTTCTTAATCTACCAGTCGGAGTCTTCCAGTTTAAATACTTCATCAACAGACGTTTGTAAAACATTTGCAATCTTCAGGGCTAGCAGCGTAGAGGGAATGAATTTTCCGGTTTCAATCGAGTTTATTGTCTGTCGGGAGACCCTTACCTTGTCCGCTAACTCCGCTTGGGTAATGTTATTACGAGCTCGTTCCACTTTAATCAGGTTTTTCATTAATCGTTACTTTTTATACTTGAGATAATGGAACAAACCAAATGCAAGCAACAAAATAATGACAAGCGACTGATAAGCGGAAATAGACCCGATCAGTTTCCCCGAATGAGGTTCATCCTGGCTCAGAAAGAAGTAATTAATCAAATGAGTAATAAATAATCCTGTTGGCACAGCCCAGGTCAGCGCCTGAAACTTTACCTGATGGACACGTTCGTCGTCTATTTTTTCCTTTGAGAAAAAAATAAACACCAATCCCCAACACCAAAGACTGGTGAGTAAGTTAAGGTCGGCCAAATTATATTGCCGATATTTAGAAAAAAAAGCATATATACCCCAGCATATCAATAGAGTACCTACAATCTTCATCTTATAAGAGTAGGTAAAAACGTTAAAAGTATCTCTCATAGTTTTGTAAAGTTTAGAAGTCTTAATGTCATGTAAACTTTACAAAAATAGAAAATATATTTGAGATCCTATCTTAAAAGTGAGAAATTCATTGATCTTTCCAACAATGCAATGAACTACTCTATAAATAAAGTTTTCGTATTAATAGCTTTCTTCGTATTTCCTGTGGCAGTCCGGGCAGGAATGCCGCCGGCGGATTCGACCCGTACCAATCTTATTTTTATCCTGACAGACCAGTGGCGCGGCCAGGCTCTGGGCTTTTTGGGCATAGAGCCCGTACTTACGCCGTACCTGGACAGCCTGGCGAAGGAAAGCCTTGTCCTGACCCGGACGATTGCGAACTACCCGCTTTGTTCACCTTCCAGGGCCAGCCTGCTGACGGGCAACTATCCCATTAAAACCAATGTGTATTCCAACGTTAACAGCCGGAGTACCCCCTATGGAGTGGAGCTGTCCCAATATGCCGCAACATGGTCGGATGCGCTGCATGCAAACGGCTATAGCAACGGGTATATCGGCAAGTGGCACCTCGATTCTCCCCAGGCTCCCTATGTGCCAACCGACAACAACAAGGGAGACGTCAAGTGGAATGAATGGACTCCGTCCCATAAACGGCACGGCAATGACTTCTGGTATGCTTACGGAACCTATGATGCTCACTTGAGGCCCATGTACTGGTCAACCGGGGCGTCCCGCGATTCTTTCAGGTTTGTGGATCAGTGGGGGCCTGAGCATGAGGTAGATAAAGCCATTTCGTATCTACGGAATGAAAGGGGGAATTACCGGGACGCCAAACGCCCGTTTTCGCTGTTCCTGTCTATCAATCCTCCGCATTCTCCGTATGACCAGGTGCCTGAAAAATATGTCCGCCGGTTTTCAGATCTTGATCCGGAAAAGCTGGCCGCAGCATTTCCCGGTGTTCCGGCCACCGGTACCGAAGAGGGCAGGCTGTTCCGCGAAAGCATCAGGCAGTACTATGCAGCCATGTTTGGCATAGACGAACAGGTCGGACGGCTCCTTGCGACCGTAAACGAGCTTGGCTTGTCGGAAAACACTATTATTGTCTTTACTTCCGATCACGGGAACTGCCTGGGAAGAAATATGGAAGTGTCCAAAAACTCGCATCACGAAGAGTCCCTGCGGGTTCCGTTTATGATTCACTGGAAAGATCGTATAACAGCCCGGGTAGATAGCGCTTTATTGTTTTCCCTGGTCGATGTATGCCCGACCCTGCTGTCATTAATGAACATCAGGCCCCTTAAACCTACAGACGGGCAAAGCCGGGCAGCATACTTCCTGCGCAATGGAGGGGTGATGCCGGACGCACAGTATTTTATGGGTCGGATCGCACCCGATAACAGGAATACCGGGTTCAGGGGTGTCCGCAATGAGACCTACAAGCTCGTTTACGATAAAAAGGGCGGGAAAGAGGACGTCTACCTGTTCAATTACCTGGAAGATCCTTATGATCAGCGCAACCTGGCTTCGTCAAAGCCGGAAACGGTACAGTCGCTTACCCGTCTGCTCCGGGAATGGCTGGCTGATAATGGCGATCCTTATGTGATTGATTGACAGAATTGTCTGTTTTTTTAGATTGATTTGTATATAGGGGTTGTTAATAGTCTCATTTATTTGTAGCTCAAAAAAGTGCTCCGCCGGTTTGCGGCGAAGGGTATGTTTTGGTGTATCTTCAATACGCTTTGCTGGTTACTCAACGACTGCTTTATTATGAACTATTTGTTGGGACATCTATTTCAATGGAAAGCAAAAACCATTTTCTGCTGGTATTAAAATTTCCAAGCCGGATAATGGAATGGCTCAAAGAAAACAGAGACGGTGTACACGGGCTCCAAAAAGCCGCATGGCGCCGCAACAGGAGCAGGAGGAGCGACTTCCTTTTTCGGGTTTCACGGAGCAGGAAGGGACGATCAGTGTGTTCCAAACTTTTTAGAAGATATCGATGACCAGTGGTGCTATGGAGAGTGGAGCTCATGGATCAACTTCTTGAAAGACTTGCCTAAGCCATTGGATGGCTACATAAACATGATGTACACATTCATCGGTGAGTACCGCCCCGTCAACGATCCCGCACAACTCAAAATCCCTTTCGCAGCATAGCATTTATCCCAATGTCACAATTAATTTTCCGTACGCAGTGCCGACCTGGCACGCACTTTCAAATCCATTGCGCCGGTAGTGCCCGCAAACCCTATTGTGCCGGCTATCGCAAACGTCCACGTACGACATGTGTAGCTCGGTAATAGCACTGCTCTCCATGTTTGTAATCTAACGACAGTGATGTCAGGACGTTCAGGATCGTAAAATATGGTATGGAGAGTGTTACCCTTCTCTCTTGCAAGACTTTTAAGTATGTCCGTATCCAGACGTGTGTTCTGGAGCTAGAGCGCGGCTTCACCGGTGAAACCAATTCAGACCTCCACGCGGGCAATTTTAATCTCAAAAACGATGACACAGTACATCAAACCATTTATTTCCGGCTTTTTGCAAGTCTTCTTTGTTACGGCCACGACTTATTTTGTAGCAAACAAAAATTTACCTGCCGCAACGGTATCGAGTTTTTCATCAGCCTGGTATGGACTTTCAATGTGAGGCATGCGCTTTCTGACTGGCCGGTAAGGATAGTGTATTGCTGTGGAGCGGCCACGGGGACGGCGGCGGGATTTTTGGCGGCGCAGTTGGTGAGTTCCCTTTAGAGCAAAGACATAAGTATATCGCAACTAGGTACTTCCCGGACTATCAGATGGATCGCTTTGTTTGGGGACCTCGAATTGAACATCTAGGTGGCTTCTATCCCATGTGGGTGAATCAAACTGCTCCTCATTTATACGAAAAAACTTAATTTCACCTGAAAGTTGTTTCGCCGGGTATAATTGGTAAAACATTCCATTAGCTCTCAATATTTTTCCGGTACTATCTGTTTTCATATTAGCACTGGCATAGCCCTTAACATCTTGTCCGCTTACGTTTGCAATCGAGTATTCGAATCTAATCTCTTTTTCATCGATACTGCCCCAAGTAGACTTCCACGGTTTTTGCATTGGGTAATTGATTGATGTCCATTTATTTGTGGATGTATTGAGTGTATCTAGCCACATCCTTTCTCCGACCAGGTCCCAACTATGGCCATTTTTGTGCTGTTTTGCAATGAATCGACCACCGTGGTAGTATTTTCCATTATTTGCTGTACATACATAGGCCCAATAACCGGATATATTTGGAATCGTGGATTGATTGTAGGTTATAGCAATCGTGCCTTTACCATTATTTTTCTCGCTTTCACTATATAGACCAAGAATGGTCAAAGCTATAGCGAATGCCATAAAAACATAAATAGCCTTAATTATCCGACTCCGGGACTGATTTCTTGCTTGTTCGGCTTTGAGTAAGACATAAGCAAGAATAGCCATTATTGCGCCCAAACCTACTACCCCAAACTGTAAAATCTCTGGGACATTGAACGGAAGTTGAAGATTTTGAACCTGAAGGATTTGCACTAGATCTAAAATTTTAAGAGGAGACAATTATTATAACTGCACGATTATACGTTTTTATACAAATACTCCAAAACCGTTTAATAATTTTTTTGATGCTTTGATTCTCTCTTGGAAAGAACACCCCAAACAAATCTCTTCCTTTCCTCCCTCCCTCCGTACTAGGATCTTTATCAAAGAATCCAGCGAATGAGATGCAATTGATCGTTAAAGAAGACACACTCCAGCGGTACCGGGAACACGTTATGATCGGAGTTGAGCTGTTCGGAAAAGACAAACTAATGTTTGACCGATATTTTTTGCCTTCTCCCAGTTCCTGGATGGCCAGAGCGAGCGGCAAACCGTTGTCCGCCTGATAAACCTGCCAGAGCCGCTCGGTGATATCGGCCAAAGCCAAGCCTACAACATCATCAACGACGCGCATGAGATTTTCGGGGCTCTGGACTTCGGCAATGCCAAAAAGGTCGCCAAACGCTACATCTATGTTACCCGCCTTGAAGAATTGGCCAACCAGGTTATGGATAACTACTCCGGGCCGTTGAAAGTAACGGACGATGATGATCATGAAGATAATTTTAAGTGGGAAATCAACACGACTGCGGTCGAAAAAGAGGCCGGGATCCTGCTTGAAAAATCTGCCAACATTCTTATGAAAGCCACCAAAATAAGAGGGCTACTTGAAAAGGATAAAGTTCGAAAGCCTGAACAAATACAAGGTGGCTCCAAATCTGATCTTTACCGACGACCTGGATTCCCTGAAGTTGGCCCGACAAATTGAAGACACTGAATTTTAAGATGTTACCGAAAACTGAAGTCCGCCTAAGAATGGCCTGGCTCAGGCAACTCGATAGATAAGTGTGTGCCCAGGTTTTGGGAGAACAGAAGCTATTTGCGGGCGTGAGAACGCTGATCCAATCTTTGAATCCGCTCTGAAAATCACAGTATTGGCATAAACAAATCTTTACCATTGACTCCATAAAAACGACCGATGCTCCAAAACATCATTAGCCCTGGTAACCACCAATTCCTTTCGGCCGGCGATCCAGTAAAAAAGCGGAAAACTCACTAGTCATCTGCGTTCCTTCTGATACCTCATTCCAATCTCTGTATTCTACTTTCCCTGTCTTTGTATTGAGCCATCTGCGACGCTTTATGTGAAGGAATTCCTTGTAACCTCGTATCGGAAAATCTTGCAAGGTAATGGTTGGAAAAAAACCTTTGGAAGGTAAATCTGCTTTTCTTGGATCGTCTTCTGAATAATTTTTCTCTTCCAAATGGACATGATAAAGCCCATCCGACTTCTCTACATTGGTCAACAAGTAATTGTCAATTATAAAATCCGGTAAGATTAACTCGATAAGCGGCAGGAAATTCTCCAAAACAATTAGGTTTGATTGAATAAATAGACCTAGATAAAATCCTATCCACTCCACAAATTTTTGACTTGAACCACAGTTAGGTATGTTCAACAGTTAAAATACATCTGCGTATCAAATTGTGTCCACCACAAAACAAAAAAGGAGCCACAAATTAATGTAACTCCTTGATTTTCACTGTGGGCCCACCAGGGCTCGAACCTGGGACCACCTGATTATGAGTCAGGTGCTCTAACCAACTGAGCTATAGGCCCTTATCTGTATTTTTATCTTCCTGTCGCCACCTGTCCCGATAGTTATCGGGAGAATCAGATGCTCTAACCAACTGAGCTCCGATAGCTATCGGAGGCCCTTCAACTCCCCCCGTTCCGGTAACATCGCCCGATCGGGAGTGCAAAATTAGTTATTGATTTCTTTTATGCAAATATGTTCAAAGGAATAGTTCGAGTTTTCTTTCGATTGCTATTTTTGTAAAAAATCCATACGATTGAATAAGCGAAAGATAATTAATGACCCGGTTTACGGGTTTATCGGTATTCCGTCAGCGTTTTTGTTTGACCTGATTGAACATCCCTGGTTTCAACGTTTGAGAAGAATCCGCCAGCTGGGGTTGACAGAGCTTGTTTATCCGGGGGCATTGCACACGCGATTTCATCATGCTATAGGCGCTATGTACCTTATGGGCCAGGCGCTGCAGACGCTAAGGAGCAAGGGGCACAAGATCAGCGAGGAAGAGGCTACCTCCGTCCAGGCAGCCATCCTGCTGCATGATCTGGGGCATGGGCCGTTTTCCCATGTATTGGAGAATACCCTGCTGCCGCATGTGCCGCACGAGCACATTTCCCTGCTTTTGATGAAAGAGCTGAACGCCGGGTTTTCAGGCCGGTTGTCTATGGCTATCGAAATGTTCGAGGGGACTTACAACCGGGGCTTTTTTCACCAGCTGATTTCCAGTCAGCTGGATATGGACCGCCTCGACTATCTCAACCGGGACTGCTACTATACCGGCGTGGTTGAAGGTTCGATCGGCACCGACCGCATCATCAAGATGCTCGATATCGCAGACGACGAGTTGGTTGTCGAAGAGAAAGGACTACTCAGCATCGAGCATTTCCTGAATGCCCGGAGGACTATGTACTGGCAGGTTTACCTGCATAAAACGTCTCTCTGCGCAGAAATGATGCTGACCCAGATCCTCAGGAGAGCAAGAGAGCTGGCCCGGGAAGGAGCGGATATTTTTGCGACGCCGGTGCTGAAGGCTTTTCTTTTATCGGATGATGAAAATCCGCTTTCTCTGCTCACTCCGGGATTTTCTTCTCTCTTTACCAGCCTCGACGACAATGACCTCTGGACTTCTATCAAAGTCTGGATGTCTCACGAAGACCTCGTGCTGTCGACGCTCTGTTCCATGCTCATGAATCGGAAGCTCTTCAAGCTGCAGTATGTCTCGCCTGAGCAGAGCGGGGAAATCCTGCAGTCGCTACGGCAAAGCCTGGCAGAAAAAAATATCCCGGAAGCTTTTTTGAGCTACTTTGCGGTTGAGGGTACGATTTCCAATGCCGCCTACCTGACAGAAAGCGAGCAGATCAAAGTGAAGATGAAAAGCGGGAAAATTATCGATATTTCTGAGGCTTCGGAGCTGCCCGCTATCCGCGCGCTCAGTAAGATTGTCAGTAAACACTTCGTTTGTTGGGCTAAAAACGTATCTTTGGGGCCTTAATCCTGAAAAAAGGAAACACGATTTGACCGACAGGGCGGTATTAGAATAACGAATAGCATATATCACAACTCCCGGAAGCCTTTATGGAGTTTACTATAAGTCAGATAGCACAATTAATAAGCGGGAAGGTAGAGGGAGACGGGTCAGGAATTATCCGTTCTGCAGCGAAGATCGAGGAAGGCGGGGAGGGCGATATTTCATTCCTGGCTAACCCGAAGTACGAACCCTATCTTTATACCACCCGGGCATCTGCAGTGATTGTAGATACGGACTTCAAACCGGCTCAACCTTTTTCAGCGACGCTCATCCGTGTCGAAAACCCTTATCTGGCGTTTACCAGGCTCCTGGAAGAATACCAGAAAATGATGGCCGGCCGGCAGACAGGCAGGGAGCAGCCGTATTATATCGGAACCAACGTCACCGTCGGAGCAGGCGAATATATCGGCCCTTTTACTTATATAGGGCGTAACTGCCGGATAGGGAAGAATCTCCAGCTTTTTTCGGGGGCTTATATCGGCGACGACGTAGTGATAGGTGATAATGCGGTGATTCATCCCGGGGTTAAAATTTACGACAAAACAATCATTGGAAACAATTGTTCTATATTTGCCAACGCGGTGATCGGCGGGGACGGGTTCGGGTTTGCACCTCAGCCTGACGGCTCCTACCGGCGGATACCGCAATTGGGAAATGTAGTGATCGAAGATGACGTAAGTATCGGATCGAATACGACCATCGACCGTGCGACCATGGGGTCGACGATTATCCGCAGAGGAGTGAAGCTTGATAACCTGATACAGATCGCCCATAACGTGGAAATCGGTCAGAATACCGTGATCGCCGCTCAAACCGGTATATCGGGCTCAACGAAAGTGGGAGCCCAGTGCGTATTGGCTGGTCAGGTAGGCATAGTAGGCCATATCACATTGGCCGATGGCACCAAAGTAGGTGCGCAATCCGGCATCTCTAAATCTGTGAAAGAAGAGGGGCATTCGCTGGCGGGCTCGCCGGCAACTGAATTGAAGAGCCATTTACGGGCACTGTCCTTGCTGAGAAGGCTACCCGAGCTTGAGAAACGCCTGGAGCGTATCGAGTCGGCCGACCGGTCCCGGCAACCGGAATAATAGTAAAGCTTTATCCCCGGAGAGAGAGATTCATCCAATACTTCCCCGGTTAAATAAAACCAATGAACGAGAAACAACAGACCATCAAATCACCGGTATCTGTTTCAGGTGTAGGCCTTCATACGGGCGTACCCGTGAACATGACTTTTGTACCCGCGCCGGCTAATCATGGCTACAAGTTCCAGCGGATAGATCTGCCTGATCAGCCGATAGTGGCGGCCGATGTTGATAACGTAGTGGATCTTTCGAGAGGTACTACCATTGAGGAAAACGGTGCAAGGGTTCACACTGTGGAACATACGCTTGCCGCACTGGTGGGCCTTCAGATAGACAACGTCCTGATCCAGCTCGACGGCCCCGAGCCGCCGATCATGGATGGAAGCTCCATTCGGTTTGTGGAGGCGCTGCAAAACGCAGGCCTGGTAGAGCAGAATGCCTACCGGGAATATTTTGAGATTCCCGAGCATGTCCATTACAAGAATCCCGAGAAGGACATTGAAATAGCAGCCCTGCCTTTGCCCGATTACAGGCTTACGGTAATGGTTGACTACAACTCGTCCGTAATCAACAGCCAGCACGCTTTTCTGAATGATATTTCGCAGTTTTCGGAGCAGATAGCCAGTTGCAGGACTTTTGTTTTCCTTCATGAACTGGAAACCCTCTACAAGCAGAACCTGATAAAAGGCGGCGATCTTGCCAACGCGATCGTAATCGCCGACAGGGCGGTCGGGGAAGAAGAGCTCGAGCACCTGGCCGATCTTCTGAAGAAGCCTAAAATAAGCCTGGATAAGGCAAAAGGGATATTGAACAATATTGAGCTGCACTATCCGAATGAGATGGCCCGCCATAAGCTGCTCGACCTGATCGGCGACCTTGCCCTCGTGGGAAGGCCGATAAAAGCGCAGATACTCGCTGCCAGGCCCGGCCATGCGGCCAATATTGCGTTTGCCCGGAAGATCAAGAAGCTGATCAAGCAAAAGAAGGGAGATGTGCCTTCCTATAATCCCAGCAAGCCGCCGATCTTTGACGTCAACCAGATCGCGCAGCTGCTTCCTCACGGCTATCCTTTCCGGATGATAGACAAAATCATCGCGCTCGACGAAAATTCGGTAGTAGGGATCAAAAATGTCACTATAAACGAGGAGTTTTTCGTGGGGCATTTTGACGGGAACCCCGTTATGCCCGGTGTATTGCAGCTGGAAGCCATGGCCCAGACAGGAGGGATTTTGGTGCTCAGCTCCGTACCCGATCCTGAAAATTACTGGCCATACCTGATCGGAATAGAAAACTGCCGTTTCCGCAAAAATGTATTTCCGGGTGATACCGTGATCTTCAAATGTGTTTTCATTTCCCCGATGAAAAGAGGGATCGTGAAAATGACCGGAAGGGGGTATGTTAACGACCAGTTGGTATGTGAAGCGGATATGATAGCCAGCCTAGTAAGAAAAAAATGATACAGCCACTCGCATATATTCATCCTGAAGCCAGGATAGCCCATAACGTAGTCATCGAACCTTTCGCGATGATCCATAAGGATGTGGAGATTGCCGAGGGAACGTGGGTCGGCTCGCATGCCGTGATCAACGAAGGGGCCAGGATCGGCAAAAATTGCAGGATCTATTCCGGCGCCGTGGTGTCGTCGATCCCCCAGGATCTGAAATATAAGGGCGAATATACGCTCACCTATATAGGAGATAATACGACCATCAGGGAATATGCCACGATCAGCAGGGGGACGGAAGAGCATTGGAAAACGGAAGTCGGCAATAATTGCCTGATCATGGCTTATGCCCATATTGCGCACGACTGTCGCGTAGGCAACAATTGCATTATAGGTAACAATGTACAGATGGCCGGCCATGTCCATGTAGGGGATTGGTCTATTATCAGCGCTTTGAGCGCCGTACATCAATTTGCGCGGATAGGGATACATTCCTTTATTTCCGGGGCTTCGCTTGTCCGGAAAGATGTTCCGCCGTTCACCAAAGCGGCCCGTGAGCCGATCTCCTACGCGGGGATCAATTCCGTGGGGCTGAGAAGACGCGGGTACACGAACGAGCAGATTGCCGATATCCAGAATGTATACAGGTACGTATTTGTCAAGGGACTTAATAATGCGGATGCGCTGAGCCAGATCGAGATCGAGCTCCCGGCGTCAAAAGAAAGGGACGAAATCGTCAATTTCATCAGGACATCGGAGAGGGGGATTATTAAAAGCCCGTTACAAACGCAGGGTCATGAGGCTTCGGAGACGGACTAGGAGGTAAGACGACCCGTATCCATTACTGAGCAAGTGGAAATTATCCTTGAAAATGCGGGCAAAAAGTTTAATACTGAGTGGATATGCCGCCGGGTGAACCTTCGTCTGTCGCCGGGTACCGGGTATGCGTTTATAGGAGCGAACGGCAGCGGCAAATCGACGCTCATCAGGTTGGCGACGGGGCAACTGCCTGTAAATGAAGGCTCGGTCCGGTACGTGGAAAACGGCAGGGAAATTCATATTGACGATTGGTACAGGTACATAGCGCTTGCCGCTCCCTATCTCGAGCTTGTCGAAGAGTTCACACTTCGTGAATTTGCCGAATTTCACCAAAGCTTTAAACCGTTTAAATCATCGCTTACTATAAGCCAGTTCCTGGACTTTGCGCAGCTTTCGCACGCGGCGCATAAGCTGATACGCCATTTTTCTTCAGGGATGAAACAACGTCTCCGGCTGGCGCTGGCATTTCAGACAGACGTCCCGGTAGTATTTCTCGACGAGCCTACCTCCAACCTCGACAGCAGGGGGATACAATGGTACCTGGATAACGTACCGGTGCTTCTGGAAGCCGGACAGTTGGTAATAGTAGGGTCAAACCAGCCCGGAGAGTATACATTTTGTGAGAAATTTGTCAATTTAGGAGATTACAAAGGCGGGTTTGCCGGATAAAGCTGCGATGGGCAAAACCCGGGCAGTCCGGCTATTCACCCTTTCAAAAAGTTCTTCAACCGCCTGTATAAAAAGCAGAACATGTATCCGGAGATGCCGGTAATATTGTTGTCATTAATACAAGCTAAAAAATTCTGTCATGCTGCCTCCCGGTAAGATTTATGCCCTGATTTTTCTTGCTTTCTTTGTCCTGCTGCGTTTCCCGGGCTTTTCGCAGGGAGACACCGGTTTAGCGTTGCCCGAGGGGCCGGTAGACCTTGAGGGGGCGATAGGAATTGCGTTACGCAATAATCCGCAGTTGAAGCAGTCCAATCTGCAGGTACAGGGAAACATCATTAACTACGACCAGTCGAAGTGGCAACGCTGGCCAAGTCTGAATTTCAATGCATCGCAGGGGTTCAGCTTCGGACGTAACATCGATCCGTTTACAAACCAGTTCGTTCAGCAGAACATCAATTTCAATAATTACCAGCTCGGCGCGTCGGTAACCCTGTACAACGGCATGCAGCAGCACAATACCGTGCTTCAAAACCAGCTGAACACAATGGCGAGCCAGA
Organism: Spirosomataceae bacterium; assembly: GCA_037191015.1. Lineage (GTDB taxonomy): Bacteria > Bacteroidota > Bacteroidia > Cytophagales > Spirosomataceae > Ravibacter. Next base: position 35,281 of record JBBCKD010000026.1, read on the forward strand.
AAGACTATGATGCCGCCCGGAATGATCTGATGCTGAATGTAGCTTTGGCTTATCTGCAGGTGCTCAACAACCAGGAGCTTGTTACGGTAGCCGGCCTTCAGAAGGAAGCTACCAACCAGCAGGTCATAAGGATGAACCGCCTGGTTGAAGCGGGTGCGGAAGCTCAGGCAAAGCTGCTGGATCTCAAGGCGCAGCTGGCTAACGAGGAGCTCAACCTGCTCAATGCGGAAAATAACCTGGAGGCATCAAAACTATCATTAAAGCAGTTTATGAATGTACCGGGTAGCGTTGCCCTCGAAATAAGGTCAATTCCTTTAAAAGACCCGGAAATGCTGGCTTACGGGGCCACTGTCAACGAAGTTTATGAAACCGCGCTCAGCCATTTGCCGCAAATGGAGGCCGCCAGGTTAAAAGTACGGGCAGCCGAAAGAGGTATCAGCGTGGCGAGAGGAAGATACCTGCCCAGCCTGACGATGTCCGGGGGAATAAACACTGCCTATTCGAGCAATGCTCCTTCAGAGCGGTTCATTTCTGATGGCAGCCCCGCTACTGTATTAGAAATACCGTCCAAGACGCAGTTCGTTTTGCTCAATGACAGCCGCCAGTACCTGACCGAGATCGTTACGGTGCCGGGTGGGGAGTATCGGCATTTCAATTATTTCGGGGTATTGGATTTTAACAGGAACTCTTCTCTGAATTTCAGCCTGCGCATCCCGATCTTCAACGGTTTCCAGGCTAAATATGCGGTAGCAAACGCAAAGCTGCAGATGATGAGCGCCGAGTATGATAACCAGATCGCGGCCAATACTATAAGACAAAATATAGAGCAGGCCTATATCAACATGACGAACGCCGCCAAGAGCTACAGCGCCACGGTCAACCAGGTGAATGCTTTTGAAGAAGCCTTCAGGGCGGCGGAAAGCAGGTTCAATGCAGGGGCTTTGAGCGCGGCGGAATATAACATAGCAAAGGCCAATCTTGACAGGGGGAAAGCCAGCCTTGTCCAGTCCAAGTACGACTATATTTTCAGGACGAAGGTCCTGGATTTCTATATGGCAAAACCGCTTAATCTCGATCAGTAACAAGCATATCCTCATTTCTTTTACATCTTCATAATATATGGCACGTAAATCGTCTAACAATATCTGGTGGATTCTCGGGGGCACCCTGGTGTTGCTGATTGCAGGCTTATTTATAGCTAAGAAGGCCGGATGGATAGGCCGGGAGAAACCTGCGGAAGTGGAATTCTCAAAGGTCCGGAAGGCAGGTATTATAGAAAAAGTAAGCGCTTCGGGGAAAATCCAGCCTGAAGTGGAAGTAAAGCTGAGCCCGGATGTTTCGGGCGAGATCACCGAGCTGTATGTGGCAGAAGGGGATTCGGTGGTTAAAGGACAGATCCTGCTCAAGATCCGCCCCGACAACTACGAATCCCAGATGGCGCGTGCCAAAGCTACGGTCGATGCAAACAAAGCTTCCATGGAACAGGCCAGGGCAGCGCTTGCGCAGGCTGAAGCCCGGCTGGTGAGGCTGAAAACCAATTACGAGAGAAGCAGGAAACTGTACGAGGATAAAGTAATCCCGGCTTCAGAATTTGAGCAGGCCAGCGCCGATTACCAGGTGGCCCAAAAGGACATTGAAGCGGCTGACGCCAATATACAGGCTGCCCTGTTTAACATACGGGGCGCTGAAGCAAATGCAAGGGATGCCGCCGAGAACCTGAGAAAGACAACCATTTTTGCTCCGGTCAGCGGCATCATTTCGCTTCTCAAGGTTGAGGTAGGTGAGCGCGTAGTGGGTACGACCCAGATGGCGGGAACGGAGATGATGCGTATCGCCAATATGGATAATATGGAAGTGAGAGTGAATGTCAATGAAAATGATATTGTGAGGGTGGCGCTCGGCGACACGGTAGAGATCGAAGTGGATGCTTACCTCAGCACGGGAAAGAAATTTATGGGGATCGTACGGGAAATAGCGAATACTGCAAACGGACTTATCAACGCAACGACCACAACAACGTCTCTCGATGCCGTTACGGAATTTGAAGTGCGTATAAGGATTCTCAACGAATCCTATGCGGCAGTGCTGAACAACCGGGGCAACACGCGTTATCCCTTCAAGCCGGGTATGACTGCCTCGGTGGAGATCATTACAGAGAAGAAAGACAGGGCGCTATCCGTTCCGGTGGCAGCCGTCACGACCCGCGACACGCTTTCTTCCGGGGACGACGACAATGCGGGGAAAAGCGGAGTGGCCGAAAAGAAACAGGTAGTTCGGGAAGTAGTGTTTCTCAACGTTGCGGGTAAGGCGTCGATGAGGGAGGTCAGGACCGGGATCAGCGATTTCGAGAGAATTGAGATACTATCGGGATTGAATGAAGGTGACGAGGTAGTTTCAGGGCCTTATATCGAGGTTTCGAAAAGGCTGAAAGACGGCGCCGCCATTGCTCCCAAGAGTGCGAAGAAATAGCCGGGGATTAAATAAGTAGCCGGGGGCCCTGGCCCCCGGCTACTTATTTAATATACAGACTCCTTACCGGTGGACTTCACCAGCAGGTAGTAAAAAAGAGCCCTGTACTTGTTGCTGTTAGAGCTTCCAAGCTGGTTAACGACCCCTTCTATATGTTTGTCGAGCTCAGGTCCGTCGGCCAGGCCCAGCTTTTTAATAAGAAAGTTCTGCTTCACCCGATCCAGTTCTTTAGAGTCGCTGGAAGCAACCTTCGCCGAGTCGGCATTGTAGATCGATGGCCCCAGCCCTTTGGTGACTTTTTCAAGTAACGCCTGGTCGACAGATATGCCAAGCTTTTTGGCTTCTCCCATGTAGGTAGCCAATGCATCATCAAACTTGCTCATAAGGTACGGTATTAGTTATGTTTAGAAAATGTTAATACTCTCAACCGAAATAATAAAAGCCGGTCATAGCAGTAAACTAATCATAGTTGATACTGACTATTTCTCAAAAAGTAACGACTTTTAACGATAAATTGATGTAACAGGGATGTACGTTTCATAATGATAGTATCGGGTAACCTTAAAGTAGCAGTTATAGGCGGTGGAAGCTGGGCAACAGCGTTAGTGAAAATTCTGGCTGAGAGCCCGGCTACCCGGGTGAATTGGTGGCTAAGGGATGCGGCCGATATAGAGCATATCAGGCAGCATCATCATAATCCGTCCTATCTGAGCGACGTGTATATCAACCCTAAAAGGGTAACCCCCTGCGCCAGTCTGAAGGCAGCTTTAAAAGGAACAGAATATGTAGTCCTGGCTATACCTGCGGCTTTTGTCAAAGAGCCTTTTGAAAACCTCGATCCGGAATTGCTCAGGGGGAAGCAGGTGATTTCGGCTGTAAAGGGATTGATACCGTCCGATCACGTGCTGATCACCGACTGGCTCGCGCGGGATTTCGGGATTCCCAAATCATCATTATGCGCGATAGGCGGGCCGTGCCATGCGGAGGAAGTGGCATTGGGTAAGCAATCCTACCTGACTATTGCATCGCCAGATGTGGAAACGGCAAAAAAGGTATCTGCGCTCCTCTCATGCCGGTATGTTACAGCCCATCCTTCCGACGATCTCTATGGTGTCGAGTACTCGGCCGTCATAAAAAATATCATTGCGTTGGCGTGCGGGATTACGCACGGACTGGGATACGGAGACAATTTCCAGGCAGTACTGGTGTCTTGCGCCATGGATGAGATCGAACGATTCCTCACCGCGATCGATCCGAGACCGAGGAACCTGAGCGCTTCAGCCTACCTGGGCGATCTGCTCGTGACGGCCTATTCCCAGTTCAGCAGGAACCGGCTGTTCGGTAATATGCTGGGACGGGGCTATTCGGTGGCGGCTGCGCAGTTGGAGATGAAAATGGTAGCCGAAGGATACTATGCCGCCAAAAGCATTTCCGTGATCAATGAGCGTTACAAAGTGAATATGCCCGTTACCGACATGGTTTACCAGATCATCTACGGGAATGCCTCTCCTGTCGCAGCAGTAGAGGAGCTCAAAAAATTACTTCGCTGACCCGTTCCTGCCGATTTCTGCCAGCAGGTACTCAAGCCCGTTGATCTTTATTTCGTAAAGCGTAGCCAGCAACTGGCCGAGTTTTCCTTTTGGGAAGCCTTCACGGGCCATCCATTCCAGGTATGACACGGGGAGTTCTCTCAGTAATTTACCTTTGTGTTTTCCGAAAGGCATCCTGTAGGTAAGCAGGTCTGTGAGCAGGCTTGGATCGGGCTGCATATCAGGCTATGGTTTCAGGCGGAATGGTTCGCTTCCCCGGTATAACATAGTTGCCGGCGGGTATGTTCCCCGTCAGCAATCGATTGTCAAAGGATAAAAAGTTTATGATATAGTTGTATTATATAATATTAATGAAATATATTTGTGCTATAAAAAAATCCTGATCCTTAGCTATGCCGGCAGTCAACCAACCTGATAAAAACCTCCAGTATGCGCTTATGCTGAAGCTCCCGTCGACGACGGTTCAGCGGGTAAAGGCTGTTCAGGATGAATTTGCGGCCTTTTTCCCGGGGGAAAGCTTTACGATTAAATATCCCCACATGACGCTGATGAGCTGCTTCATGGATCCTGTGTTCGAAGACAGGATTTCTCTTCGTATGGAAAAACTGGCAGCGGAAGTCCCGGTTCAGCCCGTAAGGCTGTCGGGCTTCGAGTTTCTTACCAAGGCTTTCTGTATAAAGGTGGAAAACGGCGGTGCGCTGTTTGGTTCGGTTTTCAGAAACCCGCCTTTTCTAAGGAAGCGCCTGAGGATGGAGGCGCAGGTTTCGGGAATAGAGTTTGTAAGTCATCCACACGTCACCGTTGCAAGGAGGCTTACCGATGATCAGCTTAGAAAAGCGGGGGAAGAATGGCAGTCGCGGCGTTTCTACCACGAATTTGAAGCTAGCGGGGTTGTGCTGCTCAGGTACCCGAAGGACAGGGGCAGCATGATGGTAAGCGAGTTTACTTTTAAAGGGAAAGGCAACGAAGCGCGGTCTTCCGACCAGGGCATACAGACTTCCCTTTTTTAAGCGGTTTCGCGTATTATACATTCCTGGTTTACTTAACAATGTGTGCAGCAGCAAAGGGGAGAGGGGCGGGCATCAACACGCCCAACAAATTTTCCAGGCACAGGATAGTGGAAGATCCTGTAGAGGAGGCTTCCGATGAGATCCCGCAAGGGCCGCGGACTCAATTTATCCCCGAATATCCTAAGACCATCGTATCGCTTTCCGATAGCCCTGACCTGCCGGGCTATACTTCGATAAATCCCTACAGGGGATGTGAGCATGGCTGTATATACTGCTATGCGAGGAATTCCCATGAATACTGGGGGTATTCGGCGGGAGAGGATTTTGAAACAAAAATTATTGTTAAAAAGAATGCGCCCGAATTGCTTGAAAAGCTCTTTAACTCCAAAAGCTGGTCTCCCCGGACTATTCATTTATCGGGGAATACCGATTGCTATCAGCCCGCTGAAAAGAGGTTCCGGTTGACCCGTCGGCTGCTGGAAATATGCCTTCAGTATCGCAACCCGGTTTCCGTTCTTACAAAAAACTCCCTTGTTTGCCGCGACCTGGATATTCTCACGAAGCTGGCGGAGCTGAACCTGGTGTCGACGGCGCTTTCCGTTACTTCACTCAACGAAAATACGAGACGCCTGCTGGAGCCGCGTACGGCTACGGGCCAGAAGCGTCTGCAGACGATCAGGGCGCTGCACGAAGCCGGTGTGCCTGTCGGGGTCATGACAGCCCCGCTGATTCCCGGTCTTAACGACCATGAAGTGCCTAAAATCATAGAAGCGGCCGCTAAAAACGGGGCATGCTGGGCCGGGCTTACGATCGTGAGGCTGAACGGCGCTATAGACGAGATCTTTACCGAGTGGGTGCACCGCAGCTATCCTGACAGGGCAGACAAGATACTGAACCAGATCAGGGCGTGTCATAACGGTACGCTGAATGATTCGCGCTTTCATCATCGTATGCGCGGAGAAGGGGTGCTGGCCGACAGCATCCACCAGATGCACAGGCTGGCCTGCCGGAAGTTCCTGGCCGGTCGTTCGGCGCCGGAATTAGATAAGACCCTGTTCATAAAGGGAGGGCAGTTGCGATTATTTTAGGCATTAATCGCTTATTTTTGTAAATAGCGTTCAGGGATGATTACTCTGGAGAACCATTTAAAAGATTAAGCCTTGGCAAAACCTTCTGCCCCTAAAGAGACACCTCTAAGCAAACAATACAACCAGATTAAGGCCAAATATCCGGGCGCGCTCCTGCTTTTCCGCGTAGGCGATTTTTATGAGACCTTTGGAGAAGACGCAGTCAAAGCTTCGAAAATATTAGGGATTGTGCTTACCCGGCGCAACAACGGCGGGGCCCATGAGGAACTCGCCGGTTTCCCGCATCATTCGCTGGACACCTACCTCCCGAAGCTGGTAAGGGCCGGAGAGAGGGTGGCTATATGTGACCAGCTTGAAGACCCGGCTACGGCAAAAGGGATTGTGAAGAGGGGTGTGACGGAATTGGTAACACCGGGCGTATCGCTCAACGATAATGTGCTTGACACCCGCAGGAACAACTACCTGGCCTGCGTTCATTTAGGAAAGGAAGACAGGCATGGGATCGCCTTCCTGGATATTTCGACGGGCGAATTTATGACCGCACAAGGCAATGTTGCCTATCTCGACAAGCTGCTGCAGAGCCTGGCGCCCACGGAAGTACTTTTTTGCAAAAAGGAAAAGGAACGATTTTTCCAGTCGTTCGGAGACAGGTTTCATACCTTCCAACTGGACGAATGGTGTTTTGGCTATGACTTTGCCGAGGAAAAGCTGACGAACCATTTTCAAACCAGCACGCTGAAAGGTTTTGGTATCGATAATCTCCCTCTAGGCATCGTGGCGGCGGGCGTTATTGTTCATTACCTGCTTGAAACCGAGCATCGTGAAATTTCCCATATCAACCGCATCATGCGGCTGGAGGAAGATCACCACGTCTGGCTCGATCGGTTTACCATACGTAACCTGGAGCTGGTATACCCGCAGCAGGAGGGCGGCGTACCTCTTATCGAGGTGCTGGATCAGACTGTGACCCCTATGGGGGCGAGGCTCCTGAGGCGTTGGATGGTCCTGCCCCTGAAGGAAAAACGAGCTATTGAAGAGCGTTTAAAAACGGTGGCGCTTTTTACAAGCCACAAGCAGCACCATGACTTGCTCCTGCAGTTGCTGAAGCCCATAGGAGATCTTGAGCGCCTTATTTCGAAAGTAGCGGTCAGACGGATCAACCCCCGGGAAATGGTGCAGCTTAAAAAAGCGCTCCGGCAGATAGGGCCGATCAGGGACCAGCTCCGGAAGGTTATCGGTGCTGATCCCGGCGCGCCTGCGGGAGATACACCTGAGACAGCTCCGGAAAAGAGTTCGCTCGAACGTTTCCTCGATCAGCTGAACCCGTGCGAGGCGCTCCTGTCCCGGATTGAAAGGGAGCTGAAAGACGAGGTGCCGATCGTTACCAACCAGGGGAATATGATCAAAACCGGCGTAGACGACGAGCTTGACGAGCTGCATAAGATAGCCTATGCAGGCAAGGATTATCTTTTACAGCTGCAGAATCGCGAGAGCGAAAATACCAGGATCCCTTCCCTGAAGATAGCCTATAACAAAGTCTTCGGGTACTACCTGGAAGTGAGCAACGCGCACAAGGATAAGGTACCTGCCGAGTGGATCCGGAAGCAGACGCTGGTAAATGCCGAGCGCTACATTACCATGGAGCTCAAGACTTACGAGGAGAAGATCCTGAACGCCGAGGACAGGATTTTTGCGATCGAGCAGAATATCTATAATGATCTTATGCTCTACGCAACAGAATACATCGGGGCTATCCAGCAAAACGCCCGGGCCCTGTCGGAGCTGGATGCGCTTTTATCCTTCGCCACAACGGCAGTCAGGAATAAGTATACGCAGCCAGAGATCACGGAAGAAAACATACTTGATATAAAGGGCGGAAGGCACCCGGTCATCGAGCGCCAGCTGCCTTTGGGGGAAAGCTACATTCCCAATGATGTTTTCCTGGATGGCGACAGCCAGCAGATCATTATCATTACAGGGCCCAATATGGCCGGTAAGTCGGCGTTGCTGCGGCAGACTGCGCTTATCGTGCTGATGGCCCAGATGGGAAGCTTTGTGCCTGCAAAGTCGGCCAGGGTCGGACTGGTAGATAAGGTTTTTACAAGGGTAGGAGCGAGCGATAATCTCAGCCGGGGCGAAAGTACCTTCATGGTGGAGATGACCGAAACCGCCAGCATCCTGAATAACCTGAGCGACAGAAGCCTGGTTTTACTGGATGAGATCGGACGGGGAACGAGCACTTACGACGGCGTCGCGATAGCCTGGGCCATTACCGAATACCTTCATAAGCATCCCCAGTGCCGGGCCAGGACTTTATTTGCCACGCATTATCACGAATTGAACCAGCTGGCGGAAGATTTTCCCCGTATCCGCAACTTCAACGTATCCGTAAAAGAAGTAGACGGCAAAATTATTTTCCTGCGGAAGCTGAAACCGGGAGGAAGCGAGCATAGCTTCGGTATTCATGTGGCGCAGATTGCCGGGATGCCGCAGCCCATCGTGCTGAGGGCCGATGAGATCATGAGGCACCTGGAAAAAGACCACGTAGCCGAAAAACACAGGAAGCGGATCAGGGAAATGCCGAAAAACAATTACCAGCTCAGCATTTTCGAAGCTGCCGACCCCAGGATGGAAGAGCTGAAAAACAAGCTCGGGGCTATGGATGTCAATACGTTGTCGCCTATCGAGGCGCTGCTTAAGCTAAACGAACTGAAGAAGATCATTTCATAACAGCAAACCCGCTAAACTCAATTTTTACCAAGAATAACCTGAAATGAAGGCCACTGTAAGAATTCAATTGATGCTCATGATGTTTCTCCAGTTTGTGATATGGGGAGCCTGGTACGGACAAATGAGTAAATATATGGTAACCCAGCTCGGGGCAACCGGCTTGCAGGTAGGCAATGCCTACGCAGCTTTCTCGATAGCGATGATTATTGCGCCTTTTTTCATAGGATTGGTAGCCGACCGTTATTTCGCCGCCCAGAAGGTCCTCGGCGCTCTCAATATCCTGGGTGCGGTAGTGCTGTATTTCCTGATACAAACAAAGGATCCTGACGCTTTTTTCTGGATGATCCTGCTCTATTGCGTTACCTATGCGCCTACGCTTGCCCTCGGGAATTCGATCGCTATGCAGCAGATGGTGAGCTCCGAGAAAGAATTTCCGGCCATCAGGGTAATGGGAACTATCGCCTGGATCGTAGTGACCAATATTGTCGGACTGTATAATTTCGGGGATAAGGTCGCCATTTTTGAAATTTCGATGTATGTATCCATCGCGCTTGGCCTGTACGCTTTCCTGCTGCCGGACACGCCGCCCAAAGCAAGCCAGAATGCTTCTATCGGAGATATCCTTGGCCTCGATGCATTCCGTTTGCTGAAAGACCGGTCTTTCCTGATTTTCGTTATATCTTCCATCCTGATTTGTATCCCGCTGTCATTTTACTATGCATGGGCCAATCCTTCGCTTACCGACTCGGGAATGACAAACGTGGAAAACAAGATGTCGCTGGGGCAGGCTTCCGAAATTATATTTATGCTGCTCATTCCTTTCATCTATGCCCGGTTTGGCGTAAAGTGGATGCTGATTTCTGCGTTGCTTGCCTGGATCGTCCGTTTTATCGGCTTCGGCTATGGCGATGCCGGCACCAGCGAATGGCTGCTCTATCTTGCCATCGTATTGCACGGGGTATGCTATGATTTCTTTTTCGTGACAGGGCAGATCTATACTGACAATAAGGCGGGGGAAAAGGTGAAATCCGCGGCGCAGGGGCTGATTTACCTGGCTACCTACGGGATCGGCATGGGGATCGGCTCATGGATTTCAGGCCTGGTAGCCGATACTTATACCCTGGCAGACGGCAGCAAGGACTGGACGTCTATCTGGCTGGTTCCGGCAGGCATTTCTTTTGTCGTCCTGCTGCTTTTCATTCTTTTCTTCAAGGATAAAAAAGCTACCCCGGCCGAAACCGCCAGTTGATCATGCGTATCCTTTCCTATAATCTCAATGGCATAAGGGCAGCCCTTAAAAACGGGTTGGCCGACTGGCTCAGACATGCGACCTTCGAGGGAAAACCTTTCGACATATTGTGCTTCCAGGAAGTGAAAGCCATGGAAGACCAAGTGGATATTTCGCCTTTGGAAGACCTGGGGTATCAGCTCGTCGGCTGGCATGCCGCCGGGAAAAAGGGCTATAGCGGCGTCGCTACCTTCGCCAGAACAGCCCCCGACCTGGTCGTTACAGGGTGTGGGGTACCGTTCTATGACGCCGAAGGCAGGATACTGCGGACCGACTTCGGCGATCTTACGATTTTAAACTGCTATTTCCCTTCGGGGACAAGCGGGGAAGTACGGCAGACGGTGAAAATGAAATTCCTGGATGATTTTTACGAATTCGCCCATGAGCTATATCTTCAGCGGCCCCGGCTGGTGATCTGCGGAGACCTTAATATCGCTCATACTGCACGGGATATTCATGACCCGGTCGGGAATAAAAAAAGCTCCGGCTTCCTGCCCGAGGAAAGGGCCTGGATGACAAAGTGGTTCGGGAACGGGTTTACTGATGCCTTCCGCACTATCCATCCCGATATGATCGAGTACAGCTGGTGGACCTACCGCGCGAATGCGCGGACTAACAATAAGGGGTGGAGGATAGACTATTTCTCTGTCTCGGAGGCGTTACGACCTAAAATAGTGAACTGCCGGCACTTTAATGACGCGGTTCATTCCGATCATTGCCCGGTTGCCCTGGCTCTGGAAGTGTGAGGTGGCTGTTTAGCCTTTTAAGCCGGTTGCTGGGTATTCGTTTGCAGCGACCTGAAATGCCTTATGCTTTTACGTTCTACCGCTCTTTCAGCATGCCACAGATCATAATTACGCTGAACATCTGACCAGAATTCCGCACTGGTACCGAAAGCTTCAGAAAGCCTGACGCACATTTCGGAGCTGATGCCCTGGCGCTCGTTCAGGATGGCTGAGAGTGTTTTACGTGTTACGCCTAAGCCCCGGGCTATTTCGGCCTGGGTATAGTTGTGCCTGGTTTCCTCTTTCAAGCCGTCGATAGTTTCCTTAATAAGTACACCCGGATGGGATGGGCGCATTCCTCGCTTCATAATTTGTGCTATTTAATGATAATCCAGATAATCTACCTCATAGACGTGTCCCTCTTCAAATCGAAATATAATCCTCCAGTTACCGGATACATTGACCGCGTGAAAACCCTTAAGGCTTCCGGATAGCGGATGTAGCCGTGAACCCGGAGTACCGATATCATCCAATGATTTTGCAAACTCCAACCGGGTTAGAATGCTGCGTATCCTGGTAATATGGGCAGCCGGAAGTTTCGAGGGATTTTCATACTCATAAAACTGCTTTAAGCCCTTGTGCCGGATACTTTTAATCATAACACAAATGTGAAGTGTAACGTGCCACGTATCAAAATTTTTTTATAACTAACACCTACCGGGAAAAAGGATGTGCTATCTTTGATGCCACCTCTTCTGGGTTTTTAGAATTCCGGATTTTCATATTTTTGTTATAACTATGTTACCACTTCGTGGTTGGTGAAAGCCCGAAGGCCCCAAACCAGGCCACATAAAACCCCGCTATGGAAAGTTCCCGTTTCAAGCGTTTCTTCGGAGCCCTTCTGACCATCATAGGTATTGTCCTGATACTGTTTGCGTGCGTCGCCTTTTTATCAGATAAACCTGTATTGGGGCTGGAAGTAACCAAATGGGAAACCCTCGTCCCGTTTATCGTGGGCGCTTTATTCATGATACCCGGCGTGAGCCTCATCAGCAATTCCTAGGGTGCATTTCTTTTCAGGAGCACATTCCCCACAGTACAGCTCAGACATCGCTTCTGGGTACAGTAGCGGTGGTACCATTCGGTGGCTCCCTGCGAGGAGGCTGCCGAAGGCATCTCCAGGCCCAGTTGCTTCCACTTCCGCGTGATCCTGTTGTTTTCCGCCGGTATTTCTTCCAACAGGCTGACTGCCCTGTCAAGATAGCTCCTGTTGTCTGTTTTAAAGCTGTAGGCAGCCAGAAGAGGAGCCGCAGCATTGACAATAAGCGTATAAACAGCTTCGAGACCCATCGGGGGGACCAGGGTCCTGGCCGGCTTGCCGAAGTGGTAATGCGTATGCCAGTAGGCCGATTGAATGCACCTGAGCGACTTAACGAACTGCGACGTGGTTTCGAAAGACGTCAGCAGGGAAAACAAATTCCCGTTTCTGCCGACCAGCGAGGCAAGCTGGGCGATCCTGACCGTCGGGAAGCCCGCAGGCCTCAGCCTCAACATTTTCCATTCAATCGCATCCAGCCTCTTTTTTCCAAGCCCGTATTTCTCCGAAAGAAAAGTGTACTCGCGTTTCAGGTCTGATATGTACCCGGGCGCTGTCGCAGAAGGAATCAGGCCGGCGGTACCCAGAAGAAGTCCCTCCAACTGCAGGAGGTCGTTCCGGTGCTTCAGCAATATCTTCAGCGGGATGCGTTCCGCCAGGCTCTGGAAAGCGTCTGCATTTACTTTTGCCCCGAAATAGCGTGCGAGCAACTGCCAGGCAGTTTCATCCCAGTCCCCGTTATTCCGGGCGAGCATATCCGAAATGACGACGGATTTGTTCTGCAGCCTTTCAACCAGGACGCGGTCTGTCATACTGCTTTTGACAAGCAGCGGAACTCCCGGGAACTGGTGTCCGCAGGGAATATCCTGCATAGCTTCCAGGATAGCCAGGTAACGGCCTGTCATACCCGGATCGACGCGGTGCCGCAACTCCATTACAGGAATACGCGTATTGGGATGATTTTCCATCGGGAGATCGTTCTCCCATACTACATGCAGGATTACACTGTCGTAGTTTTTATCAAGGGAATGACCGTGTTGATTCCATCCTGACGTCCTGACATGGAGCTCCACGTTGCCGATCCAGAGCATACCGCCGATCTCGATCCTGGCTTCGAAGAAATCAGGGCCGGCATTGGTGTTCCTGTACCCGGGCCGGAGCACCGTAATTTTTTCGCCGGAGAGTGTATGCAGGATAGAATGGTCAAAATACTGATGTTGCCAGACGAAGGCGAGAAAGTCCTCATTCATAAAAAAGATAGTACGTATATGTTTTTAAAGAGATACCAATTTAAGCGGAATCTTTTTAACAGGCAATGGCCGGGATGGTATTTTTACTTATTTGAGGTAAGTTGGGGTTAGAACAGATGTTCGGGTCAGTTAAGTAAATTGTTTAAAGTATAGCAAACCAGCCTGTTTGCCAGTGGTGTGCCTCCCGCGCTTTTGATCCCCTCCAGCTTGAACTCATAAACATATCCTTTCCTGAGCAACGGAAGCTTTACGGAGATCTTTTTCCCGTCGTCCGACAGCGTTACGCTCTGCGCAGTTACAGTCTGGACATCGGTCTGGTTCGAGTGGTCGATCGGCTCGTTATAGGGCTTTTTCTGGTATACGTAAGCGTAATGCTTGATCAGGTAGCCGGAGATGTCCCGGGCCGATTTCTTGTCGACCGGCTGCGTAAAAGTAAACTCGAACCCGTCAGGCAGCAATTTCATATCCCGGATATCCATCACCTCTTTACGAGCGGCGCTGATACGCTGGATACCCTTGGAGCCCGCCCACCCATGGGTAATCTGACCTGTCAGAAGACTGCCGTCGGGGGCAAAAGCCAGCCTGTTGTTGCCCATGCGAAGCCCGCTGCCGTCCAGGAAGGGGATGCAGGCTCCCTGGAGCTGACCGCCTACGTTCTCGAGCATCACCCTCATGATCCGGTCATGGTTCATTTCGCCTACCAGCAGCTGCCCTTCAAACTGGGAGAATTGTGTGCCGGCAGGTATATAGACAGGGTCAGACGGAGAATTTGCCATAATCCCGTGAGGGAAGAAAACAATGGCTTCACTCCTTTTTTTGTTCAGTTCACCCACCGGTATCCTGAAAGGATTGCGGCCGTCCCACTCTTTTTCCCATACGAGGCTGGCCGGGTGACCATAGAAGTGTCCTTCTTTTACATGGAAGAGCTTGCTGGTTTCTACCCAGTCACTCTGGTTGTCGGCAACAAAGAGGTTTCCTGCCGGGTCGATACCGATGCCGTTGGGCGACCGGAATCCTGAAGCATAAGGAATTGTCTGCCCGTCAGGAGTTATTTTCAATACCCATCCGCGGTAAGGAACTACCGAATACATCTGTTTTCGCCCGTCGGTGCTGTCGCGCCCGGCAAGATTGACGGCACCCCTGGGATTCTTACGGAACCCGGCGCCCGATGATGCCGTGTTCAGGGCTATGAAATAATTGCCGTCTTTATCTTTAACAGGGCCGTAATTGAACTCGTGATAGTTACCCGAAAGCCCGAAATCGTCGGTTATTTTTTCATACAGGTCGGCAATGCCGTCGCCGTTCGTGTCTTTGATACGGGTGAGCTCAGGGCGCTGCAGCACCACGATTTCCCGGTTGCTTTCGACCAGGAGGCCCAACGGCTCGTGCAGCCCTTCAGCAAAAACGGACCATTGCCGGGTTTTAAAATCGTATACCATCACCTCTCCCCGCGTAAAGCAGGCCACCAGTCTTCCGTCCGGGAAAAAGCCCATTCCCCCGGTTTCGGCGTCAAGCCCCTCAGGCATCGGGATTTCATCCACCTTATAGGGGCTTTCCGCGCTTTTCTGGGCCGGAATTGCGAATGGGAACAGGAAGAAAAAGCAAAGTATATAGAAGTGATTTTTATTCATTGAGGTAGCCTGGTCATGGTAATGATAAATTCTCTGGCTTCGGCCGGTGACAGCCTGACCGATCTTTCAGTATCGGCTTCCCCCGCGGAAGCATCATATTTCATCCCGTCATTTTCTCCGTACAAAAACCACACGGGCTCCAATCCATTGGGAAGCCTGAACCGTCTTTCGAACCCTGAACCGTCGGGTTTTTCACGAATGAGCTCCTGTACTTCCAGCCCGTTGACCAGGTACAGGAATTCGGGATACCGGTCTACCATGCGATAGCCTTTAAATACGACGCTCGGTACCAGGTCGCGATTCCCTACCCGCAGGGGGTAGGCTTCGCTGTCACGGTAAAATATTTCACCCAGTATTTTAGGATAGGCGTTTTTGTGTCCGTGCCAGAAGTCCTTCGTATCGAGAAAGCCTCCCGCCCACGCATAGCGGAGCTTACAGGTCTCCGCATCCCAGCAGAAAGCAAGCTCATGAGGAAGCCTGACGGCGATGCTTGCAAGCCCGGACTCTTCCATAAATGCGCGGTAGATATACGGGGGTTTGAGCTCGTAGGGATGTAGCCTGGGTTCGCCGTGATGATGAGCGGCATGCGCATCCCCGGAGCCTTTGCGGCTGTCGGGGACATCGGGATCCTTGTCTGGAGCAGGCATCGCAAGGGTAGGCGACACGTGCATGACGCCGTACATTACAAAGCCGTGCCCCGGGTAAGTGCATACATACGGGTAGGCGCCTGCGGCAGAGGGAGCGGTGAAGCTAAGGGTCTTTTTTTCACCGGGAGAAATAACCGGGATATGCCACAAAACATCTTTGCTCTTAGGAATATATCCCATTTCCGGTCCTTTTTCGGCCAGGGCCATTGATGCTTCTACTACGGCTGCTCTTTTACCAGGCCTGACGATCAGCAGGTTGTGGCTCATGTCGTCGCTGTTGGTAAAAATAAGCTCTACCCTGGCGCCCGGCTTTACGGCAAACTGCACTTTGTCAAATTGCAGGCCGGGGAGCGTCGTGATGTCGATTTTTTCCGGGACTCCCTGGCCCGCTGCGCCGAAGCAGGTCATTAAAAGGAAGGATAAAAGAATGGCTTTGCCGGTTTTCAACATTTTAGTCAAACTATGACGGTTTTTTTATTTAACCATTAAGGAATTAAGATAATTAAGGCCGTTTGTTAAGAAGTTTTCAACTGAATCTTAATGGCCTTAACTTCTTAATGTTTCAGACTTTCAGAGCCCAGCCCTTCCTGTCAAACACAGGCTTGCACAGTTTCCGGTAATTTTCCCCGAAGATTTTCATCCTCTCCTTATGCGAAAGGTCTGCATCCAGCACTTTGGAAAATTCGGTTGAAAAAGACCTGCTCGGCCCGTGGCCGCCCCATACGATACGATCTATGCCCAGTTCCTTCACTGCCAGGTCGACGGAGCCGGAATGGGGGTCGGCGCCGCTGAATTCGAACATTACGTTCTCCTGGGCCCTTACGGTACGTATCGCCAGCTCCCAGTCGCCTCCCGCATGCCCGCATATCAGCTGCATGTCCGGGAAGCGTTTGGCCAGCTCTACGACATCCCACGGAGCCGATTCTCCCGGAAGGTTTGCCCCTCCCGGCCAGCGCGGATCGCCGCCGACTTTAATCCAGGTGTGAATGTAAACGACCGCGTTAAGCTTGCGGGCATGACTGATGATGGCGTCGTTCTGGGGTTCGTTACAGGTAACGCCAAGCTTGTTGCCCCCTACATACTTGATGCCTATGCAAGGGCCGTTGGCAATCCACTGATCCATTTTCCTGACGCTTTCTTCTGGAAAACCCGGATCGATCGGTATTATGCCCAGTACTCTCTCCTGGTACTTTTTCAGTATTTCGAGCTGTGCTGCGTCATGCGCCATCGGTGTCAGGGGCTGGGCGAGGGTGCCGCCTATATCGACCGAGATAATTCTCTCGACCCCCATCCGCTCGACGTAATGCAGCATTGCGTCATGCTGCTTGATCGGGGTATTGGTGGCGTAGAAGCCGTGGTAATGACTATCCCATATCCGGTAGCTCTTCAGCTCATCTTTGGTAGGTAGCCCGTATAATCCGGGGTTTAATATAAAATCTTTGTTTTGCATGTCGTATGAGGTTAGGGCTCAGGTGGTAACCAGTTTTCCGGCGTTTGATTCCATAATCGCCTTCGATTGCTCCAGCGTCAGATCAGATTCGAACAGTTTCAGCAGGTTTGCTTCAACCGGGAAAAAAGGGGCATGGGACCCGAAGGCCAGTCTTTCGGCAGGTACGGGCCGGGAGCTGCGTCCCCAGGGTATTTCGCTCAGTGTCCTTTCCATACCGCCGAAGCTGAATACCCTGGTTTTCTGGTTTTTATTGCCATCCAGCAATGCGTCTATACCCCCGGCGCTTTCTATCCTGGCCGTATCGAACAGCACTTTCGTATTGTCGATGAAGTCATCCATCAGCTTAGCGCTGACCCGGTGATTCCAATACAATAGCTGTACTTTTGCTCCCGGGTTTTGTTTCAGCAGGGGTATCAGCGGCGCATAGCTGAAATCCCGCGCGAGAACAATGGGATGATGGTTGCGCGAATCTTCCATGTCGCCTACTATCTGGAGAATAAGCCCCCGTTTGGCGGTTTCATTCACCAGCTTCGGGAAATCTTCGTGCGTAAGATCGAATGTCTGGTAGGAGGGAAATATCCTGATCCCTTTCATTTTGTATACTTCGTGGCACCTCCTGAGATCTTCCTGCCAGTCGTGCCAGGCAAGGTTGACCGTGCCGAACGGCTGGAAGAAATTACCACCGTACGATTTGCAGTCGGCAGTAAGGGCAGCATTTACGGCATCCAGGTTCTTGTGGAACAAGCCCTCGAAGCTTCCGGCCCACGCCTGCCTGATGCGGTGTTTCCTGAGTTTGTCGCCGAGTGCCTTCGGACCTTCATATTTAAGATGCCTGAACGGCCACTGGCCCAGGCTGACGTTGGTATCGATAATGTGGGGAGCGTCCGGGCTTCCGGCGTCCGGGCTTCCGGCGACGGAAGCGGCAGGAGCGGCGTTGAGCTTTGATACGTTCGCCAGTACGCCGGCCCCGAGCGTAACGCCGCAAAATGTTCTTCGGTTTATCTTTCCCATTTTTAGGAATATGATTGGTATTGACTGGTTGATTTCGGTTTCGGCTTACCCGTGCCGCTTCAGGAACCGGAGCGCATTTCCGGAGCGCATCAGCTCTTTGTCCCGCTCACCGGCTTCATCCGGGCGAAGGGATTCTATCCGCAGCATACCCGTGACGTAGTCGAGGATCGGGGAGTGGGAGCCGAAAGCAAATTTTTCCGCAGGATACTGCCTGAGGACGTCCGGCATAAACCCGAGCGAACGGCCGGAGGTATCGAACAGTATATTCGCTTTTTTCAAAAGCGGCAGGTCTGCCTGGTCGACTGCCAGCCCGTTGGCAATATTCAAGACGAAATAAGGCGCATCAGGAACGGCCCTGACGAGCGGCATGAAATTCCGGAGCGTCCATTCTCCGACGGAGGTTCCCGCTACATGAGGTATGTCGAGCCAGGAACGCTGCCGGCTATCCACCATCCGGATCGTAAGGGCGGTAATCAGCCCTTCCTCCCGGCATATCCGCACCAGCTCCGTGCAGCCAGGGTCTTCCGGGACGTAGTCGTGGTATTGCGGATAGATCCGTACTCCCCTGAAACCTTTTGCTATGCATTTTTTCAGGTCCTGCTCCCATCCCGGATAGGCCGGGTTAATAACGGCAAAAGGGATAATGCGTTCTGTATAGCCGGTCTGCGATTTCAGCTCCCCGTAAAGCTCTTCATTGGCCGGCTGCGTATTTTTATAGTGGATGCCGCTGAGGCTGGCTACCACTGCCTTGTCAATCCCGAACCTGTCCATACGACTGACCAGGCCCGCCAGGGTACTGTTGCAGAGCTGTTTATAGGGCCAGTTGCCGGTATAGGCGTTGATATCAATCCACATGAAATCCTCCTTTTTTCAGCACGCGCTGGTAGTTTTTAAAAAACAGCTTTTCCTTCTGCCCGTCGGTCAGTTCCGATGCAAAGATCTTGCCGATGCTCTGGTAAAGGCTGTTGTCGGAGCCGAAGAAGAGCCTGTCTTCCCCCAGGTGCTTCAGGGCAAAATCGACCATGTATTCTTCGTTATTGCTCCCGCCGGTGTCGACATAAATATTGGGATACGGCTCAAATGTTTTGCACATACATTCCCAATCGCTGCCGCCGCCCAGATGGGCGAACTGGAACATCGCTTCAGGATACTTCCGTGCGGCATCCGCAAAGTCGTCGGGAGTGGAAATGGTTTTCACTTTGCCGGCGTCGTATTTCATTTTATACCCGCCGACTCCCATCTGGCACTCTCCGTGCATGAATATCAGGATGTTTTTAGAGGCCAGCTTTTCGATAATCGGGTCGTATAAGGGGTCGTTAATCTTGACCTGCTGGTACAGGCGCGTGCCCGTCATCCCGGCGTCGAGACAACGGTCAATTTCATCGAGCGATTCTTTTTTGAACCTGGGGTTCAGCGTAAACTGGCCTGTGAAACGGTCGGGGTGCTGCCTGACAGCGGCTATTACTTTATTGTTCAGCTCCCTGAACTCCGCCGGAGTCAGCTCGATCTGCGTCATGGGATTGGCCGCGAACATCCTGGATACGCCATACCGGTCGGCATAATCAAGATGTTGTGCTATGCTTTCCTTCGTGAAAACCGAGGTGGTATAGGCATCCAGCTTTTTGAAGCGCAGCACCTCTTTCATGAGGTCGAAACCGCCTTTTCTTTCTATTTCCCTTCCTGCCAGACCGGAGCTGATCAACAGTGAAGATGAAATGAGGCCGGCAGTAAATTTACGTCTCGTCAGGCGCATGCTTTGATCGGTTATTGTCCTGTGTTTAGAATTATATCCCTTTAGGGTCGGCTTTATACTCTTTACTGGTTTTTCAGCTGGCCGGCTCTTACCGCCCGGGAGCGGTTGTAATAATCGTGCATGCTCTCAATTTCAAACTCCTTCAGGATCTGGTCGATCCGGAGGTTATCGTCTGTGCAGCTGACCAGTACCGGCCCGAGATTACCGGGATCTTTTATGGTTATCCGGTTGCCGTATTTGTTTTTAAGTGCTTTCAGCTTCCCTTCGTTATAACCCAGGTGGACGAGACGAGAGTTGAGGTTGACCGTAGTAGTCGCATAATTATTGTAGTTCGAGCTGCTGGCGATGATCTCGCCGAGAGGGTCCCTCACTTGCGAGAGCGTTCCCCGTCCGCTTATGGCCCCGACAAAAAACGAACGGCAGGCATAAGCCCAGTTGCTTTGCATGTGTCCGCCGTGGTACATGGAAGGGAAGAGCATGATGTCGGGCTTCTGCTCTGCAAACCGGTTGCGCAGCTCTTCGAAATTAAGATCGAAACAGATGGCCATACCTACCTTACCGAAATCACACTTGAAAACCGGGCTTTCCGTTCCGGCAATGATGCCGCTTTCGATTTCGCCGATCGTCGGGAAGTTTTTATGGTATACCCCGGCAAGCCTGCCTTTCCTGTCGACAAGGACGGCGGAATTGCGCAGGGCCCCGTTTTCATCGTACTGAAGGGTTCCGAAAGCGATATAGCAGTTATGCTGCTTCGCCTTTTCAGCAATGAAGTCTGTCACCCGGCTTCCCCTGACCTTGATAAATTCTTCCTGCACCCGGGTAGTGTACCCGCCGGGTATGTCAAAGAATTCGGGCAGCAGGATAAGATCGGGGCGATCGGGGAGCACCTGCTGGATCTGGCCGTCCCAGAAGCGGATAATTTCTTTGACAACGTTATCCATATCTTTCCGTTCGCCATAGCCGGGTATAACGGCCCCTATGGTCGAAACGACGATTTTCCCGGAGGCTATTACATGAAAGCCTGCAAACAGAAGCGGCAATATCAGCCTGGTCCTGAGCGATATGAATTTTGGCATAAGGGAATAGGTTTTAGTGAAAAATATCCCGGGAAAGCATCTCACCGTTTCTTTAAAAAGCGGGGGACAGACTTTTCCGGAAGGCGTTGCATACAGGGTTTAATGATCTCAGCCGCGTTGTAGGCCAGGATCTTTTCCTTGGCGGCTTTCGGCAGATCGGAAAATACCACCCAACCGAGCTGCTGGCGGGGGTCGCGCATGGGTAGATCCGACCCGTACACGATTCTTTCGGCGCCTACTTCCTTAGCCATGTATTCGATGATGCCACCGGTGACAGCGGTAAAGGTAATTTCGGCAAAAACATTTGAATATTTTTTCATCATTTCAATGGCGAGGTCGGCTACCCGGTAGCTGCTCCCTGTGTGGGCGACCACCCACCTGACATTCGGGTACCTGCGCGCAAGACTGTCGACTTCCTGCAGGTCGCTGCGCGAATGGTGGATCAGCCCGTAGAGATGGTTTTGGTTGCCATATTCCCACCAGATATCGTACCGCTTGTCGTGGTATTCTATCCCGAAAAACGGGTAGGGCTTCATCCCGATGAACCTTGGATCGGAGTATACTTCCCGTATCTGCTGTCCTATTTCAGACTGCGAATAATGAGAAGGGTCGAAGGTCGCCAGGCCCCAGAAGCCGCCGGGCGACAGATCGAGCGCATTCCGGGTGGTTTTGTTCCCTGCCTCCGAAACATAGCTCTGAATGCCGTTCCAGCTCATGATGCCGCCACCCTGGTAGCCGAGGTGGCCGACGGCTTCAAAAACCCCTTTCGGATCACCGTTCTGCATCCGGTAGTGCCTTCCGACGCCGAAAACTCCGGTGTCGAGCATGTGCATATGCATATCGATAATAGGGGTGGGGGGCGGAGATCCTCTCCTGACGGCGGCCATGAGCACATCCTCGGAGCGGTTTTCTTTTTTGGGCGGGAGCTTCTCCAGCCTGAGCAGGCGTTTCAGGTTCCCGCCGGCTATTTTTTCCCGGGCTTCCTGCTTTATCCTGGCCAGGTCGACGTAAGTTCTGTGGGCGCCCTGCGACATGGCAGGGGCGCTGGATCCGAAAAGAAGCTGGTTTTCCAGCCCTTTCCCCGTAAAATACTCCAGTCCTTCGTTGATCTGGAACGTATCGAAACAGATGTGCAGGTTTTTGTACCTTTCGAGCAGCGGAATGATAAATCGCTGCTCTCCATAGGTAATGCGGTTCAGGAGCAGGGGAACTTCCGGGTACTTCTGCAGAAAAACGTCGACATCCGACCAGGTCCCCAGCTCGCTGGCCTGGGTGATCACCAGCATCCGGTTGGAGGCGATCCAGTCGAAGAGCTCTTTCGAGGCATAGGATTTCCAGTCCCATGAGTTGGAAACCGGCATTATGCTGAATGCCCGCACATTGTTTTCCCTTACCAGTTGGGTAAGCGCACCGGGAGCAGGATATTCTCCGCCGGCATGAGGCATGACATTCCAGATCGGGAAGAGGTTCGGGTAAGGAGCCAGCATGCGGCTCAGCTCCAGGTTGGAATGATGCAGATCATAGTTGGTGGAAAGCGTATAGGCTACAAGCGCGGCCGATACCGAGCAATAATCCATCTCCTTCAGAAGCTCTTCTAGTTTCCATCGGTTAGCGGGATGAATGATTTTATCGGGCCCTATTCTGGTATAGCAATCGAAAAAATAGAGCGTTTCATCTGAAGGTTCGCTATGGGAGAAAAGGCTGCCGGAACCTGGATATCCGGCAGCCATTATACCTAGAGAACCCGCCTTAAGAAAACCGCGACGGGAAAGGTGCATGCTCATACAGCCTTAAAACTTATATCTTACTCAGCTGATTCCTGTTTTCATAAACCTTGTGAATGGCATCTACAATTTTATCCAGCTCGCTTCTTTCTGCCAGCAAGGTACCCGATCCCCACATGGATACCATTGTCTGGTCGGTGATGAGGTCGCAGTTTTTTAGGTTCATACTTTCCTTGTACTCTTTCAGCCTTTTTGGGGAAAAGAAAGTTTTGTATTCCTTTTTGGCCAGGATGGTATCCACCCAGGGTTCGCGATGCAGGCCGTTTTTGATGTAGGAGCCGAACGGCACCCCTTCGGCCGCTATGGCTTTCAGGAACTGGCTTCTTTCCGCACCGTTGAAATGCTCCTTGTTGTAAGACATTGCATAGTGATAGTAGGAGCCGCTTTCAGTGCCGGGATAATGTTTCTGGGGCCGGAGACCAGGGAAATCTTTGAGCTTAGAGGTGAGGTAGTTGGCGTTGGCATTCCTGATCTCGAACCTTTCCTTCGCCCCTTCCAACTGTCCGAGCAGCACCGCACCTTCAAATTCGTTCATGCGGTACTTAGGCCCGATACGCTCATTTTTTCCCTGCTTATTGGCGCCCCGGTTCTGAACGGTAAAGCATTCGTTGAGCAGGTTTTCATCGTTTCCTACCACCGCGCCTCCTTCCCCGCATGCAATCGCCTTGCTGGCCTGGAAGCTGAAGCAGCCCAGGTCCCCGATCAGGCCTATTGCTTTGCCCTGGTACCTGGCAAACGGGGCCTGGCAGGAGTCTTCGATCACTTTCAGGTTATGTTTTTTGGCAATGGCCATGATGCGCTCCATATTGGCCGGAACGCCCATAATGTGCACAGGCATAATGGCCTTTGTATTGGCGTTGATATGCTTCTCCACTTCATCGGGGTCCAGCTGGTATGAATCAGGGTCCAGGTCGACCAGCACGGGCAGGGCTCTGCTTGTCAGGATAGCCGAAATCGTACCGAAATCGGTATAAGGCGATGTGATCACCTCATCTCCCGGTCCGATATTGAGCGCTTCCACACAGGTGCTGAGCGCCTGCGTGCCTGAGCCGGTACCGACGCAATACTGCGAGCCGATGACCTTGGCGAAATGCTGCTCGAAGGTAGGTACAGTGCCGTTGGCCGACTGTATACGGCTCCAGATACCGCTTTTGGTGGTTTTCATCACCGACTCTATTACCTTATCGTCGATATAAGGCCACGAGGGCCCTATGCGTCCCTGCCTTACGGCTTTCCCTCCCAGTACGGCAAGCCCTTCTTTTGACGAAGATATGGCGGAAGCGGAACCAAGCCCGGCAGTTGCCGTTATGGTCCCTATAGCAGCAGTTTTGATGAATTTCCTTCGGCTGAATTCCTGATTTTTCATGATAGATTCAAATTAATGATTGATAACTATTCTATAAAATGGTCATTCGGTGAGAGCCCGAGTTCCGAATCGAGGAACCGGTAGGCAGCCTTTCTCTGCTCTGTCGGAAAATCATGACCTCCTTCCGGGTATACCGCCCTGGCTTTTTCCGAAACTCCATACAACTTATATACTTCTTTTATCGATTCCATACCCACCTTTACGCCTTCTGCCGAAAAATAGTCTTCCTGGGGAGAATTCGAAAAGAAAGCGCGCGGTGCGATCGCAGCCACCGCTTCATGGAGATCGAAGGGGAATAAATTCCCGTCGAGACGGTACTTGTCACGCAGAAGAGGCATATGCACTTCCTGCGCCCAGGGGCCCAGCCTGCCGCCATGCCGCCGGGCGCCTTCTTCAGACCAGGGACGGTAAAAATCAAAGATAGTCCATCCGGAGCTGGAAACCACAATTTTGATACGCGGCTCGAAAGCTCCCACAAAAATCGCATTGTAGCCGCCGAGCGAATGCCCGATGACTCCTATGCTCCCGGGATTGATTTCCGGCCGGGCGACAAGAAAATCCACACAACGGATATGGTTGAAGATCCCCTTCATGGAGCCGGATTCATACCGGTCAGAAGCGAAATCGTAGTCCTTCAGATCGCCATAGCCCGGGAAATCCGGGGCGAGCACGATGTATCCCCGTTCGGCAAGCTCCTTTCCGTAGGCGCGGTTGGGGCGGGTGCTGAGCCCGTCGACCAGTCCTTTCCCGGCCTCACCCGTCGGATGCAGCGCAAGGATTGCCGGCAGAGGTTTTTTGCCGGAATACCCGGAAGGGAGGTAATAATATGCCGGTACTGTTTCGCCCGGAGCGACGGTCAGCAAAACGGAGTATCTTGTATACTTATCTGTTACCAGGCTGTCCGAAAATACGGCAGTAACCGGGCCGGCGGCAGACAGGTCGGGAAGCTTTCCCATGGCCTGCTGCATACCGGACAATATATGGCTGCGTTTTTTCTCCCAGTCTTTCCGGTTTTTTACGGTCTTTTTCTTCCCGGCACCATCCTGATAGGAGAGCAGACCGTATTTTTTGCCCGGATCGCTGCTGTAGAAGCCAAGGCAGATCCCGGCCAATGCGGATAGCAGCAGGATGACGATGATTTTGGGTCTCATAAGCGAAAAGTCCTGGAAATAATCCTGTAAACGGCTTACCAGCCGGGGTTCTGGGTCAGGCTGGGATTGAGAACAAGCTCCGATATGGGGATGGAGGAGAGATAGTCCCGTTCTGTTTTGAACCCGTACCCGTTGGGTATGGCAGTCCTGTACGGATCGAGAAATCCCTTTTCGTCGACGGGGAAGGTATTTGTCTTCAGTTGTGACGCCTTCAGACCTTTGGGCCTTTTTCCTGTGATCAGCTCGTCGGCTGCGGCCCAACGGGCAATGTCATCCCACCGGTAGCCTTCCAGCGACAGCTCAACCCTTCTTTCACGTCTTATTTCGTTTATAGCCGGAGATAAATCCGGGAAATCCCATGCCGGGTCGGCTGTGATATCCGACAGGACCAGGTTTGGCATACCGGCCCGGTCTCTCAGCTTTTTTATGGAGATATCGATATCTGCCTGCGTAAGCTGACCCAACTCAGCCTTTGCCTCGGCATAATTTAACAAAACTTCTGCGTACCTGTATAAAATCGACGGAGTTTCCTCGTATTGGGATACGTGGTAATTCAGATCCGGATTATATCCTTTCAATATGATATAGCCGCTTGGTGCATTGAATCTTGCAGATGTATTAATATCGTTGTAGAGCTCGCTGTAGTGATGTATCGCGCCGTCCTGCTGGATTGTCCACACTTCAGAAGGAGTAGCAATTGTCTGGTAGAACCTGGGATCCCTGTTTTGTTTTTCCGTTGTCAGGCTTTCATATCCCTGAAACTGGGGGCTGACGCCGGTCGGTTTCCCGTCGCGGCACAGGTAGCTGTCTGCCAGTTGTTTGGAAATGGTCTTGCCCTGCGGAGCGATCATGTAATAATTCCGGGTATTGGTAAATGCCGCTTCACCGCGCGAAAGGTCATTGTTGTATTCTCTCCAGAAAAGTACCTCGGGGTTTGAAGCGTAGGTCCTCAGTATAAAGAGATTCCTGTAATCTTCGTCGGGCTTGCCGGTGGAGTAAATATCATAAACTCCCGAAGCTATAATCTGGGAGGCAGCTTCGGCGGCTATTCCGAAATACTTTTCGGGCTTCGGATTGGCAGCGGCAAAAGGAGTGCCTGCATGATACTTTTCCCATGTACCTTCGTAAAGGGCTACCCTGCTTTGCAGTAAAAGCGCGATCCATTTGTTGACCCGGCCCGATCCCCTGCCTTTTTCAGTTGTCAGGTACATGGCAGCCGTATCGAGGGAAGCAATTATGTTATCTGCTACGAGCCCTCTCGGATCCCTGGGGCCATAAAGCTCCGGCGAGCTTGTGCCCAGCTCCTTATCCAGCCATTGAATATCACCATAGGTTTTAAGCAGGTTGAAGTAAATCAGCGCTTTGAAAAAATGCGCTTCCCCCAGATACTGCTTGTATTCGTCCAGGCTGTGATTTTCTTCGACAGCCCTGTAATGGTCGAAAAAGTAGTTAATGGCGCGTACATTCCCGAAAGAGATACTACCGGAAGTGATCACCGTCCTGGTGCCCTGCAGCCTGACGTCAGGGTTGGGGCCGACCTGGTTGTCGCTGTCGAAATCGTTCCCGTGGTCATTGAATTTCGGGAACATCGAGGCGTTATAGAACTGATTGACATAGGCTTTCAGGTCGTTGGGCGTCTTGAAATAATGCAGGGACGTGACCTGGTCCAGGGGCGGACGCTGCAGGAAGTCTTCGTTGCAGGAGGTAAACAGGGCAAGCGATATCAGGACGAAAAATATATTTTGAATCTTCATGACATTATTACTTCTAGAATGTGAGGTTAAGACCAAAAGACAATGAACGGAAGACAGGGTATATTACCCCGCTGCTGGAATAGCCACCGTATTTGGGATCGGAAGACAGCGCGGTCTCCGGGTCAAACACCTTGGGCATTTTGGATAAAAGCAGCAGGTTTTCTCCGGATAAGTAGATTCTCATATTCTGGATCTGAAGCCTTCTGAGAAAGTCTGCAGGTAAGGAATAGCCTATCTGAAGATTTTTGAGCCTCATGTAGGCTGCGTTCATCAGGTACCTGGTTTGCACCTGCCTGTTTTTCAGGGTCTCGGAGGTAAAATAGGGTTTCGCGAAATAGGCATCGGTATTGGGGCCGAGCAAATTGGTTTCTGTCGACGGGCGCCAGTAATCGAGTGCCGGGGAATCTTCAAACAGCGCCGAGCTTCCCCAGGCGCCGGTCAGCCCCCAGAACAACATCGAGTTGTTGTCGGCGTAGTAGTCCCTTTTGGCAATACCTTGCCAGAACATGTTGAAATCGAGTGATTTCCACTTAAATCCGGCCGTGATGCCCAGATTGTAGCGGGGAGTAAAATTCCCTATCACCTTAAGGTCGCCGTGATCGTCCAGGGTACGGGTGCCGTCAGAAATGATATTGTCCCCGTCCAGATCCCGGTATTTCATGTCGCCGGGCCCCCAGTTGGGATGAAACCTGGATTGATTGGGCATTGACTCGCCCGGGGCCTGGATAAGGCCGTCGCTTTCATACCCCCAGATTTCGCCGTATCGCTTCCCGGTATACCAGGTGTCGATGAGGTTGTTATCGTTTTTGTATTTGATGATGGTCGAACGGTTATCGCCCAGCCCGATTCGCAGATCGTAAGAGAAGTTTGGAGAAACCCGGTCTTCCCAGCCGAGCGTCAGTTCAAATCCTTTTGTAAGAAGTTCTGCGTTGTTGGTCTGGGGCGTGGCTGCACCCAGCTGGTAAGGAAGCGTGATTGACGGGCCAAGCATGTTGGTCGTTTTCCGGTTGAACCAGTCGAAAGAGAGGGTGAGACGGTTGTTGAGGAAGCCGGCATCAAACCCGAGGTTCAGGGTAGTGATAGTTTCCCATGTGAGGTTGTCGCTGATAAGGGCCGGGGCTGTTGCGTATACAGGCCTTTCCTGGTCGATGATCCACGATAGCTCGTTATAGACCGGGATGGTAGAGAGGTAGAGGTAATTATTGACATTCTGATTGCCCAGCGAGCCGTAGGAACCTCTCAGCTTCAGCATTTTTACATAGGGCTCGATCGGGGCCCAGAAATCCTCCTGCGAAATGTTATAGCCGGCAGAAGCAGACGGGAAGAAACCCCAGCGCGATTCTTTGGCAAACCTCGATGATCCGTTATAGCGCGCGCTGAACTCAAACAGGTATTTTTCCCTGAAGTTATAATTCAGCCTGCCGAAAACACCCTGCGTAGCCCAGTGATAGATCTGGTCGCCGACAGTCTTGTCGCCGAGCGACGTACTGAGCGAAGGGACTTCTTCGGTAATCAGGTTTACGCCGGTAGCATTGATCCCCGAGAAGTAGCGTTCTTCCTGCTCATAGCCCAGCATAGGCTTGAAGTAATGCCCGCCGAGCGTCAGCTCATAAGAGGTAACGGCGTTGATCAACTGGTAGTTGTTTTTGGAGAAGGAGGAATTATAGCCTGTGGAAGGTTTGCCGATATTGCCCAGCGCGCCGGTCCCTACCTCTACCCATACCGGTTTGGGATTGGCCGTGTTGCTGAGGCCGACCAGGTTGTAGTTGTAGGTGAGGTTTGTTTTCCACCCCTTTACCGGCTCAATTTCAGTTCCGAGCGTAACAAAGAAATCGTTCTGTTCCGTCTTATCCCTCCCGGTGCCCTGCGCCCATCTGACGATCGGGTGCTGTATCGTTCCGTTGACATTATAAAACGGCATTACCGGAGCGAACTGAAGCGCCGCTACGAAAAAATTATCCCTGGTAACGGTAGTTTGACCGACCGGGTAGTCTGTTTTACTGACAGCGTATTTTATACTCGAATTGAATCTCAGCCAGCTTGTAATGCCTGTATTGAAGTTAGCCAGTAAATTATATCGCTTGTAGTAATCGTAACCGTAAGAGTAGACGCCGTCCTGGTCGATGAAGCCGCCCCCGAGATAGTATTGCGCCTTATCGTTTCCGCCCGATATGTTTATGTTGTGTTTCTGATTGAACGAAAAATCTTTCATGAGAAGCCGCGGCCAGTTGTTGTTGGCGTTTCCTTGCTGGCGGCCCGCCCATATGGTGTTCGGCGGGTTTTCGGGGTCATATTCATAGGGGTAGGTCCCGTCGAGGTATCCCCTGATGCGTTCCATCTGGGCGTCTCCGTAGACGGCTGCCAGTCCTCCGTTGGCATTGGCCTGGTTAAAGGCAGTAGCCCAGGTAAGCGAGTTGACCTGGCTCGGCACCCGTACCGGCGAGGCCAGCGACAGGTTGGTCGAATACTGGATATTAACTTTTTCGCCTTTTGCCCCTTTTTTAGTGGTGATCAGTATAACACCGAACGGGGCGCGTGAACCGTAAATGGCGGATGCCGACGCATCTTTTAATACCGAAATACTTTCGATCGATTCCGGGTCTACGTTATTTACGTTCATTTCTACGCCGTCGACAAGTACCAGGGGCGATCCGCTGCCATGTATAGACCCGGTTCCGCGGATATTCCAGGTGCTTGACGCGCCGGGTTCTCCTCCGCGCATGCCCATCGTGATGTTCAGGTTAGGAGAAGTCCCCTTTATAAGATCCGCCACAGTATTTGCAGGCCGGTTGGCAAGCCTGTCGCCCGAGATGACGTCGACGGCTCCCGTCAGGTTTATCTTTTTCTGTGTGCCGTAGCCGACTACCACTACTTCTTCCAACGCCTTCTGGTCAACCACCATCCTGATATCGAGACTGTTCCTGCCGCCGGTTTCAACTTCCTGGTTCAGATAGCCGACGAAAGAGAAGACCAGCCGGGCATCTTCATCGGGAACCGAGATCTCAAAACGGCCTTCAGCATCGGAGACAGTCCCCTTCTGCGTACCTTTTATCAGAATATTGACACCGGGCAGACCGTCGCCCCTTTCGTCGGTGACAATTCCTTTTACTATTTTATCGGGTACGGTGATGCTGATGCTTTCAGGTTCTTCAGGTCGGGCGTCTGCCTTATCCAGCACAATATGCCCGCCGGATACTTCAAACGTCACCTGCAACGGGTTGAGGATCTTATCCAGCACTTCCGCAAGGCTCTGATTTTCGGCGGACACGGAAAGCGTCTGGTGTACCGGGATGACCTGCGGGCTGTACACAAAGCGAACTTTAGCCCGTTTTTCGATAGCCCGGAGTACCTCCCTGATCTCTTTGTTTTCAAAATTCAGCGATATACGCTGACTCAGCAGGTTCTGTCCCGAAGCGGGCCCCGCTTTACCGGCTCCGATGAATATCAGAGCCAAACACAGATGTAAAAACCCAATTCTCATTAAAAGTCTCAGATTCCTTCGGGGGAATACATGTTTTTTCATTATCATTGTTAGTTTTGGTTGTTTTCGGAACAGGCAAGACCATCCTGTGCGGTCTGAAAAAGATCGCGTACCAGAGGTTAAGGATGTTTTCCGGCGGTGTAGCGGCACTGCCGGAATTTATTTATATACTGGTTTTATTAATTTTCTCTACTATAACGTATAGTCTAAATCTGTCAGAACCTGCATCCGTTGCTTCTTATAAAGATCTCCCCGTCTTTTTCTTCTACGGTTGCCCTTACGGGCCGGCATACCAGGTGGAGTATCTCCCAGAAAGATTCGTTGCTGAAGGAAGCGGTGATCTGGCAATCGGCCAGCGTTTCCCGGTCATACCTGATCTTTACGGCATAACGTTTTTCAAGCTCATCGAAGATCTGCCCGATCGCAACACCTTCGTAAACGAAGTCGCGCTGCTCGCTCTTCCGGACTTCTACAGGATGTTCCACAACGGCCTTTTGCATGACTTCGTCATCCTGTGAATAGACGATTTCCTGGTTCGGGTAAAGAATCCTGTTCGGTCCCGGCAAAGTTTTGTTCCGTACGGAAACCTCCACTTTTCCCGTCACTACCCGCACCTTTGTCTGGCGGGTAACCGGGTCGGTCACAACCTTGAAGCTTGTTCCGAGCACTTGCGTAACCACGTTCTCGGTCAGTACTTTGAAGGGACGATCCGGGTTTTTCACTACATCGAAAAAAGCGCCTCCCGAGAGCAAGACCAACCTTTCTCCATGCGGCTGTCGCTTCATCCTGATCGAGGATTCCGGGTCGAGCACCGCCCGGCTTCCATCTTCAAGGATCACCTTCTTTTCACCCTGCCCGGTGTTTTCAAAAGTGAGCCAGTCTTCGCCGGGGCTAACCTCTGTATCAGCAGAATCAGTGCGATTCCAGGAATTTCTGCTGCCTGCCCAGCCGATCAATACAAATATGAGCGCTGCTGCGGCATATCTGATCCACTTCTGATAGGCAACCGGGATACGGGAAATCCTGTCCGGGGTATTTTTTTCAATTTTATAAAGCGTACGCTCGATGGCGTTTCCAATCTCCGCCGGTGAAAGCTCGTTTTCTTCCGACTGCAATATCTTTAGCAGCATGATGGCCTGAATTACCTCTTCGCGTTTTTCAGGATGCTCTTTTACCCATTTTGTCCAGAAAATATTGGTGTCGGATCCTTTGGCAAACACCCATTCCCGGAAAAAATCATCGGTAGCGAAGTCTTCAGCACTAAAGTTTCGGTACTTTTCAAACATTATTTTGATCGGTTATAATTCAGTGAATGGAAAAGGGCAGGGTAGATACCCTACTTTTTGAAAAAAAATCTTACAAGTCTCCAAACCACCCCCGGCAAAGGAGTGGTTGGGGGGCAATCCGGTAAAAAAAAGCTGCAGGACATCGGTCCCGCAGCTTTTTTTAAAATCCTATCAAACTTACTCCCGGCGGGTCTAGTACCCTTCGTTCTGGGTGAGCACTCCGTTTCCGGCGAGCTGAATCTGCTCGAGGGGGATCGGGAAGTACTTCATGAAGGGCTGGGCATTTCTGACCACCATAACCGCCCGGCCGGTAGAAGGGTTATATTCGCCTTCAACGCTTTGCAGCACCTGTACGAACCTTCCGGTGCGGACGAGGTCAAACCAGCGGTTGTTCTCTACCGCCAATTCGAGGCGCCTTTCCAGCAGCAGCTTGTCCATAAACGCGTCGGCAGTAGGTACGTCTGCTGCAGTATAGTTATGCTTATCAGACTGGAAAGCTCTTGCCCGGACCTTGTTCAGCTCCACCAGCGCCTTGTCGTTTTCGCCCAATTTATGCAATACTTCGGCATACAGGAGCACCATATCGGCATAGCGGAGCAGGGGAATGTCGAGGCCGGAGCTGGCCGCAATTTCGGCAGCGATTCTCCATTTGCTGAAGTACGGCCACCAGAAGGCATCGCTTTCGGATGTTGAATTCCAAAGGAGGGCCTCTTCGGTAATGGTCTGCTTAAACCGGGTATCTTCCGGGTCAAACGTTTTGTGCAGATCCCAGGTGGGGCGGCCGATACGGCTTCCTCCATTTGAATATCCCTTTACCCCTCCGTTGGGCAACAGGTTATAGCTGAGGGTGTGCCCGTTTGTACCGCCTACATAGGCCACCGAAAAAATAGCCTCCTTATTGACTTCCGTAGCGACCTGGAACAGATCTCTGTAGTTAGGTAAAAGCTGGTAGTCAAATTCGGCGCTGTTGAGCCTTTCGAGCAGCGTACGGGCGGCGCTCCAGTTTTCGCGGTATACCTGTACCTTGGCAAGAAGGGCGATGGCAGCACCAGTGGTTGCACGGCCCTGTACCGCTGTTTTGGGAAGCTTCGCTATGGCGTCGGTCAGGTCTTCCACTATGAGATCATAGATCTCCTGTTCGGTTGCCCTCCCGATATTGGCCGCGGCAGTGATACCCAGCACTTCGGTCACTTTGGGGACACCACCGAATATCCTCACGAGGTCAAAGTAGAAGTAGGCCCTCAGGAACTTCGACTCTCCGATCAGCTGCTCTTTTTTGTTGGCCGCGTAGTCGGTCGGATCATCAATTTTCGAGAGGATCAGGTTTGCCCTGAAAATCCCGGCGTAAGAAGCTTTCCAGAAGTTGTTGATCTTCAGGTTGGAGGAAGTGACATCCAGCGTATTGATGGCATCCATCCCGGGGGAGTTCGCAAAATATTCCCCGTACATATTGTCGGAAGGGATCTCCATTAATTCGAAATCGGAAGGCACCCTCGACTGGAGCGCGTTGTAGATCCCGTAGACCCCGAGCTCCATGTCGCGCGCATTGGAAAATGCATTGGTGCCGGTCAGGACTGATTCGGGAACCGGGTTGAGAAGCATATTCTCGCAGGAGGTCATAGAAAGCGATAGCGCCAGTACTCCTGCTACGTATATCTGATTAATCTTTTTCATCATTGTCATTAATTAAAAGCAGCCTGTCAAAATCCAAAGTTCACACCGATCACATAGGTACGGTTCAGAGGTTCAGAACCGAGGTTGACACCCGGTGTACTATTGATACCCCCGACTTCACCCTGTGTGGTTCCTTCAGGGTTATAGGCGGCATTCAGCTTCGATTTGACCACCAGCACGTTGTTGATGGAAGCATATAGCCTGAGATTGCTCATTTTAAGTTTTTCAGCTGCTTTCGGAAGATTGTAGCCGAGGTTGATGGTCCTGACGTTCAGGAAAGAAGCATTCTCCAGGTAGTAGTCCGTATTGGTGTTGTACTGGAACAGTTTGTTAAGCGAAAGAGCCGGTGTCATGCCGTCGCCGGGTTCGTTCTCAGACCACCATTGGTTTTCGACCCGCGACCTTCTCATAGCGCCCATGGTGTTGCCCTCATAGTACTGGCTTTCTGCATTAAACATCTTCGCCCCCAGAGACGCCTGCATGAAGATGCTGACATCAAAGTTTTTATACGAGAAGTCGTTGGTCATACCAAACAGCGACTTGGGCATAAAGCTTCCGAGTATGACACGGTCGTCGGGAGTAATTTTGCCGTCGCCGTTGGTGTCCTGCACAATAGGGTTGCCCGGAACCGTGCCGGGGAGAGCCGGTGTGCTCTCGATTTGCAGCTTATCCTGGAATACGCCGATCATTTTATACCCGTAATACGAGAACATCGGCACCCCTTTCCGCAGCAGGAATCCCATCGACCAGTATTCGTTGATACGCTCGTCTACTCCTCCCAGGTCGGTTACCTGGTTTTTATTGTGTGAGAAGTTGAAAGCAGTGTTCCAGGTGAAATTACCGCGTGCGACATTACGGGTATTGAGCTCTATGTCAATACCTTTGTTCTCTATCTCCCCGGTATTGCTGATCGTATTGGTGAACCCGGTTACAGCCGGAACGTTCACGCTGTAGAGCATATCGGTAGTGCGGTTCCTGTAGAAATCGACGGAAAGACCGACCCTGTTCTGGAGCAGGCTCAGCTCGAAACCGAGGTTGATCCCCTTGGTTTTTTCCCACGATAGTTCGTTGTTGGCCATGCTGGTCTGGGCAATCCCGTTTACGGTAACGTTTCCGGGCGAGTAGACAGCATTGCTGACCGTGCCGAGGTACTGGAAGTTACCGATGTTGAAATTACCGGTCACACCGTAGCTGGCTTTCAGCTTCAGTTCTGAAATGGCACGGACCGACTTTAAGAAATTTTCTTCAGATACGCGCCATGCGCCGGACACCGAAGGGAAGTTACCCCATTTGTTGTCGGGCCCGAAACGGGAGCTTCCGTCGCGGCGGAATGATGCTTCAACCAGGTATTTGTCTTTATAGCCGTAATTTACCCTGGCAAAATACGAGATAAGGCCCCATTCAGTGGCTGAAGAAGTGGTTGCCGACGGGTTGATGATGGCATTGTTTAGCGTTTTGACTTTGTCGTTGTTAAAGGAGTTGGCAACGGCAGCCATTGAAACCGATCGTGAAACCGTACGCTGGTAGGAAGCTCCGAGGAGTCCGCCTATTTCGTGCGCATCGTTGAACGTCCTGGAGTAGTTCAGGATGTTTTCATTTACGGAGTTGATGGTGCGTGAGTCGCCGAGGCTTCCGGTCGTATTCACACCTGCATCGCCGATACCACCGGCCCAGTTGTTCGATTCGCTGAAGCCGATCGTATTTCCGACCGACGTTTTGAAGGTAAGGCCGTTGGCAATGTTGATATCAAGAAAAGCCCTGCCTATGTTGGAAAAGTAATTGACATAGCTTTCGGTGCCGTAGAGATAGACATACGGGCTGGCCTGTCCGGAATGGCCCGACGGAATATAGTCGGCCGTACGCGGATACTTTCCGTTGATCCTTTCCTTACCGACAAACGGAGGGTATTTAACCAGGTTCACCATATTGGAACCGGCTAATCTCCTTTTCGAGTAAGAAGGGCTGAGCTCAAGGCCAAGGTTGATGAATTTGTTGATTTTCATGTCGACATTAGCCCTTACGCCGAATTTTTTGTACCAGGAGGTTTTCATCGTACCCTCCTCGTCCAGATACAGCGCCGATACGTAGTATTTCGACCTGTCGCTTCCGCCTGAGGCAGAGATGTTATAGCTCTGGATAGCGGCGGTCTGCATTACTTCGTCCTGCCATATGGTCTGCGGGAGCTCATAAGTGAGCGGGTTTACCCGGTATGAGGCCGGTCTGGCCGGGTCGTTGAACATATCGAGGTTCGGGTCCCCGCCTGCCCATACGAATTCCCGGTTCTGGTACCTGACCAGGTAGTCATACCACTCCCTGCCGACAAGCCAGTCATCAAAAAGCATGGCTTTTGAAAGGCCGAAGTAGGAGTTGACGCTTAGCTGGGTTTTGCCGGAGTTTCCTCTCTTGGTGGTGACGAGTATAACCCCGCTGGCTCCCCTCGACCCGTAGATGGCTGTAGAAGAAGCATCTTTCAGTACCTCCACCGATTCTACGTCGTTCATATTGAGTGTCGCCAGATCACCGCCGGGGAATCCGTCTATTACCACCAGCGGGTTGTTGCCCGCGCTGATCGACCCCCAGCCCCGTACCCTGATGGCCGGCGCCTCACCCGGACGGTTGCGCCCGTTTGATATATTGACACCCGCCAGGCGGCCGGCCAGCACGTTTTCGATACGCCCGGAAGGAACCTGCTCGAGGTTCTTGTTTTCAAGGCGTGTTACCGACGAAGTTACCGACGACTTCTTACGGACACCATACCCGATGACGACGACTTCGTTCAAGGCTTCATAGTTGGGAACCAGGCTGACCCTGAGGCTCGAACTATTGCCTACAGGAACCTCTTGCGTAACGTACCCCACAAAGCTGAATACAAGTACGGCGTCGTCCGGGGCGCTGAGGTTAAAATTTCCTGATACATCGGTGGTAACCCCGCGCTGGGAGCCTTTTATAAGGATATTGACTCCGGGGAGCCCGTCGCCTTTCTCATCGACCACAGTTCCGGTGATATCCCTGTCGGCTTTCTGCTTCAGAATGCCGGCATGAACGGAAGCGGTATGCCCGGGAGCGGGGAATGGAATTCCGCCTGATGCTTTGTCCGCAAAAAGCGGCCCCAGGATCATCAGGGTGAGAAATCCGGCCCGGGCTCTAAACCGGATGCTTTTTACAGGTAGCGTTTGTTTATTCATCTGAATAAATAAATATTAAGTTGTTGATTATAAAATGTTTGCAAATTGTAAAGTCGTCTGCGGCAGGGGGTGCCTATACCGCGAGAGACCAGAGGCACAGGAGCAGCGCATGACCTACCGGCCAGAGCTTCCGTAGTGAGTGGAGCGCTTTTTGCAGGATATTAGAAACAGACTGCTCGGAAATATTCATGATCCCGGCAATCTCGTTCCGGCTCAGGTTCTGATAGAAGCGGAGGTAGATCACCTCCCTCTGGCGTTCGGAAAGCCGGGAAAGCAGACTGTTTACCAGTTTCATCTGGCTGGCGATTTCTTCGTGCCCGAAAACGATATAGTCAAGGGAGATGTCCTGTTCGGGATCGAAATTGTAAAGGCTGTCGATCGGGACCCACGAGTTTTTAGCGCCATTGTTGATCATCTTGCGTCTTAAGGAAGTAAGCAGGTAGCCTTTGGGAGAATCGGGCACGACAAGTGTTGCTCTATGCTGCCAGATTGCGATAAAGACGTCCTGTATACAATCCTGTATAAATTCTTTGTTATTGGAAAACTTCGATCCGTACCCAAACATCAGGCCATAGGTATACTCCATCAGCAACTTTAGAGAACCGGCATCGTCCATCTTTAAGTTAGCCCATAGTTGCTGCAGGTCTGAGGTAGAAGCCTTCTCGCTCATATTCTTAGCGGCCCATTTATTGTGCTGATTATAAACGGATAATATTCTTTCTCAACACCACGTTGCATTTGCTGACAAGAGTACCGGCGCCTTCTGTTCTGGTGTCAATTGGTATAATCCTTAATTAATTTAAAAAATACTCACCTGCAGCGCTGTAAAAACAGCTTAAAGCTTATACAGCAATGATTTTTTGTTTTTAGTACTGCAGAACTTCTTTTAATTTTCGTACGGCTTTCGCAGCGGCGTGAATTTGAAGAAAATAGCCGCCATAGGGAGCAAACAGCTAAAGAATGGGAAAAAAGCTTTTCAGGTTTCTGGTCCGGGTGGTTTTATGGTTTGCCGTTAGCTCGGTAGCCGGTGTATTGCTGTTCCGGATCGTCCCGGTATGGATAACTCCTTACATGGCAGCGGAAAAGATCAGGGCTGCCGGCAGGGGGGAGGATTCCGGGTTGCGGAAAAAATGGGTGCCCTACGACCAGGTTTCCGGACAGATGGCCCTGGCGGTAATAGCTGCGGAGGATCAGAATTTTTTAAATCATTCCGGGTTTGATTTTAAAGAGCTTAAGAAGGTGCTCGACTCGGATAAAAAGCGCAAAAGGGGAGCCAGCACGATTACGCAGCAGGTAGCCAAGAACGTGTTTCTGTGGCATGGGAGAAGCTATCTGCGAAAGGGCCTCGAAGCCTGGTTTACTGTTTTAATAGAATTGTTCTGGACGAAAAAGCGGATCCTGGAGGTATACATGAATGTGGCCGAAACAGGGAACCTTACTTTCGGGGTTGAAGCGGCTGCGCAGCACTATTTTAAAATACCCGCAAGCAGGTTGAGCCGTTCCCAGGCAGCCCGTATTGCCGCGGTTTTACCCAATCCCAAGGTTTACAGCGCCGGTAATCCCGGCCCCTATGTCAGGAAACGGTCGGCCTGGATCGAGCGGCAGATGAGAAACCTCGGCAAGGTCGAATTCCGGTAGCCGGTTTCCGGTGGCTGACAGCCGTTCACCAGAAGATTCTGAAGGACGGGCGGTTGACCCACGGCCAGAAAGACCACGGGATAGAGCTCAATATCAGCAGCAGCCCGGCAAGAAACCAGGTCAGTACGGCTCTGAACTTCTCCCGATCTGTCCTGTACCTTTTCGCTTTGTACGAACCCACGGAGATCACGATAACCGCTGTGAACATGACGGTCGCGTGTTCCAGCCCGAAAAAACGAAATTCTCTTTCATGGACTGCGGAGGCGGGGTGCTGCAGGAAATGGATCGTCAGCGGGCTCACGCAATACAACACAATGCCCAAGAAGAACTGTATATGGCAAACGGTTGCAACTGAATGGCGGGTGAAATTGTCGGCGGCGCTGAAAGTGCGACCGGTTTTCAAGCCGTTGAGGGAGATCGCGATTGCAGCAAGCAGGCTCACCAATACAGCCCAGCGCCACCAGGAGTGAAGAAGCAGAAGACTATCGTACATGATATCCCGCGAATCCTGCCGTCGCTATTCCCACTCGATCTCGACGGCGTAATTCTTCAGATCGATCGTCGTGAATTTTTCCTGCGATTGTTTTCTAAGACTTACCTTGCCATTTACGACGCTGGTGGTCTGCTGTACGATAACGTCCTTGCTGTTTTTCTTGCGGTATATAGGCAACAGCCTCTCGGTAGTGTTGACCGGCAGGTCGATACTCTTGCCTTTGGCGGTGATCCGGATGTTCCGGCTGGGGAGGTAAGGTTTGCCGGCCAGCTCGAGCGCCCGCGAGGCAAGAGGTACCCCGTAGCCGACGTAGTTATTCCCAAAGGGGTACAGGTGCGCCGACTTTTCTATAATTTCAATGAGCTCCTTGTTGTTCAGATACGGGTTGTGTTCCATCAGGCAGGCAGCGAATCCTGTGATCACCGGCGCCGATAGGGACGTTCCGTAGAGAGAATAGCAGGAGACATTCGGCTTCAGGTAATCCAGCGATTCGGGTCCTATGCTGCTATAGCCGATCCGCGTCCATTGCTGCTGGTTGGTAGCCCCGACGGAAAGCACTCCCTTTGCATCGGCCGGGGCGGTAATGATCTTCCACGATTTGTCTTCTCCCTCATTCCCGGCAGAGATAATAAGGAGCATCCCTTTCTTATCCGCGGCAAGCTGGGCAGCCCTTGAGATAGCGGTCGATTTTCCGTCCATCTGTCCCGGATCATAATTTTCTGAAGGGTCTGTAAAGCCCCTGGCATACCCCAGCGAGGTGTTGACGAGCCTGACCCCCAGGCTGTCCATCCATTCGAGCGCAGCTATCCAGTTGTCTTCCTCGCCCCGCCATTCGCGAAGGGAATAGTCGGTACGCGCCAGGTAAAATTTAGAGTTGAGCGCCATCCCGTACTGGACGTGCTCTCTTTTATCGAGGCCGGCTATTGCCGAAAGAACTTCCGTGCCATGCATGTCCGAGTAGGATTCTGCGGTAGAGTACAGGGTCTCGCCTTTCATATGAGGCTTGACATAGTCCCTGATGCCTAATATCTTGTTTTTTGAAAACAGGTGGGCTAGCAGGTCCGATGAGTCGGCGCCGTAGAAACCGGCGTCAATTACCCCGATCGTCACACCTTTCCCGGTCAGCCTTTGGTTGGTAAACACATCGGACTGGACCTGTTCCATCACGGGGGCGAGCAAGGCCGGGGAAGGCAGCGGCGCAGACCGGGCGATGAAAAAATCGGAATCCATCTTTACTACTTCCTTCACAAAATCCATTTGCCTGACTTTGCTGAGCGTTTCCGGGCTCAGCCGGGCGGAGACTGCATTCAGCCATTTAGACCGCTGGATAATGCGGACGGAAGCGTTGTCGAGTATAGAGAGGTAGTCGTGCCTTACCGGTAAGTCGGTGGCGTCGAAAAGGGGCAGCCCCAGTTTTCCCCTGCTTTCCAGAGTCAGGGGAGAAACCGCCGGTTGTTGCGATAAGTCTTTGTCTTTCAGGTATATCCAATATTTCCCATCTGCATTTACCAAAGTCGGGCATACAGCCAGAAGACAAAATAGTAATAGAAGTCTCATAAAATTAATAGTGATAATCGACGACGCCCGGAGGAGCCGGTTTAAGGGTGTATGAACTGGTACCTGAAGAGCCGGATGACTTCACGGGAGATGTCGGCCGGTCTGCTTTTTACATGGCTTTAACTGTAAACAATATGCAAGATAGATGTAATTTTGCAAAAGAAATACTCACAATAGCTAAAATCCAGGAGCAATTATTCATGCGTTACGACCCGATAGAACAGTCCTTATTTGTGAACAACCGCAGCAGGCTGGCGCAACTGATGCATACTAAGTCACTTGCGATACTGAATGCCAACGATTTTATGCCTACCAACGCCGACGGTACGATGGGTTTCCGGCAGAATTCGGATCTTTTTTATTTGTCGGGTGTTGACCAGGAGGAAACGGTATTATTGATCTTCCCCGATCATCCCGACCCGCGCTTCAGGGAAGTGTTGTTTCTCAGGGAGACCAACGAGCACATCGCAGTTTGGGAAGGGGAGAAGCTGACGAAGGAAAAGGCGAAGGAGATCTCGGGTATTGAAACCATATACTGGACACACCAGTTCGAGGGTATATTCAGGAATATT
Organism: Spirosomataceae bacterium; assembly: GCA_037191015.1. GTDB lineage: Bacteria > Bacteroidota > Bacteroidia > Cytophagales > Spirosomataceae > Ravibacter. The sequence goes on from JBBCKD010000026.1 coordinate 75,996, forward strand.
GTTTTCGAGGCGGAAAAAGTATATCTCAATACAAATGAGCATACCCGCAACGAATCGCAGGTCGAAACGAGGGACAGCCGCTTTATCCGGTTTTTTAAAGAAAGGTATCCTTTGCATCAGCTCGACAGGCTGGCGCCGCTTATGCATTACCTGCGGGCCATCAAGCAGCCCGGGGAGATCCGCCTGATCGGGACGGCATGCAGCATCACAAAAGCAGGTTTTGAACGTCTTCTCCGGTTTGTAAAGCCCGGGGTTAAGGAATATGAGATAGAAGCCGAAATGCTTCATGAATATATAAGGCGCAAGTCGCGGGGATATGCTTATTCTCCTATTATTGCCTCGGGTAAAAACGCCTGTGTCCTGCATTACGTCGAAAACAACCAGGTTTGCCGCGAAGGTGATGTGCTGCTGCTGGATTGCGCGGCGGAATACGCAAACTATAATGCCGATCTTACGCGTTCTATACCTGTAGGCGGGCGCTTTACGAAGCGCCAGGCCGATGTGTATGATGCCGTTCTCCGTGTCTTCAAAGCGGCCAGGTCCATGTTGGTAGCCGGGAATGTATGGGATGAGTATCACAAGGAGGTAAACGAGATAATGGAGAGCGAGCTGATCGGGCTCGGCCTGCTGTCAAAACAGGATATAGACGGTCAGAACCCGGACTGGCCCGCACTCAAAAAGTACTTTCCTCACGGCACGTCCCATTTCCTGGGCCTTGATGTGCATGACGTGGGCAACAAATACAGGAGGTTTGAGCCCGGGATGGTATTTACCTGCGAGCCCGGGATTTATATCAGGGAGGAAGGGCTTGGGATCAGGCTGGAAAATAATATTCTCATCACGGAGAACGGAAACGTGGACCTGATGAGTGATATTCCGCTGGAAAGGGAGGAGATCGAGGATTTGATGAATGCATGATTGAGGCGCCGGGTTTCAGGCGCCGGGTTTTTATTATAGAAGAAAACGATTGTACCGAGATGAATGAAATAGCTCCTCTGCTGTGGAGTATCATAGCAGAGCAGGTAAGCGGGGAGGCACAGGAATGGCTGAAAAGCAGGGAAACCGGAAAACCGATCGATATCATGACGGCTTTCGTAGCGGCCCCGAGGCATGTACCCCGAAAGCAGGTCTTTCCCGGCCAGCATCAGGCAGAGGCACTGGACAAGGCTATAGCGGGCTTTTCGGTTACCGGCTGGTCGTCGGTAAGGCTGGTACGCGTCTGGCTGCTCACGCGGCTGGACCCCGGTAACAGGGAGGAATATATCCGGAATATCAGGACTTTATTCGATACCGCCGAGATGAATGAGCTGGTAGCGCTTTATTCGGCATTACCGCTGCTCAGGTACCCGGAAACCTGGCTGGCTACGGCTACCGACGCGGTGAGGTCCAATATCGGGCTGGTTCTCGATGCCATAGCGCTGCAGAACCCGTACCCGGCCACGTACTTTTCGGAAGGGGCTTGGAACCAGCTCGTGATGAAGTCAGTTTTCAATGATAAGCCGGTTCATCTCATATATGGTCTTGAGAAACGCGCCAATGCCGAGCTGGCGAGGATCCTGTCGGATTTTGCGCACGAGCGCTGGGCAGCAGGTCGCCGGGTAGCGCCCGGAGTATGGCGGCTGATCCCGGAGTTTGTGAACGACAGCACGATTGCCGACCTGAAACACCTCCTGGACTCTGCCAGGGAGGACGACCGGGAAGCCGGCGCCCTGGTTTGTCTCCAATCCGGTTTTCCACCCGCCCTGGAGCTGCTTGAGCTGTATCCCGAAATAATGGCATTGGGCGGAAAGGGCAGGTTGACCTGGAAAAATCTCGAATATACCGATCTGAATACTTATGTGTCGTAACTGCCAACAGGACCCTCAGCGCAATCCGTCGCATTTTGAAAATGCCGGCGGAGCGGCAGCGGAAACCACTCATCTTGACCTGCAATGGGATGAGTATCGCGAGTCTATAGGGGGCATGCGTTTTTTTGATCCGCATGTACACATGGTTTCCCGGACAACTGACGATTACCAGGCAATGTATGATGCGGGGATCGTGGCTTTGATCGAGCCGTCGTTCTGGGTAGGCCAACCCCGTACCGGCCTGTCTACGTTCAAGGATTACTACAACAGTCTTATCGGTTGGGAGCGGTTCCGCTCGAGCCAGTTCGGGATCCGGCATTATTGTACGATAGGGCTGAATTCGCGCGAAGCAAACAACGAGGAGCTTGCAGAGCAGGTAATGGAAATATTGCCGCTCTATGCTTATAAGGAAGGAGTAGTGGGAATAGGCGAGATAGGTTTTGACGACCAGACTGCGCTTGAGGAAAAATATTACCGCCTGCAGCTGGAGCTGGCCAAAACGGCATGTCTCCCGGTACAGGTTCACACGCCGCACCGCGACAAGAAAAGAGGTACGGAGCGGAGCATGTCGATAGCGCTCGAGCATGGCCTGGATCCTTCCTGGGTCATTATCGATCACAATAATGAGGAGACCGTGAAAAGCGTGCTTGACCAGGGATTCTGGGCTGCCTTCACCATTTATCCCTTCACTAAAATGGGGAATGAACGGATGGTGAAAATAGTGGAGCAATACGGCCCGGAGCGGATCATGATCAACTCTGCCGCCGACTGGGGAATTTCGGACCCCCTCGCCGTACCGAAAACGGCCGCCCTGATGAAGATGAAGGGCATCAGCTCCGAAGCGATCACAAAGGTTACCTACCAGAATGCCATAGACGCCTTCGGTATGAGCGGACAGATTGATACTGCCGATTTTGAAGGAACGCAGGATATCGATCAGAACCAGAAATTTTTTGGTAACAGCATTTTAAGGGGAGGACAGAGCCCGCGGGTATCCCGGAATTCACTTTTTATTTCATAACCTGTTAATATCTGCCGGGTAGTGTTGAAGTCTTATTTACAGCTCATGCGACCTGCCAACCTGGTAACAGCGGTGGCTGATATTATCGCAGGAGCGGCTATTGCCGGTTTTTTGGCAGACGCCACAGGGCTGGCATGGCTGATTTTAGCGACACTTGGCCTGTACGGCGGCGGAGTGGTGCTCAATGATGTCTTCGATGCGCGCCTGGATGCAGTCGAAAGGCCCGAGCGCCCCATCCCCAGCGGGAGGGTGCCTCTGCGTCATGCAGCTTTGCTCGGAGCGGGGCTGCTGGGCATCGGCGTGGCTGCGGCCGCCTTTTTCCAGCCCGGGAGCGGTATCATCGCTTTCTGTATCGCGCTTGCAACTATCCTCTATAACCGGGTTGCCAAACATCACCGGCTCTTCGGACCTTTGGTGATGGGATTGTGCAGAGGCGGGAATTTACTGCTGGGCATGAGCGCCGTCTGGCCGGTATTGCTGGCCTGGTGGCCTGTAGCGCTCGTACCGGTTGTTTACATAGCTGCGATTACGCTGATAAGCCAGGACGAGGTGCACGGAGGAAAAAGAGCTTTCCTTTATCTTGCAGGATTCCTGTACCTGCTGGTCCATATGGCGCAGGGAAGCGTCGCCTTTTCCCGGGGGAACTTTTTCGGAGCGCTCCTGCTTATCGTAATACACGCCGGTCTTATCGGGAAACCCCTGCTTGCGGCGATCAGAACCCCGGTCGGGCCTTTGATCGGAAGGGCCGTGAAAGCGGGCGTTCTTTCGCTTATCGTGATGAATGCCGCTTGGTGCGTGGCATTCGGGTACTGGGAGTACGGGCTGGGAGTGGCAGCGCTTCTGCCGCTGTCTGTCTGGCTGGGGAAGCTGTTTGCCGTCACCTGATTTCCGGGAATCCGGAAAGAGTATAAACATTGTTTAACCTGTTTTACGAAGCTCAGATCAAAAACTTTGCGGAGAAAGATTGAGGGCCCGCTTAAAAAATATGTTTGTTTTAGAACAGTCTTTTGAAGTTTCCTACCGGTATAAGGTTTTTTTTACCGAGCATCTGTTTGCCAGAGACAATGAAGTGCTTTCTGCTGTTTTCAGCTCGCTGGCAGAGCCTGATTACGTAGCCAAAGCATTGTTTGTGCTGGACGAAGGCGTGCTCGCCTGCCATCCGGACCTGTTGCGGCAGATCGGCGATTCTTTTGAAGCATACGGTGACAGGGTCAGGCTGGCGCCGGAAATGATCGTGGTGCCCGGAGGCGAGGCCGTCAAGAACGATCCTGCTCATGTGGAAAAGATAGTAGATGCAATAAATCGCTACGGCATTGACCGGCACTCCTACCTGGTAGCTGTCGGCGGTGGTGCAGTGCTGGATATGGCCGGGTACGCAGCCGCCATCTCTCACAGGGGCGTAAGGCATATCCGTATCCCGACTACCGTACTGTCGCAGAACGACTCGGGCATAGGAGTGAAGAACAGCGTCAATTACCGGGGAAAGAAGAATTTCCTGGGAACATTCGTCCCACCCGTTGCCGTAATCAACGACAGCCATTTCCTGACTACCCTATCTGCCCGCGACTGGCGCTCGGGAATTGCCGAAGCGGTCAAAGTAGCGCTGATCAAAGACTTGTCTTTTTTCACCTGGATCGAGACGAACGGCCAGGCGCTTGCCGATCGTTCGGCGGGGGCGATGAACCACCTTATCATCAAATGTGCGGATTTGCATCTCCGGCATATCCGCGGCGGCGACCCTTTCGAATTCGGCTCCGCACGTCCCCTGGACTTCGGTCACTGGGCTGCGCACAAGCTTGAATACCTCACCGGCTTCGAGCTCAGGCACGGAGAAGCCGTTGCCATAGGCATTGCGCTCGACAGTGTCTACTCCTTTAAAAAAGGGTTGATCCCGGAGCAGGATTTGGAACGCATTCTTCGCCTGTTCACCACGCTGGGTTTTGAGCTGGGCCATGAGCGTTTGTGGGAGCGGGAGAGCTTCTACCTGAAGGAGGGTCTTTCCGAATTCAGGGAGCATCTCGGCGGGAAGCTGACCATCACGCTGCTCGAGGCTTTGGGCAAAGGTATGGAAGTACACGAAATGGATGAAAAGCTGATAGAAGCGTCAGCGATATACCTGAAAAATTACGAGGAAAGTATTCATTTGTCACCCTCTGCTTCAGCTTAAATGACCGGGTTCAGGTCCGGCCCGGTATTAAAATACAATTACGTCATGCAAACCAGATATGGTCACCTGACCTACTGCAGCAATATCCACCCGGGCGTGAGCTGGGAAGACCATTTCCGGGAGCTTAAGGAAAATTTACCCTATATCAGGCAGGAAGTAGCCGGAGACGAGCCTCTCGCCATCGGGCTGCGCTGTGCACATGAGGCATCTCTGGAGCTCTCCGGGCCTGCCCGCCTGCAGGAGTTCAGGCAGTGGCTTGACGACAACCGGCTCTACATCTTTTGTATCAACGGTTTCCCCTATGGCAGCTTTCACGGTTCGGTGGTGAAGGACCGGGTCCATAGCCCCGATTGGACGACCGGGGAAAGAGTGGAGTACACCAAACGGCTTTTTAAGATCCTGGCGGCCCTTTTGCCCGACGGAATGCACGGAGGGGTGTCTACTCCGCCGTTATCCTACCGGCATTGGTGGGCGACGGAGGAGCAGCGGCAGGAGGCCGTCCGGACAGCGACAGCCAATATACTCGAAGTGGTAGCTTTCCTGATCGATCTCGAAGCTACCACAGGCCGGTTCCTGCATCTCGATATCGAGCCTGAGCCTGACGGTATCCTGGATAATGGTCATGATTTTTTTGTATGGTATGAGAATCAGCTCATTCCTGCCGCAGTTGCTTACCTGGGAGAAAAGAAAGGCTACGGAGAAGAGCAATCGGGGAATGCGGTACGCCGGTATGTACAGCTGTGCTACGATGTCTGTCATTTTGCCGTAAGCTACGAATCGCCGGGATATGTGATGGAGAAATTACGGCAAACCGGTATCCGTGTAGGCAGGCTGCAGGTAAGCTCGGCATTGAGGGTGGATCTGTCAGACAGAAAAGAGGAAAAGCTGGAGGCCCTGGCCGCATTTAACGAGCCGGTCTATCTCCACCAGGTGGTGGCGCGGAAAACCGATCAGTCGCTGCAGCACTATACCGACCTTGACAAAGCGCTCGCAGACGATACTTACGGGCATGCGGAGTGGCGGGTTCATTTTCACGTACCGCTTTTCCTGGAGAGCTACGGGCTTCTGAACTCGACGCAGCCCGATATCACGGAGGTACTGGCTATTCAGAAGAGTGAAGCATTTACCGATTATCTCGAGGTCGAAACCTATACCTGGAGCGTTTTGCCCGCTCCCCTCCACATACCCGTTTCCGATTCAATCGTGAGGGAGCTGAACTGGGTGAAACAACAACTAGATACCGATGGCAATGAATAAAACGGTTGTAATTGATATAGTCGGGCTGAGCGCGAACCTGATAGGAGCGCATACGCCCTTTCTCAGGGACTATGTGTCAAAAAGGGTCCTTACTCCTGTAAAACCTTTATTGCCGGCCCTTACAACCAGCTCTCAAAGCTGCTACGTTACCGGCAAATGGCCGTCGCAGCAGGGGATTGTCGGCAACGGATGGTATGACCGGGAAGACGCCGAAATCAAGTTCTGGAAGCAGTCCAACCACCTGGTACGTTCTGAAAAGATCTGGGATGCAGCCAGGAAAGCAGACCCGGGCTTTACCTGTTCCAAAATGTTCTGGTGGTACAATATGTACTCCACCGCCGATTATTCCGTCACCCCGCGGCCTCAGTATCATGCCGACGGGGTGAAGGCGCCCGACTGCTACGCCTATCCTGCGAGCCTGCGCGACGAATTGCAGAAAGAGCTGGGCCAGTTCCCGCTATTCAATTTCTGGGGGCCGAACGCCAATATCAAATCTTCGCAGTGGATAGCCGAGGCTTCCATAAAAGTAGATCAGAAATATGATCCGACCCTGACGCTGATCTATCTGCCGCACCTGGATTACTGCCTTCAGAAATTCGGCCCTGACTTTTCAAAGATAGGTAAAGAGCTGGAAGAGATCGACTCGCTCTTAAAGCGGTTGATCACCTATTTTGAGAGCACCGGCGCGAAAATAATCCTGCTGTCGGAGTATGGGATCAACCCTGTTTCGAGGCCGGTCCACATCAACCGTATCCTTCGCGGACAGGACTGGATTTCGGTGCGCAGCGAGCGATGGTATGAATTGCTGGACGCCGGCGCTTCCGAAGCGTTTGCCGTGGCCGATCACCAGGTCGCACATGTATATGTGAAGCAACCCGGAAATACAGAGAAGGTCAGGGCGCTTCTTTCGGCAGTGCCTGGCATAGCAAAAGTGCTGAACAAAACGGAGCAGGCGGTTTATCATCTCGATCATGAACGGTCGGGCGACCTGGTAGCCGTCGCGGAGGATGATAGCTGGTTTACCTATTATTACTGGCTGGACGATGCAAAGGCTCCGGATTACGCCCGTCTCGTTGATATACACCGGAAGCCCGGGTATGACCCGGTCGAGATGTTCATGGACCCCGGAAACCCGTTGATCAAGCTGCGGGCCGGCTACAAGCTGCTACGAAAAAAGCTGGGCTTCCGCTACCTTATGGACGTTATACCGTTCGATGCCGGATTGGTAAAAGGCTCGCATGGCTCATCCTTCGTTCCCCCGGTTTACTATCCTGTCTGCATTACCGGTGAATCGCCGGGAAGAAAGGAACTGGAGGCTGTGGATATTTACGGCGTTATCTGGGACCACCTGACGAAGCAGGAGAAATAACATTTCCGGCTTCCAGCACCATAAAAAGCGAGCTTCCGAAGGGTACAGAGGGAAGGAGCGATTCTTCCAGGCGCATGAGCCAGTTAAGGGTGTTATTAACGAGATCGCCAGGGTATCTGACGTCTGAATCGGGGGGCGCGGTTTCATAGTTCTCTTTCCGCATGCGGATGCGCTGCCACGTACGGACCAGGAGGATCGGCAGCGAGAGTAAAAACGGCCAGTACGTCTGATGAACGATCTGCAGCCCCGATTCAGCCCCGTATTTCCTGAAATCGGCCAGGGTAAACCTCCTGGTACTTCCTACCGCAATGTCGTGAGTGCCTGCAAATGCCTGGAAAGCATGGATATTGATGAGCACAATGCCGCCTTTGCGGAGCCGGCGGCGGAAGACATCGAGCGTCGCTATGATTTCGGCGTCGGACAGGAAATAAAGCGCATCCTGGCAGCAGATCACATCGTAAGACTCGCCCGGCCTGAATGCGTCGGCTTTTTTCAGGTCGCCGCGTTCTACATCCAGTCCTCTTTTACGTGAAAATGAAACTGCATGAGGAGAATAATCGAAGCCCGAACAGCGGCGATACCCCCTCTCTTTTAACGCCGAAAGCAGCCCGCCGGTACCGCAGGCCGCATCGAGAATGTTGAGATCCGGGTGAAAGCCACCGAACCGGCTTTCAATCCGGCCGAGTATTTTCCGGTGGAGCGTGACATACCACCAGAGCTTCTGCTCGACCTCGAACATCCGCCGGTATTCCGATTCGTTGTCAATCATGTAGCTCGCTGGTGCTGTTGTATTTTATGACGTATTGAGGCTGACCGCTTTGAGACATGAAGCTTTTCCCGATATATTCTCCGAGTACGCTCATCAGTACAATCTGCAGACCGCCTATAAACAGCAGCATGGCCGTAACGACCTGCCAGCCTTTGGGATCGGGGCCAATTACCCATTGCGTGAAGAGAAAGGCCAGCAGGAGGGTGCCTGTTCCCCAGGTTGCCAGGCCGACAGGCATAAAGAGCCGTATCGGCAGCGCGGAATAGCAGAAGAGAATATTCAGGAACAGGGAAAAAAGCTTTTTCCAGGTATAGTTGGAGGCTCCTTCCTCCCGTTTGCTATGGGCGACCTGCACCGTGCCGATATTCCGGGTATAGCGAAAGATCAGCCCGTCGATGTAGGGGTAAGGACCTTTGTACCTGATGATTTCCTGCACTACCTCCTTCCGGATGAGCTTGAAGCTTGACAGATAGAGGTTTTTAGGCTTATCCAGCAGGTAGCTGGTGATCCAGTTGACAAACCGGCTTCCCAGGTTCCGGTACAACGCATGTTCCTTCTTTGTATAGTAGGTATATACGACATCATAGCCGCCTTCTTCTGCCGTATCGATCAGCTTGCTTATTTCTTCCGGAGGGTTTTGGAAATCGTCGTCGATCATAACGGCATAATCTCCCGTTGACCAGTTAAGCCCGCACATGACGGCGTTAAACTCTCCGAAATTCCGCCTCAGGGAAATGAACTTCACCCTGGGGTTCTCCCGGGAAAGCTGCCTGCAGACTGCCTCGGAATTGTCTTTGCTTCCGTCATTCACGAGAATGATCTCGAATGCAGCCGGGGACAAGGCCTCCTGAAGACGGCCGACCAGCGGCGCAATGCTGCGTTCACTGTTATAAACCGGGATGATAACGGATAATTTCATTAGTACTAAAATTGATGAGTCGATGCGGCAATTTAGTCTGCCCCGCGGCGGTTTACCGCGTCGATAGCTACCGGCTGACTGTTCATAGCTGTATCATAAAGGTTGATCGTCCGGATGATATGGGTGACCTCGTCATCGGTAAGCGCAGGATGAAGGGGCAGGCTCAGGACCTCCCGGCTCAGCTGTTCGGTTACGGGCAATTGCAGGTGCGACAGGTTCGGGTAGGCATTCTGCCGGTGTATGGGGGTCGGGTAATGAATGTCGGTCTGGATACCGTTTTCAGCCAGGTAATGCCTGAGCTGATCCCGATAAGGATATTGTATCACGAACAGGTGCCAGACATCGTCGTCGATACGGTCGGAAGGAGGCAGCCGGACCCCGTCCAGGTTGATTTCTTCCAGGTACCGGCGGGCAATACTTTTTCTCCTGGCATTGTCGCGGTCGAGATAAGGTAGTTTTACGTTTAAAAATGCCGCCTGGATTTCGTCAAGCCGGCTGTTGACTCCCTGGTATTCATTCTGATAGCGTACTAAAGAACCGTAATTTCTCAGGTACCGGATTTTCTCGGCGACCGCCCGCTCGGAGGTGACGACAGCCCCGGCATCGCCGAGCGCGCCGAGATTTTTGGTAGGGTAGAAGCTGAAGGCCGTAGCGTGCGCCATGCTCCCCGCGCGGCGGCCCATGTAACGGGCTCCATGCGACTGTGCGGCATCTGTTATTACCTTGATCCCGTGTTTTTCGGCTATGGAAAGGATAGGAGCCATCTCGCAACTGCGCCCGTATAAATCGGTGGTGATAATAGCCCGGGTTTTGCCGGTTATATGATTTTCCAGTAACTCCGGGTTTAACAGCATGGTCTCCGGGTCGGGCTCGGTCAGAACCGGCGTCAACCCGAGAGCAGTGACCGGCAGGAGGGTGGCAATGTAGGTATTGGCTGCCAGGATCACTTCGCTTCCGGGAGGAAAATCAAAAGCTTTTAAAATAAGAGCGATCGCATCCAGCCCGTTGGCTACCCCGACGCAATATTCAGCTTCGCAATAGGTGGCGAAAGCATTTTCAAACGATGTAAGTGACTGACCCAGTAAATACCAGCCGGATCTCACTACCTGCAATGAAGCCTCTTCAAGCTCTTTTACATAAGGCGAGTTGATTTGCCGGAGGTTGAGAAAGGGGATCATTTATTGGAAGAAGCGATCTGGTTTTGTATGTAAGGCTCGTCTATATAGTCGGCCCTGTCATAGTACTGGTTCGAAAGTACCAGCAGAATTGCATTTTCAGAGAAGGTATCCATAACATGCCAGTCCTTGGGTTCCAGCACCAGGCAGGTTGCAGGCGAATCGAGAATAAAATCTTCTTCGTTTTCCCCATCAGTAGAGTATACATGACAGCTCCCCTGGATACAGATCAGCGCATTATACGTGGTATAATGCCGGTGCCCTCCGCGGCTGGCATCTTCAGCGCCGTAGATATAGAAAACCCGTTTGACAGAGCCAGGCATTATTTTCTCTATCGCATTAAGATTACCCTGTCCGGTATTAAACGTTTCCAGCTGTATAAGTTGAGGCATTGCGGATGATGAGTATTTAAGTAACGGGAAGGCAGTGGTTGTTCTCAAGTCTGGTGCCCAGGTCCCTGACCCGGAAGTACAATAATAAAAAAGTATCGTATATTCTGCAACAGACCTGTAAGAGAAGGAACCTTTTTTTTGTGTTTTTATTAACCGGCGTTTGCTAGTCGAACAGGTGCCAGCTGTAGATCCGGTCCAGCAGCTGGAGCATTTTCAGCGGCAGCGGTTCAAGCCAGAGTATACGGTTGTATCCCATGTAGAACACCTGGGGGTGCATAACGCAAATGAGTGCGCAAAAAAAGAGCACCAGCTGAATTGAATTGGTTGAAGCGGTATGATGGAGCACGAAAAACGCTGTTAAAAGCAGCGGGAACCCGTAGGAGAGCGACCTGTCGATGTCGTGGACGTAAATACCGCTGACGATCAGCACTATGAATCCTGTAAGGAGCATAAGGCCGAGCACATACTTCCTGGTGAGCCAGATTACCACCCCGCATGCCAGCAGGAGCAGCCAGGTCCCTTCGAATACTCCCCAGAGGCTGCTCCCCAGCCCGTTGCGGTGAGCCTGCTCGAAAAGTACCGGCATTCCCATGGTAGAGTAGGAGTGTCCCTGGAAATACCTTGACTGCACATATATGCGGATAGAGAAATAGACGCCCCATGCTGCCCAGACGATCAGGTTTCTGTCGCGGAAAACAGAGAGGAACAGGCCTTTCCAGTCGAATACGTTTCGGGTATACGCAATATGCACAACGTTCCAGAGAAGGATGAATCCGCCGGCAAGCACTGCTCGTTCGTCGGTGAAGAAGGCGGCCATGAGCATGAAAAAACTCAAGACCCGGTTAGGCACGGCCCGGTTAGGGTGCAGCATAGCCGTCAATAAACAGAAATAAGCTATCCCGTCCCCGTATCCGTGCACTTCGGCAAAATGCCATGTACCCACAAAAATATTGGAAACCGATAAAACAAATAGAGCCGTCGTGACCTTATTGCCGGTAAGTTTAAAAATGTAGCTGCCGATCCAGTAAATAAAAAGCACCCCGAGCATGGCTTGCAGGATAAGTATCAGCACCAGGTTGTGTCCGGTTAGAAAGGACAGCAAAGGGAGCGTCCACCTGAAGATCATATTTTCCCGGCGGACATCCAGCCCGATCCCTTCCGGCCGGAGAAGGTTGTGCGACTGGCTTTCTATGAATGCCCAGGCATCCAGGTGAGCGGTGCCGGCAAGATGCCCCAGGAACAGGTGGTAGGGAGGGAAAGCAAGAAAAACCGAAAGGCCTGCGGAGAAAAGGGTAAGCTTCCAAAGCCAGTTTCGGCCGGATAGCCAGGACCCGATCCGGGCCATGACAGCATGGTAGAAGTTCTCAAGGATCATAATTCAGAGCAGAGCTTGGCTTACGGCTTTTCAAACATACATAAAATAAAGATTATCCTCTCAGGTCGCACGATAGTAATTGAGGCATCCTCCTGCGAGAAGTGCGCCCGCGAGCAGGGCCAGCGGTATGTTGTATAAAATAAGGATGGTTAAGACAATGAACAGGATGAACACGGCTCCCAGGGAGTCTTCCAGCAGGGGTTTTTCCTTATATAGTGAGCTGTGATACCACAGAAGCAGGCTGAGCTGGAGGAAGAAGATCCCCGACATTTCGCCCAGGTCGAGGAGTTGGTACCCGTAGCGGATAGTCAGCAGAAAATCAGGCACCAGCAGGAAAAAATGAACAAGCACCAGTCGTCTGATCCTGGTCGGGAAAGATACGGGCAGAGACCGGCTCCAAAGCCAGATATCGGTTTCCCAGTGGAAAACTTCGTAGGACAGGCCGATATTTGCCAGTGCTGCCATCGATAGCCCGATGGCGGGCAGCCGCAGATCATAGTCATCCGTGCCGTAGTAAGCCAGTGTAGCGATGGTAAACAACAGCGAACCTGCTTTGCAGAGCAGCAAAGTCAGCGATTTTTCGCGGAATAGCCATTCCAGTGTCCAGAATACCCAGGATACCGGTCTTTTGAAACGCAGCGTAGCGGGCACAACTTTTTTTGAAACAGCCGTATCCTGATTTCTCAGCTTATGATCTGCCCACAGGACAAGTAGCAGCCACATCCCCAGCCATATACGGAAAACCGGTATGCTCCGGGTAAAAATTTCTTCGCCGAGAGCGACGTTGACAATCCATGCGCCGTACAGCAGGGGAGGAATGAGAAAGCCGGCAGCGAGTAAACCGAGCCAGCAGAGCCTGCGGGCCACCGGCAGCAGGCGCGTGTGGTAAACGAAACTGTAACCGGGGGAACTCCAGAGCGTGTTCCAGAATATTTGCGTCATCAGTGTATACAATACCCAGACGGCAGCCAAACTTATCATACCGTACCTGTCGGCAAGCAAAAAGAGGGCAATACCGGCGTGCTCCCTGGCCGAAAGAAATCCGAATGCAAGCAGGATGATGACAAGAAAAAAGCCGGCGCGCTGCCGGTAGAACTCCCCGACCGTCGACCTGAAAAGCGTCTTCATATATCAATCAGCAGGAACGAGATCCTTGTTTTTCAGGTGAAAACTGCGGGTAAGCCCGATAGTCCCGGCGGTAAAGACCTGGTGAGAAGATATCAGGAACGTGACTGATTTCTCCCGGTATTCTTTTATCAGTTGGAAAAGAGTTGCGCCCGCCTCTTTATCTATTGTAATGAGGGGCTCATCCAGGATGATCAGCCTTGGGTTACCCAGAAAGGAAAGTGCAAGTGACAATTTCTTTACCATCCCGCTGGAGCATGCGCCTACCGGTTGATGCTGATAAGCCGTAATCCCAAACCGGTCCATCAGATCTTTAGCCTGGTCGCCGGTAGCTTTCCGGGTTTTGACCATAAAATCCATCAGGTCGGCCGGGGTCAGGAAGGAAGGGTATAGCGGCTCTGCTTCGCCCAGCGTTACGCTCAGGCGATACTTTACCGGGTCTTTACGGAGGTCGATGCTCCCGTCGAGTACAATCTGCCCTGAAAAAGGAAGCATCCCTGCCAAAACCCTGAAGAGGGTAGACTTTCCGGCGCCATTCTCTCCCTGTATCCAGTAAATACCTTCGGAGATCACCCACCCGGGGATACGGAGTACCTCGTGATTTCCAAAATCCTTCCGGATCCCGGAGAGACTGAGTACCGGCATTCCGGACGACGACATATTTTTTAGTACGGCTTTTCTGAAAAGCCAAAAGTAGGGAAAGTAAACTGTTTAACCAGCGGCCTCAGACCGGATTAATGTTAGGTTACAGGTTTGATTCAGGAACTTCCGGGAGATGTGAGCCCGACTCGTCGCCCGGGGTGAAAAGGTCGGATAGCTCGGATTCCAGGGCTATGACGATTTTTACGATGGTCAGAAACTCTATATTGAGCCTGCCGTTTTCTATTTTGCTGATTTCACTTCTGTCTTTGGATACTGCGAGGGCAAGATCCAGCTGGGACATGCCTTTACGCTTCCGCATGGATCTTACACGCTTGCCGAAAGCCATCAATTCATATGTAAAACGTTCGTCCAGCATCCGGGACGAAAGTCATGTAAAATTTCTGATAAAAAAGTGTGTTATAACTCACCTTCTATGCTTGGTTTATGTATCTTTGTTAAAGAGCGCCGGTTAATAGAATTCACCTGAAGTAAGATCCGTCACCCACAGTGATACCGGGCTGCAGGTTCATACGCGTTGTCCGGAGAAGGAGGCTCTGTCTGCTTTTCCGGACTTGCCCGGTACTCGGTCTGCTTCTTATCGCGGCTCATACTTTTCAGTCAAAACCAAGCTCTCATGAAACAGTTTTTTCTGCAACATGGAAAGTTGTGTATCTACTTGTTCTATTTCCTGTTGTTTTTTCTGTTGCTGTGGGTCTGGTAGTGCTCTCCCGTCGTCCCAGGACGACGGGAGAGCTTTTCAACCGGAACCGGAGGTCGCAGAGTATGTATAGATGGAGGGTTCCTGAACGGACAGGAAAGCAATGTAAATCCTTAGTCCTGTTTGAATACTACCGAGACTTCTCCGTCGAATTCAAGGAGCGCCGGATTACCGTTTTGTTCCGGCGTATAGCTTCCGGAGACAGCAGATTTTGTATTACCCTGCTTGGTACGGCGCGGCTTATCGGGCAGCGATGCCATAACGACCGGTCTTCTCCCGATAAATGCAGAGCCGAACAGGTAACCCCAGAACAGGAGGAATGACGGGGGTACTTCATTCAGGTATTCTTCCTGCAAAGGCTCGAGCGCGAAATTATCCCTGAACCAGGATTTAAAATCGGTACCGACCGCGCGGGCCTCCACACAGAGCTCCTGATCGCTCAGCGCATACAATTCAGCTGTTTTGGCAGACACCCCTTCAGGTGTAAAAGCTACTTTTCCCATGTTAAGATAAAGTTTGGTGAAAAAATGAAGGGGGTAAACTACTATCCGGAATGAGGGCTTCCTATGAAAAAAGTGACGGAAAGATGCGAAGTACTTCGTGTTCTACTTCAGAAATCTAAAGTAGTAAAGGAGCGAGCCACAGAAAGGGTTTAATGGGAAAATTGATAATTTTCCTTAAAAAAGTTCTGAAAATATTTTTCTATTAACCTGCAATAGGTTATTTTAACGGCTTAAGTCACACACCCCTCTGATTTTTGTATACTGTTTAAACTTACTATACATGACGGAAGACAAGGAAGTTCTGGTTACCCGGCAGGTTCCCCATTCGGCATTGCGCTATAACGATTGGTTTTTCAGGCTCACACTTGTGTTGTTGGTGTCGGTTTTTGTGTCTACGTATGGAGGGACCGGCATGCAGGACGCTTTTAGCGATCCGGAGTTTTACGGGGAGCTTGCCGCTACGTTTGTTTTTACAACTCTGCTGGCTGAATGGATCAATTTCGTTACATGCCGGCTTGACCGGGTTTATGACTGGGAGCGCAAGGGAGGGGTCCGCCTGGTTTTGCAGGTATCGCTCGGGATCGTCATCCCGGCTGTTGCAGAAGTGTTCCTGGCGGTAATGTGGTTCAGGATGATCGGAACAGATATCCGGGAAACTAACTTTATTCAATATGCCTTTCCCCTGATCGTGATGCTCATCGCAATCTTTAACATGTATTATTTCACGCACTATGTCTACCTGCAGTGGAAGAAAAAAGAGGAAAAACGACCGGGAACCGTAACGGATGCCTCATCTGCCGGTGAAATACCCGTTTATTTCGGCGGCAATATTCAATACCTGCCGGCTACCGATATCCTTTATGCCTACAGGCAGGGTAAGTACAATTATGTAAAGACAAGCAGGCAGGGAGAGTCGTATGTGATCTCGCTTCCTCTTGATGAGCTGGAAAAAAGACTCGACAGCCTTTTGTTTTTCCGGCTGAACAGGCAGATCATCGCCCACCGGACTTGCTGCCGGGGATATATACCGGCGGGATACGGGAAATTACAGGTTGACCTGTCACCTCCGCTGCCGGTAGAGCAACCGGTCCTGGTAAGCCAGAAGCGGGCGGGAGCTTTCAGGGAATGGATAGACCTGAAAACACCCCCCGCTTAAAACCGGCTGAGGTCATTTATTTAAAAGCTCGATGATTTCTTCTGAAATACCGGTAGAAGAATAGCCGCCGTCATGGTAAAGATTTTGCATCGTGACAAGACGGGTCATATCGGAAAACAGCGAAATGACATAATTGGCACAATCGTCAGCCGAAGCATTCCCGAGCGGGCTCAATTTGTCGGCAAAATCAAAAAAGGAGTTGAAACCGCCTATTCCGCTTCCTGCCGTGGTTTTAGTAGGAGATTGTGAAACCGTGTTTACCCTTACGTTTTTAAGCTTGCCGTACCGGTAGCCATAGCTTCTGGCTATGCTTTCGAGCGTAGCTTTTGCATCGGCCATGTCCGTATAGAAGGGATATGTACGCTGAGCCGCGATATAGGAGAGGGCTACCACCGAACCCCATTCGTTGATCGCATCCTGCTTTTCGGCTACCTGTAAAAATTTGTGCAGCGATAAAGCCGAAATATCGAGGCTTTTCTGGTACCACTCATAATTGAGGTCCCCGTACTCCTTTCCTTTCCGGATATTCGGAGACATGCCTATGGAATGAAGCAGGAAGTCGATCTTTCCTCCCAGCGCTTCCGTAGATTGCGAAAACAGGTTCTCGATATCGCTCACAAGGGTAGCGTCAGCAGGAATAATGGTAGCATCGGTGGCATCGGCCAGTTCTTTGATCGCACCGAGGCGCATTGCCACGGGAGCATTGGTCAGAACGAAAGAAGCACCTTCCTCTTTTGCTTTTAACGCGACTTTCCAGGCAATAGAGTTCTCATCCAATGCGCCGGATATAATTCCTTTTTTGCCTTTTAGCAAACCGTAAGCCATAATGCGGTCAAATTTGTTGTTGGGTTGGTAACAATATCTGTATTTGGACAGCAAATGTATACTTTATTTGGTTTGAGGCAAAAGATTAATCTTACAAACCTCAGGGCTGCGGATAGCCTTAACCGGTAAAATCCCAGACCTGCGACGGCGTTATACACACGTCCATCCTGATATCGTGCGGGCCGGTATCCGATATTATTTCTACGGGCTCAAAAATGCAAAGCCCGATCTTCCGCGTATCTGCTCTGCATGCTGCCAGGAATGTGTCATAGAATCCTCCGCCATACCCGACCCTGTGTCCCGACTTATCAAAAATAAGCAATGGCAGAATAACGGCATCGATTTCATCGACGGGAACCTCCTCCGAGTCCGTCGGCTCAGGAATTCCCCACCGGTTATCTGCAAGGCCGGTATCCGCATCGAAAACATGATGGGAAAGTACCCTGTCGCCCGCCCCGATCTTCGGGACAGCGATCTTCAGTAAAGGAAATTCTTCCCGGATCTGCCGCAGGATGACAAACGTATCAACTTCCTTTTTGCCTTCTGAAGGCAGGAACGAATGGATACACGTGATGCCGGGATAGGCGGAAAGCCACCCGCAAAGCCTGCCTGCAATGATTTCGGATTGCCGCCGGATCGTTTCCGCAGGGATCCCTTTCCTCTTTTCCCTGTAGCGCTGCCGGAGATCTTTTTTTAAGCCGGAAATCTTCATGACTACTCCCTCAGCAACTCATTTTCCTCGAGAATGACGAAGCGGAAGTCGAGCGGGTCGAAGCTTCGGAACAAGCCCGGTATAAAATGCCGGTTTGTGAGATGGAAGTCCAGGAAATTGGCATACCGTTCCTGGGGAACGCCGTTCGGAAAGAAGCTGTCAAGTACAGCCTGAAGCTGGCCCAGTACAACGCCGTGTTTTCTCTCTTCTGCTTTATGGAGACGCTTTTCCAGCTTCGCAAAGGACTTCAGCAGCCTTGTCTTCTCGGCCAGCGCCGCAGCTTCCATCGTCACGTCTACAGCTTTGGCTTTTGAAGTAACCTTATCAAAAAGCGATTTCAACTCGTCTTTTTCCTCTTCGAGATGGAGACAGTGACCCGCACACCTTTCCACTATTTTTTTTCGCAGGAAATCTCTGTTGCCGAACGTATCGGAATAGCTGATATCCAGCTTTTTCATCCGCCTTTCCTCGGCAGCGGTCACATACAGGGCGAAGTTACGCGGTATAAGCGCAGGGAAAGGAACGTGGTAGAGGTCAAAGATGCTTTTGAGCTGCATCCAGTAGGGGATTTCCGACGGTCCGCCTATATAAGCCAGGTTGGGCAGGATATATTCCTGGTAAAGAGGCCTGAGCACCACATTGGGGCTGAAGCGTTCGGGGTATTGTTCTGCTTCCCCGAGGATGGCCTCCTGCGTAAATTTCCTGCCTGTCCGCAGAACCTGGTATTCGTCACCGCTTCTTACGATACGTTCCCGGAGCCGGGGAGCAAGATAAAACAGGTTGATCTCCCTGGCATGTACGGGCGTGTCGTAACCCAGGGCGTTCAGCTGCCGGGAAGTATGCTGCACCAGGTCGGCGCACCGGACTTCGGTAAGCTCGTCTTTAATGACGGGAAGGAACTCTCTTTTTAAAGCAGGGTGGCTGGCATCAAGGCTGATAAGCCCGGCTTTGCCGAAAAAATCGTGCATATACTGCCTGACAGCCCCGGTCAGCGTGTCGTTTTCGGCATAGGCCCTCTCAAAGACGCCGACCTGCTCGGGAAACTGTGCGGCAATGTCTGCGAGTTTACGGGGATCCAGCTCGCCGACCGCACCGGCCGGTTCGCCGTTCCAGGTAAAAGTTTTGCCGAAAAGGTGGACGGATGCGATTTCCATGAAATCATGATCTTCTGTAGCCATCCAGTAGACCGGTACGAAATTATAATCGGGATAGGTGATTTTAAGCAGCCTCGCCAGGTTGATCGTGGTGATGATCTTGTAGAAAACATAAAGAGGGCCGCCGAAAATATTGAGCTGGTGTCCGGTGGTTACCGTAAACGTCTTTTCGTCGAGCAGCACGGAAAAATCGGGCGCATCAGGCATGTTCCCGTATTGCTCCGAAAGTACGTCTGCGAGCAGTTTCCGCTTTTCCGGCCTGAATTTTTCCTTGTTCTCTATCAGGAATCTGAAGTTCTCAAGATTTGGATAATAGGAATAAAATGAGCTTAAATCCGGTTTTCCCGCGAGGTAATCGATCAGTAATTTTGGGAACTGCCCGGTTTGCTGCAGCTCAAGGTATTGTTGCATCATAGGTCTTGATCCAGAGGTGCGTCTGTTCTGTTGTTAACGTCAAAAGACAAGTACATAATTCCCGAAATATTCCCGGACAACAGAAAAATGAGTTTTTCAGCTGTCTGAAATGCCTAATTCCCTGATGATGACTTCAGCGTCAAAACCGTTTTCTATGGACGGAAGATACTTCTCATAAGCTTCTTTCTGAAGCTTTGTTGCGTAGGTCCGGTGAAAGAAATAGCGTCCGTATTTAATGACGTAATTCAGTATAAAAAACCGGTATGCTTCTTTCATAAACCTGACTTCGTTGGCTGTCAGGGGGTATATGGCATGATACTCTTTGAGAAAGAGCAGGAAGCGGGATTCGCTGAGCGTGTTGATGCCGTAGCTGAAGACCGTTCTGTCGCCTGCATCGGAAACGACGCGGCTGAAGAAATAGAAGTCCATGATCCGGTTGGAGATACGGAACCAGTCGTAGTCCCAGCGCGAAAAAAGCTGGAGATCTTCCGATACGGAAAAATTACCGATGTTCCAGTCTACAAAGACCGGCAGCTTGTCGAAAGCCTTTATGCCCAGTAAATCGATATTCTTCAGAAACTGTTCGCAATGCAACCTGATCGTATCGATATGGAGGCGGTATTCAAATTCGCCCGTTTCCGTCTGCAGGATCCCGAGCAGCTCCTGGATATCGGTCCGTACAGTCTTGGATGATTTGGGGAGCACCTTCCCGGCGCGAAGGCAGGCCTTGTGAAAAGTAGCCATTTCTTTGCCCAGCTTCCTGATCTTCTCTTCGTCAAGCCTTGCAGGGAGCCGGTTGGCGCTCCTGATGGGATTATAGAAAACTACCCAGGTATCAATAAAGCTGTTTTTGTAGCGGTATGTGTAGACCTGGTTGTTTTTGACGAGAGATTTCGCCAGAACGTTCTCATAAGGATAGAGCAGGTTGGTCGCTAGCGCGTGGATGATCCGGTGGTCTTCCTTGAAATGCTCAAATACCCCAAAATAGGATAATTTGGCGATCACCATTTCTTCGGAGTCCAACCGCACCCTGAAAACGTGATTGGTAGAAACCCGGGCACTTATATCTTCAATCGAAACGATCTCCCTGTTTTTATCGTAATGATGCCAGGCCTCTTCTATAATGGCCGGATAGTCGACAATTCGCATAGTTAAACTCAAATGAATAAGGGGTAAAAAGACAGAATTGTACGATCTTTCCGCCTTTTCCGCTTTGAATTAAACGCTTTGTCGTGAAATTACGCTATATCCCGAATTACTTAATTTGTAAAACGGATTGATTTCTAAATAGATAATATTTAAAAAGTTCAATTTGTAAAGATAAAGCTGAAACCCTGTCCCGGGATTTTTTCCTTAGAAAAATACGGTAAGCCGGGTAGGGGTAAGTGTAGGCTTTACGCGTCACTGAGCTGTATATGAGCAAACTGGTATTACAGTAGCCAATCGTTTTCCTGAATGACTTTTTATAACGATACAAACTTAAGCATATAAGTGGTTGCCCTTTAAAATCCAATTGGAACCATGTTATCAGTCATCACAGCCGGCGCCCGGTAACGCGGGCTCCGGCGGGGCGCTTTCTAAAAATATGCTGCCGGATACCTTAACTATAGAATTGAGATCATGAACAAAAAATCAGTCCAGGAGCTGGCCGTGCTGATCGGTACCACGCTCGACCGTTTCATCCACCAGGAGCAGAGTGCGTTTCCCTATGCCACGGGGGAGCTTTCCCATCTTTTGAGAGATATAGCGCTGGCCGGGAAAATCATCAACAGGGAAGTAAACAGGGCCGGTCTTGTCGATCTGTCGGGCGCTATGGGTCATGCGAATATCCAGGGTGAGAGCCAGCAAAAGCTGGATGTGATCGCTAATATCCGTTTTCTCAGGGCGTTGCAGCGGGGAGGGGAGGTGTGCGCCATCATATCGGAGGAAGATGAAGGGATAATTTATACCAACAACGATAACGGTAAATATGTGGTGGCGATCGATCCGCTGGACGGATCTTCCAATATTGACGTAAATGTTTCGATCGGTACTATCTTTTCGATTTACCGGCGCGTCACGCCGATCGGGACACAGGCGAGCATGTCGGACTTCATGCAGGGCGGAAGGAAGCAGGTGGCTGCCGGCTACATACTGTACGGTTCTTCCACCATGCTGGTTTATTCGACCGGCAGCGGGGTAAATGCCTTTACCTACGAATATTCGCTGGGGGAGTATATCCTGTCGCACAGGAACCTGCGATGCCCGGAAGACGGCTCGATTTATTCCATCAATGACGGGTATTTCGACGAGTACGAGGACTATATCCGCTCCTATGTGCTGAAATGCAGGAAAAGAGGGCTGACTGCCAGGTATATCGGGTCGCTGGTAGGAGATTTTCATCGCAACAGCCTCAAAGGCGGCGTTTATATATATCCTGCCACGGGAAAGTCGCCTTCGGGCAAGCTGAGGCTTTTGTATGAATGCTACCCGTTGGCATTCCTGGCGGAGCAGCTGGGCGCGGTAGCGACAGACGGGCGGCAGGATATACTTGATATCATCCCGCAGCATTATCACCAGAGGACACCCTTTATAGTCGGGTCGCCGGCGATGGTCAGGGATATTCTGGAGGAGAAGGGACCTCTCCCCCCGGCACCCTCTCCTTAGCAGGAGAGGGGGAGTCGGTTCTAAAATCTTCAGGACAAGGACAGGGAGGATGCTTATTGCCTGTCGTTTAAAGCTTTTGCCGTACACCTCACACCGATACCCATTAAGTAAAAATTAAATTATCCCGGACCTATTCCGGATGATAGGGATATCTTTGTAAAATAGCCGTGAATTGTGAGACATCAGGTGGCGATGAACAACCATCATCACATCGACACATCACCACATTATTTTATATAAATGATATCAACCGAGAAAGTCCCAGTAACAATAGCCTACGGCGATGGAATAGGTCCTGAAATTATGGCTGCGACGTTAAGCATCCTGGAGGCAGCCGGCGCCCGTATAGAGCCTGAAATAATCGAAGTAGGAGAAAAGGTATACCAGAGCGGCGTCCCCGGGGGGATCCGCGAAAGCGCATGGGAATCGCTGAGAAGGACAAAGGTATTCCTGAAAGCGCCGATTACGACCCCGCAGGGCGGCGGCTATAAGAGCCTCAACGTGACGACCCGCACCGCACTGGGCCTGTATGCAAATGTGCGGCCCAACCAGGCATATGCTCCTTTTGTACGTACAAGGCACCCTGAGCTCGACGTGGTGATCATACGGGAAAACGAAGAAGATCTCTATACCGGCATAGAATACCGGCAGACCAACCAGGCCTACCAGACCCTGAAGCTCGTCACAAGGCCCGGTTGCGAGCGTATTATCCGCTATGCTTTCCAGTATGCCCGGGCCTACGGGAGGAAGAAAGTGACCTGCTTTTCGAAGGATAACATCATGAAAATGACCGACGGGCTTTTTCACAGGATCTTTGACGAAATAGGCGGCGAATACCCGGAGATAGAGAAAGATCACTGGATTATCGATATAGGTTCGGCCCTTCTCGCCGACCAGCCGGAGCGGTTTGACGTTATTGTAACGCTCAATCTCTATGGCGACATTATTTCCGATATAGCCGCCCAGGTGGCGGGCTCGGTAGGAATGGGGGGCTCGGCCAATGTGGGAGACCAGTGCGCCATGTTCGAGGCGATACACGGCTCGGCGCCCGATATAGCCGGAAAGGGTATCGCGAATCCTTCGGGATTGCTGAACGGCGCTATCATGATGCTCGTCCATATAGGACAGGGAGCTGTTGCCGAAAAAATACACAATGCCTGGCTGAAGACCATCGAGGACGGGATCCATACCGGAGATATTTACAAAGACGAGCTCAGCCGGAAAAGAGTAGGCACGAAGGAATTCGGGGAAGCGGTAATAGCACGCCTGGGACAGAATCCCGAACATTTCCGGCCTGTAAGCTATGCGCAGGTGCCTGACCCGATCCGGACAGAAAGCACAGAACGGACCAGGGAGGTGAAAGAGCTTTGCGGTGTGGATATTTTCCTGGATTGGGAGGGAAATGCGAATCACCTGGGAGATTCGCTGGCCGGGATCGGCGCCGGGGGCATGGAACTGTCGGCCATTACGAACAGGGGCGCGAAGGTATATCCCGGATCATTCCCGGAAACATTTATAACCGACCACTGGCGTTGCAGGTATCTTTCTGTGTGGGGTGAAATGCTGCGGCAGGATGTAATTGACCTGCAGGCCTCTTTAATATCAGCCGGTTACGATGTGATTAAAACGGAAAATCTCTATAAGTTTAACGGCGTACCGGGATATTCCGCCATCCAGGGAGAGGACTGAAGCTACGTTTTAAGAGACGGATTTGCCACATCCTTTGAAAAAGCTTCGTAATTTACAGAGTTTTAGGCCTGGACCGGGAAAGCCGGCCTGCCGGAGAATTTTGAACGGGATTGCATATTTTCGTTGTTTCGTACGTTTATTAACAGGTGCTTTAAACTTTTTGAAATCAAACCGGATCCCTCTTTCTGTCAAAGTTGGGGTAACGGGTTATAAGTAGGTATGAAAAGGCATAATTATATACGTTTGTCACTTTGGGCAGTCTTGCTGCTGGGGATAGGGTTATGGTCGTGTGATTCGGCGAAAAAGACCTTTAATTCCGGTGTACGTAAGTTTAAGGATGGCGAGTATGATCTGGCTATTAAAGATTTCAGCGCGGCGCTGGAAGCAAACTACGAGGTAAAGGAAGCAAACAGGTTTATTGCCGAGTCCTACAGGTTGTCCAACCGGTTCAGAGAGGCGATCCCTTATTTTAAGAAAGTGGTGGAGGAAGAACCGGACAATGCCGATGCCCGCTTTCAATATGCCTATGCTCTTAAAACCGCCGGCCAGTACAATGAGGCGAGAGAGTATTTTCTTGCGGCAGCCAATCTTGCCAATGTGCCGGAGAATATGAAAAGCCGGGCGCTGAGAGAGGTCGAGATCCTCAGGATTATGGACAGGATAGCGCTGAAGAAGCCGGAATTCGAGGTTGAAAACCTGCCGGTCAATACACCCGGAGCGGAGTTCGGGCCCGCAGTGGTAGGACAGGAGCTGATGTTTTCGTCTTCCAGGAAGCAGAAGACCTATAAGAACAATGGTCAGCAGATGCTGGGCATTTATAAGATCGGCTTTGGTGAAGATCCTACCAGGATGCTTCCCGGCAATGCAGCCCTTTTCAGCCAGCAGATATTCGATCCGGAGGCGAATGAAGGCTCGCCCGCCTTTTCGCCCGACGGGAAAACCCTGGTTTTCGCCCGCGGAAATACCGGCAAAAAACGAGGAACTACTGACGTAAAGCTCTATATGTCGCGTAATGTGAACGGGCAATGGAGCGAGCCGCGCTACCTGCCGATAAACGACTCCCTGGCGTGGGACGGCTCCCCGGCGTTTTCCCGAGACGGAAAGACGCTTTATTTTGCATCGAACCGTAAGGGAGGCCTTGGGGGTATAGACCTTTACAGCACGAATATGGATGCTTCCGGCCGGTTCAGCAGGCCGGTCAACATGGGTGCATCGATCAATACGCCCGGAGACGAAATGTTTCCTTACGTTTCGCCCGATAACAAACTGTATTTTGCCTCTGACGGACATCCCGGCCTGGGCAAGCTGGATATTTTTGTGGCGACGCGCTCCCAGGGCGTGATCGCAATCGAGAATATGGGTATCCCGTTCAATACCCCGCAGGATGACTTCGGCCTCGTTTTCCTGGACGATGAAAGCGGCTTCTTCTCGAGCAACAGGGAAGGAGGGAAAGGCGACGACGATATCTACTATTTTTATATCCCCGAGAGCGAGACAGACAGGCCGGTGGTTGCGGACAAGCCGGAAGATCCCCGCCTGTTCGAAGGGAAGCCTAAAACAGTCGCTTATTTCCTCGCCGGTACGGTGCTCGAGAACGATCCGGAAAATGCAGCCCCTCTCGACTCGGCCTACGTAAGGATAATAGTCGAGGGAGATAGTACTGAAGTAGAGCTGGCCCGGCTGGACACGGATAATAAGGGAGATTTCGGTACTTTCAGGCTGGAAGAAGGAAAAAGCTACGATCTGCTGGCCGGACGACGGGGATTCATCAGCAAAAGGGTGCCGTTTTCTATGGAAGGTAAATCGATACCTTTCATTTTCCTGAATAAGCTTCACACCGATACGACTTACCGCGTGACCATCAGGCTTGACCGCCTCGAACTCAACAAGACTTTTACGCTTGAGAATATCTATTACGACCTTGATAAGTTCGATATCAGGGCCGATGCGGCCCCTGAGCTGGATAAGCTGGCGCAGCTCCTGAAAGACAACCCGACGATGGTAATAGAGCTGAGCTCCCATACCGACACCCGCGGGTCTGATGCCTACAACATGACGCTTTCCCAGAAACGCGCCGAATCGGTCGTGAACTACCTGACCTTAAAAGGTATCGATGCCGACAGGATGGAGGCGCGGGGCTACGGGGAACGGGATCTGATCGTTCAGACTGCGAAAACCGAGGAAGAGCACCAGCGAAACCGCCGTACCGAGTTTACGATTCTCAGCTATTGACGGTTTTATCCGGGCCTATACCCGCAACGCATCTTTCCTTTTCCCGATTGACAAAAGCCACAAGCCCAGGAAGGTAATCAGTCCATTGATGATCAGCCTTTCAAATCCGAACTGGTAGCCGTTGAACCAATACGTGGAGTTCTCGTTAAGGATGTAGGTAAAGAGGGGTGCTGCTACGCACACTGCAGGAACCCACTTGTCCCTGATACCTGTCCTGGTCAGCACGCCAAATGAAAACAGTCCCAGGAGAGGGCCGTAAGTATACCCCGCCAGGTCGAATACGGCTGTAATCACTTCTTTGCTGTTGAGCTTGTTGAAGGCGATGATAACCATGTAGAAAAGCACCGAGAATCCAATATGTACCCAGAATTTGATGCGGGCGCGTTCCTTTTCAGGCTTGTCGCCGATATTCATGAAATCGACGCAGAATGAGGTAGTGAGCGCCGTAAGCGCCGAATCGGAGCTGGCATAGGTAGCAGCTGTAATACCGAGCAGGAAGGTGATGCCTACGACGGGACCCAGGTTATTGAGGGCTAGCATGGGGTAAAAATCGTCGGTTCTGGCAGGCGGCGTGATACCCTGGGCAGAGGCATACAGGTATAAAAGGGCGCCAAGCGAGAGGAAAAGCAGGTTTACAATGACCAGCACTACCGTAAACCAGAACATATTCTTCTGGGCTTCACCGATATTTTTGCACGTCAGGTTCTTCTGCATCAGGTCCTGGTCGAGCCCGGTCATGACGACTGCGATGAACGCCCCGGCCAGAAATTGCTTGAAGAAGTTTTTGGAATCGTTGACCTCCCAGAAAAAAATCTTTGAATAAGCGCTTTCCCTGACGGTTTTTATGATTTCGGAGGCGCTCGTCAGATCCAGCTCGCGGGCCACCAGGATGATAGTGAGAATCACCGCCGTAACCAGGAACAGCGTTTGGAGCGTATCGGTAATGATGATGGTTTTGACCCCGCCCTTAAACGTATATACCCAGATCAGGAGGATGGTGATGGCTACCGAAACCTCGAACGGTATACCCAGCGGTTGAAATAGTGCGTATTGGAGCACCCCGGCAGCTACATACAGCCTTACGGCCGAACCGACGGTCCTCGAAATCAGGAAAACCGCCGAACCTGATTTGTATGACCAGAATCCAAACCGTTTTTCAAGATAAGTATAGATCGAGATAAGGTTCAGCCGGTAATAAAGCGGCATTAAGACCGTACCGATCACCAGGTAGCCCAGCAGGTAGCCCAGCACGACCTGGAAGTATGAAAACTGTATATTGGCTACCGAGCCCGGTATCGAAACAAAGGTCACTCCCGAAAGGGAAGTACCGATCATCCCGAAGGCTACCAGGTACCAGGGCGATTGCCTGTTGGCAGTAAAAAACGTATTGGTATCGGCTCCTCTGGCGGTGTATAGCGACACGAGAATTAACATCAGAAAATAGACGGAGAGGATGCCGAGAGCGACGTATGGGTTCATCTGGATGGGAAAACTTATTTTTAGCGCGGGTGAAAGTACAAAAAAACCTTCTTTAGTTTGGCATCTTTAAGTAGATTTGCTTCTGAAAACGAAATATGGTTGACAAATGCAGATCAGTGAAAATACCGATACCGAAGTATTGCAGGAGGCTGTCGACACCGACGTCAGGAGCCTGGTGGTTTTTAATGATGATGTAAATACATTCGATTGGGTAATTGAAACGCTTATCGAGGTTTGCGGTCATACGCCGCATCAGGCAGAACAATGCACGATCATTATCCATTTTAAAGGAAAATGCAGCGTCAAGGACGGGGCTTATGAAGAGCTTGTCGAGATGCGGAATGATATTTGCCGCAGGGGTATTTCTGCGGAAGTGATTTAAACGGGGTATACTCGTGTTTTTGCCTGCTCCATGAATTACCCGTCAAAACTTATAGAAAATGCCGTAAACGAAATTTCCAGGCTGCCCGGTATCGGGAAGAAGTCTGCCCTTCGCCTGGCATTGCACCTCCTGAAAAGGGATTCGGAGCAAACGCGGAATCTCGCGGATTCTTTGATCGCTTTAAGGGAACAGACCTGTTATTGCGGAAAATGCCATAATATTTCCGACAGCGGGACCTGTTCTATCTGTGCCAGCAGCAGGCGGGATACTTCCGTGATCTGCGTGGTGACGGATACGCGCGATGTGCTCGCAATTGAAAACACCTCTCAATACAATGGCCTGTATCACGTATTGGGGGGGATTATCTCGCCTATGGAGGGAGTAGGGCCTTCCGATCTGAATATCGATTCCCTTATCCAACGGGTTGTTGCCGCGCCCGAAGATGAGCCGGTGAAGGAGGTGATCCTCGCTTTAAGCGCTACGATGGAAGGCGATACCACTGCGTTTTACCTGCAGAAGAAACTCAAGGCCACTCATGTGAAAGTAAGTACGATTGCCAGGGGCATTCCTGTCGGAGGAGACCTGGAATATACCGATGAGGTAACCTTGGGACGGAGTATCGTAGGACGGCTGGTCTACGAATAATTTTATGATTATCGCCTTTGTGCCCGATGTTTTGAATTATTTGCTAAATTCCGATTTCTAAATCTGTTGAAAACCACAAATTGCTATGAATAGAAAAGAGTTTTTAAATACAGTTACAGGGGGAGCGATTGCGCTCGGTTTCGCAGGAACAGCGGTGCGTTGTACTCCCGGTTCGGCGGTAAGGGAGGTCGCTCCTTTTACCCAGAAAGAATTACCTTACGATTTCGGGGCTTTGGAGCCTCATTTCGACAGGGAAACTATGGAAATCCACTATACGAAGCACCATACCGCTTATATCAACAATCTCAACAAGGCGCTGGAAGGGACTGAGCTGGCCAATAAAACGCTGGAAGAGTTGCTGAAAACGGCGGGAGAAGGACCGGTAGGGGTAAGGAACAATGCCGGAGGGCACTGGAATCACACATTTTTCTGGGAGATCCTGGGGCCGGGGAAAGGCGGCGAGCCTGCCGGGAAGATAGCAGACGCTATCAACGGACAGTTCGGATCATTCGATGCATTTAAGGAGGCTTTTTCCAAAGCCGGCCTGGGAAGGTTCGGGTCGGGCTGGGCCTGGCTGGTAGCCAACGGCAAGACCCTGGAAATCGGCTCTACGCCCAACCAGGACAATCCTTTGATGGATATAGCTGAAATTAAAGGTACGCCTGTATTGGGACTGGATGTATGG
This sequence comes from Spirosomataceae bacterium, assembly GCA_037191015.1. Classification (GTDB taxonomy): domain Bacteria; phylum Bacteroidota; class Bacteroidia; order Cytophagales; family Spirosomataceae; genus Ravibacter. The sequence continues at coordinate 105,294 of JBBCKD010000026.1, forward strand.
GAACATGCCTATTACCTCAAATACCAGAATAAGAGAGCCGACTTCATCAGCGCTTTCTGGAATGTAGTGGATTGGGATAAGGTAGCCGGATTGCTGCCTGCTTGAGATACCGGGTGTTAGCTTTTAGAGTATGGCGTTCTGCTATCTGAAAGCTAACACCTTATATTTAATTACAATACTCACCAATAACCTTGTAGGATCCTTCGTAGCCGAGCTCTCCTGCTTTGCTCAGATCCATGCAGCCTTCGTTGATCATGCCCTGGCTGTGCCTGATAATGCCGCGCAGGTGATAGGCTTCCTGATATTCCGGGCGTATTTTAATAGCGGTGACAAGGTCCATCAGCGCGCCTGTCTGGTCACCCTGCGCCGACCTGCTCATCGCTCTTGAGAAATAAGCTTCGGCGTACAGGGGCCATAGTTCGATCGCCGTATTCAGATCGGCAACTCCTCCTTTAGTATCGCCGTTTTTCATTTTGCTGTTTCCCCGCTCATAGTATGCCTGGGCCCGTTCAGAGCCTAACTCCTGGATAAGGACGTTTTCTTTGATTTCCCCTCTGAGCTCATCGAGTACTTTTCTCGTGATCGGGCCGCTATAGGAGATCTTTTTTGCGTCTTTTTCAAAATGCGGGTTGTTCAGCTCAATGGCGAGGTTAAGGTCGGCGATCGCTTCTTTTTGTCTTCCGAGCCGGCTCTTGGCCAATCCTCGGCCGTAATATACTTCCGGGCTTTTGTTTCCGAGTGAAATGGCTTTTTCATAATCTGTCAATGCGTTGGTGAAGCTGAGGAGCTTGTTCCTCGCAAATCCTCTGAGTTCGAACAGGTTCGCATCGCGCGGGCTCAGCTCGATGGCCTTATCCAGGTCGATGATAGCGCCCTGGTAATTTTCAAGCGCAATTTTGGCTTCTGCACACCCGGCCAGGGCCATGTGTCTCTTCGGGCTTATCGACAGGACTTTTACGAAGTCCTCCAATGCGCCTGTGTGGTCGCCGAGATGTAATTTATTCCTTCCCCTGGCGTAGAGATAGTTGACGTCGTTGGATTCAAGTGAAACGGATTTGTCAAAGTCTTCGGCTGCTTTCAGGTAATTTTCCAGCCTGGCGTAGCTCACAGCCCTGTTGAAATAGGTTTTTGCGTCGGAAGGGTTGATTTCGATTGAGCGGGTATAATCCAGTATGGCCCCCCTGTGATCTTCCTGGAAGCTTTTGCTTACGCCCCGGCTCTGGAAGTACAGCGATTCCGACGGGTTAATTTCGACCGCTTTATCGTAGTCGAGTATGGCGCCCCGGTAATCTTTGAGCGTAGCCTTGGCGAGGCCCCTGTTGAAATAGCTCGGGGCGTGAGAGGGGTTCATGCCGATCACGGTGCTGAAAGATTTCAGAGCTCCGACGTAGTCGCCTGAACGCGCCCTGACGTTTCCTTCTTCGAAGATTTCAGCGGCTGACCGCTGCGCTGTCGCCATAAAAGGCGCAAGAATGCAGAAGCAAAGGAAGAAACGGATGCGGAGAAATTTTTTCATCGGAATGGGGAGACGATTGATTAAGAAGTCGTACACAAAATTAACACAATCTCATACCGGTATCAAAACGGGAAGCGGAGTTTGAAGCAGGACCCCCTCGGCCGGGGCCGGGGCGCCGGTCCGATGTGTTATATAAAGACTGTCACTTTGTCAGGCTATTGCAATAATATTTACTACTTTTGCACCTGCCCGGGCCGATAAGGCCCCGGGGATATTGTAGAAGCATCTGGTTATTTCAAAATGTTAAAAGAGCAGAGTAACATAGTGTCGGGCGGCCTGAAGATCCTGACCGAAGAGGACAAAGCGGGTTGTGAAACGGTGAAGGTGACCGAAGACGAGCCGGCTGTCGATAAAAAGAAGCTGTTCATCGAAAGCTACGGCTGCCAGATGAATTTCTCCGATAGTGAAATTGTGGCCTCGGTTATGCGGAATGCGGGTTTTGCAACCACGTCGTCGGAGGACGATGCCGACCTTATTTTCCTGAATACCTGCGCTATAAGGGATAATGCCGAACAAAAAGTCAGGAACCGCCTGAAGGCACTGAATACGTTGAAGAAAAAGAGGCCCGGTTTGCTGATAGGGGTACTGGGATGTATGGCGGAGCGGCTTAAGGCAAAGTTGCTGGAGGAGGAAAAAATGGTGGATATCGTCACCGGACCCGATGCCTATCGCGAGCTGCCCAACCTGGTGGACGAAGCCGAAAGCGGGCAGAAGGCAGTGAATGTGCTCCTTTCGAGAGAGGAAACCTATGCCGATATATCGCCGATACGGCTTAATTCCAACGGCGTTACGGCGTTTATCAGCATCATGCGGGGCTGTAACAACATGTGCTCCTTCTGCGTGGTGCCTTTTACCAGGGGAAGGGAACGCAGCCGGGATCCGTTTTCCATTGTAAAGGAAGCCAGGGATCTTTTCGAACAGGGATACCGGGAGGTTACGCTCCTGGGACAGAATGTAGACAGCTACCGTTGGAAACCTGCGGAGGGTACGGTCGGCGAAAGCGTCGATTTTGCCGGGCTCCTCGAAATGGTCGCGTTGGTACATCCCGATTTAAGGGTCAGGTTCAGCACGTCCCACCCGAAAGATATCACCGATGATGTGCTGTACACCATGAAAAAGTACGGGAACATCTGCAATTATATCCATCTGCCTGCCCAAAGCGGCAACAGCCGGATCCTGAAGCTGATGAACCGCACCTACGACCGGGAATGGTACCTGGGCAGGATAGACCGTATCAGGGAGATCCTGGGAGAGGATTGCGGGATATCGCACGATATGATTTCCGGCTTCTGCAGCGAGACCGAGGAGGAGCACTGCGATTCCCTGACGCTGATGGAGTATGCCAGGTTTGACTACGGCTATATGTTTTCCTATTCAGAGAGGCCCGGGACGCCCGCAGCAAAGAAATTCGCGGACGATGTGCCTGACGAAGTAAAAAAGAGGCGGCTGGTGGAAATCATAGACCTGCAGCAGCAATTGTCCCTGGAACGGAACCGGCAGGCAGTCGGGAAAATTCACAAAGTCCTGGTGGAGGGCCCCTCCAAACGTTCGGAGGAGCAGCTGCAGGGGCGGAACGACCAGAATAAAGTGGTGGTTTTCCCGAAAAAACATTACCGGAAGGGAGATTACGTATATGTACAGGTAACGGAATGTACTGCTGCCACGCTCATCGGTGTAGCGGTACAGGAAGAGGCCGTGATAGCCTGATTTCCCTTCGGAGGGGCTGATTGGCGGCTATAAAGCTTTATTTTTTTTATGAATAATCCGGAAATACAGGCGATCAAAAATCGCTTCGGGATCATCGGCAACGCGCCTTCTCTTAATTATGCTATCAATGTGGCGATGCAGGTAGCGGCCACCGACCTTACGGTGCTGATTACCGGTGAGAGCGGTAGCGGAAAGGAGTCGTTTTCCAAGATCATACATAGTCTCAGTACCCGCAAGCACGGACCTTTTATAGCGATCAACTGCGGGGCAATTCCCGAAGGTACGATCGATTCGGAGCTGTTCGGCCATGAAAAAGGGTCTTTTACCGGGGCATCGGAAGCGCGGAAAGGGTATTTTGAAACGACTAACGGCGGAACGATCTTTCTCGACGAGATAGGGGAGATGCCCCTGGGGACGCAGGCCCGTTTGCTCAGGGTACTGGAGAACGGGGAATTTATCCGGGTGGGTTCTTCAAAAGTCCAGAAAACGGATGTCCGTGTGGTGGCTGCTACAAATGTCAACCTCAGGGAGGCCGTGGATAAGGGCAGGTTCCGGGAGGATTTGTACTACCGCCTCAATACCGTGCCTATTTATGTACCCCCCTTGCGGGAACGCGGAGAAGATGTCGTTCTGCTTTTCAGGAAGTTTACCAATGATTTCGCGGAACGCTATCGTACCAAGCCGGTAAAGCTGACGGAAGCGTCGCGCCAGATGTTGATGGACTATGAGTTTCGCGGAAATATCAGGCAGCTCAAGAATATTGCCGAGCAGATCACCATCCTGGAAACAGACAAAGACCTGCCCGTAGACAGCACGGTGCTGCAGAAATACCTGCACCCGGTTCAGCCCGCTGCGCGGCGAAGCCTTGTCCCTGTCCCGGACGCGGAAGACGGGGGCACCATTTCGGAGCGGGAGCTTTTGTATAAAGTGCTTTTTGATATGCGCAGGGATGTAAACGAGCTCAAAAAGCTGGTAAGGGATGTTCTGCAGGGCGATCACTACGACGGGCGGGAAGTGCTCCAGCAGAACAAGGAGCTGTTCAGCAGCCTGGGTGCCCCCGATGCGTTGTTGCCCGCGCAGTCGGCCGAGTCGCCGCGGATCATTTCTCCGGCCCAGCATCGTATCGTCGACCTGGGGCAATATGCAGATGAGGGGGTGGTGGTGGAAGATGTGGACCATACTACGGAGGAAGAAGAGTCTCTATCGCTGGAGGAAAAGGAAAAGGAGTTGATTATCAAGTCGTTGCAAAAGAATAATAATAAAAGGAAATACGCCGCCCGGGCGCTGGGTATTTCCGAGCGTACACTTTACCGGAAAATCAAGGAATATGGGATCGAGAGTTAAGTCTGCATTACGAAGTGGCAAACCGGTAGCTACGCACAGGTTTTTGAGCGTGTGGAGCAGTATGGTGGTTTTGATTTCGGGCGTGATACTCAACGGTTGCGGGGTTTATTCCTTTACCGGCACCAATCTTTCGCCCGATATCAAGACCTTCACGGTTCTCAATTTTACAATGAGCACCGCCGGGGGGCCTGCCAGCCTGCCGCTTGACTTCAGTGAAAAGCTGAAGGAATATTTTCAGCGGAATACCAGTCTCTCGCAACGTCCGAGCGGAGGAGACCTGCTCCTGGAAGGAACGTTCACCGGGTATGATGTAGCGCCGGTAGCGCCTACCGCGAGCGACAAGGCGGGATTCAACAGGCTGAACGTAACGGTTCAGGTCAGGTTCACCAATAACAAGGACGAGACTAAGAACTTTGACCAGTCCTTTACGTTTTACGAAGATTTTCCCCAGAACGAGACCCTTGATGCCAATGAACCCAGGATACTTCCCAAGATACTGGACCAACTGGTACAGAATATATTCAATAAGTCGGCGGCCGACTGGTAGCGGCGGCCGGCAGAGATCCTGTTATTCCTTAACGATTGTATGATGGCGGATAAAGAAATGTTTTCTTATTGGGTGACGCAGCCGGAACTCCTGGAGAAATCCGACATCGGTAAGCTGGAACGTATAACAGAAGAATACCCCTATTTCCAGCTGGCACATATGCTTTTGGCGAAGGCGGTTTCTGTCGGCCAGCCCGAATCGCTTACCCGTTACCTGCCCAAAGCCGCCATATATGCACTCAACAGGAAAGCGCTGCAGGCGCTTGTTGAAAATGAAATGGAATGGTCGGTGGAGCTGCTTGACAGGCTCACCCGGACAAAACCCGGCGCAACTGATGCTCCTGACGAAAAAACAACGTCTCCGGCGCCGCCTGAAGATAAGCCCGAAGCGGATAGAAAAAATGACAGGCCGCTTTCCTACGATCCGACCGTCCTGGCGGAATTTGCCCTTTCCTACCAGCTTTCGGAGCAATTAAAGGACGAGCAGGGGAAAAATACAGGAACGCCGTCCCGTACGCCCATCCAGGAGCTGATAGATAAATTTATAAAAACGGAACCTGTAATAGGTGCTCTGACGCCTGAATCCGGACAAAATGACCAGGTAGAGGATTTAAGCTCCCGGAACCAGATAGCCCTGGAAGATTTTGCAACGGAGTCGTTTGCCGAAATACTGGTCAGGCAGGGCAAGACTGAAAGGGCGATTGGAATATATGAAAAACTAATTTTGAAAATACCGGAAAAAAAGGATTACTTTGCGGAAAAAATTAACAGGCTGAAATAGCAGCGCTTGCGTATGCCGGGCAGCCGTTGATTTCCGGAAGAGGACCAATTTTTAATAGAACAGAGATTATGTATTTAGCTTTGATCATTATTGCGGCTGTCATTGCTGTTTTGCTGGTATTGATCGTATTGATTCAGAATTCCAAGGGAGGAGGCTTGTCGAATGAGTTCGGCGGATCGGGGACTTCGCAGATGTTTGGCGTTAAAAAGACTACAGACCTCCTGGAGCAGATTACCTGGGGGTTTGCGGGCGCTATCGTTTTGATTTCACTGGCATCGTATGCTGTGGTAAAGAGCGGTAATCCGAATGCCGGAGGCATTAACAGTGCCAATATCGAGAAAGCGCAGACCGCGCCTGTGCCGGGTGGAAGCATTATTCCGTCGCTTCCTGACGCCGCTACCGGTACCGACGCTCCTGCGGCAGACAGCATCTCCAACTAGGTAACATAAGATATTGAAGGGCGATATGAAACTCCTGCCGGGAAGCTTTCCCCGGCAGGTTTTTTTCTGTCTTTTTCTTCCGGTTTTTCAGGATGAGCCGGTAACTGCGCTGCCAGGTTTGAGAGGTGCTATGCCGGTCTGACCAGGCTGAACATTTTTAAAGTCTTTTTGTCCTGATATTTTGCGGAAGTATGCAAAAATGGCAGTTTTTTACGTCTGGCACGAACCTTGTAAGAAAGATGTCCGTGTGTCATAAATCTCAAAAACTGACAAATAAATAAAACGTTAAAATTCTTATGTCAACTTTAATCGATGTGAAAGTCCAGCCTCTGGCGGACCGGGTACTTGTAGAAGCAGCTCCTGCTGAAGAAAAAACTGCTTTTGGTATCATTATTCCTGACACTGCTAAAGAAAAGCCGCAACGGGGCACTGTGGTAGCGGTAGGGCCTGGTAAGAAAGATGAGCCGCTGACAGTTAAGGTAGGTGATACTGTACTTTACGGTAAGTATTCAGGCACCGAATTGACTGTAGAAGGTGGCGAATACCTGATTATGCGCGAGTCGGATATTTATGCTATCATCGGTTGATAGGCATCCGGCATTTTTTTCCTTAATTTTACTTAAGTAACTTAATTAATTCAAAAAAGTTATGTCAAAGAAGATCTTTTTCGACGTAGAAGCCAGAGACAAAATAAAGAGAGGCGTTGATACGCTTGCTGACGCAGTAAAAGTAACACTCGGGCCCCGTGGCCGCAACGTGGTTATCGATAAGAAATTCGGTTCACCGACCATTACCAAAGACGGTGTGACCGTAGCTAAGGAGATCGAGCTGAAGGATTCCATCGAAAATATGGGTGCTCAGCTCGTGAAGGAAGTTGCATCTAAAACTGCTGATTCTGCCGGTGACGGTACCACCACCGCGACAGTTTTGGCACAGGCTATCTATACTATCGGCGCTAAGAACGTAGCTGCCGGGGCTAACCCAATGGACCTGAAAAGGGGTATTGAGAAGGCTGTAGCCGCAGTGGTTGCCGACCTTGAGAAACAAAAGAAAAACATCTCTACTTCCAAAGAGATCGCTCAGGTCGCTACAATCTCTGCCAATCACGATGAAGAAATCGGTAATATGATTGCCGAAGCAATGGAAAAAGTAGGTAAGGAGGGAGTTATCACTGTTGAAGAAGCTCGTGGTACCGAAACAGAAGTAAAAACTGTGGAAGGGATGCAATTCGACAGGGGTTATCTTTCTCCTTACTTTGTTACCAATACCGAGAAGATGGAAGTTGAGGCCGAGCGTCCTTTTATCCTGATCTCCGAGAAGAAAGTTTCTTCTATGAAAGAGCTTCTTCCTGTATTGGAAGCTGTTGCCCAGACCGGCCGTCCGTTGATCATTATTGCTGAGGACGTAGACGGAGAGGCTTTGGCTACGCTGGTGGTCAACAAAATCCGTGGCGCGTTGAAAGTGGCTGCCGTTAAAGCGCCAGGTTTCGGCGACCGTCGTAAGGCTATGCTGGAAGACATCGCTATCCTGACAGGGGGTACCGTGATCAGCGAGGAGCGCGGCTTCAAGCTTGAAAATGCATCTTTGGAATATCTTGGCCAGGCTGAGAAAGTTCTTATCGATAAAGACAACACAACTATCGTAAACGGTAACGGCGATAGCGACGCTATCCAGGGACGTGTCAACCAGATCAAATCCCAGATCGAGAATACTACTTCCGATTACGACCGTGAGAAGCTTCAGGAGCGTTTGGCTAAACTGTCAGGCGGTGTGGCTATCCTCTACATCGGTGCTGCTACTGAAGTAGAAATGAAGGAGAAAAAAGACCGTGTAGATGACGCGTTGCATGCTACCCGTGCAGCAGTAGAAGAAGGTATCGTAGCAGGAGGTGGTGTAGCGCTTATCCGCGCTTCAGCTTCTCTTGAATCGCTGCAAGGCAATAACGAGGACGAAACTACCGGTATCAACATCATCAGGGTTGCGCTCGAAGCACCTCTTCGTACTATCGTAGGCAACGCCGGCGGCGAAGGTTCGGTAGTGGTTCAGAAAGTAAAAGAAGGTAAAGGCGGATACGGCTATAACGCTAAGGATAACACTTACGAGGATCTGCTTGCAGCAGGTATCATCGATCCTAAGAAAGTGGCGCGTCTTGCTCTTGAGAACGCGGCTTCTATTTCAGGCCTGCTTCTTACCACAGAGTGCGTCATCGCTGACGAGCCGGAAGAAAATCCTGCACCTGCTATGCCCCACGGAGGCGGCATGGGCGGCATGATGTAATTCCGTCGAGGAATAGGGCCTGAGGGCCCGGTCAAAAAAATCCCCGGGGTGACCCGGGGATTTTTTGTATGTACAACCAGCGCAGGTAGGAGTGCTTTTTGCTTATCTGCTCTGGTGATCAACTCATGAGGTAGACTATCGAAGTACCAGTGTATTAATTACATTTGTCAGATAATTGACCTGTCTCCTAATACCTGATACCTCAAGCTCATGTCACCCATATACTCGTCCCGCCGTAAGTTTCTCCAATCAACCGTTCTGGTTGCAGGAACCGCTCTTTCGCCTTTACATAAAGTCCTGGGCGCGAATGACCGCCTCAACGTCGCCCTTATCGGCTGCCGCAATATGGGTTGGGGAAACCTATCGGGTTTTCTGAACAATCCGAATGTGCAATGTCTCGGGCTCGCCGATATTGATCGGTCGGTACTTGATAAAAGGGCAGGGGAGCTGGCTAAGAAACAGGAGACAAAATTTGAGCTTTACAGCGATTATCGCCGGCTGCTCGATAATAAGGACATCGATGCTGTGATTATCGGAACGCCCGATCACTGGCATTGCCTGCAATTTGTAGATGCCTGCAAAGCCGGTAAGGATGTATACGTGGAAAAGCCGATCGCCAACAGTATCGCCGAATGTGACGTGATGGTCGCGGCTGCCCGGAAATATCAGCGGGTAGTCCAGGTGGGACAGCAGCAACGTAGCGGGATCCACTGGAAGGAGATGATTAATGTGGTACGATCGGGGGAATTAGGGAAGATAGGAAGCGTAAAAATCTGGGCTAATTTCAATTATGCCGCCTTGCCACCGGTCGTTGCAGACACTGCGGTGCCGGAAGGGGTCGACTTTGATTTCTGGCTGGGGCCAGCTCCTGGCAGAACGTTTAATGCCCAGAAGTTTCATGGCAGCTGGCGTATGTTCTGGGACTACGGCGGAGGACTCATGACCGATTGGGGTGTACACTTGCTTGATATGGGTTTGTGGGGAATGGACGTCAAAGGGATGCCGGAGAAAATTACGGGGACCGGAGGGAAATTTTATTCTCCTGACGGGGCTCATGAAACATTCGACACACAAATTGTTACCTATACATTCCCGGGTTTCATCATGAGTTGGGAGCACAACGCAGGAGTGGAGTCAGGTCCCTATGACAGACCTTATGGTGTGTTGTTCAAAGGCACGAATGGTACACTGGTAGCCGACCGTAACGGCTGGCAGATTTTGCCTGAAACGGACAAAACCACAAAAGAACCTAAAATCGCGGTAAAAGAAATGAAAAGTGACCGTCGGGAACACGGCGAACATATCCGTAATTTCATTGAATGTGTAAAAAACAGGAATTTTAATACAGCTTGTCCGATCGAAACAGGAAGTCTCGTCGCTAAATACGCCCATTTAGGCAATATAGTAGCAAAGATGGGCGGAGCAGCCTTACAATATAATGACGGGCAGAAAATGTTTAACGATCCGGCCGCCAACCGATATCTTGCTCCTGCTTACAGGTCTCCCTGGATGTTTCCGAAAGTGTAATCCGGAATTCAACTACCTGGCCGGCGTCAGCTTCACCGTCCTCAAATCCAGCAGCGCTCCCTTTTCAAACTCTTCCGCAGGCCGGAAAGTAAGCGTATGCCTGCCTTTGGCCAACCTGAGTGTACCTATCCTTTTTTCCTTAAATGTTTCCCATGACCCGCTTTTTTCTACGGTCCCGGTAACAGGCTTATCGCCGCCTTCCAGGATGAATTTTTTACCCGCTTCCTCGTCGGAAACAGACCAGTCGAGCACTACGTTATAGGTTGCCGCCTGGGGTATATCGACTGTCCATTCTACTTTGTCTTTTCCGGTAAACCAGCCGAATGCCTTCCATTCGGGCATATATTCGATTTTGGGGCCTTTTGCTGTGGCATAGCGGGCTTCCAGGACCAGGGGTTTGCCCGGCTGCGCAAAGAGCGGCTGGGGGGTGTTGATCAGGCCGGCATCCCTTTTTTCTTTTACGTAGGCGGCAATGGTGCCGATCGGTGCGATCCAGATGCCGTTTTTGGGATCCTGTGCATATTGGATAAGTCTCTCGAGCATGGCCAGGCGGGTGGTCTGCCTGCCTGAATCTGCAGTTTCATGTCCTGCCAGCACGAGCCACTGCCCGTCTTTTTCGGCCTGTTGGATCATCGGGAGCAGCTGCTCAAAGTCTTTTCCGTCCATTTCGACCCCTGTGAGCTGGGCCATGTCGCAATAGGAGGGGTCTACCGGCGCTTCGTCCAGCCAGCCGCGTCCTGCTACGAACATGTCGGCAATAAGGGGGACAAAGCTCTGTGCATTTTTACCCCTTCCGATAGTGGTCAGGCCGCAGGGGAATGCGTAGGTGGTAGGAGTAACACCCAGAAGTTCTTTAATCTGCCGGTTGGCTTCCTCGAGCTCGGCGCGCATTTTATCGATGGTGTACATTTCCAGGGCCCTGCCTCTTGACCAAACGAAGTTGCCGCTGCAGGGGTGTTCTATCGAGTGGTTTCCCATTTCATGGCCGTTTTTGACGGCTTTTTTCCAAAGCTCAAGATCAGGCTTCACCCTTGAGGGGACGACATAGAAGGTAGCCTGTACGCCGTATTTATCGAACAGGTCGGTTCCCTGCCTGATGTTGGTGGTACGGGCATCATCAAAGCTGAGGCTCAGAGCCATGCGCTTACCCTCAGGCCAGGGGAATTTCTGAGGTTTGTTCTGGGCTGATAGCCGGGATGCCGGCAACCATATGACGATGAGGAAACAGATTATTCTTTTCATTATCGGTATTCTTGTTTGAATAAAATTAGACAATTTGGTTTATGGTTTTCTCATTTGTCCCTCTATATAACCGAGCACTCCGTTGATCAGGTCCCTGCCTGCGCCCGGTTTAAAAGGGGTGACGGTGATCTCATAGCCTCCGTAGGGAAACTCTTCGTCAGTAAGGAGATAGCCGAGCCAGCCGTTGGTATAGCCGTAGTAGAAGGTATAAGGGAAAGGCGAGCGGTCACGAACTTCATTGGAGATTTCACAGAACAGCTCCAGAGGGGCACTCCAGATCGCAATGTCTTCGTTGATCTTCAGGAAACGGACAGGCAGCTTTACTACGTCAATCCCTGAGCTGGCTTTGCCGGTATAATTATTCATATATTCCGGCCACTTCAGTCCTTCCCGGCGAGGGGTTTCAACAGTTATACCACCGGCTTTAAAGGTAACCTCAGCACTGGAAGCCGTCATTTTGGCATTCGCCTCCAGTATCCGGTCTCCCAGCAGCGGCTCGAACTCTTTCAGGCGGGATGGAGTAGCCTGGGTGCTGTAGATCGGGGCGATGTTGCCCGCCGCACCGTTTATGAACAGCATAGTTGCCCCGGTTTTCTTCTCTACATAGTCGGCTACTATGCCGGGGCCGTCACCGCTGATCAGGGTGCATTGGCCCCCGATCACCGTACCATGCATGGCGTAGTTGGCTATGATGGCAATGGTAGAATTGTCGGAGCGCTCCAGGCGCAGCATGCCTATACGGCGGTCAACCGGCAGGTCGGGATTCATTCCGAGGTAGGTTTTTCCCTGCGCGTCCCTGGCGCGCCGGTTGATGTTGGCATTGGAATGTCCCCAACCCACCGAAAGCCTGGCGGGTTCGAGCCTTTTGATGGCGTCGGCAACGGCGCTTACCAGTTTGGATTCAGTCTCTTCCGTATATTTTAGGTCGTACTGGTGGGTATATCTTTCCGACATAAATGCTTCAGGCAGCCCGGGAGGACCAAGCTCAGGAGCAGAATGGGTGTGGGTAAGCGACCACCAGAAATTTTCAGGAGTAATTCCCAGCTCTTTTTGCAGCCTGGCGGCTACTTTGTCGTATTCTGAAGGCGCAATGACGCATATGTCGGAGGAGACGAGCACAAAACGGGTTTTCCCGTCGTCCATCACGGCAACCCGGTGATAGATACGGTCGTGGATGCCCGTTGATTTCCGTGCCCCGTATCCCAGCAGTTGCTGGGAGTTGTCCGGTGTGATGTCTGCTTTGGCGACAGCGGCCCGGAATGTTTGAGCCTGTAGTGTCTGGGCAGCCAGGAGCAGGCATACAGAGAGGATTTTAATTGATTTCATCCGGATAAAGGTTAATGCGACAGTTAGACGATGAGACAATGGTCTGATGGCTGATTTCCGACGGATTTTTATTATTGTGGTTTACTGAGGAATGCCAGCAGATCAGCCATCTGCTGCTTATCGATGAGTTGATCAAAACCTGCGGTCATGACGGAGGTTTCCATTGCATTCAGCGTAGCGATGTCACCGCGGGCGATGACGGTTTCGATTCCGCCGTAGTTTTTGATGGTAATAGCCGACGGTGTTTCGCTTGCGATCAGGCCCTGTACGGTTTCTCCCGATTTGAGCTCGATGTTCCAGATATCGTAGCCGTCGGCGATAGAAAGGTTGGGACTTAAGATGTCGGCCATGACCGATGCGGGGCGCCGGTTGCGGATAGTAGCCAGATCAGGCCCGTAGGCAACCCCGTTTTTCCCCCCTATCTGGTGACAGATGGCACAATGCTGATTGAATGCCTGCCTGCCGTTTTCCACATCACCTGTCAATGTCAGGGCCTGCTGGAAGGCTTTAATGGCCTCCTGCTCGGAATTACTCTCGCCCGACAGGAGCTTTCGGGCACGCAGGCGCAGCTGCTCGTTTCCGTTTGCCATCAGGCCTACCTGGCGGGGCCAGCTGATCACTGAAGGATCGATGATATGCTTTTCAAGGGCATCCAGGAGCAAAGTGATCCGGGCATCACTACCCAGGAAGGTGCCGATGGCCTGTTCACGGATACCGGGGGTAAGGCTGCCCCATTTTTCGATAAGGAAAATGGAAATGGTGGAATCGGGAATAGCGGCCAGTGCACCCAGCGCCGCAGACTGAACGGCGACAGGTTCTTTGGGATCGATAAGGCTTTTGAAGACAGCAGCATATTTGGCGGGGTTGTCGAGGGTGAGCATGCGGATCGCTTCCCCTCTCTTATCGGCATCCAGGGCGGGGTTTTGGATACCGGCAAGCGATGCTTCAAGGGCCTTTCGGGTATTTTCACTTTCTGGCAGGCGCAGCACGCGTAAGAGGTCCATGGCCGACCGCCTGATGGCAGCATCCTGGCTGGTAAGAGCGGCAGAGAGCAGCAGCTCCCTTTCCGGGGCAAGTGACTGACGGTCGATATCCTTATTGCGCAGGCTTTGGGTGAGCCCCTTCAGTACCGGGCTCCTCCACTCTTTTTTAGCGTTGCCCGGAGCCAGTGTCCTGGCGATCAGCTTCCTGATCCGGTCGATGTCCCCTGTGGCGCCTGTCATGTTGCTGATGCGCTCCGTCAGGGAAGCATACTGGGGATTCCCCGCCCTGTACCCGACCAGGACTTCCTCCAGGAGATTGTCATCGCCCGCAGGAACGGCCGATAGGGCGGCGATCTGCATCCAGTTGTCCTCCAGGTTTGAAAAGAGCAGCTCCTTGCGGGCGCTGACGGCGGCCGGAAAGCTGACAAACCCCAGCGAAGCCAGTAGTTGAAAGCGTACTTTGGCAGACTTGTCCTTTTTTAAGGAGATCAGCTTGTCAACGACACGACTGGAACTATTTTGCTTTAAGAACAGGTCTTCCGACATGAGTATGGCATTTTCCCTGACCCCGGCTTCGGGATCGCCCAGGGCCTGCAGAAGCGTTGCTTCACCCAGAGCGTCCAGTCCGTGCAGGGTCCAGAGGGCATGAAGCCTGCCCAGGGGGCTCTCCCCGGCAATAGCCAGCTTTTCAAGCAATGGGACTACAGACAGGTCCTTCCGGTCGACCAGCAGGCGCTGGGCATGCCCCCGCCACCAGGCATTGGTGCTGGACAGGTGACCTACCAGTTGATCAGAGGTTTCATCGCCCATTTTCAGCCGGTTGCTCCAGCTCAAGGCAGGTGCGTCTTTTGGGGTGATGCGGTATATCCTTCCCTGGTCTATGCCATTGTAGATAGCGCCCGATTTAGCTACCTCGTCTGCCATCCATTCAGGGTGTTCGATGATCTGCCTGTAGTAGTCGACTACATACAGGGCCCCGTCGGGCCCGACATACATGTTCACGGGGCGGAACCAGGCGTCGGTAGAGGCCAGGAACTCCTTTTGCTCAAAGAGCCGGCTGGCCGTAAAGGTAGCGCCCCTGTCACGCAGGATATCGGCATGGACCAGGTTGCCGACCGGCTCGGCCACGAAGGTAACACTGTCATAGGGGGAAGGGAACAGGCCCCCGCCATAGAAAGTGATGCCGCAGGCGGCAGTAAAGACGCCCAGGTCGGTGAGCAGCTGGTGCTCGGGGTTCTTGGTGATGGGATAGACATCGGCCGCGTTGCCGTGGTCGGAAATGGATTCGGTGGTGTTGGAAACCAATAGGGACTTATTCCTGTCCAGGTAGGTGGCTTTGATGACCTCGTGGTAAATGTGATGGGCGTTGCTGACCAGGAAACGGTTGCCCCATTTGTCGAAGGTATGGCCGAATTGTGTCTGGCTGGACAGGTTTTCCAGCAGCAGCTTATCGGGGTTGAACCTGACACTCCTTCCCAGGGCGTTGCGGGGCAGGCGGGGTCCGTCGGAATGGGCCGGGAAGAAGACCTCGCTTCCGCGGTCGGAGAAGTAATCGGTGTATACTTTTGCGGTTGCAGCCGGCTCATGGCCGAGGTAGATCCAGTTGTCAAGGCCCAGGAGTGGGTTGTTGACGTTGTGCTGGGGATTGGCCAGGGCGAATCCTGACAGGATCACCTCCCGCTTGTCGGCTATTCCGTCTCCGTCGGTGTCTTCCAGGTAGAGAACGTTAGGGGGATCGGTGACCAGGATGCCTTTTTTCCATCGCATGACGCCTGTTGGCAGGACCAGGTCAGCAGCAAACACCGTGCTTTTGTCCATGATCCCGTCTCCATCGGTGTCTTCCAGGAGCTTGACGGCCCCGGACCCGCTTTTGTCCAGGGGGTAGCCGTGCATTTCGACCACGTACATGCGGCCGTATTCGTCGATCTCGATATCGACCGGATCGGCCACCAGCGGTTCTGCGGCGATCTGCTCGATCTTAAAGCCGTCGGCGATCTGGAAGGTGGACATAGATGCCTCAGGGCTCAGACCACGGACGGTTGTTCTATTGTCCTTTCCCGGCCCGCAGGCAAGGATACCGAGGCAGCTGAGGAATAAAAAGTGTTTTGAATTCATCAAAAGAAAAATGGTTGATATTGGGTATTCCTTAGTTCCGTTTTGTTATTGCGTACAATCCGATTTCCGGTAGCTCATAGCTATTTCTTCTGGCGGGAAAGCGATTCCAGGTGCTGGCTGACTTCTGAAGCCAGGTCTGCGGCTGCAGAAGGGGAGAACGGAGAAACCATCGGTTCATATCCGCCGAGCCTGATTTCCTCTTCAGTGCACAAGTAGCCGAATGTACCGTTTGTAATACCCGCATAGAAGGTATACGGATAAGGAGAATTGCTCCTGATCTCGTTGGAAACTTCACAGAACAGCTCACATGGAGCGCTCCAGATCATCACATCGTCGTTGATGCCCAGGAACTGTACGGGCATTTTGATGAGCGGGATACCGGAGCCTGAGGTGCGGGCGTAGGCTTTCATGTCTTCGGGCCAGGTTTTGATGTCGGATCGCCTGGGGGTTTCGACGACAATACCCGATGTCCTGAGCTTTACCGAACCTGTGGTTGCGAGGATTTTCCGGTTGGCTTCAAGAATCGGCTCGCCGAGCAACTTCCGGAATTGCCTCAGCTGACCGTCTTTCTTTCCGCTGTTTGATACGGAAACCGAAAACCGGGGGGCTATATTGCCAAGCGCGCCGTTGATAAAAAGCAGCGGGGCTCCGATCTGCTTTTCGACGTAATCGGCAACTTCGCCGGGAACGTCCCCGCTGATCCTCAGATCGGTCGAGCTGAGCACAGTGCCATGGATCGCGTAGTTGGCGATGAGCGCAATAGGCTTGCCATCAGCGTTTTCGATCCGGATCAGGCCGATTTTCCGGTCTACAGGCCCATCGGGGTTTTCTCCCAGGAAAGTCTTATTGTCGATGTCACGGGCACGGCGGTTGATATTGGCGCGTGAAAAACCCCATCCTGTCCCCAGCCTGGCAGGAACGAGGTGCTTTCTTGCTTCAGCCACAGCTTCCACCAGCTTGTCTTCCACAAAGCCGGCATAGGCTTCGTTGTATTTCACTTCGTAGCGCTCCCCGAGAAACAGGGGAATGACCCCGGGCGACCCGGTTTCAGGCGCCGAATGGGTGTGTGTATTTGCCCACCAGAAGTTTTCCCTGTCGATGTTGAACATCTTTTTGAGCCTGGCCGCCGCTTTGTCGTATGTGACCGGCGCGATAGTGCCCAGGTCTGTCGCAACCAGGTAGAATTGTTTGTTGCCGTCGTCCAGGATCACCACTTTGTGGTAGAGACTGTCCCGCACGCCTTCCGACATCCTGGGAGCGTATCCGAGCAGGTTTTGCGGTGTGCCGGGCGTAATGTTGGTGCGGGCAAAGGAAGCTTTGAAAGTTTGCTGGGCATTTACCGGAGCGGTCGGCAAAATGTTGCTGCAAAGGAGGATTAGCGTGATGATAGCAATATTACCTGAGAACCTGCACATTGGCTGTTTATTAAGGATAAAGGTTTGATCTTTTACTCCCAGTCGTCAGTCCGGAAGGGCGCAACGGGCAAACCGGATCTGTCGAAAAGGGTAGGGGACGGGGCATTGGAAAATGCAAACCGGGCGGCGGCAGGCCGGCTGACCTGATCGGACCATATTTCCAGCTGGTTTTTGCCAATTATCCGGGCTTTGCCTTCTACGAATTTCCGGTCCGGGCCTGCAATGAAAAATTCTTTGATCTCGTTGTTCCGGAACTCCAGCCCCTTGTCCGACACATCTTTCAGCGTAACGACTATTTTGTCGCCTTTTATCTTCGAATGGCTTAGCGACGGACTCTTGTAATGACCGGTTTTAACGGCATAGTGTTCTGCCAGAGCATAGTCCGCCAGTCTTTTCCCAACTTCACCTTTGTATGCCGGGTGTACATCCTGTAGATCGTCGACCTGGTCGGTGATGACCACCATTCCTGTTTTGGGGATATCCAGCGCCCCGGCTTGCTGTTCCCTTACATAGGCGCTATGTAGCCTGGTACTGTCCTGTTTATAGGCGAATGGTGCGATCTGAACGTAGTAGAACGGGAAAGCAGATTGCGTTTCCCTACGCCAGTGCTCTATCATCATGGTTTGGAGCTGACGGTAGGCCCGCGGGAAATGGGTGTTGGATTCGCCCTGGTACCAGATCACCCCCGCAAATTTGAAGTCAATGACCGGCGACACCATAGCGTTGTAGATGTAGCCCGCATGAAGCGGCCAGTGGTTGCTTGGAGGGATCGTTTTTGCGGAGTGGCGGGTATCGGGATAGAGCTCAACCAGCTCTCCGGGAATCCATGATTCGATATAGGAGCCGCCCCAGGCAATATCGAGAAGGCCGATTGGCGTGTTGAGATTTTGCTGAAGACTTTTGCCAAAGAAATAACCTACAGCGCTGAAGTTGTAAAGAGAAGCCGAATCGCAAACCGACCAGGCGCCTTTTACGTCTGCCTGTCGCTGAGGAGTGGCCCTTTTCTGCATTTTGTAAAGCCTTATTTGCTGATTTTTTGCATTTGGAAGTTCCCGGAGCGCATCTTTGACGCCGTGTCTGGCGCTCCATTCCATGTTAGACTGACCGGCGCATATCCAGACCTCCCCGACCATGATGTCCTGAATCGAATAATTTTCGTCAGCGCTTTTCACGGTGATCGAGTAAGGGCCTCCGGCTACCGGCGTATTTACAAAAAAATGCCAGGAGGCGTTGGCGTCTCCTTTGATCCTGAATTCTTCCCCGGACCAGGATACCGTAACGGTAGCGTTTTCCCATGGATCAGCCCAGCCCCATATCCTGATCTTTGTATTTTGCTGCAGCACCATGTGATCGGCAAAAACAGACGGCAGGGTTACTTTTGCCTGGCATAGGAGGGGTATCAGGCTCACTATGCCTGGCAGGATCATCCGGGAAACACCATTGAAAACACGCATGTGTAATCAGTTAAAATGTTTGATATACTCCAACAACTCCCGGTCCATTTCCTCGTTCCCGCAACTCAGGCCATGGTCGTCGCTGTCGATCTCGACAAGCTCAACGGGGCTTCCGCTCCGCTTCACATACTTGTAAAAAAGCCTTGACGAACCGACAGTTACTACTTTATCGCCGGTTCCGTGCCAGATTTTTACCGGCACCGGGTAGAGCTTCAGCGTATCGCCGCCGGACCTGACCAGGAATTTTGCAAGAGGATTTGAACCTGCCATAGCGCAGGAATCAAACCGGTTGCCTGAGGGATCTTCAAAGTGATATACCTCGGCAATTGCTTTCCGGGTAGTTTTCAGCCAGGGATTCTGCCAGGCCTGGCCGTATAGATCCAGCACCGGGCTATACATGACATGCGCCAGCACCAGCGGACTGTAACGGTAAACGAAGTTGGTAGATGAAAGGCCTCCCATAGAAAATCCCCCGACAATGATCTGAGGATGAACATTGTAGTTTTCGATGATGTGCTGATACGCTTTGAACGCAGACGCAAGCACAAACTCACCTCCCATATTTTCGACGCGGCCTCCGTTGACGTCAAAGACGGCATAGCCGTTTTCGAGCAGGAGCTCCTGTAAGCCGAATTTATTCAGAAACCACTCTTTTTCGGTCACACCTCCTCCTGCGCCGTGCGCCATGTAAACGAGCCGGGTCGGTGACCCTGTTTCGGAGTAGGAACCAGGCAGTTTGAGAATGGCGTGATCCACTAAGCTGCTCTGATTGACCTCATGGTCCGGCCTGTTTTTCAGATCACAATCCCGGATGGTAACCTGGAAGTAAATCTCCTTTCCTGTCTGGGTATAGCCCTCAGAGGTAAAAACTATCAGGAAGGGTATTAAAGCTAGTCTTATTGCCATTGTTTCCTGCCGATATATCTGTCACCAGGTCTTCTGTTCCGGGTTATTGTAGAGTTCGCTTTGGAGGAATCTCGCTTGTATCTTTTCAATACCACGGCTTTTCGGTGGTACATCCGTCATATCTGCCCGGCGCAGGATTGTATTTAAGGAATTTTGTCGCCCCTGCTTCCGACGTGAAATAACCTGCAAGGGTGAGCTCCTTGAACATCCTGAAATAGTGTACCGGGTCCCCGGATTTTTTACCGGCCATATAGACAGTATGTTCCTTATCGATATCTGTCAGGAATTTTTCCCTGAGAGCGGGGCTTATATCCCGGAATCCCCTTCCGTAAGCCTTCCGGCAGGCTTCTTCGAGCTTTGAGAGCCCTTCCATAAATATGCGTTGCTCCGCGGGGGTATAGCAATCGGTAACGATGGCATCCATAAAAGCGGCGACATCGGCCTCCTTAGCCCCGGGGGTGTCGGTAGCCGGTAAAATAGTCTCACCGATCTCATTGAGCAGCGCTTTTTGTTCCTCGCTGAGGAGCCCCATGCCCTTCCTGAAAGTAAAAGAGCTGCTCAGGAAAGCCTGGCCTCCTATCATTGCCCCTCCCAGCAGGAAAGTTACTTTTTCGATGGCCTCTCTTCTGTTCATTGGAATTGATGTGATGATCAGATATTTCCTTTTATCATTTCTTTGGTTGCGTAATCCACAGCCCTGGCGGTCAGCGCCATGTAGGTGACAGACGGCCCGGGGATACAACTGGAAGAGCACACAGACGAGCCGTCGGTAATGAACACGTTCTTTACTTCGTGCATCTGGTTCCACTTGTTGAGCACGGAGGTTTTGGGATCTTTGCCCATGCGCGCAGTGCCTGTCTCGTGGATGCACGAGCCCGGGATTTTTCCACGGTCGTAAGTGGTTACATTTTTCAATCCGCCCATCTCGAGTATTTCCGCTGCGCTGTTCATGGCATCTTCTCCAAGCTTCTTTTCATTCTCGCGGAACTCACAGTCGATACGAAGGACCGGCATCCCGAACTTGTCTTTTTTGACCGGGTCCAGCGTGACTTTATTTTCGTAGTAGGGCAGGTGCTCTCCCCACGCGGTGATGGACATACCCCAGTTGCCGGCTTCAGACAGGCGCTGTTTGAGCTGCACGCCGACGCCGTCGCCCCAGCCTATCCGTCCGCGGCCTGCGCCTCCCTGGTAAGTGTAACCGCGCAGGAATTTGTCGGTTTTGGTTTTCTCATTGATGTTGCGGAACCGTGGCACAAAAATTCCCGTAGGCCGGCTTCCGAAAGTATATTTATCCTTAAAGCCCTCAAAAGTACCTGAGGCGCCCATCCCGTAGGGCATATCCATCAGGTTGTGCCCTATCTGTCCGCTGCCGTTGCCGAGACCTTCGGGGAAAGCGTCCGATACGGAGTTGAGCAGGATCAGGGTAGTGTTGAGGGTGGAGGCATTCAGGAAAATGACCTTTGCATAGTACTCGTATTCCTCGAGTGTTTCAGAATCAACGATCCTTACTCCCTTTGCCCGTTTTCGCTCTTTGTCGTAGATCACCTCTTTTACTACCGAAAAAGGCCTCAAGGTCATATTGCCCGTAGCGGCGGCGGCCGGTATGGTTGCAGACACGCTGCTGAAGTACCCGCCGTAGGAGCATCCGCTTTCGCATCTGGCGCGGTACTGGCAGGGGCCTCTCGTACCGATTTGCCGGGTGAGATTGGCTGTGCGGCCGTGGATAATGAGCCTTTCCCCGTTGAAGCTTTTATTGACGCGCTCAGCTACGTATTTTTCGAGGCAGTTCATCGGCATGGGCGGCTGGAATTTGCCGTCGGGCAGGTGAGGCAGCCCGTCGCGGGAGCCGGCAATACCTACAAAAGGCTCCACGTAGTCGTACCACGGCGCAATATCCTTGTACCGGATCGGCCAGTCGACTCCGTAGCCGTCTTTGGCATTGGCTTCAAAATCGATATCGCTGCGCCGGTAGCACTGCCTTCCCCAGATAAGGCTCCTGCCGCCTACCTGGTAACCGCGGGCCCATTCAAAAGGCTTTACCTGCTCATAAGGCTGATCGAGGTCATTGACGAAAAAGCGTTTGGAGGTTTCGTGGAAATTGTAGACCCCACTCTGGACAGGACTGAGCCTTATATCTTCCTGTGTTTTGCGGCCACGGTGCGGAAGCTCCCACGGGGCCTTCATGTCGTCGTAGTCCTCAATGTGCCTGACGTTGCGGCCGCGCTCCAGGACGAGCGTTTTAAGCCCCTTTTCACAGAGCTCCTTCGCTGCCCAGCCTCCGCTGATGCCGGTGCCGACTACTATTGCGTCGTAGGTGTTGTTTTTCATGATGTGCCTCCCGGAAAGGCTTTTTAGGTTAACAATATCATTGCTTTATCAGCCTGCAAGATTCTGGTAAAGCCCGTCGAAGGTACCGCTTCTGATACCCTGTTTTTTCACGTAAGCGAAAGTCATATCGAGCGCTTTCATCTTCGGATCAAACCTGCCGATAGACCAGGGGTGCCACGCCAGTGTCAGGTGCTTTTTCTTCTCCCTGACGGCGAGGTCCAGGAAAACCTTGTTGACGGCAAACTCGTCTTCCGGCTTTTTAATAGGTCCTTTCGGGATAGCGCCGTCCGGCCACGGGCTGGGCCAGTTCAATAAAGCGACGCTGTCTACATTGGTATGTCCTTTCAGTACGTTTTCGTGCCATCCATGCTTGGGGATTTCCCAAAGGTCGGGAAATCCGTCTGCCGCATAGGTAAAAGGATCGGTGATCGGCGCGGGGAGGGAGAAGCCCGGCCCCCAGCAAATGGTGGTAATGTATTTGTACCCCGCTTCCTTTACGATTTCCAGGATGTCTTTATGACCTTTGAACCCGTCTACGTAGGCATAAGGGGTAGCGTACCCGGTCATGGGTTTTCCGAATATATCTTCCAGCCGCTTTTTGGAATCTATCAACTGCTCACGCGGGTTGCCGGTACGCGGGTTCAGCGGATGCGGAAGAATAAGCTGGTGGCTTTTGGAATGGCTCCCGATCTCGAACAACGGGTTATCCAGCAGCCTGACTACGCGCTGTTTGTTGGTGTCGTTGAGTATGTCGGAAACGATAAAAAACGTGGCCGGCATCCCGTGCTTCAGGTGCACGTTTACGATCGATTCCAGGTGCTCAAGGCATGAAGCGCTTTCCGTGTCGTAATTGGCGATGAAAGTAGTACTGGAACCGTGTTGCGGAATATCTTCTTCGGTTAATCCGAGCCGGCTCAGCATACCGGCAGCCAACACGCCGGTTGAGGATTTTTTCAGAAAGAGCCTTCTGTCCATGGGGTAAAAAGTATCTTTGAAAAAGGTTAATTGAAAAGGACCATTGAGTATATTACCCCGGATAATATCAGGTATACTATTACCGCCGGAAATATTCCGGGGAGGCCCGACGTCCGACTGCGTGGACCTGCCCGGAATATTGTTAACATTCCCGATTCTTATGGCAAGGCGTTCAGCGCTGGCTCAGTAGTTCGGATTTTGGCTGAGCTCAGTGTTCCGGTCTATAGCTGCCTGAGGAATAGGGAGAAAATAGTTTTTTTCGGGATAGAATGTCCGTTGACCACCCGGTGCGGCAACAACCCGGTAAGTCCAGGTACCGCCGATATTTTCTATCACCATTCCATGTAAGGTCCCGTTCAGGTTCTTTTCCGCCAGCCGGAGGCGTATCAGATCATACCAGCGTTTTTCTTCGAAAGCGAGCTCAACCCTTCTTTCACGATGGATGACCTCCCTCATTTCCTCTTTATTCAATCCCTGTTTTAGGGGCGGCAGCTCTGATCTTTCGCGGACTTTGTTGACGGCATCATATACTGACTGGTCGGGTCCGGACGCTTCATTCTGTGCTTCCGCGTAGCTTAACAGCACTTCTGCATACCGGAATATGATGAAGCTCGCACTGTTTTGTCGGTTGGCGCCATTGATCGCATAGGTGGGGTTCAGTCCCTTTCTCAATGAATAACCGGTATTTGTAGCTTCGTTGATGTCGCTGAGATCGGTTGCATTCGGGCTTCCTACTCCCTGCTTCTTAACCATTTCGAAGCCGAGCCATTCACTCCCATCGTAAATAATGGACTGGTAGAACCGCTTTTCCCGGTTTTTGTAGGGATCCTGGGGGTTGTAGCCGGAGGCCGGGTCATCTATGGTCAGCCCGTTTGCCATTGCATACTCATCCACCAGTTCCTGGGTAGGGTTTACATTCCCCCACGAACGCTGAATGCCACCTGCCCGCCATGGCCCCTGCAGCCCTTCCCTACTGCCGCCCAGGCCTGTTCCGCCGAGGTATGCCTTGTCGAATATCACTTCCGAATTCCCATTGTTTTCTTCAAAATGCAGCGTATTATAATCCGGGAACAAGCTGTATGCGTTCAGATCCATTACCTGCTTGTTGGTAGCGGCAGCCGTCTGCCACCGTGCAGCGGCGTTATCAGTGTTATACAAAGGACTGGCCCATACCAGTTCGCACCATCCTTTTAAGGTCAGCGCTGCTCCCCGTGTAGCCCTGCCGGCGTCTGATTTCAAAGGGAGATCGTTGGCGATAGCTGAGCATTCGTCGGTGATAAACCGGAAAGTATCTTCAGCGGTATTTCGCGGCCTGAAAACAGCATCTCCCTGTTCGGTCATGTTCAGAATGTCTGTTATGACCGGTACACCTCCGTAATACATCCAAAGCAACATGTAATAATAGGCCCTCAGGAATCGTGCTTCAGCGAGTCTTTGTTTTTTCCAATCTTCCGGAAGAGAAGAAGCATTGACTTTTTCTATAAACAAATTGGCCTTCCGGATACTGTTGTAGTTTCCCCAATGGCTGGGAGAATTGTTTGGCGCATACTGCGACAAGGCCATTAGGTTTCTGCTGGCAGGCCCCACGCGACTTGCCATGGAGTTGTCTGTCCAGTTTTCGCCGGGATCATCGGTTGCGAAGGGACCTGGTAAACTGGAATATACATTATTCAGAAACAGATCAGCGTTTCCGGAACTGCTCCAAAGCGTAGCGTCCGATACCTGGCTTTTTGAAGTTACCTCCAGAAAGTCGCTACATGAAGCCAGCGCCGTTACCAGTCCAATGCAGCTTATTTTAAATATTATTCTTGTGTTCATAATAATTGTCTGATTAAAGGCTGAGGCTGATACCGAATGAAAGTACTTTTTGTTGCGGATAGCTCCGGAACGTAGATTCAGGATCCCAGTAGATCAGCTTGCTCCAGGTCAGGATGTTTTGCCCGGATGCATAGACGCGCGCATTATGAATTCCGATCTTGCCTGCAATGCTGTCGGGAATGCGATAGCTGAGCGTAGCATTTTTCAGTCTCAGGTAGGCTGCGTTCCGCATCCAGAATGAAGATGCCTGGCTATTGTTAGCGGTAGGAGCGCCTGTTAGCCTCGGGTGTTTGGCATCCCTGTTATCCGGTCGCCAGTAATCCAGGTTTTCTTCGTAGGCGTTCATGCCGTTGAAAAACGCCCAGGCCATTTCATTTACATGATAGAGGTGGGTTTTGGCGGCGCCCTGAAACAGGATATCCAGTGACCAGTTCTTATATTGCAGCTTGGGAGAAAACCCGTATATGATCCTCGGGGACTGGTTCGGATCACCTATAGCGACCTCATCATTGACATCGATTTTCCCGTCGCCGTTCATGTCCCGGTAGCGTATATCTCCCGGTCTTACCGCTCCCCACGGTTGTGTAGCAATACCGGGTTTAAGGGTGCCGTTGCTTTCGAAATCTTCAGGTTGGAAAAAGCCCAGGGATTCATACCCGAACTGTGTTCCCAGCGGGCGTCCTGTTCTCCTGCGATTAGGGTTATTGTAGGTAACGGTATTCTCAAAAGTCTGAAGCAGCTTGTTTTTGGCAAAAGTGAACGTGCCGTTCAACTGGATCAGGAAATCTTTTGCCGGGCGGTAATTCACACCTGCAGAAAGATCGATTCCCCGGTTTTCCATGATCCCGGCATTTACCTGGCTTAGCCCGATCCCGTATTCCAGAGGTGTGACCACGTCAGGCGCAACCAGCATATTCGATCGTTTTTCATAGAAATAATCGACTTCCAGGTTGAGCAGGCTCCTGAAAAGCGAAAGCTCTATACCGATATCTGTTTTCCGGGCTCTTTCCCAGGTAATGAACGGGTTAGGCTCTGCTCTTTCGCTTACGATCTGCACAGCATTTCCCCCGATCACGTAGCCGGGGCCCGTAACACTGTAAGTGCTGAGATATTGAAAGGGACTTCCTGCGAGGGCTCCTACTTCTCCGTACGAAGCTCTGATTTTAAGATTGTCCAGCCACGTAAACTGGTTTTTCAGGAAGTTCTCTTCCGAAAGCCTCCAGCCTGCGGAGAAGGCCGGGAAAAAGCCAAAGCGGCGGTCAGGTGCAAAGAAATAATGTCCATCGTAACGCCCGCTGGCTTCCAGCAGGTATTTGCCCGCATAGTCGTAAGCTACACGATAAACGAGGCCGACCTGGCGGGCTCTGTCGGATGTGCCGCTGGTCGTCATGTCAGAGCTTGATGAGCTCCCCATATTGATCTCGTCAATATAGAGATTGTAATTCCGCCGGGTAGCGCCCAGGCTCCAGGAGTCGTTAGCCCGTGCCTCGAACAGGCCGAGCACACTGAGGTTATGATGTCCGAGTGACTTTAAGTAGTCGAAGCCTGCCTGGTAGGTAAATTGCTGTGACTGGCCGGCCTCCTGCCTGATGGAGGGCTTTGTTTCTCCAAAAATGCCGTCGTTGATCACATAAGGAGTTTTACTGAGGTCGATTGTAGCCAGGTGGTTAGGCGTAGCCCAACCCTTAATGCTGGTAAAGGTAGGGTCGTAGGCGATGGTTCCCCTCAGTTTAAATCCCTTGAGAAATGGCAGCTCCTGCTCAATATTCAACTGCGTAAATATCCCGGTAGAGCGATCTTTCAGATAACCGCTGCCATAAATAGCCGGCATAACATGACGTCCGTACATCCCGTTGCTGAACACCATAGGGCCGTATCCCGGATGGGCATATCCGATTAGCTCCAGTATCCTGCCGGTAGCATTAGCCGGTTGATCGGAATTAGGATAGCTGGCGCTGTTGATCCTGCCATTGAGGTTGAGAGAGACGGTCGTATAGTCTGATATTTTCCCTTCGATATTAAAGTTGAGATTATACCGGTTTGAATAGGTCGGAGTCCACATTCCCCGCTGATAGAGATACCCGAAGCCCGCATAATATTTGACCTTGTCGGTTCCCCCGGTCATTTCAAGGTTATGGTAGGTCATCGGTGAGTTTTTGGTAATGACAAAATCCAGTACCTGATCGGGAGAATACACATCAGGATCGGAGCCGTCGGCAAATTTCCTGAGCGCTTCGTCATCATAGGGAAGTGGAAGTCCTTCACTGCGTGCTATCTCATTCTTGAGGGTCGCGAACTGTACTGAGTTGACATATTTAGGCAATGCAGTAGGGTTCTGAAACCCGACATATCCGTTATAGGTGATGGTTGCTTTTCCGGACTGTCCCTTTTTAGTTGTGACCAGGACTACCCCGTTAGCGCCCGCAACCCCGTAAGGAGCTACCGCAGCCGCATCTTTCAGCACTGTAAATGTCTCGATGGAATTGGGGTCGAGCTGCTGAAAGCTTCTGGGGATGCCATCTACGATCAGAAGAGGTTGTGTTGCTCCCGTAGTCGAAATACCCCTTATGAAAATACTGGAACCATCTTTCCCGGGTTCTCCCGAGCCCTGCTTGACAATTACGCCGGAAAGGCGTCCTCCAAGGCTGTTGCTCAGGTTTGCTACAGGCACGTTTGCAATTTCTTCCCCTTTCATGCTCGACACCGCCGCAGTTACCGAAGTCTTTTTCTGCGTCCCATATCCCACTACCACAACTTCCTCCAGTGACTTTTGATCCACCTTCAGCGACAGGGTGAGGAATGTTTCCGTACCGACCCTGATCTCGCGGGTTTCATAACCTACAAAGCTCAGTACAAGGATTGCACCTTCATAAACGTCGAGCTGAAAATTCCCGTTTTCGTCGGTGATGGTCCCTTGTTGGGTACCTTTCACGAGAATGCTCACTCCCGGAAGAGCTTCCCCTTTTTCGTCGCTTACCTTACCCCTGATGCTCGGAGCGGCAGCAAATTCAATCAGCGGCTGCGTATCGGGAAAGGAAACCGACGGGGTCGTACGCGTTTGCTCTTTGTTTTTTACATAAATAAGAATAGAGCGCGCATTGATTTGCCTGTAACCTAAATGAGTATTAGCCAGTACGAGATCCAGCGTGGTTTTGATGTCACGCTTCATCCTGGATAAACTTATATCCGTATACGTCTCCACTTCGTTCATCGGCATGACAAACGAAAGTCCCGTTTTTTGCTCGATCCGTTTCAGCACTGTTTTGAGACTTTCTTTCTGAGCGCTTAACGTAACGGTCATCTGGTGGAGCTCCTGGCTGTTGCCAGAGCTGGCAGTCAGAAGCTGGATCGTGCCGATTAGCAATATCAAATAGGATAAAGTGACCCGCATAGCTGACCGGATTAAGGCGTGTTTCCACGGTATTCGTTTTGAACGGGAATGGCACGCAATCTTAGTTAAAGATAATTGCATAACTTTACGTGTTTTTAATAGTTACTGATTAGTTGTTAAGAACATCCCGGCCATCCGGCTCCTACCCCGGATGGCCATCTTCATTGATTTCTAATAGGTTATCATAAGGTATAAGGGTTTAGGTTAAGTCTTAAGGTTCACATGCAATGCCGCCGGTGATAGTTATTTTATCGTCTCCTTTGCTGTAATGGGCCTGTCTTATACCGCACACCATTTCCAGGATTTCGTCCAGATTTTCATTTCCGAGGAACCATGCGTTGATGCGGCAGTTTTCGATCCCGGGATTTTCAATGTCGATATGGCTGCCAAAGTGCTTTTGCAGGATATCGGCGGCCTGCCGGAGCGTAATATCATCGAAAATAATACCCTGCGATTTCCATACGATTTCTTCGGCTGCTTTGACATCCGTTTTTTGGAAGCCGCTGGTGAGCGTGTTGACCGTAAGCCGTTCGTCGGGATGAACCAGGCTCAGCGCCTGTGTCTCATCTGAAACCTGCACCAGTCCCCTTTCTACCGTAACGACCACATTCCTGTTCCTTGCATTTATGTTGAAGGCCGTTCCCAATACATTGGTTGAAATATTACCCGTACGGACGATAAACGGCTTGTTGTTGTCGTGAATGATATCGAAAAATGCTTCTCCTTTAAGCGTTACTTCCCGCGGGCCTTCTTCGAAAGGGAGGCTGTAGCTAAGCTCACTGTCGTCATTGAGCAGTACGGTACTGCCGTCGGGGAGCTTTATAAAATCTTTTTTAGTGAAGCGGACTACCGATTCGTCGCCGGGGTATTCCTGAACGGAGGTGAGGGTAGGGGCGGTACCGGGCGAGTAGAAGAAAAGCCTCCAGCCCACACCCAGTAAAAGCACGAGCATGGCTGCGATACGCACCCAATACCACAGCGACACCGGCGCTCTTTCGTATGTTTCGTTGCTGCGTTGCCTGCTGATTATCTTTTCATATAGCTGATCGGCATCCACCGGGACCTGTATGTCTTTGGAGTCCCGGAAGTGCTCTTCCATGTACCTGGCAATATCCTCCCGGAAATTATTTTGATACTTGCCTGTGAGGATCAGGGACTTCAATTCCTGCTCCTCGTCCGGGGTAATAGTCCGGTTCAGATATTTTTCCAGTAAAAATTCAAATCGGTGGTCGTTCATGCCGAATCAGGTTTGCCGGGTTCAGAACGCCTGGCTGAGTCAGCCGGCTTTCATAAGACATAGAGAAAGCCCGCGGCATGGCAGGGACAGTCGGAACGGAATTTTTTTTTTGGAGACTGAAAGCAGCTATGAATTTTTCGCTATCAGTTGAGACAGGAGCAGCAAATACAGGCCGACATGAGGAGACAGGTTCTGACGGAGAAACTGCAATGCTCTTACCATATGATTTTTGACGGTTCCCTGCGAGAGGTTCAGCTCCCGGGCGATGGCCTCGTGGGTCATTCCTTCTTCCCTGGCCATTTTGAAAACCTGTTTCTGCTGGGGAGGGAGCTTGTCGACCAGTTCGGTCAGGATCTCCTCGTACTGGCTGGCGCGTATCCCGAAATCGGTGTCGTTGACAGTAGGATCAAGGCTTTCTGTATACGCTTCCCTGCTCCTGGTTTCGGTAGCCCATTTCCGGAACAGCGCATACACCTGGTGATGGGTCATGGTAACCAGGTAGCTTTCGAGATTCCTTACGTTCAGGAACTGGCTGCGCCGGTCCCACAGCGAGCAGAAAACCTCCTGAACGACATCGACAGCGAGGTCGGAGGAATTCTGATACCTCATGGCAGTTTTGTAGACTACTTTCCAGTACCGGTCGTATATCTCCCTGAAAGCGTGCTCCTCACCGGCGGCAAGCCGTTGCAAAATATCGTCCGGATGTAGTATATTGTGCATATCCATACGATGATTTGCGTCTCTTTGGATAAAGATAGAAAATAAGATTGAACAGTTCGGGCAAATATAGTAAAAACAAATATTCCCATGAATATTTATAACGGGTTAAGTAGGAACGCGGCTAATGGGTTTAAAATTCACTAATCCCGAGAAATGAAAAAATACATCGTGATTTCCTGTCTTATACTGACCGTATGGGACAATTCCGGCATTAAAGTAGTACGCCAGCCCTGGATGCAGAGCCGGTCAGAATGCTTACAATTCCCGGCCGCGCAGTTTTTATAAGGCGTTCGCCGAAAATTGAAAAGGCATTTACGGTTACGCTTCCCTACTATCTATAGGTAATCCCCAGGTCGTTGTTCCGGACGTCGTTAAGCTTGCGTTTCAGCTCTTCCCGGAAATGGTCGACGGTCGCTTTGTACCGCGGGTTCAGGGCCAGGTTGTTGAACTGCTTGCTGTCGTGTTCCATATCAAATAATTCTGTTCCCCCGGACCCGTCTTCGTCATATTGGATATAGGCCCATTTTTCGGAGCGGATCAGGAAAGAGAATTTGTTGTTCCGGGACGAAACCGAGAAGGCGTAAGGCCGTACTTCCTTTTGAGGGTCGTCGAAGAGCCCGGCCAGGCTTTTGCCCTGCAGGTGCGGCGAAGGACTTAAGCCGGCGAGGTTGGCTACGGTAGGGTAGAGGTCCAGCAATTCCGCAAAGGAATGGCACACTGCCGGTTTTTTTCCCGGAACTTTAATGATAAGCGGTACCCTGGCGGATTCCTCCTTCAGGCTCACCTTCATCCAGAAGCGGTGCTCCCCAAGATGAAACCCGTGATCGGAGGTAAATATCACGATGGTATTGTCCTCGAGTCCTTCGTCGCGGAGTGCCCGGAGCACCTTGCCCACCTGGGCGTCCATGAAGGAGACCGACGCGTAATACCCGGCGATGGCTTTTTTCTCCTGCTCTTCCGACATCTGTGCGTTCAGGCTGGTCACGTAATTGATCCCCTGCTGAGGGATGTCGTCCCAGTCATTGGCAACCTGCGGCGGCAGGACTATCTGGTTGTGAGGGTACGGCTCGAAATACGCTTTCGGTGCCACAAAGGGCACGTGCGGCCTCACGAATCCTACAGCGAGAAAAAAGGGCTTGTTCTTATGCTTCCTGATCAGCTCGACGGCCTTTTGGGCAGTCTTCCCATCTGCATGGACCAGGTCGTCGCCGTCGGCCTGTACTATCGTCATCACATTCCCGCCTTTCCGCTCGATCGTACCGTACGGGTTATTCTGCACCAGCTCGGCTTTGCCGGGCGTCTGCCACTCTTCCGCCTGGCTGTTGAATTTTTCATCCCAGGAGTCAGCGTCGTCGGTACCGTCCCCGCCGGTTTCGATGTGCGTCGGTATCCCCATATGGAAGATCTTGCTTACCCGCGCCGTATAGTACCCGTTTTCCTTAAAAAGTTGGGGCCAGGATTTCCTGCCGGGTCCTACCTTCTCCCTTCCGCTGACATACCCGAACGTCTCCGTCGCATGAGGATAGTAGCCGAACAGGAGCGAGGCACGGGACGGACCGCAGACGGGATACTGGCAATAGGCCCTCGTAAACCGGGTACCTTCCGCAGCAAGCCGGTCTATATTGGGGGTATGACATGCCTGGTTTTCATAACCGGAGACCGCCGTGGTGGTCAGATCATCAGAGATGATGAACAGTACATTGGGCTTGCTTTTCTCCTGCGCAACGGCAAATGCCGGCAGGAAAAGCATCATTGAAGCGAATGTCAATTTATTCATTTTATCTGCTGCCGGAAAGTTCTTCACTTTTCAGAATGAACATTTTTTCTATTGTCTCAACCTTTTCCGGGTAAAGCTTAGCCTGATCTTCAGCTTCTGAAATATCATTATTGAGGTCAAAAAGTGACCATGCTGAAGATGGTTTCTCGCGTACAATTTTCCAGTTTTGAAACCTGAAGGCTGCGTGATCCCGGTATTTGAAATAAAAAGATTCATGCGGGCTTTCAGTAGTTTTGCCGGTCAGAACAGGGATGGGGTCTTTCCCGTCAAAAACGATATTTTCAGGTAGTTTTGCTTCGGCCAATCTGACGCAGGCCTGAAGGATATCCGGAGACCAGAGGGGCGTGTAAATCACCGAACCTGCCTTTATCTTTCCCGGCCAGACAGCAAAGGCCAGAACCCTGAGCCCTCCCTCCCAGCAAGTTACGCCGCCGCTTCTCAACGGCAGGTTACTGGAAACCTCCAGTCCTCTTTCAGGAAGCATAAAGGCGCCGTTATCAGAATAGAGGAACACAAAAGTGTTTTCCGAAATATTCAGCGATTCAAGGGTATGCATCACTCTCCCTATCGCACTATCAAGCGCTGTTACGACGGCGTGATACCGCTTTTTTTTGTCCTTCTCTCCAGGAGCCAGTCCGTAGGTATGGAACGCCCAGTCGGGCGCCTGCCATTCGGGTTCTTCACCCGGTTTCTGGTTTCCGGGACTGGGGAAATGCGGTGCGTTAAACGGGAGATACACAAACCAGGGTTTATCTTTTTTGCTGTTTTTTTCAATAAACCGGATCGCAGCATTTGCAAAGAGGTCGGTACTGTAGTCTCCATCTCTGAATACTTCCTCTGTATTTTCAAATAAATCATGCTTTCCCTGGTAGATATGCGTGTAATAATCGATGTTGCCGGAAGCATGTCCCAGGTATTCATCAAATCCACGTTCGGTGGGCCGGGAGCCTGGGGCAAACCCTATATTCCATTTCCCGAAGCAACCTGTAGCGTAATTGTGAGAACTGGTTTTAATTATTGCCGGTATAAGGATCTCTGATTGGCGCAACCCTACACCATAATTGCCCCTGATACCCGGGAGCTGCTCTTCCAGTTTATTCCGCTGGGGAATTCTTCCCGTCAGCAGGGCACCCCGGGAAACCGTACAGGTAGGTGATGCAGTATAAAAGTTGGTGAGACGGGCTCCCCGTTCTGCTATCTTGTCAAGATGCGGAGTTACTATCCCAGAATTTGGCCGGTAGGATCTCAGATCGCCATATCCAAGGTTATCAACGGTTATGATTAGAATATTAGGCGGCTTATCTGCGGCTGTCAATGTACAGTTCAGGAACAGAAGTAATGATCCTAAAAGCAAAAAGGAATTCTTTGCTCTGTTTTTCCGGTGCTCATCCCTGGAGTAGCCTTTCATAGTTACAGATTCTTTCAGCACCTCATACCTATCGGTACATTTTTTTGATTACCTCCTGAAGCTTGCCGACCTTTTTCCTGTCGGTTCGGGTGAGCTGATCCGGGGACAGCGGCGTTTTTTCATCACGGTCCCTGCCGAGATCAAATATCTCGCCGGTAGAATATACTTTCCACCGGGTATCCATTGCAAAAGTTTTCGGCACACGATTCCCCCAATTGGGGTCATAGTGGCAGAAAACCCATTCACGCTCTTTCGACTTGTCACCAAACAGCAATGGATAAAAACTGACCCCGTCGAGCTTGGGATAGGCATCAGGCGCTGAACCCGCTGCCTGGAGGAAAGTGGGTACAAAATCGGTAAAGTCTATCAGAGAGGAGGAAGTGGCGCCGGGCGTAACGCGACCTTTCCAGCTGACCAGCATCGGCGCATGGATACCTCCGTCGGTTGTTATGCCTTTTTCCCCTTTCCGTTCCACTCCGTTCGCTTCAAAAGTAATGTTCGTGTCGGTGCCGTTGTCTCCAATGAAAATGACGATCGTATTTTCAAGCAGGCCCAATCCGGTAAGCTTATTGACCACGTTCCCTACGAGATGGTCCATGTATCTGACCATGTCGTTAAAGTATTTCGGGTCCTCCCTGCTACTTTCCGCGAAGTCATCCGAAAACGGCGTCGGTTCGAATGGCGCGTGAGTGAGGCACATAGGGTAGTACAGGAAAAACGGCTCATCTTTATGCTTTTCGATAAACGACAAGGCAAACCGGTTGAATACGTCGGGCCCGTATTGCCCTTCGAGGGTAACGGAGCTGCCGGTATTTGTATAAACGGTCGGGTTTTTATACCGTGAGCCCAGGGTGTCGACCTGCCAGAGACAGAATTCATCGAATCCCGCGTCTGCAGGCAGCGTACCTGTTTTCCCACCGGCCAGCTGCCGCTGCCGTTCGTTTCCGTAGAGCTGCCATTTCCCGGTAATACCGGTTTTGTAACCCTGCTGCCGCATCATATCCCCGAAAGTGGTTTCATTCGGGTCGAGCAGCCCGAACCCTATGTAATTCCGGTGGTTATATTTCCCCGTCATCAGCTGCACGCGGGAAGGCGTGCACAGCGGGGTGGAATAGCATCGTTCGAACTTCATTCCCGAATCCGAGAGGCGGTCCAGGTGCGGTGTAAGCTTTGCTTTATTCCCGTAGCAGCCCAGCATCTCGTAGCCGAGATCGTCTGCCATGATCAGGATAATATTCGGTTTTCGCACCGCTGGAAGCCCGGCTGAAAGCTCCGCGGAAATACCCGCCAGGCAGGCGGTGAAAAATGCGGACAGGATTAATACGAGTGCTTTTCTCATTACCGGCCGGGTTTTAGGTAGGGTTGCTTTTTACTTTTTCTGGTAGGTAATACCAAGGTCGTTTGTCCGGACGCCTTCCAGCTTGCGTTTCAGCTCTTCCCGGAAATGGTCGACGGTCGCTTTGTACCGCGGATTCAGGGCGAGGTTATTGAACTGTTTGCTGTCGTGCTCCATATCAAATAATTCTATTCCCCCGGACCCGTCTTCGCCGTATTGGATATAGGCCCATTTTTCGGAGCGGATCAGGAACGAAAACTTATTATTCGAGGCCGAAACCGAGAAGGCGTAAGGACGTACCTGCTTTTTAGGGTCGTCAAAGAGTCCTGCCAGGCTTTTGCCCTGCAGGTGCGGCGATGTTTTCAGCCCGGCAAGATCGGCCACCGTAGGGTACAAATCCAGCAATTCTGCAAATGAATGGCATACCGCCGGCTTTTTCCCGGGGACTTTAATGATAAGCGGCACCCTGGAGGATTCCTCCTTCAGGCTCACCTTCATCCAGAAGCGGTGCTCTCCCAGGTGGAAGCCGTGATCGGACGTAAATATCACGATGGTATTATCCTCGAGCCCTTCGTCGCGGAGCGCCTGGAGCACTTTCCCGAGCTGGTCGTCCAGGAAAGCAGTTGAAGCATAATAGGCGGCAACGGCTTTCTTTTCCTGCTCTTCCGT
Organism: Spirosomataceae bacterium; assembly: GCA_037191015.1. GTDB lineage: Bacteria > Bacteroidota > Bacteroidia > Cytophagales > Spirosomataceae > Ravibacter. The sequence continues at coordinate 140,532 of JBBCKD010000026.1, forward strand.
CATCTGGCCGTTCACACTGGTCACGTAGTTGATCCCCTGCTGAGGGATGTCATCCCAGTCGTTCATAACCTGCGGCGGTAGTACCATTTGCTCGTGCGGATAAGCGTCGAAATACCTTTTGGGCGCTACAAACGGCACATGAGGCCTGAAAAAGCCGACAGCCAGGAAAAACGGCTTGTCTTTATGCTTCCCGATCAGCTCCACCGCCCTCTTCGCCGTCTGTCCGTCGACCATCTCCAGGTCGCTGCCTTCGGCCTGTACAATCTGGAGCAGGTTTCCCCTTTTCCGCTCGATGGTTCCATAGGGGTTGTTCTGTACCAGTTCGGCTTTGCCGGGCGTTTGCCATTCTGGTGCTGCGCTGTTAAAAGTTTCGTTCCAGGAGCTTTTGTCATCAGCGCCGTCGGTGCCGTCGATGAAGTCCTGCGACCCCATATGGAAAATCTTGCCTACCCTCGCCGTATAGTAGCCGTTTTCCTTAAAAAGCTGGGGCCAGGATTTCCTTCCGGGCCCCACGTTCTCTCTTCCGCTGACATACCCGAACGTCCCTGTAGCATGAGGATAGTAACCAAACAGGAGCGATGCCCTTGAAGGGCCGCATACGGGAAACTGGCAATAAGCCCTCGTAAACCGGGTACCTTCCGCGGCAAGCCGGTCCATATTAGGAGTTTGGCATGCCTGGTTTTCATACCCGGAGATCGCCGTAGTCGTCAGGTCATCCGAAATGATGAACAGTACATTGGGTTTACCTTTCTTCTGCGCAACGGCGAGCGCCGGCAGGAAAAGCATTAACAGGGCAAATTTCAATCTACTTTTACTCGTCATTACCAGCCGGGATTTTGCGACAAATTCGGATTCAGCGTTCTTTCGAGCTGGGGGATATCATCCAGGTAATCGCGCTCCGGCCGGAAGCGGTAGCCTTCCGGTAGCTGATTCCTGAAATAGTCGATCAGCCCGTCGCCCTGGAGCGGAGGGTTGTAGGAAGGGAACTCGGATTTCAGGAAAGGATACCCATAGAATCGTTTTCCCCGGAACAGCGCATGGGCCGCCCACCTCCGGTAATCGTCCGACCTTCTTCCTTCCAGGGCCAGCTCTACGCGGCGCTCCCTGCGTATCTCGTACAATGCGTCGGACACCGGGTACCCGTACGATTCAAGGTTAGGATCGTCAGATTGGGGCAATACTTTAAAATCAGGCATTCCTACCCTTTGGCGAAGCAGGTTCAATGCGTCGTACGCCACCGTTTGATCGAGCTCGTATTGTGCTTCCGCCAGGTTCAGAAGTACTTCACCGTACCTGAAAAGGATATACCCCGTTTCGCTGAATCCCCCGGACTGGTCGCTTCCTGCGGCACGTGAGGCAGGGTTGGAGAATTTTTTTACCTGGAAGCCGGTAGCGGACAGGTTCTCTCCTCCCTGATCAACAAACGGTTTATCGAACCGGGAGCCATTGGAGGCGATGCGCAGATCGCCTGGTATCCAGATTGTGGCATGAAGCCTGGGGTCGGTATCAGCAGCGATT
>JBBCKD010000027.1:0-703859 GCA_037191015.1 Spirosomataceae bacterium
GTTGAAAGTTGAAAGTTTTTGCATTCTCAACTTTCAACTTTCAACTCTCCACTCCCGAATCTCCCCTTCCACCGCTGCTTTATACGGTTGATCATCATTATATACACATCCTTATCGAAAAGCCTGGAGTCGTTCCTGGCCCTGTCGGTAAAATATATCCCGAACAACAGCAGTACCGAATTCGACAGCCAGCTACCGAGATAGACGTTCATATTTTCCTCCCGGACGTATTTTTCTCCCTGGATATTCATCACATACATCAGAATATAGAAGACAATTGAAATAAGTACGGGCATCCCGAAGCCGCCTTTTTTAATAATAGCCCCCAGAGGAGCGCCTATCAGCATCAGGATGAGGCAGGATAACGCCCCTGCAAACTTTTTCTGCTTCTCCAGCGCATAGGTGTTTCCTTCCGTCTGCTTGTTTTTCAGGTAGGTTATATTCGTGGAAGCAAACCCGGCGACGCTGGCTGCAGAGCTCCTGGCAGTTTCCCTTATCGTCTTCTCGAGGCTGTCGGATGTGCTCACCGCCAGAAGCGAATCCACCCACGGCCCTGGCTGAACGTTGCGCAGAAAGGTAGAATCTTCGGTTTTGAAATTATAGGTATAGTACTGTTTGCTGCTCGGGTACAGGTTTTTCCTGCTCATGTCGTAGTCACGCTGTACTGAATCGGCAGCATGGGTCAATTCTTGAACGTTCTTCATATACGCATGGTACTTGAAGGCTTCTTCATCCGATCTTTTGATTCCGAAAGATGATAAACTGACCACGAGCTTGTAGTTATCAAAGCTGTTGCGCATAAAGCTGGCGGGATCGGCGACTTCTGGGGCAGCGGTATAGGAAACCCTGTTTCCAGACGAAAGGCCGTCTACTACTTCCTGGTAGTTATTCCCGTTAAACAATTCGAAAACCAGGTAGCTGTTATCGTTTATGGTGTACATTTTACCTGAATCCGCCAGGATTACCTCGGTGTTTCCCCTTTCAAAAGATCTTGAGTCATGCTTGTAGATCACCATTCCCAGCATGGTATTGCCATCGGGCATTTTTTTATCCACCTTAATGCTATAGCCCGGCAGGTCGTTGTAAAAAATCCCTTCCTTGATTTTCATAATCGGTTTGGCTTCCCTGATGTCGTACAGGAGGCTGTAGGCTTTCAGATTGGCCCAGGGAGCGATCCTGTCATCGAAAATAAAGGAGACGCCGCTGATAAGCAGTGCAATAAAAAACATGGGTGCCATCACCCTGATCATGGAGATGCCGGCGCTCTTGATGGCGGTCAGCTCAAAAAACTCCCCAAGATTGCCGTAGGTCATCAGCGAGGCCAGCAGCAACGCCAGAGGAAGCGCTTTCGGAACCGTACTGAGCGCGAAATAGCCGAACAGCGTACCTATATCAACCAGTGAGACGTCTTTGGAAACAAAATCATCAATATAAAAAATAACGACTTTCATCAGGAAGACGAAAATCACAACCGATAAAGTTACCAAAAAAGGGCCCCAGAATGACTTAAAAATAAGCTTATCCAGCTTTTTCATCAACTACCTACTATTTCTTTCAACCGGTCTATAAAACCATTCCATAAAGAATATAGTTCCTGTTCGTCGGAAGTGAGGGAATAATCGGTAACCTTCAGATAAGTAGAATGAGTAAGGTCGCTTACATCCAGCTTGAACTCTATATAATTCCGGTTCTCCTCTTCCGGCGGAGTGCCCGCAAACTCGAACTTTACCACCCTGTTAAGCCGCTGGGATACAAGATGAGCATAATGACTCTCGCCGTCCCATTGAATATCAAAGGTCTGATCGGGTAAAACAATCACCTTGTCTGCAAACCACTGTTCCAGTCCCGACGCCGTGCTGAAGTAAGGAAACAAAACTTTGGGGGATGATTTCAATTCATACTCAGCGACAAATTTATACTTCTCCATATACTTTGATATTTAAACAACAAATGGGCTCGGTCGTCAAAGTAGTAAAAACATTTTTAACTTCCCAATGAAAGCGGGAATGTTTTCTTTCATACCTACGGGGCCTGCCGGAGAAGCTGCCGGAAAAGGGTAATGCAGAATGTCGCGGGGCGGAAATGAGGATCGGAACGAAATCTCCGGATTTTTTCCAGGAACCACACTAAAACAAATAAAACCCGGAACATCTTGCGTTTTTAGAAAGTATCCTTACTTTTGCACTCGAATTCAATGGCGGGGTAGCTCAGATGGTTAGAGCGCAGGATTCATAACCCTGAGGTCGGCAGTTCGATCCTGCTCCCCGCTACTTTAACATAGCAGCCCTAATTTGTTGATTATTAGCAAATTAGGGCTATTTTGTTACTTCCCATTCGATATGGCCGATAGCTACGGCTCAAGGACAAAGCTACAGGATACCGCCTTTTATCGCCTTGCCTATAAGCACAGCTGTATTGGCGGCATCAAATTTTTCAATCAGGCTTTTACGGTGCGTATTTACGGTGGGTACGCTGATAAAAAGCTGCGCAGCGATCTCGGCATTCGTGAGGCCTTCTGCAATGAGCTGCAGCACTTCTTTCTCGCGGCGGGTGATCACCGGCGCGTCATTGGCGGTTTCCCTGAGCGACTGCACGGCTTCGAAGCTCATAAAAGTCCTGCCCATCCTGACGGTAGTAATGGCCGTAAGGAGCTCCTGTTTGGTCGCATTTTTCAGCACGTAGCCCGACGCCCCGCTGTCCATCATATCGCGTATAACGGATTGTTGATGGAAGGTACTCAGCCCCAGAACGGCCACAGCGGGATATAGTTCCTTTACCTCTTTGCAGAGGTCTATACCGCTTCTGTCCGGAAGGTTGATGTCCATCAGGATCACATCGGGTTCCAGGCGTTTCAGGAAGACAAGGCAGGATGAAGCGTTCGTGGCGTGTCCCATCCACTCAATATCCTTTTCGTCCTGCATCAGTGAGCGGATACCTTCTATCACCATATGGTGATCGTCGACGATGAAAAGCCTGGTGATCATAACAATGCTATTTCCACTAAAACCGAAGTCCCTTTCCCGGGCTCCGACTGCACATCCAATTTCCCTTTCAGGAAGTCGACCCGGTTTTTAATATTGCTCCAACCCATGCCGCCCGGTTGTTTCAGCAACGCGGTATCAAACCCTTTGCCATCGTCTTCTACCGTAACAACCAGCAGGTTTTCCGCTTGGGCTGAATGCACCTGCACCAGCACATGGGTGGCTTCGGCATGTTTGATGGCATTGTTCACCAACTCCTGTACAATACGGTACACCGTCACGGCGGTAGTTTGCTTAACCACTGCATTTTCCATACCGATCGACTGGTAGCTGGTACTGATCGCGCCGCTACCGGCAACCTCGCTGCAAAATTCCTTTAAGGCCGCATCCAGTCCATAACGTACCAGTATTTCAGGCATCATGTTGTGTGCTACCCGGCGCATTTCCCTGATCGAGCTGTCGAGCATGTCGAGGCTGCGTTCAAAAGCCTGTGCATTTTCAGGCGTAAGAATGAGATTTTCTTTCATATTCTGAAATGAGTATTTAATGCCGCTGAGCATCCCCCCCAGCCCATCGTGGAGGTCTTTGGCCAGCCGCGTACGTTCCTGTTCTTCTCCTTTGAGTATAGCCTCGGTAGCGGCCAGTTGTTTTTCGATCTCCAGCTCGTCTATCCTGGCCTGCTGTAACCGCTGACGGTGTTTGTAGTTGCGATAGCCAAGCAATAAGATAATCGCCAATGCCCCAGCGCCCCCGATAAGAATGAAATTCAGTATGTTTTTTTGTTTGAGTTGTGCCTGTTGCAGTTGTATCCGGGCTTCTTTTTTTTCAGTTTCAAACTGTTTTTCCAAAAACAGAGTCCTGTTTCGCATTTCTTCACCCATGAGACTGTCTGCCAGCACCTCTGCCTCCGTATCCACCCGGTAGGATTCTTCATACCGGTGCATCGCCAGTAACACACCTCCCAGGGTTTTCAAACTAGAGGCATGCTCTTTCCGAAAGCCGTTTTTTTGAGTTATATCCAATGAGAGAGATATATATTTATAGGCGGCATCCAGGTCATTTTTGAATACATAGTAATTGGCCAGTCCCCGGTAAGCGATGGCTTCACCGTCCGGAGTACCCAGTTCACGGCTAAGTGCTGCCGCTCTCTCTGAGTAAGGCTTTATACTGTCTACCAGCAGCATATTCTGATAAATATTGCTTATGTTCTGCAATATGGTCTTTTTGTGTGCCTTATAGTTAATTCCCCGGGCTAGTTTCAATGCTTCCTTTAAATAAGCGAGAGCCTTATCATGCTGATATACCCGTTCACGCACGTTTGCGGCATTTGAGAGAGCTGCAGCCAGACTTGCCGGATCGTTGGCATCGCGCAGCACCTCTATGGCCTGCTCACCATAGACCAATGCTTTGTCGTGCTGGCGTAGCTCCATATAGGTAACCTGGAGCAAATCGGCCAGCCGGGCTATCAACACTTTATCGCCTACGGCTTCAAAGTTTTTCAACGCTATCTGGTAATGGTACACTGCGCTGTCGTATTTGCTGAGGTTAAGGAGAACATTGCCCAGATTGGTATTGGACTTGCCTATCAGGGATTTATCACCCAGTTCTTCAGCCAGCTTAACCGACCGCCTGTTGAGCAGCATCGAACTGTCGAATTGCCCCTTGAGATTGAGCAGGTAGGAATAATTGGAGATGAATTTGATAATCCCCTGTTTGTAATCCAGCTTTTCGCTTAATTCTCCCGCTTTCAGGTAATATTTACCAGCTGTTTCGTGGTCGTCCCATTCGTATTGGTTTCCGATATCGATCAGCAACCACACTTTCGACGTATCTTCTTTGGCGTCAGGCAACAGACGCAGCAGGCTATCCTTGTTCATAGGCGCCTGCGCCCCGGCTTTTACATACGAGGTACACAGCAATAATATCATAGACAATATCCTCATACGAATGGCGCTATCGGGTGTGAAATGCAAATTAACATACATTTTTTTTCAATCCGCCTCCTCTTTTTTAATGATTTTTTCCCCTGAAAAACCCTCTTTTTTAACGATAGGAAAGTTTCCGTAAGCGTCGGAAATTTGTTTATCGATTTATAAAAAAACCGGAACAATTATGAAAATACCCATATTCGGTATGAAAAAGCTTCTGTGTCTTTTTCTGATCGGCCTCATGGCAGGCTGCAAACCGAACGATGTAGAACGCAGGTTCCCCGATTTTTCACACCTCAGACCGGAAGTAACCGCCCGGGGAAACTCCCTGGGGGCTCCCCGCACGGCACAGATAGGGCCTTCAGGCGGAGAACTGCGGTCGGAAGATGGCCGTCTGTCGGTAAACATACCTGCCGGAGCTCTGAGCAACACGGTCACCGTGGGTATAGAGCCTATCAGAAATCATTGCCCCTTAGGGCTTGGCGCCGGCTACCGCCTTACGCCGGAGGGCGTTACGTTTGCCAAGCCGGTCAAGCTGACGTTCAGCTATGATAACGCCATGCTGAAGGGATCGGCCGCAGAATTTCTCTGGATCACCACCCAAAAGGCCGATGGCACCTGGGTGGGCGACCTGCGGAGTGAACCGGATGCCGGCACCCGCACGGTAAGCGCCGAGACCACCCATTTCAGCGACTGGGCCCTGGGTAAGATGATAGACCTCGCCCTGAAACCTTCCTCCAGCGTCGTGAAAATAGGCAATTCGGTAGATATCATGCTGACGGGGTTTCTGTACTGGAAGGATCTCGATGATGACCTGGTACCACTCGCGCCCATTGACCACGGAAGCCTATATGACGACGACCTGGTACCCCTGAATGAAGCGGGCCGTATGATGCAGCGACTGAACAGATATGAGCGGCTCAATTTTAAAGAATGGCGGCTCGACGGCGCCAAAGCCCCGGTATCCGGTAGTAAAGGCAAATTGAATGCAGATGGAATTGAGGCCACCTATACGGCGCCCGGTAAGAAACCCAACCCCGATAACGTATCGGTGACCATGACCGTAGAAGCCGGGCACAAAGACGGGAAAGCTCCTACTACTATCACCATCAATACGCCTATTACGATCACAGACCGGGAGTATTATGCCAAGCTCTCTATCGACGGAAAAGAATTTAATTATTATAGTGACGCTGAATTCAGGGATAGTAAACCGGAGGGAGAGGATGTAGCGGATGTTGGGTATAGTCCCGACGGCATGATGGTTTTTCAATTATGGCATCGCCTGGGTAATGCATCAGATCATATGATGCATATCTATGTTCGTAATCCCGTTAATGGAGGCACGTTTGACTTCGAGTGTTTTTCCGGGGCTGGAGAGTCCGGAATTCTTCTTACCTGGTCCGAGTTAGTTAAGTCCCTCTCACCTAAATCTCAAATTACGGCAAAGAACTGGAGCTATGGATATGCTTATTCTGGCGCGGTTTGTTCTTCAGAACCCGGAGATCGGCAATGTGCGTCAATAACGATCACGTTAGCTGAGCACAAAAAAGAGAAGGGGGCTACCCTGACAGGATCAATGTCCGGGGCGCTATATGAAAACGACAATAAAGAGTGTAGGTCGAGACGCGTCCCGTTTTCACTGGAGTTTTCCCTGCCACTCGAATATGTATTTTAACCCGAAACCATTATGAAATACCTGACCATTTTCCTGTTTCTCCTGTGCGGTGGCGCGGCTACCGCACAGGATTGTGACAGGGAAGCTTTGAAAACCCTGCCGGGAAAATGGCTGCCACAACCGGGAAATTCTGTTACCGGCAAACTGTCGGCAGCAGAGATTGCCGGAGCTAAGAAAGTATTGAGCCGGATACAGCAGATGTTTCAGGAAAAATACAGACCCGTTGGCATGGATACTTACCATCATCACCATTACCTGGAAGATGATCATACCGATAAAAACAGTTACGGTAACAGTGCTATTTATACGATACGCAATTTTCTGTTGGTGTGTGTGAAAGGCAGGAAAGAAACCAGTGCCGAAGGTGTAGGCTCGTATGTGCATATCAACCCGGGGGGACTGTTCAACAGGGAATTGAGCGAAATACCCGTTTACGATGAATACGGGAAAATAAATAATAGCCCCGGGTTTTACAGTCTCAGGCCCAATGAATGTCCCGGCGGAAAGCTGCCTGACTTCTCAGACGGATATCACGCTGTTGAAACATCGGCCGGTTATCTGGTATGGATCACTTATCCCGGCAAACAACCTTTTCGCTATGTAAGCCGCAAAGAATTTCTGGAAAAACAGGTGGTTTTCTGTGAAGCAAACCTGAAAGAGTTGAATAAACATTATTCTTCCAAAAGCTGGAAGGAACAACTTGAAATGCATCCACAATCCAAAGAGAGCATACTGAATGGTATGAAGCAGACTTTGGGGATTTATGAAATGCCGTTGCAAGCCTACCGGCAGGATTTAAAAAAAGATGCGGCCTGGCTCAATGAAATGGCGATTGTAAACTATTTAAGTACAACCGACCCTGAAACAAAGAATAATTATTTGCGGTACAATTTTACGGCATTGGACGATCCATATATGTCTGTACCCATCATGCCGGACCCCGGTTATTACGACCGCAACCTTCCCAAATGGGCGCCCCAGTTTATCACGATTAGCGTAAGGCAAGCCGACAGTTTTATTTCTCAAAATGTACGCAAGGTAGCGGATGAAAATATTGAATTCTTCAAAGGCCTCCTGGCTAAAACCGAATGATTATGAAAAAGCTATTTTATTTTATTCTGATCGGCCTCCTGGCAGGCTGTAAACCGAACGATGTAGATGTAGAACGCAAGCTCCCCGATTTTTCGCGCTTCCGGCCGGAAGTAACGCCCCGGGGGAATTCGCTGGGGGCTCCCCGTACCGCACAGATAGGGCCTTCGGGCGGAGAACTGCGGTCGGAAGACGGCCGCCTGACGGTAAACATCCCTGCCGGGGCCCTGAGCAACACGGTTACGGTGGGTATAGAGCCTATCAGCAATCACTGCCCTTTAGGGCTCGGCACCGGCTACCGCCTTACGCCGGAGGGCGTCACGTTTGCCAAGCCGGTCAAGCTGACGTTCGGCTATGACAACACCATGCTGAAGGGATCAGCCGCCGAATTTCTCTGGATCACCACCCAAAAGGCGGATGGCACCTGGGTGGGCGACCTGCGGAGTGAACCGGATGCCAGCACCCGTACGGTGAGCACCGAGACCACCCATTTCAGCGACTGGACCCTTGGCAAGATGATAGACCTCGCCCTGGAGCCCTCCACCAGTGTGGTTAAAGTAGGAAATTCTGTAGATATCATGATCGTTGGATTTCTGTCGCGGGAGTTTATCGATGATGACCTGGTACCCCTCGCACCCATCAACCATGGAAACATGTCTGACGACGACCTGGTACCCCTGAATGAGGCGGGCAATATCATGCTGCGCCTGAACAAATACCAGCAGCTCATTTTTAAGGATTGGCGGCTGGATGGCACCAAAGCCCCGGTATCCAACAGTAAAGGCAAACTACAGGTAGATGACAATGCCATTGACGTCACTTATACCGCTCCGGGTAAGAAACCCAACCCTGATAACGTATCGGTGTCGGTGACCATTGAAGCCCGGTTTAATGGCGGCAAAGCCCCCGCCAATATTACCATCAATGCCCCCATTACCATCACCGACCGGGAATATTATGCTAAATTTAACATCGACGGAAAGGAATTTAACTACTATACTACTTTCGAATTTACTACCAGTGAGGCTCCCGAAGGGGAAGGCACGGTTGGAGGTGTATATACAAGCAATGAGATGGTGTTTGGGATCGGCAAAGCGGATAAAAAAAATCCCGCATTGGATCATGCATTGTCTGCCCATATTAAAAATCCTGTAATTGGGACGAATGCTATTCCCTGCCAACTAAACGGTTTTAGTAATGTAACTTTCGGGTGGGCTGCTGAACTTAAGAAATATGAGAATATCAATTATAACTGGCGACCGGATCCGGGCTGGCCATGTCAACAAAACAGAACCTGTACTTCGGTAACCTTAACGATCAAGGAAATTAAACCGGGACCACAGAGCACAATCCTGATCACCGGTACTATGTCAGGAACCCTGGTGTATAATAATAATGATAATAACAGGGATTGTAACAGTAAAGAGTCTGTTTCATTCTCCGGAGAGTTTTACCTGCCTTTTATCGGATCGCTGTAAAGCTTATGAAATACTTAACTATTTCCCTGTTATTCCTGTGCGGTGCCTCGGCTACCGCACAGGATGGCACCCTTGAAGCCGCTGTTGGCCCGGGAAGAAACAGGATTGCCAGGATTAACAATGCTACCTTCCCTCTGCCGGTAACCCTTGCGGATTTGACCGTGGAAAAACGGCACAGTGGCAATCTGTTGAAATGGACTACCACATCGGAATTCAACAACAGTTTGTTTAAAGTAGAAAAGAGCAGCGACGGAAGGGAGTTTCAGTACCTGGGGGAAGTGCCCAGCCGCGCCTTCAACGGAATAAGCTCCGGGATACTGTATTACACTTTTGAAGATCCGGATCCGCTGCCGGGACCTAACTACTATCGCCTGGTACAATATGACCTGGATGGCAGGTTTCAGTATAGCCTGATTCGTCCTTCACTCCGCGAGCCGGTAAACCCTTAGCCTAACCCGGTAGGCGATTAAAATGGGTAGCCCCTGACGGCACATCGTTGTGGGCGTATCTCCATCCCGGATCAGGTCAGGAATTCAGGAAAGTAGGATACTCTGACACCAGGCCCCTCGTTTTTATCACCCCCTAAATCTCAATCAAAACCGAAGTCCCTTTCCCCGGCTCCGACTGTACATCCAGTTGCCCTTTCAGGAAGTCGACGCGGTTTTTGATATTGTTCCAGCCAATGCCACGCGATTGTTGCATCAATGCGGTATCAAACCCCTTCCCGTCGTCTTCCACCGTAATAACCAGCAGGTGTTCCGGTTGGGCTGAATGTACCTGCACCAGCACATGGGTGGCTTCGGCATGTTTGATGGCATTGTTGACCAGCTCCTGTATGATGCGGTACACCGTCACGGCGGTAGTTTGTTCAACCACTACGTTCTCCATACCAATCGACTGGTAGCTGGTACGGATAGCGCCGCTGCCGGTAACCTCGCTGCAGAATTCCTTCAGGGCCGCATCCAGCCCGTACCGTACCAGTATTTCGGGCATCATGTTGTGCGCTACCCGGCGCATTTCCCTGATCGAGCTGTCGAGCATGTCGAGGCTGCGTTCGAAAGCGTGAGAATTTTCAGGCGTGAGAATGAGATTTCCTTTCATATTCTGAAATGAGTATTTAATACCGCTGAGCATGCCCCCAAGTCCATCGTGAAGGTCTTTTGCCAGCCGTGTACGTTCCTGCTCCTCCCCTTTCAGTATAGCTTCGGTAGCAGCCAGCTGTTTTTCGGCTTCCAGCTCGTCTATCCGCGCCTCCTGTAAACGCTGGCGGTGTTTATAGTTGCGGTAGCTCAGTAATAAGATAATTGCCAGTGCCGTAGCGCCTCCGATAAGGATGTAATTCAGTATGTTTCTTTGTTGGAGCTGTGCCTGTTGTAGTTGTATCTGGGCTTCTTTTTTTTCAAACTTATACTTTGCCTCCAGGTTAGCTATGGCTGTTTTGCTTTTTTCGCCGGAAATGGAATCGTTCAGCGCTTCAAAATCTTTCCGGTAGTCCAGTGCCCTCTGCATGTTGCCGGATGATTCATTAAACAAAGAGGCTTTTAGGTACAGATCCTTCAATTCAAGCCTTGAGCCCTGTTTTTGGGCAAGGGCAATACCTCGCTGAATGTAATTTCCGGCAGCAGGATCTTTCGCTTTTATCAGCAGGTCGGCCATGCCCACGTGAGCATACATTTCATACTCAGGAGCTTCTTTTTCTTTTGAAAACACAATGGTTTTTTCAAAATGCAATTTTGCCTGCAACACATTATCCATGGCTGCGTAGGCATCACCCTTCCCAAGCATGGCATCCAGCAGAAAGGTATAATCGTTAATTTTGTGACCTATGCGCTCAATATCTTCATATAACTCAAATGCTTTCCGCGGTTGCTTCAATTGCATATAAGCACTGGCCAGGTTGAACTCCGATGAAGCCACGGCAAAATCATTTTTCAGCTCTTTGGCTATTTCCAGGGCCTCTTCGGCATATTGTCTGCCTTTTTCATAGTCCTTCAAATCCAGAAAAACCGATGCGAGATTGTTGTTGATCCGCCGTAATGTACTTCTGTGGTTAATTTTTTCAGCATGCTCCTTTGAGAGCAGATAGTATTCTGCTGCTTGTGCATGGTCGGACAAATAATGCCACTCGTGGCCTACATTCATATAGGCAGTGGACAGATTATAGTCGTCGCCTATCTCCTTATACAGTTCCAGTGCTTCCTCTGCTACGGACAGCGCCTCCCGAAACTGCGCTCGCCGGTTAAGCACTATGATATAGCTACTGGCAAAGGCTGCTATCCCTTCTTTATAGCCCAGTTCTTCCGAAAGCTGTTTTGCCTTTTTATAGTAATATACGGCAGAATCCGGCTGCTCATCTTCAATGGTCTCGCCATAAGTATAGTATAACGAAACGGCATCCTTATCCTTTCCGGCCTGTGATAGCAGCCTTTGGAGGCTATCAACATTTTGTGCGAGGGAAAAAACAGATCCACTGCACAACAGCAATACGATCGATACTATCCTCATACAAATGGCGCCATAAGGTTCAAACTTCAAATTAACATACAATTTTTTTCAATCCGCCTCATCTTTTTTAATGATTTTTTGCCCAGAAAAACCCTCTTTTTTAACGATAGGAAAGTCTCTTTAATCACCTGAAATTTGTTTATCGATTTATCAAAAATCGGAACGATTATGAAAAGAGGTTGCCCCGCGCTACCCAGTGTTTAATAACGAAAAATTATAACAGGATGAAAAAGAGATTTAACATTGGCCTGATCGCAGCAATAGTAGGCTTCACAGCTATTTCTTGCGGTAGTGGTGAAGACGAGGATCCGACACCTGATCGCGATAACAACGGCTGTAAAGTAGTTTACGTTGACGAAAACATCGCTTCAAGCATCGAGTGGAAGGAAGGAAATGTATATGTAATTGAAAGGGACCTGACAATTTCGGGTACACTAACTGTTTCCCCGGGGGTTGTTGTAAAAATTGCCAAAGGCAAATCCATTATTGTCGAAGATGCCGGTAAACTTTTAGCTAACGGTACTTCCGACAAACGCATCATATTCACTTCGATGGCAGATGACCGCTATTGCGGAGATACGAACGATAATGGTAGCGCCTCAGCTCCGCAAAAAGGAGATTGGGGCACGATTAACCTTCTGACTGCCGGGTCTGTTCTAAAGTACTGCGACTTCTTTTATGCCGGAGGAGAAACATTTATAGGTTATGCAAGTGTCTTACAGTTATCGGCACATTCTTCGCAAACCACCATTGACCATTGCACCTTTGCACACACACGAGGGGAGGATCATGCTCAGTCTGCTGCTTTTCGAGGGGCGGGATTTACCAAACCTGGTGAAACTATTTTTACCAATAACATCATGTACGACAACGACCGTCCTCTGCAGGTAAGCATAAATTATACGGTAGATGGGAGCAATATCTTTCATAATCCCGCTAACAAAAGCCAAACCAACAAGAGCAACGGAATATTTTTGTTTGGCTCGTCGGTTCAATTCCAAGGTACGGTACTTGGTATCACCGAAGTGCCTTATGTAATACGCGACTGGTTACAGTTAAACGCAGCCTCAAAAAAACTCATCGTTAAAGACGATGTAATTGTGAAGTTTGTTGGTGGTAGCGGGCAAATTTCCGTAACAGCAGGAGGTAACTTTGAAAGCAGCCCCAAAGCGATCTATACTTCGATTAAAGATGATGCAAGGGGTGGGGATACCAATGGCGATGGCAATGCGACGACACCTGCCAAAGGAGACTGGCCGGGCATTTGTATTCAACCCGTGGGGCAAGGCGGGTGTAATTGGTTCAAAACCAATGTTTATTACGACTCAAATTAGTCGACTGAAAACCCGCCCCGGATATAGAAATAATATTGTTTAGCGCATCGACGCCCGTACGGGCAGAGGGTATATGTTTTATCTTTTTTAATCCGTTTAATCATGAAAACTATTTTTTCTGCAAATGTGTGGCGTACAGTGACCGCCATGTTGCTGATCGCATTTCTTGCCGCGTCGTGTAGCAAAAAAAAGAACGACCCGGAGCCTGATCTTGCTACTAAGGTATCGGGCACCTACACGTATTCCGAGCTGTCGTACGGCGGTAATACGCTTCCTGCCGATCAGACCAACCTGAAGGGGACGATCGTGCTTTCTGTGTTGTCTCCGGATAAAGTAAAAGTGAAGCTGGACATCCGGCTCAAATCAAACAACGAGGAGTTTCTGGTGGTCGAGGCTTCCGACGTAACGCTGATCAATTCGGCAAGTTCTGTGGATCTGATTTACAATTCCGAACGTATTGCGGGGGTAACAGGCAACAAGATTACGATAAACGGTGTTGACGAGGATGGTACAAGCTTCACCATTGCGGGTGTTAAATAGCTGGTAGATAACCAGATAAAGCGGGACATCTTCCGGGAGGTGTTCCGCTTATCAAAAAACGGAACGACTATGAAAAGAGAAATATTCGGTATTATGGTCCTTACCATGCCTTTCATTTCCTGTAAAGAAAACGGCGTACCTAAGGATGACGACAACAACGACAAAATCCAGAAAAGCACCGTTTCTTTTAAAGCGGACGGTACCGAATTCGACCTCAGCAGGGATTCTAATGATAGTAAGGGGGACTTTCCGAGCTTTGTTGTTTTAAACGGTCCCGACGTGGGTTTAATAGTCCAGTTTAGTCCGGACGGCAAGATTATCTTTCAATTTGCAGGGGACTATCTTGCCAATTCTTCACAAGACTATAAAGAGGGACATATGTCGTATGCCGATAAACACCAGATCGGCACCGTGGCGGGCCTGGGTTACGACTCTTATTCCTGGGATAGATGCAGCAGTGACTCATTTAAGTTTCAGGTACAACAACAAAGTGCAGGTATTGCTTCCAATCCGAAGGCGACTCGTTTTACAGGGACTTTTAGCGGCACTTTAGTCTATTATCATGGTACCCCGGGAGACGGCACTCCCGATGACCCTTGCGCCAACCCTGAGTTTCTACAAATTACCGATGGGAAATTCAGTGTCATAGGACTTAACAATTAAAGTTATGAAATACCTGACCATTTTCCTGTTATGTCTGTACAGTGCAGCGGCTTTTGCTCAGGACTGCGACAGCGAACAACTGAAAACCCTGCCGGGCAAGTGGTTACCCCAACCCGGTGATGAAGTACATGCAGGCTCTCCCAAACCCTCAGCGGCAGACGCTGCCGGCGCTAAGAATGTATTCAACCGGATAGGGAAAATGTTTCAGGAGGAATACAAACCCGTCGGTGTAGATGTATATAACTACCTGACTCATAGTATTACCCCGGGCAGCGCCTATGGAAACGGGTACATTTATACCATAAGCAATTTCAGGTTTCTATGCATAAATGGCAAAAGGACGAAGAACAGTGAAGGCGTAAGCTCGTCTGTAGTTATAAACCCTGTTAGGTTATTAAGGCTTGAAGAGATGCCAATCTACAACGAATCCGGTGAAGTGAGTTCGGAAGCTACCAACACCTGTGGTTTTTATTCTCTCTCTCAAAGGGAATGTAAGGACGGAAAACTACCCGACCTTTCAAATGGATACCACAGCTTCGAGAGCGGAAACGACTATTATGTATGGATTACCCGCGAAGGCAAGCTGCCGTACCGTTATGTGAGCCGTAGGGAATTTTTGGAAAAACAGGTGGCTATCTGCGAAGCAAAACTAAAAGAGTTAAATAAATTTTATTCCTCCAAGGGGTGGAAAGAGCAATTTGAAGCCTTCCCGGAATATAAGGAGAAAATGCTGGAGGGCAGGAAAAACAATTTGTCTATGTACGAAGATCCCTTAGAAGCCTATCGCAAGGATTTGAAAAAAGATACGGCGTGGCTCAATGAAATGGCGGTGGTGAAGCTTGAAGCGCTGAGGGATCCCGCAACCAATAAATATCTTTACAGCCGGTACAGTTTTACCACAGTGGACGACAGATACATGTCGTCTGTGCCCATTATGCCCAATCCAGACTATTACAACCGTAACCTGCCAAAATGGGAGCCGCAGTTTATGGTAATAAACGTAGGCAGAACCGATGGCTTTATCGGAAAAAACGTACGTAAAGTCGTGGACAGCAATATTGATTTCTTTAAAAGCCTTTTGGTAAGCAAATAAAATATCAATCTCCCTAGTGAAGTATCCTGAAGATCAGCTCTTTCAGGATCTCCCCTTCCTGCATGGACCCCGTATCGATACCTTTCAGCTTGCAATCCGCTTCCCGCAGATAATGTACAATACCGACTATCCTGACTACAGGGTAGTGCGCCATTGCGCTTTTATAATCCTTTACAAAAAAAGGGTTGACGCCGAGCACCGACGCCAGCGCCTGGTCGGACTTGTCGGTTGCGGCATGGGCCAGAAGCAATTTGGTGAAATAGGAATACAGCATCAGCACCACCGGGATAACCGGGTTATCTTTGGTGTTAGAGGCAAAAAAGACGGCAATCTGGGTCGCCTTTTTTACATCCCTGGCCGAAAGTGCTTTCTGAAGCTCAAAAATATTATATTCCTTGCTGATACCGATGTACTTTTCGACCTGCTCCGCCCCTACTCCTTCTCCGGGCGCAAGATTGACCAGCACTTTCCGGATTTCGTTGTCGATACGCTTCAGATCGTTTCCGATATTATCCACGATCATCTGGATGGCCTTGGGGCTGATTTT
Organism: Spirosomataceae bacterium; assembly: GCA_037191015.1. GTDB lineage: Bacteria > Bacteroidota > Bacteroidia > Cytophagales > Spirosomataceae > Ravibacter. The sequence goes on from JBBCKD010000027.1 coordinate 15,837, forward strand.
GACCTGCCGGTCCCGGCAGTAATTCGCTACCCAGTCAGGCAGCTTATTGTCGTACATTTTCTTGCTCCTGAACAGGGCGCCCGCCTTCCCTATCGCCTTCACAAATCCCCTGCGCTCATCGGCATTGCCGTTATAGACGAGCACAAGGACGGTTGTCGGCTGGGGATTCTGGACATAGCCTTCCAGGAGCTTTTGCCCCTCCTCCCGGTCAATACCGGCCAGCTTCTGCGCATCCTTTACCATTACCAGCTGGCGGTCGTACATAAACGGGTAGCTCCTGGCATGCTGGATGACACTGCCTACCGGGTGATCGGCTCCGTAAAGCACAAACTGGCAGAATCCCCTGTTTTCTTCCGGAATGACAGCTGCTTCAAGCGCATCTGCGACCAGGTCGACATAGTAGGGCTCATCTCCGTGGAGCAGGTATACGGGACGGAATTTTTTCTGGTCTATTTCTTTCAGCAGCGTTTCGGCGGTAACGGACATTACTATATAATATTAACAGCAAAAAGGGAACGGGCCTTAGTCGGCCGCGAGCAGTTCTTCCAGGAAAAGCCGGCTGGCGGCCTGAAGCCTCGGGTAAAATTCGAGAAAATATCTTTCATAGCCGGCGCGGTTGTCCCGGAAAAGTTCCGACGACCGCGACAGGTCTGAAAGAAAGCTGTACCGGCGGCTCATGCTGACCAGCGTCCGTTCTACCGTTTCCCACTCCCGGTATTTAAACAGCCAGTCATTTTCAACCAAAGCCGCGGCCAGAGGATGCATGTCGGGCGGGATAAGGAATGAGTATTGATCTGCCAGCCGGTAGAAGGCGCTTACATACTGCCTGAGATCCGCGTTATAGAACTTGTGGAAATTCACGGCCAGGAAATGATCGAAGCAGATATCGGCGGCTACCGGGGCTGCCCGGCCGTAAAAAACGGCGACCTCCCTTATCATCTCTCTCAGCACCTGGTCGGTATCGGTAAAATTGTCAATAAACCTATGCAGGCGGACGCCCCTCAGAAAGTAATCCGGCAAGGCTTTGTTCTTCTCGGAATCCAATCTCCCCTTAATGTAATCTCCGCAGAAATTTCCCATAATCAACTCGGGATTTTCTCCTGAAAGGGCTATATGGGCAAGGAAATTCACGGAGCCATTTGGTTGGGATGCAAAAAAAATTTCAACAAAAATAGAGAAAACAAGCCTTACAGAAAAAATATGTATATTTTTGCACCTGAAGTAGTTCTCCGGAACGTTAGGAAACTGGTTCGCAGTATTCAGTATATCAGGCACCATGCAAATAGACAACCATAAAGTAGTAGCCATTACCTATCACCTCAAATTGCAGGCTGAAGATGGGGACTTCGAGGTGGTAGAAGTGGTTGACGAACAGGATCCTATGTATTTTATCTGGGGCCTGAGCGGCCTGCCGGAAGAATTTGAAAATAATCTTTTGGGATTATCTGCAGGCGATGCTTTCGACTTTCGTATCGCTCCTGAGAAGGGATACGGAGAGATTGATCCGGGCGCCATTGTGGACCTCCCCCGCTCATTATTTGAAGAAGAAGGAGTAAATACCGACGAACTTTTGGTTTTAGGTAACAGTATTCCGATGACAAACGAGGAGGGAGACCGACTGCAGGGGATAGTTGTAGATATTAAGGAGGGATTGGTTACATTGAATTTTAATCATCCCTTGGCTGGAAGGGAAATGGATTTTAGTGGTAAAATAGTATTAGTGAGGGAAGCCACCGCAACAGAGCTCGAACATGGTCATGTTCATGGCGACGGCGGAATTTGTCATTAATTGAATTGTTTTATTAACTTTAAGCGAGTTACTTTACCCATGCTATAACGTCAGAACACCTAAATAGATCGAAAATAAGCAACCAAACTTAATCTCTAAATCAACATAATAGTTATGTTAAGATCATTTACGAAAAAGCTGCCCGGTGCTTTACTGATCCTGTTAGCTTTTAATTCTAGCCATGCACAAGAAGCTTGCGACGCTCCTGGTGGAGGTTGCGACACTGTTGGAATTCAACATAAGGTCAGCCCCTGGAGAATAGGCGGTTTCATCGGACCCGGTTTTGCCTATTGCGGTAGCTGGGCTAACACGTTTCCGTTAAGCGAAGCCAGAGATAAAACCTTATTTAACGGCTGGGGTATTAACGGCGCTATCAGTGCTGATTATTTTTTCACCAAAAGACCTGATGCCCAGTTTAAGTTCGGCCTCGGAGCTGCGCTCGGCGCCCAGCATTTCTTCATGCGTCCCGGGTTCGACGAGTTTGTAGATGAGCATTTGAGAAGCTATCAGCTGACCAGGAATGATGTTGAAATCAAAAGAAGTACATCTGAGGACTTCTATCTTGCAATAGGACCGGTTGTCAGCTGGCATTTTACAAAAAGCAGGAGAAGCCCGTTCCTTGAAGCGAGCATAAAAGGCGGTATTTTCAGAACTACGCCTGCTGCCATCTCTATCAGGGACCAGGGTACCGGCGGAGCCAACGATCCGAGAGTAGGTTATTATGCAGTTTCTCCTAACGGAAACAGGTACTACTTCGGAGGGCTTGCCAACCTGGGTGTTTTCTTCCCGCTCAAAAATCCTACCTGGGCACTCGGTGTACAGGCACAGGGCTACCGTACCAAGGTTTCCTATGATATGCCGTGGGCCGCTACCGGCGGGCCGTTCGTGATCTCACGCTATGTCAGGCAGCACGGAGGCTTCAACGGAGGTATTGCGCTTCGTAAAACATTTGAATACGACGTGCCTGTTAAAAAAGATCCTTCTGCCGGTCTTACCTGTATAGTACCTACCCTGTCACTGACCAGCGGCAACTCGTCTATCATCGGGAAATACTTTACCGGCAAGGAAGCCAATTGCGAGCCTATCGTAGCTTCATGGACTTCTTCGCTTGATCCGGTCCTGGCCGACAGCCTGAACCAGACTTTCACCGCGCGTATCCATCATCTTGCTAACGGTGAAGATAAAATCATAGCTGAAGCCATCTGCCAGAAAGATACCGAGCTTGCCTTCCCGGCCAGCTACCTGAACAACAATGGTTGTCCTGTTGACGGTCAGTACTATGTAACCGTACAAAGCCACCAGGCTTCTGCATGTGCTTCATGTATAAGCCAGGTAGCAGCCAGCGGTTTTGCCGCACTTAAAGCCGATACAGTAAGAGTGGTAGAAGAAGTTTGTGTATGCGTGAAGAAAATCGAGATCTCTTCTATCCGCCGCGTGACTTCAACTATCAGGAAGTGGGCTAAGAGTGAAAACTGCGCAGATTGTATCTGTCCTGTAGACTCTAAAGTGACCCGTAACAGGAAGATCATCCTGCATAACTCTGAAGTTAAAGACTGCGACGAGTTCAAAACTATCGAAGAAGTACTTGCTAACGTGAAGGCGCCGAAATGGGCTAAGAATGTTACCATAGATATCGAAACTACTTCTTACGGTAATGCTTGTCCTGAAACAGGTGTTAAGAAAACTTCTTACAAAGCGACTGTAAACGCTGACGGTACTATCATCTATCAAGGTGTGAAGTAATCCCGGACAGAGACCTGAATAAAAAAAACGGCTGGTGCAAACCAGCCGTTTTTTTTTTGCGTAAAAAGCAGTCAAAAAACTTCTTACCGGGAACCTTATCGCGCTACCGCAGGCTAAACAACCTTCGGAAGGTACTGCATTACCTCTACGCCGAAGCGCCTCAGGAACTCAGCTCCTTCTTCAACGCCTATTCCTTTGTAGGCAGCATAACTGTGGAGGTACAGCACTTTCGAAATCTTCATGGTATAGATCACTCTCGCACAGGAAATACAAGGCGCCAGTGTTACATATAACGTGCTCCCTTCAATATTGGAGCCGTTTTTCACGGCATAGAGGATCGCATTCTGCTCGGCATGGAGTGCCAGAGAGCAGCTTCCCTTGGAATCCCGCGGACAGCCTGATTCGGGAAACTCCTCGTCGCAGTTGTGCGTGCCCGCAGGCGGACCATTATATCCGATGGAAATGATACGGGTATCTTTTACCAATACAGCTCCTACCTGGGCCTTGATACAATGGGACCGCCGCGCCAGGTTTTCAGCAAGTTCCATAAAGATGGTATCGAAATCGGGTTTGTTCAAATGTTCAGGAGCCTTGCTCATTCATTAGTTTTTTTACTATCTTAATTGCAAATTAGGTAATGTATACGTGAATTTGCAAAGCTGCGCGGTGTAAATGTGATGATGAGCTGATTATGCCGGTTTCATTTAAAATCCTCCTGTATTTAGTGCTGGCTTCTATACCGGCGGGAATCGCGTATGCACAGACTCCTGTAACCGTAGACATTTTACCGGAAACCAGGCTCAGCCTTAAAGAAAGCAGGCATTATTTTCTTGCCGATGTTATTGATTCCAGGAAAGAAAAAGGAAAGTCACTGGGCCGGATCGTCTATTTGACTAAATCTCAGCCGTTCAGCCTGCGGCAAAACCTGGAAAATGCAGCCTTTGATTTCTGGAGCTATTCGCTGACAGAGCGGGAAGAGAACCAGATCCCCCTGGTAGCCAGGATCAAAGTGTTCAGCATCAACGAAACCAGGGAAGCTCCGGGGAAAATAAAGGGAGAATCGCTTATTTACGTCGAATTTGTCTGGTACCGGGCACGGGAAGAATTGGTGCTGACATCATACCGGGCAAAAGGTAATTACACCAGGCCGGAATCGAGCCCCATGTATGAAGAGTTTCTCCGGAAAATGCTGGGCGATGCTATGATATATTTTGACAAATGGCTCGCTCTCAATAACGGGAAAAACCCGGCGTTAGTCAGGGGGGTCAGGCTGGTCATAGACGACGATCACTACGAGTCAAAAGCAGATACCGTTTTTTATCATCCGGGCAGGCCCCTGCAATACGGCGACTTCAGGGCCGAGCCTAAAACAGGCCGTTATGCGGCAATGGTGTTTACGAGTATTTCTTACGAAGGCAATTCGAGAGTTGAAAACAACCTGCTGGAAGTCGTGGTAAAGCTGAAGGTATATGTAGTGAAAAGCATGTCGTGGATACAGCCGGAATCCAAAAATCCCCGGGTGCTGAAACACGAGCAGACTCACTTCGATATCGCCAAAATATCAGCCGAACGATTCAAAAATCAGCTGAAAAGGCTGCAGCTTACAGTTGGAGATCACGACAGCCAGATTCAATACCAGTTCCTGGAGTCCTACAGGGAAATGAACCATTTACAGAAAGCATATGACAGGGAAACCCGTCACGGGCTCAATCCCGAAGAGCAGCTCAAATGGGAAGAAATGGTAAAAAATGAGCTGAACGGCAGGCAAACCATTAAAATAGCCGATTAAGACAGTCCCGTTTTACATTGCCTGTTCCACCCTGATCATGAGTGTGTCGCGGCCGTACCTGGCCATGTATCTACGGATCTCGTATGCACTGAAAAAATCGGGTTCCGTATCCCGGGTTATATACAGCATCCTTCCCGCCGACTTGTACACAAAGTTTTCTCCTACGGGCCTCAGGAAAGTTTGCCGGTAATCAGCGGCAACCGAGAACGTAGAATACAAAGAGAAGCAGCATGCAGCAATGAAGAGGAACTTTACCGCAGAGAGCTTCCGCTGTACAAAAGCGGTATAGGCCGCCATAAGCAGGGCAAGCAGCATGAATGCCTGGTAAATGTCCAGGCCGATATTTTCAATAAGATGATAAGGCAGCTTTTCAGGTAAAAAAACGACATAGTTTATAAAAACGGCGAGGTAGTTAACCACGTATCCAACCAGGCCTGCAAGCTGGTCGAGGCCGGTCAGCCCGAACAATAACATGCCGAAAGAGGCAGGTATCAGGATCCCGGAGATATCTACGGCGAGCAAATTGGCAAAGAGAAAATAGACAGGGAGCTGGTTGAAGTAGTACACGATGAGCGGGAATGTCATCAGCTGCGCGGCCAGCGACATAACGGAGAGGTTCCAGAAGTGCTTTATCAGCCGGTTTTCGGGTTGATAAAGACCTTCTATCGGCTTGCTCCACAAAAAAATACCCAGCATTGCCAGGAATGAAAGCTGGAAGCCTACATCATAAAATGCATTCGGGTCGGCGAGCAGAATAAAGAAGCCGGCGATAGCCAGGGTATTGACCGGATGGTGCTTTCGCGAAAAGGTATCGGCGATCATCCAGATGATACACATCAGAGTGGCCCTCTGTACCGAAGCCGGAAGGCCCGTGAGCACCGAATAGAAGACCAGAATCGACGTCATCACCAGGAGATAAGCATACTTTCCCCAGGCCCTTTTTCTCAGGAATCCCAACCCGAAATGAAGCACCGAAAAGAAAATGGCAATATGGAGACCGGATACCGAAAGGATATGCACGGTACCCGAACTGATGAAAGCGTCGTTCAGCTCTTCCCTGATGTCATCCCTCCTTCCCAATATCATAGCTTTGACAAAACCATATGCGTCGTCATCGTGCAGGTACTTGCGGAACAACTGTTCGGACTTCACGGAGAGATTTTCGGGCGAATACTGCAGGGATGCCGACGCGTCTGTTCCGGGTATCCAACAAATGCTGCGGTCGTTTTTAACGGAGCCTATCCAGGGGATTCCCTTCCGTTCCAGGAACCCGCGATAATCAAATGCATATTCGGAAGTCGACGGCTGCGGCCTTCTCAAACGCCCGGAGACTATCAAATTTTCCCCCACCGACGGCAGCCTGTCCAGGTTATCGGAAAAATAAAGAAGCGCCCCGGACGCTACATCCTTCCTTTTCCCGTCCCGCATGAACAGGCTTTTTATTTCGGCGGGATACCTGAGCGAATTCTCTCTTTTTTCCGGCAGGCCGGTAATACGGGCCTGGTACATGCGGTAGTCTTCACTCCCGATATCGCTCAGACGCTTGTCGAACCGGATTGACTGAAGTGTAGCCGAGGTCCATCCAAGGCCTGCCATTACCCCGAAAACCGCTACCGGAAGATACTTCCTGTACCGGGCCCCGGTCATGATAAATAACAGCGAAGCCGCTACGATAACGGCAAGGACCGTCCAAGCGACCCGGAGATCATCGACGCGGAGAAAACCGGCGCTGAAGATCCCGGTCAGCAGGAACAAAAGGTACCTGATAAAAGGGGTTTGATTGAACATTTCATTTGTATAGTAAGAGTTGAATAATGATCGCCTAAGCGGCTATCATTGGAAAAATAACGCAGATTGAGGGGAATTCCGTCAATTTACAATAAAACGCCTGCTAACTTTCTCTCTATTTTCATTCGTAACCACGAGCAGATAAACCCCACGGGAGAGATGCCCGACAGGTTCGGTAAAAATACGGCTCCAGACTTTCCGGTAAGACGAAAACCCGACCTGGCGCCCGTTCATGTCTATGATCGCCAGGTCGACATCCTGGTAGCCTTCGTACCTGATTTCCGCTTTCAGCTGTCCGTCGGCAACCGGGTTGGGATACACGGAAACAAGCAGGCCGGGGCTTTCTTCAAGTCTTGCTTTCTTTGAATTTTCGACAAGCGCTGCCCTTCTGGGGCTCAGTTCCAGCACGGCATGCATCCGCTCCATCTGGTTAAAGGTAAACACATTCATGCACCGGTCAGGGGAATAGTCCATATAATTCTCGATCATATTACGGGTAGACGCTCCCCGGCAGGAAGAAAATACGTCATTGCATGAAATGGTATTGGATGTCTCTGCCCAGGGCGTATCCGCGCAATAGTCGTCGCCGCAGCGGGTATCTCCCCATATATGCAGCAATCCCAGCCAGTGCCCTACTTCGTGCGTTGTGGTCCTACCCTGGTTGTAATTGGCATTTTCCAAAGCCCCCACATCGCCAAAACTCCTGTAGTCAATAATGACCCCGTCGGTCAGAGCTTTGTCGGCGTCGGCATTGTTAAGGCCCGGCACACCCGTAAGGGATGGAAATTGTGCTACACCCAGGTAATTCCCGGATAATGTGCAAACCCAGATGTTGAGATACTCATCGGCAGGCCAGCTTACGATCTCGGCAAGAATCCCGGCATCTGTATAGGGATTAAACTGTGTTTTGGCTCTATAGTAATTCCGGGTAATACCGTCAGACTGTGCACCGTCGGGCGTGAATTCGGCCAGGAAGAATTCTATCCCGGTATCGACGCCAGCCGGGTTTTCATTATACCCGGGAGTACCCTGTACCCGGCGATAGTCTTCGCTGAGAACCCTGATCTGGCTTCGGATCTGTTCTTCCGAAATATTGGGATTGCCTCTTCCTCCTATGCTTCCCGATTCCCTGTCATGGACCACGTGAACCACGACGGGTATCCGGATCACCTCCGAATCAGCCGCCCTCAGCTTCCTTTTATTTTCGATATGAGAAGTGATCTTTTCATTGACAGCCTGCAACGGATCCACTGCAGGCAGAAGCGTTCTCAGTCCGAAATGATAGGCTTCCATCGTAGCGCATCTCTTCACAGCGAGGCTGTCGTTTCCCTGCGCCAGGGAAGTAACGACCGTCCCGATGCTGAGCGCCGTTGCGAAAAGCAATATGGCCGGTCGGAGTTTTCTGTCAGGTCCCGCTTTTTTCATACGCCGCAAGTATGTCCTTAACCAATCTATGCCTGACAACATCAGAGCTATCCAGCTCTATAAACGAAATCCCCTTCACATTGCTAAGGATATTCAGCGAATCGATAAGACCCGACTTCTGATTTTTGGGCAGGTCCACCTGTGTCCGGTCTCCTGTAATGATCACTTTCGAGCCCGGCCCCATTCTCGTCAGGAACATTTTCATCTGCATGGACGTCGTATTCTGCGCTTCATCAAGCAGGATAAATGCGTTTTTCAGCGTCCTGCCCCGCATATAGGCGAGCGGAGCGATCTCGATGGTACGGTTCTCAAGATGAAGCTTCAGCTTATCGGCCGGGATCATATCGTCGAGCGCATCGTAAATGGGGCGGAGATAGGGATCTATTTTTTCTTTCAGGTCGCCCGGCAGGAATCCCAGGTTTTCTCCGGCTTCCACCGCCGGCCGGGTGATAATGATCTTTTTAACTTCCTTATTGCGCAAAGCCTGTACCGCCAGCGCTACGGCAGTATAGGTCTTGCCTGTTCCGGCAGGCCCCGTAGCAAAAACGAGATCATATTTACCGGCAGCCTCCACCATTTTGATCTGGTTGGAGGTACGGGCTTTGATCACCAGCCCTTTGTTGCCTATGAGAATCAGGTTGTCATCGGTCAGGATGCTTGCCTCACCTGCATTCGGGCCGTCCTGGACATAACTTTTTATCTGGTTGGTTGTAATACTACCGTATTTATGAAAGTGAGCGATCAGAGATTCCAGTATTTCCGATATCCGGCTGATTTCCGGTTCGGCTCCCCGTACTCTTATTTCATTGCCTCTGGAAATCAGTTTGCTTTTGGGGAATGCAGATGATATTTCTTTGATATTAGCGTTTTGGACACCTAAAAAATCCACCAGCGGGATGTCTTCAAGGGAAATTATTTTTTCCAGCAAATTGAAAAGTGTTAAAGTGTTTGTGAATCAAGGCAAAATTTAGAAAATATTTATTTACAAACAAGCGATCCATACCGGTATCCTCTTTCCGCATACTGCAAAATCCTAATTTTCAAGGCTCTAATCGGCATATAAAAATAAAGTTTAGGAGCCCTGTTTTTCCTCTCCCCTTATATCCCTAATATTGCATTAAGATGGAAAATGAAAGGTTTACAGAAGCTGCTGCAAAGACTCACTTCCTGAGCAAGACCGGTGCGCGTCTGACCAACGGCGACCAGTCGCCCGGCAAGCTCCCTCCGCAGGCGATCGAGCTGGAGGAAGCCGTTCTGGGAGCGCTCATGCTTGAAAAAGACGCGCTTTCGGCTGTTGCCGATATACTCAAACCCGAAAGTTTCTATAAGGAAGCCCATCAGCGGATATTCCGGGCGATCATCAACCTGTTTGCCGAATCAGAGCCTATCGACCTGTTGACCGTAACAGCCAGGCTACGCTCCGCCGGAGAGCTGGTACTGGCGGGCGGCCCCGGATATATTACGGAGCTTACCACCAAGGTACATTCTGCCGCCAATATCGAAGCACACGCCAGGATTATCTCCCAGGCCGCCATTAAGCGGGAACTTATCAAGGTCTCGTCAGATATACTCCGGGATGCGTTTGAAGATACGACAGACGTTTTCCAGCTTCTGGACAGGACTGAGCAGGCCCTGTTCCAGGTATCGGAAGCTAATATCCGCAAAAATTATGTCGACATGCGATCGTTGATGAATATTACCATCAACGAGCTGGAGGCCAGGAAAAATCAGCCCGACGGTCTTACCGGGGTACCTTCCGGGTTTACCGCTCTCGACCACCTTACCTCCGGCTGGCAACCCAGCGAGCTGATTATCCTGGCGGCCCGTCCGGGTATGGGAAAGACCGCCTTTGTTCTTTCCACGATGCGGAATGCGGCTGTAGACTATAAAAAAGGGGTAGCTATTTTTTCGCTGGAGATGTCGGCGGTCCAGCTTATGAACCGGCTCATTTCGGCGGAAGCGGAGATAGAGGGTGAAAAAATCAAAAAAGGAACGCTGGCCCCGCATGAGTGGCAACAGCTTCATTCGCGTATCAACAACCTGGCCAATGCCCCTATTTTCATAGACGATACTCCTGCCCTTTCTGTCCTCGAGCTCCGGGCAAAATGCCGACGGCTCAAAGCCCAGCACGATATACAGATGGTAATCGTCGACTATCTTCAGCTGATGACAGCCGATACCGGGGGCAAGGGAGGAGGAAACAGGGAGCAGGAGATCGCCATTATTTCACGTTCTCTCAAAGGCCTTGCCAAAGAGCTCAATGTCCCGGTAATTGCCCTTTCCCAGCTAAGCCGGGCTGTAGAAACACGGGGAGGCGAGAAAAAGCCGCAGCTTTCAGACTTAAGGGAATCCGGGTCTATCGAGCAGGATGCCGATATGGTAATTTTCCTCTACAGACCGGAATACTACGGGTTTACCCAGGATGAAGCAGGTAATTCCCTCCAGGGGGTCGGTGAAGTGATTGTAGCTAAAAACCGGGCCGGATCCCTGGACAACGTAAACCTGAGATTTATAGGACGCTATACCAAGTTTGCCGACCTGGATTCTTTCTATGAGCCCAATTCGCCTCATGCCGGTGAGCGGGGCTTCCCACCCACCGACAGCATCGGCAGCTTTGAAAAAAGCGCTTCCACCAGTACCTTCAGGAGCAAGGCCAACGACATGGGCGATTTCGACCTGAACAACCCTAACGGGGATGTGATGTTCTGATTACAGATTCTGCCTTAAAACTCCCATAGTCTTCCGGAACAGCCCGTTCACATATTTTCGGGCCTTTTCTACCCTGGCTTTTGATTTTTCAGGATGCTGAATCATATCGAGTACTGCAGGCGTAATACGGGCTACATCAGCAGGAATATCGAGATCAAAAAGCCAGTCGCCCAGGCCGATATCCTTCCACATATACCCCTTACTTGTCTGCTCCTTAAACCGGCAAACAATGGCCGGTATCCCGATGCCGATGCACATAATAGGTGAATGCATTTCAATCCCGAACAACCCCGCCGATCGTTCATAGGTGCTGATAGCTTCGTCTGTGAGCCAGTAGGTGCTGCGCCAGACAACCCTTTCCTTTACATCTTCAGGCAGCGGATCGTAGAGCATCTCCTTTCCTATCCTGACCTGGGTCTCATTTTCAGGTACGATCAGCACTTTTTTCGAAGTCTGGCGCACGACGGCGATAATAGCCTCGCGGATAGGCCGGTTGTCGTGCTCCTTCATTTTCTCGTTGTAGGCTTCCTTAGCTTTGTCTACAGGTCTGTTCTTGCTCTTAAGCTCCCACCAGGGAGAAAACCTGTACTGCGGTATGACACAGACGAATTCGCCGTCTTTCAGATCATGCTTTTTCAGAAAATCAATAGCAAGCGCATCGTTCCTGACATCAACCGCAAACGCCCCGTCCGGCGAAAAGCCGGTTTCCCGGCAGGTCAGGCCATTCACTTTCGCAAATTCGTACGAAACCGAATCCCGGAAATAGCAGAAGCGGGCGTCGTTCATCAGCTCCATATCGAGCGGATCAAACCGGGCCGCCTGGTCGTCGAACACATATCCGCCCGGGAATGTAATCCCGTAAATGCCATAGGGCTTTCCGGTCTTTTTCCGCCAGAGGTCGAGGTCCTTCCGGGCAACCAGCGACGGCCCCGATCCGTGCAGCATAAAATCGCCTTCCCGGAACGCACGGTCCCTATCCTCCTGTCCTTTGATAATATGCACCTTCGGAAAACGCTTCCTCAACATCTCTTCTACTCCGTCGCCCACATCCGAGGGCCACAGCCGGACCTCCGTTTCAGGCAGGTACTGCTCCAGCAACGTGAGCACGCCGGGCGTGTGGCCGATGTCACCGATGTTTACGGTTTGCCACGACGACCGGAGTATGATCACTTTTTTTGTGCTTCCCGCCAGGGTCGGGACATTGAGAGCTCCCATAAGGAGGCCTATTACAGCGGGCGTATCTTTTAAAAATGCTCTTCTGTTCATTGTTTTGTTATTTTTTAACGTACGGGTTGCTCCCGGGGCCAGTACAGGTAATCGGCCGAATCCCCCGGCATTTCCTTCCATATCGAAGCGGGCATGGGGCTCCATTCGCTACCGGGATAAGCAATGGCCCCCCATTGGAATACCTCCAGCGCGCCACGGCCGGGCGGGTTTCCCTTTTCTATATTTTCCCAGGGCCATTCCTTCGAATACGTGATATAGGGGTATAAAAATTGTAATGCCAGCGCGATTCCCTTTGAATCGGGACCCTGGTAGTTCCATAGATCGCGACCTATGATCTCGCCACACCTGGCCAGGTAAATAAACGCCTGCAGGCCATATACCGAATAGTGCAGCGACCGCTGGCGTACGTATTCCCTGGGCATGCTCCCATCGGGCGCCAGTTGCTCAACCAGTTGCTTCTTTGCAAGATCGATCATCGGGGCTGCCTGGTCATACTGCTGGTTGAAAATAGAGAAAGCGGCTACCTGGGCGGCATACCAGCTGCCGTGGTTGTTGGCAGCAAGCCCCTCTTTTTTCCCTAAATCGCTGGTCAGCAGCCAGTCCCGGTAGGCAGCAAACCATTGCTTCAGCTTCCGGTGATCTTCTTCTGTCCAGCTTTCGGAAAGCGTCAGCAGCCTGACATGGTCTGCCATCCTGATCATCGCCACGCCGAAGATGATCCCGATCGGCATCCCGTCGTGCACGCCGGGTAAAGCGGAGGCGTTGTCCAGGCTGGGGTTCATCCGGGTGTCGGGATCGAAGAACCATACTCTCAGAAGCCCGGCTGCCTTCCGGGCGTATTTTTCATCTTCCGTAAAGAACCAGGCGAGTGAAAGCAGGTTGACACGGGAGAGCGTGCGGTTATACCGTGCCAGGTCGTAGCGGTCGCCATCGGCTTCCGGGTTGGTCACGCCGTCCTTCCGGATATAAGGAAGCCCGTCGGGCGTATCCGGATTGGGAAAAGCCAGCTTGCCGATCGCATAAAATTCATGTACATCGCCTGAAGGCGGCAGATCTCCGTCCGTGACTTTCTCCGGCTCCGCCGACAGAAGCTCCTCTGCTTTCTGCACCAGCTTTTCGAGCGCACGGTGCGCCGGTCCTCCCTCGCCCTTCGCGATCTGTGCCTTCACTTTCAGCAGGGACCCGTAGTCTATTGAGATCATAGGTGTTTCGAGCGGGGAGTACGGGATCCTGTAGGTCAGCTTTACTTTCCCGCTTTTCCGCGGCCCGTCAATCCTGGCGGAAAATCGCGAATACGGCTCCCCTCCTTCGCTGATCTGTTCGACCGAAACCCGGTAAGGCAGGCCAAAGCTGTCGAACTCAACCAGTACTTTTTCTCCGCCTGCTTCCAGCAGCCACCGGCCGGGTGATACCTCCTTTACCGACGATCTCGTGATCCAGGCGGTTTCAAAGTCCCGGGGTTCTGTAAATTCGAAGGTATCCAGTACTTCAAGGCTCCCTTTTCCCACCCTTTCGTAGGTAAACCGGCGCTCCAGCTTTCTGAGTTCAGGCACGTCATAACATGCGCTCAGATCCATCGTGAAAATGTCCTTTTCCGGAGCAAACTGCTCCTCCACGACCTTCGCTCCGGCCTTCGCCCCGACCGACTGCTGCCTGCCTGCCACCAACGGCACGGGATGGCCGTAGGAGCCTATAGACTTGTAGGTATACCGGTGTTCGGGCGTAAAAATATCTGCGGTATAGGGAATGGAGCCCGGGTCGCCGGCCAGGATAAGGCGGCCCGCCGCTACCGTATACGATCCTACATCGTTGTGATTATGGTGCTCCGCATTATGCCCGCCCTTCAGGGCCGCACCAAGCCCGGAACCCGTAGCAGGTCTGGTCACCAGTATCCCCGATTTTTCAAAATAGGAACGCACCGGATCTGTCTGACTTTCTCCCTGTGTCTCCCGCACAGGAGAATTCCCCAGCATCATAAACGCATCCACCCTTAGCCCGAAGTTTCTTCCTTCCAGGCGGACGTTTTCATATGCTTTCAATCCCAGGCCAAGGCTGCGGCTGAGATAACACATGAGACTCGAATCCGGGCTGCTGCCTGCCTTGCTGTCGGATATCGCCGGGAACACCCCGTTCATGATCTCCAGCTTCGGAACATACTCCGCTATCGCCCTCACCTTGGGAATGGTGAAAAGATCTATTTTCCCGGAAGATGCGATCAACAGGTTTTCGCGCAGGAGGGCGTAATGGCTGACACCGTAGTTGAAATAGGTGACACCTTCGGAGCAATAGCCGTCCTCTCCGAATCCGGCGAGCGTATTTTGCGAATAATGCTCCCCGATGTATGCGTATACCGCTCTTTCGTTTTTATCGGGAATCACGGTAAGAGCTGCTCCTACCACACCCGACAGGCAGACGGCATTCCAGTTATTGGTGCCGGTCAGCCAGGTATGGTACCTGGTGTCCTGCTCGTCGAATATCTTCATTAACGGGTGGAACACCCTGGCATACAGCGCTTCTAAGGCATCTTTCTTCAGTTTTGGGCTAAGCCTGCTGTCAAGCAGATAGAGTGTCTGCGCTATGGTATGAGCATACAATGCCGATGTCAGGTCGATGGTATACTGCTTGCCGTTATAATTGATGAAGTCAAAATCGACACGCGGCGATACCCAGGATTTCTGGCGGAGCATATCCCCCAACCCCTCCTCGATCACCGGAAGGTATTTTCCCTTATTTTCCAGACATTCCGCCAGCACCACCCTGGAAAGAGCCCTGGCACGGTTACGCATCATAGTAAGCCCCCGGCCGGATGAGCTTGCCGTCCCGTCGGAAAGCGAAAAATAATCGGCCGCGCTGAACTCCGGGAAAACAAAGTACGCCATTTCAGCAAGGAATTTGTCATAATTCCCTCCTTTACGAAGCCTTTCCCAATATCCTCTCCCGGTAACCGGCTCTGCGAAGCCCCGGGGAACATCGGATAAAAAACCGGCAATCTGCCTTACCCTCTCCTGATCGACAGGGGCAAGCCTTACCGCTTTTTCCTGGCCGGAAGCGTGAAAAACAACGACAAAGCCGGCCAGGAAATAAAACAGGCTGCAGGTGAGCATTCTAAGGTAAAGGGACTTCGCCCTCATTTGTCTTTTCATCCGTGTAAGGTACGGTTAGGTGGTTATTTCAGGTGGTAGGTAAATGTGACGATTGCGTCGCTTACAGGCCGGAGGAGCTTCACGGCTATCCGCGTATAGGGATCGCCCCCCTCTTCGCTTATCTCCTCGCTTTCGATCGTGTAGGAATTTCCGGGACTATCTATCCATACCCGAAGCTTTTCTCCGCCCCTGACAAGCTCCAGCTCCCTTTCTGAAATTTGCTTCCATTCACTTCTTGTAATAATCGGCGTTTCAAATTGCCGGGGACTGTCGAAGCTCACTTTGTCGGAGACTGTAAGCGTCTGTGTATCTCCGCGGGTATAGACAAATTCACGGGTCAGCGATTTCAGCGAAGGCTCGCCGTAAGCGGAAGTCAGATCCATGAGAATCCTGTCTTTTTCCGGGGTCAGATCAGTGCTGATGATTTTTGCCTGCGCCTGCCTGCCGGGAATCTGCTCCTTCCCGGCAAGGAAGGGTACGGGATGTCCGTAGGATCCGAGCGACTTGTAGGTGTACCGCTCCGGTCCGAAGGTTTTAGCCGTATACGGGATGAGGCCCGGGTCGCCCATCACCACTTCTTTCCCCACGGCGATGGTATAGGAGCCGACATCGTTGTGATTGTGGTGTTCCGCATTGTTTCCGCCCTTTAATGCAGCGCCCATACCAGGGCCGTTTACCATGCCGGGCCGCACGATAAGAATCCCCGCCACGTCAAAAAATGATCTCAGCGCGAGATCAGGATCCGTCTCCGCACCGGCTTCCGTTTTCATCGAAGCGGTATTGGGAAAGGCATACATGACGTCGGTTGCCAGGTCGGATGAGCCGCCGGCCGGTGGCTCATCACCGTACTCAGGCATACTGATCCCCAGGTTCCGGACCGCATACCACACGATCGGACCCGACGGACGGACTCCTTCCCTGCAGTCTGCAATTGCCGGAAAGGCATCGTTGATAATTTCCGTACGGATCCCGAAAGCAGCGATCTTTTTCATTTTGGGATGCAGGAAAAAGTCCAGTTGCCCTTTGGTGCTCTGCCAGACGATTTCGCGGAGCGCGATAAAGCGCCCGAACCCATAATTGTAGTACCCGATCCCCTCGGAACAATAGCCGTCATCCGAAAAGCCTGCCACAAAGTTCTGATGGTAGCGCTCCGCGATCGCCACGTATTTCGCACGCTCCTTTTTCTCTTCCAGTATCGTAAGCGCAGCGATCGTTATCCCGGCGAGGCAGACGGCATTCCAGTTATTGGTTGCCATAAGCCAGCCGTGGTCGCTGTTCTGCCCGTTGATCGTTGCCAGGACCGGTGTCAGCACGCGGGATCTGATCGCCTCCTTCACCCCGGCAATCGTAGACGGGGAGAGCTTATCGTCCAGGAGATAAATCGCCTGCGCAAGGTTCTGCGCATAGCTGGCCGCTGCAAGCTCTACCAATTCTTTGTGATTCCGTTCGAGGTAGTTCCGGGGATTAACCCAGGTTTTCTGCGTAATAATCCCCTTTATCACCTCCTCTATCTTCGGCACGTATTTTCCTTCGTTTGTCAGGCACTCGGCCCAGGTAAGCGCAGTGAGCCATCGTACGCGCCCGGCCTGCATGTCCTTCCCCGACTGAGAGTCGCCGTGCGTGAACATGCGCATGTAGAGCGGCTCGTCAAATTCGGGAAAAGGTGTATCCAGGTACCCGTCGGCTGCCTGGATAACCCTGTCGTAGCGTCCGCTTGCTTTCAGCCGGGACCAGACCGCACGCTCCCGGCACGGGTCGCCGAAGCCGCGCGGAGTATCCGGAAGCATCGCCGCGATCTGCTCTATCCGGTCTATATCAAGCGGAGCTACCCCGACAATTTTCACGGGCGTCTCCTGTTCTCCGGCCGGGCCCTGCGCAAAAGCGCGGGCCCCCAGCCAGAGCAGAATAAACAGTTTCTTCATTGGTGTAAAAGCTATCGGCTATCAGCAGTCAGAAATCAGCTCTCCACTCTCAACTTTCAACTCTCCACTTTCAACTGACCTACTACATCCACTACCACCCGGGATTTTGCTTCATCTTCGGGTTTGAGTCCATCTCCGAACTGGGGATAGGCCAGATCAGGAAACGGGGCGTCCAGGGTACGATATTGGCAGGCAATACGCGGCCGCCTGTCCAGGTATTGGAGGAAGCGACAAAAGTCGGGGCGGTAAGACTCGACATTGACGGGTAAAAATCTTCGTACCGATATTGTATCATCGTCTTGCCGGTATTCAGGTAGCGCATTCGTACCGAATCGAACCATCGATGCCCTTCGCCTACGAGCTCGAGGCCGCGTTCATTGAATATTTTCAGCCTGAACTCCGCCTGCGACAGCCCTTCTTCCAGGTCCATCGGCATAGCCCGCTCCACCCCGCCGGCTTTTCTTGCCCGCGCGCGCAACTGGTTGAAAGCGGCATAGGCTTCAGGAGTCGGCCCGTTCAGCTCGTTCTCCGCTTCGGCTTTGATCAGGTACACTTCCGACAAACGAATGATAAAGAAGTCATTTTCGTTGTTCCTGGCCTGGTATCCGTCGGGATCGATGTATTTATCCAGGTACGGAAACTGCTCGGTCGGCTCATTGCTGGCCTGCCTTGCTTCGGGATAGGTGATCCGGTCGATATCCTGGTTCATGTTCCGGAACCTGGTGATAAAAGATACTTCCGTCCGGTAGTCGCCTTCGTATTCCCCCGTACTGTAAAGATCATAGAACCAGGGCTGTATTCTGGCCACACCATTTCCACGCCCGTTGTCTACATTCCCGCAAATATTCCAGCGGTTAGCGGGTTGTGTATATTGCGCCATCTCCGAACCCCTCGCGCTGGCGCTGGCGGCGGTGGCGTCACGGGTAAACTGGATACCGAAAATCACCTCCTGGTAGGCATTTTTTTCCTGCGCAACGTCGAAAAGTGTTGCGTAGTTGCCGATCAGGCTGTATTGGCCGGAGGTGATCACGCTGTCGGCATAATCCCGCGCCAGCAGGTAGTTCTCCCGGGCCTGACCGGCGCTCCCGTTCAGGTCGTGGTAGTTGGCATAGGTGAGGTAGGCCAGCGAGAGCATAGCCTGCGCAGCCCCCTTTGTAGCATGTCCGAACTCCCTGGCCGGCTGCTGGCTATAGGGGAGCATAGTCTCGTTTGCGATCCGGAAATCGTCGAAAATCAGCTCGTATACCTCTTGCACAGAATTTCGCGCCGGATAAAAATCCGAGCTTCCGTTTATAGAGCTGGTGTGTATCGGTACCCCTCCGTGCATTCTCACGAGGTAGAAATAAGCAAATGCACGCATAAAATGCATTTCCCCCATGATACGCCTTCTGAAGGCTTCCGATCCTATTTCCGACGCCCCGACGGTTTCTATCATCGCGTTGGCCTCGTTGATCACACGGTAGAATGTCCTCCAGGGGGTAATGAAATACCGGTCGGAAGCCGATACTGTCCTTTCGTTAAACAGCCTGAAGGCCGCTGACGTGGTGCCTATATCGTCGGCGCCGTAAAAAATGATATAATTGAGATTGGATTTGAAGCAGTCAAATGTCGGCAGCACCGAATATACTCCGTTGACGCGCGCAATCACGTCGTCTTCCGATTGCATGAATGTATCCGAAATGGCCGATGAATAGATCCGCTCCTCCAGGCTGCAGCCCTGAAGGAACAGGCTGCCTAAAAATACGCCCAGTATTGCTTTTATCCTGATTTTCATTCTTGTCTGAGATTTATAAATAAATGATCATCGATTGATGGACTGTCTTGTTTTAATTACCGCGTCGCTAGAACCCGGCGCTTATTCCGAACGAGTACGTACGGTACTGCGGGATACTCCCGTTATCGATTCCCGACAACATTGAATTATCGCCCTTGCTGTTGATCTCAGGGTCATACCCCTTATAATTGGTCCAGGTGATCAGGTTGCCCCCCGAGACAAACACCTTCAGGCTTTTAAATACCGGCAGCTTACTTTTCGGAAGGCTGTAGGCAAGCGTCACGTTGCGCAGGCGCACATAGGATCCGTCTTCCACGATAAAATCGGTAAACCTGCTCTGGAAGGGGTCGACCATACCGGGCCTGGGGTAATAATTACTCGTCCCCTCGCCCGTCCACCGGTTGTCCCAGGCTTCCTGGCGGATATTGGAAGCGGTTACACGGTTCATCGCGTCCATGACATACCGGTTGGCGTTGATGATCTCCTGCCCGATGCTGCCCTGGAAAAAGACATTCAGCGACAGCCCCTTCCAGTCGAAATTATTGGTCAGGCCAAAAATGAAGTCCGGGTAGGGCGTACCGATAATCTCGCGGTCATCGACCGTGATCTCTCCGTCGGGACGGCCGTCAGGACCACTGATATCCTTAAACTTAAGCGTACCGGGCGTCCGGGTATAGGAGTCGGTCGGCCCGGCATCGATCTCGGCCTGGTTCTGGTATACCCCGACGACCCGGTACCCGTAGTACGCCCCGATAGGGCTTCCTACCCTGGCGATGGTCAGCGATTGTCCTGCTACGGCAGTATAACCGGGTCCGACGAAAGAGTTCAGCCCGTTGCCGAGGCTGACCACTTTGTTACGGTTCCTGGAAATATTCCCGGAAATGTCCCAGCCAAACCGGCCGGCGAGCACCTTCGCCTTTACATCAAACTCCAGTCCGCGGTTTTCAATGACTCCCTGGTTGGTCTGGTAGGAAACGAACCCGTTTGAAGGCGGGATGGTGAGGCTGATCAGGAGATCATGTGTACGCTTGTTGTAGTAGTCAAACCCCAGTGTGAGCCGGTTTCCGAAAAAAGCCACGTCAGCCCCGATATTCGTCTGCGCGGTTGTCTCCCAGTGCAGGTTTTGATTGGGAAGGTTGTCCAGCACATACCCTATCTGGATGCTTTGATTGGCTACGCTCCCGGTCGAGCCAAGCATCGCCTTGGTAGAGCCTACCCCCACAGCCTGGTTCCCGGAAAGCCCGTAGCTGGCCCTAATCTTCAATTCGGAAACGGAACGGATCGATTCCATAAAAGATTCATTGTGCACGTTCCATCCCAGCGCTACCGACGGGAAGAAATCCCACTTGTTGCCCGGAGCCAGGCGGGTAGAGCCGTCTGCCCTGCCGGTGAAGGTTACCAGGTATTTTTTATCAAAGCTGTAGTTGACGCGCCCGATAAACGAGGAAAGTCCCCATTCGGTCGTGCTCGTCGTCGGGTTGGTGATAGAAGTGGCGCTGCTCAGGTCGTAGTACAACAGGTTATCATTCGGAAAATTCAGTGCGTTCAACCCGAAAGACCGCCTGTTCCATTGCTGCCAGGTATAACCGCCTACCGCGTTAATGCTATGCTTTTCGGCTACGACCTTATTAAAGTTCAGGGTATATTCGGTCAGGTAGTTAAAGGAATTAATGTGCCCGCGATAGGCGTATCCCCCTTCCAGGTTACCGAGCGACGTGCCTCTCGGATGGTAGAAATCGCGTTGGCTCGAACTTACATTCACCCCGCCGTTTACGCGGAAGGTAAGTCCCTGCAGGATCGTATAGTCTGCAAAAAGATTACCCAGCACCGTGGTCATGCGGTTCTGGTCGTCGGCCAGGTTGATCAGCGTCAGCGGGTTCCCGAGCTGAGTCTGGTTGATCTCGAGCTCGTCTTCCGATGTAAAGGGCGAGTCAAAAGGCCGGGAAGTCAGCGCACCCCTTACAACCGACATGGACGCATCGGCAATACTGGACGATTGCATGGCTGCGCGGTTCCGGCTCAATACGCCGCTCATGTTAACGCCGAATTTGAGCTTCCTGTTGAATTCCCGGTCGAGGTTGATCCGCAGCGATCCCCGGTCGTAGTTGGAGTTTTTCACGATCCCTTCCTGGGAAAGATAGCCCATGCTGATGGCGTATCGAAGCTTATCCTGCCCGCCCGAAACATTGAGCTGATGGCTGTTGGTATGTCCTTCCCGGTAGATCAGGTCCTGCCAGACCGTATTGGTCCCGGAATACTGCCTGATCTGGTCGGCCCGGAAAACAGAATCCTGGCCGTTGTTCAGGTAGGCCTCGTTGGAATAACTGAGATAATCCATAGTTCCAAGTACGTCGATTTTTTTCGGGAGCGAACTGATATCGAACCGGAAGGTGTATGAGATGTGATCCGCTCCGGCCTTACCCCTTTTGGTTGTAATCAGCACTACCCCGTTGGATGCCCTGGAGCCGTATATGGCGGTGGCAGAAGCATCTTTCAGGATCTCGATAGACTCGATGTCGCCGGGGTTCAGGTTAGCCAGCGCATTGTCCTGAGGCAACTGTCCCAGGTAGCCGGACTGGCTTCCGCCCGACATCTTGACGCTTCCATTGTCGGAATCCACCGGATAACCATCGATCACTACCAGGGGTTGGTTGCTGCCGCTTACCGACGTAGCTCCGCGGATATTGAAGGAAATCCCCCCTCCGGGTGCACCGGTATTCTGTGTAATCTGGACACCCGATACCTGTCCCTGGAGGAACTGTTCCACCGACGCGATCGGGCGTTCATCTACTCCTTCCGCATTTATTTTAGCTACCGAGCCGGTCAGGTCACTTTTATTTATTGTTCCGTAGCCTACCACCACAACCTCTTCCAGGGCCTTATTGTCGATTCTCAGGACAATATCCAGTTGGGTACGGTTTCCTACCACTACTTCCTGCGTAAGATAGCCTACAAAAGAAAAAATGAGCTTTGCTTCTTTGCCTGGTACTGCTATCCGGAATGCCCCGTTACCGTTGGTTGAAGTTCCTCTCGTGGTCCCTTCGATCAGGATGCTTACGCCCGGAAGCCTTTCGCCGTCTTCTCCTGTTACAACTCCCTGTACCTCAATATCCTGCAACATAGGCTGCAGGATTCCGACGCTCAGCAATTTTGTTGGAACAGCTTCTGTTTTTTTCAGAGAGCCCGGAGCTTCCAGCTCGTTAAGCAAAGTGCTGCCGCCTCCTGGGTCGCTCTTCCGGCCGGAGCGCTGCCTGGTTCTGGCGGGACTGAAAATTAAAAACGAACTCTTCCCGAACTGCTCGTAGGTCATTGATAACGGTACCAATATACGGTGAAGAGTATTTTTGAGATCCCCCGTGTTTTTCAACACCGATGCATCTACAGATTTATTTTTCAGAAGATTGTCGTTGAATTCAAAACTGACGCTGTATTTCTCGCTGAGCAGCTCCAGCGCCTCCTGGAGGGGAATACGGCTGGATTGCTCTTCCTGTCTGCGGAGATCCTGCATATAGGAAAGGCCGGACGACGCGACGGTCTGGGCATGCAGGGCGGCCGGGGGAGAAATAAAAATAGCCAGGAATGACAAAAACATCATGCCTCGTAATTTTTGTGACATAGTTTTTTTTAAGTTTAAGGTTGAATAAACAATTCAGCCCACCCATACGGCCTGCATCCGCCAAGATTTCCGGCCATGGGTGGGATTTCTTTATCTCAGGTAATAGCGTTTACCTTTTCTGGTAACCTCGACAGGGTACAGTTTTTCCAGTTTTTCAAAGAATATCGATACGGAATCGGACGGGAATGTCCCGGTAAATGTTTCTTTTTTCAGGCTCTCGCTCTCTATAATTACCTCGATATCATAGACATCCTTGATCATCTGAGCCAGCTCGAGCAGGGATTTGCCCTTATACCTGGTCACCTTGCCGGTCCAGCCCGTATATTCGGCAATATCTACCGCCTGCTTCCGGATAGGAGCTCTGCCGGCCAGTTGGGTGGCCTTTTCTCCCGGTTTCAGCATCATGATATTCTCCGCATTCTTTGCATCCACCACCTTTACCGAGCCATGCTCAAGCGCCACATCCACCCTGCCGCGCCTGTTAGTGACGTTAAAGGCGGTACCCAGCACCTCCACATCGAGCTGGTTGGTATGTACGACAAAAGGAACCTTCCGCCCCTGAGTCTCCCTTGATGCGACCTCAAAAAATGCCTCTCCTTTAATCCATACCTCCCGTACGGAGCCTGTTGCAAATCGTTTGCCATATACAAGGCTGGAATTGGCGTTCAGGGTTACTCCGGTGCCGTCTGCCAGGGTAATATTCCTGGTTTCTCCATAACCGGTACTGATTTTTTCAGGTGAGAAAAACCAGTAATACCCCACTGTAAAAAGCAACAGAACAGAGGCTGCAGCAATATATGACCATTGCGGCAGCCATCGTTTTCGCGGTGAAGGTCCGGCTGCTTCCGGGTACATACCCCTGGAAATGTAGCTCCATATCTCCCGCCGCTCGGTTTCGCTCCACTTTTCAGAAAGATCGATGTTCCCGAGGATGGCCCTGGCTTTATCTACTACCGGCCGGCGGTCGGGATTCTGTGCGAGCCATTCTTCCCAAAACCTGTCCAAACCGGCGTCAGGCCGGGTCACCCACCGTATAAACTGCTCGTCTGAAAGAAAATCGTGAATCCCGAATTCGCGGTAGTCCATAGATCACTGTCGTTTTTGGATAAATCCATTCTTTAACAGGATAGAGAACATAAGGTTCTTTTTGTAACCTAAACCGATCCGGAAAAAATTAAAATCTTACCGGGATTATTAAAAGAAGCAGGGAAATCAGTGTATTCTCGTATTTCAGGAGCATGTCCTTCAGGGATTTTACGGCGCGGTAGATAGTGTTCCGCAATATCTGGTAGTCAAGCCCCGTTGCTTCTGCAATCTGGTCATAGCTCATTTGCTCGTAGTATTTGAGAAAAATGAGCTCCTGTTGCCGCGGAGGAAGCGACCGCACCGCTTTGAGCACCAGCCGGTGCAGCTCTTCGGTTTCCCCTTCTTCCTCTTCTTTGATGTCGGTCATTGTTTCAGAGAAGGTGCGGCCGTCCTTCACCGACTTTAAAATAAGTCTTCTCAATGACACCATCAGGTAAAATTTTACGGAATCAGGGTCGGACAGGTTGCGGCGCCGGTTCCATATCTGAAGGAACAGCTCCTGCAGGGCATCTTTCACGATATCCCGGTTGCCTGCTACCGACAGTCCATAGCTAAGCAGCCAATCCGCATACTTTTCATAGAAATAAGCAAGGGATCCCGAATCATCTTCTTTAAGACGCTGCCACCACAGGCTATCTGATGACTGTTCAAGAGAATGCATGGATTGAAGACACGCTGTCGGCTGTAAAGCTCCAAATATTGGAAGTAATGTCTTAAAATACAATTACTATCATTCAATTTATTATTTAATTCTCCCAATTATTGTGCAGAGAAGCTATCACTGCGGAATACACGCCGGTTAGGCAGGTGTCGCCCCTTACTCATACCGCCCGAGACAGTTCCTGATGCCGGTATCCCTTACTCAAATGGCGGATATATTATCCATATTACGGATAAGTAATGTCGGGGGTATAACGAAAAAACAAAAACAGGGTCTTGTATTTTTTGTTTAACGAATACACAATAACTTACTCTATTATAGAGTATTATAAACTAAAATTGAGTAACACTGATAGAAAATCTCCTTGAAAAGTCAATAATACAACTCTATTATAGCAAATTTTAATCATGTTTTTTAAGCAGCGCTACGCTTTCTACATGGTGGGTATTGGGGAACATATCGACAGGCTGCACTTTCTCTACGCGATACATCCCCGAGAGCATCTGGATGTCCCTGGCCTGCGTTGCGGAATTACAGCTTACGTAAACGATCCGGTCCGGAGCGGCATTTAGCATCACGTCAATTACGGGAGCATCCATCCCTGCGCGGGGCGGGTCCGTGATCATAACATCCGGGCGTCCGTGCTGTTCCAGAAACTCCCCGGTGAGTACCTCTTTCATATCCCCGGCCCAAAACCGGGTGTTGAACACGTTGTTAATCTGCGAGTTTACCCTGGCATCAGCCACCGCTTCCTCTACATATTCTATGCCAATCACTTGTTTAGCAAACTTAGCAACAAAATTAGCAATCGTGCCTGTGCCCGTGTAGAGGTCATATACTAATTCATTCCCGCTCAATTCTGCGAATGATCTTGCCACTTCGTAGAGGCGGTATGCCTGGGTAGAATTAGTCTGGTAAAACGACTTGGGCCCTACCATGAAAGTCAGCCCTTCCATTTCTTCACGGATCGCCCTGGCGCCATGATAGTGAACCGGAGCCTGATCCTGGTAAGAGTCGTTCCCCTTTTGGTTTACGATGTAGTATAGTGAAGTGAGATCGGGGAATTTTTGCCTGAGGAATTCCATTACTCGACCTATCCGGGTTTCATCAGGTTGTGCAACCTGTACGATAACCATTATTTCTCCCGTATTGGCCGTTCTTATGATCAGGTTTCTTAAAAATCCTTTGTTGTTGCGGAGGTCATAGTAGTCCAGGTTCTCTTTTTCGGCCCATGCATGCAGCTCGTTCCGGATCTCGTTGGAGGGATCCGGTTGCAGCTGACATTTGCGTACAGCGAACACTTTATCGAATCGCTTCGGAATATGAAAACCTAGAGCGTTACGGCTAAACGCTTCACCACTGTGTATTTCGTCGGAAGTAAGCCATCTGCTGCTCGAAAATGTAAATTCCAGCTTGTTGCGGTAGTACTGCAGCCTGCCGGCAGCTACGATAGGCAGCATATGAAGATCCTGCACCTTCCCTATCCTTTCGAGGTGGTCTCTCACCTGTTGCTCTTTAAAACGCAGCTGCTCCTCGTAGCGGATATTCTGCCACCGGCAGCCGCCGCAGATTTCAAAGTGCTCACAAAAAGGAGTAGTCCTGAGCGAAGAAAATTCACGTATCCTGAGTACGCGGGCCTCCTGGTAGCTTTTCTTTTTGCGGTATACTTCGAGATCCACCACATCGCCCGGCGCCACTTTTCCCTCAACAAAAATAATTCCGTCTGTTTCCGATCTATATATGCATTTACCTTCCGATGCGAAGTCGGTAATGGTCACCGCTTCGTAAATTTTTCTCTTTGGCATCTGGTCAACAAGTAGTAGCGCTTAATTCTCTTTTACGAGCTGTATCTGGCCCCGCAGCTCGCCGTAGGGATATTCTTCCGTATCAATTCTGAAATAGCAATAATTATTAAGGAGCTTCCCGTGCTCAAGATGGCTTGCCAGGGTAATGGTACCGGTGCCTCCCGTTGCGCTTACCTGAGAAGTTAAGTCCACAATTTCGGGTCCGGTATCCCAGGTATGAGGATCGCCGTACGCAATCACCACCCTGACGGGTTCTATAGCCCTGAGGGAAAGATTGAAAGAAAGCCGGCCTGTGCTCTTCGTATATTCAAGCGTTGCCACCCCCGACGCATTTGTCCGGGCTGCGACAGGCACACTGTTAGGCAGCAGCTCGGCAGCATATGTCAGTGTGTCGGTAAGATGAGGCCCTTTTTCACTACACCCCGAAAACACAAACAGGACCCCGGGAATCAAAAATGATAACAGAATTTGCTTCATCGATCATATGGTTTGTTCGCTTCCGGCAGGGAAAATATTATGCCAGCGCCTGCCGCTAGATAAGCAAAAGATCATCCTGTTTTACATAAACAAACTTTCCTTTCAGGAAAACCAGCTTCCAATGGTCACGCTTACCCAATACTATCACTTTATTCCCTTTTCCGATGGTGCCCACTACGGAAGAAGCCGATGACGGGCTGTCTCTTAAGAAGGTAGTATCGCTGGCTATTATTCCTTCATCGTAGAGCTCGTTGATATTCAATACCAGCAGGAGCCCGAGCAAAAAAAGTACGACAATCGTTTTGGGCACAAAGGTAATGCTCTCATTCTTCCTGTATTTTACGAAGAGCTCGAACAATAAATACCCGGCTATCACGACCAGAACCAGGAACAGCCACTGTCCGTACTTCTTCACATACAGCACCAGGTAACCGAAGTCATCGAACGTATACCCGCTAAGCCGGTATTTGAGCGCCAGGGCTTCCATCTTCTGATAAATAGCCTCTGAAGGTGTTCCTTTGGAAAGAACGGTAAGGTAATACAGGCTTTTAGTATAATCGCCGTTCAGCTCCGCTATATAGGCGAGCTTCAGTAAGGCGGTCGGCCTGAAGCCATTATCTGCCGAAAGCTGTGTTTTGTAGAGCTCCTGGGCCGAAAGATACTGCCCGATAGCGAAAAGTGAGTCCGCCTGGCGCAACTGGTCCTGTCCGCTCGCCCGGCTGCATACCAGTATGGCTCCGCCTGCCAGGATTAATCTCAAAAATGCTTTTATGCCATCCGCTGACATACTTTTACGAGCTGTTACAGGAGTATATAAAGCGACAAAATTAGCGTATTATTTGCTAATTCCAGCTTCGGCCAACGTAACAAGGAGCATATGACGGGTCCCGAGGTAACCGCGATCGTTGAGCCACCATTCATCCAGGGAATGCGCTCCTCCCGCCTTTCCGCCGGTGCCGATAGTAACCGAGGGGATTCCCAGGGAAAGAGGCGTATTCGAATTGGTGGAGCTAGCCCCGAGAAGAGGCACAGCACCCAGCAAGGCTGCCGAAGCCGCAGTGCGCTGTACCAGCGGGCTGTCTTCCGTTATGGAGCCGGAAGGCCTGTCTCCTACTTTCTTAATATCGACAGTAAGGTCCTCCCCCATCCTTTTTATCTCATTTTCCCGGGCCAATGCTTTTGCCACGGCGTTCCTGAAGATATCATCGAGCCCTTTGAGGCGCCCGGGACTCTCCGATCTCATATCGACCTCCATCCACGATTCGAACGGAACGGCATTGACGGAAGTGCCGCCGCCGATTACACCTATATTGTAGGTAGTTTTGACCCCGGAACGCGTATAGCGGTCGGCCTCTTCGACAAAACGGGATATAGCCCCGGCAAGCGCATTGTGGGGGTTAGCCAGGCCGAAAGCACCGTATGAATGACCTCCCGGACCGCCGAACGTAACCCTGTACCGTACCGATCCTACCGTGCTGTTGACTATACCGCCTATGCTCACGCCGTCGAGGGCGATATGTGCGTCGACCTTCGGACCGCCGTTGCCGAATAAATGCTTCACTCCCCGTAAGTCCCCCAATCCTTCCTCGCCCACTGTGGCTACAAACAGGATATCCGCGTCGGTTTTAATCCCGCTTTGGTTCATTGCCCTCAAGCCTGCCAGCAATACCGCCAGGCCGCGCGTGTCGTCTCCTATGCCGGGGGCTTTCAACGTATCTCCCGAAGTCCTTACCTTTACATCGGTCCCTTCCGGGAATACCGTATCGAGATGCGCATCCACCATCACCGTCCTTTCCCGGACTGTTCCCTTCCGCAGTCCTATCACGTTCCCCACCCCGTCTGTCCAGACGCTGTCGATACCCGCCTCCAAAAGCATAGACGCAAATTTTTCCCCTCTCTTTTCTTCCTTAAATGGCGGGGCAGGGATCTCAGTCAGCAGGATCAGGTCCGCTACCGTCCGGGCATCGGTTTTTTCCGCGATTTCGAAAGCCGACCGCACAGCGGGATTCTCTGCGAGCGCAGCAATCTCGTCCACATACTTTTTGTGGAGTTTTATCCTTTCGGCTTTTCCCTGCTGGCCAAATAAGGAATGTGTACAAAGGGTACTGGTAACCAGTATGATATAAGCTGACGTTCTGAGCACCGGAATAATATTTTAGAGCATGCTTACTTCCCTGTGGAAATATCCGGAAGGGGTATCTTAACCACAGAGGGCGCAAAGATAAGCTGCAAAGTTCACAAAACGTCGAAAATCAACCGTCTGAGCTTTGTGAACTCCGTGCTTACTCTGTACCCTCTTTGGTTCTAACCCCTTTTCAGGCCGGCATCTAGCCGTCAGCTAAACGCAGCTTTGATCTTCCGGATGGCGCCAGCAAAAGCTTCCATATCCTTCTTGTCTCCCAGCAGCGAATTCTGTAAAATCCAGACCGATTCATTACAGGCTTTCTCCGCTTCTTCGCAGTACACCCCCGTATAATCGACCGACTCCGGGATTGCGTAGCACATGAACCGTTTTTCCTGGAACAGGGGTTGTTTGTAGAGCGGGTGCGGATAACCTTTCAGACAGGGGACGCCCTCTGCCGCAAGCAGGTTTACAAATTCTTCCCTGCTCAGGCCTCCGAAAGATTCTGGCCGGTATCGGAATATAAAAAGGTGATAGCAGTTGAGCGTTTCACCCACATCACTTTTCAACGGCTCGACTCCTTCTATTTCATTCAGCAGCTGCGCAAGATAACGACCGTTAACATGCCTGATCCTGGTCTGCGCCTCCAGCCGCTTCAGTTGCTCGGTCAGCATGACGGCCTGCATCTGCGTCAGGCGATAGTTGCAGCCTGCGTTAAAGTGGTCATACCACTGTCCTTCTTCAAGCCTGCCCACATTTCGCAGGGAAGCCATCATCTTATACATTTCCTCGTCGTTCGTCACCACAACCCCTCCCTCACCGCTTGTCATGTTTTTTGAAGACTGGAAACTGAAGCTTCCCGCTTTTCCTATGCTCCCGAGCTTCCTGCCTTTATATTCGGCTCCGTGCCCGTGAGCTGCGTCTTCTATCACTGTCAGACCGTGCTTTTCGGCTATTGCCAGGATACTGTCCATGTCGCATGCAAGGCCGCCGAAATGTACCGGGATGATCGCTTTGGTACGTGGAGTGATGGCTGCTTCGATTTTAGCCGGATCCAGGTTAAAAGTACCAGGGTCTATATCTACAAAGACAGGAACAGCATTACATTCTATTACTGTAGAAGCAGTAGCTATAAAAGTATAAGGCGGGACGATCACCTCATCTCCGGGCCTGATACCGCTAGCAATGATGGCGATGCGCAGGGAAACCGATCCGTTCACGCAGCTTACAGCATATTTTGTGCCGCAGTAGCTGGCAAAAGCCTGCTCGAACCCGGCTACTTTATCCTGGCAATTGGGACTTCCCCACTTCCCGCTGCGCAATACGTCTTCTACAGCTTTTATTTCGTTATCGTCAAAAACGGGCCATTCGAAATTTTTCTCTACCGATTTGCGACCTCCGTAAAAGGCCAGATGTTCTTTGGACATGAAAGAATATAATTTTACAGATTTTGACTATTTCGTTACTAATCGTATCTCCTTATCACTTGGTAATACTCAGCTCATCTTTAATATTTCCTTCAGGATCGTAGCAGACGTACCGGAGTGTATTGCCGTTAATGGTCATATGCTGGTACAACGGTCCGCCCGGATACCGTTTCACCGCGTACTCCTCTTCCGGCCATTCCTTCTGTTTCCCTTCGATGCTGATCGACATCGTGTATACAGTACCCTTTGAGAAATCGCTCACTGCCTGGTTATTATAGATGGGCTTTGTCCGCAGGTAATAATGCATATGCCCGCCCATCACCATATCTACATGGTATTTGTCGAAAACCGGCCCCCATTCGGCGATGATCTCTGGATAAGGTTCTACAAAGTTGTAAGGCGGAAAGTGAAACATCACAAATTTCCAGGCCGCGTCGGTCTCCGACAATTGTTTTGTGATCCATTCTGTCTGTGCCGGGAGAGGAGATGTCGCATCGATCATCAGGAAAAGGGCATTCCCGTACCGATAGGCATACGTCATTTCTGCCAGAACCCCCGAAGGGCCATTTTCCGGGTAGCTGAACATCTCTTTGTACATCCAGGCCCCGAGGCCGTCCTGGCTGTCGTGATTCCCGGGAATGGTCATCACCGGTTTCGAAGCGAATACGTTGCCGGTATAAGCAAACAGCTTGTCCCAGTCGTCCCTGTGCAGGCCGGTCGATACCAGGTCGCCCGCTATCTGGTAGAAGTTTACATCGGGATGCCTTTCCGTGGTTTTCTGCAGCATTTCGCCAAATACCGGGGAATGATGCGTGTCGCCGAACCAGATGTAAGAAAAGGGTTTTGCTTCCTCCGGCGCAGTGTCGAACGAGAAGGTGTCCGTCCAGCCGGTTTTACTGCTTCCCACGCGGTAGCGATACTTCGTACCTGCCTCCAGGTTGCTCAGCCTGGCGGTGTAACGATTCACGAAGCGATCATTTCTCAGCAGCCTGTCTTCCATCACAAAAGCCTCGCCTGCTACCGACGCCGTATCGGGAAGCCCGTCGGGCCAGTATTGCACAAGGCTCTCCCCCACTGTTTTAGCGGTCCGCCATTGAATGTCCTGAGACAAAGCCGGGTTGCCGCTCCATGTAAGCAATACCTGGTCGGGGATACCGGACGAGGGAAAAGGCGTATCCCGGAACGCACGGATAAGATGTGCTTCTCTTGCCCTGCCGCGGATCGTTGTCAGCAACTGACCGCCGCGCAGTTCCCCGGGAACGTTCGTGAGCACAAGCCCGTCCCAGTCATGATAAGTAAATGCCCCGGTATCCATTTTCATAATATGCTGGTTTTCAGGAAATACAGGACTGACCGACAGGCTGTCATTTTCCGAAAGGGGTTTTACGCTCACAAAATAAACCGGGCGGTGCTTATCAAAGCCATTGATCCCCAGCTTTACCCGCCCCGCCGGAAAGTCCTTCTGCCACACCTCGTAGGTGTACATTTCGTTTTCTACGGTCATGTCCGTTTTTGAAAAACCGCCTGATTCCAGCCAGAACGGGACCTCTTTCTGACTTTTATCCCGCATCAGGGAAACTCTCGACGGTACATTGACATCAAACATCCAGTAATGCTCCGCCAGGACTTCTTTTTCCCGACCAGTAAGAAGGCCTAAAATGTAGGAGCTGCTCAATGTATCCATCTGCTCCGGCGTGTAGGTGGCGTATATCCGGGTAACGAGGTCATCCACGACCTCCCTCACGGATAGCTCCAAACCCGTTTCAACCCTGCTTCTGCACCCGGAAACAAGTGAGAGGGTTGCCAGTAATAAAACGCATACAATATTTGGCCTGGGCATTCTTATTCGGTATAAAATTTAATTTTAAACATAAAGGCAGGCAGAGATTGATCTCTGCCTGCCTTACTTCTATATTTCTGCTGCTATCAAAGATATTGCCTCTTTCCAGGTTCTTTGTTCAACACTTATCTTCATTCTGTCGCTTCAAAAGATCGTTGAAGTAGTTCTCCAGCACGTCGGAATAAACTTTTACTATTTCGTCGTCATTCATTCCGCTCAGTAAATCATCAAGATCTTCCCGCGACAATTTGCTATTGATCAACGCTTCCGCTAAGTATTTGGCACGTGAGATCTCCATGATCCTGTTTAGAATAATACTCCTGCCTTTATTACTTTGTATTTTCAATAAGGACCACTGAATCTTTCAAAAAGTTTTACACAATCACACCAAAACTGGACAATAATCTATAAAAAAATGCCAATATCCTGGAAAATAAGATCATTGGTCTTAATTAAAAATTAATCGGCCCAGACCTTTTCCGGGTCTGCAATAAACACTCTCGTGCTGGTGAGATAGTCGGTTCCGTTGGGTGCCTGGTACTTAAGATCTACATAAAATGCCCGGTAGCCGCTTCCCGGTAAGGGCTGATTTACCTTCAAAACCTTTTTCCCGGACACCTTCACGGGAACACTGCTCCATTTCTCATCCCTGAAGTCTTTATCTTTGGAATCCGTCGACCAAAGCGTGGCGCCGATCAGCTTCCCGGGAGTGGTACCCACCTCGATCCGGGCAGTCTTTTTCTTTACAGAGAGGTCCCAGGTACATTCGGGATAATCTTTGCCCCGGAGGGTATGGGCCCAGAAACCTCCCAGCGCCTGTATGGCCTGCGCGCCGCCGCCGAGGTCATGGCCGGCGTTGGGTACATAGTGAAGCAGGTTCTTCCCGGGTATATCCTTATAATAGTTTTTGATATTGTCTACTACCCAGTAAGGGTCATTGGTACCCATGAAGATCATTTTCGGGACAGTCAGCCGGGCGCGGTAAGAGTACGGGTCTACCATGGCCGTAATGGCCTGGCCCTCGGGTGTGCTGTGCGACTGGGGGATTCCCAGCTTCACGTAGTCATTTATTTCTACGCTGTAGTCGCCCCAGGTTTTGATCTGGTAATCAAGGCTGGCCGGCATGTTGAGAATATCGATTACCATAGGGCCTATCGCTTCCACTCTAGGATCTTTAATGGCCCCGGTAAGCCAGGAAGTCCATCCTCTTTTCGAGGCGCCCGACACAGTGAACCGGTTGATTTTGTGGCTATACTTTTTCAGGGAAAATTCCTGCACGGCATCCATCGCTTTCACCGCGCTTTTGACCATAGGAAACAACGCCGGCCATGAATAGTCCTTATCCTTTTTGAAGTTATGAAGCGTAAAAGAGATAAGGGCGTCTTCTTTCAGGTTGTCATAAAGCGGCTGGTTGGGAACCTGCCTGATCAGGGCCACGGTCGCTTCGTTTTCGAGCGCAAGACCCATCAATCCTCTGAGAAGTCCGTCATTCGTCTTGGAGCTCCAGTTGGGCTCACCGTCCTTTATGCCCCCTCCCGTCACAAAAAGAAGCGCACCATCATAGCTGCGCTTGTCGGGCGTAATGATCGTGAGCTGATGTTTCCACACAATATTCTGCCAGGTTTGAGAAGTCAGAAGGACCTGGTTGACTGTCACCCCGTTTTCAGAGAAAGACTCCTTTTCTTCCCACTTATAGGTTTTGTCTCCGTTGGCAATATAGGTATCCAACGCGTTTTCGGGCGTAACCTGGCCTGCAGAAAAGCCTGCCAGCAGGCATAAAAGAAAGGCCGAAATGATTCGATTCTTGAATAGCATTTGAATTAGAATAAAGTATTAAATTTTTGGTTATCAATATTTGTGAGGAAAAAACTCACCCCTGGCCCCTCCTTAAACACCAGACCGTCTTCCTGTTATCTTAATCCCTTAATGTTTTATTTTTCTAACCATTAAGAAATTAAGGACAGTTAAGGAGGACCTTAAATGATCTTAATCCCTTGATGTTTTATTTTTCTAACCATTAAGAAATTAAGGGCAGTTAAGGAGGACCTTAATGATCTTAATCCCTTAATGTTTTATTTTTCTAACCATTAAGAAATTAAGGGCAGTTAAGAAAGGCCTTAATGATCTTAATCCCTTAATGTTTTTCCTAACCGCTATTTCCTCTTCAGGAGCTTATTAAAAACAAGATCACGATAAAGATCATAGGTATTTTCTCCGAGGGTGGTCCTGGAAATGTAATTGTAGGTTTGGAAGCTTTGGAAATCTTCCCGGGTCATGATATAACCGAAGGCGTCATTGGTCAACCCCAGCAGGAAAGGAAAATCGGTCTGCATATTCCGTTTCAGGTAATAACCGATATTCGGCAGCGCTTCGCCGGGAATGGTCAGTAGCTTCGCCGGTCCGAGGCTGACAAGATTCACCTGGGTGGAGACTTTATCGGTTGCATCCGACATCAGGCTGACCGGAGAGCTCTTAAGCACCATGCGCATAGACTCGTTATCGACAGGCAATGTAAGCCTTTCTGCAAGATTGGAAACCTGCGGATTGCTGATCACGGGGGCGTCTTTGACGATACGCAGCGCCTCGTCTGCCAGCAGGTGGCCTATCCTGACGCACTCCTGCCACATGTCCGGCTCCGATTTGCCGTCGCCGCGGTTATCGGCGGTTACCATCCCGCCAAGCGCGCCGTTCATAAAGATCGCGGTTCCGCCGGTCTGCTGCTCGATCCTTTCATAGAGAGGGCCGCACAGGTCGGGGCTCAGTATCCCTCTTTTGGAACCGAGTACTTCAGGGTGAACGGCGTAATTGACCATGGTGGCGATCACTTTTTTATTGTCGTCCGCCGACAATACCTGTATCACGCCGCACCGCGGATCGTACAGCTTTTCTGCGTAATAGTTATAAGCGATACGGCCTTTGGCTTCGCCTACGGCAACTTTTAACGCTGCCGGCCGAAGATTACCGACCGCCTCATTGATAGCCTCAGCAACCTGGCCTACGCACCAGTCAAGGTATTTCAGATCGACAGAAGATTTCCCCGATTCATCGGGAAAACCGTAAGCATCGGGAGCGCTATGCGTATGCGTAACGCCTATCAGGATGTTTTCCGGCGGGATCCCCTTCACCAGCTTCCTTGACCGGTCACCGAGCGCCGCCGGCCAGCCGAGGTTGTCGATGCCCACAAAAGCAACGCGTACACCCTGGTTTTCGACCACCAGCGCCCTGACAAAAAGATCGCCTTTCTTCTCGGTAGCCGGCTTGGGGAAACCCATTCCTCCCGATACGGGCAGCAACGGATCGGGCGTGATGACCCTCACCGAAGCTCCTGCCTTAAACGACTGACCGTAAGAATGCGTGAATACGCCGATAAGGCATATCCACGCATTGATCCATAAAAATATAAGTCTCACTGAGCTGCTTTTTATTACCAGGGCTTACCGGTTCCCTGTATAATCCAGGGCTTCGAATAAATACTGTTTGCCGCACCGTCATCTCCCAAAGGAGAATATTGCGTCTTCTCGAGACGCTCGTTTGCCTTGCCGATATTTTCCGCGTTCTGGTTCCTCTCGGCAAGCGGATAATAAAAACGTACCGGCAGCACACCGGCCAGTGAGGCTCCCTCCAGATTCGGGAAGCCCGTCCTCCTCCAGTCCATCCAGGCTTCGGTCGCTACAGACCAGCTGGAGATCCATTTCTGGGTGATGATCTGCTCCTGTGTGCCGTCGAATTTAACCAGGGGCTGCGCGAGGTAGGCAGCCAGGGCGGCGGCATCGGTCAGCCCCCACGCCTGGAACGAAGCCTGTATGGCCTGCTGGTAGTGGGTCTCGGCGTCGCCGGCGTTCCAGCCATAGACGGCAGAAGCCTCCGCCAGTATAAAGTGTACTTCGGCTGCAGACATTATCCTTGCCCTGATCCCGCTTTTGGCATCGGCAAATTTGCTGTTTACCCACGACACATGCGGATTACGGGCAGACTGGCTTCCGTTCGTAAACTGGTTGTAGACATAAGGCACCGACAATCTGATAGGAAGCCCTACGTAATCCGGGTGCTGGTTAATACTTTCGATCGGAGTTCCGGCGGGCCGCAGCCTGTCGGGAGAAATGTAGCGTACTCTTCTGGGCACCCCGTTTACGAGCGTATCGGCCACCCTGTCGGTATTGGGCGGAAGTGAAGCGTTTACCTGTAAAAAGATCTCTACCTTGTTGGCCCACACCCCGATCCTGGGGTCGTTCCTGTCGAGAAGCGCCTGAACCAGCGTCTGGCACATTTTGATGCGACGATAGTTGGTGGCATCGTTGTCGTAAGTAGCGTTCGACGGCCAGGAATCGGCATTGCTGTTGCCCGGGAAGGCCATTGCTACATCGTCGGCAACGTTAGTGATAACGGGATACTGGGTCGGGTTGCCCGCAATCTTCTCTATCCCCGCTTTGGCTACCGTAGGCAGCTTTTCAGCCAGGCGCATGTAGTAACGGAGCGCGAGCGAGTTGCCGAATTTTCTCCATTTCGAAGCATTTCCCTGGAAATAAACGTCGGCGCTTCCAAGCGCACTGTTGAACGACGAAGCGGACAGCAATGTATTGGCCAGCTCGAGATCGGCCAGGATACCTTCGTAAATCTGTTGCTGAGAATCGAATTCGGGATAGATCACGTCGAGCGTTCTTTTGTCTCCCTGCAGCGCCTTGGAATACGGCGCATCGCCCCACAGGTCGGTAATGAGGCCGAACATCAGCGATTTCATAATCAGGCTGACCGCCTGGTGAAGCGGCTGCTCCATTTCTACGGCCTTATCATACACAAATTTATTATTGCGCAGGATGCCGTAATAGCCCGACCAGTCGTTGCTTCCACCCCATTCATAGGTATTATGGCCGCCCGTCCAGCCGTCTTTCTGGGTATGCTGCATGACCCCGGCGATATCCTGGTAACCCAGTCCGACAAAGGTCCTTCCGGCTTCGCTCAGCACGGTGCTCAGCACCAGGTTAGGGCTGGCAGTCTCGGGGTTCGAACCGTTGGGGTTCTCATTCATTTCGATAAGCTGGTCGGTACACGACAGCGACGTGAGTACGCCGAAAACCAGGCCCGTCTTATATATTTTCTTTAGTAAACTCATGATTTTAAAGACTTTAAGGTTGGCTTTAGAATGTAACGTTCAGCTTCACCCCCACAGGAATTACGAGAGGATTGACGTTATAACGCTCTATACCCTGCTTAAACTGCACACCCGCCTGCGCGCCTGCCTGTGCCTGGTAGGCATTTTCCGGATCGATGTTGATCTTTGATGCGGTCCAGAGAATGATATTACGGCTATACACAGATATGTTCGCGTCCTGGAGCTTCCATGCTTTCAGCAGGTTGGCTGGCAGACCGTAGGAAAGGGAAATTTCCCGCAGCTTGATATAGGAAGCGTCGAAAACTGTAGGCTGAATAAAATCCCAGGGGTTGACAGCCGCATAAGGAACCGGCTGGGTGCCGTCTGTCCGGACGCCCGGGTTGATTTTCTCGCCGAGGTTTTCTTCGTAGCGAACAACACCATCTGCACCGGTGTATTCATATACACCCGGTACGATGATCCCGCCATGCGGTAATACTACGCCATAAAACGTCGGGAATGAAGTATACTCAGGCGTCGGGTAGCCCACCATCGGGAATACGTTCCCGTTGATCTTGATCATGGTCTCCTGGTTTGCTTTCAGCCAGTCGGCCAGCTCTTTACCCTGGCGTCCGCCGGCATCGATCAGCCTGTCGAGCGCCAGCTGGGTCTGCCCGTTGCTCATCCCGTAGCGATACGTTTGCGAGACGAAATTCCCCCCGTTCCTCCAGTCGAGCGTAAAGGCAAGCCGGAAACTCTTATAGGAGAAGGAATTCTGCATCCCCATGATAAATTTGGGATTGAAATTACCCACCTTGTTCTTACTGGCCTGTCCTTCGGCGGCTACTTTATGCACAGCCCAGCCGTAGGTCGGGTCGCGCTGCAGCAAAGGCCATTGATAGTAGGGCGAGCTGGGGTCTGTTACTACCGCGATTTCGGGTCCGTAGATATCGCCTATATCCTCCCCTTTGTAAGTCCACGCACCGCCTTTGGCATCCTCCCAGAAGGTGAAGAACGGCATTTCATCGGGTAGCTCCATGATCCTGGTCCGGTTGCGGGTCCAGTTGAAGTTAACGTCCCAGTTAAAGTCGCCTCTCTGTACCGGGCTTCCTCCCAGTGTAAGCTCGACCCCGCGGCTTCTCAGCAATCCTGCGTTGATATTCTGCACTACATAGCCGGTCGACGGCGCGATGGACGTACCGAAAATCTGGTTGCGGTTGTCGACCACATAGGCGGTCGCCGAGAAATTCAGTCTGTTCCTGAACAAGGCGCCATCTATCCCGCCTTCGTAAGAAGTCGCTATTTCAGGCTTCAATTGTGAGTTCAGGAGCACGGCAGAGGTAGAGAAGCGGGGCACATCGCCCCATGCGCCGGCATTGCCGAGCACCTGCTGCAGCTGGTAAGCACCGGCATCATTACCCACCTGGGCATAATTAGCCCTCAGCTTCAAAAGGTTGACTTCGTTTGAAAGATTGAGGAACTCGTTGGCCAGTACGCTCAATGAAACCGAAGGGTAGAAGTACGGCGCCGCATCCGGAAGGGTGCTGGACCAGTCGTTCCGGCCGGTGACATCGAGATAAACGATATCTTTGAATCCGAAAGTTGCCATCCCGTACAAGCTGTTAACCCCTCTTTTGAAGCGGCTGTTCGAATAATTGAGGTTCGCCGGCAATATATTGTCAATCGTGTACAGCTCCGGAACGATCAGGCCTGCCTGGCCCTTGGAGCCGGCATAGGAATTACTGCCTTCCTGATATCTCATATTCCCCCCGAAAGAGGCGGAAAGACTGAAATCGGAGATGTTTTTCTTATAGGTTGCCAGGAAGTCGACATTGCTCTCGAAGTTCTTGATGTTCATCAATCCATACACTCCTCTCGCGTCGTCGGTATAGCTGTTCGCTATTTTGGTTTCTCTCTGCTCGGTGTAGGTATCGAGTCCGTATCTGGCCATAAAGCTGAAATCGGAAGTTATCTGCCAGTCGGCCTTTACATTTCCATACAGCCTGTCGCGCTCGAAGCTGTTGTTGACCTCATAAGCAAGGAAGTACGGGTTGTTTGTCCCCGGAATGGCAGTCAGCTGTTTCCAATGCCCGTCGGGAGTAGGCTGCTTGTAGTCCCTGAATTGCGTGAGATCGATGTGAGGGGACATGTTATAGGCCCACTGCAGCGGGTTGGTCCCGCGTTCGGTCGCCGGCCTGTTGTTGGAATTGTTACGGCTGAAATCCAGGTTTGTGCTCAGGGTCAGCTTTTTAGAAACCTTCACACCCGAATTGATATTGAGCGTATTCCGGTACAGATCAGAATTAGGGATCATACCCTTATGCGTCATATTGGCATAGGAAATACGGTAGTTGTAATTCTGAGAGCTGTTGGCGACCGAAACGCCGTTGGTGGTCGTAATGG
The DNA here is from genome assembly GCA_037191015.1 of Spirosomataceae bacterium. Classification (GTDB taxonomy): domain Bacteria; phylum Bacteroidota; class Bacteroidia; order Cytophagales; family Spirosomataceae; genus Ravibacter. Next base: position 55,672 of record JBBCKD010000027.1, read on the forward strand.
CCGTCCTGACAAAATTTTTGACATTGTTCGGGTAAGATACAAGCGGGGTAGGAATCCTTTTCCCGTTCGCGTCAAGCGGGCTGCTCCATTGCGGAGCTTCATACCCTTTATCCAGCTCAGCACCGAAAAGAGCGCCTACTTCTTCCTGGATAAGGCTTCCAAGCGGGTTGGTAAGCGGGTTCCCGGAAACACTCTGCGGAATGGCCGAGTACTGACCGGGGCCAAACTTGGAGTGCCATCTCAGGAATTTATAAGGCTTGTCAAAAACGGTATTGGATGTAACGCTTACCGTCATCTTATCCACTCCCTGCCCGCTCTTGGTCGTAATCAGCACGACCCCGTTTCCGGCCCGTGACCCGTAAAGGGCAGCGGCGCTCGCTCCTTTCAGCACAGTTACATTGGCAATGTCCTCGGGGTTAAGGCTCGAAATCGCGTTCCCGTAGTCCACGCGGTTGTCGTTCCCGATCTGGGTAACGTTGTTGAGCGTGTTGGCTACAGGCACACCGTCGATCACGAACAAAGGCTGGTTGTCGTTGTTGAGCGAGGTAGCTCCCCTGATCACCATACTGACCGACGAGCCGGTGCCTCCCGTCTGGTTGATCGTAACACCGGCCACTTTCCCGGCCATGGCGTTCAGCACGTTCTCCTGCGATACGCGGACAAACTCCTTTCCGTCAACCTTCGCGATAGAATAACCCAGGCTCCTTTCCTCTCTTTTGATACCCAGCGCGGTCACGACTGCCTCCTGAAGCATTTCTGCGCTTTCAAGCAGGGTGATATCCAGTATATCCCGGTTGCCTACCGTCAATTCCTGGGTTTCATAACCGATATAGGAGAGCACAAGCACCTGGTCGGGGCTGTCGCCGATCCGCAGCGCAAAATTCCCCCCCGCATCGGTGGTCGTCCCGGTCTGGGTGCCTTTCAGGAGAATGCTGACTCCCGGAAGCGGTGAGCCGTCGGTGCCCGAAACAATCCGTCCCCTGATATTCCGGTCAGCAGCCTGCACTTTGGACAGATGTACAGGATTCCGTGTCTTCGTTGCACCGGCGCTTACCGGCGTCATGGCTAAAATCCCCATACCGATAGGGACGGCAGCCCCCAGGCAGATACGGAATAATCTTAGATTAATAAATTTTCTTTTCATAAAGAACAGGTTTTATGGCAAAAAAGGGAATACTCATTATTATGTTTGCATACTATTCTGAACGTAAAAAAATGCTATACTTTTCCTGGTATGTTTACACTACTACCTCAAACCGAAGAAGGACTACTCACAGGTATTAAAAAAAAATAAAAATTTTATTACCGGCAGGTTGAAAGGTTATTCAGGGACTAATATGACCGGAATCGGATATATTACAAGCTATGCTTTGAGTATAATTTCGCCTAACGGGGGTTACTAAATAAGGAATTCATTTTCCCATCTATTCCTTATAATATATGCAGCTCTTTCCGTACTTCCGTATTTGTTGTTTTCTTTTACTTTTTCTCCTGCCGCTCGCCGGCCCGGCGCAGGACAAGCTTACGGACGACGGCGCCTGGTGCTGGTTCAGCGACCCCCGCGCCATTTATTCGCATCCGCGTAAGAACCTGATCGTGACCGGGTGGGTGACGAAGGACGGCAGCATAGAAGCCGCTTCCCTCGATCTCAAAACAGGCAGGACTGAAAAAACGACCCTCTATTCAAAGCTCGAGGTGGACGATCACGATAATCCTGCATTCCTGGCTTTACCCGACGGCAACCTGCTGGCGATGTACACCTGGCACGGCGGCAGGAAAGACGCCATGGGGGTGATACAAAATACCACCTCTGCTCCGGGCGACGTCAAAAGCTTTAGCGGGCCGCATGTTTTCCTGCCAAAAACCGAAGCGCTGCTCAAAACATTTGTGAGGGAAACTTACACCTATGCCAATCCCTTCATGCTGAGCCGGGAGAACAACAGGATCTATTGCTTCGGAAGATGGATCGGGTTCAAGCCTAACCTGATCACTTCGGAAGACGGGGGTAAAACGTGGTCGGACCCGAAGGTGGTGATCACTTCCAAAAATCTCGATGTCAGCAACAGGCCTTATGTAAAGTATTATTCAGACGGGATCTCCAGGGTGCACATGATCTTTACGGACGGGCATCCTGCAGTGGAGCCCCTGAACTCCGTATATTATTGCTATTACGAGGACGGATCTTTCTGGCGGGCAGACGGGAGCCGTATCTGCACCGTAGAGCAGCTTCCTTTCCATCCTTCGGATGCCAGCCTTGTTTACAAAGCATCGCGGGAAACGGGCAAAGCCTGGATTTTTGATATTGTTACGGACAAAGGCAAACCCGTGGTGGCCTACACCCGCTACCCCACCGATACGCTGCATCACTATTACTACGCCCGCTACGAAGGCGGCGCCTGGCAGCATCATAAGCTTGTTGAGTCGGGTAAATGGTTTCCGCAGACGCAACCGGGCGCCCGGGAACGCGAAGTCAATTATTCGGGCGGCATGACCTTCGATCCGTCAGATCCGTCGGTGATTTATCTGTCGCACCAGGTCGACGGGCGCTTCGAGATCAGCAAAGCCGGAAGGGAACGTAACGGGAGCAGTTGGGAAATAACCCCTGTTACACGGAATTCAGAATTTGACAATGTACGTCCCTTCATCCCGAGATACAGGAAGAAAGGAGAAAAAAATGTACTGCTGTGGATGCAGAACAGGAAATATATCCACTATACAGATTATGATACGAGCATTATGTATAAGGTTATTAAATGAATGAGACAATGTGATGATGTGATGATGCGCTCCGATTAAGCAGCCATAATCCGGATTCTGATATTTTTCAATCAATCATCAAATCAACCAATCAGCTAATCATCACATTAAAATGAAATTTTTACTCTTAACCTGTTTATTGGGCTGCTTTCAGACAGCGGGTGCGGTCGACTGGAAGGTGGGGCTCGGAAAAAGAAACATAACGCCTTCGGAGCCAATCAGGATGGGAGGCTATGCGGTCAGGAACCGTCCCTCCGATAAAGGCGCCGACCTTACGGACCTATGGGTGAAGGCTATTTCGTTTACCGATGCGGAAGGCAACAGGTCGGTGCTGGTCTGCGCCGATATTATCCGTTTCCCGAAATTCATCACCGATTCGATCCGGCGGCAGGTGCAGGAGCGATACGACCTGAAAAAGGAGCAGATCGTCCTGAACGGCTCGCATACACATTCGGGACCGGAGGTAGATGTGAGTAAATTGAAGTATATGGCGACACAGGAGGAGCTCGGAGTGGTTGCGGTTTTCTCGCAAAAGCTGATCAGCCTGACGGTCGAGGCTATCAGCGAGTCGCTTGCCAGCCCTTTCGATGCGGTCATCTCGTCGGGCAACGGGACCTGCAGGTTTGCGGTCAACCGGAGAAATAACCGTGAAGGCGATATAGAGAAGCTTTCCGAGTTGAAAGGCCCTGTAGATCATAACGTACCTGTGATCAGGGTAACCGACAAAAACAACCAGGTAAAGGCTGTCCTGTTCGGATATGCGTGCCATCCTACCGTGCTTTCCGGATACGAGATCTCGGGGGATTACCCGGCCTATGCGCAGCAAAGCCTCGAAGAAAAATTCCCCGGGGCGCAGGCTATGTTTTTCATAGGCGCTGCCGGCGACCAGAATCCCCTCCCCAGGCGCAGCGTACCGCTGGCTGTAAAGTACGGCCGGGAACTGGCCCTCGCCGTAGAAACGGTTATTAAGACGCCCATGCGCACCCTCGATCCCGCTCTCTCTGTCTCCTATAACGAGATCGGCCTCAGGTTTGCAAAACCGGCTCCGGGGATAAAAGAGCTGCAGGCTATCGCATCAGACACCGTTAAAAACCCCAACTGGATCGTAAGCCAGGCCAGGGTGCTTGCCGACCGGCTTTCAGACGGGAAATCCCTGGGGAGCTCCTACCCTTACCCGGTACAGGTCTGGAAGCTCGGCCAGCTGCCGATGGTGATGCTGGGCGGCGAGATCGTGGTCGAGTATTCATGGAGAATCAGGGAAATACTGGGAAAAGAGACCGTTGTAATGGGCTATAGCAACGACCAGATGTCCTACATCCCCTCGTATAAAGTGCTTAAGGAAGGCGGATATGAAGGAGAACGGTCGGCGGTTTTTACAACTCCCTGGCATGACGAAACAGAGAAAGATATCCTTCAAGAGGTAAAGAGACAGGCGTTGCTGCTGAAACTACCGGTATACGACAAGCAGAATTAAAGCATTCCTGCTCGCACACCTCCCGTCCCAATCGGGATCCTGAATGTAAAATATTGAAATAATCATATTTAAAATCGCTATATATCCATCTGAAAACACAATACGATCAATAAAATACTATTCTGCAAATTGCTTTCTTCCCCGATTGCTTCCCCTGTGTCAAAAAACTTTTGACAATGATTATTTGTTAAAATTTGGATAATAAAACATAAACATCTACTTTAGCTTAAGATTCCGGGTACGTACCCGGAAATTATTCAAACATCCATTCTGACCGAATATCATGGCTACTAAGAAGCAATCGAGACGAGACTTCCTGATCAGAAATGCTGCTGGCGGGCTTGGCGCTATCCTGGCACCTTCTATCGTTGCTGCGGAGGGGCTCTCAAAAAACACGAGCCTGGCCTCTACCCTGTCGCAAAAACCGGCTATTTTGGGCGGTACTCCTGCCTGGTCCGAGCAAAGATGGCCGAAATGGCCGCGTTGGGTACCTGAAACCGATGAGCCGAAGGTACTGGAGGTGTTGAGGAGCGGGGTCTGGTCGCGTGCCGGCGTCGTTTCGGAATTTGAGAAAGTATGGGGAGATGCGATAGGGACCAAGAGATGCGTTACCGTAGTAAACGGGACCAACGCGCTGGTAGCCGCCCTTTCCCAGTTCGGGGTAGGCGCAGGCGACGAAGTACTGGTTCCGCCATATACGTTTATAGCTACCGTTACCGCTGTTCTGAGCAATAACGCGATACCTGTTTTTGTAGATATCGATCCGCTGACCTACCAGATGGATCCGGCGAAGATAGAAGAAAAGATCACACCCAGGACGAAGGTGATCATGCCGGTTCACATCATGGGTCTTCCTGTGGATATGAAACGGATCAATGCGATCGCCAAAAAACACAACCTGGTCGTAATCGAAGATGCCTGCCAGGCCCATTTCGCCGAAATCGACGGAAAGAGAGTGGGTTCGCTTGGAGATGCGGGCTGCTTCAGCTTCCAGAACTCGAAAAATCTGCCCATCGGGGAAGGCGGTGCAATCGTGTCCAATAACGACAATTTTATAGATAAGTGCTTCTCCTATGCCAACCTGGGCCTTCCTTACGGTTCGGTAGCAGGGACAATCGGGACGGGCAGCATCAGGCAGGGCACCAAAATACGCTTCACCGAATACCAGGCTGCCATAGGGCTGGCGCTTATCAAGCGTCTCGACCAGGAAACCACTATCCGTAATGAGAACGCAGCCTACCTGAGCAGCCTTGTAAAAGATATTCCGGGTATCGTGCCTCAGAAAGCCTATCCTGATACAACCCGCAGTGCATTCCATTTATATGCCTTCAGGTATAAAGCCGACGACTTTAAAGGGTTGAACCGCAATGATTTCCTGAAAGCGCTGAGAGCCGAAGGGGTTCCCTGCTCTTCCGGCTATACCCCTTTGAACACGCAGCCTTACCTTGCCCAGACATTCGAGACGCAGACCTACCGGAAGATCTATTCGAAGAAAGACCTGGACATTGCGACTTACAATAAAAATAACCGCTGCCCGGAAAACGATAAGCTGTGTGAGGAAGCGGTATGGTTTACACAGAATATGCTCCTGGCGGAAAAAAGCGACATGGAATACATCGCAGCCGCCGTCAAAAAGACTTATGATAACGCAGATAAACTAAAAGCGTCTTTGAAATAATGAGGCCATTTTACCTTCTGTTTTTTACGCTGGTAACGTTCTTTCCACCCGTTTTGCATGCCCAGAACGGGTGGAAGGCAGGGCTTGCCCGTACGACGATCACACCTTCCGAAAATATGTGGATGGCGGGCTACGGGTTCAGGACCAAACCTTCTGAGGGAACTGAGCAGGAGCTTTGGGGGAAGGCCCTTGCGCTGGAAGATGCGAAAGGAAACAAATCCCTCTTTATCACTACCGATATACTGGGGTTTTCCAAGGAAGTGTCTGATAATGTGCGTAAATACCTGCAGGAGAAGCACGGTTTATCCAAGGCCCAGGTAATCCTGAGCAGCTCGCATACACATTCAGGCCCGGTTTTATCGAATGCACTGGTCGATATTTACCCGTTAACTGCCGGGGAGGATGCCAAAATTGTCCGCTATACAGCCTTTTTTGAAAAGGAGATCATCAAAATCAGTGAGCAGGCGCTGAAGGCGCTGAAACCTGCCAGGATCGAAACGGGGACCGGCGTTACGCGCTTTGCGGTAAACCGCAGGAACAACGAAGAAGTGAAAGTTACGGAACTGTTTGAATTGAACGGTCCAAGCGATTACTCGGTGCCCGTTCTGAAAGTTTCGACCCCGGACAACACCATTGCTGCCATCCTCTTCGGATATGCCTGTCATTCGACGGTGCTGAACGAATACAAATGGTCGGGCGATTATCCGGGATATGCCCAGGCTGAGCTGGAAAAGCAATACCCGGGCGCTACGGCCATGTTTTTCCTCGGCTCTGCGGGCGATCAGAACCCGATCCCCCGCCGGGGAGCTACCAGGGCGCGGCAGTATGGAAAGGATCTTGCCAACGCCGTAACCAGGGTACTGGAAGAACCGATGAGAACGCTCTCTCCTACCCTGTCGGTTGCCTACGATGAGATCGATCTGAAGTTTACGCCCGCCCCTTCGAAGGAGCAGCTTGAAACGCTTGTCCGGGAGAAGACCGGATACGAAAAACGCTGGGCGGCGCGAATGCTGGAAAAGGCGAAGAAAAATGAGCGTTTCATGACGTCGTACCCCTATCCCGTACAGGTCTGGATGATAGGCGATCAGCCGGTTTTCAGCCTGGGAGGGGAAGTCACTATCGAATACACCGTTAAGCTTAAGCAGATGTTCGGAAACGAGGTATTCGTTGCCGCTTATACCAACGATGTAATGGGATACATTCCCTCTCTGAAGGTCCTGAGAGAAGGCCGCTATGAAGGAGAAACTTCCCAGACGGTCTACGGTCTGCCTTCGAAATGGCAACCTTCTATCGAATCGGATATACTTGGCAAGGCTTACGAGCTGGGCACTAAAGTCGGACTTACCGGGAAATAGCAAAAACCGGCCGGTATCAATAAAGTAAGAAAAGCTTCTGATCAACAGTAAACGGCATGAGCATAATCGCTAAAAGATATTATTCCGGCTTTCCCAAAGCACACGATACCTACAACGCCATTTCTGCCGCGAGCGACGGGAAGATCTACTATATCCTCTCCTCCGACTCGATAGAAGAAGGCGGTAAAATGTACGTGTTTGATCCCGCGACGAAGAAATCGACGCTGATCGGGGACCTGACGGAAATATGCGGTGAAGAAAACGGGAAAGCGATCCCCCAGGGCAAAAGTCACGTGAGATTCCACGAAGCGGGCGGCAAGCTGTATTTCTCGACCCACGTCGGCTATTACCAGCTGATCGACGGTATGGACCGCCTGCCGGTAACTGCACCCGAAGGATATGAGCTGTACCCGGGCGGACATATCCTCTCCTACGACCTGGAAAGCGGCCTGTTTGAACGCCTGGCCATTCTGCCCGGCAAGGAAGGAATGGTGTCGATGACGATGGACAGGGACAGGCTGCAGATCTACGGGATCACCTGGCCTACCGGGCAGTTCGTGCACTTCAATGTACGCACCGGGGAATTGAAGAACCTGGGCAGGATATCGGGTAAAGGAGAAGCGGGCACTCCCGGTGAGGATTTCCGCACACTGTGCCGCTCTCTGGTCGTCGATCCCCGCGACGGAACAGTATATTTCTCTGTGGCAGAAGGAGATATCCTGAGCTATCAGCCCGGGCGGGGGAGCATTGAAAAGCTGGAGGATGTCGACCTGAGGCTCGACTATTTTGGCAAATACGATCCTACCAGGCCCGGAAGCATGGGCTATAACTGGCGCAAGATCTTCTGGTACGAAAAGGAAAACGTAGCATACGGCGTCCACGGGAATTCCGGGTACCTGTTCCGTTTCGACCCTGAAAACAGGAGGGTGGAAATAGTCGAGCGCATTACTTCTCTGCCTTCGCGTAAAAGCGGGATGTTCGACCAGTTCAGCTACGGCTACCTCGGGTTTATCCTTGGTCCTGACGGAGAAACCATCTATTACCTGACAGGAAGTCCGCTATATGAAAACGGGCGGCGTGTAAAAGGTGCGGCCGAAATTGCAAAGGGTGCTGCAAAAGGATTGGAAAACCTGCACCTGGTTACTTTTAACATACCTTCGGGTACGTACACGGATCATGGAGCCATTGTGTATGAGGATGGTAGCGTTCCCACTTATGTCAACTCCATAGCCCTGGGGTCCGACAACCGGATTTATACCCTGGCACGCTTTGAACAGGGCGGAAGGACAATAGAAGACCTGATCGCGTTCGACAGTCCGGTTTAAGCCGGAAGGTCACCCCACAAACTACTCAGATCATTAACCCCAAATAAATTTAACTACCTGATACCATGAAGAAGATTACTGATGAGATTCTTTGGCAACGGTACCGCGAAGCTGATCAAAGCGCCTTTACCGAGCTATCCCGTCGTTACTATCGAAAACTGCTTCATTACGGTCTGAAATTCACCCCTAACGTACAGCTCGTGGAAGATGCCATTCAGGAGCTGTATATCCATCTCTGGTTGTACAGGAGCACGATCAACCAGACTGAATATGTCAAGTATTACCTGATGAAGGCCTTCAGGCACCAGTTATTCAAGATGTTCAGAAAGCTGAAATCTACCGTTGAAATCAGCGAAATAAGTGAGCTCTCCTTTTTTGAAAGCTCGACTGAGGATTCTTTTATCGAACTGGAAGCGGACAGGCTTGCCAACCAGCAGGTTCAGCAGTTGATCTCAGCCCTTTCGCCCCGTCAGCAGGAAGTGATTTATCTCCGTTTTTTCCATAACTTGGGGGTCGAAGAGATTGCTTCACAGCTTTGCATCAATCCGCAATCGGTGAGCAATATCATACAGAGGGCTTTTCACAAAGTAAGAGAAATGTGGCCTCAGAACCCTGTGGTTACATATGCTTCCTAGACCAATTAGTTTTACTGAATGACAAAAATATACGGTATTGGCATCGTCGGGACAGGGCTTATCGCCGATTTTCATGCCCGGGCAATAGAGCAGATCCCGAATGCCCGCCTGGCAGGCGCTTATAACAGAAACCGTGAGAAAGCCGTGGCTTTTTCGGAACGCTACGGCTGCCAGGCCTTTGAAAGCCTGGCCGAACTTGTCGCTTCTCCCGATGTCGATGTGATTTGCATATGTGCTGCATCGGGCGCTCACCTGGAAGCCGGGCTGGCGGGCATAGCGGCAGGCAAGCATTGCCTGATCGAAAAGCCGATGGAGATCACGGTCGAAAGGTGCGACCAGTTGATCAACGCAGCCCGGGAGGCAGGCGTGCATATCGGTGTTATTTTCCCTTCGAGATTCCAGGATGTAAATATCCGGATAAAGGATGCGGTCACCCGGCAGAGGATAGGCGCCCCTGTGATCGGCAACGCCTATGTTAAATGGAACCGCAGCAAGGCCTATTACGACTCGGCCGCCTGGCGCGGGACCTGGGCCCTGGACGGGGGCGGCGCATTGATGAACCAGGGGATACACTCGGTAGACCTGCTTCAATGGTTTATGGGTCCTGTGAAGTCGGTCCATGCATTTGCAGCCAACCGGCGACATACCGGGATCGAGGTCGAAGATACGCTGGTTGCCATTCTCCATTTCGAAAGCGGCGCATTGGGCACGATCGAATGTACTACTGCCGCTCACCCCGGCTCTTTCAAAAGACTGGAAATAATAGGAACGGAAGGCACTGCAATTGTCGAAGAGAACGACCTGCTTACCTGGCAATTTGCCGATGAAATACCGGAAGACGCCCTGGTACGGGAACAGCACGGCGGACAACAGATCTCCAAAGGGGGCGTCGCAGATCCTGCTGCAATCAGCTTTACAGGTCATCAGAAGCAGATCGAAGATTTCCTGGCAGCAATAGAGTCGGGTAACGAGCCCGTCATCAGCGGCGTTGAAGGCAGGAAGTCTGTCAAGATTATCGAAGCTATCTATAAAAGCGTGAAAAACGGGCAGACCGTTGAATTATGAAAAAAAAATTTCCTGTCTTCTTTCTCCTGGGTATGTTGATCCCGGCGTTACGGAGCGCTGCATGTATGCATTCCGGCGTTCCGCATATTGACCAGGATGCCGGGTTTGAATGGCAGGCCGGCTTAAGCCGCAGGGTGATCACGCCTCAGACAGACGTGTGGCTCGCAGGCTATGGCACAAAAAGAGCGCCCGAAGGGAAATTGCACGATATCTGGGTCAAGGTGCTTGTCCTGAAAGACAGTAAAGACAGGCGGCGGGTACTGGTCACGACCGATCACCAGGGTATGTCCAAAACCATTTACCAGCGGCTGTATGAGCGTGTAAAAAAGAAATTCGGTATTGATCAGTCGGCTTTTATGTTGACTTTTTCGCACAATCACTCAGGTCCCTGCCTGCAGGACGACCTGGTGGATTACTACCCGAGCGATTCACTTCAGAAACAGCGGGTTCTGGAATATACGCTCTGGATGGAAGACAAGATCATCGAAGCGGTAGACGAAGCATGGAACAATCTCAGGCCGGCGCATCTCTTCAAAGGTGAAGGCGTCTGCACTTTTGCGGTAAACAGGCGGGAGAATAAAGAAGACCAGGTGCCCGATATGATCCGTAATAATGTCCCGTTAAAGGGTCCCGTTGATCATTCCGTACCCGTGCTGGCCATAAAAGCACCCGACGGCAAGCTGCTGGGCGTGCTGTTCGGTTATGCATGTCATCCTACTACGCTGTCCCATAACCACTGGTCGGGCGACTATCCCGGCTATGCCCAGCTCGGGATCGAGAAAAATTACCCCGGCGCCCAGGCCATGTTTTTCAATACCTGCGGCGGGGACCAGAATCCGCTGCCGCGCAGAACAGTGGAGCTTTGCGAGCAATATGGCGGCATGCTTGCGGATGCCGTACTGGGTCAGCTGAATATGGCGCTGACACCCGTCTCGGCGTCGCTTTCGACTGCATTTGAATATGTAAAGCTGGATTACGAAGAACTGGCTACCAGGGAAAAGCTCGTACCGTTGGCCTTCGGAAGCGCAGCCATACAGGCCCGCTGGGCGAAGCGTATGCTGAAGAAGCTCGACGACGGGGAAGTTTTCCCTTCCTGGTACGAATACCCCGTCCAGGTATGGAAATTCGGCAAAGAGCTTCTCCTGATCGGTATCGGCGGGGAGGCAGTGGTCGACTATTCGCTGAGGTTTAAGAAAGAATACAAGAACACATGGGTGTCGGGCTATACGAATGAAATGGCTGCCTATATCCCTTCGCGCCGGGTCTGGGAAGAGGGCGGATACGAAGGCGGATCGCACCTGGACGAATACGGGAGGCCTGCCTGGCGGTGGGCCGGAGATATTGAAGACAGGATAGCCGGAGCCGTCAGGAGGCTGGTTGAATTGACAGAACAGCAGTAGCCCGCAGATTCTGTTTTAAAATTGAGTATGAAAGCCTGCGGTCATGTATTATTCTTCTGACAGAATAGTCCCGGACCTAATAAACGTTTGTATGGTAAACCGCAGGGAATTCATAAAGAAGAGTACGCTGGCCTGCTCGGCTGCTATGTTGGGAACACTGCTGCCCGACGATTATAAAATTATCGATATCCACCAGCATACCGACTATGCGGGAAGGCCCCATGAAAACCTGATCAGGCATCAGCGTACTATGGGCGTGAGCCATACGATTCTGCTGCCCGCAGGTACACCCTCCTTCGGCTCTTCCACCCACCAGGGTAAATCAAACGGTCTACAGGTAAGCGCCTCCGGAAACGACGTCTGTATGAAGCTGGCCGAGGATCACCCCGGCGAGTTTTATTTCGGTGCAAACGAGGTCCCCGATATCGAAGATGCGGACAAAGAGATAGAAAAGTACCTGAAAAAAGGCGCCAAAATAATCGGGGAGGTCAAATTCGGCATAAGAGCCGATTCGGACGCCATGTTCAGGATCTACCGGCTTGCGCAGGAGTATGACGTGCCCGTGCTGCTTCACTGGCAATACCAGATGTACACCTATGGTTACGAAGATTTCCACAAAGTCCTGGAGAAATTCCCCAAAGTAAACTTTATAGGCCATGCCCAATCGTGGTGGGCCAATATAGACAAGCAGCATACCGACCAGTCTGTCCTTTACCCGAAGGGAAAAGTAATGGCAGGGGGCATCACCGACAGGCTGCTGAGCGACTATCCGAATATGTATGCCGATATGTCGGCCGGATCGGGGCTGAATGCGCTCACAAGGGACGAAGAGCATGCCAAAGGTTTTCTGAAGCGTCACCAGGACAAGCTTCTTTACGGCAGCGACTGCAACGATTCGGAAGGAAAAGGACAGGCCTGCTCGGGAATACAGACCATTGAGAAAGTAAAAGAGCTTTCCGGCAGCCCGGCTATAGCCCGTAAAATTTTCTTCGAAAACTCGAAGAAGCTGTTTAGGATATGAGGGAATGAGATGATGTGATAATGTGATAATGTGACAATGTGATGATGTGATGATGGAGATCGCAGGTGAAAAGTCTCCTGTGAATATCTCTCGCTGCGCCACCAATCATCACATCATCACATCAACTAATCATCACATCAACTAATCATCACATTAACTAATCATTTAATTAAAAAAAATCTAACCCTGGAATAAATGAAAACACAAAACCGACGGGATTTCCTGGCTAAAGCCGCGGCTGCGCTGGCTGTTGCGGGAAGTCCCCTGCCCGGCACAGCATTGTCGCTTAACCGTCCTCCCGCTTTGCAGGATGAGCAATTTCCCACAAAAAGATCGTTTGCAGACGAAATAAAAAAATACAGGAAGATAGATGCCCACGCGCATGTCTATTTTACAAAAGGAAACTTTGAGCAGGTAATAGACATAGCCGACCGGCTCAATATCGAAAAGCTGGTTATCTCGCGGCCGATGGTGCCGGGAGGTAAGGGCGAGCCTTCCGAATTCATAGAGTGCAATAATCTTGTGCTCCGGGCGATGAAACAGTTTCCAGACCGTTTTTTGGGGCAGCTGACTTTAAATCCCCAGTATCCCAAAGAGTCGATGGCAGAAATTGAAAGATGCATCGGCGAAGGGATGATCGGGACGAAGCTCTACAACCACGTCAAGATCAACGACCCGCTCTTTTACCCTGTCATTGAGAAATTCATCGACCTGAAGATGCTTATCCTGATGCACATGGGGATCGGGATTTCACGTATCCAGTATGACGCCCGGGAGCCCAAAGGGGTTTCGATCCCGGAAAACATGGTAGAAGCGGCGCGGCGTTACCCGGAAGCGAAATTCCAGCTTGCCCACATCGGGGGCGGAATCGACTGGGAAGCAGCCTGCAAGGCAGTGATCGGCGTACCGAATATCTTCGTCGATGTGTCGGGAAGCAACAATGCGGCCAATATGATCGATTTTGCCGTTAAATGCGTCGGGGTCGACCGTCTTTTCTTCGGGTGCGACAGCAGCTACTACCAGGGCGTAGGCCACGTGCTGGCAGCTGATCTGACAGACGCCGACCGGAATAAATTGTTTTTTGGAAACTACAACAAGTACTTAAAGTCGATAGGAAGGAATGTTGATTGATGTAAACAGCTATATAGGCCACTGGCCTTTCAGACGCTTGAAAGGCAATACCTGCAAAGAGCAAATCGCGCGGATGAATACCGCCGGTATCGATAAGGCGGTTCTGTTTAACCTGAACGGTATTTTTTACAAGAACGTGCAATCGGCCAACGACGAGCTATTCGAAGCGCTGAAGGAAAACAGCGAGTACCGGAAGCGTTTCATCCCGTTTGCTACCATCAACCCGATCTACAGCGGCTGGAAGCACGATTTTGAAGAAAGCGTAAAAAAACAGGGCGCCAAAGGGATCCGCCTCTACCCTCTTTACCACGGCTACGAGCTCAGCAACCCGGCCTGCATCGAGCTGGCGAAGATGGCAAAAGACCATAACCTGCCTATAGCCATAGCTTTACGGATGGTAGACAGCCGCCCGAGCTCATGGCTGGACATCAGCAAGGAATGGGCGCTTAAAGACACGCTGCCCCTTATCAAGGCGGTTCCGGATGCGAAGTACCTGATACTGAATCTCGCGAATAACTCCAATTTCGGGGCGTTCAACAAGGAAGAGCTTTCGCTGGTGCGCCAGACAAAGCTGCTCATGGATACCTCCGGAAGAATGGTAATGGAGCTGTCGGATATGATGAAAAATTACGGAAGTGATAAATTCGCTTTCGGCTCCCACTACCCTATACTGGATCCTGTCACCGGATTGTTGCGTATAGAAGCGATGCGTCCGGAAGAGGCGACAAAGGAAGAAAGAGAAAAGTTATATTACGGAAACGCTAAAAACTTCCTGGGACTGTAAAGTCCCGGAAATATTACAAGCCAGTTAATACTCACCAACCCCGGATGCCTATGAAAAGAACCTGCAACTAGTGCAAAATTTAGTATAGCCGGCTCTCCGCCGGGTTTCGTTATGGACACACATCGGTATTATTCAGACTGTACGCTCCACCTTTAACGTTTCTTCTTGTCTTTTTTAGAATTCCCGGAAAACTCTCCGGGAGAGGGAAGATATTCGCCTGACGCGATGAACGATTTTACTCATCTGAACAATCGTAAGTACTATCTCAAATTAGAAATTATGAATTCAACTCACCATGTATCCCATTCAGAAAGGGCCAGGTATCTCCGCAGGTGCCTGTTCGCCCTTTTACTATTACCCGTTTATACGGCCGGAAGCGCGGGTAATTTCCATTCCATGAACCCGGCGACGCATTCCCCCGGTCAGCAGGATACGTTGCTGAAAGGCAGGGTTACCGATGAAAAAGGGGAACCGCTGCCCGGCGTCAATGTATTGGTTAAAAACACCCGGAAAGGAATAGCTACCAATGTCGACGGCTATTTTGAGCTTGAGCTTGCCGAAAATGAGCGGGTACTTATATTCTCATTCATTGGCTATCAAACCAGGGAAATTACAATTTCTCCGAACCAGTCTTCAGTGGAAGTGACGCTCGAGGCCGACAACAAGGCGCTCGACGAATTGGTAGTGGTCGGCTATGGCACGGTAAAGAAAAGCGACCTGACAGGGTCGGTAGCGCGGATAGACGCCTCGGCTTTCAAAAACCAGTCGGTTACTCAGCTGACGGATATGCTCGCCGGGAGCGTTGCGGGTTTCCAGGCCAACCAGGGAACCTCCGCAGCCGGGGGAAGCTCGATGGAGATCAGGGGGGTAAACTCCCTCAATGCCTCTACCGCCCCTATGATCGTTCTCGACGGCGTTATCTATAACGGAGCCATCAGCGATATCAATCCTTCGGATATCGAAACGGTCGATATTCTGAAGGATGCCAGCTCTGCCGCCATTTTCGGGGCGCGGGCAGCATCGGGCGTGATCCTGATCACCACAACCAAGGGTAAATCAGGAAAGCCGACGATCAATTTTTCGACAAAATTAGGGGTTCAGCAGGTCACTTCCGACCGGTTTGCCGTACGCGATCCGCAGGGATACCTGGATTACCGGCGGGATTATTTCCGGACACTGGGACTAGCCCAGCCGAACTACTACTGGCACAACCCGCAAGCGCTTCCCGGCGGTGTAAGCATAGACCAGTGGAGGAGCGCAAATCCCGGCTCAAACCCGGACGATACCCGCGAATGGCTGAGCCGGCTGAACTTTTTTCCGCAGGAAGTGGACAGCTACCTCTCAGGGAAGACGGTCAACTGGGGCGATGAGGTGCTGAGAACGGCGATGCGCCAGGAATACGACGTAAGCATCAGCGGAGGTACGGATAACATCAAGTATTTCTGGTCTCTCGGCTGGGTCGATAACGAAGGCATCATACGGGGAGACGAATTCAGGACAGCCCGCTCGCGCGTGAATCTTGATTTCAAGGTCACGAGCTGGCTGAATGCAGGTGTAAATGCCCAATACGCCAACAGGATCCAGAATGCAACCCCGGCCAGCCTGAGCGGAATGCAGGCTACCAGCCCTTTTGCCAGTATCTATGACGAGGACGGCAGCATCAGGTGGTATCCTCACGGGTATATAGGCGGGCAAAACCCCCTGCTCAATTATTACGGGCAGGACCGGGATAACAAATCGAGAACGCTTTTCGCCACCCTGTTTGCCGAGGTTGCGCTTCCGTTCAACATCACCTACCGCATTTCCTACCAACCGAGGGTAGAAACCATGTGGGACTATAATTACTGGTCGCCCGCGACGATTGTAGGAGGCGACACTTACAGCCAGGGAAGAGCTTCGCGGGCCGATTCCACCGTTTCTGAATGGATGGTGGACAACCTGCTGAAATGGAACCATGAGTTTGGAGATCACCGGTTTGACGTAACGTTCCTCTACAATGCGGAGAAGTTCAGGTCATTGTCGTCCCTAATGACGAACAACACCTTTCAGCCGAGTCCTTCGCTGGGCTTCCACGGCATGCAGTTCGGCAACAACCCCGCCATCGGTACAGACGATCTGCGCTATTCCGGAGACGGCATGATGGGAAGGATCAATTACTCCTATAAGGATCGTTACCTGCTCACGGCCTCCCTCCGGCGAGACGGGTTCAGCGCATTCGGACAGGAAAATCCCCGCGCTTATTTCCCGGCGGCAGCATTTGCCTGGCGTGTTTCGGGAGAGGAATTTTTCAAGTCCGACCTGATCACCGACCTGAAGTTCAGAGCTTCGTGGGGCGTAAACGGAAACCGGTCGATCGGCCCGTTTGCATCCTTCTCCCAGATGCGGTCTACACAATATTATAATGGTTCCGAAACACAGATAGGCGTTCAGACCAATACCCTTTCAAACAAAGCGCTCAAGTGGGAAGAAACCACTTCCACCAACTTCGGTATCGATCTCTCGCTGTTGTCCAACCGGATTACCGCTACGCTCGACTTCTACGATATGGTAACACGCAATTTGCTGGTGAACAGGTCTCTGCCCAGGGTTACAGGTTTTGCAAACGTGACAACCAACATAGGGGAGCTTGGAAATAAAGGATTTGAGCTGACGGTGGGAAGCACCAATATCAATTCATCCGGCTTTACATGGAGGTCTAACCTGAATTTCTCCATGAACCGCAATAAACTGAAGAGCCTCTTCGGAGAGACAGGCACGTACATGCTGGAAGGCCAGACTTACACGGGAGAAATACCCGACTATACCAATCAATGGTTTATAGGGAAGCCTATCGATGCCGTCTGGGATTACAATATTCTCGGTATGTGGCAGGAGGAAGAAGCCGAAGAGGCCAGGAGATATAACCTGAAGCCCGGTGATATCAAAGCCGAGGATATCGATAACAACGGCGCTTATGAGGCATTACAGGATAAAAAGTTTATCGGTTTCCAGCAGCCCAGGTACCTGTTCGGATTCAGGAACGATTTCACTTTCTGGAAAAACCTGACGGCATCCATTTTTTTAAGGGCTGATCTCGGGCATATCCGGCCGTTTATCCAGCCACTTGCCGGGTGGTCTACCTACGACAGGATCAGTACTCCCAACTTTGAGTATTGGACACCTGAGAACAGGAACAACGAATATCCCCGCCTGAGCGTAAACGATTCTCCTTTCGGCGGAAAGGTAATGCTCTACAAGCCGAGCTCCTTCCTGAGGGTCCAGGATATATCGCTGTCTTATAACCTGCCGATGACGGCTGCAGGCGCACTGAAGCTGCAGGGAGCCAGGGTATTCGGGTCTGTCAGGAATGCCCTGACCTTCTCGAAATGGCCTGGCTGGGATCCTGAATCATGGGATTCCCGGGGCCGGACCAGCACTCCTATGCCGCGCACTTTCACCGTAGGGCTTAATCTGACTTTATAAGGTGGCTATTTCGTGACTCAAGAAACAGAAAGAAGAAATGATACATAGCATTAAAAACCTGAAATACCTGGCTGCCGTCGCCCTGATGGCTATCCCGATGTCGTGCTCCGAAAGTTTTCTGAAGCCGATGCCGGAATCGTTCTTTACGCCCGAGAATATTTTCGTGGATAAGCAGGGCTACCAGGCGCTCCTTGTTACGATGAGAAAAGACCTGACCAGGGAGCAGACTGCGCAAAAGAACTTTATGGCGCACCAGTGGGCGGCCTCGGAGGCCGGAGTACCCTGGCTACAGATGGATTATAAGGCGTTGACTCCCAACTCGGACCGTTACCAGCAGTTTGTCGTACAGATTAACGATATTTTCCAGATGGTCAAGAATGCCAATACGATTATCACCCGCATCGATGCGATCGAGTGGTCGAATGAGGCCGACCGGAACGAGATCCTGGCGGAGGCGCTGTGGCATCGTTCGTACTGGTATTACCGACTGGTGGGCAATTACGGAGACCTGCCTTTTGTACAGGAGGAAGTAAACGGCGCGAAGCTTGATTTCAAAACCCACAGCCGTTCCGCCATCCTGAAGAAGATACAGTCCGACATGGAGTTTGCCGTACAGTGGATGCCTGTCAAAACGGCGCCCGGTATTCCCGCCAGAGGAGCAGGCGATCACCTCCTGACCAAAATCTACCTGGCCAATATGGAATTCGAGAAAGCGATACAGGCGGCCGATCGCGTGATCAACGGTCCTTACAAGCTGATGACAGCGCGTTTCGGACAGGATGCGGACGATCCCCGGAAGAATGTCATCTGGGACCTTCATCGCCCCGATAATAAGAATATAAGCCAGAACACCGAAACCATACTGGCTTTTGTCGACAGGTGGGAGGCGCCCTCGCTTGCCCGCACGGACGGTCTTTTTACCATGCGGGTGTACCATTGCTCATGGTGGCATAACGCCAACGGAAAAGACAGGAACAAGCAGCTGGGAATGATCGATTCGGGACCGGTGTATGATTCCCTGGGACGCGGGAACCCGGACGTAGCGCTGAGCGACTGGCACAGCTACCGGATCTGGGAGGAAAACGGGGTTAACTATAAAACCACAACCGACCTCAGAAGAGCCGATATCAACTGGAAAGACCGCGAGGAACTGCGCTATAACAACCCGGCGTCCGTCCAGTACGGAGAAGTCCTGGATCCAAAGAATACGGACTTTCCTTCGGAATACTGGGCGCGGATCTACCCTATGCCGATCTACAAAACGTATGTACCGAAAAAGCCGGACCAGGCCGGGCATCCTATGGGAAGCAACGGAGACTGGTACATTTTCCGTCTTGCTGAAACATACCTGCTGAGAGCCGAAGCATATTTCTGGCTGGGGCAGCTGGCCAATGCGGCGGCAGATATCAATGCTGTCAGGGAAAGGGCACAGGCAAAGCCGGTTACTGCGGCCGATGTAACCATCGATTATATTTTCGATGAACGCGCACGCGAGCTGTTCGCCGAAACCCCCAGGCAAAATGAGCTGAGCAGGGTATCTTATATCCTGGCGGCAAGAGGGGAAAAAGGATACAGCCTGGGTAACATTCACCAAAAGAACTGGTACCACGACCGGGTCTACAGCCTGAACGACTTTTACCAAAGGTCGTCGGAGGTTAATATCCTGGGGCAGAACCCCGATATCAGGCCTTACCATATTCACTGGCCTATCGACGATAATATCATCAATTCCAACACCTTGGGCAGGATCAATCAGAATCCCGGCTATGTCGGCGCCGAGAGAAACGAGCCTCCGCTCGAAACGGTTGAATAATAAGGTTCATTGCACAAAAAACCTCCTTTCACCGCCGGAAGGAGGTTTTTTTAAAACTTTCGCAGCCTTTATTCAGGGCGGCGATACGGTAAAAATATTAAAAAAGGTTATCTTGACATGAGTTCGCCAGAGTGAGTACACGTTTCCTCGAAACACTGCTTATGAAAAAAGGTTTTTATCTTACCTGGATCGGTATTTGCGCCGTGATCCTCTCCGGAGGGTTTTCGCGCCATACGGGGCTTCCGGCAGAAGACATCACGCCCAATGCTTTTAAGGGCACCGACACCGAGCGCATCCGGCAGGCTATCGCAAAGGCCGCCGGCAGCACCAACACTGTGCGGATACCTTCCGCGAATACCAACGGAACGTCTGTATGGATGATCGACGAAGCCATCCTCCTCCCCAGCAATATCCGCATCATACTGGATAACTGCACGATGCAGCTGTCCGATCAGTCCCGCGATAACATGTTCCGGAGCAGCAACGTGGGAGAAGGAATTACCGATCCCCGCTGGAACGAGAACATAAAGATTATCGGGATAGGCTCCGTGGTTTTGAAAGGAGCGGCCAATCCGCGCTCCACAGGCGACGGAGGAAGGACGTTGACCCAGGATCCCAAAAAGGAGCAGGATAACGGCAACTGGCGGGTAAGCTATGGCAGCGACGCCGGGAAAGCCGGTCAGCGTCAGAAAGGCGACTGGCGCAATATCCTTATCCTTATTGCAAAGGTAAAGGGGTTCGAACTCTCCAACATCAGGGTAGAAAACTCCCACGCCTGGGCAATAAGCTTCGAGCGAACCTGGAATGCTACTCTTTCCGATATCCGCATTCACAATCCCGAGGATATTTTAATCGGCGGCCGGAAGGTAAGGACCTACAACAAGGACGGGATCAATCTCAGGCAGGGCTGTAAGTATTTCCGCATCGACAACGTGACGGGAATCAACGGCGACGACCTCATTGCGTTGTCAAGCCTGAACGTGGCGCCGGCGCTGACCGGCTCCAATGGCAATATTACCTCCACCATGGTGACGTCGAGCATATGGTCGGGGCCGGAAGACGACACTGAGCAGGTATTCATCACCAATTGCCAGACCAACTATACCGGTGTGGCGATCCGGGCAGGCGACAGCGCCAGCATCCATCATGTCTATGTAAACGGGATTGTTACCAAAGCGCGGCCTGACACGCCTCCGCCCTATGGTGGCAGTCCCTATACCCTGCTGGTCGGCGGCAAGGGATACGGGGACCCGTCGCAGAAGGGGAAGATCAACAATATCTATGCGATGAACCTGATGGGTGACGGGAAAAACCTTGTGCTGATCGAGGCCCCGGTTACCGACTGCTATTTCATGAACGGCATTTACACCGGAAATGCTCCCGGTGCCATTACCTACGGTGTGCCGGCGGAAACGCTGCACAATGTTTCGGCAACGAATCTGGTTAAAGGGCGATGATCATTTCACTCCCGGCTGGTATAAAATAATAACATCGATATCATAAATGAGAGTCGTTAATGTACTCATTCCGATGAAGACAAAGCTTTCCACGGGCAATATACTCCGGCTGGCATGCGCATTCCTTTTCAGCTGCCCGGCTCCCTTGCATGCGCAAAAAGACGTCTCCTGGAGTTTCGTGAGCGTACCGGATTTCCTGAACGTCGATGTAGATTATCCCGAACCCAAATGGGACGACGCCATCGACTTTACGCTGACCGGTATTAAAGGTGAAAATCCTGAATTCGTGCTGGTGGCAGGCGATATGGTAATGG
The DNA here is from genome assembly GCA_037191015.1 of Spirosomataceae bacterium. Taxonomy (GTDB): domain Bacteria; phylum Bacteroidota; class Bacteroidia; order Cytophagales; family Spirosomataceae; genus Ravibacter. The sequence goes on from JBBCKD010000027.1 coordinate 77,343, forward strand.
GGCGCTGGTGGCGGAGCAGGGAACAGATTGAATACATGGCCGATATCTACTACACTGCCTGGAAAAGCCGGATGGACAAATTCGGCCTGAAATATTACGTAGCCATCGGCGACCATGAGCTTGGTGACAATCCCTGGCTGCCGCAAGGCAAGAAAGAAAAGCGCGGCCTTACCTGGGACTGCGCTCCCCTCGAGTTCCTGCCCTATTATGAAGAAGCTTTTGTGAAACATTTTGATATGCCCCGCAACGGGCCGAAAGGCAAAGAGGGTATGGCCTACTTTGTTCAGCATGAAAATGCTCTTATTGTTACCATAGATGTATTTGACAAAGACCTGATTGCTGAACACGGCCAGGCTGATGTATCTGCCGATCAGATTGCCTGGCTGGATTCATTGCTGGGTGTGCACAAAAACGTCCCGTTCAGGATTGTCCAGGGTCATACACCCATAATAGGCCCGGTGAAAAAGAAGAACTCGAGCGGGATTATGCTGAAGGACGGCGCAGGATCTCCTCTCTGGAAAACGATGGTGAAGCATGGCGTCGACCTTTATCTGTGCGGGGAAGTTCATGCGATCACCTGTATTGAGCAGGATGGCATCATGCAGATTTCCCACGGCGCGCTATTCGGCTATACGGAGTACGCCAATTACCTCACTGTGGAAGTCCGCAGCAACGCGCTCGACCTTACGTTGAAGGAAATTCCGCTACAGCTGGAAGGAAGGCGGTTACCCCAATCTGCCATGAACGAACCGCGGGAATATGTGCGGATCATCCCGGAAGATAAATATCGCGGCTTCCGGGTAGTGGGGAAAGCGGTGCTGCAGAAAGCAGGGAAAAATAAAAAATTTGAAAATAAATCCGGGCACTTTTCGGAATCAGCCAAATCTGCGGAGTGACAGGCGAAATATCCCGGATTATGGCCTCTCCGCTCCGAATAAGGGGGCTCCGCCCTGATTAAAAAGAAACCGGTTCCCGCATTTAGCCTTTACTCTCTTTCTGATAAATGAGTATGAAATTTCAGAACTATAGATATTGGTAATAAAAATTCTCCTGTAGTGCTTCAAATTCAGACACAAAAATTGCTAATCAATCAATTAAATCTGCCTATGCAAAAAAACCTACCACAAAATCTGAGAACGTCTACTTTCGTGCGGGCCGCCGGGCATTGATCCCATTAATATGCCGGTTCCGGTTATCGGCTGCTTTTTTCTCCGGCACAGGTATTTCCTTCCGGGAACCTGACATCCAACTATCAATTGAAAGGGCTGTCAATCGAATGCCTTTCCTTAATTGACCTCAAAACAAACAAGTCAAATGGACAAAACTACAGACCTGATCCGGGTGCTTTTCAAGCCCCGGAAGACTAAAGCCAGGCTTTATATCCTGGCCCTGCTCGCTGCGTCAAATGCTTCCTACGCCAGGGAGGACGGCAGCATACCGGCAGACAGAAATACAAAGCTGGTTTCGAAAATGGCAATTTCCGTAAAAGGCCGCATCACCGACGAAAAAGGCGAAGGCCTGCCCGGTGTCAGCATCCTGGTGAAAGGAAAAACTGTCGGGACAACCTCCAACCTGGACGGAACCTATGCCCTGGACGTCCCGTCTTCCAGCGATATCCTTGTGTTTTCATTCGTAGGGTATGTAACCAGGGAAGTGATTGTAGGCAATCAATCCACCATCGACGTACAGATGGAGGTTGATTCCAAAGCTCTCGACGAGCTTGTCGTGGTGGGTTATGGCACTGTTAAAAAGAGCGATCTTACAGGCTCGGTAAGTACACTGCAGGTCAGTGATATGGTAAAGGCGCCTGTTGGTAACTTTGCCGATGCCCTTGCAGGCCGTGCGGCCGGTGTCCGGGTGTTCTCCAATGACGGGCAGCCGGGAGGCGGGGTCAATATCATGATCCGGGGGGCAGGCTCTCTTACCCAGAACACTGCACCTCTGTATGTTGTAGACGACTTCCCGATAGAAAACCTTGATCCGTCTACGCTCAACCCCGAAGATATCGAATCCATCTCTATTCTTAAAGATGCTTCTTCGGCGTCTATCTACGGCTCAAGAGCTGCAAACGGTGTAGTGCTCATCAAGACCAAGCGCGGCAAATTAGGTCGGCCCGACATCTCGCTCTCTACCTCGATAGGTTTCCAGGAGCGGCCTCAGCAGATGGAGCTGATGAGCCCCTACGAGTTTTTAAAATACCAGCAGGAGCTCAATCCTGCACAGGCTACGACGCTGGCTTACTTCAGGGATGGCAAGACGCTGGAAGATTACCGGAATGTAGAAGCCGTTAACTTCCAGGACCTGTTATTCAGGACCGGAGCCATCAAGATCTATAACGTTTCGATCAGAGGCGGCAACGATCAGACCAAATATTCGGTGTCAGGATCGGGCTTTGACCAGACAGGCGTGATTATCAACACCGGCTATAACCGTTATTCCGGCAGGGTTACGATCGATCAGCGGCTGGCCAAGAGCATCAATGTAGGCGCTACGGCAAACTACACGCGGGTAACGAATTTCGGGCAGCGTATTAATTCTGCCGGGGGTAATTCCAGCCCGTCGACCTATACCCTGTTCCGTACCTGGGTATACCGGCCGGTTACGCCTATAGGACTGGAGTACAACCTGATCGAGGAAGAGGCTGACGAATCGGCAGTCAACAATTCCGACTTCCGCGTCAACCCGTTCATCGACATGGAAAATCAGCACCAGTACTATATGACCAACACGCTCGATGCAAACGCCTATCTCAATGTGGATATCATCGAAGGGCTGACATTCAGATCGAATGCAGGTATCCGTCATATCAACAGGCGGGACGAGCAATTCTACAATAGTAAAACATCCCAGGGAAGCCCGCATAATCCACTGAATGTCAACGGAGTGAATGGTACTATTGCAAACAGGTTCGATTATGCATTCTCCAACGAAAACACGCTGACCTATAAGAAAAGCTTCGGGCTGCACAACATTACCGCGCTGGGGCTGTTTGGTCTGAACGGTCTCAATATAAGTCAGAATGGCTATTCAGGACGTAATCTTCCAAACGAAAACCTGGGGATCGACGGGATCGACCAGGGAGAGCCATTCAACCCAAGATCTTCCAATTCCAGGAGTACGATGGTTTCGTATGCCGCGAGGTTAGATTATACCTTTGCTTCAAAGTACCTGCTTACCCTGACGTACCGGGCCGATGCTTCGTCCAAATTCCAGGATCCATGGGGATATTTCCCAGGAGCGGCTGTCGGCTGGAATCTCGACCAGGAAGGTTTCTTCAAAAGGGCTTTCCCGTTTCTTTCCACTGCAAAAATCAGGGCCAGCTACGGAAACACCGGGAACAACCGCGTAGGCGATTTTGTCCGCTTCCCGAGCTTGTCGCAAACACTGAGCGGATATTCGTTCAACAACTCGACGCCGATCCAGATGGTAAACGTATCGAATGTGGGTAACCTGGGGCTCCGCTGGGAGAAAGTTAGTACAACCGACCTGGGTATCGAGCTCGGCGCTTTCGACAACCGCATCACGTTCGAAGCCGACGTGTACGACAAGTTCACCTCCGATCTGCTGCTGAGCGCCCAGCTTCCTACGTCAACAGGTTTTTCGAGCGCTACTAAAAATATCGGGAAACTCAGGAACAGGGGGCTCGAGCTGACGCTCAATACGGTCAATTTTGAAAAACGCAACTTTAGCTGGAGCAGTAGCTTCAACATATCCTTCAACCGTAACAGAGTGGAGGAGCTCACCTACGGCCAGCAGGCTATCCTGACCAACGGACGTTACGAGTCCCAGTTCAACAAGCCGCTTTACGTTTCGGAGATCGGAAAGCCGGCCGGACAGATGATCGGGTTTATATGGGAAGGGAACTACCAGTATGAGCATTTCCATAATCCTTCGCCGGGTACATATATCCTGAAAGATGACGTAGCCACCAACGGCGCAGTACGCACTTCCATACAGCCGGGCGATATCAGGTACAGAGACCTCAACGGCGACGGGATAGTCGACGATAACGACCTTACCGTTATCGGTCGCGGGCAGCCCATCCATACCGGTGGATTCAATAACAACCTGCGCTATAAAGGATTCAGCCTGAATCTATTCTTCCAATGGTCTTACGGTAATAACATCTACAATGCCAACCGGCTTGCCCTGGAAGGAAACAGCAATGGCCGGGCATTGGTCAATCAGTTTGCCAGCTACGTAAACCGGTGGTCGCCTGAGAACCCGACCAATGAAAATTACAGGACCAGGGGACAGGGCCCGATCGGGTTCTATTCTTCCAAGCAGGTCGAGGACGGTTCCTACCTGAGGTTGAAAACGGTCTCTCTCGACTATTCTCTGCCTAAGGACTGGATCAGAAAAGCTTATCTGAAAGATCTGACCCTGACAATTGCCGCCCAGAACCTGCTGACCTGGAGCAATTACAGCGGGCTTGATCCGGAAGTTTCTATTTTGGATTCTCCCGTATTGTCTCCCGGCTTTGATTTCTCAGGGTACCCCCAGGTCAAAACCATTTCCTTTGGTATAAAGGCAGGCTTCTAACCTAAAACTTGAAATTCATGAAGGCAAAATATTTCATTTTATCGACAATGGTCCTGGGGTTGAGTTCCTGCAACGACTTCCTTGAGACCACTCCTACCGACTTTTTGAGTCCGACCAATTACTATCAGACTCCCCAGCACCTGGAATTTGCCCGTGCAGGCGTCTACGATATATTGGGGAACGGCAACATCTACGGCAGCAGCGGTCTGTACCTGCTCGCCTGGGAGGGCGACGAGGGTTACATGAACCGCGCCACCCTGACCACAGGTCCCTGGAATTATTTTTATTCGACAGCCGACCAGTATAGCACCGGCTTTTGGGGAGCTTTGTGGCAGGGCGTCAACCGGGCCAACGTCGTGCTGGCCAACCTGGACAGGAATCCGGATATCGACATCAAGCTACGGGACAAGATCCGCGGGGAAGTGCTTTTCCTCAGAGGCTACTACTACTTTTTGCTGGTTCAGTACTATGGCGGTGTGCCGATCAAAACTGAGCCGACCGCTTCTGTTAATGAGGTCAGCCAGGCCCGCAATTCGGTTAAAGAGGTATACGACCAGATTGTTGCCGACATGCAGGCAGCCGAGCCTCTTGTTCCCAACATTACCGATCTTGGTTTTGGAGGTGCAGTCAGCAAATCGGCGGTAAGAGGATTGCTGGCAAGAGTGAACCTCGCGATGGCCGGACATCCGCTTCGTGACCAAAGCCGGTATGCCGAGGCCAAAAAGTGGGCTAAAATGGTCATAGACGATCCGGTGGCCAATCATGCGATGAACCCCTATTATCCGGAGATTTTCATGAACCTGGCAGGGGATATCTATGATATCAAGGAGAGCATTTTCGAAGTAGAGTTTTATGGGAACGGTCTTAACAATCATACCGAAGCAGCTAACCAGGGATGGATCAACGGTCCGGCTATACCCACCGGAGCGGCAAGCGGGCGAGCCGATTCTTATGTAAGCATAACTGCTAAATTCTACAATATATTTGAACCGGGCGATTCGAGGAAATTCTGGAACACATCGGGGCACTTCGCTTATACCCTCACCCAGGTAAACGGCTCGAAAGACATGAGACCCCTCCCCCCTACCGAACTGGCTAAATATGCCATAAGACCGGGCAAATGGAGAAGAGAGTACGAAAGGTTTTCTCCCAAAATGGATACGAGAACAACACCCGAAAACGTTCCTATTCTCAGGTTTACCGATGTACTGCTCATGTATGCCGAAGCTGAAAATGCGATCAACGGACCTACACAGGAAGTGATTGACATTGTTAACAATGTAAGGTGGAGAGGATGGTCCAAAGGCGTCAAGTCGATTACCATTACGAACGGCGGCAGCGGCTATTCCAGCGCCGCTCCTCCTAATGTAGTTATTTCGAACGGACAGGGTCAGAATGCGGAAGCAACGGCTACTGTCGACGCCACCGGCAAAGTGACGGCCATTACCCTGAATAGAGATCCTACAGGTGTTGATTTCTACCTGCATGGCAGATACTCGACCCCTCCTACCATCACCATACAGGGAGGCGGCGGCAGCGGCGCAACTGCAGAAGCTACGATCTATACGCAGGAAGATGCCCGGCTGAGCGCAGCCAGGACCGGATCGAAAGAAGCGTTTCATCAGGCTCTCATTGATGAAAGGATGCGCGAGCTGAACAGCGAATGCCTGAGAAAAGCAGACCTGCTCAGGTGGGGTATTTATATTCAGACAATCAGGGATCTGGCTAACACGGCCGCACAGGATGCACCAGGTACTTTTTACGCATCATGGTTCGGTAATATCAGCGAAAAAGACCTGCTGATGCCTATTCCGGCGGCCGAAATGTCTACTAACCTTTTAATGGAGCAAAACCCGGGATGGTAATTTAACCTGTAAAAGAATTGATGATGAAACTGACAAAATTTCTGATACCGGCTGCGCTGATCGCACTATCTGCCTGTGAGAAAGAGCTGAAGATAGACGCAGCCCCTGACTTCGACGTAACAGTAGCTTCAGGCAGCCTGAAAGCCGGCCAGCCTGTAAACTTTTCCATTACCGGCTATGCCGATATCATCGCTTTCTATTCGGGAGAGCCGCGCAGAGAATATGACTTCAAGGACGGGCGGGTTGTCGAGCTGGGTTATAAAGGTGCCAGGCTTTCGTTCAATACCGGCGTTACCGGGGGAGCACAGGCCAACCAGCTGTCCGTTCTGATATCCAACGATTTCAGCGGCGACTATTCCAGCCTTGCAAGCGTTAAAGCCGCCACCTGGGTAGACGTAACCGATAGCCTCAGGCTTGCCACAAACGCTACATTTACCGCTGCCGGCCCGCTGGATATCTCGCGCTTCACTGAAACCGGCGGCCCGATCCACGTGGCGTATAAGTACGTCACCCGACCGCAGCTTGAAAACGGGGCGGCCAGGACCTGGATGGTGGAAGCCTTTAACGTAAGCAGCGTCGAGACCTACAACAACGCTCCGCTGCCTCTGATGAACCAGACGTTTGCTGCGTTTACCATTGTAGATGAGGACAAGGTCAACACTCCTTCGAGGTCTACAGTTACTACAACGCGCCTGTCGCTGCTGGGGAATACCTATGAAGATCCGAACAGCGAGAAGTATAATCCGGACAACCCGATCTACGATCCCAACAACCCGATCTACGATCCCAACAGCACCGAGTACGATCCTACCGCCGTGCGTCCGGAATATGTTCCCTACAATCCGAACAACCCGTATAACGATCCGTTACGTGAAACATGGGCAATAAGCGCTCCCATCCGTACCGACAAGGTGGATTTAGGACCCGATCGTCCCATCGGCATCAGGGGAATAAGAAACCCCAAGCTGGCAGAGTACGCCTATACTTTTGCTAATCCGGGAACTTACCAGGTTACCTTTGTAGGCACCAATGCAACTAAAGACGATCAGAAATCGGTTGTCAGGAAACTGACCGTGACCGTCGCCCCTTAGCAAGGGGATAAAGTAAAATTAAACCGCAGAGGCGCGAAGAACACGGAGAAAACACAAAAAATACTCTGTGCTCTTTGTGCCTTTGTGGTAAAAACTCCTTCCTGTTATGCCTCGCCTGATCACCTTTATCTTTGCTTATCTCATTACGACTATCGCCTTCCCGCAAAAGGCGGTCTACGGCCTGCGTGATGTATCGGAAGCGCAATTACTCAGGACATGCGGGCCATTCCTGTCCATGACAGAGCAGGAGCTCACAGACATGGTGCCTGTGCAGGGAGGCTTCAGGTTCTGCGGCAGCCCTGAAAGCGATACAGGAGCGCAGGAAAACAATATGATATGGGATCCTTCGCTCGGATCGAAAGTAAAATGCCGGTTCACCGGTACGCTCTTCCCCAACGACCAGTATCCTGAAAATGGCTACGTCGAAGTAAAAAAACCGTCGGGAAAAATCCAGCGCTTTAATTATCACCAGGCGCCCGACGGCAAAAAGTATTGGTTCGAGTCCAGGAGGTGGTACGAGCAGAGGATCCTGCTCGAAAGAATCGCGCAGGATCTGGCAGCGCTTTACAGCATTGATCCATCCCGGTACGAAGCAGCCGGAAAGCGGGCCGCGCTCATTTTAAAACGCTTTGCAGCGCTTTATCCCGACTATATCATCAAATTTGACCACCCTGGAAGGGAAAAAGGATTTTATACCGCCGATACCTACCCCGACGAGGTCGTAAAGCGTAAGCACGATGCCTGGCGGCTGGCCAAATGGTCATGGTGGGGCTACATGGACGTATCCGAAAACCTGCTTCTCGCATACGACGTTCTGCAGCATACTCCCCTGCTCACGCAAAACGACCGCACTGTAATAGAACAGGATCTGTTTCTTCCGATGCTCCGGTTTGTCGAACCGTACGAAAAGAACATCTCTCCTACCAATATGAATCCCACTACCTGGAGAGCACAGGCAGTGGCCTCCAACGTGCTCAGGCAGCCGGAGCTGGCCGGAACGGTCAAATCCGGCATTTCGCGTATGCTGAAGGAGCAGTTTTCACACGACGGCTTCTGGAAGGAGGCTACCGTCTCCTATCACCGGCAGACGATCTCGGGCCTGTCAGCCGTATTCTCAAAGCTGTACCCGTCGCTGGACGACATACAGAAAGAAAACCTGATGAAAAAAGAGCATCCTGACCTGCTGAAAGCACTTGAGGCGGATCATGCCCTAAGGCTTCCCAACGGGCATTATGCCTGCCTGAACGACACCTGGTCTGCCGACGCTTACCGCCCACGCCTGGAAAGGTCGGTCGCACATCTGAAAACAGGGGTAGGCTACGGCGTACTGGGCATGGGTGCGGGAAACGACCAGTTTCAGGCCCATCTCAACTATAACGGCAGGTTCGGGCACGATCATTATGCCGGTCTTAACCTGCTGCTGTTTGGAAAAGGAAAAGAACTCACAGCTGATATCGGCTATACACATACAAAAGCGCGCCCCTGGGCTTCCAGCACTGCGGCCCATAATCTTGTGGTCGTAAACGGGAAAAGCCAGGAAAGCGGAGCCGGGGGCCCGTACGCAGGTGCGGGCAACCTGCTGCTTTTCAGCGGAACCGATCCCGGATTCCAGGTGATAGAAGCCGAAACTGCAGAGAACTACAGCAAGGAAGACGTTTCGGTATATAAGCGTACCCTGACGGCTGTCCGGACTCCCGCAGGGGCACACTACCTGATAGATATCTTTCGCGTAGAAGGCGGTGCAAGAAAAGACTGGATACTGCACGGCGCGGCAGACAGTACGCAACAGCTGACCGTAGAACGCCCGGACGGCAGCGCACTGCCCTGGCAAAAGGGCAAGTCGCTGATACCGGACGGGGTTACCTTCGAAGAGTCGCCCGGGATACCGGCTTACCAGTATATGTGGAAACCTTACTGGGCTTATGCAAACTTCCTGAATATAACCGAAACCCGTACAAATGAGCCGATGGTAGCCACCTTCCGCTACCGCGACGAACCCGGAAAAGGACTACGCACCTGGATTATGCCCGATGGCAGCAGCCTGGTCAGCAAAGCCGAATCGTGGAGCGTAAGGAACGCTACCGAAGACCAGAGCAGGCTCGATGATTACCTGAGACCATCCGTCATCGTATCGAGAGACGGGCCGTCTTCCAGGTTTGCGGCTGTCCATGCCCCGTTTGACGGCAATCCCCCCATCAGCTCCGTGCAGATCATACACCAGGATGCAGGGGCCGTTGCCCTTAAAATTGTTCATGACGACGGGACAACCGATTATATTCTCTACCGGGATGAGGCGGCAAAAACCTCGTTTGCTCTCAATGGAGAAGCAGTCGTATTCGACGGACGTATCGCTTTCGCAAGGTTCAGTACCGATAAGTCCGTACAGCTGAAGATGGTCGACGGAAACGGGTTTGCCGTAGGCAAGCGAAAAATACAGGGAAGGACGTTTTCCGGGAAACTGCTAAAGGTCGACGGAAACCAGCTGGAAGTGGAGGGGGATACCGGGTTAGTGCCGGGTGAGTTCCTGACGGTCAGGCATGGAAACGGGCGGACATCCTCCTTTCATGTCGCTTCCGTTAAGCAACAAAAAGGAAAAAGCCTTATCGTCACCGAAGAGCCTCCTGTTTTTGATCTGGCCGGAAACGGGTTTATCAGGAGAACCGCATTTCCTTTCTTCGAATTCCCTGGCCCGCATTACGTTAAAACGAGTACTCTATCAGAAGGTTTGTTCAGCAGATAGATTTTATTACCTACCCTTAAATGATGAATAAAAAAGAAGATAACCTGTCGCGCCGTGATTTCCTGTTGAAAAATGCCGCAGCAACAGCATCGCTCGGGCTGGCCCCGGGACTGCTTTTCGGGTCGCCGCGGCAAAATAAGATCGCCGGCGGGCCCGGGAGCTTTACCGACCATGGAGTGGCCTCTCCTATCGGGCAGCACCGCGGCATTGTAGCCACTACCGACGGCAACGGGAGGGACGTGGCGCTCCTGTGGCTTTTCGACCACCGCGGCGGGTATGCCCTGCTCATGATAGATGCCGAAACCGGGAAGAGCGAACAATTCGATATGCCTTTTTCCCCGGGCGACGCGCCGTATGCGTCTATTCTTTCCGGGAAAAATAAATTCTATACCCTTTTTAAGGGATATTTTGTCGAATTCGATCCGGCAGAGAGGAAATTCACCTTTCACCATAAAACCAGCGGAGCAGCTATGTCGATGACCGAAGACGACAACGGGCTCATCTGGGCGGCTACCTATCCCGGAAGCGGGCTTGTCTCTTTCGACCCCTCCACACGGGTATTTACCGATTACGGGTTTGTCCACAAAGAAAACTGGCCCCAGTACCAGCGTTCGATCGCCGCCGACGACAAAGGATGGATTTACTTTGCCGTCGGGTATACGTCCAGCCAAATCGTATGCTTTAACCCGGCTACCCGGGAGACGAAACTCACATTCACCGAAAAAGACCGTAAACAGGGATCTGCTTCCCTCTACAGGAACAAAGACGGGAAAGTCTACGGGAAAAGCCTGGAATCGGACGAAAGCGGCTGGATAACGTTATACGAGGGCGTATCAGCTCCTGCCGGCACACATATATTCAATCCTGTCAAATACATTGCCGACAGCCAGAGCCTGTTTCACCGGGCTTTTAAAAGCGGCAGGCAAATCGCGGATCTCGACCTGACCACCAATACGATGAAAGTGACCGATCCGTCGGGAAGCACACGCGAAGTAAAATTCACCCACCAAAGCGAAGGCGCGATCGTCATGGGAGTTGCTTTAGGCCCTGACAAAACCATTTGCGGCGGCACGGCCTTTCCCATGCGCCAGTTCAGCTTTAACCCCAAAAACGGTCAATGGACAAACCTGGAGGCATACGGACAATTCAATACGGTGGAAAGCGACGGGAAGCATCTTTACGTAGGAGGCTACCCGGGCGGCTTCCTGCTTCGGTGGGATCCGTCCAAACCTTATAAGGCCACGCTGAAAGAACGGCAGGCCGGCTCCAATCCCGCTTTCCTGGGCGAAGCAAAACCGGATGTCTACCGGCCTTTCAGAATTTTGATTCATCCCGATAACAGGACGGTTATCTATGCGGGAGGCCCCGCCTACGGGTTAACCGGCGGCGGTATGGTTTTCTGGGACAAATCCACCAATAGCATGAGTGTTCTTCCGGATAAGGATCTCGTGCCCGATCAATCTACCATGAGCCTGGCAGCGCTCGGTAACGGGCTCCTCGCAGGCGGCACCACCACTACCCCGGGGACGGGCGGAGAAAAGAAAGCAAAGGAGGCTTTCCTTTACCTCATGGATGAGAAAAGGAAAAAAATCGTCTGGCAGAAAGCCGTTTTTCCGGGCGCCCAGGGATATAACGACCTGGTACTACTGCCGGACGGGAACATTGCAGGCTTTGCAGACAGAAAGGACTTTTTTGTTTTTGATCCGAAAGCGAGGAAACTGATCAGGCAAACCGATATAGAAAAAGAGCTCGGGCTCGGTAAAACAGTGCTCGAACAGGGTCCCAGAATTTTCGTCAGGGGAGATAAAGGCCGGATCTATATCGTTCTGCAGAAAGGTATAGCAGAGCTGAATCCCAAAACCAGTGAGATCAGGCTGCTCGGTGAAGCGCCTCAGCCTGTCCGCGCCGGCGGCGCCTACCTGGACGGCGCCGTTTACTTTGTCTGCGAATCACATTTGTGGAGTTTTAAGGTAAAATGAAATATGAGACAGCATGTATACAGCCTGATCCTTCTTATCGCGGTTCCCCTTTCTTTGACGGGACAAAGCAAAACCCGCCCGCAGACCGAAAAAGTAAGCCTTGCCAGGGCTTCCCGGCTGATAGATGCCCTGCCCGAAGCCGATCCGTGGCTACGCACGCCGGATGCCAGTACGCTGGCATGGGGCGAATCCTATGTAATGAATGCCTTTATGGATCTCTACGATGCTACCCGCGATACATGGTATCTGAGGGAAGTCGCCTCCAGGGGCGCGCGGCTGCTGGAACACCGCGACGACCGGCGAAAGGTAGCCGACGGCTCAGGTTATATCAGGCCGGCCTGGAGTATGGCGAGCAAATACGTGGTAGCGGAGGGAGTATTGAAAGACAAAGAGGGCAACATCATCGTCCGGATAAGGTCGACGCCTTCGGCTTATAACAATTTCACTACCGTTGAAGTTATCCCCCAAAGCGACGACAGGTTTACGCTAAAGGTCAGGAACGAGCATTTCAAAAGGTATGAGACTTATGAAAATCTCAGCCTGTCGGATACCGACGGGGGGTTTGTGAAACAGGTGGTAGATGATCCGATGGCGCCGTATTCTACGCGTCCGGGCGACTACCATGACAAAAAATCGAACCTGGTCCGTATAGAATTCATCAAACCGGGATACCAGGACTCATTGCCCCCGCAGCAGGTCGCTCTCTCGCCCGTCCCGCTGGCTTTTACGGGTTACCTTGGGGTGATCTATTACCCGATGCTGCGTTTTTCGGAAGTTGTGAGGAGCAGTCCCCGGCTGAAAAAACTGCTCCCCTATGCGGAATCCTTCATCAAAGCCGCAGAAGAATCTTACGAAGACGCTTCGCGCAGGCTCTGGCGGGAAGGCCCCCGGTCTGACGAGGGCTACTACCTGATGTGCGAAAAAGGGGAATCGCTTCCTGCCGATAATGTCGGTCAGCCGTTTAACTACCTGGCCAAGCATGTCTGCGCCCAGCTTGCGCTGTATCGTCTCACCGGCAGGCCCGAATACCTGGAGCGGTCAGAAAAAATGGTGAACCTCTTTAAGAACCGCCTGGCTTACAACAGTGCCGAGGATCTCTATACGTGGAATTACTGGTACGAGCCTATGACTACCACCGGCTGGAAACCGGAAGACAATATTTCGCATAACGTGAAATTATACGAGGGGAAAGCCCGGGTAGAGGATATTTCCCACGGCGGTCACGATATCCATATGGTAATGGCCGCATACAAAATGGGAATAGGATTTGACCGGGCCGATATAAAGAGGTTTGCCAATACTTTTCTTAAAAATGTGCTCACGCCCGACAGGAAGAAGATCACCCGCCTGGTAGACGGAACAGGAGATTACCCGGCCTACTTTAACTCGCTGCACCAGTGGCTTGTTCTTTCGGAAGTTGAACCCGAAGTAGCCCGGGCAGGAGAATATATATACAATCACCGGCAGGAAGAAACACTGCCGTTTACGGCAAAGCTACTAAGCAGCAGGCGATTCACACGTAAATAAAAGCCGGCACGGCTAACCCACTTATGCAAATGAAAAAAAAACTAGAAAGACGTGACTTCCTGAAAAAGTCGGCTCTCGCTTTTGGCGCCGCGGGCGCTTTCAGCAACGGCGTATTGAATATGAATATCCCGCAGCCTGGCGCGGAAGAAGCTTCGTGGGTAGAGCTGAACGGGAAAATCTATGGTGCAAAGCCCGATCACCTCGGCCCGATCGGGGGCGGAAGCGGCTATACGAAAATTCAAACCGGCGGGGACTACGAGGTCGACAGCTTCGAAACCCTCGTCGACGCCCTTTCGAAAGCCAGGTCCGGGCAAACCGTGTTTATTAAAGCAGAAACGGAAATAGACCTTACCGCCGATATCTACATCCACGATTTCTTCCTCGAAATCCCGGCGGGCGTAACGCTGGCCGGCAGCCGCGGACACAACGGCTCCGCCGGGCCCGTTCTGACAAGCGACGCGCTGAAAACACCGTTGATGATCAAGTCCATGGGCCCGGGAGTCAGGATCACCGGAATCAGGCTGAAGGGCCCCAACCCGAAACGCTATATGCGGCATCACGGCCGCGCATTCGGCACGGAAAAGCTGGGCAGCTCCTATTATTACAAATTCCCGACTTCGAACGGGATCCGCTGCGAGTATGACGATCTCGAGGTAGACAATTGCGAGATATATGCGTTTGGCCATAGCGGGATCAGCCTGAGAAGCGGTACCGGCCATAAGATCCATCATAACTTTATCCACCATTGCCAGTATCACGGTCTTGGCTACGGCGTATCGCACGACAAGTCATCTTCTCTTGTCGAGTTCAACCTGTTTGACAGCAACCGGCATTCTATTGCCGGAACGGGCTCGGCGGAAAGCCGGTACATAGCCCGGCACAATATAGAAATGGGCGTTGCCTCCAGCCACTGCTTCGACATGCATGGCGGCAGGGACCGGAAAGACGGTACCAATATTGCCGGCAACCGGATAGAAATTTACAATAATGCATTTAAGGTACCGGGACAGCGGGCGGTTGTGGTAAGAGGCGAGCCGGTCGATACCTGCGAAGTATTTCAAAACTGGTTCTTTCATCATCTGCAGCCTTCAGGCGCCGTGAGGGGCGAGACCCGGACCCGGACGTTCGACAACATTTACGGCGTCACAGAAAAAAAGCTCATTTAAACTCCCGATACCGTTCCGTATGACCCGTCGTTTCAAAAACAGCGCACTCAGCTTTTGGATACTCCTTCTCGGCGTCTGCACAGCCGGACGGGCTCAGAACGCACCGGACGGCCTGGTTATTCCGCCCTTTAAACAGGTTCCCGAAAGAGTGCCCGGCTTCCCGCTCAAGGATTTCCGCAGCCTGTATTCGGAAAGCGATATCCTCCTGGCAAAAAGTAATATTCAGAAATATCCTTCTGCAAAGAAGATCATGCAGGATATCCTTAAACAGGCCGACTATTGGCTGGGGCTTTCCGGGAAGGAAATCCTGGATGTAATGCCCGACGCCAGGGTACCCAGAGGCTTTGACCTCTGCGCAAAGGGATGCCCGGTGCACGGGGATTCAGTTTTCAAGGTCGGGGGATTTTATCCGTGGATCATCGATCCGAAGCTCCCTTTCAAGGTGAAATGCCCGATCGGCGGAGAGATATATCCTTCCAACGATTACGCAAAGCATTACAACGACGGGCTTGACGGCAAAGTAACCGGCAAGTATGCAGACGACGGCTGGGGCTGGATATCGCCTGAAGGTGACCGGTACTGGTTTGTCGCCCATGCCAATCAGTGGATGTGGATGAGCCACACGGTTCCCGGGTTGCTGGCCCTTTCACGTGCCTACCTGCTCACGGGCGATACGCGCTACGCTGAAAAAGCAGGCTTCATGCTCTACCGCCTTGCCGAGGTCTACCCGTCGATGGACCACGAAAACCAATCCCGGTACGGCCTGATGGAAAAAATGAAAGGAAACCGCTATTCGGGAAAAATTCTCAACCGGATATGGGAAACCCAGCTGATCAGGAGTGTTGCCGAGGCCTACGATCATGTCTGGAATTATATCGACAACGATGCTTCCCTGCAGCGATACTGCGGCAAGCCGGGAAAGGAAATAAGGGCTTTTATCGAAGCCAATGTGCTGGAAGACGGGTTGGACGGCATTGCCGACGGTAAGATTTCCGGGAATTTCGGTATGCATCAAAACGCCATGCTTCACCTGCACCTGGTTCGTCAGCATGCAGGGAAAGATGAAGCGATCGAAAAGATGACTGAGCATCCGTCAAAGGCGATGGCGCAGAACGGGTTCCAATATGCGCTTTACAACCAGGTATTCCGCGATGGGATGCCGCTTGAGTCGCCCGGCTACAATGCGCACTGGCTCAAGGAGCTGGTAGATATTGCCGATGTGCTCCGGAGGGGAAATAAAGACCTGTTTGCCAATCCCCGGATGAAGAGGCTCCTGGATGCCCCGCTCGACCTGGTTACGCTGGGCAGGTACACGCCTGACTGGGGCGACGGCGGGTCGGTCATCGGCGGATTGACCGCGCGGTACCCCGACACCTACCAGACAGGCTACAACCAATACAAAGACAAGCGGTATCTTCACTGGATCAACAAGTCCGGAGACGATAGCTTTACCACGTTCGGCTCCCTTTTTTCCGATGCGCTGCCGTCAGTACCGGCATTGGCAGAAGGAAGGGCTGTTGCGCCTCAGCAGTCGCGGCTGTTTGCCGGCTACGGGCTCGGCATCCTGAACAATGCGAGCGACAAAACTGCCCTGGCTTTTACCTACGGCATGCATTACTCCCACTATCACTGGGACTTCCTTAACATCGAGCTTTTTGCCAACGGCCGGAAAATGATGCCCGACCTGGGGTACCCCGACGCCATGAATACTTACGTGGCGCCGGTTTATACCTGGTCGAATAATACCATATCGCATAACACCGTCGTGGTAGACCGGAAAAAACAAAACCAGAATCTTCCCGGGAAGCTCAACGGGTTCTACCCGGGAGAATTTGCGCGCGCAATGGATGCGTCCTCTCCCGCCTACAGGGAAGCCCCGGATTACCGCAGGAACCTGGTGATGGTCGATGCAGACGAAGAACAGAGTTATGTAGTCGATTTTTTCCATGTATCGGGAGGAAAGCAGCATGATTATTCTTTACACGGCCCTCCGGGAACAGTCATCACGATCAATGATCAATGGACTGCCCCCGCCCCGGGTACCCTTGCAGGAGAATCGGTCGCTCCCGAAACAATATATGACGACGAAAAGCTCCGGGTAGACGGGGCAAAAACCGGGTATGCCAGGTATGGCGGTTCCGGCTTCCAGCATTTGTTCAACGTCCAGAGAAGGAAGTCAAGAAGCGGGCTCATCGAATACCGTCATGTAGACGACGCGTCCGCCAGGCTGCGTCTTCATACCCTCACATCCGGGTTAAGCGATCTTTTCATTGCCGACGCCTACGACAAGCCGCGTGCCAGGAGTTATCTCCTAAAATACCTGGTTGCGAGGCGGATTTCGGATGGATCAGGGCCTTTGACAAGTACCTTTATCAGTGTTATGGAGCCGTTTAAGGGTGAAGACGCGCAAATAGAAAACGCAGCCGTCCAAAAACTGACAGAGGGTCCCGGGCACTGCGTGGTAGTGAGCCGCGGGGCGGAAACAGATGTGATCATTTACGACACGACTTCTTCACTGAAGAAACTAAAGCTTTTTAAAATAGCAACGGACGCCACTACCTCGGTCATTACATTTGACAAAGCAGGAAAGCCGCTCCGGGTATTTTTCGCCGGCGGCAGCTTCCTGACCGCAGGAAAGAAAACCTTCAAATCGGGCAGGCTCCGGGGTACGGTTGAACAGGTGGATCCTGAAAACGGCGTTGTAACGGTGAAGCTGGAAAAAGGGCGCAAGGATCTGCCTGCCGGTATGCACGGCCAGGTAGCCCATTTCCGGAACAGCTACAAGTCGACGGCTCATCCCATCCTGGCGGCCGGTTTAAAAGACGACCGGCTGACTATCACGGTCGGAGATGACCTGCTCGTAGGGAAGCTAAGGCTGGACAAATCCGGAAACGGGGCCCTTGAAACCGAAACGAGCCTGACTTTCCAGAAACAGTATAACGGAACCTACCTGCTGAACAGCGGCTTCGAAACGATCGGGAAGCTCGTATCGCTGAATAACGGGAAAATCGAGCTGGAATCACCGCCTGCCATACCTGTACAGGCCAAAGACATCCTCTGGTTGTCGAACCTCGGTAAAGGCGACGAATTCTCTTTCGACCCCGGCTTCCGTTGGACTTCACAATAAAAACCGAAAATACCCATGCCCATAACCAGAAGAGATTTCCTGAAAACAACGGCTGTTGCCGGTCTTGCAACGGGACAAGCGTCACTATCTGCCGCCAACCGCGACGTATTAAACGGGGATACAAACACTCTGAAGATCCGGCCCCGCTACTACCGCTGGCACGTAAACGAAGGACAGGAGTGGATCGAAGCTAACACCGGGTATGCGACCCTTGACTGGGAAATACCGGTTTCGCAATGCGCGCTCGTATTGGTGGACGTATGGCAGCGGCACTATATCAAAGAACCCGAAGAAAGAGCCGAAAAGATCATAGACGAGCATCTCGTCCCTCTTGTAAAAACATGCCGTGCAAAAAACCTGGAAGTCATTCATGCCCCGGCTCCCGAGGCTGCCCGCGTACACCCCAACTGGATTAACCTGGATACGGGGCCAAAGCCGGAAAGAGCCGCAAATGAATGGCCCCCCAGGGAATTCCGCCATCTTTCAGGGACATTCAGCCAATACCGCCGGCCGGTTGAGCCTAGGGAAGCCGAAAGACAGAGCCTTCCGCCTCTGAGGATCCATCCCAAAGTCGAGCCACTTCCCGGCGAAGCAGTCATTGCTACGGGGGACGAGCTTCACCTGTACCTGAAAAAAAAGGGCATCCTTTTTCTCTTTTTTGCCGGCTTCAATACGAACGCGTGCATCCTGAGCCGCGATTACGCGACAATAGAAATGAGCAAACGGGGATACCAGGCGCTGCTGGTCAGGGATTGTACCACCGGGATGGAATCATTTGAAAGCCAGGCCACGCTGGCCCAGACAAACGGCGCGATTCTGCAGCTGGAGATGTTCGGACAATATACGGTGACTTCCGGTGAGATGATGCGCGGATTGTCGTGAACAATTGATCATCTGAGTATATAAATGTACTCCCGGAGTATTAGATAGGTACCCGGGCAGCCTTTCCCTTTAGAACCTATTCACGTAATTACGATGTCCCAGACTTTACCTCCCAAAAGATTATTATCGGTCGATACCCTGCGTGGTTTCGACATGCTGCTTATCGCCGGAGGCGGCACTTTTATTGAAAGGCTAAAAGGTAAAACCGGGCTTTCCTGGGTGGATGCCATAGCAGGACAGCTCACCCACCCTGCCTGGCATGGCTTTACTTTCTATGATTTTATATTCCCGCTCTTCCTGTTTATCGCGGGCGTATCGCTGGTATTCTCGCTTGA
The DNA here is from genome assembly GCA_037191015.1 of Spirosomataceae bacterium. GTDB lineage: Bacteria > Bacteroidota > Bacteroidia > Cytophagales > Spirosomataceae > Ravibacter. The sequence continues at coordinate 96,597 of JBBCKD010000027.1, forward strand.
ATCCGGCCTGCAGAAGAACATGAGCCGTGAAACGCTTGTTAAGAAAGTCTTCAAGCGGATGATCATCCTTTTCCTATTGGGAATTATAGATAAAAATATCCCGACGGATGTTTTTCATCCTTCCAACATACGTTTCGGGACAGTCCTTTCGCGGATCGGTATCGCTACTTTTTTCGGAGCGCTTTTTTACCTGTACCTGACGCCGCGCCAGCGCTTTACAGGTGTTGTGACCATCCTGCTGCTCTACTATGCGGCTCTTTTCCTGATCCCCGTGCCCGGCTACGGCGCCGGAGATATTTCCTTTGAGGGCAACCTGGTCGGATGGTTTGACCGGACCTTTATGCCGGGCCGCCTGCTTCAGAAAACTTACGATGAAAATGCACTCCTGACCCAGTTTCCTGCTATGTGCCTCACCATTCTCGGCACTTTTGCAGGCTCTAAATTGCGTGAAACAACGTCTGCCGGGACAGCGAAGGTGACTTGGCTGATCGGCTGCGGGATAGTTTCCATCCTTATCGCGCTGGTATGGGGAATGCATTTCCCAATCAACAAGCACCTCTGGTCGAGCTCTTTTATCCTGCTGACTGCCGGTATGGCATTCATATTCCTTGCCGTGTTCTACTACGTCATCGAAATATTGCAGTGGCGTCGCTGGACTTTCTTTTTCGAGGTGATAGGGCTCAACTCGATCGCCATCTATCTCCTGTACCGGTTTATAGATTTTGAAAAAACCGCCAAAATGCTCTTCGGCGGGCTCTATAGCTTTACCGATCCCAAGTGGCATGACGTATTCAGCGCTTTGGGAGCGCTGGGGCTCATCTGGTGGCTGATGTACTTCCTGTATAAGAAGCGGATCTTTTTTAAAATTTAACCTCACGCCTGCTCTTGTAAGGGAATGAGGGTTGATTATTTGTCATTAAGTAAAACAATGCCAGTCAAAACCCATTATTTTTACAGAACTAACAGCAATTCACATTATTCTCAATCATGCTTAACAAATCAATCATGGCCGCATCGGCCATAGGAATGGTCATGCTTTATGCCTGTAGTCCCACAAAAAACGAAGAGACGTCCGAAAAACCTATCAGGCTGGTCGTAGTTGAACCCGGCCACTTCCACGCTGCCCTTGTGCAGAAATCCACCTATGAAGATGTTGATTCGGTAGTACATGTTTACGCCTCCGACGGTCCTGACGTGAACGCCTACCTGAGCAGCATCGAACGGTATAATTCCCGTGAGGAAAATCCTACCAACTGGAATGAGCAGGTGTATAAGGGAGACGACTTTTTCCGGAAAGCCATAGCCGAAAAGGCGGGTAACCTTATCATTCTCGCCGGGAATAACCAGAAGAAAACCGATTTCATCAAACAATCGGTCGATGCAGGCTTCAACGTGCTGGCCGACAAGCCTATGGCCATCAACACCGAAGGATTTGAGCTGCTTAAGCAGGCATTTGCCTCTGCGAAAGAGAAAAATGTCCTCTTATACGACATCATGACCGAGCGCTACGAAGTAACCAATGCCCTGCAGCGCGATCTGGCTCAGTCGGCGCCTATTTTCGGAGAGCTTCAGAAAGGAACGCCCAAAGATCCGGCCGTAGTGAAGGAAAGCGTCCACCATTTCTACAAGTATGTTTCAGGCCAGCCGCTTGTACGTCCGCAGTGGTTCTATGATGTGGAGCAGCAGGGCGAAGGGATAGTCGATGTGACGACCCACCTTGTGGACATGATCCAGTGGGCGGCGTTCCCGGAAACGATCATAGATTATGAAAAGGATATAGTGCTCGGCGAGATGAAAAGGTATCCTACGAAACTGACCCTCGACCAGTTCAAAGCCTCTACGAAAGCGGAATCTTTCCCTGATTACCTCTCCAAGGATGTTGCCGACGGCGTGCTGAACGTCTATGCCAACGGAGAGATCAACTATACGCTGAAAGATGTCCATGCCAAAGCGGTTGTAATCTGGAATTACCAGGCGCCTGAAGGAACCGGGGATACGCATTACTCCATCATGAAAGGCAGCAAAGCCAACCTGGTGATACGCCAGGGTAAGGAGCAGAACTTCAAGCCTGTTCTGTACATCGAGCCGGTCGGCAACGACTCCGGGTACGAAGCCGCGCTTACTGAGGCATTTAAAGCCATCCAGGCTAAGTATGAAGGAATTGAGCTGAATAAGATCGCGAAGGGCTGGGAAATTGTAATCCCCCAGAAATACGATACCGGTCATGAAGCTCATTTTGCCCAGGTGGCGCAAAAATACATGAGCTTTCTCAAAGACGGGAAGCTTCCGGAGTGGGAAGTGCCGAATATGCTGACAAAGTATTACATCACTACCCAGGCGCTGAAGAAGGCGAAGGAACAAAAGTAGAATTGTCGATAATAAAAAAATAAGGGGGCTTCCGGCCCCCTTATTTTTTTATCGTTGCGTTGTTCACCAGCGGCCGGGCCCAGAATCCTATGCTCAGGATGTACCCCAGTGTGACGAGCAGGAAGAGCATGCCATTGCGCAGGCCTATCCAATCGCCGAGTGTCCCTACGATCAGCGGCATCACAGCCCCGCCTACTATACCCGTGCACAGGATGCCGGCAAAGGTACCGTGGTAATGCGCCACCGAGTTCAGCGCCAGCGAAACGATCACCGACCACATGACGGACGCAAAAAAACCTAACAGGGGAAAAGCCAGGACGGCCACTCCTGCCGGCCCGAAAAGGCCCGCCAGCAGCGAAAGTATGGCGCCCGAAGTAAAAATGATCAGCACGCGGCGGCTGTCCCAGATCTTCAGCAGCAAAAGCCCGAGCAGGCACCCTATGGTAAGCAGCCCCCAGAACCACGACACCACCGACGCGCCCGTCGTAGCGGCGTTCATGCCGTGATATTCCTGCAAAAACTGTGAAACCCAGTTGGCTACTCCCTGCTCCGTGCCTACATAACAGAAAATACCGAGAAAATACATCCATACATACTTATCCTTCAGGAGCGCTCCGAAAGCCTTGCCCGTATCGATTCTTTCGTCTTCCTTCAGCTCTATCCTGGGAAAGTTGACAAGCCCCACAACGAGCACCATAGCCAGGGAAATAACCGCGAAAACCCAATACAGGGAAACCCATTTGAGATCGGCGGTGACGAGGGAGTCAAACAGTGAAATAATGCCTCCTGTGTCCTGGCCCGAATGTACATTCGCGACCAGGTAGCTGTAGAGCATCGGGCTGATAAAGGAGGCCGCGCCGAAAAACAGCTGACCCATAACAGAAAAAAAAGCAAAGTTGACGTCTCCTCCCGCCGTACGCAGAAGCGGGTTGATCACTACCTGGAGTATCGCCATTCCTATGCCGATGAGGAAAAGCGAGAAGAGCGCCGTGCTGAATACCGGGTTAAGGCCAAAAGAAACGGCGCCCGCAAATGCCAGCAGGAACGCCAGTACCATCATTTTCTTTTCGCCGTACTTCTCCAGCAGAATCCCTGCCGGTATGGAAGCAACCCCATAGGCGACAAAAAAAGAAAACGGCAGGAAGCCTGCCAGCCCGAGGCTCAGGTCAAAGCTCTGGATAATGTCGGGGATCAGCGGCCCCAGGATATTGGTAAGGAAAGAGATAACGAAAAAAATGAAAAAAATAAGGAGTACTATGGGAGGTATACGCATAACATTGCTTTTTTAAGGGACGCATGAATATACTAAAATAGCTTCAGGGTGACATACCCCACGCCCCATATTTCTACTTATGATCTATCAGCGACCCCGAGTACTGGCAGGACAGCAGGGATGCTCCGAGCAGGGAAATGGTATCGTCTGCCGACTGGAAGATCTTGAGACGCCGGAGTGACCCGGGATAGGCGAATTGCCGTTCCATGATCGCCCGCATCGGTTTTTCGAAATAAGGGAAGGCCTTGGCAAGCGATCCGCCCAGGACAATCACTTCCGGATCATATGTATAAACGATAGTCATCAGGGCATGCGCGATATGAACGGCATACCCGTTCCATATTCTCTGGCCTTCCGCCCTGTCGGTATGCATCCTGGAAGAAGCTTCCACGGCGCTGATACCATATTGCTTCTCAAAAAAGGTGCCCGCCACATAATATTCTATGTCGTGATCCAGGTAAGGCAGATGTCCTATCTCGCCCGCGCCGCAGTTCACGCCCGCATAAAGCTGGTTATTGATAATAATACCGGTACCTATGCCCGTTCCTATGCAAACCCCCACAACCGACTGGTAATTCTTGGCAAGCCCGAACCTGTGCTCCCCCAATACGAAACAATTCACGTCATTATTGACGAAAACCGGTATTCCGAAGGCAGACTCCAGGACATCCTTCAGGTAGACTTCCTTCCAGGAAGGAATATTCACCGCATTGTAGACAACCCCGTTGACCGTGTCGACTACCGAAGGCACACCGATACCTATATTCCCGACATCGTATTTTGTGTAAGGAGCCAGGAACTCTAAAATCTGGGATAGTGTGTCGTCCAGGCTATGTTTATTCTCTAAAATAATTGAAGTCTCGTCAGAGATTACCCCCTGGCTCTCCAATCCGGCACGTATATTGGTCGCTCCTAAATCTACTACTATATTCATCTTGTATTCTATTCTCAATCGGGACAGGACCGGCTGGATCCTGTTCCCTGTAATCAAATGCGTGTTAAAGCAAATATCCGTTCTGTTTTCCGTTAATTCCCGGCAGTTATAATCCTGCTTCCTCTGCCGCTGCTGTCAAATGCCCTGACCTGTATGCGGGAATTTACCGGAACAGGCTCGCTGAATAAATGGGATGATGTTGTTGGTTCTGTTCCATCGGTGGTATAATAGATTTTTAATCCTGGTAATTCTGTGTTGGCTTTCATAAGATTATTTTCAACTAAAACTCCCGGTGCGGGTACCCGGTAATTGTATCCGCCGTTCAGGTAATGCAGCCTGGGCATCTCGACCTTTGCCAGGCGATTGGCGAAAATATTCCACTCTTCGTCGACCCGCTGCTTTCTCCGGGCAGCATCTTCTATGCTCTCCCAGGACCGCTCCGGTGCCCAGGCGCTTTCTGCAAAACCCATCAGCTTCGGCAGGACATAATATTCGAGCATTTCCCTTCCTTTCACAGTTTCGCACCAAAGCTGGCTTTCTATCCCGATGATGTTTTTCCGTGCTTCCGGCTTTAGCTTTTCGGCTCCCTTAAAGTCGAGAGGGGCGCCCATGGCAGTGGTGAATGTAGTTTTAAAATAGTCAAAGGGAGCAAATTCCCAGTTGGCCCTGGTATCGACAAATCCCCCCCAGTAGGCCCCGGGTTCTTTCGGGTCGTTATTGTAGGCCAGATCGAAATAGAAATTGGTCACATTACACAGCACCACCGGGTAGCCTGCATTGGCAAGGCGGTTGCCGAGGTCCAGGTCATAAAGGTTATTCCAGATGTAGGGTACAACGCCCTGCCCGACAAATTCAGGATTGGGGACATACACTCCTTCGCTGTTCTTCTCAAGGGCTACTTCTTCCCAGCCGTGCACCTCAAGCCCTCTTTTCTGGAGAAGGGGAAGCAGCTTCCGGAAAAAATAAATATGAAGATTTTTGGGATCCTTTATCGACTTATCGGAAGCCATCAGGTTTTGGGCCAGCGGGGATTTCACCCAGGCGCCTTCCGCAACCTCGTCGCCGCCGGTATGAAATATCCGGAGCGTCAGCCCGGCTTCCTTGTACATGTCTATGTAAGTGTCGACTACTTTTTCGTAGAACCTGTAGGTAGATTCCTTTGCCACGCTTACCACATTATCTTTATAAAACTGGGCCGACAGGTATTCCGATTTGTCGTCAGGATCGATGAGCCTGTACGCTTCCGCTTCTTCTTTTTTCCCCTGCTTCATCAGCCGCTCGTACCTTACTTCCATTGCTTTTATCGCCGCCCGCGCATGGCCCGGGAAATTCAGCTCGGGAATGATGGTGATATGCCGCTCTTTGGCGTATTTCAGGATCTCAATAAACTCATTCCGGGTATAGTAACCGCTGCCGTGCCTTCCTTTCTCATTGGGAACAGGCCCTGAACCGTATGCAGGATGAAGGCCCAAAGCTTCCATACCGGCTACATGTCCGCGCTGACCGCCCACCTCAGTAAGCTCCGGAAGGCCCTCTATTTCGACGCGCCACCCTTCGTCTTCCGTAACGTATAGCAGCAGGTGGTTGATCTTATAAAGAGCCAGGACATCGAGGACGCGAAGCACGGTTTCCTTGCTCTGGAAATTACGGCAGACATCCAGGTGCATACTCCTGAAACCGAACCTGGGCGCGTCCTGTACCGAAACGCCTTCAAAACTCACCTTGCCTGCTTTTGACTGCCAGTTTTCGAGAGGGATCAGCGCCACCAGGCTCTGGATCCCGTAAAAAACGCCCGCGGCATCCGAGCCGGTAATCCTGATCCCCCGGCCGTCGACGGTAAGGCTGTATGCTTCCGCTGCGCTGCTCCCGGCGCCTGCAGGGTCGATGCTGAGCGAAATATCGGCGGGCGCCGTCCCTTCTTTTACTTCTGAAGAAAGTCCCGCTACAGAACTGAACCTGTCGCTGAGATACCGGGCTTCGCCTTCCAGGCCACCCGCATAAGAGACCGAAAAGCCACTTTTCAGCACAAAACCCTCCTTCCCGGGTTTGAAACTGACCGGCGTAGGGATGATCTTCCCGATCTGTCCGGCAGGGACATCATGCATTCCTTCGTTCCGCCGGTAGATCGCTGCGGCCGAGTGGGGTTCCAGCTTATCCGCATCCCCCCTTAAGAGCTGCTCCTCGGCGGTAAATTCCTCGATCACATAACCGGTTACCTGGGCTATCTCCTTTTCTTTCCCGTTATCATCGTAAAATGCAAAATATAACCCGAGCGGCGCGTCTACTTCCTTGATCACCCCTTCGATCCCCCAGTAATTGATATCGATAGAGTCGCCGGGCGCCAGCTTAAACCCGTTTTCGGGGGTCATTTTATACCAATCCCCGTTAATATGCTTCACAACAGCGGGTTGAGGAGTTTTCCCGGGCAGTATCTGCCGCGGCTGCATGTTAAAAAAGAGCGCCCAGTTCTGATCGGTAAGCTCCTTGTTACTCTCATTACGGATCCGGAATCTCGCCTCGAAAGTACTGTTAGGCCCGGCAAAATTGCTGATCAGCTTCCAGGAGACATGTATGGGTGTGGTGGAGCTCACTTTTTCTTCTCCGTTCCTCGTACATGCGAACGCCAGCAATGCCAGAATTCCCAGAAACTTGATTTTAAATTTATATTCCATAAATATATAGCTGTTGGTTGATAGCCCTATTAATACTCGCCACCGTATAAAAAATACCATTCCCGGCATGTTGATTTATACATGTTATTTTCGGTTGGAAAACAATGACAAAAAAAGCTTAAATATACGTCAGGAGTCAATCAACATATGAGTTCTCTAAAAAGGCTGATATCTGTCGACAGCATGCGCGGATATACCATAGCTGCTATGCTGATGGTCAATTTTCCGGGAAATGAGGCGTATGTTTTCCCCACTCTGAGGCATTCTGCCTGGAACGGGCTGACCTTTACCGATATCGTAGCCCCCTTTTTCCTGTTCATCGTCGGTACCTCGATCGTGCTCGCGTTCGCGCCCAGGCTTGAGGGAGGAGCTTCGAAAGCTTCCTTTCACAAAAAAATAATATTTCGTGCGCTGAAGATATTTGCCGTCGGGATGTTCCTTAACCTGCTGCCGGATTTCAATTTCGGGGATGTCCGGTGGACGGGTACCTTACACCGGATCGCGATCGTTTATCTTGTCTGTGCATTCCTGTTCCTTTATACTACCTGGAAACAGCAGCTATGGACCGGCCTGGCGCTGCTGACGGCCTACTGGCTGGCCATGACGCTTATCCCTACACCGGGATACGGAAAGGTGATGCTTGAGCCGGGGGCTAACCTGGCGGCCTGGATAGACAGCCTGTACCTGCCGGGCAAGATGTGGCAGGGCACCTGGGACCCGGAAGGGATACTCAGCACGTTTCCCTCTTTTGTTACCTGTATTACGGGTATGCTGGCCGGAAGGATCCTGAGAAGCGGGCTGCACGAATATGAAAAAGCGGCCTGGCTGATGGTCGCCGGGACCGGCTCTGCAGCAGCGGGCTATTTCTGGGGGCTGACGTTCCCGGTCAACGAAAACCTGTGGACAAGCTCTTTTGTACTGGTCACATCGGGCTTTGCTTTCCTCGTCCTGGGCGCCGTTTATTTCCTGGTAGACATAAAGGGCTATTCGCGCTATGCAAAAGCCGGCATCATCTTCGGATCGAACGCGATCACGGCCTATGTGCTTGCAGACATCTTCGCGCTGCTTTTCTACCTGACCAGATTCGGCGGAAAGTCCCTGAACATACATAGTACGGATTGGTTGACCCGGATCGGCTTCGCACCGGAGCTCTCCAGTATGATTTTTGCTGTTATTTTTGTCGGAATATGCTTTTTACCCTGCCTATGGATGTATAGAAAAAATATTTTCATAAAACTTTAGTACCTTTTCGAATCAGTCTTAGAAACTCTTTATTCCAATTATTCTTTTTATTCTTTCTTTAATTATAAATGAAACCGATTGTCCAGATTTCCCTTGACCTGACCAATATCGATGAAGCGCTGGAAACCGCCGCCCTTGCCATGAGGGCCGGAGTAGACTGGCTCGAAGCAGGAACCCCCCTGATCCTTGCGGAAGGGCTCCACGGTGTGCGTAAGCTTCGCGAAGCATTTCCGGGAGTACCTATCGTTGCCGACCTGAAAACCATGGATGGCGGCTACCTTGAAGCTGAAATGATGGCAAAGGCGGGAGCTACCCATGTAGTGGTGATGGCCAGGGCGCATGAAGAAACCATCCATTGTGTAGTGCAGGCCGGAAAAGACTACGGCGTAAAGGTTATGGGCGACAACCTCGGATGCGAGGATATGGTCGCCGGAGCCAAATGGCTCGAAGACCTTGGCTGTGATTACATTATCCATCACATCGGGTATGACGAACGCAGGGGTATAGCTGCGAAAGGTCTTCGTATGCCCAGCCCGCTCGACCAGCTGAAGGAGGTGGTAGGCGCAGTCAGTGTTCCCGTGCAGGCTGTAGGCGGGCTTACGCTCGAACAGGCTATCCGCTGCCCCGAATTCGGCGCACCGCTCGTAGTGCTCGGCGCTCCCCTGACCATCGATGCCGATGCATTTAAAACGGCAGACGGAGACCTGGAGGCGTCGCTGAGGCTTATCTGTGAAAAGATACATGCGTATGGTGATGTAGCCGTCGGCGGGTCGTAGATCCGCCGCGCAGATCCGCCGCGTAGATCCGCAAGGCTTGCGGACTACAGAACAGAAAATTTATTAAATAAACGTAAAATCAACAGGTAAATCCGTGGCGTGAATCCGCAAGGCCTTGCGGACCTACGATATTCCATTTTAAAATATTAATACAAATGAAATCAGCAGCGGTTGTAAACTATGCTCCTGAAAAAGGCTCTGTTGAGCTACGGGAAATAGACCGTCCCGAATTCGGAGACGACGATATATTACTGGAAGTTGCCAACGTAGGCGTGTGCGGCAGCGACCTGCACCAATGGACAGCCGACCACAGTTGGCCGGTAAATTACCCGGTAGTCCTCGGACATGAATTCGGCGGATACATACATTCTGTCGGCAAAAATGTCAAAGGCTGGAAAGAGGGCGACAGGGTGGTCAGCGAAACGGCGGCCATCATTGATCATAACAACCCGATGACCCGCCAGGGACTGTACAACCTGGATCCGACCCGTAAAGGATTCGGCTACGGCGTCAACGGCGCGATGACACGATTTGTACGCGTTCCGTCGAGAATTCTCCATAAGGTACCCGACGGGCTCCCGTTTGAGCAGGCCTGCCTTACCGAGCCCTGCTGCGTAGCCTACAGCGCCGTAGTGAGCAATGCCCACATCAAACCGGGCGACCGCGTGATCGTGTTGGGCCCGGGTACTATCGGTATCCTCTGTGCTGCCATGGCGGCGCTTTGCGGAGGCGATGTGGCTATCGTCGGACTGGAAGCCGACCGGGGGAGACTGGCTATCGCCGAGCAGTATGGCGTAAAGGGAATAATAGGCGACGCCAGCGAATGGGCTTTCGAACGCGACGGGTTGGGTGCAGACTGCATCATTGACGCGGCCGGGGCCAGTGTTACGTTAAAGCTTGCCTTACAGTGGATCCGTCCTAACGGCCACATTTCAAAAGTCGGCTGGGGCCCGCAGCCCCTGGGCTTCAACCTCGATCCTCTTGTTCAGAAAAACGTAACCCTCCAGGGGAGCTTCAGCCATAACTGGCCCATCTGGGAAAGGGTAATTGCACTCCTTGCCAGTGGTAAGCTGGACGTCAGGCCTATTATCGGCGGTGTGTGGCCTGTTACGGAATGGAAGGAGGCATTTGAAAAGATGCATCATGGTGAGGTTGTAAAGAGCGTTCTGCGCCCCGTATAACCCATAACCCTCAGGGGCAGCGACATTCCAACACATTTACAGCCCCTCAGGGGCGACATCTGCATAACCCCGGGGCTTCCACCCCGGGGATAACCACCAACCATGAGATTAGAGAATAAAGCCATCATCGTAACAGGCAGCTGCACCGGTATCGGTAAAGCTATCGCCAGGCGGGCTGTCCGGGAGGGGGCAAAAGTAGTCATTCATGGCCTGGATGAAGCTCCGGGCTTAGCGCTGGTCAGCGAGCTGGGCAATGATCATGCAGTGCTCCATATCGAAGACCTGACGGCAGAAGGAGCAGCTGAGCGACTGGTAGCAGCCGGGGTCGGTCGCTTCGGTAAGCTGGATGCTGTAGTCAATAATGCCGCGCTGGTCAAAGGATCTGATATCCATACCACCAACCTGCCGTTTCTGAGGCACATCCTGGAGATCAATACGCTCGCGCCGTTTGCTATGATAAAAGCCGCGCTCCCCTACCTGACCGAAACCAGGGGGTGTGTCCTCAATATCGGGTCGGTCAACGCCTATTGCGGCGAGCCGAACCTGCTGGCTTACAGCATTTCAAAAGGCGCCCTGCAAACGCTGACGCGTAATCTCGGCGATACGCTGAACAGGGAAAATCACGTCAGGGTCAACCAGATAAACCCGGGATGGGTGCTTACCGAGAATGAGATCCGCATTAAGAAAGAAGAGGGTTTTTCCGACGACTGGGAAACCAGACTGCCTGACATCGTGGCGCCTGCCGGGCGCATACTTCGTCCTGAAGAAATAGCTGCGGCTGCCGTCTACTGGCTCTCCGACGAAAGCGGACCCATCAGCGCGCAGGTCGTCGAACTGGAGCAGCACCCGCTTATCGGCCGTAACCCGCCCAAAGACCTGAGCGTTTTCCTGAAATAACAAACATCTAAAAGCCCTGATGGGGCGTAATACCTTAAAGCAATGCCTAGATTAGCCGCCTTTCCAAAGGCTTTTATGCACGCGCTGTGCAAGGATGGTTCCATGAAACTGTCCGAATGGATAGAATTAGCCGTTAAGCTGGATATAGACGGCCTGGAATGGTACGCCGGTTTCCTGGAAATGGCCGACGACCGCAACTGGGCAGGTTTCCGCCAGCAGGTCGAAAGCCACGGGAAATCCATCCCGATGATGTGCTGCTCTCCGGATTTTACACACCCGGACCGTGAATTCCGGAAAAACGAGATTGAAAAGGAAAAGTTCTGGATAGACATGACCCATGCACTGGGCGGATCTTACTGCCGGGTGCTTTCCGGGCAGAAAAGACCGGAGCTTTCGATCGAGGAGGGTATCGACCTGGCAGCAGAATGTATTGAGGAATGTCTTCCCTATGCACAGTCAAAAGGCGTTACGCTGATCATCGAAAACCACTACAAGGACGACTTCTGGGAATATCCCGAATTTGCCCAGAAAATGGATATTTTCAGCAGGCTCGTAGATAAAATTCACCATCCTAATTTCGGTGTGAACTATGACCCGAGCAATACCTATCTTGCCGGGGAAGACCCGATCGAGCTGCTTAAAAAGGTATCTCACCGTGTGGTCACCATGCACGCCAGCGACCGCTACCTGAAGGAAGGGACCATCGAAGATCTTCGCAAAGAAGAGGGCGGCGCCCAGGGATATGCCAAGCGCCTGAGCCATGGGGAGATCGGGAAAGGGCTTAATGATTACGACGCTATTTTCACGGAATTAAAGCGTGTAGGCTTCGACAACTGGATCAGTATCGAGGATGGTGTCGACGGCATGGATCAGCTGGAAAGAAGTGTGGCGTTTTTGAGAAGGAAGATCGGAGAATACTGGGGGGGAGAGGTGAAAGCTGTCAGATAAATGTAGCAGCAGTCCTATGGAATAAATGTTGTGGTGGAATATGGAAACCTTCCGGGTTACGAATATTCCACCACAGCCATCGGCGGCTTTAAAGCCGTTAATCATCCTCCGGGTTGTCAAGCCTCGCTGCTACCTATTCTTTTCCTTCCGGCGCTTCACCAGATCTTTCTGCTTTGGATGCACCCACGCTCCTTTGATGTTGTAACCGGGAATGACACGATCCTTTTCGTCACAGGAGCAATCGCCCTGCCGGCTCGCCAGTACGGTAAATGTTCTTTGCCGTTCTGTCGCCGGTGTTTCTATTTTGATAGTGCTTCCGTCATATCCCGGCTTTTGGGACAACCACTCATCCGGTTTAATCTGATATTTTTTCTTCTTGGACGAGGCTGTTATATGTACGATGTACATTCCTTGCTCCGCAGGATGCGTATTAAGAGAGGCTGTATAAACCGCCGCTTCTTCTTTATCTGCTGCGGTTCCCGTATTCTCATAAAATTCCACGGTTTTGACCGTGCCGGACGGCGTCAATATATTGGCCCGCAATTTCACCTCCGGTAAAGCATAGCCATATAAGAGCCTTGCCCGCAGTTCTATTTTCTCACCTGCCCTGATATGGTACCGCTTTGCATTGGCTTCGAAACGGATCTGCGGATTCACCTCAAACCCGATCGTACGGAATTTTGAGGTACTTATATCTCCATGTACTTCAACAGTCCATTTGCCCGGCATAGGCTTTTCTACCTCAAAAAACGTGTATGGGTAACGACCTGAAACAAATCTTGCGTTATGCCCCGCATTGACATCAGCTCCGGAAGGATCCGTTACCGTCAGTTTAAACCTTTTCTCACGGTCATACCATTTCACCCCCAGTGTACATCGCGTGCTTCCTTTTGTAATGTGTACCGGGAACCTGAAGGACGTCGGCTTCCGCAAAAGTTTCCTCTTTCTTACAATGTTCCATTTGAAAGGCACTGCCGTAATTGACGGCACGACCACCGGACTTACTGCAGCTCCGTCTATTTCCTCGAAAGACATAACCGCCCCGTTAGAACGGCTGTGCCCCGCTACCAGCGCAAGCGCATCAGAGACTGCATCTGCCGCATTGTCTTCCGGGAATTCATCCGAAATACCAAAATACATCCCTCCTGTCGATGCGGCTATCGAAGTAAGTAACGCCACATCCTGGTCTGCCCCTAAACCAATCGTATACACACGTACACCTGCCGCCATCGCATCGGGTAAAACCTGCTCTGCTGTTTCTGAGCCGGCGTTTTGCAATCCGTCGGTAAACAGGATAATGACCTGCGCGGCCGCTGAACCGGCTGCGAGTATTTCATTGAGCCCCATCCGCAGCGCATCCCCGATCCCGGTCATGCCCGCGGCGGTCAGCGCATTGATCTTATTGTGCTTATCATCGCGCCAGCTTGCCTGAGATGCGGCCCCTGACGGTACTTCCGACATCCCTGCGGTCAAGGTCGCGGAGGAGGAAAAAGCGGTAATCCCGAACTCTTCACCGGTATGCAAATAATCGGTCCAGAAATGCGCTCCGGCCTTCAGTTGCTCAAGTTTTTTCCCGGCCATACTTCCCGAACGATCCAGTACCAGCATATAACGTTGTACGTTAAGCAGCTCAACACATACAGTTGTGGGCGGGCCGGGATTGGGTTCTGCCAGTAAAGGTCCTCCGGTTCCGGGAAGAGTAAGGTTATACGGAATATCACCATGATTGGAATCTGGAACCATATAATCCCAGCATGACTGGTTTCCGTTAAGGTTGTTCTGATTGTTATTAGCAGTGGAGTTGTGGTTTCCGGAATGGCAAAATTCATTCAGCCGGCCGGCCTGCAGCACGGCCGTACCTGCGGTAAAATCAGCAAAAAAATCAGCAAAAGTATCGTATTCGACACCCGATGCGGTAGTCCAGCGGCAATTGACATTCCAGTTGTAGCCCTCCATAAGAGAGGCCTCGGTCGTGATGTCACCCTGGCATGATGTCCCGTTGTTGTATTCGTCGCGCAAATCATAAAGATAGTGCGCCAATTCATGCGCGAGAATAGTCGGGTGATGCATAAAATCCTGCGACATATCCAGTGAAGAACCCCGAAACCAGATCCTGGCGGCGGTTGAATTAGGCCATACTTCGTCATCGGGGTGAATCCAGATGTCGGCGTCTTCACCACCCAGTCCATCAGGGGCAAAGTGTACCTGCCCGATAGAATGCTGACCATCAGTAGCGTCGAATAATATCCTGGAAGCTTGCTGTACTACCTGGCACAGAAAGCCAAGTTCCTGTTCAGCCGGTATATAACGTAGCGAAATGCTCAGGTTGAACCGGCCATTGTTGAAAAAGCCCATAACGTTTTCTCACGAAAAGAAATCACCTACTCTTTACCGGATTTTCGGCATACTCCGTAACAAATTGCTTAGTCGTAAACAATTCATTCCGGGAAACAAAAAATATCGGGAAGGCCCGAGGAACCAACTCGTCGTTTTCAAAAAATGTTTAAGGCATAATCCCGGCCTTTCAGCAAATCCCCTCCTGGGAAGGAGGGGGCGGGGGTGGTAGCAACGCCCTGATCCCCACCGATTCATACAAAATACACCCTACTTTTATATCAGACCATCCTTCCCTGATCTTGTAGCTATAGACAGGTTTTCCGTCTGTCAGCTGGCATTCCAGGTGATACGTATCGGCCACCTGCTTTCCTGCTACCTGCAATTCCGCCTCGCTTAAATGCGTGGAAATGATAAAAAGGGATTTTTCGAAGGTGCTGAGACCGCGTACCGTTTCCGATAGTATTTCGATTGCATCGGAGTGAGTGGTACCGCTGAATATCTCGTCAAATACGGCAAAACAACGAAGTCCGGACCTGGCTCCTGTAATGATCTCCTTAAGGTCCACCAGTTCGGCCATAAAGTGGCTGTACCCCTTTTTCAGGTTATCCTTATGGTTGACAGATACCAGGAAATCATCTACGACAGGAACTACTGCTTCGGAAGCCGGAACGGGCAACCCCAGATTTCCTAGGTAAACACATGCCGAAACCGATTTCAGGAAGGTAGATTTCCCCGACATATTCGCTCCGGTTAAAAGAACGACGTTATTTCTTTTAACAAAATCGTTTTTTACCGGATCTTTCAGCAACGGGAAATAGCAGCCGTACAACCGGAGCTCATTCTCGGCCAGCTCCGGAAAATTGAAGCCAAGGTTGAGTATAGAGCGTGCAATAGATACATAGCTTTCTACCCAGGTAAGGTTTTCATAAAAGCGGATGGTCTCCTTTTCTTCTCTTTTCCCTGCCAGCAGGTTGTTAACACTGCGAATATCTGACGGCGCCAGTTTCTTTGCTAACCATCTCTCCAGGAAACTTGCCATGCCCAACGAGCTGGAAAAATCCCGCAGATAAGCTATTTTCTCCCTAAGGAAAGGTGAAAAAGCCTCATCATCGATCTTCAGGAGAAAATTGCTTATCCTGTTCAAAAACAAAACAGCCTGTACTACTTTTCCCTCCAAAACGGCCGCATCCGGTGTTGTATTCCGGAAAACTATCCGCTTTAACCTGGTTTCCAGCTTTTCGACCTTGTAATTCAGAAACTGGTACACTTCATTGAAATCGATGGCCGAATAGCTATGGGACTGAAGCCTTTCCCTTTTCTGGACCAGGATCAGCAGATCATGCTGCCGGCAGCGTATTTCTTCTGTGCCGAGCGGAAAACGGTAAAACAGAGAGCTGAGGCGTTCAAAGCTATGCTTATTGAGTGTTTTGTCAAAAAGGCTGATCAATCCTTCCAGGTCAAGGTCTTCCCGTTTCTCCGACATACAATTAATCTTTAATAGTTATGCTCCCCTCCTGAAGGAGTGGGCGGGGGGTGGTAATCACCTGGAAGCCTGCGGCGGCTCGCTCATCAGGTCTTCGATGATTCTTTCCATTTCACGGTCGTCAAGCGCCGGAATAATCCTGAAATGACCGGGCCGGTCCGAAGCGGTATCCCAGTAGGTTTCGTATTTATCATTTTGTAAGAGGCTCCCTTGCGAATCGACATGAAAATACTGAGGCCTGGCCGCAAACAGTACGGCCACCTGGTCCCAGCTTGATCTGCCATTGAGCAGCGCATTGTTGCCCCACAATTCGTAAGCTTTTTTCACCGGGTTGGTGTCTGCAGAAAGCGGTAATTTCCTGTGTCCTGTCAGGATGGTCTTTCCTGCTCCTGAAAAGTAGACCTTGCCCGGCCAGTTCTCAAGAAGGTACTTTACATAAGGAGCGGTTCCGTTCTTTCCAAAATTCCAGTCCTGAAACGGGATCGTGTCTGTCTGGGTCATAGCTATCCATCGCGACACTTTACTGCCGACGAGCTTTTTTCCTTCGGCATCGCTCAGCAAAGTGTACAGCCCGTAAGGATGTCCGACACTCACTATCGTGACGCTTGAATCAGGTTGGGCAGAAAGAATATTTTTGTAAACGTCAAGCAGCGCAGCGGTCGAATCGACTAACCTGTGACCATAAATATTCCTTGCTTCCGCGATTACCTGGGAGTACTGGTTCCTGGAATCGCCTATCTCGTTTCCTTTAGCCTGGCCCAATGGCAGGTCCCTCCTGCCATAGTAGGTGTTGATGGCATCGCAGGTCCCTACCCCGAATTTGTTCTTTTCTGAGCTGAAGATCACGCCGAGGATATTGATCTCCACTTTGTCGGCGAGCTTATGAAGGACCGCCATAGCGCCGGCATCGTCGCAGTCCGACCCGATATCGGTATCGAAAATCACGTTAACCTGGGCAAAGCAGTCTGCATAACCTGTCGTCAATAAGAGGCTTGCTGTCAATAGCAGCACAAACAATTTATGTCTGTATGAGATCATATCTGTTCGGTTGATCTATGTATTTACCTGTCCGGCAATATGAAAATTTCTAATAGTCATACCAATCCTGCCACAGGTGTTTCATTCTTTTCCTGATCTCCTCTTCCCGGGCATTCTTACCCGGCTCATATAGCCGGGTACCTTTCAGCTCTTCCGGGAGGAAGCTTTCCTGCACAAAATTCCCTTCATAGCTATGTGCATATTTATAGCCTTTTCCATAGCCGATCTGCTTCATCAGCTTGGTAGGCGCGTTGCGAAGATGCAGGGGAACAGGTAAATGGGCTGTCTTTTCAGCCAAAGCCAATGCATTCCCGATCGCCTCGTACGATGCATTGCTTTTGGGCGAAGTAGCCAGGTAAATCGCTACCTGGGAGAGCACAATCCTGCATTCAGGATAGCCGATCGCCTTCACTGCCTGCATGCATTCGTTTGCCATGATAATGGCGGTAGGATTGGCATTCCCGATATCTTCAGAAGCCAGGATAAGCATTCGCCGCGCGATAAACTCGGGGTCTTCCCCCGCATTGATCATACGTGCCATCCAATACAGCGCACCGTTAGGATCGCTGCCCCGGAGCGACTTGATAAAAGCAGAAATGATATCATAGTGCTGCTCTCCCGACTTATCGTAGCGTGCGATCTGCTTTTGGGCTACCTGCATGACCAGGTCGTCGGTGATGACGATCTTTTTCTGCTCTCCCTGGTTCAGCACTACAAGCTCAAGCAGGTTGAGCAGCTTCCTGCCGTCACCGCCCGAAACCCTGAACAGAGTGTCGTATGACTGTATGGTGATATTTTTCTTCTTCAGCCACTCATCTTTTTCCAATGCGCGCTGCACTATCGCAGTCAGCTCCTCCTTTCCAAATGCTTCCAGCACATACACCTGGCATCTTGACAAAAGCGCCGAGTTAACTTCAAATGAAGGGTTTTCGGTAGTGGCGCCGATCAATGTCACCTGCCCTTTCTCTACGGCGCCAAGCAATGAATCCTGCTGGCTTTTGTTGTAGCGGTGAATTTCATCTATAAACAATATTGGTGAAAAAAGCCCGCTGGGCCGTGCCAGCACTTCCCTTAGCTCTTTCACCCCGGAATTGATAGCGCTGAGACTGTAAAAAGGACGCTTCACCACCTCCGAGATCATAAGGGCCAGCGTGGTTTTTCCCGTACCGGGCGGCCCCCACAAAATCATGGAAGGGATGATATTGTTTTCAATCGCACGGCGCAAGGGTCCATTGGGACCCAACAGGTGCTCCTGGCCGATGTAGTCATCTAAAGTTCTGGGTCTCAGCCGCTCCGCCAGCGGAGCCGACCCCATTCCTGCATTCATACAAAACTTCCCTTCTAAGTATCAGAGCAATTTACGGGAAGATTCCATGCTGAACAAATCCAGGCTTACGACAACCCAGAGAAAACTACCTGGTCGGTTTCAATTCTATAGAATCGGTCACCTTTCCCTGCTGATCGACCACTTCTATCAGGAGCCGCTGCTCATCGGCTTTCGCACGCAACATATTGTTGTTCGAATTGACCAGAACCGGGAATTTGTGATTTTTTTCGGTGGCAGCTGCTTTTATGTGGCGATGGAGGTGCCCGCTCAGCATGACCTGTGCCCCGGCTTCATTGAGCAGCGGAACGAATTTCTCCGCGATTTCCATTTCACCGTGCCAGCCTCCGAAAGGCGGCATATGACAGATCACCACTTTGTACGGCGCACTTACATAGTCAGGGTGTTTCAGCGCCTCCTTCAGCCATTCGGCCTGCTCGGTACGGTAGAAATCCATATTCACAATACCTGAATACTCGATATCCGAATCGGGTTTATCCTCGCCGCAATCCAGCACCACAAAGCAGATCGGCCCTCTCCTGACAAGGTAGTAAAGCTGCCCGGTGGTGGTCACAAAATAATCGGGAAAGGGGCTGGCGTACTGCCCTCTTGTCTCATGATTGCCGCGTGCGTAATACATCGGGATTTCGCTGGCAAAGACCTTGACGCCGGTATCCATGAAGTCGGTAAACATCTGCTCTTCACTACGCAGGTCGTTGGCCATGTCACCGTTAAAGAAAACCAGGTCGGTTCTTTTGAAATCAAGATTGCCCAGCAGCTTCTCCATAACGTCGTTCCGCCCGTGAATATCATTGATCACGCCAAAAACTACTTCCTTTTGAGTGGCAGGCGCGGTTTTGAAATGAAGCGGCGCGGTCCTGTATACCTGGGTAGCCGCGATCTCGCCATATTTCACCCTGAACCCGACGTGGCTCAGCACCTCCTGCGAATAAACACGATACCGGTAGCTGGTCCCGGGCTTCAGCCCTTTAAGCGTCACCTTATGGATCCTGGACACATTTTTAAACCCGTGATTGCTGGCATAGAATTTCGGCCGCTCTTTCGCATAGAAATGAGTGCTGTCGTCAGGCGCCAGCTCGACCCAGCCAATCGACGACGAGTCGGTCGTCCATACAATTGTCACCCCGGTATCATGCAACGCCTGAAGATAGGGTCCGTGAGTGATTTTAATGGAACTCTGACCCAATGACCACCCGCCTGCCGGTATCAGCACAGCCAGAAAAAACAGGAATCTCAGGGAAATCTTTCTTCGTAGGAACAAAACAGATGTAGTCATTACTTATTATTTGAAAATATAGAAAAACAAGCTTCAAAAACAGTGGACCGGTCCACCGCCACAGGATGGGCCGATCCACTGGTAACCAGATCGTCAACTAGTAGCCGGGATTCTGGATCAACTGGCTGTTCTTGTTCATTTCGTCCCGCATAAACGGCAGGAAATAGGCTTTATCATCCCATTTGCGGGACTCCCAGCTCTCGTGAGTCACCGTAGGACGCGCAGCCGTCGTCTTGTCAGGATTCAGCTTATAAACTACCTTGGCGATTTTTACCGGCTTGTATACCTCGGGCCCGATCGCCCACCTCCTCACGTCGAAGAAACGTTGATCTTCAAAGGCGAACTCTATTCTCCGCTCGTTACGATACCTTTTGCGCAAGGCCTCGCCCGACTCCGTAATGCCCGGCAGCCCGGCCCGTTTACGGACCATGTTGATATAGGTCCTGGCTTCCGCTTCCTCTCCCAGCTCAATGCAGGCCTCGGCATAGTTAAGCAACACTTCGGCATAGCGGATAAACCTCCAGGTAGCCGTCTGCTTCACATACTGCGCATCGATGTTGGGATCGATGTACTTGCGGCAATAATACCCGGTGTAAGATCCGTTCCAGTCTTCTATGGTGCTGTTGCGGGTGTCCACTCCATAGACGATATTGACAGAGTTAGTAGCGGCATTCCACACCTCCCACTGACCGGTCTGGACCTTATTGTGCGGATCCAGGCCCTGTGCATCCACCGGGCGTACCCTCCAGGGAGCTTCATTATACAGGATCGTAGCGTAAAACCGCGGCTCCCTGTTTTGATAAGGCTCCGCCTTGTGGGCCGGGTTATTCCAGTCAAACTTCGTGCCGTCCCGCATTTCGTAGTCGTCCACAAGATCGCCGATGGGCGCGTTTGTCCCCCAGCCGTGGTAGCCGTTCGGCGAGGTATACAGCCCCCAGTTCTGCGCCATAGGCGTTGTGAAGAACTTGATAAAGATATCCTCCTCGTTTATTTTGGAAAGAAACTGATCGACGATATTCTGGGCAACGGAATCGCCTGCAGACGGCTCGGCGCGAAAAAGGCTGTATTCGTTCATATCGATAACCGCCTTGGCGGCTGCTTTTGCCGCCTGCCACCGTTGTGCCCGGTTATTGTCGGTATACCGGATCAGCTCGGGATTACTGTACGACGTAAAAACATTCGTATTATAGAGATCACTGGCCGCATAAAGGAGCACGCGTGATTTCAGCGCCAATGCCGCTCCTTTTGTCGCCCTGCCGATGTTATTCCCGCTATGCTTCACAGGCAGGAGCGCTGCAGCTTTGTCCAGTTCGGCCACGATGAAATCGATACTCTCGGCATAGGAGCTTCTCGGTACCTGGAAATCATCGTCCAGGCCGTATACCTTATCGACAATAGGTACTCCGCCATACACGCTTACGAGGTTAAAATAGTTGTAAGCGCGAAGAAAGTGCGCCTCGCCTGTCATCCTGTCTTTGCTGGTCTTGCCATCAATCAGCTCGTTCCCGAATGGGATTTCATCTGCTTTTTCCAGGAAGATATTGCAATAACGGATGTGCTTATAAAGATCGCCCCACGACCTGAACCGCGACAACGAAGCGGGCCATACCAGCAGGTTGTCCTGCGTCATCAGCCCGTTGGCAAAATCCCTCGAGCCTCCGTTTCCCCGGTAATGGGCTTCATCTACAATATTGGCTTTCGCACGGCCGTCTGAAAGCGGCTCGTCCAGTCTGAAGTAGATGTCATTTATAAAGGTTTCGGCCAAAGCGGGATCTCCCCAGACGGCGGTCTCCGAAAACTCGGTATACGGAACCGTCTCCAGGAAGCTCTGGTCGCAGGACTGGAGCCCGCCTGCTACAGCAAGCACAGTCAATATTTTATATCTCTTTTTCATATTTTATCAGATTCTAGATTGCCCGTAACCGAATATCGGCTTACAGCTATTTTTCAAAATGTCAACGAGATTCCCAGATTATACACTTTGTTCAGCGGGTAGCCCGTGGCCGAGGTCACTTCCGGGTCAAAATCTTCGACTTTGGTAAAAGTCAGCAGGTTAAGGCCGGTGAAAAATACCTGGGCATTTGACAAGGCCAGCTTTTTACAGATGTTCGGGGGTATGTTATACCCGAATTCGAAATTCTTCAGGCGCATATAATCGGAACTTTGGAGCCAGTAGGTATTCTGGTTGTTCCTCCAATATTCCGAATACCGGTTCCACGGGCGGGGCTTGGACGCGTCGGGATTTTCGGGCGTCCAACGTCCCTCGGTGTCCCTTTTCAGGTAATTGCCGGTTTCGCCGTTATGCTCGTAATAATCGTTCCGCAGCGTCCCGGTTGCCCACTGGAGGAACAGGGAAGTATAAAAGCCTTTGTAAGACAAATCCACGTTGAACCCGCCGGTATGCGTGGGCAGGTCGGTTTTATGAATTCTCACCCGGTCAAGGCCGTCGATTTTCTGGTCGCCGTTCACATCTTCAAATATGATATCGCCGGGGCGGGCGCCGGCCCAGTGCGGATAGGCGTCGACAGCCTGCTGATCGGAGAAAATACCGATGGCTTTGTAATACAGCTGGGTATTCATAGGATACCCAGTTGACCTCTGGTAATCGGGCACTCCCGGCGTCTCATCCCAAAACCTGATTTTGTTCTTGTTGAAGTTGAAATTGGCCGAAAGCGAATAAGAGAAATCCCCGATGTTATCACGGTATCCGACCTGGAATTCCGATCCCCGGTTAATGACCTCCCCGATATTCTCCCGGGGCAGGGTCAGACCTGACGACGAAGGGACGGAGGCGTTTCTATTCCAAAGTATATTGGTCCTCAGGTTATAGAAATACTCGGCAGTAAACGTCAGCTTGTTTTTAAAAAAGCTTGCGTCAACCGCTATATTCGACTGGTTCGCTACTTCCCAGGTTACGTTCCGGTTAGGGATCCTCAGCTCTCTCAGGATCTTGCTTTCCACATTCTCATTAAAAACATAGATTTCTTTTGCAGCAGAAGCAAAGCCGTAGCTGGCCAGATACTGATAAGTGGTGATCCTGTCATTTCCGGTTTGTCCCCATGATCCGCGGATCTTCACATCACCGGCCACCTGTTTCAGCGGCTGCCAGAAGTTTTCCTCCGAGAGGCGCCATCCCAGCGAAACACCGGGGAAGAAACCAAATCGCCTGCTTTCGGGGAAAATATAAGATCCGTCGTAGCGCCATACAAACTCAAAAAGATATTTGTTACGGAAATCATAGTTAGCCCTGCCGAAGTAATTCAGCCTTGCCATGACGGAAGTGCTGCCGCCATTGTTTTTCTCCGCATCCCCGCCTGCAAAAAGCTCATCAAGCGCCGTCGAAACGAAGTGCTTGCGAAAAGCGAAGAAGCTGGTTGTATCGCCCGAGATACGCTCGACCCCGAACATCACTTTAAAATAGTGCTGATCTTTGATGCTCTTCTCATAATTCAGCAACGTATTCAAAGTCAATAATTTCCTGTCGGACATATCCTGTTGCAATTCCGGATTTGAAAATCCTTTCTGCCCGACAACGAGCACCGGGTTTCCTGCCGCATCATACGTTTCCCTATCCCAGGAATAAAGATACCAGGGGGTGCGCCACAGCTTATCATTGACCATGCCTCTGTCCAACGCCGCGCTCGCATTAACCGAAAGCCCCTGTACCCAGGGAATCTGTACATCAATATTAACCCTGTTTTCCAATACCGTTGTCTTGTTACGGTCATACCCTGTCTGGTTCGTCGTCACCACCACAGGGTTGTTCCCGTATTCGATATCGGGGCCGTTAAACCCGTTTGGCCAGTAAGCATGCATATTAGGTTTTCCTCTTCTCAGCATCGTAAATATATCACTTGCCGAACGTGTGGGATAGTTCCTGTTTTCTTCACGCCCGGCCAGGCGCACACCGTATTTTATGTACTTGGACAGCTGACCGTCCAGGTTAACCCGGTAGTTCATCTGCTTATAATTGGTCGCGCTGTTCTTATAGATAGCATCCTGGAAATTGGTTCCGGCCGAGATAAAATACTGCAGGCTTTCCTGCCCTCCGGAAATACTCACATTGGTCATGCGTTGAGGTGAAGTGTTCCTGAAAGTAGCGTCGTACCAATTGGTATTCGGATAAAGCCACGGATCTTTCCCTTCCCTGTAGTTCTGGATTTCCTCTTCCGTATACCTGGCGCTCTGGCCGTTGTTAAGGTAGATCTCATTCAGCATCTGCAGGTAGGTTGCTGCATCTGCAGTTTCCGGGATAACCGTCGGTGCGCTCCAACCCTGGTTGTGCGTCAGGGTTATCTGCGGCTTGCCTTGTTTTCCCTTCCTTGTCGTAACCAGTATCACACCGTTGGCTGCCTGGGCTCCGTAGATCGCGGCGGAAGCATCTTTCAACACGGTAACGCTCTCAATATCTGAAGGCATCAGCCGCTCCAGCCCCCTGTTAGGAACTCCATCCACGACAATGAGCGGAGAATTATCGCCCAACGTGTTGGCGCCGCGGATCCTGAATGTAGAGCCGTCGGATCCGGGCTGACCAGACCTTGTAACCGCAACCAGGCCGGGCAGCCGTCCTACCATCGTATTGGAAAGATTAATGGCGGGAGCCCTGTCTAAGACCTCGCCTTTTACCGAGCTCACAGACCCGGTTATGGTAGCTGCCTTCTGAGTCCCGTATCCTACAACTACTACTTCTTCCAGCGCCTTTTGATCTACCTCTAACCTGACCTCGATGGAGGTCCTGCTTCCCACCGTAATTTCCTGCGAAATGTACCCTACAAAGGAAAAAATCAATACGGCGTCGTTGTCAGGAACAGTTAAGATGTAACGCCCGTCGGCATCCGTAACCGTCCCCTGCTGTGTTCCCTTGAGTATTATACTCACGCCGGGCAACCCTCCCCCTGATTCGTCAGAAACCACTCCCCGGACTTCCCGGGCAAGCGGCGTAAAGCGTTCCGGCAGGTCTTTCGGTCCTTCTGTAAAGGAATGCTTTTTCTCATTCACTTTTGGCGTAAGGAGTATCCTTCCCGAAAGAACCTGGTAGGAAATATCCAGGGGAGTTAACAACATGTTCAGCGTTTCTGAAAGAGACTTTCCGCTTACGTTAAGCGATACCTGACGATGCGCCCCGATCGTCTTCTGGCTAAAAGCGAATTTTACATCTGCCTGTTTCTCAATTAAATTCAGAATATTCTTAAGCTCTGTCTGTTCGACATTCAGCGTAACACTTCTTGAGAGCAATTTCTGGGCAGATGTTCCGCTTGCCATGGCGGTTACTCCGAAAACCAGGAGTAACATAAACTGTGTCAGCGAAATCTTCATAAGCATGTACAGGTGTGTACACCTTTTTGTTTTCGTTTTTTTCATAATTTTAGACGATTCTTTTTTGACAAGAAAATAGGATCCCGTGCTACCGTTCGCTCATCGGGAAGGATGAATAAATGAGAACGGCAGGCCTGACGGCGTCGCGTTGGTAGTAGCATACCTTCCGGCGCCTTTTTTTGTTGGTCTTTCGTAATTCTGCTTACATAAGTTTAGGTTGTTAAAGGTTATACTTCTGTCTCAATTCTTTCCTGGTCTCATTAATCGCAGCCGGTACCGTATATCAATATACGTGTGCCTTTTATCTCATATTCGGCGCCTACAGATTTACAGATCAGCTCAAGCGCATCATAAAGCGGCAGCCCGTTGATATCACCGGTAAAAGTACAGTATCCGAGTCCTTCATGGGCTAGTAAAACTTCTATTCCGAATTTCTTTAACAGCAGGGGAACAATATCCTTTACTTCTTCATTATCGAAGTTCATTTCGTCGGCAGCCGGCACATGAATTGCAACGGGTTCCTCTACGACGCCGGTCAGCAGGTACCCTTTATCGGGATAATAAGTAACCCGCTGATTAGGCGTAAGCACTACTCCGTTATGACCTTTAAGACGCGAAGTCTCCGTGTCAGGGTGAAGGCTTTTCTCTTCGGCAGCACTTTCAAATACCGATACTTTCCCGCTTACAACTTCCACTTCCAATGACTTGCTTTTCTGGTGAGTCCTGATCCAGAAGCTCGTACCCAATACCTGCGTGACCAGCTTGCCGTTGTGAACCAGGAAGGGCTGGGCCGGGTTAGGGGCGATTTCAAAAAAAGCATCACCGGTAAGCATGACCTCTCTTTTTTCTCTATGGAACCGCTCCGGGTATTCTAAACTGCTGCCGGGTAACAGTGTTACCTGGCTGCCGTCCCTGAGCATTACTTTCATCGGTTTATTGCCTTCATTCACTTTCTGTATGCGGTCGGGCAGATTCACAGCGGCTACGTTACCTGATTCTTCTACTTTTTCAGGCCGGTAGAGATGCCAGGCTAACCCGGCTCCGATCAGCAGCATGGCTGCAACTCCTGCATAAAGTGAAACAAATGTCCGTCTCCGGCTCTTCTTTTCAGGGAAAAGTTCTTCGGCCTGCAGGTCAGTGCGGATATTTTTCCATAGTTTATCCTCCAGCAGCATCTTTTCTTCGTCCGATAAACGTATTTCGTCGCCTTTGCATAAACGGTCGTACCATTGATGAATTTTCCGTTGTTCATCATCGTCACACTCTCCCCTTACGTAGCGGCGCAGTAATTCGTGTACCTGTTTTTTATCCATCCTTACAGTTTAGGTCTTTCCTTTCCCGGCAACGATTTATATACCGGGTATTACAAAGGCCGGAAATTTGGGTCTGCTCCCTAAACAGACAAACAAAATACAAGAAAATTCATATATAAAAGAGTATTATTGGCTAATATTCCCCGATTTATCCAAACATAAGGCGACGGGCACCTGCTATCTCTCCTCTCCTACTTCAACCCTGCCAGCACGATTACGATAAGTGTGTCGCTCAGATAAATACGCAGGTGTTTTAAAGCTTTGCTGAGATGGTATTCAACCGCTTTTTCAGAAAGTTCGAAATGGCGGGCAATTCTTGATACCGGCCAGTGCTGAAAGCGGCTGAGACGGAATATCTCTTTAGATTTCTCCGGTAAATCCTCAAGGCCTTTGTCGATAGTTTCCAGGAGGTCGTTGAGAAGTATAGTATCTTCCGTGGTGGTATCTTCCCTCAGGCTTAAATCGTTCAGGCATTCATCGAAATCATCATGCATGATCCGCGATCTGTAATAGTCGATCGTTTCATAACGTACTGCCGAAAACAGGTAGCGGTTAAGATCGGTAATGGCAAGCTTTTTTCTCTCTCTCCACAACCTCGTAAAGATATCCTGGACGATTTCCTCGGCAATTTCCCTGCGGCCTGTCTTCCGATATACCACCCGGTACATCGGATACCAGTACTTCCGGTAGATACCACTGAATGCAGTAGCATCTCCCGACCGAAATGCCTCCAATAAAAAGGAGTCTTCTTCCTGTTCCATGCCTTTCAAATCAGTAGCAGCTTAAAGTCCGGTATTTCGTATTGAAATACGAAAACAGCTTTCAAAGATAAAGAATAGCAGGATTAGCTTTGTTATTTAAATATAAAACTTTGTACATTTCAGGTAACATTGCCTTTACAATATCAATCCCGGTCTCCTTACCCTGATCCGGCGAGGACGGCCTGAGATACAGAGCACCGCCAGCAGGATGATCAGCACGGCGGTTCCGGCCCCAGTTAGTCCCGTCAACCTGACGCTCCCACCCTCCCCGATCAGATAAGTCATTCCCATTCGCTCCGCCCTTGCAAATTCGCCTTCAACCGGCGACGCTTTATCAAATTTCAAAGGAACCAGCAACTTGCCGGAAGCATCAACATACCCGTATTTATTCCCTTTCTTTACCATTGCCAATCCTTTATTAAAATAGAAAACCTGGTCATAAACGGGAGGCGTGATAAATCTACCGGTGGTATCGACATGGCCGAAATTTCCGTCCACCAGGACGGCGGCGAGCCCATTGTCTGCAAATCCTCCCGAATAATCGAACCTGAACGGGATCCGCTGGCGATCCGCTGAATCTATACACCCCCATTTTCCGTCCTTTTTTACCCATAACAGGCCTTTCTTCTGCGGTTTGGTATCTTCATATTGACAAGCTATGGCTACCTCCCCGCTTTCCCGGTCTGCAAATCCGTACCTGCCCTTGTACAGGATCCTCTGCAGCCGGCCGAAAGAATATTTTCCCGAAAAATCTACAGAATCCAGCACTACCGGAGTTTTCAATACATGCTCCCTGTCGATGTAGCCGAACTTCCCCGAATAGTTAAGCACATAGGCTCCGCCGCCTGATTCGGCTATACGCCTGGTCGTATAGGCGCTCAGCTCGGAATAGAGCATTACGAGCTTGCCATCATCCCACCAAAGCAGCATTTCTACACAATCCCTGTTACAGGCATAGACTGAAGTCGACCTGTTTATCCTGAAAGATTCGGAAAACGGCTCGACCGGCAAACGATGCAGCTCCTTCCCCATGGTGTCGATAACGGAAAGACCATACAGGCTATCTACAGGATATATGACCCATGCTCTCCCGTTGCTGAATTCTCCGGCCCCGTGATACACAGGCGGGATAACCACCTTCCCCCGTTTATCGATATAGCCATGAAAGCCCCGTAAACCGTTATGGCCTTCTTTCGGTACAAATTCAGCTCTTCCGTCTGAAAACGGGCCTATATCGCGATAGGCCGGCGTCAGAAGCTTTCCGTTCTTGTCTGCCAGCCATGTATCATATTCATCGCAGAAACTGTATATCGATTTGACGACATATACTTCTCCGAATTCCGAAACGCTGTGATACTTTTTTTTCCAGTCGCGGTTACCTTCCGGACCAGCATTTTGGGGCGCAGCCTGGAATGCAGACGCAAGACTCATCCAGACGGAAATTGCAAGGAGTGCAGCCAGGCGGTTTA
Source organism: Spirosomataceae bacterium (assembly GCA_037191015.1). Lineage (GTDB taxonomy): Bacteria > Bacteroidota > Bacteroidia > Cytophagales > Spirosomataceae > Ravibacter. Next base: position 125,225 of record JBBCKD010000027.1, read on the forward strand.
CAGTTGCCGAACAGGCTCTCATTATCACTTTCTGCAGATATACACTCTTTGCCGGAAACAACGAAAAAATGTAGGTAAAGACCGAAAAGATCATAGCAGCTTTGATTAAGATGAAAGAACCCTACTTTCCCAATTTTCAAGGCTCTCCGGATTGCGGATTGCCTACATCCAAGCCAATGCATATCAAATAAAACTAAATATATAGTTAATATTCTTCTTTTCAAAATATCTGTTTAGGAACTATAACATATCTTTTACGACGCTAAATAAACGGGTAGCTCCATAGAGTGGTATCATTGACCTACTTATATTAATTTTAATTTATCAGAAATAGATCAGATAATATCCCAAAAACCATACACTAAATATTTATATTTCATATCTTTATTATACCATATTCTATCATCCAATATACCTCAGCGAATTAAACACTATACTGATGAAAAAGTTTCATACCCTCATATCGGCTGCTATTACCGGTATTTTCATGGCAATGTTGTCCGGTTGCAGGGATACAGAACCTCTACCTAAGCATATCCCAATATCTGCCGATAGCCTGACAGAACTGGCGACAGATCTCCCTGTAGGGCGTTACTACGACCTTCACTTCGTGAATGATTCGGTGGCTTATATGGTAGGGCAGTCAGGTTATTTAGTAAAAACCATCAACGGATGTAAAAACTGGGAAAAGTTGACTGTTCCGACAACTAACAATCTGATTGATATAGATTTTTTTGATGAACTGAACGGAATAGTGATCGGCAATGATACAAATAGCGGTATTATTCTTTCCACCAAGGATGGTGGTAATACCTGGACTACAGTTAAAGAGGGAAAAGATTTTAGAGCAAGGCAGATCAGTATACCGGATAATCAAACCGCTTATATTCTGAATGATTCCCGGCATTTGTTTAAAACAGAGGACGGTGGGCTTACGTGGCAGAATGCATCCTTGCCGGAAGGTGTAAGTGTAACAGCAATAAAATTTAAAAATAAGTCTGAAGGAGTAATAACTGCCGGAAACGGTGAGTATTATATTACTTATAACGGAGCTTTTTATTGGGAAAAGCACACAGTTCCGGTATCTGATTCATTCAGGGAGATATTTTTTGTCGATGAAGGAATCGTTTTTTATGGTCAAGGTAAAACTGTACATATTAATAAAGACGGGAAGACCAGGGTAGCCAGCCCTCCCCAGATCGTTAGTAAAATATATTTTATTAATTCGGATCAAAGCATTTTGGTAGGTCAGCACTACCCTAGCGGCGGTTTTTTCTCATCCGGGCTTATCGCACTTACCAACAATTTCTGGAATACCTGGTCCACCCAGTCTTATGGAGGATCAGTAGCATACATGTACACAACACTCGCAAAGAAAAACCAACATGAAATCATCATCGTAGGGACGGGGTTTCAACGGTCGACCTTATTTAGTCTTAGAATCTGAAAAACCAAATGATGTTTAAAGTCCATTTGGAAAATTACTGCTCTTGTTACCATGCCTTCAGCCACTTCTTCAACCCCAGCTCGGAAACCATCACCTGCTCATAGGGGTCATCGAGGTTTTCGATGCTTACTCCCTTGCCGAAAGGCCTGTAGGAAAGCCAGTGCTTCAGGTAGTCGACGACCAACTTTTCGGTATAGTGCCAGGTACCGCTGCCTTTCATTTTCCGCTCGAAAGACCGGATCTCGTAAAACAGGTAATCCCTGTTCTGCATGGCATGATGCACCATCAGGTTCAGCATCCGGATCTTGGAATAGTTCATAGCGCCCAGCTCAGTAGCAGGCATCCGGAGCAGCCGGTTGATAAGCGAGAGGGACTCCTGGTAGTTTTTCTTAAAAAGGTATGCCCGCGCAGCCGTAAACCACCATTGGATGACATCCTGCAGCGGCGCCTGGTCCAGTATGGTGGCTGGGAAAGCGGGGATCACGATATCGTCAGGCCGGCTTTTACGGGCCAGGTCCACGTGTAAATTCAGCTCTGCCGACAAAAGTAAGACCTTTACTCTCAGGTATTTTGATGTAATATCCAGCTCGTTCAGGCGGTTCGTAAAATGAGGCATTTCGTCAAAACGGCCGAATCTCCTGAGCGTTTCCAGCACATCCTGGACAAACCTGATATAACCCTGCGGGTCGGCTACCCATTCATGCCGGTGGGCCTGGAAAAAATCGTCCAGCGCGTGAAATGTCTTCAGGCTTCCGTCCGGGTCACCCGTCATCATGAAGTAAACGGATTGAAAATGGAGATGGAGCTGCCCCGATCTGAATGTTTCCTTCCGCTGGTTCTGTACAGCCTGGTGCTCCTCCAGGACGATATCATTCAGTTGGGCAGTCTGGCTGAAATTCCGGACCACACCGTTTTTCCAGTACCGGCATAGGAGTATTTCGTACAGTGCGGCATGTTCCCTGGCTGCTTCTTCCTCTTTCATGCCTTCCCTCACGCTCTCCTGCACTGCTACTACCCGTTCTTCTTCCCAGTCGGCAAATTTCTGCTGTATCCCGTGATCCAGCTCAAGACGGCAGAACATCGAAAAAAAATAAGGATAGCCTGCCTGCTGTGCAGCTGCTTTTCCGAGCACAATGTGGCGCAGCCCGGCATGGCTGAAACCTTTTTGCAGCAGCAGCTTAGCATTCGTATAACGTTCCCACAGCAGGCTCTCTTCGTCGGTCCTGAGATGATACCTGTTCAATATACGCAGAAGCAATTTGCCCAGGTATTTCCTGGTGATTTCCAACTGGTGATTATTAAACCGCTTTCTTAAGCGTTGCTCGAGATCATCATCGAAGAAAGGCGATTCTTCCAACTGCCGGTAGAGCTCAAAATAGGCGGTCTCCGCCCCTCTTTCTTCCAATTCGATACGGCAGTAGCGCCTTTCGGTTTTGGTAAGCGATTTTAGAAGATCAAATAATTCCCGGATTGATAACATAGAAATAGCCAGAATATATATTTTATGTCAAATATATAGTATGAAAAGTGAGAAAATATGAGAAATAGTTAATTTTAGAAATAGCCATATTCATATTTTTTGGTGATATTATTCCCTTTAATTGACATAATTTTGAAATACATCAATTGTCCGAATCAAAATGTCAGGCGATAAACTTATTTATGTAGTCGGGAGCTCCAATACCGATATGGTGGTCAAATCAGAAAAGCTACCGGCCCCGGGGGAAACGGTGATCGGGGGAGAATTCCTGATGAATCCCGGCGGTAAAGGCGCCAACCAGGCCGTAGCTGCGGCCCGCCTCGGAGGAACCGTCTATTTTGTCGGGAAAACGGGCAACGATCTTTTCGGGAAACAAGCCTTGCAGCAGTTTAAAAGAGAAAATATCCTGACCGACTACGTCGCCACCGATCCCCGGCTTCCCTCCGGCGTAGCGCTGATCAATGTTGACGGGCAGGGGGAAAATTCGATTTCCGTTGCGCCCGGCGCCAATGCGGCGCTGACAAAAGCCGATGTCGACCGGGCATTGGCACATCTGAAGCCGGACGACCTCGTACTGATCCAGCTCGAAATCCCTGTAGATGTGGTTACCCATGTGATACATGAAAGCGCCCGGAAAGGTGCGCGTGTGATCCTGAACCCCGCGCCGGCGCGGGCGCTCAGCAGGGAAACCTTGTCCAGGCTTTACCTCATCACGCCAAACGAAAGCGAGGCGGAGCTGCTGACCGGCATAAGGGTCAGCGATCCCGGTACAGCCGAAAAGGCAGCGCAGAAGCTACGCGATGCAGGCTGCGAGCATGTGATCATCACCCTGGGTTCAAAAGGCGCCTACCTCAGCTCCGGTCATATATCCGCCATGATCCCCGCCGTGCCTGTCACTGCCGTCGATACCACGGCTGCCGGCGACTGTTTTAACGGCGCCGTAGCGGTTGCACTTTCTGAAAATAAAGATATCCGCTCCACCGTAGAGTTTGCCTGTAAAGCCGCTGCTATAAGCGCTACGCGCATGGGGGCCCAAAGCTCGCTGCCGACACGAAAGGAACTCGAAGGCATTCTGCTTGTAAAAGGCTAAATAAGCCCTTATTTCAAACCTATAACCTTGTTGCATATGTTTGTTGTCGAAAGCTATTCCCTTGCTATTTTCTTCTGCATCGTCACGATGCTGTGCTGGGGGTCATGGGCCAATACGCAGAAACTCGTCAGGGACAGCTGGCGGTTCGAACTTTTTTACTGGGATTATGTGGTGGGCATCTTCCTTTTTTCGCTGGTGGGCGCCCTTACCCTGGGAAGCACCGGCGAGGCCGGGAGATCCTTTATGGACGATCTTGCCCAGGCGGAAGCTGCCAGCATACGGAGCGCATTTACCGGTGGTGTGGTATTCAATCTTGCCAATATCCTGCTTACGGCGGCTATTGCCTCGGCAGGAATGGCAGTGGCATTTCCTATCGGTATCGGTCTTGCGCTTGTAATCGGGGTGATCATCAATTATACCCTGCTGAACAAGGGTAATCCCGTACTATTATTCACAGGCGTAGGTCTGGTCGCCCTTGCGATCGTACTGAATGCGCTCGCTTACAGCTACCTTCAGCGGGGAGGAGAGAAACGTTCGGTAGGCAAATGGATAGGTGTTTCGATCCTGGCCGGTGTGCTGATGTCGACCTTCTACCCTTTCGTGGCCGCCGGTATGGACCTCGGGAATTTTATCTCACCGACTGCTGGAAAAATGACTCCTTATACGGCTTTCGTGGTTTTTGCATCCGGGATCCTGGTCAGCAACCTGCTTTTCAACAGCTATCTCATGCGAAAACCGCTCGAAGGCAGTCCGATCTCTTATCGCCAATATTTCCGGGGACCGCTTAAAATCCACCTGGTGGGGATACTGGGCGGCTGCATCTGGGGATTGGGCAACCTGTTCAACCTCATTGCTGCCGGTAAAGCCGGGCCGGCTATTTCCTACGGCCTTGGGCAGGGGGCAACGCTTGTAGCTGCGCTCTGGGGTGTTTTGATCTGGAAAGAATTCAAAGGCGGCGGCCGTCGCATCAACGGGCTTATCCTGCTGATGTTCCTCGCATTCCTGACCGGGCTCGGGCTGATCATCCTGGCCGGGGAGTGAACCTCTCCCTCCGGATCGCCGGGCCGCCGGACCGCTCTCCTTCACAGGAGAGGGGGAGTCGTTTCTTAAAAGCATTTTGTTAAGAATGATCGACCGGTCTCTAAAAGCTGGCAGTCAGTCTGCAATCCTGCATCAAATCACTATCAATTTATATCTCTATGAGAATCCCTTTGCTAATTACCTTTGGATTATTGTCCGGCTGCCTGATTACCGGCTGCGGCAACCCCCAAACCCCTGACACCGACCCTGTCAGGCTCATCATGGACACCGATATCGGGCCCGACTACGACGATGTGGGCGCCATGGCCGTGCTGCATGCCCTTTCCGACAGCGGCTACGCCGAACCGCTTGCCGTAATTTCCTGCAATGTAAACGAGCTGACGGTTCCGGTAATAGACGTTATCAATACCTATTTCGGGCGAGCCGGCTTACCTATCGGCGCTCCGAAAAGCGATCACGCCCCGGATATGAAGGCGCCCCAGGGATGGCCGGAATTGCTGGTAGAAAAGTACCCGCACACCATAAAGTCCACCGCCGATGCGCCGGATGCGGTTTCTGTTTATCGCCGGGTGCTTGCCGCGCAGCCCGACACCAGCGTCACGATCGTCTCAGTAGGTTTCTTAACCAACCTTTCGGCTCTCCTGGATTCGGGGCCCGACGCAGAAAGCCCGCTTCCGGGGAAAGAGCTGGTATCAAGAAAAGTCAGGAAGCTGGTATCCATGGCCGGGAAGTTTCCCGAGGGAAGGGAATTCAACGTATACATTGATTCCACTGCTGCGGAAAAGGTTTTCAGCGAATGGCCTACCGAAATTATTTTCAGCGGGTTTGAAATAGGTCAAAAAGTGATAACCGGCCTTCCGCTGGTTAACGCATCATCGGTAGACACCCCCGTCAGAACCGCCTACACAAAAGCGCTTCCGCATTGGAAGTCAGACAGCCTTGGCCGCAACAGCTGGGACCAGACTGCCGTCCTGGTTGCTATAAAGGGTGCCGATCCTTACTATTCGCTCAGGCGGGGCCGCTATATTTCAAAGGGTGGAAACAACGGCTGGCTCGACGATCCGGACGGTCCGCATGCCTACCTGACAGAAAAAATGCCGGTACAGCAGGTAACCGGCATTATCGAGAAACTGATGCATCATCAGAAATAACTACAAAATACAATAGCGAGGTGTGTAACGCCTCGCTATTGTATTACGTGCTTTCAGTGTTTACCCTCCGAATAACCTGGCCCAGAAACTCTTTGTCTTCTTTTTCACCTCACCGGCCGCATCTGCAGCCCCCTCCTTCAGGTTGCTGAGACCTTCGGCGGCCTCCCGCGACAGCTCGCTGGCCTTAGCTTTGGCCGCAGCAAGCTTTTCTGCAGCCTCTTCCTTCAGCTCTTCCAGCTCTTCGGCAGCTTTCGCTCTCAACTCACCGGCTTTTTCCCGGGCTTCTTCCAGCTTCTCGGCGGCTTCTTCCCTGAGATCCTCAATCTTTTCTGAAGCTTTTGAGGCCAGTTCCCCGGCCTTTGCCTTAGCTTCTTCAAACTTTTCAGAAGCATCCTCCCGGAGCCCGGCAATTTTTTCCGAAGCTGCCGCCGATAATTCACCTGCTTTGGCCTTAGCCTCGCCGAATTTTTCAGCCGCTCCCTCCTTTAAATCCTCCAGCTTATCACTCAATGCCTCCTTCGTCTCCTGGAGCTTATTCGCCGCCTCCTTTTTCTTTTCATCAAGAGCCTGACCGGCCTGGTCCGCCAATTCCTCTGTCTCCTCTTTCAGTTCGCCGGCCGCTTCTTTAACGCTTTCCTTTGCTTCCGCCGCTTCAGATTTCAATTCCTCAATCTTCTCCCCGGCCGCTTCCTCTAATTCCGCAGCTTTCTCCTTTATTTCTTCTTTCTTTACCTCCGCTGCCTCTTCAGCATTCGCTACCGCTTCCTTAGCCTCTTCCTTCAGCTCGCCTGCCGCCTCTATTACATTTTCCTTTGCTTCCGCCGCCTCCGATTTCAGTTCCTCAATCTTCTCTTCTGCTGCTTCTTTCAGCTCTGCGGCCTTCTCCTTTATCTCTTCCTTCTTCACTTCTGCAGTTTCTTCGGCGTCAGCTGCCAGCTCCTCCGCTTCCGCTTTCACCTCTTCGGCAGCTTCTTCTATTTTTTTCTTGGCTTCCTCCTTCAGAGAATCGTCACTGTTCGCGGAGGTATTCAGGTTTTCAGACATTTTGGAAAATTGATTAGAGTGCTATTGATTAGAGTTAGAAAGACGGATCCGGGGCCACCGGGGTTTATTTAAGCTGGTATGCAGCTACGCTGTTTTTAGCAAAAGTCGGCACATATACAATCTTTTTCTTGGCGTCATAGCCTATATCTGCAGAGTTCGTGCTGGTATCACGGGTATCAAGCAACTGCTCCACTTTACCCTTATCCGTCACATAATAAACAACACCGATCCAGGCCGATACAATATATTCTCCGCGCTTTACCTCTTCAATACCGTCGGTGCTCTTCTCCATTCCTTCAGCCAGCTTTACGGCTTTTTTATCGCTTCCAAGCTTGTAGAGGTTCCCGCTGTCAAGTATAAGCAGGTCTTTGCCAATTGCAAGCAAACCGTTGGGCCGCTCGGCACTCACATGGTAAAGCGAAGGAGTACCGTCTTTGATCAGGAATATATTCTTGGTTTGCGAGTCGGATACATATACATTCCCTGAATTGTCGACCGTAACGTCATTCAGAAACTTGGCGTCCGGGACGCTTATCTTTTTCTCGACTTTCCCGGTAGCGATATCAGCTACGACTACCTCGTCGAGGTCGGCGATATAAAGCTTGCCCTTATACCTACCCAGGCCTTTAGGAGCATTGAGCCCTGTAATCCAGTCTGCATTTTTTACTTTCCCGTCGGTACCCACCAGAGCTACCCCGCCTTTTCCATCCTTTTCTCCGCCCTTGCCGTCAATCAGGGATACATACAGGACCTGCTTATCCTTGTCAAATAAAACAGACTCAGGCACCTGGAGCACGGCCTCCGTTTCCCAGAGCTTTTCCAGTGAATGTTGCGCATTCGATTCGACCGATAACAGGGCTGAGAGCAACGTTGCCGCCACCCAGTATTTCTTTGCTTTCATATCTATTGCTTGAATTATTTGAGTAATAAGAACTTAAAGCTATTTCTTTTGAATTATAAATAAAACAATTGGCAGGAAAATAATACTATTATACCCGTACCCCGGTTACCCGGAGCGTTCCGGTCACTTCAGGATCGGAGCCAGCTCCTGCTCATTTTCTTTCAGCCATACCGCTATTTCTTCTACGATCTGCCTGATCCCTATCTGCGGCGCCCAGCCGGTGCGCGAAGTCACCTTCGTATTGTCAGTCACGTAAAGACGGATATCGGCCGTCCTTGTTTCGGGAACCGATCTGATGGGGATCGTATTGCCTGTTACCTCCCGGCATATCCCGGTTAGTTCCTGTAGCGAAGCGCTGCTGTCCCATCCGCCCCCGGCATTGAAGATCTCCCCGTTTACCTCATCGATATGATGAAGCTGCCAGTCAACCAGCCTGAACAGGTCGGCAACATGGAGCATATCCCTGATCTGCTTCCCCGTACCTCCGTATCCGAAGTAGCCAAGCTCCTGCCGGAAGAAATGTTTGGCGATCCAGAGCACCATTACGCCCTGGTCTACCTTTCCCATTTGCCACGGACCTGTAATGACGCCAAAGCGGTCTATAACCGTTTTCAGGCCATAAAATTCATTGTATTCCTGGATGATCAGCTCGGAAGCCAGCTTTGTCGTGCCGTACAGCGACCTTGCTCCGGCCAAAGGGAAATCCTCGGCTATACCCCTGGCGGACACCCCGGCAACGGGCTGGCGCTCCGATAAAACGAAGCGGGTTTCCTCTTCTTCGAAGTTAAGGGTTTCGATCGTCCTGATCGGGTAAACCCTGCTGGTAGAAAGAAAAATAAAATTGGCCTTATGCTTCAGGCTGTAGTTCAGACAATTGATGGTGCCTACCAGGTTGGTATTGATAAGATAGTCGGGCGTTCCGTCCAGTCCGGCCAGCACCGAAGGCTCCGCCGATGCCTCTATAACGGCATCTACCGCCGGCAGGGAATCGAAATCTTCCTTGTTCCTGATATCGCCGTGATGAAACTCCACGCCTGCCTCTTTCAGTCTTTTCAGGTTCAGCTCCGAGCCCCTGCGTTTCAGGTTGTCGAGCGCCAGTACCCGGTAAGCGGGATAAGTTTGTTTCAGGGAAATGGCCAGTGAAGACCCTACAAAGCCGGCGCCGCCGGTAATAAGTATGTTCATGTGAAAGAATTATGAATTATGAGTTATGAATTAAGAACGTCGCCGAAGGCTTGATTATGAAATTCTCTTTAATTCTATCTGTCGTACGGGACGGATCACCAAAGGTACCTTTTCTATCTTTACCGAGCTGCTGTCGAGGCCGAACCATTTATCTTCCGGCGTGGTAACCGACTTGATCGCAAAATAGGATTTCATGACAATCTGTTCGAGCCAGGGAAGATCGTTTTCATAAGAAAGGAACCTCTCCAGTACGACAAAACGAAAATCGCCGGTAAGGTTCTGGCGGCTCAGCGACTCGTAGCGGCTGGTAATATCCACCTCCTTATTCTTTACCATATCTTCCACCACCTTGCGGAAATAGAGATTAATTCTCTGCTCCACCCTGAAGCCCAGTCTGAAGGTAACTTTTACAACATCATTCGGCACGATAATATCTACCTTGTATTCCATGGTGTAAGGTTCATCTACAGTATCGACATGTACAAACCAGTAGATATCCGCCCGCTTGGGCCGCTTTTGGAAAATCGAAAAGATGATCTTGTTTTCTATCTCGTCGCGCTTCCACGCATTGGTCATAAAGATCAGGTGAGTCGTATACTTCGGAATGCTGATGTCGTCACTGAGCTCTTTCAGGTTGGGAATATGCTGCTTCAGGTCGGTAAACTCCGTCAGCCGCAGCTTTATATAGTAGGCCCTCAGCCAGATCACCATGATCGCCGCCAGCGACAAAGCCAGCAGCAGGGAAAACCAGCCGCCATGAGTGAACTTGGTAAGATTTGCCAGCAGGAAGCTCCCTTCGGTGAAGACATAAACGGAAAAGAAGAGCGCGATCAGCCATTTGTTGACATGCCTGACATACAGGTAATATGAAAACAGGAGGGTGTTCATGAGCATCGTCATCGTAATGGCAAGACCGTAGGCCCCCTCCATCTTCGACGACTCCCTGAAATACAATACCACTACCACACACCCCGCATACAGCAGCCAGTTGATACTCGGCACATACAGCTGCCCTTTCTCCGTGCTGGGGTACAGCAATTTTACTTTGGGCCAGAAGTTTAGCCGTATGGCTTCCGAAATGAGCGTATACGACCCGGTTATCATGGCCTGGCTGGCGATTACGGCTGCAACCGTCGCTATTATAATGCCCGGCAGGAGAAACCAGTCGGGCATGATTTCGAAAATCGGCTTTCTTCCCGCCAGCCGCTGCCCGTGCTGGGCTATCAGCCATGCACCCTGTCCGAAGTAATTGAGCACGAGCGTCAGCTTTACATACACCCAGCTGGCGCGGATATTGCCCCTCCCGCAATGCCCCAGATCCGAATAAAGCGCTTCTGCACCGGTCGAGCAGAGAAAAACGGCTCCCAGCAGCCAGAAGGAATTGGGAGTGACGGCCAGGAAATGGTACGCATAGTACGGGTTCAGGGATTTCAGCACTTCAGGGTGATTCCAGACCTGGATCCCGCCAAAAAGCCCGAGCAGGGTAAACCAGAGCAGCATGATCGGTCCGAACGCCTTTCCTACCACACCGGTGCCGAACGACTGGAGCAGGAATAAAAACGTGAGTATGCCCAGTATGATGGGGAGCGTGTTAAGCCCCGGCAGAACGATATTAAGCCCTTCAACGGCCGACGCTACGGAAATAGGCGGTGTGATCACCCCGTCGGCAAGCAGTGCGCAGGCTCCCAGGATCGCCGGTATGGTCAGCCACCTGGCCCGGCGCCTGATCAGGGCAAACAAGGTCAGTATACCACCTTCCCCTTTGTTGTCCGCCCTGATGACGAAGGTAACATACTTGACGGTGGTGAGGAGCGTCAGAGTCCAGAAGACGCATGACAAAGCGCCGTAAACCTGGTCTTCCATGATACGGCCTTTCCCGAAAATGGCAGGCATGACATACAACGGAGAAGTCCCGATGTCACCAAAAATGATACCGATCGCAATCAGCATTCCGCCGGCACTGACACGATCTATGTCCTTACGTTCCATTCATTTATCTAAAACGGGCGAAAGTTATACAAGCTGTCCTCAAAAAAGCCAACATTCGCCGGTTTAATTTTCTGACAACCCGGCCCCGCCGCGGCAGACCGATATTTTTGCCTGCTTTTTTACAATCCGCCCGCCGCATTGATCGTTCTTCCGTAGATATGTTCCGGCCATCGATGCATTTAGTAAATTTGCGGGGAGAGAAAGATAATGAGGCGATGTGATAATGTGATGATGAGGCGATGTGATGGTTGCCTAAATTAACTACCAATGTAAATGAGAACCAGGTTATTGATATTGATTTGTGGTATTTCGGGGATCCTTTCGGGTTGCGACTGGTTTGGCAATACACCCAGCTTTGATGACGATTTTATTACCTATGTCATTAAACCGGGCAATTATGAAGCAGAAAATACGCAGGCAAGCATTGTCCTGCAGAAGTCGAACGTCATGGACTTCCAGGCCGTATTTGACGAATCGTGTAAATACACTACCGTCGACCCCGGCAACATGCATGATATCAATAAGCTGATGGGGTTCAGCGACTGCGGTCTTCATCATCACGGCTCGAGCGCGCGCCTGGGATGGAACTGGAATGAAGGGCAATTGCGGATCTATACCTATGTCTATTCCGAAGGCAAACGGATACCCGAGAAATTAATGGGAGTAGCCCAGATCGGGAAAATCCATCGCTACAAAATCGAGATAGACGGCGACCAGTACAGGTTTACCATGGACGACCACGTGGAGGTTGTACCGAGAATATGCAGCAGCAAAGGCATACTTCCCTCCTATCAGCTCTTTCCCTACTTCGGCGGAGATGAGCCTGCTCCGCATGAAGTCAAAATCAAAGTCCGGATGCTTTGAATAATGCTCTTAGGGACTTGCAGTCCCGGCTGGGTGCCCCCGAAACACTATTATGTCGCCTTTGGCGACTATCCTGATCAGACTTCCGGCAGCGGGCATCAGATAGCCATCGCCTGCTTCCCGGATTTCATATTCTTGCAAACTAAGCTTAATTTTGCTGCCGGTTAATACCTGAAGTAGCAAATGCAACATTCTTTCACAGAGGAAAACTATCTTAAGATCATCCATACGCTCTCCGGAAAGGACGGTATCGAGGTAAGCACCAGTGCGATTGCCGAAAGTACTGCCACCAGGGCTGCCTCTGTTACGGATATGCTGAAAAAGCTATCCGAGAAAGGGCTCATCAACTACAGGAAATACCAGGGAGTGACCCTTACCGGGCTCGGTGAAAACCTTGCCCTGAAAGTGATCAGGAAGCACCGCCTGTGGGAGGCTTTCCTGGTAGAAAAGCTGGGGTTCGGATGGGACGAGGTACACGAAATCGCCGAAGAGCTTGAGCACATTTCCTCCGAAATCCTCGTCGAGCGGCTGGACGCCTTTCTCGATTATCCGCAGTTCGACCCCCACGGCGATCCCATTCCCGACGCAAGGGGCAACATGCCGGATTCGGAATACCGGAAGCTTTCCGAGCTGAAACCAGGCGACAAAGCCGTTCTGATGGCTGTGCTCGACCATTCCCAGTCATTCCTTCAATTCCTCGACCGGACCGAACTTAATTTAGGGATCCGGCTGGAGGTGCTGGAAACCAACGAGTATGACCATTCCTACCTCTTGCGGATAGACGATCGCAAGGATCTTTTCGTCTCAGGCCAGGTCGCACGCCATTTACTGGTTCAACCCTAACTTGCCGGAACAATGAAGTTGAAAATCCTCGACAAGTACCTGGTCAAGAACTTCCTGGTCACCTACGTTTTCGTTTCGCTGATGATCACCCTGATCATCTGTATGATCGACTATACCGAGAATCTCGACGATTTTATCAAAAGAAAAGCGCCTGCCAAAGCGATCATATTCGATTATTATCTCAACCTCATTCCCTACTGGATCAACTTTCTGAGCCCGCTGATGGTATTCATCGCTACGGTCTTCTTTACATCCAGGATTGCGGCCAGGACCGAGATCATCGCGATGCTCAGCACCGGTATCAGTTTCGGCAGGATCATACTCCCCTATCTTGCCGGCGCCCTCATACTCAGCCTGTTTTCCTTTTATGCCGTAGGCTGGGTGCTGCCGAAAGCGAATGCTGTCAAGAACCAGTTTGCCATTACTTATCTCAAAGACCAGTTTTACTACTCGGGCCGGAATGTACACCTGACGATCGCTCCAAACGTATATGCATACATGGAGAGCTACAATAACGTGAGCAGTACCGGTAACAAGTTTACGCTCGAAACGATCAAAGGAAATCAGCTCGTACAGAAGCTTTCCGCCGACAAGATCGTGTGGAACCCCGAAACTGAGAAATGGACGCTGAAGAACTACCGGGTCAGGGTGCTTTCCGATCAGGGGGAGACGCTCTCGTACGGCTCCGAAACCGATACGACCCTGAACCTGAAGCCGAAGGATTTTGAAAATACCTACAAGCTGTTCGAGAACTACACCCTGCCCGAGCTGAACGATTACATAGACCTGCTCATCAGCCGAGGCTCCGACGGCCTCGAAGTGTACCTGATCGAGAAGTATACCCGTTTTACACAACCGTTTGCCATCATGATCCTTACCGCCATAGGGGTGATTGTCTCCGCACGCAAAAGCCGCCGGGGTATAGGGCTGCAGATCGCCCTGGGGTTCTTCCTGGCGTTTACCTATATCCTTTTTTACCTGCTCTCAAAAGGGATTGCCGAAACCGGGAATATCAACACGCTGCTTGCGGTCTGGCTGCCCAATATTATCTTTTCTCTCATTGGCGTTATCCTTTATAAAACATTACCCCGATGAATGGGTCTCCCAACCTGTTTTCTTATTTGAAGCTGCATTTCCTGGTAGCTGTCTGGAGCCTTACCGCCATTATCGGCGCGGTCGTTTCAGTGTCGCCGGTGGCGCTGGTGGCTTATCGCACCCTTTTCTCGGCGGTTGTGCTGCTGCTTTTTCTTTATTTCAGGAAAAACCTGAACAGGATTGACGGGAGATCCCTGATGATACTGTTCGGGGTAGGCTCCCTGCTGGCCCTGCACTGGATGTTGTTCTTTGCTTCGGCCCGGCTTTCCAACGTAAGCGTCTCGCTTGCGGGCATGTCGACGGCCTCGCTCTGGACCAGTATCCTCGAGCCCCTGGTGTACGGAAAGCGCGTTAAGCCGCGGGATGTTTTCTTCGGCCTTATCACCATGATAGGCTTGTATATCATTTTCAAATTTGAATTCAACCATTTTGCCGGCCTTGTCACCTCTCTACTGGCGGCGCTGGTAGCCTCGCTGTTCGTCGTAGCCAACAGCAGGCTGGTCAAAAGGTATGACCCGGTCGTGATCACCGCTTACGAAATGACGGGCGCGTCCGTTTTTTCGGTAGCTGCGCTAGTGCTCTATCTGCTGTCTCCCTGGGGCGATGGCACGCCGTTTATTCCTCTTGCTGCCGACTGGCCATATATCGTCGTGCTTACGCTGGTTTGTACCGTTTACGGGTATTCGCTTGCCGCCAGTCTGATGAAGCAGTTTACGGCCTTTATGATGAACCTGACGGTCAACCTGGAGCCTATATACGGCATTGCGCTCGCCGTCTTCCTGTTCGGAGAAAAAGAAAAGATGACACAGGGCTTTTACCTGGGAACTTCCGTCATCCTGGTTTCCGTTTTGCTCTACCCTGTCTGGGTCAGGTTTGAAAAACGGCGGGATTCTCTGAAAGCAGGAAAGGTCTGATAAGTAAAGTTGCTTCGAAAATACTACTTTTGCAGAAAAACCATATCCCTTGAAGAATCCACAGATTTCTATTGTCGCGCCACTTTATAATGAATCAGAGACGTTTCCGCATCTTGTAGAAAGGCTTAACCGGCTGATGGACAACTCTCCTCTTTCAATCGAGGTGGTGCTGATCGACGACGGAAGCCGTGACGGCACGCCGGATATGATGAGGCAGGTCGCGCTGGCCGACAAAAGATATCACTGTATCTTTCTTTCCCGCAACCACGGCCATCAGCTGGCGTTATCTGCCGGTATGTCGGCGGCTTTAGGCAGCGAAGCCCTCTTTATTATTGACGGCGACCTGCAGGATCCCCCCGAGCTCCTGCCCGAATTCTATGAGCTCCTGAAGCAGGGCAACGATGTGGTGTACGCCGTCAGGCAAAAAAGAAAAGAAGGATTCATAAAAAAAACAGGATACTACCTGTTTTACCGGTTACTCAAATCGATCTCCTATATAGATATCCCGCTCGACAGCGGCGATTTTGCACTGGTCAGCCGCAGAGTGGTAGATATCATGAACAAAATGCCGGAGGAAAGCCGCTACCTGCGCGGGATCAGGTCGTGGATCGGCTTCAGGCAGGTCGGATATCCCTATGAGCGGGATGAAAGAGCTGCCGGGGAATCGAAATACAGCTTCAAGCAGCTTTTCCGTCTTGCCTACAACGGTATTTTCAACTTCAGCGAGTTTCCTATTAAATTCATGACCAATATAGGAGGGATCAGTATAGTGATTGCGCTTATTTATTTTATTACCGTTCTGATAAAGAAAATTTTCTTCACGCAGGTGATCGAAGGATTTACCTCCCTGCTGTTTGTCATCATCCTCTTCAGCGGTGTACAGTTGTTTGCGCTGGGCGTTATCGGCGAATATGTGCTGCGAATCTTCTTCCAGGCCAAACAAAGACCGTTGTTCATCATCAAAGAGGAAATCGTTAACGGTGATTACCTGAAGCCCGATGCTGTTTAACAACATACAGTTTCTCATATTCTTTATAGTAGTAACCACCGCCTATTTCAGCCTGTCGTGGCGGGGCAGGTGGATATTGCTGCTGGCGGCGAGCTGCTATTTCTACATGGTTTTCAAACCGGTGTTCATTCTCATCCTGTTTGCGACCATCGTCATAGATTACTATGCGGGTATCTGGATCGAGAAAGCACAGCAGCCCGGGAAGAGGAAAGCGCTGCTCATCCTCAGCCTGATTTCCAACATAGGAATCCTTGCTTTCTTCAAATATTATGACTTCCTGGGCGAAATCCTGAATGATATAACCCGGCAGCTTTTCTCCCGGAACATTGTCCCTGAGCTGCCGCGCATTCTGCCCGCCCCGATAGCGGAATGGTTTCTCACCGGGAGCGGACAACTGCTGCTTCCGATCGGGCTTTCCTTCCATACCTTCCAGGCCATGAGCTATACCATCGAGGTATATCGCGGCCATCAGCCGGCGGAAAGGCATTTCGGTATTTATGCGCTGTATGTCATGTTCTATCCCCAGTTGGTAGCCGGGCCTATTGAACGGCCGCAGAACATGCTGCACCAGTTCCACAGCTATTTTGAGTTCGATTTCGAAAAAATGAAATCGGGGCTTATGCAGATGGCCTTCGGTATGTTCAAGAAAGTGGTGATAGCCGACCGCCTGTCGATGGTGGTCGATCACGCCTACGCAGATCCTGCCGGGCAAAACGGCCTTTCACTGCTGATAGCAATGGTTTTCTATTCGTTCCAGATCTATTGTGATTTCTCTGGCTATTCCGACATCGCCATAGGTTCCGCCCGGGTAATGGGCTTCAAGCTGATGGACAATTTCCGCTCGCCTTATGAATCGGCTTCCGTCTCCGAATTCTGGTCCCGGTGGCATATTTCGCTGTCTACCTGGTTCAGGGATTACCTTTACATTCCCCTGGGCGGGAACAGGAAGGGCGAAGTACGGCGCCAGTTCAACCTCTTTACGGTCTTCCTGGTCAGCGGGTTGTGGCACGGCGCCAGCTGGAATTTTGTCATCTGGGGGGCTTTGCACGGAATATTCAGCATTGCAGGCGAATGGTATCGCAGGCTGCTCAAAAAAGCCGGTCTTTTCTTTCCCGGCAACCGGCTGGTGAGGGTCTTTAACGTGTTGATTACCTTTACGCTGGTAACGCTGGCATGGGTGTTTTTCCGCAACGTAAAAGCACCGGTAAGCCAGGCATTCCTGATCCTTAAAAAGATATTTAACCTGTCGCTCGACAGCCCGGTCCTCACGCCACTGAATTCTGTGGAAATGTGGTTTTGCGTGCTGCTGATCGGGATACTCCTGGTCAAGGAACATTATATGCCTGTCATTCCTACCAAAAACACCGCAGCATTTATTGCACTGTTTTCATTCCTGGCCGCCTTCATATTGTTCTTCGGGGTATTCAACTCAAACCAGTTTATCTACTTCCAGTTCTAGGAAGCCGGCTCTGCTTTTTTGGTACTTATTTTTGCCAGCCTGATCCTGATGGTCATATAATCGATCATGAGCCCGATAACGAGTATGGACGAGGCGATCAGAAGGGTTTTGCCCCTGAGCGACGGGAAAAGAAAGCCGGCTGTTATGCCTCCCAGGAAAAAGGCCGCTATGATCGTGAAGCGCAGCTCTATTGAAGCGATCAGCTTGCTGCGTTGCTTGCCCCCGCCACTAAAAAAGAGCTGGGCCACCTCTATGCCCATGTCGGTAAACAAGCCGGTCAGGTGGGTGGTCCGCACGACCGAATTGGAAATGACAGTTACGAGCGAGTTTTGCAAACCCATCGCAAAAAGCAGCGCACAGGAAATCGCGTTGGGGTTTTGCAGGACACAGTCGTAGCTGAGCAAGGCGATTACCGTGAGTATCGCTATTTCCACTACTACAGGTACTATAAAGATATACTTTTCATTAAGCCGGCTCGTAAACTCGATCAGCAAACGGGAGAAGAGGGCTCCGAAAAAGAAAGAAAATATATACAGGAAATAATAAACCGCCTGGTGAAAGTTTGTGCCTGCCGCCTCCTCAACCAGGAAGGCGAAATGGCCCGTCACGTTTGTCGTAAGCCGCTGTACTGCCAGGACCCCCACCACATTTACTACACCGGCTACAAACGACAGCAGTGAAGCGATACCCAGGTTCTGTCGGAATTTCCTGGCTTTACCTTTATGCCTGAACATGATATTGAACTGAAAAACCGCAAATTGAGCCTCCTGAATAATCTATCCGGTATTCCGGGAATACTTTCCTTTTTTATGGCGGATCAAATGCGCCGCAAGTAAAGCAAAGAAGCGGCCGTCTCAAAGCAAAAACCGGGAAATAAAATCATTCATTATATCTTTATCGTTTGATAAAGCTGCCTGTAACCATCGCGTTAATTTTATACACTTGAAAGTACCTGTTCTGAATATACTTTTCGTCTCGCTGACCGGCTTCCTGTTCTCTGTTCCTTCGCAAAGCCAGCCGGCTCCCGATGAAATCAATTTTGTGCGTCAGGGCGTCCGCCGGCTTATTTTTGATGAAGCGCATACCATTCCATTGGCTGCACTGAAACCTGCTGAAATCATCGGGATGTCTGCAATGTACCCGGTTACCCAAAGTTCGGAAATCCCGGCCCGGGTTGAGGTAAGCCATAACCGGCTTGTGGTCTCCTCCGATACGGAAACGCAGACGGCGATCTGGTTCGGAGGGTTTAACCCTTTTGCCACTTATACCCTCAACCTGGCGTCATGTGAAGGTGAAGGGGCTTTCGGATTTGAATTTTCAGACGCCGGAAAAGCCGAAAAGTTCAGGATTGCCGTCAGCTACGGGCAAGACCGGATCACGGGGGTGTACCAGGAAATTGTGAAGAACGGCGACGTCGTTTCCCGGGAGTCGATCGCTACCCGGCTCGCCCCTTCAATTAAGCCATATGGCAGGATTATTCTCCAGATGCTTGGAAGCGGTCTTACGGTCTTTGTGCAGCAGGATAGCCTGCCGCAGCCTGTCGCGCAGTCGGATTTTGCCGCACATATCGACCTGCGCGCCAAACGCTATCTGCATTCTTTCCAGGCTAATTTATGGATTGAAACCAATGCCGGAAGCGTCCGGATCAACGAGGTGACCTCCGCCTTAAGCAGTGGCATGGGGCTTGCCGATATCCGGGCCATGACCTACGAGGACGGAAGCCCGATGCTCGACCGGGGGCGGCTCTGGTATACCATGACGATCAGGGGAAGGGCTTTACCACATCATGTACAAGGTGTATTCAGCATGGACCCTTCCGTACTCGACCTCCGGTTTGAGGGAATTATCGTATTCGACAGGCAGGACGGGATCCTCCGTAACGAAGTGGCTTCCCATATCTTCTATGACAGGACAGAAAAGACCTGGCGGGGAATCACCACCGGGTTCAGCGCCTATGCCCATCCGCAGGAGCGCAAGCAACTGCTGGCTGTGGAGAGCGTAAAAGACCCCCGTTTCGGCTTTTCCGTGATGTCGGCCTCGCCCTTTGGCATCGTGGGCGACATCGAGGACCCGCACATCCTGTATGATGCGGAGGCCGGAAAATGGCGCATACTGACCTGCGAAAATATCGACGGCTATAAAGCGGTCATGATGGAATCGGCGTCATGGAACAAAGATTACCGGCGCATTGCGGGACCTGTACCTTATAATTCCACCGGAACTTCCATTCAGCGCATCGGCGGAAAACCTTATTGTTTTTCCGGAAGCCAGGAGCGGAAGATCTTCATCTATTCCTATCCTGATCTCCGCGATGCCGGTACTTTGAAAATGGACCTTCCTCCCTGGGACGGAAGCTCCGGTACAAGAGTCTGGCCTAACGTAGTAGAGCTGCCCGACGGTTACCCGTTCCGGTATGTAGCGCTTATGATGGACCGGTTCAATTATCCCGGGCTGCAGGGCCCTAACTGGACGTATGGGGCGCTGTACCTGTATCACGGGTATGACGGCGGAAAGAAATTATGAATTGACCTCTACAGGACACACCGTTCGTTTCTACGCATTTTTCCGGTAGACCTTTCAGGGTGTAAAAAGCAGAATTCTCTTCATCTTTATACACTCTTATTATCAAAAACTACATGTTATCAGAACTAAGGCCCGGGCTGTTCAGAAATCCGGCGGGACAAATGCCGTTCAAAAAATGAACCCTTCCGTGAGAGGTACTGATTTGCCTCCAGTTCGCCGGAATGGGTATTGAAGAGCAATGCTTCATAGGTATTCTGATAGCCATCATAAGGCAGGGGACTGAAAGGGTACCGTTCGGGGAACAGGTCGGCAACGATGACGTTTTGTTTCAGGGACTTGCCGATATGGCTGACAGGCAGGACAACACCTAAGCTCATTACGGCCAGAACCGCGTTGAAATAGAAGGTCTTTTTCCATTTTCCGGCTTCGTATAAATGATCAAGCGAGCGGAGTATGCCCAGCAAAACAATGCACATCAGCGGGTTATACCCCCGTATGAACCAATCGTTCCAATACCCGATCCGGTAAAGGGATATCAGGAAAAACATCAGGAGCGCAGCCATCACGAACCAGCGGGGAATGAGATCGTCGACGTTCTTCAGTTCGCGCAGGATAAGGAAAAACAATATCAGGTCGATCAATACCCCTACGAAATATTCGGCCATGATTTCGCCCAGGGGCTCAAACTGCCAGATAAAGCCGTGTATCGGAGTGCTGTCGGAAGAGCTCAGGAAAAGAAAGGTAGGAAGGAACGCAAGTCCTGCCACGATCACCGGCGCCATGGTCCTGACGGTCAGCCATGGGTACCGGTCGTAGAAGTAGCTCCTGACGAACATCACGGCGAAAAGCAGGACAAAAACGATACTCGGGAAAATAGCCCATATAAAGCCCAGCGTAATAGGGAAAAAGCTGTCGGCAGGATTTTTCCTGATAAAGAAATCGTATACCAGGATCGACGACAGCAGCAATATGGGGATGATCTGGTTGGTCACCCATCGTGACTGGTCAAAAAGCGCCCATATTTCGGAGTAGAACGGGGGATTGTTATAGCTATATTGTGTAAAAACCAGGTAGAAAGCAACCTTAGCCAGGTGGCCGACCCCGCCGAGGAACAATAATAGCACCACCAGAATCACCCGTTTCTTTAGCAGCAGGTACAGCCAGAGCAAGGCAAGCCAGTAGCCTGCGACTGTCCAGAGAAGCAGGGCTTCCACCGACAACTGTCCTAATAGTTTGGAAATGGCAGCCGGAGGGATGAAGTAACCAAAATAGTAGCAGGCGTATTGTTCTTTTCCGGGAAAATAGATAGGCCACGGATTTTTGAACAGGTCATCGTATTTGGCATTATGCATCCAGTAATCCGCTATCTGGTAGCTCAGGCCTCCGGTTCCGGTGCAGAAAGTCCAGAAAGCGGCCATGCCCAGGAAAAGCCAGATGCGGCTGCCCGGAATATGAAAGGAGGAATATGCTTCTTTCCTCCTAAGCTGCAGGGTAAAAAGACCTACCAAGGCAATAGCTACAGGGATCGAATACAAGGGTTTGAACCAGCCCAAAACAAACAGGATGTTGGGTATAAGCAAGTATGTCAGGCTATACTTTCGTAAAGTAGAAATATTCATTAAGATGGTATTTACAAAACAAAAAACCGGGTTCTCATCGCGCAAATTAGCATGCTCCGGACGATTAAACAAGCCATATCATCTATATAGCCTTATCTAACAGGGATCAGAATCCCACTTTAAGCGTAAGATACCCCTGCAGGTAGCCCAGAGCCCGGGTATGACGGACCTCTAAAAAAAGTGGGTTTTGATGGCTGCCTGCCCCCGGCTGGTAGTTCCTTAACCTGCTACCCATCATATCGTCCCGTTTGGGGTTCAGCGATTTTTGCACTCCGAAATCGATGCTCAGCTTTCGGGAAACCGGCCGGGTAAACCCGATCCGCAAAGCGGGGATCAGCACCGTGCCTGAGGCTGAAACCTTTACCGGGGGTAGTTTGGGATCCTCGGGCGAAGACCTGAGAGCGGTTTGCCGGTAGTTTGAAATCACCATCAGCGGATTTATATAAAACCGTACCTCGCGCGACGGTCCGAAGCCGGGCGTATACAATCTGCCGCCCAGGCGGGCGTAGAGGCCGGAAGTACGCCGCCGGTCGTAAAAGTCCCAGTCCAGGTAGTCAGAAATACCGGTATAACCCGTATTAAAAGTGTAGCCTGCATCGGCCGTCAGCGCATACCAGGACCTGTTACTGAATTCGGAAGTTACTTCAACGCTTTTAGCAATGACCGGTATGAAATT
This sequence comes from Spirosomataceae bacterium, assembly GCA_037191015.1. Lineage (GTDB taxonomy): Bacteria > Bacteroidota > Bacteroidia > Cytophagales > Spirosomataceae > Ravibacter. The sequence continues at coordinate 147,555 of JBBCKD010000027.1, forward strand.
GATACCGGCTTTCCCGGTCCATTGAGCATATGCTGCCGGCGCTGCGGAGAGTATGAGCGTAATACAGAAAAGTCTTCTCATAGCATCGGATGGATAGTTGTTATCAGGAGCCTGTTACAAGTTAAAAGGTTGTGATCGGCGATGGCGGGAGCGTAAAGATACTGTTCTTATACATTTAAGCGCTACAAAATGGTACCCTTACAGGCAAGACCATACACCACCAGCGCATTTTGCATTCTCAAAATTTATTTCGAACAGATAATCCTACAGACTATAATTTTAATTTACTTTGTATTTCAAAGTACTTTCAAACAAATCAAAACTCACAAAACCATGAATGCACAAAATGAATTACAATACAGCCGGCGCTATCTGTCATTGGGCAGATCGGCTGTACGGGGCGCCGGCCTTGCACTCCTGCTGGCAACAGTTTTCCTGTGTGTTATTTTTCTTATCGGGGATGTACTGACCGGGAAGAAATTCTGGCAGGGCGCCCGGGAATTTTTCCCGTTGATCACGGTAACCGGCGGCGGCGCCTTGGGAGGAACGTTCTACTACCTGATGAACCAGGCGTGGCAGCCGAAAGGATGGAAAAAAATCGTGGCTGCTTTCGTCTGTATACTGGTTTATGTCACCTTATTGTGGCTCAGCCTGATAGCAGGATTCAGCGCTACCGGCCAGTGGGATTAAGATAAATATCAAAAAATCAAAGCTTCATTTTAAGCGCCAGGTATCCCTGAAGGTAGCGCATAAGCTGCGTGGAGCCTATAAAAGGCGGGTTTTGACCGCTGCCCGCGCCCGGCTGGTAATTCCTTGCCCAGCTGCCGATCATGTCGTCCCGTTTGGGATTCAGGGCTTTTTGCACTCCGAAATCGATGATTAGCTTTCGGGAAACCGGCCGGGTAAACCCGATCCGCAAAGCGGGGATCAGCACCGTGCCTGAGGCTGAAACCTTTACCGGGGGCAATTCGGGATCTTCGGAAGATTTAAAGGCGGTTTGCCGGTAACCGGAAATGACCAGCAGGGGGTTCACATAAAACCGTACCTCTCGCGACGGTCCGAAGCCGGGCGTATACAATCTGCCGCCCAGGCGGCCGTAGAGACCCGAAGTACGCCGCCGCTTGTGAAAGTCCCACACCTTGTCGTCAAAAATACCGGTATAACCCGTATTGAAAGTGTAGCCTGCGTCGGCCGTCAGCGCATACCAGGGCCTGTTGCTGAATTCGGAAGTTACTTCGGCACTTGAGGCAACAACCGGTATGAAATTGATACCGGCTTTCCCGGTCCATTGTGCATACGCTGCCGGCGGCGCAGACAGAATGAGCATGATACAGAAAAGCCTTCTCATAGCAACGGGATTGTTGATATAAGGAGCCGGCCCTTAGCTAAAAGGTTGTAACCAGCCTTCTTTCCGAAGGCCGGTAATACCACGACATGATCGTGAGGACAAGCAGCAGGACCGGGCCGAAATATTCTGCCGCGGCGTCCCCGTGAACGAGATGTGAAAAGACAGCGCCTGTCATCAGGAAGAAAAAACCGGCGTAGGCCCACTCCTTTACCAGCGGGAACCGGGGAATAAGAACGGCCACGACCCCCAATAGCTTCCAGGTACCTATAATCCTCAGGAAATACATCGGGTAGCCCAGCTCGGTCATTTTCTGCACCTCCTCTTCCATCGGAAGGATCTGTACGATACCGGTCGAGACCATCCCCAGGCTAAGCCAGAGCGTCGCGATCCAGTATATGATTTTATTTCTCTTTGTCATGACGGGATTATTTTAATTTTTCTATGATTTCCTGTAAGCGGTTATGGGCCATGTTGATACCGTATGCAAAAGGCAGCTTCAGCATATTGTCCCTGTCGGTTACTGATTTATACACGATGTGCATCGTCAGCTTAGATGTATCCGGCCCAAGCTTTTCGAATTCCAGGAACTCGAGCTGAACAGGGAAAGGCGCATTTTCCATTTCGAAAGTCCGCGTGATGTTCTTTTCCGGGACAAAGCTGTGAATCACTCCGTTCGCCCTGAACAACACGTTTCCCTGCGGATCCCTCGTCTCAAAGAGGTAGCTTCCGTGGTTTTTGTTTTCGAGTTTCAACACCTTGTTTCCCATCCATTGCTCGACCAGCTCAGCCTCTGCGTATGCTTTGAAAAGCAGCTCAAGCGGCAGCTCGAATTCCCTGGTAATGACCAGGTCCTGTTTGCCGTCTTCGGCATGTACTTTTGTTTTCTGCTCCATAGTAAATTATTATTCTGTTTTGTATTTTTTCATTAAGGCTTCCAGCTTATTAAACCGGTCGTCCCACATCTTGCGGAAAGGCTCTATAAAGTCTGCTATCTCTTTCATCTTCCCGGCGTTAAGGTGGTAGTAAATCTCGCGTCCCTGCTGTTCCTGGAGCAGCAGTTCACACTCCGCCAGGATATGCAGGTGCCTGGAAACCGTCGGTCTCGACGTGTCAAAGTTTGCAGCTATAGCGCCGGCCGTCAGGGATTGGGATGCGAGCAGCAGTAATATCGCTCTCCTGGTCGGGTCTGCAATTGCCTGGAATACGTCTCGTCTCAGATTCATTGTGTAGCTATTTGACTACAAATATATGTGTAGCTATTCAACTACACAAATTTCATTTAAAAATTGTCTTGCAAACCGTAAGCGGCCAAGCTACGACGTATATACAATAGAGATCCGGAGAAGATGCTGTATTTACTGACGCTTCTCCTCGTAGGTCGGCCCGTAAAGGCCCGGTACCTTATTGCCGGTGGCCCGCAGGTAGACGATCATTTCGCCGCGATGGTGGTAAATATGATTAAACAGGAAGCTGCGGGTTACCACACCCCTGGGTAAGGGTCCGATCACGGTCCGGTCGCCTATTTTCATTGTCCACAAGCCCTGCATGCTTTCTTCGGTAACCGATTTCAGCGCAGCCCTGGCTTCTTCAACCTTCTTTTCAAAGAGATCTATCGTAGCGGCAATATCGTCAGGCGCTCCGCGCTCAAGCCGGTCGGTCGCCATGTCATATACGTCCTGGGTGAGCGTCCCTGTATACCAGTGATAGATGGTGGCGATATGCTGGGCAAGCTCGCCCATAGTCCAGGAAACGGGGGAAGGCTTGTAACCAAGATCTTTTTCGGGTATAGCTTTCAGCAATTTTCTGGTATTGGTTACCTCGTGCTCAAATTCGGAAAGTAAGGATTGGATATTCATATTGATTTATATTTTTATAACGATAAAACGAAAAACCGGGAAGATGAGTGTATCTTTTGTATTTTAGGGAATTGGTATCAACATTTAATTCAGCATGAGTATCAAAGCCCCTTCCGGCTTGGTGAGCTTTCTCTACCTATTGATCACAGGAATGAGTCTATGGCTGCATCCTGTACCGGTAAAAGGGCAAAATCCGGCCGGCTGCGGAACAGACGACAGTAAGTTGTCCGACGAATTTATCCGTGCGCTGCAGATGCCCTCTCAGGCACGAATAAAAGATACCCCTCTGAGGTTATGCAGGATTGCCGTCGAAATCGACTCGGAGAGCTATATACTGAGCGGCCGTGACTCCGGCCGGATTAAAAGATTGGTGCTCGAAAATATCGCCCATTGTTCCCGCGAGACGGAAGAGCAGGCGAATATCCGATTGGTAGTAACCGATATACGGATATGGGAAGATCCCCTGGAAGACCCTTTTAGTGGTAACAGGCGTACTATAATATGGTTGAACAGGCTGGGTACCGTACCAGCCAATACCACCGATTATGACAAGAGGATGCTCCTGTATCTCGGATCGTCCGACGACAATGCCGGCGTAGCACAAATGCCGGGAAAACACAGCGTATCTCCTTTGAACAGCCCGGATGTAATCCTGCACGAACTCATCCATAACTTTGGTTCTCCCCATACGCACAGCTGCAGTTGGCCGGGAGGACCGATCGACCATTGCAGCCGCCTGGAAGGTTCCTGTCATAGTGCGCTGGAAAGTTCACTCGTGGGCACTGTCATGAGTTATTGCGAAGAAAGGTCCATGCAGATCCACCCGCTGGTACGGAACGTGATCGAGCAGCACGCCGAACATTCCCTGCCAGGTATCGACGCCGCCCCTGCGATGGTTTCGCTCACACCGAATTCAATGGTCTATAACGACGACTTTTTTGCGTGGCACCCCTCGCCGGGCGCTTCGGAATACCGGCTGGAGTACAAGGAAGCGGGATCAGAGGAATTGCATGCACTATCGGTTCCTTACAACGGGATCCGTACGCATTATTTTACGACCGGGAAAGAATATATCGTCCGCATCAAAGCTGTAAATGAATTCGGGGAATCCGGCTGGTCGGCGCCCGCCGTATGGCAGATGACGGCTCCTCCCCGGGGCGCTCCTGCTATAACAGCACCGGTCTATGATAGCGCACCCGTATCTCCCGGAGCTGTCATAGGTCTTGCTTATACGGCTGTTCCCGATGCCCTCCGGTATGAAATTGAAGTAACCTCCCTTCCCGACATATGGTTTAGTAATCCCGTATATCAAACCACAACCTCATCTACACAGTTATCGATCAACCTGCCGCAGCACAATTCTTTCAGGTGGAGAGTAAGGGCTGTAAGCGTCGAAGGCCCGGGTAAGTGGTCAGAAACAGGTTTCTTTTCTGTCTGGCCCGGGTATCACAACAGCAGGTTCAGGATTTCCGCTGCGGACTTAAACAGGGTCCCCGGGGGCTTTGCCTACCTCTACAACACCATCACGGAAAACCCTGTCGTACGGATTACGGTTTCTGAAAACCGGGATATGTCATCCCCCGTTGTCCGGAAGATCCACGATTATCCGGCCCGCTTCATTACAGGAAGCATCCGCGATCTGCCGGCGGAGAAAAAGCTGTTTCTCCAGGTGGAAGAGTTGAATTCCATAACATGGAAATACCCTCAGCAGGTTGTGACGAATTTTATTACCGAATTGACTACAACGAAGGAAAGCTTTCCACCGGGCGTGGTCTTCGCCGGCGACCTGGGAATTCCGGCAGAAGCCGATATTACCCGGCTTTATCATACCTCCGGGAATATATGGTATATTTCGCGGTATGAGGGACTCAGGCGTATTCATACCCGGGATCTTTCTACGCAGACTTACAACCTGGAGGCAACAAATGGCGCATGGGGCTACAACTCAAACAGCTATATAGCAACAAGCCGCGACGGGCAGCTCAGGCTCCTCTCCCCTTCTACAGAAGGCTATCGCTACACCACTGTTTCCGAAGATGATTTTTCAGGCGGCCTGAGCATAACCCCCATCTATAGCAATACTTATATTTCCGGGTTTAATCCCGACGCAGATTTGTTCTGGAGTAACAACCTCCTCCTGCGCCGGTCAGGCAGCTTTCTGGATGAAGTAGTACGGCTACCGGAAGATCTGAGCATAAGCGACGTCAGGATCGGGCAAAACAAAGTCTACCTGAGGGTTTTCGATGGGAATTCGGGAAGGACGCGGGTCATGACGGGAGATCTTCGCAATCTGCAGGCTTTAGAGACTCCCGATCCGGTGGCACATCCCTGGTCGACAGGAAATATCTGGCAAATGGAAGTTGCGAGCGATGGGAAGCTATGGATATTAAATACCGCACGGAATGGCAACCAGCAGGTGCTCACCAGTGTGGACGAATCCGGATATAAGGATTATCCGGCTCCCGCGCAGCATTTGCAGGGTATAACAGGATTCTTCCTTTCGTCTGCGGGCATTATATACCTCCAGGTATACGATACTTCAGGGCATACTGTGATCTACAAATTATCAGGAACGGAATGGATACGCCTGGATAAATCGCTTCCTTTTATCTTCAGCGGCTCGCTGGTGGTGGATGAAAAGGAAAATTACTGGATCGGAAACACATTCGGGCTTGTCATGGCAGACAATAAAGTAACGCCGTTGCCGGATATCATAGCACTGAACAAGCAGGCCTTTTGCCCTGGAGAAATCGTTAATGTATCTTTCTCCGTTCGGGGCACAATCGATCCGGATGCTTCCCTTTCGGTTCACCTGGCTGCTCAAAACGGGGCTGAAGCTGTTACGATCCCGCTTGAACCTGACGGTGAAGACGGGCGGTTCAGGATCCCCGACACGATGGCGCCCGGCGCTTATGCGGTTGCGCTGCATATTACCGGACAGCCCGGTGCAGGCGGCGCCCCGGCGTCGTTATCAATTCTGGAACTGCCTACCGCGTCCCTGTCGGCAGATAAAACAAAAATTCTGCAAGACATTGAATCCTCCGAGATCCGGGTGACGCTTACCGGGAACGCCCCCTGGCATTTTACAAGCTGGGACGGTTTGCAGGTTGAAACCGCACAGAATCCGTTCACCGGGCATTACCGGGCTCCTGCCGCCTCTGATCACGAGATAACAATAAGCAATCTCTCAGATAAAAATTGTGCTAACGGACAGGTTAAAAATACTCTCATTATTACAGGCTTGCTGGTATTGGGAACAGAAAGCGGGACACCCGGCATCACAGTCTTTCCGAACCCGGCGGCAGCTTCACTCCGGATACGCCTGGAAGATGATACCTGGAATGAAACCCCGTTTTATCTCATTACGCTTGAAGGCAGAACAGTCAGATCGGTAGCCGGTGGTCAGGGAATATTACAGATGCCGCTTTCCGGTCTGCCCGCAGGGACCTATATCTTGCGTACTGAAAAAGGCGGAAAGGCATGGCATTGGAAAATTATCAAGCAATAATTAAACCGGGCAGGCACAAAAATTAATCATTTGATTAAAATATTTGGTTAAATCAAACAAACCCGATATCTTCGTTTCCTGAAAGCAATAATTCAGCGATGAGCAAGCCCGGACAGCCAAAAAGCAAAGACACCTCTACTGAAGAAAAGATCATCGGGGCGGCCCGTAAAGTCTTCATGCAAAAAGGCTATGCAGCGACAAGAACGCGCGATATAGCGGAAGAAGCCGGCATAAACCTGGCATTGCTCAATTATTATTTTCGCAGCAAGGAGAAACTGTTTGAACAGATTATGCTGGAAAAATTCCGGCAGCTGTTCAGCGTAATATTCCCGATCGTTAACGACGATGCGCTGACGCTTGACGAAAAGATAGAAACCCTCGTAGAAAATTATATCAGCCTGCTGATCGAAAATCCCGAGCTGCCGCTGTTCGTCCTCAGCGAAATAAGGGTAAACCCCGAAAGATTCAAAGTCACGCTGCAGATCCCCGACCTGCTCAGGAATTCCTCGCTGGTCCGCCAGATGCGGGAAAAGAGGCCGAACGTGGAACCGGTCCATTTCATTACTTCCCTGCTCGGAATGACCCTTTTCCCTTTTGTAGCCAAACCGGTACTTTTTTCGGATCATCCGGGTTTCAATTCGCTCATGGAAGAAAGGAAAACGCTTATCGTCAAATGGGTGAAAGCAATGATGCAGGCATAACCTATTTTTTTGCTCATAAATTAATCAAATGATTAAAACGAAACGCTTAAAAAAATGATCAAGAAAATATTGTTTACTGTCACGGGCTTGCTGCTGGTTGCCGGCGCGCGGGCCCAGTCGCCGGAAGTCTTGACACTTGAAAAATGCTATCAACTGGCTGCAAGCCGCTACCCGCTGGTCAGGCAATACGCGCTCATCGAAAAAACCAGGGAATACTCCATTTCCAATGCCTCAAAAGGGTCTTTGCCGCAGCTTAATATAGCCGGACAGGCCACTTACCAGTCGGCGGTGACCCAAATCCCTATTTCCCTGCCTGACCTGGATATTCCCGGCTTAAGCAAAGATCAGTATAAGCTGTACGGGGAGGTATCGCAGCCTGTTACGGACCTGGTCACGGTCAGGTACCAGAAAGAACTGATCGACGCCACTACAGCCGTAGAGCAGCAAAAGATCGAGGTGGAGCTATACAAGCTGAAAGAACGTATCAACCAGCTTTACTTCGGTATCCTGCTTATCGACGCCCGGATCGTCCAGACCGAAATCCTCAAAAAAGACATCGGGTCGGGGATCGGCAAAAACAGGGTTGCCATTGCAAACGGCATCGCCACAAGGAGCAGCGCAGACGCGCTCCAGGCCGAATGGCTGAAAGCCGATCAGCGGACCATCGAGCTGAAAGCTACCCGGAAAGGCTATGCAGACATGCTTGCCCTCTTCATTGATCAACCCGTTGATGAGCACACACTGCTGGAAACGCCGTCTGCAGCCCCGCAGACGGCAGAGATCAACCGCCCGGAATTAAGGCTGTTTGATATGCAAAAATTAACTTTCGAATCACAGAGCAAGCTGATCGACGCCAGGACGCTGCCCCGCTTCAGCCTTTTCCTCCAGGGCGGGTACGGCAGACCTGCCCTGAATATGCTCAGCAATGGCTTTGACCCGTATTACATAGGCGGAGTGCGGTTGACCTGGAACCTGTCGGGCTATTATACCTACCGGCAGGAAAAACAGCTGCTCTCCCTGAACAGGAACGCCCTGGATGTGCAAAAGGAAACTTTCCTGTTCAATACCCTGCTGGCACTGAGACAGCAAAGCCGGGAAATAACCAAGCTGGAAGAGCTGATCGGGAAAGACCGGGATATCATTGCGCTGAGAGAAAGCGTAAAGGTATCCGCTCAAAACCAGCTGGAATATGGTACTGCGACTACTAACGATTATCTCATCTATATCAACGCCGAGGACCAGGCAAAACAGGACCTGATTTTACATCAGATACAGCTGTTGATGGCCCGGTATGATCTCAAAACCACTTCGGGAAATTAGTTAAACCTTATACACATGAAAAGAAAACCTTCGGAAACAGGCCAAAAGATGAGGCTGATCGCGTTATCGGCGCTCAAATTCCAACTCCTGGTTACATTGATTTCCTGCAGCAGGAGTCCCGACGGCTTCGATGCTTCCGGCTCGTTTGAAGCAGAAGAAACGATCATTTCGTCCGAAGCCCAGGGAAGGCTGATCGCCTTCGGGGTAGAAGAAGGCCGGGAGCTGCAGGCGGGCCGGCAGGTCGGCTATGTAGACAGCGTTCAGCTGTACCTGAAAAAGAAGCAGCTGCAATCCCAGATCAGCGCGCTGCTCGGGAAAAAGCCTGATATCCCCGTCCAGCTTTCCGCCCTCCGGGAGCAGCTCAGAACGGCAGAAAAGGAAAAACTCAGGATGACCCGCCTCGTCGAAGGCGATGCCGCTCCTGCCAAACAGCTCGATGACATCCTCTCGCAGATCGAGGTACTGAAAAAACAGATCGAAGTTCAGGAATCTTCCCTATCCATTACAAGCGACGGCATAGGGAAAGAGGTTCTTCCGCTCAGGGTGCAGATCGAGCAGGTCGACGACCAGCTGAGCAAATGCAGGATCGTAAACCCGGTAAACGGCACCGTGCTTACCAAATACGCGGAAGCCAATGAAATGACTTCCGTCGGCAAGCCGCTGTACAAAATCGCCGACCTTTCCGAGATCATACTCCGGGCCTATATTACCGGCAACCAGCTGCCGCAGATCAGGCTCGATCAGCGGGTGAAAGTTCGGACCGACGACGGGAAGGAAGGTTACCATGAAACCGAAGGTACAATAACCTGGATCAGCGACAAGGCCGAATTCACGCCCAAAACGATCCAGACCAAAGATGAGCGGGCTAGCAGGGTATACGCCATAAAGGTAAAGGTCAGAAACGACGGCCTGTATAAGATCGGGATGTACGGAGAGGTTGTGTTTTAGCGAAATTACCTATGAAAAGCGTTGTTCTCAGCCATATTTCCAAAACCTACGGTAAAGGAGCGGTCCATGCGGTAGCCGACGTCTCGTTTGAGGTCTCCAAAGGCGAGCTCTTCGGCCTGATCGGTCCCGACGGCGCAGGGAAAACCAGCATTTTCCGCATGCTCACCACTTTGCTTCTTCCTGACAGCGGTAGAGCCTCCGTCAGCGGGATGGACGTGGTAAAAGACTATAAGAAGATCCGGAGGAGCGTCGGGTATATGCCGGGGAAGTTCTCGCTTTACCAGGACTTGTCGGTAGAGGAAAACCTGGATTTTTTCGCGAGCATCTTCCATACAAGCGTCAAAGAAAACTACGACCTTATCAAAGACATATATATCCAGCTGGAGCCTTTTAGAAACCGCAGGGCAGGCAAGCTTTCGGGCGGGATGAAGCAAAAGCTGGCCCTGTGCTGCGCGCTGATCCACCGGCCCGAGGTATTGTTCCTCGACGAGCCTACCACCGGCGTGGATGTCGTTTCAAGAAAGGAATTCTGGGAAATGCTGAAGCGCCTCAAACAGCAGGGGATCACCATCCTGGTTTCCACTCCCTATATGGATGAAGCAACCCTCTGCGAACGTATCGCGCTGATCCAGAACGGGAAAATCATGTCCATAGATACGCCGCAGGCGATTATCGGCCGGTTTCCCGGAAAGCTCTACGCCATCAGGTCCGATCATATGGGCAGGCTGCTCAGCGACCTGCGGCAAACCGGTCTGGTCGGAAGCTGTCATGCTTTCGGGGCGTTCCACCACCTTACTTTTAACGGGGAGCACGGAGACAGGCCGCAGGAGCTGCTGGCCTTCCTGGAAACGCAGCAGCATCAAAACCTCGAGCTGAAGCCGGTCACGCCTACGATCGAAGATTGTTTTATTTACCTGATGGAGAATGGAAAATAAGGAATGGAAAACGGATGTAGTCATCAAAACCGACCGGCTCACCAAGCGGTTCGGGGATTTTATCGCGACCAACGCGATCACCTTTGAAGTTTACAAGGGCGAGATATTCGGCTTCCTGGGGGCAAACGGCGCCGGGAAAACAACCGCGATGCGCATGCTCTGCGGGCTTTCGAGGCCTTCTTCGGGTACCGCGACGATTGCCGGCTTCGATATTTACACGCAAACCGAAGCCATCAAAAAAAGCATCGGCTACATGAGCCAGAAATTTTCCCTTTACGAGGACCTGACCGTGCTCGAAAACATCAGGTTCTTCGGCGGGATTTACGGTTTACCCGGTAAAACGCTGCGGGAAAGGAGCGAAATGCTGATCGAAACCCTGGAAATGAAAAACGAGGCAGGTAAAATGGTCGGCTCGCTTCCGCTGGGGTGGAAGCAGAAATTAGCCTTCTCCGTGGCTGTCCTCCACGAACCTAAGATCGTGTTTCTCGACGAACCGACCGGCGGCGTCGACCCCGTAACCCGGCGCCAGTTCTGGGATCTCATCTACGCCGCCGCCGACAGGGGAATCACGGTTTTCGTAACCACTCACTACATGGACGAGGCCGAATACTGCAACCGGATTTCGATGATGGTCGACGGAGAAATCAAAGCATTGGACACACCCGCGAACCTCAAGCACTGTTATTTCGCGTCGTCTGTGGATGAAGTATTCTATGAGCTGGCCCGGGGTGCAAAGAGGAAAGGAGAATGATGTAAAACAACCGGATAAAAACCAGGCACCCCATGAAATCTCCCGTTTTCAACTCCCAGTTCTTCATTTTCGTAAAGAAAGAGTTCCTCCATGTTTTCCGCGACAGGAAGACACTACTGATGCTTTTCGGCCTCCCTGTTGTCCAGATCGTCCTTTTCGGGTTTGCATTGACAAACGAGGTTAAAAATTCAAAAATTGTAGTTTGTGATTATGCGAAAGACGCGGCCTCACAGCAAATTATCAGCAGATTAGCCGCCGGCAATCATTTTGAGATCGAAAAATCGCTGCTCAGCCACCGGCAGATAGAAGCTGCATTCAAGGAAGGCAAAATCAAGCTGGCCGTCATTTTCCCGGGTAATTTCTACAAAGACCTGGTACATCTGAACAAAGCCCAGGTCCAGCTGATCACCGATGCATCAGATCCGAATACGGCCACTACCCTTAGCGGCTATGCCGCCGGCATCATCATGGACTATCAGAAAGAATTGACCCTGCAGCAGGACCTCCCCTATCGTATCCATACGGAAATGAGAATGATCTATAACCCGGAGCTGAAGGCGGCCGTCAATTTTGTGCCGGGCGTAATGTCGCTGATCCTGCTGCTCGTATGTGTGCTGATGACCTCTGTTTCGATAGTAAAAGAAAAAGAAAACGGGACGATGGAGGTATTGCTCGTTTCACCTTTCCACCCCGTCCTGGTGATTATCTCCAAAGCCGTCCCCTACCTGTTTTTATCGCTTGTCAACCTGACGGTCATCCTGCTGCTGAGCGTCTTTGTGCTGGGCATGCCCGTTAACGGGAGTATCCTTCTCCTTTATGCGATGAGCACCCTTTTCATTATTACCGCACTTTCGCTCGGCCTGCTCATATCCAACAGCACCGATTCGCAGCAATCGGCCATGCTGGTATCGCTGATGGGGATGCTGGTTCCGTCGATCCTCTTTACCGGGTTTATGTTTCCCCTCGAGAATATGCCTTACGCCCTGCAGTTGGTGTCCAATGTCGTGCCGGCCAAATGGTATTATGTCATGGTTAAGTCCATCATGATCAAAGGTCTAGGCTTTTCGGCCATCTGGAAGGAAGCCCTGATCCTGGCGGGCATGACCCTCCTGCTGCTGGTTGTCAATATCAGGAAGTTTAAAATCAGGCTGGAATAACTCTACCAACCCATGCGAACGTTACAATTTTTACTCCAGAAAGAATTCAGGCAGATTTTCCGCAACAAAGCCCTGCTGCCTTTGATATTTGTGGTACCGGTGATGCAGCTGCTCATCCTTCCCCTGGCGGCCGATTACGAGGTAAAGAACATCAACATTACCGTTGTCGATCATGACCATTCTGACTATTCGCGGAAGCTGATCTCCAAAATCGGGGCCTCGGGCTATTTCAGGCTGACGGGCTATGCCGCCGGTTTTGAGAAAGCATTCAGCGACATAGAGGACGACCGGTCTGACCTGGTCCTGGAAATACCGCACGGGTTTGAACGAAACCTGATCCGGGAAAATGACCAGCAGCTGTTTCTCGCCGTCAATGCGATCAATGGCGTAAAAGCCGGCCTGGGCGGCGCCTATCTCAACAGTATTATCGCCGACTACAATGCCGGTATCCGCCTGGATTGGATAGATTTCCCGAGATTCAGTCCTCTGCCGACCATCGAAGTCACAACATCTAACTGGTTCAACCCGTCTATGAACTATCGCTTCTATATGGTGCCGGGCATTCTGGCATTACTGGTGACCATGATAAGCGCCTATATGTGCTCGCTCAATATTGTGAAAGAAAAAGAAGCAGGCACCATCGAGCAGATCAATGTTACGCCTGTTAAAAAGTACCAGTTCATTTTAGGCAAGCTCATTCCTTTCTGGGTCATCGGGATGCTTGTTTTCAGCATCGGCCTGTTCATTATCGGCCGGCTGGTTTACGGCATAGTTCCTTTGGGCAACCTGTTCCTGCTTTACGGTTACCTGTCCATATACCTGGTTGCACTGCTCGGGTTGGGTCTGCTGATTTCAACCTATTCGGAGACACAGCAGCAGGCCATGTCCGTCGCTTTCTTCTTTATGATGATCTTTATACTTATGAGCGGGCTCTTCACTCCTATCGAAAGCATGCCGCGATGGGCATATTTCATTACGCAGCTAAGTCCTGTTACCTACTTTATCGAAGTGATGCGGATGATCGTGATGAAGGGGAGCGGTTTCAGAGAAATACAATATCATTTTCTTGTAATGACGGGTTTTGCCGTATTTTTGAACGGGTGGGCAATTCTGAATTACAGGAAGACCGGCTGACGGCAAGGCAACCCGGTCGCCTAATACAATCCCATACGGGTTTCACGTACGATATAGTCCACAACCGCCTTAAGGTCGCCGGTTTCTTCAAACACCGCCAGCTGACGGTCAGCCCCGGTGCCGTGCTCCAGGATGGTATGAACGTATTCCACCTCTTTGCGGCTCCCCAACTCATCTACTACGTCGTCGATAAAATCCAGCAGCTCATAAGCAAGCACTTTATATTCTACCTCTTCCTGTTTTCCGAAGTCAATCAGCTTACTATGTATGCCATACCGGGCTGCACGCCATTTGTTTTCGTTCAGCAGCACCCGGCGATATCCTCTGAAATTCAGGTTCTGCCGGTGCAGCTTATGAATCTTTGCAATCAGCGCCTGCATAACAGCCGCCAGGCAAATGGTTTCCTCCAGCCTCAGCGGCACATCGCAGATCCGGAACTCAATTGTATTGAACACCGGGTGAAGCCTGATATCCCACCAGATCTTCTTCCCGTTGTCGATGCATTTGGTTTTGATCAGCAGGTTGACGTAGTCGTCATATTCATGTATGGAAGAAAAAAAATCGGGCAGGCCGGTCCTCGGAAATTTGTCAAATACTTTTGAACGATAGGATTTAAAACCAGTATTGCGGCCGCACCAGAACGGCGAATTGGTCGACAGCGCATATACGTGCGGCAGGAAATACCGCACCGCATTCATGATATGGATGCCTTCGCTGCGGTTTTCCAGCCCTACATGTACGTGCATCCCGAATATCAGGTTCCCGCGCGCCACATCCCGCATTTCATCGATGATCTCGTTGTAACGCGGATCTTCGGTGATCAGCTGATCCGCCCAGTCGGCAAACGGGTGGGTTCCGGCAGCCGCTACCCACAATCCCTGGTCGTCGGCAAGGCCCAGGATCATCTTCCGCAGGTAGTTTACCTCCTCCCGGGCCTCCTGTATGTTGTGACATACGTTCGTGCCCACTTCCACCACGGCCTGGTGCATTTCCGCTTTCACCCGTTCTTTTAAAAGTATCTTCCCGCCGTCCACAATCTTTGACATATGCGAGCGCAGATTGCGCGTCACAGGGTCTATTGTCTGGAATTCCTCTTCGATTCCAAGTGTGAACATCGCCATAGATGGTACCGGTTAGTTAGTCTGGTATCGGTGTGTATAATATTGATTTTGCCTATTTCTTTGTTTTTTTTGCGGGTGCTTTGGCAGCCGGTTTTTCTACCGCCGGCTTCGCAGCCCTGGCTTTTGCCGGAGCCTTGGCGGCAACCGGAACGGCAGCAGGCTCAGCTTCCTTCTGCCTGGCGGGCGCCGGGGCTTTCACTTTGGCGGGGCTGCTCTTTTTCGCAGTCGCCACTTTCTTTCCTGCCTCTCCTTTTCTATCAGAGACAGGAGTGGTCATTGCCGATGTACGGACAAATGAACCCCAGGTAAGGTTATTTTTGCCCGGTTCCTGCAGTTGCGCGCGTTCGATAGCCATATTTGCCGCAGCTTCCACTACCCATTCGAAGTTATCCTGCCCTACCGAGTAGATATCTGCGTCCGGAGCGGGATTACAAAAGTCTATGGCATAAGGTATACCGTCTCTTACTGCAAACTCGACCGTATTAAAATCGTACCCCAGGGCTTTGTTCAGCCGCAATACATAATCGTGAATAGTCGCCAGGAGCTTCTCTCCCGCCGGGCCGCTGGCATTCATACTGGCGGCATAGCGGAGATGATGCGGGTTTCGCGGTTCGTAGGGCATGATACGTACCTCTTTCCCGCCTATGCAATAGCAACGGAAATAATCATCAAAAACGATCTCCTCCTGCAGCATCATCACCAGTTGACCGGTTTCTTCATGCTTGTTCCAGAGGTCCTGCGGGTCTGCCACCCGGTAGACGCTCTTCCACCCGCCGCCGGCGTGAGGCTTCATATAAGCGGGGAAACGAACATAATCAAACATCTGGTGCCAGTCCATCGGGAATTTCAGGTTCCGGAAAGAAGTCTCCGTCGTGTCGGTCGGCCTTTCCTTCGACGGCAGCAGCACGGTCCTGGGTACCGGTACGCCGATGGTTTCGGCAAGACAATTGTTAAAGAATTTTTCATCGGCACTCCACCAGAAAGGATTATTGATCACGGCAGTACCCATCAGCGCCGCATTTTTAAGATAGGCCCTGTAAAATGGTACATCCTGCGAAATACGGTCGATGATGACGGCGTAATCCGTAGCAACTGCCTGCTGAACGCTTCCTATCTGAACTGCCTCCGCAACTATGCCCTTTATATTCTTTTTATTGACCCTTTCTACAAAAGCATGCGGAAAAGTATTCTCCATGCCGAACAATATGCCTATTTTTTTCATTGGAATATGAAGTCTTTAATGATCCTGATATTGATAAAGCCGCCCCTCACGGAGCCTTTAAGAAAACATACGGGAAAGATAAGTAGGAAACATCTTATTCCATAGCGGCCAGTCGTGCTTTTCCCATCCCCAGATATTCAGCCAGTGGTCTACCCCTATACGATTGAGTATGCCCGACATCTGCACATTGCTGTTCAGGCATATATCCCATTCCGACGTTCCCAGCACGATCTTCATATGCCCATACCTCCACCCCTGCTCGTTGGCCATGTAATCGACCGGGTTATTAAAATAGAAATTGTCGTCGTAGTAGCCGTCCATAAACGTCTTCATGTCGAAAGCCCCGCTCATGCTCATCAGGTAATCCACTTTGTCGGGATGCCTGAACGCAAAGTTAGCGGCATGATACCCCCCGAAGCTGCAGCCGGCTACGGCTATCTTATCCACATTACATTCGCTCTGGATAGCCGGAACCAGCTCGTGGGTAAGGAACTTATCATACTGTATATAATTATGCACCCTTTGGGCGGGGCGCAGGTGCTTGGCATACCAGGAATCCTCGTCGATCGCATCCACACAATAGATTTTAAACCGTCCGGAATCAACAAAACCGCTTACGGCATCGATCAGTCCGAAATCCTTTGCCTGGTAATAGCGGCCAAGTGTAGAAGGGAACAGGATGATCGGGTATCCCCAGTTTCCGAATACAAGCATTTCGATTTCTTTCTCCAAATGCCTGGAGTAGTACTTGATATGTCTTTGTTCCAAAATCGTAATCTTTTAAAGTATAAAAAAATCGAACGCCAATCATCCGTTTAAAAAACGCTATCCAGTTGAAATATACAAAGAAATATTCAGTATGTTCAGTTCGGAAAGAGAGAGTTTTCTAAACTTTTTTTTCCTGACATTTTGCTTATATAAAGTTAATAAACAAATTTTGTATATAAATTATGTTATACATAATAATAAAATCCAGCAAATTTATGAACCAGGCTTACAGGAAGATTTTCTTTCAACTGGGCGTACTGATCCTGGCTGCGCTGAGCGCTCCGGCGCAGCAACCGGTTACAAAAGTGTTCGCTGCCGGTGAAGACGGCCACAAAAGCTATCGTATCCCGGCTATCGTTACGTTGCCCGGGGGCGATCTCCTGGCCTTTGCCGAAGGACGGGTCGAGGGCTCCGGCGATTTCGGCGACATCAACATTGTCATGAAACGCAGCAGGGATAAAGGTAAGACCTGGTCTCCGATGCAGGTTGTGGCCGACTATGAAACGCTGCAGGCCGGAAACCCCGCTCCGGTCGTCGACCTGACCGACCCGGCCCACCCCGGCGGTCGGGTTTTCTTGTTTTATAATACCGGCAATAACCATGAATACGAGGTCCGTATGAAAAAAGGATATCGTGAAGTATGGTACAAGACCTCGGTCGACGGAGGGAAAACCTGGGATGAAGCTGTTAACATCACCGCTCAGACGCACAGGATCAACCAGCCGGAAGTAAATGAGGCCTACCGGTTCCCGGAAGATTGGCGCAGCTATGCCAATACACCCGGGCATGCGATGCAATTCCACTCCGGTCCTTACAAGGGCAGGATCTATGTAGCGGCCAATCATTCGGAAGGGGATGCTAGAAAAGACTTTACCGACTATGTAGCGCACGGCTACTATACCGATGACCACGGAAAAACTTTTAAAATCAGCGAAAACATACCGGTTTCAGGAAGTAATGAATCCACTGCGGCCCAGATTTCCGGAGGAAGGCTGCTGTTCAACAGCCGGGATCAAAGCAGGAAAAAACGCTCCAGGATCGTTTCGGTAAGCAACGACGGAGGCGCCACCTGGACCAGCAGCGCACACGACCCCGATCTGCCGGACCCTGTTAACCAGGGAAGCCTGCTGGCCATCGGTAAATACAGGGGGAAGGAACATATCGCATTTTCTAATGCTGCAGATCCGAGCCGCCGCGACAACCTGACATTACGCATTAGCAACGACGACGGAAAAACCTGGTTCAGAAATATCCCTGTAGCCAAAAGCCCCGAAGGCTACACGGGGTCAGCATATGCCGCATATTCCGATATCGTTGTCCTGAGCCCCCGGCAGATCGGTATCCTCTTTGAGCGGGATGACTACCGGGAAATTGTCTTCACAAGCATATTATGGCAGTAAGATGTTTAAAAAGTGGCGGTTCGCCACTTTTTAAACATCTTTAACAGGGATTAAACAGGACCCCCTCTTGTGAAACTCTCTTTAAGACCCTGAAACCGGGCCTGATCTATCTGATGGTCGGTCTTGGCGCCCACCTGTCGTAGGGGGCCATATCGAAATTGTCTACTTCTTCCATACTCAGACCGAGCGCATTTGCCACGCCCTCGCCGTATTCGGGATCTGCCCGGTAGCAATTCCTGATATGCCGGATCTGGATGAATTTTTCAGCACCCCCGACCTGCGCGGCCGTGTTGCGAAACAACAGGTCTGCTTTTCCGTCGGCCTTGATGATGCGGAACAGGTCGCCCGGCTGCGTGAAGTAATCCTCGTCATCGTCTCTGAAATTATGGGCATACGCCGCTCCTTCCAGTTCCAGGGGAGGCTCCTTTGCGCCCGGTTGCTCCTGCCATTCGCCGTAGCTGTTCGGCTCGTAATGCAGCGTGGCGCCATAGTTGCCGTCTACGCGCATCGCACCGTCACGGTGGTAAGCGTGATAGGGACAGGTCGGTTTGTTGACCGGGATCTGGTAATGATTTACGCCGAGCCTGTACCGCTGGGCATCGCCGTAGGAAAACAGTCTTCCCTGCAGCATCTTATCCGGGGAAAACCCGATACCGGGGACGATATTCGTAGGGTTGAAAGCAGCCTGTTCCACATCCTGGAAATAGTTGTCAGGATTCCGGTTCAGCTCGAACTCGCCGACGGGAATAAGAGGAAAATCTTTTTTCGACCAGACTTTCGTCAGATCGAACGGATGGAAGCGGTAGGTTTTGGCCTGCTCCTCCGTCATGATTTGCACAAACAGCTTCCATTTGGGAAAATCGCCCCGCTCAATGGCGTCAAAAAGATCCCGTTGTGACGATTCCCTGTCGGTCCCCACAACTTTTGCGGCTTCTTCGTCAGACAGGTTTTCGATGCCCTGTTGCGTTACAAAATGGAATTTTACCCAGTACCTTACGTTATCGCTGTTGATGAAGCTGTAGGTATGGCTGCCGAAGCCGTGCATATGCCGGTAGCCTCTGGGGATACCACGATCGCTCATTACGATCGTTACCTGGTGGAGTGATTCAGGCAGCAGCGTCCAGAAGTCCCAGTTGTTGTTGGCGCTCCTGAGATTGGTTTTCGGGTCCCGCTTGACAGCATGGTTCAGGTCCGGAAATTTCATCGGGTCCCGGAAAAAGAATACCGGGGTATTATTGCCGACCAGGTCCCATATGCCCTCGTCTGTGTAAAATTTAAGCGCAAAGCCCCGGATGTCCCGTTCAGCATCGGCGGCGCCCCGCTCGCCGGCGACGGTCGAAAAACGGGCGAACATTTCCGTTTTCTTGCCGATCTCGCTGAAAATGGAGGCTTTTGAGAAACGGGTAATATCGTGCGTAACAGTAAAGGTACCGAAGGCTCCCGAACCTTTGGCGTGCATCCGGCGCTCGGGAATCAGCTCCCGGTCGAAATTGGCCATTTTTTCAAGAAACCAGAAGTCCTGCATGAGCATCGGACCGCGCGGCCCGGCCGTTTGTACGTTCTGATTGTCGGGGACCGGCGCACCCGTCTGCCTGGTTAACTTTTTGTCATCCATGTCTGTTTTATGTTTATATGGGTTTATGATGTAGTGCTGATTTTCACTCCTCCTGCTTATCTTTCAGCCGGAGTTCTACCTCTACTTCGAGGGCCTTACACACGCGGGGAAACATATTTTCATAATGCGGCCGGCGTATCCCGTTCTCCCACTGGGCAACGAGAGACCGGGGAACACCCACCTTTTCCGCCAGCTCCTTCTGGGTAAAACCTCGTTTTTTCCGCCATATGGCTATTTGCTCGCCTCTCTGCATCTGGAAATTAAAAAGTCAATAAAAGCCAGGTTTTTATGTTAGCATAACGCATACAATTGTTACACACACCTAAATTAAATCAATTTCATGAAAACGCAAACATTTAGGAAAATACCGGGACTTACTTATCTTTTCTCCGGTTATTGCTGCTTTCTCCTTAATGACCCCGGATTTTTCCACCCGGGTGGAAAAAAGTTAGCAATGTATAGGAAAACGTTAGCATAATGCATACATTTGCTTATCATACCTCAATTACTATAATATTCATGAAAAATTACTCAAACTTTATGAAAATGCAAACTTCTAACCTAAACTCACTTCTTCCGCCCCGGGCAACAGTTAATGAGAGCGGTATTTTATGGTTCGATTTTTCTTCCGGACGCCTGTTGGGGCTTGACAAGCACAAGTATATACGTATCGCGACTGAGCAGGGAGATGCTTCCGGCGGGGTACTTTACCTGGTACCTTCAAAATCCCTCGTTCCCAAATCAACGTTCAGAGTAGGTAAAAGCGGGTTGTACTACTATATTAACCTGAAAAGGTTTTTCAGCTCAATTAACTTATGTTTCCACAGAAAGATGATCTCGTACAACATACAGAATATATTGTATGAGGGAAAGAGGATCTGGATGCTCAGGAAAAACAGCTATTAAGCTAAGGCTACACTCACACACTATCCGGCCTTCTTCTGAAGGCCGGTAATTATTCTATAAATGCTTTTCGCATTAACGTATATTGGTAGCATCAAAACGCCTGCTTCTTTTATAGACGGCGGGCTCAGGCAGAGCCGTGGCTATCGGCAAAGGCGTCCAGCTCACGGGATAGCGTCTTTTGAAATTTAGAAGAGAAAAAATCCGCCACGTTTTTTCCCAGCCGGCCTGCCGGCGGAATATAGCGGATGGATACATCCACATCCGTACCGCCGCCTTCGGCATCCGTAAACCTGACCTCGCCGGCATTTCCGATGTCGGAGCCTTCCGTTGACTGCCAGCTTATCCGTTCACCGGGCCGGCTTTCGGTAATCTCTGCCTTCCACTGAACCTTCGCGAAGGTATTCGGAACAGTTGCAGTCCATGAGGAATGGGTACCGTCTGTTACCTCTACCTTCTCGATATGAGGAAAGAGGGCGGGCAGGTTTTCCAGCTTTTTCCAAAGCTTATATACTTTATTCCTGGGCTTATCCACTTTTACATGGGCCGAAAGCTCAAGCGGGGCAAAATCTGCCTGCTCTGCCGTATTACGCCCTATTATGCTGTTGAAGGCACAATACCCGGTAAGGCCCCTTTTCACAAGATACATTCCTACCGGTAGTACTGCCAGCTTGTACCAGTTATCTTCTTTCGAAAGGCGGCTTTCACGGGTTAAAAAAGCACCGTAGGCGGTTAGAGCCGCCCCCGCCAGCGCCGAAAGGATCCGTTCTCCTGTGCTGATATTGATATAGCTGTAATTCGACGGATCCAGCACTATCTCTTTGCCGTTGTCAGAAATCCGCATAAGGTTACCGGGAGTTTTCATAGTCATAGCGTTGATGTGATAATTAGTTGATGTGATGATGCTTTCCGCTACCATTTCTGTGCCATCTCTCTCCTGCCCCGGCTCGCCTGTGGCCGCTTCCTGTAGCGGCTTGAAGCTATTTCCGGTCCGCCTACCCTCTCCCGGCTGAAAAGAGGACGGGCGGTGAGGTCCGGAAAGCAGCAAGCTGCGAGGGGGAGTTTGCTACAGTGTGAGTAACAAATCCCCGCAGCTTCCCCAGTCGGGAAAGGCCGGGTAAGGAGCAAAGCCATAAAACAATCGGAATATGCGCGGGGCTCAGGCCTGGCCGCCGCCCGGCTGCTCTACCTCTCTCCGAACCATGAGAACTGCGTGCTCGTTGGGGGAAATCGCCGTTCCGTCCGATTTAGCGTAAACCTTTGTAAACTCCGCGCCGAAATACAGGATGATCGATGAATAATAAACCCATGTTAACAGGATCACGATGGAAGCAGACGCTCCGTAAGTGGCTCCCAGGTCAGACCTGCCGAGATAAAAACTGATCGCAAATTTCCCTATTGCAAACAATACCGACGTAAAGGCGGCGCCGACCAGGCACTCTTTCCACCGAAGCTGCCCGTCAGGCAGTACCTTAAAAATTACCGTGAAGAGTGTAGTAATGATAAGCAGGACGACAACCGTATTCAGCCCGGAAAGCAAAACGACCGACAGATCGGGTAAATAACGTTCCAGCCTGGTGCTGAGCAGGTCGACCAGTGTGTTGACCCCCAGCGATACGATCAATAAGAACCCCAGTGTTATGATAAGCGAAAATGACAGCAGCCTGTTTTTAAGATATCCCAGCCAGCTTTTCCGGGGTTTGGATTTTATCGACCAGATATAGTTGATCGAATCCTGGATCTCTGCGAAAACACCTGTTGCCCCGATCAGCAAGGTACCTCCGCCAATAATGGCCGCCGTTGTCGACTTATTGCTTATTGCGGTGTTTTTAATCAGCTCCTGAAGCTGCTCTGCAGCCTGTTTGCCAACGAGTCCGCTGATTTGGGTGAACAGCTCGCCTTCAAATGCTTCATCGCCGAAAAAAATAGTAGCCATCGATATGATCAGCAGGAGCATCGGAGCCAGAGAGAATATGGTATAGTAAGACAGGGCGGCGCTAAGCTTGAGCGCGTTGTCTTCCATAAAGGCTGAAAAGCTTTCCTTTAAAAGTGAGAGAATAAATTTAATGCGATCCATACAATTTCATCTATTCATTATCCAAATCTTCCTTATGCCGTAGTAAAAAAACCTGTGCCAGCTACTTTCCTGTTTCGGAGCGGGGCGGCGTCTTCCCGGTGTAAGGGCATGATAATTTTTGATAGTAGCGTAGCCAGAACCGTTTTTGCGCATGAATCTGTCATACAACACCTATAACAGGCTTACACTCCTCCCTGCCCGCGGGAGGGTAAAATGGCGGAATACCCCGGAGGCCAGGACCGCCGGGATCCTGATGCATATTACTTCGCTGCCGTCCGCGTTCGGAATCGGGGATATGGGGAAAAATGCCTTTCATTTTGCAGACCGGCTCCGCGCTGCCGGGCAGTATTGGTGGCAGATGCTGCCGGTAGGTCCGGTATCGGCAGGCCAGTTATACTCTCCGTACAGCACCTGGAGCGCCATGGCGGGAAATCCTCTCCTGATCAGCCCGGAAGGGCTGGCGGCGGAAGGACTGCTCGAAGCGCAGGAATTGAAAGCTCATACACTTCCGGCTACAGACAAAATAGATTATGAGACAGCTATTTCATATAAGGATGCGCTGCTGGACAAAGCATTCTCAAGGGCAGCTCGGAGCCGCCTCCCGTCTTTCAGAAAGTTCTGCCGGGAGGCGAAGCACTGGCTGGATGACTACGCCTTATTTGTGGCACTACGAAAGGAGCATGGCGACCAGCCCTGGTATCAGTGGGAAACACCGTATAGGTTACGGAATCCCGATGCATTGAGAAAATTTGCAGCCCGGCACGCCCCGGCTCTTGAGCTGGAGCGATGGAAGCAGTATCAGTTTTACCGGCAATGGGAAAGCCTCAGAAACTATTGCCACCGGCAAGGCATCGGCCTTTTGGGAGACATGCCGATCTATGTGAGCTATGATTCGGCCGATGTATGGGCTAATCCGCACCTTTTTGCCCTGAACGACGACCGGAGCCTCCGTGCGGTAGCAGGTGTCCCGCCCGACTATTTCAATAGCAAGGGACAGCTCTGGGGAATGCCGGTCTTTAACTGGCCCGCTCATCAAAAAGAGGGCTACAGGTGGTGGATACGCCGGATATCGCTTAACAGGCAGCTTTTTGACAAAATCAGGCTGGACCATTTCAGGGCCTTCGCTTCTTACTGGGAGGTTCCTGCCGGCGAGAAAACAGCCATACGCGGTTCATGGAGGCCCGGCCCGGGCAAAGACCTGTTCAACCGGCTGACGGAGGTTTTCGGCGACCTGCCTTTCGTAGCCGAAGATCTCGGCGAAATCGATGATGCCGTACACAGCCTGCGCAAATCCTTCGGGTTGCCGGGCATGAAGGTTCTCCAGTTTGCTTTTGGAGGAAACCCTGCTTTGTCGCCCCACGTACCGCATCACCATGAAAAAGATTTTTTCGTATACACGGGCACTCACGACAATAACACGACCCTGGGCTGGTTCAGGAAGGAGCTGGGCAAACCTGCCCGTAAAAAGCTCGGCCGTTATTGCGGCATTGATATCAGTGAAGACAACATATGCGATGTCATGATCCGGATGGCCTACGCATCGGTGGCGCAAACCGCCGTTATACCCATGCAGGATGTATTAAAGCTGGGCGAAAGCTGTCGTATGAATAAGCCCGGTACCACGGCAGGCAACTGGACATGGCGGATGCGTAGCGGTGAATTCAGCAGCAAAGCCGCCGGGCGCCTCCTTGAGTATACGCGACTCTATAATCGCTAAGGGATGTCTTCCAACACCGAATCGACCAGCTTCTGCCACTGCACCCCCGACATACCCATCGCAGCGGTTATTCCGACAAACGAGTTTCTTACCTTGTCCGTGAGGTTGCTCTTTACTTCGGTATTGGGTTTAAGATTCCGGTCATAAACAGTACAGGTCACTTCGTTTCCTTCCCTGTACAGCACAAATGTGCCTGTCGAGCCTGCCGAAAAAAAGTGGGCTACATTCCCTTCCTTCCCGGATGGGTTTTCAGCAGGCCTCACTCTGAAAGCCAGGAAATCCAGCTTTTCGCTGCTCCCCTCATCCATATCGTCTATGACCACCCAGTCGTAGCCGTCGCCGGCAGAAGTGCCCGGGCCCGGGATGTCGACCCTGATCATCAGTCCTTTTTCGGCCGTCCCGTCCACCGGCTCTCCATCCTGATCCGCTAACTGAAAGGTAGCTGTTACGCCCTTTATGTGCCGGGACCACCGGTTCACATCCAGCAGACGCTGCCGGGCTCTGAGATAGGCCATTTTTGCAGCGTCGGCATCCAGGAATTCCCGCGAGCGCTGAGCTTCCAGGGCCCTGCCTTCGTATTGCTCCGGGATCATATCCGGCTCAAAATCAATCCATTTCCTATTGAGATCATTCATACCGTTGAGAATTGAGTAGCATTTTCAAACTTCCTGTGTAAAAACCATAGCAGTGTCGCCGGTCACAGGAATCCGGATAAGGGTATTTCAAAAACATGCCACGGGCATTATCTTCCTCTTATCCAATGCACCGTCTTTTTATTCCATGCACAGTCTTTCCTTTTTAATCCGGGAGTGGGAATCATCCCACACACTTTGTTGAAAAAAAGGCCATGGGCACAGAACTTCTGCCATCCGGCTCCTGCCGGCATGATGAGCGACATGTATTTACCGGGAATAATCCCCCTGCAGGCGGCTTCAGTCCGGGTTTTGCCTGATCTCGCCCAGGTTCTTCACCTCGTTCAGATCGTAAGGCGTTTCCTGGTATACGAAATAATTCAGCCAGTTATTGAAAAGCAGGTTGGCGTGCCCTGCCCACCTTACCACCGGGCGGGCCGCCGGGTTGTCGTTTTCGTAGTAATGATGCGGTATGTCGATCGGCAAACCTTTTTCCTTGTCCCGCACATACTCGTCATGAAGTGAGAGCGGCGAATATTCGGAATGCCCGGTCAGGTAAAACTCCCGTCCGCCCCTGGAAGCCATAATAGCCAGCCCAGCCTCCTGCGATTCAGACAGGATGCTGATCTCAGGCCTGTTGAGGACATCCTCCCTGCTGATCGTGCTATGGCGGCTGTGCGGGATATAAAATTCGTCGTCAAATCCACGAAACAAAGTGTGCTTCTTATCGGATACCGTGTGCCTGAAAACCCCGAACAACTTTCTGGGCAGCGGGACCTTTTCCACACCATAAAAGTGATTCAGCGCTGCCTGGGAAGCCCAGCAGATATAAAGAGAGGAAGTGACATGAGTTCTTGCCCAGTCGAAAATTTCGGTCAGCTCACCCCAATAGGTTACATCCGTAAAGTTCAGCTGCTCTACCGGCGCTCCTGTGATGATCAGGCCGTCGTAACAGTCTTTTTTCACCTCGCCGAACCCTTTGTAAAACATCTCAAGGTGTTCCGGCGACGTATTTTTCGAGGTGTGGGTGTCCAATCTCAAAAAATCGACTTCTACCTGCAGCGGGTTGTTGGAGAGCAACCTGATAAAATCGGTTTCAGCCGATATTTTCAACGGCATGAGGTTGAGAATTAACAGGCGCAACGGGCGTATATCCTGCAAATCGGCCCGCAAATCACTCATTACAAATATATTTTCTCTCTTCAGAAGCTCTATTGCCGGAAGATTATCTGGTATTTTGACTGGCATAAATTTTCCCTCGTCCTGGTTTTTGCGCCGCAAATTTACGAATAATAAACAAGGATCGGGAAAATGTCCTGAATTGATATTATGCTGACGGATTTTAAAGCATACCGGCCTGCTAAAGATCTCCGTCGTGGCGGTGCTTTACTTTTACGGTAAACTCCATCGCTTTACTCGGTTTAATAGTCGTCGACAGATATCCGTTAGCCGGGTTTCGCACATAATCCGCATAATCCTTTGTCGACGGCAGAAATCCCTCAATGTCGTCCATAATGATCACGGCTCCTTTTTTCAGCCTGGGCTCGATCAGCCTGAATATCGTGAAAGCCATATCCGGCCATCCGTCCAGCAATACAAGGTCAATCTCCGTATCCAGGTTCTTCAGCGTTTCCCTGGCATCTCCTTCCCATATTTCGACATAATCCGTGAGCCCTGCTTCGTCTATGTTATGTTGGGCGATTTTTACCTTATGCGGAAGATATTCGGTAGTAATGACCTTCCCTCCGTTGTCTTTAGCGGCCTTTGCAAGGTAGAGAGTGGATATACCGAATGATGTACCGAATTCCAGTATGTTCTTTGCATTTAAGGCTCTTGCCTGCATATACAGGAAGGTGCCCTGCTCCGGAAGGATAGGCGTGTACTTATCATCATAAAAAGATTCATTTTCTGTTTTCCAGTCGATACCCTTACCATACAATTTAAATGCCTTCGGCAGGAAGTGAAAAACCATTGTCCGGACCTGTTTCCACGCCGCCTTATACAGCTTGGTCAATACGGCTTCTGTTTTCGGGTCGTTCAGGACTTGAAACAATTCAGGGGTTACTTTTGGCATAGCTGATTTTATTTTGGCAAATTCACTTATTCATCTAAAAAGATCAGTTCCGAGGCTACGCCGCCTTTTGTGACGGTTGCCACTTTCCTGGCTTTATTCGTAGCCGGATCATAGCTGTAAAACCCGCTGGTAGTCCCGTCGTAATATTGGAAATAGAGCTTTCCTTTGTGCTTATACAAAGTGGGGTACATGAAGGACCCGGTGGCCGGGATATCGTCGATAACCGTTGCCGTTTGGGTATTCAGGTTGAGCCTGACCCAACGCTGGCTAACGCTGTAGAATGCCAGGTTGAACAACTGGAGCTGCTCGTTTTCCGTAAGGGTGATCAATTGCAACCGGTCGAAACGCTTTTCATACCGCATGCCTCCCGAATGGTTAAGCGCCCGGTATTCTGCTTCTCCCAGGCTGATGGTCGTGATCCTTGCCCAGTTCTGCACCTCCTTAAACCCTTCTGAATAGTTGTAGAAAAACCGGAGCTCATCGGCCCATTTTTTGGAATGGGCACCAAAATTCAGCGACGCGAACGAAGCCTGGTAGGCATCGTGAAAACGCGTAACGGTCTCGTCTTTATTCTTCTCAAAAACAAAAGCCCGCATCCAGTAGTTATTATCCGAGTAATTGTAAGCGCCGGCTACATTGAGAAAATAGTTGGATTTACTGGCCAGGCCCAGGCTCAGATCGGCCATGTGGGTGTTAAAGGAGCCGAGGTAGTAACCTGCTCTTACACTATTGTGCGCCTTTTGCTCGGTGATGATGTTAATGGCGCCCCCCATAGCGTCTGTTCCGATATCCACCGGAACCACACCCTTGTATACATCCAGCCGTTTGATATTACTTAAAGGCAGCGTAGAGAGGTCGTATGCAGGATAGGCTATTTCCATCGGCACGCCGTCGATGGAAATGCGGATCGCAGCGCCGGTCACCCCGTTTATCGAAATATCCGAGCGGTCGCCGAGGCTGCCCGACCTGCGGATCCTTACCCCCGAAAGCCTGTCGGCTACATCGGTAAGCACCGTGCTCTGCTGTATTACATCCTTGATATCCACGCTCCTGACGGCAATGGACTTCGCCTCCATAACCCTGGATTGCTTAGGTGCGGTAACGGTAAATTCTTCAAGATGATGACTGGCCGGGTTAAGCACAAAGCGCTCCGTAACTGTCTCCTGAGCGGACAGCGTCAGTGTTTTCTTCAGGGTTTCAAAGCCTACATAAGATAAGGCGATCATGTAGGCGCCGGCGGGAAGGTTGGAAATCCGGAAATTGCCGGAGGAGTCAGTGACCGTATTAAAGCCGGTATTCAGCAGGCTAACGCTTACGCCTGCCAGGGGGCCATTATTCGTATCGGTTACCCTGCCATGGAGGCCGGCATTCTGGGCAAAAACCAGGACAGGCAACAGGCAATAAAGGAGAACACAGCCCTTCACGCCCATACCCGGATGTCTTTGGGGGAAACTAATTCGCGAAGTCGTCGGCTCGATCATTTGCAGGTACTTTCCGGGAGCAATTTCGCAGCAAATTTATAAATTAAAATTAGTCTAAATAAAAATCAGTTAAACATTTCAATAAATTTGCATCAAAAGACAAACTGTTATGCCGGGATTACTTTTAGCTATGTTGGGTGGATTGGCCTATTACAGCAGGTCAAAATATTTTCCGGAGGCGCATCAGGAACTGAGAGGGGTAATCCCGGGCCCGGCAGGGGCCGTGCTGCTGATTGCCGCAACCGGTGTGTGCATGTATCAATACGGTACCGGCATGGGCTTGTTTATGGCCTCCGTGATCATTCCCACCGCTTACTGCCTGCTGGTTTTTGTACTAAACCTTTCCCGCAGATATGCAGCTCTTACTTTATCGGTCCTGCTGATCTTTCTTTTCATTGATATTTTATCCTGATGCCTGCCAATAGCAAATACCTGACTACCAGAGGCCAGCGTGCCGTCAAAATCATTACGGGTCTTGTCGGAGGTTATCTCGTTTCGGCAACCTTTCATCTGTTCCTGGCTTCGTTTCCCGCAACGAGAGATGCTGTTATCATTCTTTCGAGCTTCTCTTTCTTCATCGTCTGGGCCGGGTTGCTGTTACTGGTCTTCCTGGCTGGAAATGCCTGGAATGCCCTGCTGCTTTACCTGCTGCTGACCCTTACTTTCGGAGGGGCCTTCTGGTATTTAAAATCTGTATTTCTATGAAGCTGAAGGGGCTTGCGAACCGGCCGTACAATATATTTTTCCATTTGCATACCGTAAGCGGGATCGTTCTGGCTGTAGCGCTGTTTGTCATTTTTTTCGCCGGGGCGTTCACGCTTTTCAAATCCGAATTCTATCTATGGGAAAACCCCCAGGCCCGTACTGCCGGGATCCGGGATTTTACGCTTGGGAAAGCGCTTAATGCCCTCAAAAACGAGGAGCTTGCGTTCGATCTGAATGACGAAACCTTTATATCGCTGCCTACGGCGCAAAACCCGGTAGTCCAGATTTTCGCTCACATCCGGCCCGAGCAGGAAGGGGCCCCCGAAATACACTACGCGGGGAAGATGGACCCCGGGACCTTTAAGATGCTGGAGTGACCTACCGAATGATCAGTAAAGACCCGAAGGTGTTTTTTTCCAGTGCTTATGTGGGTTACCGGCTGAAAGAAGGCGAAGAAACTTTCAGCTCCCTTCCTCAGAATAAGAAGTTTACTTACAAGGTCATCGAGTCGATCATGCACCTGCACTTTGCTTCTTTCGGGGGCCTCTTTGTGAAAGCGGTGTATTTTATAATGGCCCTGTTCTCCTGCTTTGTCTTCGTGAGCGGGATCCTTATCTGGAAGGAGGCCCGGGACAACAGCCGCTATACCGCGGACCAGAAACGCTTTCACCGGCGGGTTACCCACATATTCCTCGCCATCTGCTTCACCTTGTTCCCGGCCACCGCTATCCTGTTTTCGGCGGAGCTGCTGTTGCCCGTCACCGATCACGTCTTCCGGGTAAACACGTTTTTTTTCCTGTCATGGCTGCTCCTCTCGCTGGCGGCCATGCGGTTGTCGTCCGAGAGGGCCATCACCCGTTTCAACCTATGGCTGGGAGGCCTGTTCTCGCTGCTGGTCCCGCTGGTGAACGGGTTGGTCACAGGCGACTGGCTATGGAAAACCCCGATTATCCAGGTATGGGCTACGGACCTCTTCTGGCTGGCTACGGGCCTGCTCAGCTTTTCTGTCTACCGTTTTACCCGCTTACGGAAGCTGCCGGAAACGGCGGTCGTTGTACCGGCCCCCAGGAAGATCGGGATCCGCAAAAAGCCCGGAAAAAAAGGCGCGCCTTCAAGTATTTAATCCCTTGAAACGGGATTCCGGGATATAAAGCGTCATGCGATGCCATGTCATATCCCGGAATCCCCGGCGATGGTATAACATGAAGCAATAGGTTATGCCCCTCGCCGCTTGCTCTCTTCAATAAAGGCTGTCATGTCGGCGGCCGGCCGGATTTCCCAGCTACTGCCACCGCGCCCCAACCGGAGAGACGGATGCTTTGACAGCAGGCGGATGGCATGATTCAGGTCAGTGGCTTCAAGTATCATAATACCACCGATCTGCTCCTTAGTTTCGGCAAAGGGCCCGTCGGTCACGGAGACCTTCCCGCCGCGCCATCTCAGTGTGGCGGCGTTCCGGGCTTCCTGCAGCCCCTCTCCACCTGTAAAGTGACCATTCTTTCGAAGCTCGTCATCGTAGCTGAAACACTCGTCCATAAAAGTGTTCCGTTCACTTTCGGATAGTGTCTCCCAGATTTCTTCATCCATGTATCCAAGACAAATGTATTTCATGATGTTTTCGGTTTATTTATCAAATTTCCTGTACTGCCTGACCTCTTCCGGAAACAGCCGTCAGGCGTCCCGGTCCGGTTTGCGCCGAAGGACAACATGAGTAGCTTTTTCCGATGTTTCGAACCGGACGCATTCGTAACCGGATTTCCGCAAGTCAACGTTGTCGAACAGTCGTTCACCCCGACCTAATATCGTTGGTGTGATGGCAATATGCAGCTCATCGATCAGTCCCTCGCGCAGGTACTGCTGTATGGTATTCGCTCCGCCTCCGATCAGGATATCCTTTCCATTGGCTGCTTCCCGGGCCCTGGCAAGCGCCTCATGAATACCTTCCGTAATGAAGTAAAAGGTCGTTCCCCCTTCCATTTCCAAAGGTGGCCTGGCATGATGCGTCAGCACGTAAACCGGGACGTGATAAGGAGGATTGTCCCCCCACCAGCCCTTCCAGCTCATATCCGGCCAGGGGCCGCGAACCGGCCCGAACATATTCCTGCCAAGAATCCAGGCGCCGATATTTTCGGTTGCGCGCATCGCGAAATCGTTATCGATCCCTTCGACTCCGCCTTCCCTTCCATGCATCTGCCTCCACGAACGGGTGGAAACTACCCAGTCGTGCATGTCTTCACCACCTATGCCGAGCGGATTGTCAATGCTTTGATCCGCTCCCGCGCCGTAGCCGTCAAGGGAGATGGTAAAGCTCCCGACTCGCACCCGCGTCGTCATCGCGCTTTGGTTGTCTTTTCCGATGTCTTTTTTGTTTTCAGCCATGATCCGCTGTTGTTTATGGTGATTTAATTTTATTGTGCTTTCACCATGTAGTCGAATGGCAGAAGACGAAATCGACAAACAATTTCGAAATTTTTTACATTTCCGGAAATTACGTTCCCAGTTCGCTGAGCTTTCGTTCGATAAACCGCCGTTCCGGGTCTTGTTGTGCCAGCGCAAGGGCACGTTCCCATGATGCCCTTGCTTCGTTTACCCGGCCCGTTTTCCGGCATAGCTCCGCCCGGGCGGAGTGCGCGAGGTGATAGTCGTTTAAGTCTCCACGCTCCAGGATCGCTTCGATCTGCCGCAACCCTGCTTCAGGGCCCTTGTGCATGGCAATGGCGACAGCCCGGTTTAATTCAATCACAGGAGAAGGATTTATGCGCAGCAACAGGCTATACAGCCCGGTGATCTGTGCCCAGTCCGTAGCATCGGGGCGCGGCGCTTCGGCGTGCAGGGCGGCGATGGCTGCCTGCAGTGCATAAAGCCCGGGCTGCCTGGATGAAAATGCCCGTTCTACCAGCGCCAGCCCCTCCCCGATCATATCCCGGCCCCAAAGCGATCGATCCTGGTCTTCCAGGAGAATGAGATCACCCTTCGGTGAGGTACGGGCCGGGCGGCGGGATTCGTGCAGCAGCATAAGGCCGAGCAGTCCTGCTACTTCCGGATCAGGCAGCAAAACGTATAGCATGCGCCCAAGCCGGATCGCCTCGCCCGAAAGGTCTACACGGGTTACCGATTCGCCGGATGAGGCGTAATAGCCTTCGTTGAACACCAGGTAAATCACTTGGAGCACGGCTCCCAGCCGATCGGGCAATTCATGTTCCGGCGGCACTTCGAACGGTATTTTCGCCTCACGGATTTTGGTCTTGGCGCGGACAATCCGCTGGGCCATGGTAGACGGCGTAACAAGAAACGCGCTGGCGATCGCTTCGGTGGTCAGGTCGCAAACCTCGCGCATGGTCATGGCCGTGCGCGCGTCGGGCGGCAGGGCGGGGTGACAGCAGGTAAAGATCAGCCGCAGCACATCGTCTTCAATCGCTTTGTCGACCAGCCCGGAAGGATCGGAAGCCTCATCCTCCATTTGCCGGACTTGCTTTTCCTGCAACGGGTCGAACTTTGATTCGCGGCGGACGCGATCGATAGCTTTATACCGGCCGGTAGAAACGAGCCACGCCCGCGGATTCGAAGGAATGCCTTTTTCGCCCCATTGCTCAAGCGCTGTCTTGAAGGCGTCATGCATGGCGTCTTCGGCAAGGTCAAAGTCGTCGAGCAACCGAATCAGCGTAGCAAACACCGAGCGCGACTCATTACGATAAATCTCGCCTACGAGCCGGGAAATATGTTCCGGAGAATCGGTTGTTTGTTTGACTTTCATACCCTATAGGTTCAGGTGTCCGGGTAGCTTTCCGGGGCATCCGGCTTCTTTGCCCGTAACTGCCTGTATTGTACTATCCACTCGTTTACCTAGCCCAGCTTATCTACCGGATTTGAGGACGTGATAAAAACTTCTCATATCTATGGATTTTAAAGTTACGTATGTATTTGATTTCTTACGATAGGTCATTCACCATCATAACCACTTTTTACGATCTCAAAAGCCACGGGCCAATTCACTGGCGTATTCATATTACTTTAAAATGGCTTTACCCAACAATCTCTGTACTGATCCTTACCGACCGGAAGGCCTGCTTAGCTGATTTGTTTTATTCACCTTGAATACCAATTAAAAAGTTCCGGGAACTATTTTCCCGGAACTTCTATAAAAAGTGAATCTGCTATATCAGTTGAACCCTTATCTTCTCGGTTTTCTTATCCTCTTTCTCTATATACAAATAGTATATCCCCCTGGGCAAATCCTTCACATTAAGCATTAGTTGATGTTTACCATCTTTTGTTGACTTCAAATCATTTATCGCTTTTGAATTGAAAGACATGACGGCTACAGTTGAAGCTTCAGTATAGAGATTAATTTGCTGGGGAACGATTGGCAGCTGAAGCGTTAATGTTTCAGTGGCCGGGTTGGGATAAGCTACAAGCATCGATCCGCCGGGAGGAACTAAGTAGAAAAGATAAGTTATAGATCCGCAAGAATTGGTAGCTTTTCCTTCAATTCTTGCATAATCAATTATATAACTAATATCACACATGTGCTCGTTTCCCGTAACCGGCCATATAGGCGCTGTCCCTGCTAGCAGCGTCCAGGAGTAGCTGGCCGCATTGTAGGAGGGGATCGCAATCCTGGAACCATTCGGAACCTCAGCAGGATAATATGGATCGTACCAACTTATAGGAATTCCATTAATGAGCGTGTCCGTTATAACCGGTGGCCCAAATCTTACCTGAACTGTTTTGGAGTTTTGACTAAGAACTCCACAAGCAGAGCTTTTGGCATAAACATCTATACTCCCGGTCCCCGAAGAGCCTACGGTAACAGGACTCGAGGTATTAACATTCGCATTTACTCCATTTATATTAACTAAAGAGCTTGGTTGCCATGTAAAACTATCAGCATTCGATCCGCTTGCTGATAAAGTCACGGTACTGGAAGGACTACAGGTTAGAATGTTTTCTGATGATACGCTTGTTATCGTTGGCAACGGTCGCTTTAAATTGACAGACAGACTTTGGTATGTAGTGCCATCCGCTCGATTTGCCTTCACCTGGATCACGCCCTCGCCCGCATTCGTAGGAACAACTGTAACTGTTGGAACCGTTGTAGCTGCAAACTCTGGCGACCATCCGCTTGGAAAATACCAAAGATACTGAACAGCGGCGGTAGGATCAGTGACTGGCACGGAAGATGTAAGGGTAATAGAACCGGTACCGCATGAATGGGTGCGTGTCTGACCATTCAGGTAAGAACTTCCGGCAATATTCAAATTATTTATCGGTCCTATATACTTAACTTGAATCTGTAGCTTAGGAGTTAAACCGGTCATGGGGATACCATCAATAGTTGACCAATTCAGCCTTGCTTGAATAGTAAATTTATCAACTCCGTTTGGTGAATTTGGCCATTGAACATTATCGAGCTGTTTGCTAAGTATTGTAGGCGAAGTGCCATTGATATGAACTATACTCATTCCATTTGTATGCCCTGTAATTGTCCAAACTGCCACTAAATTTTTCGCACCAGCTGGTAGTCCGGATACATTCAAAATATAAGTTTGTGCACTTAGGGGCTCAATGTTAGTAGTATTTCCCGAAATAGACAGAGTTTGAGCAACAGCAGCAAATTGCTGTAAACAAATACCCAAAATTAGGATAGTAAGCTTTGTTTTCATGATACAATTGTTTAATGTTTACAAGATTTAAAGATAGTAACTAAGGTAAATGACTGATATTGGAATCAATTTTGAGTAAAATCCGCTACTCTCCGTTATAGAAGGGTTAATAATATAGTGATTATCCATATGAACATATCCTTCTCTATTTTTCGATTTTTCAAGTAGAAAATTAAAGTTTGTTTCCAGGGAGATACTTATCCGATCTGTCATAAAATATTTCCCTCCCGTAAATACTGACAGGCCGTATAATTGGCGTCTGGTTTCCGACCTGCTATAGGTAGGATTGTTGTCATTGATTCCCAGACCAATTGTTACATCAGTAGCCTCACGCCTTATAGCTAAGTCTATTCCATAGCTATGAGTAAATCTTTTGTACTTCTTTTGCTTCTCGTAACCCACATCAAATGATACATGGTAGCCGGACGGCCTATTTGCGCCTTTAACAGGGTGTTTAAAAGAAGTATTAAAATAAAAATCAGGACGTATGCGCAAAGCACCATCATTTGAAAGTTGTCTTCGCAGAATAAAACCATATGTACGACCCGATAAATCAACGGAGCTGGAAAAAAGAGACTTCAGATCTACACCCAGCTCCCATTTCAGGGGAGTTTCAGAAGATTCTTGACTGAAGCCTGGAAAACTGCTACAAAAAAGAAGTACTGCAATAAAAATTCGGTTTACCATAAAAGCAGAATTAATGTGAAAGAAAAAGTTAGTGCTCGTCAACAAGAATATCGCTCATCTCTATCTTAGCCAATTGAGATACATTTGATGTTTGTATTCGCTTAAAATGATGGATAATAAGTGGAGATATTTTCATAAATTTAACAGATTGATTGAGAGTATAGAATCAAAAATAGTACGATAAGTTTATTACCTCTAAAGGGGTTACTTTGATATGAACTTTTACTTGGCTGATCGACACCGGCTTGTTGTGCCCTTACCGAAGTTCCAATGATAAAGAGAATTAGACTATATTTAAAGCAATGAATCATAGTATGGGAAGATATTGCTAGCTGAATGAAAATATTTTAAATGCTATCATTTTAGAGTAGATAGACGAAGGATCAAGGTTCCAATCTAAAAGCAGTAATTAGATATATTCAAAGGTCTATAGCTGTACCAGCTCAGCTTTTCTTTGCCAACAAAGCTTAATTGCAGTAAGTTATAGTATTATTGCCGGGTTAAAATTTGGGATCAGTAAGTAAAAGACACATCAAGTGCTGAATATCTAAATTGCCACCCCATATCCTTTTTTGTTGTGAAGAGTGGTAAGCAGGTAAGCAAGTAGAGCAGTTCAAATTAAATAATTAAGTATTTAGTGATCTATATATATTTATAAAACATAGGTTTATAGTACATAACGCAATAAACTTATTTCTTATATTTTACAATATCAAGAAATATAAGAAAAATTTCCGTGACCACCCGGTATAATGGCCAACCGTGAATTAGCGATCAACCTGTGCATTTCGAGCGCGTGCTCCGGCGTGATTACATCCTGGTCTCCTATAAGGAACAGGACCGGTGCTTTGATGGATCTGATCTTTTCATCGGGAATGTCCTTAAAGCTGACCATCCGCTTGGCGTCCTTATCGTGCGCCGGCCGGCTCCGGCGCAACTTCCCGGTAGGCTTCCTTCAATGCTTCGGGCATATTCTCCAGCCTCGCCTGTTTCATGAAATCCCAGAACTGCGGCGGCACCCCACTGCGTTTGCAAAGCGCTGAGGCAGCTATAACTTTGCTGACCTTGTCGGGGTGACGGATGGCGAGCTGTAGAGCCGTCGTACCGCCATTGCTGAAGCCAAAGAAATCAGCCCGGTCGATGCCCAGATTGTCAAGGAGTGAGGCAATGTCGTCCGCATCCTGTTCGAAGGTGAGATCAGCATCCCTGTCGCTGGTCCTTCCGTGTACCTGCAGTTCGACACCGACAACCTGCCGCTGCCTGGCCAGCTGCGGAATCACCGTTCCGAAGCTTGTCTGGATCGTGGAGCCACCGCCGTGGATCAATACCAGCGGCTTTCCTTCGCCGTAAATTTCATAGTACATGTTCAGGCCGTTCACCCGGGAGTAGCCGCTCTTGAAGGCCGGGCTTTCGGTAGTCGGATCAATCATATTATCGGCTTTTGTTCGTTAAGCTCACTTTCCCGTCTTCAGCGATGGGTATCCCGAAAAACGGCTCTGTAAAGATAGCAACAGCCTGTTAACGCTAAATTACTTCCGTAACTACCTGATTTTCAAAGTATGTGTGAAGGGTTCAGAGTCTAACACCTGATTTTGCTCTACTGCGTCGGGCGCTGAACGCGCGAGTGGCAAGTACAAGTCGTAATTCTTGTTTGTAAAAAAGAAAAGCCTTCTTTTACACATTGAAGTAGTACTATTTAATATTTGCTAAGTACTGTTGGTAATACTATTTTTTTATAAGGAATAAAAGGTAAGTTCTATATGTATATACTCATATCTACTTCAAATCGGTTTCTTACCGATATTCTCTTGGAATATCTTCAAAAAAAGGCTACGAAGCAGAAATTTCAAACCCGTCGCCCCAAATACTAAAAAGTAAAATTTCCTTTTGCCTACGGAAACTAAAAATTTCAACTATGACAGGATAGATGAGCCAACAAAACAATTGTCAATATCTGTTGTTTTTGATATTAATTTTAATTACCTTGGAGAGAAAAAATTGAAAGAAAATAAATATGAAATGTTTAATGATTTTATAGCATATAATGGTTTTTATTTACAAAATAAAAGAGATGATAAAGATTTACTTAAATTCACAAGATTCCAAATTGAAAGCATAAATTAGAAAACAATTTATTCACAGTATTAAAGGATAAAGTTTGTTCAGGTTGAACAATCTGTTATGATACTAACAGTAGAAAGTAGCTAGTATGAAATATAACTTCATTCAGCTGAATTTATCTCGCATCGTACTGCTTCAGTTAGTTATGCTTCCTGTTTTGGGTTATTGTCAGCAGGTTTTTTCCGATGAAACATTCCTGGAAAAGCTGGATCTGTATCGTGCAGCTAACCGGGCTAACCTCCTTTTTGTTCATACCGACAAAGACATTTATACCAATAATGAAGACATCTGGTTTAGCGCCTACCTGTTAAAGAGCGAATCCATCGCTCCTGCCTCGCATACAATCACATCGGTGGCGCTGGTTCGGGAAGGTGTCAAAAAAGTAGCGCTTCAGCGTAACTACCTGATGCAAAACGGCCTTTCTTTTGGAAGCCTCCCTTTACCGGATTCACTGGCGCCGGGTAAGTATCAATTGCTCGCCTTTACCAATGTGACGGACCATGCAGGGAACCCGCTGGCCGTGTTTTCTCAAAGCATCACGATTAAAAAGCATCACCGAAACTGACTTCGATCTGGCATTATCGTTTCAGGACTCAGTCGCTTTGGACGGGCGCTTTCGTATCT
The DNA here is from genome assembly GCA_037191015.1 of Spirosomataceae bacterium. Taxonomy (GTDB): domain Bacteria; phylum Bacteroidota; class Bacteroidia; order Cytophagales; family Spirosomataceae; genus Ravibacter. Next base: position 186,023 of record JBBCKD010000027.1, read on the forward strand.
ATGCACGTATCGAATTTCGTCAGTCGCCTTCAGATAAAGTGAAGCCCGTTATGACTTATACGGTAGGGAACGGGGAAGCCAAAACCGTCAAACTGGTAAACGACCGTACCGCGACCATTGCGATAAGTGTCGAAGAATTGGTCAAAAACGGAACGACACTGCAGGTCACGGGACGCTACCGCAACCAGGTACAGCATGTAAGTCTGCAGATCCCTTATCAAAAGCACACCTCGTCACCGGTGCGGGTTAAGTTCTATCCGGAAGGAGGGTACCTGGAAGGGTTGACCAGTAGAATGGGTTGGGAGGTAAACACAGGCGCAGTCTCATTCCGGTCTTTTAAAGGGATCCTGTACAAGGACGAAGAGCCTGTGGATACGCTGATGACAAACAGCCAGGGGATTGGCAGTTTTTTGTTTACGCCGGAAGCGGGATCCCGATACGCCATGGAAGTAAGCGGGGATGCGCTCTCGCAGGAATGGATCTACGCTTTGCCAGTAGCGCTGAAGGATGGGATCGCACTACATCTTCCGCAAGCGGTAGCCAGCGACACGCTTCGCTTCCGGGTACAGAGCAGCCGTCCGCGGCAGCTGTGGGTATTAGTGCACGATTATAAAAACGGCTATGCATCCTTCCCGGTCACTACACACTCGCGGGGCACCAGTCATACGCTCGCTTTGCCGGTTTTGCCCAGGGGACTGGCTACGCTGACGATTCTCGACGAATCGGGGCGGCCGGTAGCGGAAAGGCTGTTTTTTGCCCGCTATGATAAAAAGGCCGTCGTAGGATGGATTCACAACAAAAAGAGCTATGGTAAGCGGGAAGAGGTGTCTTTGAAACTCCGGCTGAGCGACCAGGAGAACAAGCCTCTGAAGGGCGTCATGTCGGTAGCGGTGGTACAGGAGGGCCGGCTGGATCCTTTAAAGCAGCATGATATTGAAAGCTATGCCTCGCTGGAATCAGAGCTGGGAAGGCTGCCGGTGGACGCGGTAGGGCGCGGGATTGAAAACCGCGATTACCTGGAAGGTATCATGCTGGTCAAAGGCTGGCGTCGTTATAGCTGGCAGGCACTTGAAGAAGCTGAAGTGGGCGATACACTGATCGATGTGCAGCGGCTGAGGATGACGGGGAGGGCGCTTCGGGACGGAAAGGCCCTGAAAAAGCCAGTTCCGGTTACGTTGATGAGAGGGCTTGAAAGTATCCACTTATATGAGACCGACGAAGAAGGTTACTTTACGCCCTCGGAAGATGATTTGCTGGTTTTGCCGGGAGAACGTTTACTGGCTTCGGTAGAATTGAAGAATAAGGCTGATTACACGATAGAGTCCGTTGATCCGTTTGTAAAAACGACCGAACGCGCCGCTCTTCAGACAGACGACGCTCCTGCTGAACAGCAGGCTGTAAACACTCCGGTAACGAGCCGGGATCATCAGCTCAAAGGAATGGAACACACTGTGCAATTGAGTGAGGTAGTAATCCGGCCCGGGAGGAGAGGAGGGGCGCTCTATGGCAAGAGAAAAGGGGTCTCGAATGAATGTGGAGATTATGTACTGAGCGGAAACCTCTTTTATCCGCACGAATGCCGGCTTTATCAGCTATACAAAGATAGTCCGTACCGGGAGTTGCCGGAGGTAGGGAAACGCTATACGGATGGAATAAAAATTCAGGACGTCCATGACGGAAGTATAGGGTATCATGGGGATGGTATAAACCGTAAGTACAGGCTGATGTATGTAGTCTATCAGGGCTGTGTGGAGGATCAGGGGAAAAGCACTTTTAAGCTCAACGGGATCTACATGGATAAGGAGTTTTACGGGTTTGATACCGGGAGGGGAGATTCCCTTGAGCCGCAATTTCTTTCCACGCTTTACTGGAAACCGGGCTTACTGGTTAATGAAGACGGCGAAGCGGATATCTCCTTTTATACGGGAGATATTACCGGAGCCTTCAAAATAGTCGTGCAAGGAGTAGGGGGCGAGGATGTACTATATGGAGAGGAAGCCTTTGTAGTGAGATAAAGCCGGGAGAAAGGAGAGTACCATGCCAATCGCCCCGGAATTGCTTTTCAAACATTAAGCTCACTTTCCCGTCTTCAGCGATGGGTATCCCCAAAAACGGCCTTTCAGAGATAGCAACAGCCTGCCACATAAACCTTTTGTTTATCAATTGTTTACGGCAAATCATTAACTTTGATTTCATCGGTCGGGTAGGCCGCTATAAAACCAAGACTAGACTATGAAAAATCTACGCATTGAAATCAAATGGGCAATCATCTTTGCCATCGTTGGTCTGTTGTGGATGTTTGGAGAAAAGGTGGCCGGGCTTCACGATGAGCATATCGACAAGCATGCGAACTATTCGTTCCTGTTTTCCATCCCCGCCATCGCCGTCTATGTCTTCGCGCTATTGGACAAGCGCAGGAATTTCTACCACGGATCAATGACCTACATGCAGGGTTTCATAACGGGATTGATCATCTCTGTGTTCGTCGCTATCCTGAGCCCGCTGACGCAGTACATCACGTCGACCGTCATCACGCCTGGCTATTTCTCCAATGCGATCGATTATACCGTACGGGAAGGGCAGATGACACAGGGAGCCGCGGAAAATTACTTTACCATGCGAAACTATATCGTACAGGGGTTGCTTTGGTCTTTGGGCATGGGATTGGTGACCTCCGCCATCGTGGCCCTCTTCGTTCGGAAAAAGTAAGCTGGCGGCACTGTTTTGACTCATGAGAAATATGGGTCCATGCCGGGCAGTTACTTCCCAAAGCCTGAGTTAAAAAAAGCCACTCTATGTGTATAGACTGACGGGTTGAAGTCAACTTTTAGTGGTATGCTCCGGAAATACCGGGAAGATACGATAAGTGATTTTACTTTCAACTATTAATTTTAATCTATAATATCTATAGGTTTTATATATAATATATTTACATGAAACCCTCTTGCTGTTTGTTTTTAAATATCCAAACTGTCTTAAACAAAACTATCTCTCAATGTTTACCCTAACAGATGTCATTTTACTGGTGCGAAAGATCCTTGTCGGTATTCTTGTTTTTCTTTTACCGCTTACAATTATCGGCGGCGGGATCTGGCTCCTGATGCAATTTTTAAAACAATAACTTTTTTACCATGAGTATAACCGCCCAAAATATCCCGGTCAACCTGAAGCGGGATGTATCTATCTCTATTTTACTATATGCTACACCGGTAGTACTGTTATTTGCCTATCTGTGGTTCACCGGACAAAAGCCGTGGCTGACAGTTGCGCCCGGGGAGATTACCTTCAGGATGCCTTTCTTTCTGGAATCGATTTTTAAAAATTTATCAACCTGGGGCTTGTCCGCCCTGATGATTGTTGTAGCAATTGTTGAATTTTCACTGGGATTGTATCAGAAGAGGTGGACGAGGAACGAGCAGATACTGGATTTGATCTGTTTTGTGCTGCCACGGTTTTTTATCAGGCCATTGACTGTGTACTTCACGCTGAAGGCCCTGCCTTCAATATTCCCCGGGGGGGCGGGTGTTTTTTCGTGGGTCCCTTTTGGGTTTGCATTCCTCATCATAGCCGTTGCTGATGATCTGACCCAATACTGGTACCATCGGCTACACCATCAGATACCCTGGTTGTGGAGATTTCATCGCACACACCACTCAGCGCCATATATGGGAATGTCCATGGCGCGCCGGCAAAATGTTATTTACACCATGTTTTTTTCGCAGACTTACCTTACCGCCGCTTTGACCTATTTTGGTTTGGGGTATGCAGCAATTGCTGTAAGAGGTATTAAATCGCTGATCACAACAGGAGCACATTCCAGTATCAAGTGGGATAAGCCTTTTTATGATATCAAATGGTTGAGGCCGATCGGTTGGGTGATGGAGCGGCTCATATCAACACCCGCCACCCACCATGCGCACCACGCTGACACAACCGACGACGGTGTCGGTTACTACAAAGGGAATTTTGGAAATATGTTTTTTATCTGGGACCTGATTTTCGGTACCGGCATTATCACCCGGAAATATCCGCAATCTTATGGCATTAAACATTACCGGGAGGAGGAATGGTATGTCCAGTTTCTCTGGCCTATATTCAAGTCAAAAAAAGAAGGCAGCGAACTGGCAGCCGACGGACCGGAGGTGGCAGACGACCCGGTTGCACCGGCGCTAGTGCCGGGTAAAGTATAATTTTGATTGACGTTTATGAAAAGCGGTTGTTGCGAGGCGGATGGTACGAAAGACCCGCCTGCGTAAAGAAAAATAGTTGGGGTTTCCCCGGAGAAGCTATATTCGCGCCGGGCAGGAGCTCTCCTGAGGCGTCCCGCACACTTCCGCTTAGTTTTTGTTGCGCGTAGGCGGGGCCGCTGATACCCGCCAAAAGAACTATGGCGAAGTACCAAACTTGTGTGATTTTCATTTTCTTGGGCAAAATTTAATCTACAGGATAAATACTATTATCCTGTAGACTTAGTAAAATATTAGGTAACTATATACCAGTTTACACCTTATAGGCCGAAAAATAACTTTACCGACCTCCATACCTCAAATATAGCTCATTTTCATATCTTTGCTTCATGCGCTAAAATAGCGCAGAGAGATTGGTATTGCCCCTACTGAGACTCCGAATTACCACAACAGAAGTCCGATGCGGTTGGGATGCGATACGCCGGTTAGGCGTAGCTGTGTCTTTTGTATTGGATGGGCCGTGGTAAGCCCGGAGTTGCATTAGATAGGCTACGCCGATTTTCTTTTAAGTAACTCCAAATTACCACAACATGGCAGTATTTATTCTTATCAATTGGATTCTCTGGACACTGGTTCTCACCGTAATGGGCCATTACCGTAAAATTGGCTCTGCTTTTGCATTTGGTGCCTCTTTCTTTTTTTCTCCGCTAATTGGAGCTGTTGTTGTCCTTTCCTCAACCAAGAAAAGTACGCTGGAATTTCAAAAGAAGCTGCTGGAAGCACAACAGCATAGGTCTGAGAGCAATACCGCGTCAGACCTGGAAATCTTAGAAAAGAACTATAAGGCGGGGATTCTTACGGAAGAGGAATACAAGAACATATTGAAACGCATGGGTAAGTAACAAAAGAAGAAAGCCCTGTTATTCGGGGCTTTCTTCTTTTGGGTTGTAGTCTAAGGCTTTTTTTAGAGCCTTGTTGTGGCTGGACAGACTTTCCTTATTTACAGGTTCTATTGTATGTCCTTGTTCGTCAAACATAAACGGTAAAGACAATTGCCCACTTTGTCGCAGCTTTAGCTTTTCAAACTGCTGCCACATGTGTTTCATATTATCAGACAATTGGAACAAAGTGACAATTTGTTGAATCTGTGATGTTAGGTGTGGGTTTCCAGTATCAGGGGTTAGGCTTTGAAAAAAACGAGCAGTATAATTACCGCTTTCACTTTTAGGTGTTTTTGTTTTTAATTCCGATAAAACACCATCAGGCAGTTGGTCGTAGATAAGCTTATTTGTCCATGTCCCTATAACACCTGGCCTCTTTTTTATCCCATTTACGGTAAAGTCCCATCCATTTAGGCGAAATAACTCCTTATAGTATATGTCTGGGAATGTTTTTTGCCACGGAAGAAGCTCATCCGCAATGTATGCTTTAAGAATTTTTTGCAGTTCATCTTTTTCCCTGGTATACTGATACCCAGTCACTTCATCAACGAGCGCTATAATACCAACCTTAGAGAACGCTAGCAAGATTTTATATGCGTTTTCTGGTATTTCTGGGTTGTTTTTGAAAGCGCCTTTTTCGCCAGCTTTTATGTAAATATCACAAATATCTGCCAAATATTCGGCCGGGACACCATCAGTATCTACTCCCTGTAGATTTTTATAAGGTATTGGATTTGAGAGATTTAAGGCTAATTCATCCGGTATAAATGATTGCAAATACCTTGCTGAAAGATACTCCGGAAGCAAAGCGCCTTTCCCCTCTTTTTTCTTTTGCCAATAGGCCCCAGCGCCTTTAATGCCAAATGCATTAGCAAGGCTCCTGTTAACCAAAACTCTTGTTCCATCTTCAAGTACAGCAGATGAAATTTTAAACCCATTTAAATCTAATTCGCCCTGATGGGTCGCCTTTAATACTTTCCTAGCCATTTATCAATTCTTTATAAGTTGTTCTATTTTCAATGTTACTGAGAAGGGCTGTAAATCGGACTTGGGTAGACCCGTGCCTTTCATTATACCGGAATACAAATTCATCAACATACTTTTGGAGGTGTTTTTTGGAGGTGAAGTGGTATATTCCTATGATGCCTCTTTTCAGTAACGACCAGAAACCCTCTATAGTATTCGTGTATATACGACCATTAACATACTCCCCCTGGCTGTGCTTTACAAACGAGTGATCGTATATTCGCTGCAAGGATTTGTAACTTGTCCACTCGTCGGTGTAGATTTTAGCTCCCTCTTTCACCCTCTCTATTACCTCCGGAGCTATTGTTTCAGCTTTGGCGTCGGTAACATGCTTAGCCGCCAGTTTACCCCCACGCTCGACCATTCCGAGAACAGCAGCCTTATCCTTTGTAGATCGCCCCTGTGACCCCTCTACCTTTTTATCTGAATGGCGGTTTTTGTTTTTGCCTCCTACATAAGTTTCGTCGATCTCAACCTCGTTGTCCAAATCCTTAGAGTCGATTCCAAAGCACTTTCTGATTCTATGCAGCATGAACCATGCTGTTTTCTGGGTAACGTCAATGTCTTTGGAAAGCTGGATTGAGGAAATACCTTTAGCATGGCCGGTTATCAGGTAGATAGCCATAAACCACTTCTGTAATTCGATTTTCGTATTATCGAAAAGTGTTCCGGTGCGAACGTTGAAGTACTTGCCGGTGTTCTTGCACCGGTATTTATTATCTTTACACTTATAAACCTTTGAGGTCGGGTCGAATGGAGAAACCACATGGCCATTCCACCTGAGAACCTCCAAATGGTTTATACAGTCCTGTTCAGTGGGGAAAGCCTTTAAAAGGTCTATTATTGATTTGAATTCTACGTTTACCATGTCTATAAATGATTTACAACTCAAATATAGAACATAATTACACCAAATCCAAATTTTTAGTGTAAACTTATATATAGTTGCTAAATATTAATGTAAAAAAATCTTTTATTCAAGAACTTTCGCGATCAGCTCGTCCTGTGAAACTAAGCCGCTCTTTATCCAGATGACTTTTCCGTTTTTATAAAGCAGCAGCGTCGGCAGACCTTTTACCTGCAGGTCTTTGGTAAGCTTCTTGTTTTCATAGGCTTCGATCTTTACCACTTTCACCTTCCCCGAAACCTCCTTTTCGAAACTTTCCAATACAGGATCGAGCCTTTTACAGCCGGGACAATAGCGGGAAGTAACATCCACCAGGACCCATTCATCTTTTGCCACAAGCTTTTGGTACTCGTCGATGCTCAACCCCTCTCCTACCGTAGATACAACGGGTTTTCCTTCTCCGATCCATTTGCTGAGACCACCCGGGATTTCGTATACCTGGGTGAACCCCTTTTGATCCAATTGTTTTGCCAGGCGGCCGCTACGACCGTTTCCTATTGAATAGACGAATACCGGAAGGTTTTTGTCCAGCGTAGCAGCCACTTTCTCAAAGCGTTCTTCCGTGTCGACATTGACAGCGCCTTTGACATGATTCTGTTCGTATTCCTCAGCCGATCGCGCATCCAGCACCTGTGCCTGATCACCGGCTTTGTCAAATACCTCCGTAAATTTGTCGAAAGGCAGAAGCGGGCGTCTTTCTGATTTTTCAGCAGACTGTGCAAAGCCTGCAACAGCCGCAAAGCAGCTCAAAATGAATAATAAAAATCGGGGTTTCATGTTTTATTGGTTTTAATGTATGAATAAGAACTGGACTGTCTGATCAAAAACCCGATAGCCTTATCTGTTAAGATATCAGCCTATTCGATTTTATATATTTAATCTACAGAATTAATATACAAATAAATAAACCCGAAGATTCTTATTCAATAAAAACTGTCAATAATCGGAAACCGTACCATATGGGCCAGATTAACCCCCAAAAAGTACCATTTTCAGCTGTATAGCAGGCGCTTGAAATTACAAGTGCGATCCTGATCTTTCACTTTTGTTTGATATCGGGAAATTTATCCTTCACCAGGTTAAGCTCAATACCGAATTCCAGCCAGGCTTTCAGTCCGTCCAGCACGGTCGTAAACCCGCCGGTGTTGTCTTTAATGGCCTGGATCAGGTCGTCGCCGGTTTGGTCAAATCCGTAGTTTTTGATCACGACATAGGTGGTGTCACCGGTCAGCGCAATAAACTCAAAATCAACCGTTGTAACGGGGGTATTGTCCCATTCGATAGAAATTTTCCGGTTCGGGATAATCTCTTTTACCAGCACATCACTGGAGACGTTGTACATCTCCCATTCCCATGTAATCGTTTTCCCTATTTCCAGTATACCGCTGGATCTGGTAAACCAGAATTTCGTGGTAACGGTGGGATCAATGAACGCCTGAAAAACGGTTGCTACGGGCTTTCTGATCATCATCTGGCATTCTACGGTCGATAGTCGGGTCGTTTCCATGTTTTACATTTAAGGGGTTATTCATTCGCTTTTGTGCGCTGGCAGTACCTGGTTTTTTACGGCTGATTTCTGATAGCTCATGGCTGATAGCTATTTCATCAGAAACTCCGGAAGCATTTTCCCGATGATCTCGTTCCAGCCACCGTTGAAGCTCTTCCTGGCAAAATCGGCATTGTCCTGCGGGAAGGTCTCCAGCCCGTGATGGGTGAGTTTGAGCTTCGTCTTATCTCCCGTTTCAAACAGCTCGAACGTCACCACGGAATAGCCGGGATACCCCTCATACTGCCAGCTGTACTGCAGCTTCTTCAAGGGAATGACCTCTGTGACTGTGCACAAGTGTATGTACTGCTCACCTTTATGCCCCTGGCCGGGGAAGGTGAACCGGAAGCCGACTTCAGGCTTAAAATCATCCAGATCGAAATACCATTGTTTCAGTTGTTCTTTGTCGGTGATGGCGGCCCAGACTTTTTCTACGGGGTGGTTGTATACCCGTTCGACGATGACTTCATGATCGTCTTCTTCTTTTGATACTTTTCCTGGCGGATTTTTCATGATGTACGGTTTTATCGTCAGCAATGCTATTGTCGGCAAGGTCGCCCAGGTAGCTTTCCAGGGCATCCAGCTTCTGTGTCCAGAACTGCCTGTATTGCGCCACCCACCCATTAACTTCACCAAGCTTATCCAACCTGGCTTCGCAGATCCGTTCGCGCCCCCGTTGCTTTACCTGTAGCATGCCGCACTCGGCAAGTATTTACTTGCGCAAGTTCTTTGCCCGTTTTTTAGTGTAGAGCCGTTCAGAAAATATTACATCCGTTCGGCAACGTCCTTGTAATAAGAATGCTGCATCAGAAAACAAAGCCCGTTTTTTGCTACTCCAAAAAATTCAGGATCATTGGGACAACGAAATCGCTTTCTTTATAGCCGGGTTTCAATGTCATGATTTCTCCCATGTATTCTCCATGCCCGCTCGGTATAATGGCCAACCGCGAATTAGCGACCAGCCTGTGCATTTCGAGCGCGTGTTCCGGCGTGATTACATCCTGGTCTCCGATAAGGAACAGGACCGGCGCCTTGATGGATTTGATCTTTTCATCGGGAATATCCTTAAAGCTGACCATCCGCCTGGCGTCTTTATCGTGCATGACCTGCAGGCCGGCCGGATCAGGCGCGACTCCCCGGTAGGCTTCCTTCAGTGCTTCGGGCATGTTTTCCAGCCGCGCCTGTTTCATGAAATCCCAGAACTGCGGTGGTACCCCACTGCGTTTGCAAAGCGTTGAGGCAGCTATGACTTTACCAACCTTGTCCGGGTGGCGGATGGCGAGCTGTAAAGCCGTCGTACCGCCATTGCTGAAGCCAAAGATATCAGCCCGGCCGATACCCAGATTATCAAGCAGTGAGGCAATGTCGTCCGCATCCTGCTCGAAGGTGAGATCAGCGTCCCCGGAAGCCAGATACTCAAACAGTACCACAGGAGCGATATAAGCCGGCAGCCGGCTGAACGGGAAACAGATTCGGGAACAGGTTTTTCAAATACCATTTTACTGCATGGAATACAACCCGAAGGTATTGACGGCCTCTGCTGGAATTTATTTTGCCGGGCATTCTGCAGCCGTTGAAAATCAATTGCCTGTAAAAATGCAAATACTCCTCCAAAACAGGACTTGTCTTATGCCAAGAAAAATCGTTCCTGAGAAATTTCTTTTCATCTCCACATACCGCGAAATCTTGCCATTCCCTTCCGGCAGGTAGTTGGGGGCGGGCCGGTCAATGCTTTTTGGTTTGGGGGAGGGACTGGGGTTTATTTATTTGATAAAGACCTCTCTGGCTAGTTTAATATCTTTCCTTTAGACATTCTTTAGTTAGTTTAACAACATTAGAATAACACAGAATCCATCACAAACTATGTCATGGGCAATTGATATTCTGCTTCGGGGAGACTAAGCTTCTTTCTGTACTTTGTTTCGATGGAAGCCGGTAATTATCGATGGTCTGAGCAAATTTACCCATACTTAGGCCTGTTTGATCTATTATCCCTATTCCTGAATAGCCATCACATACCAACGGGTATGCAACTTTCCGTTGCTTTCGTACATCAACCAATTATGCTTAGCTGCTCAAAGCTATCTTCCGGATTCATTGCAAACCTTAATCAATACTGAATGAGACCCCTGAAAAATCTTATCCGTATTACTGTATGCCTGATTTCTCTTGCAGCGTCTTCATTTGCACAAGACCACGCAGACGTACATTTTTCCTGTATACAATGTACAGGTCATGAGCTACGAGTAGAAGCCTATACGCCAATCCGGTCGAAGCCTGTACTACTTTTTTCAGAAAAGATAGGCGATTCGGGAATCGCTGCTGCCAGAATACCGGTAGATTCCAGCGGTTTAATCTGGATGTCTGTCGTGAAAGGTGACACAACAACAAAACCTGAAGTCTTCTACATCGAACCGGGAGCTATGCTGGAAGTAGAACTGGCCGACAGCACATGGAACGCCAAAGGTGCATTGGGACGGATGAACAGACATCTGGCCAGGATCCAGGGAGTTGACAAGGAGCGAAATGTGGTTTTTCGGGACTCGTACGGCTTTACGAAAGCCATGGACTCGGTAGAAATAAAAACTGCGGTCAGCCAGCTCAAAACATACCAGGAAGAAATACGGGCGGAAATTGACTCCGACAGCCTGTTGTCTCAAAAACATAAAAACCTCCTTCATGCTGCAAACTTTGCTCCTGCAAAAGGGTTTCAGCTGTTTCTGGATTTGCAGAAAGTATATTCCAGACAGTATCAGTTAGTGGAAAACGCAGACACGGTCCATGTTTCGCTTACTGATTTACCGGAACACCTTATCGACAAAAATATGCTGTTATCCGTTCGTTATATCATCCCTCTCACTATGAATTTTTCATTTCGGTTAATGGAGTTGATGTATCAATACCAAAAACAAAGCTTACATGAAAAATCGAGTATTTATGAATATCTCAAAGGAAAGATCCTGGAAAATACCGGGCTGGCCACACTCCCGGATTATTTCCTCGCTCGTAGCCTGGCTTACGGGTCGGTTTTAGAACATATGACATACGAGGAGCTCGAAAACGCATACCGTTCTTTTAAGGCCGATTATCCTGGATCGCCGTTTCAAAAGGAGTTGGATGAGATCCTGGATGAGTACGCAACCCTGAAACCGGGAGCAATTGCCAAAGACTTCGAAATGGTTTCACCCGAAGGGCAAAAATTCAGGCTATCAGACTTTAAAGGAAAACTGGTTTACATCGATGTTTGGGCTACCTGGTGTGTCCCCTGCCGGGAGGAATTCAAATTTTCCAAAGCACTTTCTACCCGGTACGCCGGCCGGGAAGACCTCATTTTCATGTATGTATCGATGGATAACGATGCAGAAGTCTGGCGCAGATTTTTACAGGGAAACCCCGATTTAAAAGGGGTCCATGGCCTTCAGCAAGCCCCCGAAGATTTTGATCCGGAAGCTGAAAAGAAGACAGCATTTCATTTGTATAAGGCAACGGGCATCCCACATTATATCCTTATCGACAAAAATGGCAATATTATAGCCTATAAAGCGAAAAGACCGTCTGAACTCGTTAAGTCCGACTACCTGGATGAGCTCCTGCAGCGTTAAAACGGTATGCGGCCTATATCTGCTCTTTTGAGACAACTTTATTTAAAAAAATACGCCGGACATTCTGCATGAGGTACCTACGATACCCCTTGCTTAGCTGCTATAGCGGGCGGTGCACATAATTCTTTCTGACTGGCTTTTCTCCAAAATCTCTAACTTATGAAAAGATCGATGAATACAGAAAAATCAGGAAGGAAGTCTTCGAGTACCCGAACCCATTTTGCTTCGTTACGGCCGCCGCACTGATGATTGCCTCCTGTCAATCCAATTCAGGAGGAAATACAACTGGTACAGACAAGCAAACCTCTGTGGATTCACTGGCGATTAAAACTGGCGCAGAGCTCTATCCAATCTATTGTGCAGGGTGTCATGGCCGGCAGTTCCAGGGAAGTTCAGGGCCGGCACTGGTGAATACGACCTTCAAACACGGCAACGATTTCGGTTCGATCCGCAGATCCATCTACGAAGGTGTTCCTTCTACTGAAATGATTGCCTATTCCAATCTTCTTTCCGATGAACAGATCGATCAGATAACCCCGTACATTATAGAGGCGGGAAAGTCGCCTGAACTGATTGTAGAGGACAGTATGCCTTCCCGGGTCAAGACCCTACATTACGAGCTGGAAATCGAGCAGATGGTGAGCGAAGGGCTGGAAAGGCCCAGGGCCTTTGAATTTCTGAACGCCGACAGCGCGCTGGTCACTTTCAGCAAAGGAGGGCTTCATTGGCTGGCAGGCGGAAAAGTAGACCCGCAGGCGATTCATATTGATTACGATAGGAACCGCAAGAGCGACGTTTTTGGGACACTTTATGGCCTTCTGGTGCACTACTATCAACAGTCGCTCAGCGGAAGCTATCTGAACGGGATGCTCGAAAAGAGTGTCGATGTGAAGCAGATCAAGATATTTGACTCTACCACCTTTACTTTGTTTGTGGACATTTTCACGGGGGCTGGCCGTAACAAGATTACTGGCAGAAAAAAAGGCGGCATAAAAGCCCATACCCTGTTGTCGTTACACTCGCTAATACCCGAGGTTGTATGGATGAGCGCAGCAAGTAAGAACGATAAAGATTTTCTCGGACAGCTCAAACCCCAGGAAGGAGAGGTTTACATATTCGACAAGGGTTACGTAAACTATAGCTACTACCATGACTGGACAGAAAAGGGGGTGTTTTACGTAAGGCGGTTAAACGACAACGAGCGTTATGAGGTGGTTTCAGAGGAAAAAATCCTGGAACGGGATGCAGAAATTACCGGCGTACTAAAAGATCAAATCGTTACCCTAAAATCTGAAAAAGGAACTTTAAGTGCTCGATTGGTCTCTTTTAAGTCCCTAGCCAACGGCAAAGTCTACACTTTCCTGAGTAATATGTTCGATGTGACGGCCACTACCATTGCAAGACTCTACAAGAACCGTTGGGAGATAGATCGGACCGCCGACGCGGCCCTTCTTTAAGCAGCTCAAACAGAATTTTGAGTTGAAGGGATTTTTCTCGGACAGCCGGGAAGGGATTAAGACCCAAATTTGGACGGTTCGCCGCGCGATAGCGCTCACAGCCAATCTGATTTTTACCGTTATCCACAGGCAGATAAAGCAGGCTGAGGCTTTTTCAGCCATGGTACAGATGGCAAGGGTCAACCTGGGGTCCTATATCCGGTTCATAGACGTGTTGAAAATCAAATTTTGGAGGGGAGAAGAAAAAAAACCTCTGTAATATACAACTGGAATTATTCCCTAAAACAGAAGAGGGTGTTTTCACCGCACGTCTTTCGGGATGCGCGGATCGTTGGCGATGAAGTACATCAGCCCCCTCTGATAGCTTTCGTACGCTTCGATAATTTCTTCCTTGCGCTCATGCTGTGTCTATTAGACATCCTCATAAGATTACTATGCATTTAGCGAGGCGCTTGCATCATTATCACCTTCCTGATCACTACGGTCCCATCAGAGGATTCAAGCCGGAGCCAATATACGCCTGAGGTCGCCGGGGCGAGCTGCAGCGTGCGTTGCGGTTGGATGAAGCGTACGGTTTCGAGGAGGCGTCCTGTCGCATCCAACAGCTCGTAGGCCTGCACTTTCACTCCATGTACCTTCAGATGGCCGTCGACGGAGGGGTTGGGATAAAGCGTTGCCTCCTGCCCATCCTTCTCCCACATCACCGATACCAACCGGGAGTACTCGTAGGAGCCGTCGAGGTCAAGCTGTCTGAGGCGGTAGTAGATGTGATGATTAGCTGATGCGACGATCAGCTGATTAGTTGATGTGATGATGTGTCTCCATAGTTGATCGGTGAAGGTGTAGCTTTCAAACATTCTGTTTCCGCCTTCGGCTTTGGCTTTTACTTCTCCGATCTTTTCCCAGGTTTTAGCATCGGCGCTGCGCTCGATGTCGAAGTGGGAGGCATTTACTTCTTCGGTGGTTTTCCAGCTAAGCTGTACGCCGGTTTCCTGTTTCCTCGCGGTGAAATCCACCAGGCGCACAGGCAGGGGCGAGGCGTCAAAGTCCTCGATACTCACGATACTCCAGCTGCCCCGGGCGTCCAGCGCCCGGACGAACAGTTTATGCGGTCCGGCATCGAGGCCGTCGATATCTGCATTGAAAGCGACTTCGTACACATTGCCGTTAAGGGTAAAGGGCACCTCAGTACCAGCTCCGAAGCCTGGATCCGTATCTACGAAATACTCCACCTTCACAATATCGGGAAGCGTGTTAGCCAGAAGATAGTCTTTGTAAAAAAGAGAGCTATGCACCACGCTCCAGGCGCCGGTTGCGTCCTTCGCACGGATGAGCAGGCGATGCAGGCCCTCAGTGAGGCCGCCGAGGGTAGCGCCGGGTACCTGGAAGGCCAGCGGGCTGCCGGGAGAGTAGCCTGGTACTTCCGTGGCAGCCCCAAAACCAGGGTCGGTATCGATAAAATACTCGATCCGCGTAATGTCCTGGGCGTATACCGCCGCTAATCCCAGGCAGAGCCCGAGCAAAAGGAATAGCTTTTTCATAACAGGTTGTTTGGGTGGCCCATTAATTGTTGCCGCGCAACGTGATCGTTACCTGGAGCGGCACGGAGGCGTTTCCAGCCCCGCTGGTAGTTACCGTGGTAATGATGGGTACGGGCGGCAGCGTAGAGAGCGTATAGGGGGTAACCCCGCTGAAGGCGCCTACATCCGAACCGCCCGTACCGATGCCCTTGGCGGGCGATACCTCGGCCAATTGAAAGTCAGCGTCCCAACCTGTACTTTGCGGATTTGCCACTCTGAATATGACCCCGGGGGCATCTGTATAAACATTATCGTTTCCATCGGGGTTAGGGCTCGGAAGCGTAGAATAGCTGGCAGCCATAAGGTTGTTGCTAAAACTACTGCTCGGATTGGACCCAATGTAATTCGGAACAGTGGTGTATCCCGGATGAAACAGGATGTTATTGACGATGGTGGATGCCTGACAGTTCGTAATAACAATGCCGTTGTTCCAATAAATTGAATTGTTCGTGATCAGCGAATTTTGGAGATTAACAATACCAGTCAGGATGATGTTGTTTTTTATAGTAGTACTTACTCCGCTGGAAGAGTTACCATTTCCGGTGATATGGGACATATAATTTCCCTGTATCAATATACCGGAGGTATTATTATTTAACTGGAGGGTATTATTCAAACGATTCCTTTTAATCTGTATGCCGGTAGCGTCGGTAATTGTCAGCGAACCGCTCAGCTGCAGTCCGGTGACAGTGCTGTTATCGCTTCCTGCGGCGAACGTAAGGCTGACCACGAGGCTTGTGGCCTTCTGGGCCGGAGTGTTGGGGTTGAGCGCAAGAAAATTGCCGTTACCGATAAAATGCAGGGTTTTATCAACGGTAGCGCCGGCATGGGCCGTAACGGTTGGCTCGATGTAGATGATGTCGCCGTTGTCCGCCGCTTCGACGGCGCCCGCGATGGTAGCATAAGTGTTGATGCCGGCCGCCGCCCCGGGCAGGTTGTTCACCCGATGGATCGTCTGGGCAAAGGAAGAGATCACCAGGAAGACCGCCACTGCAGATAGGGATAGGATTCGTAACATGATGGTAACGTTTTAGATTTACATAGTTGAATAATCAGAAAAACAATAAATCACAGCCCGGTTTTCGCAATCCGTTCTGTGAGCACTTTCGTATCGCCATTCGTTATAGAAAGAATGTATACACCCGGAGAGAGGCTCCCCATGTCGATAGCGGCACTATTTCCTGCGGCGCGGCCTGTAGCCACCATCCGCCCGGCGATATCGTAGAGATGTAATACCTCCCCGCCGGACAACCCGCTGACGGTCACCTGGTCGACGACGGGATTAGGCCCGAAGCGGATACGGCTTCCTTCCCATTTTATGCTGCGAACAGCGCTGTAGGTATAGCGGCCGTCAACGTCGAGCTGTTTCAACCTGTAATAGATAGGATGATCCGATGATGTGATGCTGTTTCCCGGTAGCTGATCCATGAAGGTGTAGCTTTCGGGCATCCTGCTTTCGCCTTTGGCTTTTACTTTTCCGATCTTCTCCCATTTTTTAGCATCGGCGCTGCGCTCGATTTCGAAGTGGGAGGCATTTATTTCTTCGGTGGTTTTCCAGCTAAGCTGTACACCAGTTTCCTGTTTCCGGGCCGTAAACGACACCAGTGTAACAGGCAGAGCGCCTTCCGGCAGGAGTGCGATGCTTCCGCTGCTGAAGCTGTTCACCAAGAACTCCACATAATGCATACCCTGGAAAACCCCGGTACGGAAGCGGGTAAGCGATGCCGGGCCGGTCGTGACAGCATACTGGGCATACTGCCCGGCACCGGCATCGTACGGGTCGCTGCCCTCGACCTTATATGTGGCGAGGCTCCCGATCGTCGTCCCGCTGCCCAACTGTTCAAGATCCAACGGGTCGTAGAAGAACCGTACGGTACGGGTACCGGTTGGAGAAGTCCCCTCCGCCGACCAGCTCCGGCGGATCACCTTCACCTCATCATACTCCGTCCCGAAGGGCTCTGAGAAGACCGAGATGTCATCCCTGAGCTCGCCGGTCACGGTCAGGGACGGATCGGCGTTGTCCACCGCCAGGACCAGTTCGCCGGTTTCCTCCTCGTAATAGTATACCCAGTCGCCGGTATCGAGAACATCAGGGGCGCTGTGGACACCGGTCTCGGTGGCCAGCACAAAACCCAGGTTTTCGTACGCACCCATATCAGGCTTCCCTTGCTGTATACGCGGGGCGAGGGAGGGATTTGTCACGAATGAAATTCCCCGGATGGCGCCAAAGTCGACCTGGTATAATCCGAAATAAACTGTTTGAACAGTGATCCCAAGGGCCGCGTTGACGGCGGGTGAAGCCAACTGTAGCCTCAGGCCGTCGTCGATGGTGCCCCATAGCCCGTCGTCGCCAATAGGCGAGCTATCGTCCACAAACAGCGGGTCGGTATCGATATTGCCTTCCCCGACAAAGCCCCCTTGTATGAGGTTGCGGGTTGCCTGCACCGTGCCGGTACTCATATCGACCAACCCGGGATTGTCCGCGTTGGCCCCTCCGGTATTGTTCCACAGGATATTGCCTTCCATCGTCAGGTTGCCGGTGTCCAGGTTCAGTACCCCGCCTGTGGCATCGTCATGGCCGGTAGCCTGGTTGCCGAAAAAGGTGCACTGGCTTATCAGGGCCTTACTGTTGGTACTGTTAATGATCGCTCCGCCGTGCGCCTCGTCGGTGCCGGTCGAAGCATTCCCAATGAACAGGGAACTTGTTGCAGTGAGGATGAGGGTATTGGGGTTCGTGCCGACACTGTATATTGCGCCGCCCCGCCAGGCCGTATTGCCGGTAAAAACAGACGAATGCAGGCTCACGGAGTTTGCGCCCGCATTTAAAACCGCGCCTCCGGAGCCTTCCTCAGCCGTGTTGTCCTGGAAAATGCAGCCTATCGCCTGGAGGCTGCAGTTGCTGGCGACCACAAGAGCCCCGCCACGGCTTCCGGTCCCTTCGACGGTGTTCCCGGTGAAAGTACTGTGGTATAGGTTGTGAGAGAGTGAGCCGCCGACGCTGATACAAATGACTGCGCCTCCGGAACTGGATATATCTCCGACGGCTTTTGCCTTATTGCCGGTAAAGGTGCAGTTGGAAAGGCCGGTGATGGTTGTATAATTATTTGCATTGATGGCGCCCCCCTGCGCCGCTTCGTTCTGTGTGAAAGTACTGGTAGAGATGCTAAGACTTCGGCTCGCAGACGGAGGCGGAGACGAGGAGGTGAGAATTGCACCGCCAAAGCGGTTTAGCGCTTTGTTGCCTGTAAAAGAAGCATCCGCAACCAACAAGCCGCAAGCGACGGCGTAGATAGCGCCGCCTCCGTGGGCTTGTTCCGTATTTCCCGTAATAATATTCCCGGTGAAGGCAGATTTATCGACACTGAGTTCGAAGTAACGGCTTGTAACCGCAAATGTGTATATCGCACCGCCGCCCCTTAAAGCCAGGTTTTCCGTAAAAATACAATTATCGACCGTCAGGAAGTTGACGCCGACAGTACCGCTAAGATAATTCGAGGAATTGACGACATACAGCCCTCCCCCAAGGGTACGGCTGAAGGCATAAGATCCCCCTGTAAGCGTTTCTTCGCCGTCCGCATTCCCGCCCCTGACGGTGAAGCCGTCGAACGTCACGCCTAAATATTGTGTTGGAAAGGACCCCACAGCTTGCGCCAGGTTATGGCCGGTGACCACATGATAGGTATTGTCGCTGCGGTTGGCAAAATCGGGTCCGTCGTCGCCGTTGAGGTCTCCGCTGAGGATGGTCGACCCCTCGGAGTTGAACAATCTATCTCCCAGCGTAGCCTCGGTACCGGCAAAGCCGCCATAGAGCGATACCCTTACCTTGAGCGCAAAAGCGAAGTCGCGCGGATCGTCTGTCACACCGCCGTAGGGAGGTTTCGAGGGTTTGTAGGTACCATAGGCCACGTAGATAACGTCGGCGGGTACGGCGGCATCAATGGCAGCTTGCAGATCGGTGTAGGCATGTTGCCAGGTGGTGCCGTTGTTGTCGCCGATAGCGTCGGCTTTCACAAAAATGGTAGCCGCGCGTACAGAAAACGAAAACGCGCAGCACAGGGCCAGGAGTAGTCCCCGCCGTACCGAAATACAGCGGAAAGCCTCGGGTAGAGAGATATTGGGGATAAAGTTTGTATTCATAGTTATTGAGAAATGAAAAGCACTGTTCACACTCAAAATTGCGGACTTCATTATCGGGTATCAATACCGGGATTGCAGGGTTTTTCGTATCTAAAAATACCTGAATGGAGGTAGTGCATCTCTTGCCCGGATTGCTTAAGTTTCTGTTTTGATTGTAACCCCTATGGATTTTCCTCTGGCAATAGCCCGGCATTTACCTAAAGCAATGATTTTTTATTACCTGCTGACTTGTATGGTGCCGGCGGTGACGCGGGCGCAGGTATCCCGCACCGCTCTCGACAGCCTGCATGAGGCGCTCCGCCAGGCGCCCGACGATACCACACGCGCCCGGGTCCTGTTTTCGCTGGGAGAAGAGTATTGGTTCAACCGGCAGATTCCCGAAGCGTTGCCTTTTCTGCAGCAGTGCATCAGCTTGTCGGACAGCATCGGGTATTACGCCGATGCCTGCAACGCCAGGATCCTGGCTGCGCATATTTACATACGCATCGAACAACTGGACAAAGGCTTTTCCTTTCTGAATGATGCGATGAAATGCGCCACCACCCACGGGCAGCCCGATGAGATCTCCAAGGTGTATGGAGCGTTGGGCGCGCTGCACTTCCTGCTGGGCGACCATCCCAAGGCTATCTCCTATTCGCTGGAAGCAATAAAAGGCTATGAAGCCAGTGAAAGGCAGGAGATCAGGGACCTGGCCATATTCGAACTGATACAAACGGGCAAAGTAATGGAGGAACAGCTGCAGCTCGGTAAAGCCCTCGGCTATTACCAGAAAGCGCTTGATAAGGGGGAAGACCGGGGAATTCGTTACCTTATCAATGTTCCCACGCTACATATTGCCCACCTCTACCGCAAGCAGCACGATTATGAAAACGCTATCCGGATGTACCATAAAACGCTGGAGCTGGACAAGATGGAAGGCATCACGGAAATGACCATTGAGAGCCTTTCGGGCATGGGGCTGATAGCCGTTCAAAAAAAGAAGTTTCCCCGCGCCATTTCCTTTTTCCGGTCGGCCAGAAACTATGCAATCAGTCGCAACATGCTCATTTCCGCCGACCAGTATACCTTCCGGCTTGGCAACGCCTACCTGGAAGCCAACCAGGTAGATTCCGCAGCTCATTATTTCGCCGAAGCCCTCCAAAGGGCCTCTTTCCAGAACGACCTTGTCACCCGGGCAGATGCCGTAAAAGGCCTTGCACAGGTAGCCGCCCGGACGGGGGATTTCAGGAAAGCCTTCGAATTACAGCAAAAAGCAGCCTCGCTGACCGACTCAATCTATAGAAGGGAAAAAATCAGGACGGTAAACAACCTGGAGATCCTTCATGCGACCGCACAAAAGGAAATGGAAATTGCCGATTTGAAAGAAGCCAACCTGTACCAGCAACGCCAGGTAGGCCGGCAGCACCGGTTATTACTGACAGCCGGCATTATTGCTCCGGCTTTCTGCCTGATCCTGTGGCTCCTGTACCGGTTTGCCCATCAAAAGAAAATTATTGCCGAGAAGGAGAAAACGATCGTAGAGGAACGGATAAAATTCCTGGAAGGACAACAGCAGCTGCTGTCCCTCCAGGCCATGATCAACGGGCAGGAAATGGAACGCAGCCGCATGGCGCGCGACCTGCACGACGGCCTGGGCGGGCTGTTTTCTACCCTGAAAATGTATCTCGGGAGTCTCAGGCACGAAATGGGATCACTGCGTAACAATGAAACATTCGCCAGGAGCTACGCGCTGGTCGATACGGCAGCGGAAGAGATACGGCGGATCGCCCACAACATGATCCCGGAAGTGCTCATAAAGCTGGGGCTGATACAGGCAGTAAGGGACCTTTGCGCAGGCATCAGCGCAGGTGGCTCGGTGCAGGTAAAGATGCAGGCCTACGGTATGGAACGCCCGGCCTTAAACAAGAACAGCGAAATCATGGTATACCGTATCATTCAGGAGCTTTTAAGCAATATTATAAAGCATTCCCGGGCCGGCGAAGCCATTGTGCAGTTCAACCTGGAAGGCAGCCGGCTCATGATCACCGTCGAAGACTACGGCATCGGCTTCGATCCGGACAAGGCAGCCCTCAAACGTAATGCAGGCCTGGACACCGTGAGGAGCAGGGTAAATTACCTCAACGGCAGTATGACCGTAGAGTCAGCTCTCGACGTCGGTACCACCGTCATGATCGATTTTACCATTGGGAACCAGCAGGAACCGTCTTTAATGCTATGATACGACTCATGATCATCGACGACCATCCTCTTGTAGCAGGTGGGATAGCTATGATGCTGAAAGATGAGCCCGGCCTGCTGATCGCCGAAAATGTGACGACCGCCGCCGAGGCTCTTTTTTACCTGTCCGAAAACACGCCCGACATTATTCTGCTCGATCTTAACCTGCCCGACATGGACGGCATGCGGCTATGCGGCGAGATACGTAAAACCAACAGTGTCTCCAGGATCATCGCCCTTACCAGCACGAACGAATCTTCCATTATCGCCCAGTTTTTAAAGTTCGGAGGCAATGGCTACCTGCTCAAAAACATGGAACGCGAAGAGCTGCTCTCTGCCGTAAGCCAGGTATTGAAAGGGAAGATATACCTCAGCACGGCAGCCGGTGAAAAGCTCCTGGAGCAATTCACGGGCGTCGATGCGGCCATCGGGGCGGTCCCCGTTCTGACGCGCCGCGAAAAAGAGGTGCTGACGCTGCTGGACAAAGGCCTCACAGGTCCGCAGATCGCCGAAAACCTGTTTATCAGTCATTATACCGTCGAAACTCATCGTAAGAACCTGATGCAAAAACTGAATGTCAACAATCTTCAGCAGCTCTTGAGGATATCTAGAGAGTACCGACTGCTTGGGTGAGGTTTGTGATAGGCGTTATTCCGGCTTACCTCGCCGCTACCTCCAAACGCTGCTTATCAGCCTCCAGGCGGCTTCTCAGCTCGCTATAGTCAACATCCTGCACGGCTATGCTTTTATCGATCGCCATAGCGGCGGCCGTAGCGGCACTCTGGCCCAGGATCATAAATACCGGTTCCATAAGGATAGACCCGAAAACGATATGGGAGCTGGAAATACAGACGGCTACCAGCAGGTTCTGGATTTCTTCTTTTTTCGGTATGATAGCCCCGTAAGAGATCTTATACGGCTGCGGCACCTTCACGCCGATATCCCCTTCATTCTGCACATAGCCGTCGTCTTTGATATACCGCTGAATGTTGTGCGAATCCAGTGTGTATGACCCCATGCCCACCGGATCGTTCACCTCCCTTTTGCCAAGTGTTTCGTGCTCGGTCATCACCGAGGTGCCGATCATACGGCGGAGACGGAGGGATCACAGTCGATCGGAAGAAACCAACGTGAGCCCTTCGGCGATAGCGTGCGATATAATGGAGTGATCAAACGGATCATTATGGTCCTCACTCACGGTCATCACGGTCAGTTCAGAGAGCGTCTGAATGTGTTGCTGCGTAAATGGCAAAATCTGAATGAAATATTCATCCTCTATCGAAGTGATCAGTTCCGACGTCCGTTTGAATTCCAAATGGTTAAAGCGCCGGTAAGTTATGCTGCTCCGGACGGTCGAAAATTTATTGTTCCTTGATAATTACGAGACCTTGAGGGAGTGTCGAACCACAAAATAGCCGTTTCTAATGAATTTGAGCACTTTTTAATAAAAGAGAAAACTATGATATGTATTTTGAAAAATATCGAACCGTTTTTTGAAACTTGAATATAAACCTATAATGTGTTTATATTCAACGGTTTGCACTTAACAAAAAAAGAGACCTCCAAAGTTGGACATCTCTTTCTGTGGCATAAAGGGATTGAAGTCGAACACCTTATACCGTTTTTGACGTTTTTAGATGATATTAAGTAGCTGTAAATCAATCACATATATACGTGTTATTTTTTTGAGGGAATAAGCCTTACGGTTAGATTCTGTTTTTGTTAAACAAATTAAAATGGTACTATCTGGGCAAGCCCTTTTCATTCGACTACTTTTACATCACATGAAAGGGTACACAGAGGCAATACTGTATGAGGACAGGTAGGCATTAGGAATTGCAACCGGTACAGATTGCCCGTAAGAGTACTGTATCCCATGCCCTTTCCCTAATTTGATGAAAAACCTATTAGCGGGATTTTTATGAACAAAACAGATCGTATAGTTTATTGCGCTTATTGTGGTATCAAGCCGGCCGAAACCCGGGATCATATTCCGCCGAAAGGTATTTTCAACAAACCAAGAACCCACGATCTTATAACCGTCCCGGCTTGCAGCACGTGCAACCACGGATTCTCGTCTGATGATGAACTATTCAAAGTGTATATGGGATTTCATGCAGCTAGGTCCGGTGACAATGGTGAGAAGCTATTTAAAAAAGGAGCCGTCCCCACACTCAAACGAAAGAAAGGTCTGATCGGCAAAATTATGGGTACCTCTCAAAAAGTAGTCATCGACGGGTGCGAATACTATCAGATGCAATGGGATTCCGATCTGTATGATCGTTTGGTGGAACGCATCGCCAGAGGCCTGTTTTTTCATCACTTCGGCAGAAAGGTACCCGAACAATGTCAAATTAAAGTCACCTGGCAACCCGGATTCCCTGATTCAGACATTTTTAAAGAAACCGACATGTTTTCAATAGCTCGTGGTGACTTCAAATACTCTTTTGCTAAGGATGAAGACAGCGACTTTACTATATGGCTCTTTGAGTTTTATCAAAGCCTTTGGGCCACAGCCGCCACTATAGAGCCTGATTAAATTACTTTCACTAGAGATGTTCAAAGTCAAACCTGACCTCCCTGCAAAACGGAACAGTAGAGATTAGCGTTTAACATTCGATATAAATATAGGCAATGGATGAGGAAAGTACCCGTATCCTGCGAAACAAAAACATGGGTATTGTCGTGTTTATGCATTAAAATGACAGGTTTATCTTTCTTTTATTTTATTTGGCTCAATACCTCCTTAATAATTTGTTTGTTATCCGACGGGTGCATGCCGAAGGTATTTTCATCAGGATTCATGTAGTCAAGCCCTATGAGCCCAATGCCTAAAGTATCTACTATCTGGTTATGCAAGCTTCTACACCATCTTCCAAAATCAGCTGTATCGCCTTCTGTTCATCGATTTCCTTTTCATGATTACCTGTGATACAATAAGCAGAAGCACTGAAGTCTCTAAGTGGGAAGAGAACCTCAGGGAACAACGCTACTTCGGAATCCATCAGATCACCTGCTAAAAGTACGATGTCAGGATTTCGTTTATTCGTTTCTTCAACAATTTTCTCGAGGTATCCTTTGCCTCTGTGATGTCCTAAATGTACGTCTGAAACCAACATGACATCCAAGGCATTATCCAGCTTTGGTATTTGCAGTTAGGTAAACGTTCTCATCCCCAAGGATATCTCTAGTAACATCATACGGCTCTTTTATCGTGTATGCCATTCTGGATTTGGCCCGGGTAACAAAGAAATATTCGCTGCTGCCTACGCGACCCGGTCCAAACCTTTTGCCCGGCTGAAATCGACATACCCTCGATCTATCAACTCGACGTTTCCTTTTGGGAAACTTATTTCTCTAGCTACTTTTATTTCATGTGCCTTGGCATTAGTGAGTTTTACGAGTACCGGCAGTAGGCCGTCACCCGATAGCCATTGGGTCCAGCACCGTATGCAACTTGACTGCTCCTCTTTGACTTCGATAGCACGCCCAATCGAAGACCTTCAGATAGTGGGGAATAATGCTCGCGTCGACTAAAAATATCTTCCTCTTCAGTCTGGTGGACAAGCCTTATATTGAAAACTTATGCGAGCCGCTCAAATGATCCAGAAGCATAAAATAAATGGCTTTGAACAATTCCGGCGTCCGACTTTTATCGAGGTAGAAAAGACTGGATTTGCACGGAACACGATCGATGCCCATATAGTACAGGTTACCGGTCGTACTAGTCAAGCCGGAGGCACCCAGCCGTTACTGATATCATGTACCGAAGCCGCACCGCGGATGTGGCAGAATAACATTGCAACCAGATGCGTCCAGGAGTTAATCCCCTTTGGGTGCTATCACAAGAGTACCTGGACACCACGCAGTCGAATTTATCTCGGGGAATCAGGCTCAGTATTTGACTGAAAAGTGATATTTTTACCATCGGGAGATTCTTAGATTTTTGTTTGGCAACTACAGCCTAATACTTTCGGATGAGAGTCTCCCTTTTTATGCGATCTTAGATTTTATTTTGGACAGGTATAATTGGCTCTATAAAAGAAAGGCAATTTTGAATTAAGAATAGAGTTTTTGTGGATTTATAATGGGAGAGATGTATGAATTGGAGTGAATTAATAAAGGCTGGGAATTTTGTCTATTTCAAGTTGCCAGATGATTCGGCAATCTCTCGCATCGGAAGAATAGAAAAGGTAATAGATAATGGGTTATCATTTAAGATTGTAGACCTGATTAGCAATTCAGACGGTAAATTAGTCAACGTTCGAAGTAATTCTTGTTACCCGATAGCACCTACAAGAGAAATGTTTGATGAGATCGGGTTCAAAGAACACGAATACGAAGGTGGTCGAAAACAGCTTTTTTTAGGGAGCGTAATTGTCGAACATACGGCTATTATAGTACCAGCGAGTATTTCATCTGGCGGAAGTATGATTGCCTCGTCATTTTATGAGCATGATTTTTCAAAAGAACCGATTTCAACTATAGAGAATTTGCAGCCTTTTTTAGAGGAGAAAAGAATATTCGACGTAAATGACTTAAGAGATCGGTTATTTAGAATTGGATATCAGTTAGATCTTAATAAATTATTAAAGGGCTTCGAAGGGAGTTTTTCCTTTCTTTCGTAGCCATTATAGTGAGAAGGAAGAAGTTTTGGATTGAAGTCGAGCGAACAACAAAGGGAGGCTTAGGGAATGAGAGAGGAACTGGGCTCTTTGAAGGCGGTTTTGAATGGGTTGGTTGAGAAAGAGCGGGGAAAGGCGTCTAGCGAGCAACGACCACAGGAAAAGTGGCATTGTTGCGAGGCGAAAATAAGGGAGTACTACCATAACCTAATCCAAGCCTATAAGTAATACCAGATAATGAATGGGTATGGCAAAAAAAGGGAATTTGAGTAAAGGTAAGGATACGGGAAAGCCTTGGAAAGCTTTTGAAAAAGCAGTGGCAAGGATTGAACAGGAGATTGCGCAGCCCGGATTAGTAGTAACCAGCCCGGATTTTATCCCAGATTTGATATCGGGCACAAAGCGTGAAGTTGACGCAAGTATTAGATTGGAAGTAGGCTCAGCTAAAATACTTATTGTGATTGAATGCCGAAATAGATCTAATAAGCAGGACGTGCTGTGGATCGAACAACTCATTCAAAAAAGAACTAGTATAGGAGCTTCTGAAATTATTGCTGTTAGTGCAAATGGATTTACTAAAGAAGCAATCAATAAGGCCAAACAAAATAATATAAAACTTAGGCTTCTGTCAAATTTGCAGGGGTCGGATATTATCGAGAAGTATACTTGGGAAAGAGATTACGTTGGCTACAGAACCTATACTTCACATCTTGATTTTTTAGATAGATGTGGTATAGAGGCGGCAAATTATCTAAACGAAGTAGCTAGAAGGCACGGAAATAGCGTGCTCAGTGATGGTCTAATTTTTCATAGAACTGGTACCGATGAGCTGATGTCCACATCTATGATTTTCAAACATTTTTATGACAAGGCTTATGAAGATAGGATGTTTGATGATTTGAAAATTTCAGTTGGAGGAGAGTCTCCTATGCTGTCTCTGACAATGGATATTCAAGACTCTGGAGTTTATCTGAAAAATGATAACGGAGAAGTCTATAGGGTCAAAAGTATGGAGGTGGGGTTCAAAATGTTCCGTAATGTGAGTGTGGATAGTATAAGTGAATTGACGAAATATTCAAATGAAGATGAGAGTTACATGTTCTATAAAGAGATGAAATTTGACAACACAGATCCACTTGTTCCGTACTCAAAATTCACTTTAGTAGAAAAAGATAATGGGAAGAATGTAGAGACAAAATGGGAGCATCATTAATTTTAGTACGAGAGACAAAATACTGGTAGATAGATAAAAGATCTGCGTCGATTTTGGTAATCACAAAAAAGAGACAGACGTAAATGGTCGCATGCGTAAAAAAGCTCTCATAGTGAGCTTTTTTACGCCTTTATTCGCCCAGGCTACATCGTAACGCGATTTATGCATGCCAATACAGCTTTTTGGCCAATTTCATCGACACCCGTCATACTCTGGCTCAAGAGGAGGAGCCGTTCGAGTCGTCTGCGAGCCCTTTAAGAGTCGTTTAAGCCGTTTAAATATATTTTGTTCCTATGTCGCTTGAGCCGTGAGTTCTATCAAAAGCGCTGGGGTGATGAGGGCTATGCCCGTGGGAAGCTTGTTACAGAGATGAGGGCCTCTTTTCTCGGAGTTAAGCTCGGCTTTGAACCCATGATGCGTGAAGAACATGCGGCGTATATCCAAACCTGACTGAAAGTTCTTAAGAATGATAATCGGCTATTTTTTAGGTGGCGTCTCATGCCCAAAAGCCGTCGAGTACCTTGTAGGGCTACAATCTGTTTCGCTGAGAGAAACGTCTAAACCGAAATTCCCCAAAAACTAGCTGATAGCTCCAGCGATCAGCTAGCATAAAGGCGAGGTATAGTTAGTTAGCGCAAGAGATAACAGCATGACTTTAATTTGCTTATTGGAGGCTAAAGAAGCACATAGCCTATCTCGGACTCACATTCAACAATTAAGCTGATTCCTGCCGTTACAAACGCACCTCAATTAAACTAAGAGCGTCCTGGATTAAATTGTCCAATTCTGCAACCGTAATTGTATTGGGATTCATACCTAACGTAGTATAATCTGGATTAGGATCTCCGTGATGGGGTTTCCAAGAAACACCGTTAATTAAATTCAATTTTAATATTATGTCCGCTCTATTTGTATTGTCCCTAAATGTAACCGGGAATGCATTTAAATGCAAAATTAACTTTCCAAAAGTTTGCTGTCCCGTCATCGAACGAATTTCTTTATAAAACTTGAATCGCAAATGTGCTTCCAAAACATTTCTCAACCAACCTAAAACGGAGTCTTTTAAAGCAATATCCGGGCTACTTCTGAAAGCCTCCAGCCTTTCAATGTGCTTGAAGTAATCAATCTTAACCAATTCTCCCAAGTCGCAAACTTCTATTCTTGAAGCCATTGCCATAAAATCCTCTACAATACGAAGGGTGCTTTTTTGAGATACGGCAATATCCTTTCCGACTTCATGAAGAAAAAATTCGTTGTGACTGAGAACGACAACTTGCTTTAGTTGCTGGAACAACGATCTAATAATACCAATGGTATACGTACGCCTATTTGTATCGAAACTTGATAAAGGGTCATCGAAAATTAAAATTTTGTCTTGCTTGTTTGGGTCTATATCAAGCTTTGATAGGAAGAGAGCCAAAGCGATAGTACTTTTATCACCCTCACTTAAACATTCTTTTGCATTAAACGGTTGGTTAGGTGAAAATGAAATATCGTTTCCGTTAATTGTTAACTTGTAACCGATTTGACTTTGCGTTGCCCTTCCTTTAGGTGGAACATGAACAACATTATCAATTCGAAAATGCGTTCTAAATACATTCCCTAGATAATGATTTATCTGAGTCTGATAATTATTAAAAAAAGTTGTTGATGCCGCTTGTTGTTGCTGGGATAGGCGTGTATATGCCGTTTCCAACCCTCTCAATGCTTGTCTCTCAGTGGTAAGCTGAGTGCACAGCGCAGCTACGGGTGCCTCAAATCGACTTTTAATTCTCTTTAATCTGTCAAGTTCGAGTTGCGCAGCTACAACAGTTTGAATCCTCGAACGGAACGTTACTATAGCATTATTGTAGTTTGCAACATTTTGATTATAACTATCAATATTCGCGTTGATGACTTGTCCAGAAGCTTGAAAAATAGTAGCAATAGCAGTAGCCACAGCTACTGTTGGGTTTTGTATTTTTTGCTGAACTAATGCAATTAAATCTCGAAACCCTGTTCGCAGGCCACCTTCGTTATCGATAATATTAAAAACCGGTGGCAAAACGGTACTTGGTAAGTGCGCTCCCCAGGATGTAACTCTTTCTGAATTCACCTGATTGACATTATTTATTGCCAATATGACTGCTTCTAAATTAAAATTTTGAAGTGATGACAAATGTATTTGTAGCCTTTGAATCAGGGCGTTAAATTCATCATTAAACTTACTTGCATAAGCATTAAAAATATCAGAGTTGGTATCAATGAACTGCCTACAAAATGGGCAGGAAATATTTGATTCGTTGTCCGCTTGCTTACTTCCCACATATGAAAAACCTCTCTGCAGCCAAGTTTCAGGTGCGGTAATAGTGTTTTCCGATAAATCCATGCAGTGTTGAGAAAATATAGCTTCTAAAGCAGCATTCTGAATCGTTTGAGAGGTAGCCTGTAAGTCTGCAACAAGAGACGAAAAGTCTATTCCAGTAGAAACCCTAGTAACAGTAGAAAGTGGTTGTAGTGTCTGTATGACCGCATTTGAATTTGCGCTTGCTAAGGTTGTCTCAGCGGTACTAATTAGTTGATCAATATCGGTCGCTTGTGATATTGGGGTAGTAAGAAAAGAGTTAATGAAATCAGCAGTCATATTATTTCCGACCTGCTGAATTAACTGCGTCTCAATATTTGTTATGTTTTGTCTTAAATTTGCTTTCGCAACTTTATTTTGCTCCATTTGATTCTGAATCACAACACCTTGTGCCCCGATTACAAATTGATGCAATTGCTTCCTATGTTCATCATTAAAGTCAAAGCCTGAATAAATATTATCATTAACAAAGTGAATATCAAAGATTTCTATATTGGAAAATGGAACTGTCCAACCATTAGCACCAAAAGTATGAAAAACATTTGTTGGTATCGCAACTTGAGTTATTTGCGCCGCCTGCGTATCTGTATGATTTGTAGAAATTCTGTTTCTGATAATTTCGGGATTGTTCGTCGTCAAAGAGCGAAATACAGATGTTAATGTGGTTTTTCCACCTCCGTTGTCGCCATAAATCAAAGTTAGTTTTTTAAAATTAACTGGCCCTACGGCTTGATAGTTGCGGAATTTCCCAATAGAAACCAGATTTTCAACTTTATTTATCATACCACAATTTCAATATTGGGGAAGTGAGTAGAGTCTTACTTAAGACATCCTTTATTATACCCCTTAGAACTATCCGCTACCGACTCCACTAATATATGCAGGATCTTCATGATGACTCTGAGGGTTCTTTTTTCAAAGATACCCTTTTTGGTAAACCATCGAAATGGGTATTTATTTTTTTTTACTCTGTCTGCTTAAATGCATTTACATCACCTGCCCAAAATAAAACCTGAGAGCGCATAAAAAAGGGAGACTTCCACTAAAGACTGGTAGGTTTTATTCGCCAAACATAAATACTAAGTTTACCAGTGGTAAAATATCACTTTCAGTCAAATGCTGAGCCTGATTCCCGGAGATAAGTTCGACCACGTGGTATCCAGGTACTCTTCTGATAACACCAAAAGGGGATTAACTCCTGGACGCATCTGGTTGCAATGTTATTCTGCCACATCGGCCGTGCGGCTTCGGTACATGATATCAGTAACGGCTGGGCGCCCCCGGCTTGACTAGTACGACCGGTAACCTGTCCCATATGGGCATCGATCGTGTTCCGTGAAAATCCACTCCTTTCTATTTCAATAAAAACCGGACACCGGAATTATTCAAAGCTGTCTATTTTTTACTTCAGGATCACCTGAGTGTGTCGCATAAGTTTTAAAGGTCGGGATTGTCTAGGCTGTATAAATACTTGAGGATGAAGATATTTACTTAGCAACATACACTTTCGAAAAAGAATATAGCTCGCTATTTTGGACAACACAACCGGGATAGAATATGTATTCCTGACCAATAACCGTCATTGGAATGCCCAAACAGTAGCAGATATCTAGAAGGAGTGCTGGGCGATAGAGGTGTTATTCAAACAAATGAAGAGCCCTGCGAGGATCAAATCTTCGTGGGCACCTTTGAAAACGCTTTATCAATCCAAATCTGGATTGCCATGATCGCCATGCTGCTATTCAAGTACCTAAAAAAGAAGACCCAATACAATTGGCACTTATCCAATCTGATTATGTTAATTAGATTGAACTTATTCGTGAAGATAGAGCTCATGAAATGGCTCAACAATCCGTTTTACGGGCCTATAAGGGCGCCCGGAAAGAGATAGCTTCGTATATCCTACGGGTAACGAGGGAGGGACTAATGTTAAAAAAAACAGCTTTAGAAGGCTCTGGGCATTGATTTTTAAGTTACTAAAAACGTTTGAGGTAAGAGTACTGTGAACTATTTATATGAGATCAGCTTACTTATATGTCCGTGTTAGCACGGACGAACAAAAGAGAAAAGGATATTCCTTGCCAGAACAGGAAGATCGGCTACTAAAATATTGTGAGTACAACAATATAGAAGTAAAGGGCATCTATCGTGAAGACTTCTCTGCCAAGAACTTCAATCGGCCAGAATGGAAGAAGTTAATCGCAACGATCAGAAACAAGTCATTAAAAGGAGAAAAGAACATACTATTCATCAAGTGGGATCGGTTTAGCAGAAATATTGAATACGCATACGAGATGATAGGTATACTCCGGAGATATAAGGCCACGGCAATGGCTATTGACCAACCCATAGATTTTTCCGTACCCGAAAGCGCCGTCATGCTTGCCGTTTACCTATCGGTCCCGGAAGCAGAAAACAGTAGAAGGGCCATGAACACAGCGAACGGAATCCGGAGAGCAAAACAGATGGGCAGGTTTCCCAGCAAAGCCCCTTTGGGTTTCGTTAACCTGACAGAGATGGATGGCAAAAAAATTATCGCCCCGAAGCAACCCGAGGCAGGTATCATAAGATGGGTCTTCCACCAGCTTGCCAAGAATGTCCATAGAGTGGAAGATGTTAGGAAGATGTCAGACGATAGGGGGTTGAAATGTTCGCGATCACATTTTTTCAGGCTTATACGCAATCCGGTCTACTGCGGCCTTATACCAATAAGACTCGATTCCCACGAACTACACTTGATAAAGGGAATTCACGAGCCCTTGATCTCGGAAACATTGTTTTACGAGGTGCAGGGCATCATCACCACAAGAAGGAAAGTTACCGCCAAGGCAGACCACCTGAAAGCAACGTTTTTTCTAAAAGAGTTTCTCGTCTGTCCTCTTTGTAATCGAAAACTTCGCGGAAGCTTTTCCCAAGGTAAAACAAGAAAATACCCGTATTATCATTGCTATGGGAGATGTAAGACAAGAATAAACGCTTTCCTGCTTAATGATCGTTACCGGGATAAACTTCAGCAATTGGTACTTTCAAGCAAGGCACTTGATCTATTCAATCACATTTTAGAGGATCGGAATTCAAACACACAAAAAGCCGAATACCTGCAGGAGCGAAATATGGTGGTCAGAAAGCTAAAAGAACAGGAATCCGTTTTTTCCCAGGCCCGAAAGTTGTTTGTGGCTGCGATACTGAAACTGGATGATTACACCGAACTAAAGAGAGAGTACCGGGTAAATTCCAAATGCTTGAAAAGGGAGCTGGATTACATCAACATCAAATTAAGAAATATTGACCAACAGAACAGATTGGGAGACGAGTCCTTACCAAGTATTTTCCAGGGGTTCCAGAGCTTGGATACAGCGGATAAAAGACATCTCATCAATTTGATCCCTCCTCTTGAGGTCGACTTCAAAACGGGAGATATCTCCCTGAACTTGAATGGTGCGTTATCAAAAATACTATTAACAAAAGAATAGCAAAGAAGCATGAATTTCATCGATAAAAAGGTTTCAGTTAAGACAGCCATAGCGACGTTAGCAAAAAATGGCATCCAGGTGGATGAAGTAGAGGGAACCGTTATCCTGGACTTTCTGTATCTTATGGCAAAGAATCAAAAGCAGCCTGAAGAAGACAAAACCATCGAAACCCTAAGGAGAAATCGAACTCCGAAAAAGATGCTATAAAGATGCTGTGAGGATGTTTTTTCAGACGATCTCCCAAGGCAACCTCAGAATTGTGTTTACAAAAATCGAACTCTAGACAAGTCCAAGATAATAGTCTGGCTCACAGATTTTTATGGGCATAAAAAAAGGAGACAACCATTATTTGGTGTCTCCTTAAGTGGGAGTTGAGGGATTCGAACCCCCGACCCTCTGCTTGTAAGGCAGATGCTCTGAACCAACTGAGCTAAACTCCCTGACCGTTTTTCGTTTCGGTGTGCAAATATGGACTTTTGTTTTTACTAATGCAAATAGCGGCAATTTTTTTTAAACTTTATTCGAAGTTGAGATAGAATGTTACAGCATGGGTGGTAACCCGATCAACTCCCGGCATCGTTTTCATGCCCGTTGAGCCCAGCATATTGACCAGGCCGTGGGAAAACCGCAGCTCCGGGGCAAGCTTGAAAAATTCAAAAAAACGCTCCAGCCCTACCCCGTAATCCAGTGTTACGTCCGCTCTTTTGGTATTCAGTTGCTCTGCTCCGAACCGGACCTTATTCTTCACGTTCGTCTCAAACCCGAATGTCGTACCCGCCAGCAGGTACATCCTCGTATTCGCCCGTCTCTTCGACTTGTACTTCAGCAAAAGAGGTACTTCGATCCACGTCGACTCCCTGATCTTGTCCTGCTTCAGGTTCGGGTACTCATATGTGACGGTGCGTCCGTAGAGCGTCACCGAAGGGGTCGTCCGGATATCAAATTCCGGGGAGAGCACTTTACTGATGGTAAACCCCATCCGGAAAGCCGTAGTAAGCGGAGAATACAGCGCCAGCGTACTGTCGCCTACATAAGAATTATCGGTCCGGACGGAATAACGCGTAACCGGCATTGCGAAAAGAAACCCGAAGTGGACCGGCCTGTCGTCATAAAACTCCAGGTGCTTCCTCACATACCCTTTCCCCTGCCCTGCCACCTGCGTGAAGCATCCTGCCAGAAGCAGGAGGACCAATATCAGGATTATTTGTGCCCGATGTAGATCGAACAAATGCCAAATGTTAACTGCGTGCATTTCGTGTTTTTAAAACCCGATCTTTCGAAAATATCCAGGAATTCTCTTCCGTCCGGAAATGCCCGGACTGAATCGGGAAGATAAGTATATGCGGAGGTGTCTTTTGAAACAAGCCGTCCTACGAGGGGCAGTATGCTCCTGAAATAAAAATTATACAGCTGCTTGAACGGAAAAGATCGGGGCTTCGAAAACTCCATCACCACACAGGTTCCCTGCTCATTCATCACACGGTGCATTTCCCTTAGTCCTTTTTCCAGGTTATCAAAATTGCGTACTCCAAACGAAACGATGACGGCGTCGAAATAATTGTCTGCAAACGGAAGACTTTCTGAGCTGGCTTTCTGAAAGGAAATAACGTTTTCATGGCCTGCCTTTTTTATCTTCTCCTCCCCGACTCTCAGCATTCCCTCCGAAATATCGACACCTATTATCTTCTCAGGTTTCAGCTTCAGCGCTTCCAGGGCAAAATCGCCCGTTCCCGTCGCCACATCGAGGATCATATTTGCCGGACGGCCTTTCAGGCAGGAAATGGCCCTTTTCCGCCAGTATACATCGACACCTGCACTTAAAAGATGGTTGAGCAGGTCATATTTGGGAGAGATATTGTCGAACATCTCTTCAACCTGTTCCCGCTTGGATGTCTCTTTGTCTTTATAGGGTAAAACGCTCATTACGCCGGTTCATAACTTAAAAATGCAAAAATAACAGGTATTGCCAGGTTTCTCTCATATTCCGGCTCATAATCTTCGGCCGGGAAGCCTCTCCACCCGGCATAAAAAAACGCCTGCAAACGGGAGAACCGCTTACAGACGCTTCCATATTTGTCCGTAGTACCTTAACGAGAGATAACGGCTACGCTTCAGCCAGTTCTTTTTTGGCAAGATACTCCGCTATCTGAACGGCATTGGTAGCAGCTCCCTTACGCAGGTTATCGGCCACGATCCATAGGTTCAGCGTGTTGGGCTGGGTCTCGTCGCGACGGATGCGCCCTACGAACGTCTCGTCCTTGCCATGGGCAGTCAAAGGCATCGGGTAAACTGCATTTTTCGGGTCATCCTGCAAAACGACGCCTTCGGCATTAGCCAGCAGCTCCCTGACTTCGTCCAGGTCAAAGCTGCCCGCCAGCTCGATATTCACAGACTCTGAGTGTCCTCCGATAGTGGGAATACGCACGGTAGTAGCTGTGACGGCCACCGTATTGTCTCCTAAAATCTTCTTGGTCTCGTTTGTCATCTTCATCTCTTCCTTAGTATAGCCGTTGTCGAGGAAAACATCGATATGCGGCAATACGTTGAGATCGATAGGATGCGGGTATACCTTGGGAGCGTCATGATTACCGCTGCGCTCGGCAAAAAGCTGGTCGACAGCAGCTTTTCCCGTACCCGTTACTGACTGATAGGTAGACACCACCACTCTTTTTACCCCGTATTTCTTATGAAGCGGGTTCAGCACCAATACCATCTGGATCGTAGAACAATTCGGATTGGCAATAATCTTATCGTCTTCAGTCAGCGTATGCGCATTGATTTCAGGAACTACCAGCTTCTTGGTCGGATCCATTCTCCAGGCAGAAGAATTATCGATGACCGTGATGCCTGCCTCCGCAAATTTAGGAGCCAGTGCCAGGGAAGTCCCCCCTCCCGCCGAAAAAATAGCAATTGCAGGTTTAGCCTTGATCGCATCCTCAAATCCCACTACCTTATACTGCTTACCCTTGAATGTGACTTCCTTACCAACAGACCTTTCTGAGGCAACCGGCACCAGCTCGGTCACCGGGAAGTTACGTTCTTCAAGAACTTTGAGGATCTCACTACCCACTAGTCCGGTAGCGCCTACTACTGCGATTTTCATTTTACATTAAATAATAAATAGTGAAAAATAGAATTGAAAAGAATAAATTCTAAAAAATCGGTGCAAAGGTAGGTATATTTTTCGGACGGCTGTCACACTACAAAAACAAATACCGTATTGTCAGATCTCATTCCGCAGTGTGATTGATAAATCCGCATACCACCTCAACAGCCTTAAAACCCGGAGTAAGGAAATGATCAGGGATCGGCAAACCAGCGTGACGACCTGGAGATGATCTCAGAAAACATAAACCATTCATGTTAAAGGGCCGTTTTCTGATTATAAACCATTAAGGCATTAAGGATAGTTAAGACGGACCTTAATGTCCTTAATGCCTTAATGGTTTATAATTCCTTAATGGTTCAAAAAGTCAAATTTGAAATTGAACGACATAAAGTTTAACTTGCACAAAACTACGCAATCAGTTAATCAGGAGTCTGTTCAACCAATGTCGACGAAGTGTTTTATCTGGATCATCGCGACAGGGGCGCTCTTCTTCGCCTGTCAGGGAAAGGAAGCCGGTAAGGAAGAAGGAAGAGATGCCGGCGATCTGGTGAGCTATAATTTCGACATCCGGCCGATTTTGTCTGACAAGTGTTTTGCCTGCCACGGGCCTGATGCCAATAAGCGCGAAGCCGGGCTGCGCCTGGACGACCCCAAATCTGCCTTTCAGGCACTCGAGGATAATCCCGGTGCGTTCGCATTGATACCCGGAAAACCCAGGTCATCAGAGGTTTACCTGCGCGTTACCGCATCCGATACCAGCCTGCTCATGCCCCCGCCGTCGTCGCATCTGACAAAACTGACTCCCGGGGAAATATCACTGATTGAGAAATGGATCAGGCAGGGGGCAAAATATGAAGAGCATTGGGCGTTTTCCATACCCAGGAAGCCTGAAGTCCCGGAAGTGAGGCATAAGGACTGGCCGTCAAATGAAATTGACCGGTTTGTACTGGCTAGGATTGAAGCTGCAGGGCTGGAACCAAACGAGCCGGCAGATAAAGAGCGCCTTCTCAAACGCCTCTGCTTCGATCTGACGGGCCTTCCGCCTTCGCTTTCACTGATGGAGAGCTTCGACGGGTCGGAAGCTTCCTACAGCAAAACGGTCGACCAACTGCTGAGCTCCCCTGCCTATGGGGAAAAAATGTCTGTACACTGGCTCGACATAGCCCGCTATGCAGACTCTTACGGGTACCAGGACGACGGGTACCGGACCCAATGGCCATGGCGCGACTGGGTGATCCACAGCTTCAATCAAAACATACCGTACGACAGGTTCGTTACCTGGCAGCTTGCAGGAGACCTCCTGCCCGACCCTACCATGGAACAGCTCCTGGCTACCGGCTTTAACCGCAACCACAAAATTACCGAAGAAGGCGGGGTGATACCGGAAGAATACCGGGTGTCGTATGTTTCCGACCGTACGGACCTGTTCGGCAAAGCATTTCTCGGGATTACCATGGAATGTGCCCGCTGCCATGACCACAAGTATGACCCAGTCTCGCAAAAAGACTATTTCAGCCTGTTTGCTTTTTTCAACAATGTAAATGAAGTCGGTATAGAATCGGTGATCGGCGGACCCGAAACCTACGCCAAAAGACCTTATATGGAGATATCCCGGCGCGACGTCGATTCCATCCTTACTTTCGTCAACAAGCCGGATACCAACCGGCTGATCGTGTCGGTAATGGACGATAAACCGGAAAAGCGCAGGACCTACCTGCTCGTAAGAGGAGAATATGACGCCCCGGGAGAAGAAGTATTCCCGGGAACTCCGGGGAAGATCCTGGGATTTAATACAAACTATCCCAAAAACCGGCTCGGGCTTTCGCAATGGCTTTTTGACCGGAACAACCCGCTTACTGCGAGGGTATACGTCAACATACTGTGGCAGGAATTCTTCGGGACGGGCATTGTTAAAACCACCGGCGATTTCGGGATGCAGGGGGAATTGCCCACCAACCCGCGGCTGCTAGACTGGCTGGCGGTTGATTTCCGGGAAAACGGCTGGGATATCAAAAGGCTTGTCAGGCAGATCGTCATGTCTTCCGCTTACAGGCAGTCATCGGTGGTCAGTCCCGAAAAATATGAACGCGACCCCGACAACCTGCTGCTTGCAAGAGGGCCGCGGTACAGGGTAAATGCCGAATTCGTCAGGGATATCGTTTTATCGAGCAGCGGACTGCTGAGCAAGACAATCGGCGGGCCGAGCGTAAAGCCTTATCAACCGGCAGGACTTTGGGAAGGCGCCACCTCGGGAAGGGGCCTCCTCTCTGTTTACAAGCAGGACAAAGGCAGCCGGCTCTACCGGCGGGGCATTTACACGCTGATCAAAAGGACGGTTCCCCCGCCCTTTATGTCGATATTCGATGCGAGCAACCGGGATCTCTGTGAAACCAAACGCCTGAAAACCAATACCCCGCTCCAGGCGCTGGTAATGATGAACGACCCTACGGTGCTGGAAGCCTCCCGCGTCCTGGCTACCAGCCTGCTGCTGGAAGACTCGGACATAAATGAAAAGATAACAAAGGCCTTCCGGCTCATTGTATGCCGTGTCCCCAGGCCGGAGGAAGTAAAGGTATTGCAGGAATATTTTACAAAACAGCTGCAAACGACAGACGCTCAAACGGCTCGGAAAATGATACAGGTAGGGGAATTCCCGCACAACCCCGATGTTGCACCCGGCGAAGCGGCAGCGCTGATGCGGGTCATTTCCACGCTTTATAATCTCGAAGAAACCATCACCAAAACATGAGGCTGCCAACGCCTCATACCAATCGCATGGAAAAGGAAATAATCGAGCACGGATTTAGTTTCAACCGCAGGAGATTTCTCTCTAATCTCAGCCTGGGGGTGGGAAGTGTGGCGCTTGGCTCGCTGCTGATGCCGGATCTGTTCAAAAAAAGCGGGGACGAAAGCGAAGCGATGCCGCTGGGCGTTCCCCACTTTGCCCCGAAAGCCAAAAGGATCATCTACCTGTTCCAGAACGGGGCTCCTTCCCAGCAGGAGCTTTTCGATTACAAACCTAAATTACAGGAACTGAGAGGCGAGGAAATCCCTCCCTCCGTAAGGGGAAGCCAGCGCCTGACAGGCATGACGGCCAACCAGGCCTCGTTTCCGCTGGTTGGGTCTTTTGTGGATTTTGCCCGGTACGGGCAATCCGGTGCGTGGGTGAGCGAGCTGATGCCTTATACCGCTAAAATCGTAGATGAGCTCTGCTTCGTGAAATCCATGTATACCGAAGCCATCAATCACGATCCTGCGCTGACCTTCCTCCAGACAGGCGCGCAGCAGGGGAACCGTCCCAGCATGGGAGCCTGGCTCAGTTACGGGCTGGGCAATCTCAACCAGAACCTTCCCTGTTTTACAGTGCTTCTGTCACGCGGGATAGGCAACGGCCAGGGAGTATATTCCCGGCTATGGACCAACGGTTTTCTGGATTCCGTACACCAGGGAGTCCAGTTCAGCAGCGGGGAAGATCCTGTTCTCTACCTGCGCGACCCGGAAGGTATGGACCGGGCCGGGCGGAGGGAGATGCTCGACAACCTGGCTATGCTCAATGAAATGTCTTACCAGGAATTCGGAGACCCGGAAATTGCGACCAGGATCAGGCAATATGAAATGGCTTACCGGATGCAGACGGCTATCCCTGACGTGATGGACGTATCGAAAGAGTCGGATGCCATGGTCAAGCTCTACGGGCCGGAATGCTTTATCCCGGGGACTTATGCAGCCAATTGCCTCCTGGCCCGCAAGCTGGTAGAAAACGGCGTACGGTTCGTACAGCTCTACCACCAGGGATGGGATCAGCACGGCAATCTTCCTTACGAAATTACGCAGCAGGCCAAAGACACCGACCAGGCGTCGGCAGGGCTCATCATCGATCTCAAGCAAAGAGGCCTTCTTGACGATACGCTCGTCATCTGGGGCGGTGAATTCGGACGGACCAGCTACACACAGGGAAAGCTGACCCCGGATAACTATGGCCGCGATCACCATCCCCGGTGTTTCACTATCTGGATGGCCGGAGGAGGGATCAAACCGGGAATGGTATACGGCGAAACGGACGAGCTCGGTTACAATATCGCTCAAAATCCCGTACACGTACACGACTTTCACGCTACGGTGCTGCATCAACTCGGGCTGGATCACGAAAAGCTGATATACAAACATTTAGGAAGACGCTACAGGCTTACCGATGTGGCGGGTAAGGTAGTAAGAGACATTATAAGCTAAACCCCGCCCGTTATAGCGTGTCCATGGTTACAAAAACCGAAAGCCTGGCTGCCAAAGCCTTATGGTCCCTGACCATCCTCGTAGCCTTCCTGCTGTTGTTTGAAA
The DNA here is from genome assembly GCA_037191015.1 of Spirosomataceae bacterium. Classification (GTDB taxonomy): domain Bacteria; phylum Bacteroidota; class Bacteroidia; order Cytophagales; family Spirosomataceae; genus Ravibacter. Next base: position 226,722 of record JBBCKD010000027.1, read on the forward strand.
AGGAAATCGTCCTCCCGGTGTGGGCACAGTCTTTCGGGCGTATGCATCCGCTCCTTTTGCATTTCCCTATTGTACTGACGCTTGTCGCGATGGCGCTCCAGTTGTACGGACACTTCCGCGGCGGAACTATTCCCGGGGACCACATAAGGATCCTCTGGCTGTGGTCGGCACTGACAGCCGGTGTTACGGTGCTGATGGGACTATTCCTGTCGCAGGAAGAGGGCTACGAAGGGCAGACGCTTTCATGGCACAAATGGACCGGTATCGGCGTTTTTTACCTGGCGTCGCTTTTTTACTTTTTCTTTACTTTTCCCGGTCTCAGCCGGTTGAGGATTGCCATTCTGGGTATGACGGGCTTGCTCCTGATCGTATCAGGACACTTCGGGGCCGAGCTTACGCACGGGGAAGGATTTATTTCCCAGCCCCTTCAGAAATCCGCTCCCGGCAAGCAGGTACCCATAGACCAGGCCCTGGTTTTCGACCACCTCATACTTCCGATATTCGAGTCAAAATGTACCGGGTGCCATAACCCCGATAAAGTAAAAGGCGGGCTTATCCTTATCGATTCGGCATCCATTACCAGGGGCGGTAAGACGGGGCCGCTGATCGAACCTTATCAGCCCTCGCTCAGCCTGCTGCTGGACAGGATCCATCTGCCTCCGGACGACAAAAAGCATATGCCCCCTAAAGGGAAACCCCAGCTTACGCCGGAAGAGGAAGCTGTTTTGCTGGCGTGGATAAAAGCCGGCACGCCCTACAGCGCCAGGGTGATCGGCATTTCTGCTCAGGATTCGCTCAGCATCCTGGCCCGGAAACTACTGAAACCGCGGGAAGCTAACGAAGAGACAATTGTCTACGATTTTAAACCTGCAGATCCTGAGCTGGTAAAGAGCCTGAACTCTGAATACAGGAATGTAGCCCCTTTTGCATATAATTCTCCGGCATTAAGCGTGGAGCTCTATGGGAGTCACGCTTATTCGTCTGCCCTTCTTGAAGAGCTTGCCCCCTTAAAAACACAGATTGTATCGCTCAGCCTGAGCCGTATGCCTGCTACCGATGAAGATCTGAAGCTGGTGGCCGGCTTTGAAAACCTGCACCGCCTCAACCTGAATTTTACCGGCATTACAACCAAAGGGCTGGCATACCTGTCAGGCCTGAAATACCTGCGAACGCTGCATCTTGCAGGTACCAGGCTGGACCCCGCAGAGCTCAATAACTTTTTATCCGGAAGCAAATCCCTGAAGAACATCACCGTGTGGGAAACCGATATGAAAGGCAACGAGCTTTCTGCTGCGAGGCGACAGTTTCCGGCTGTCACCTTCCTGAGCGATTTCAACCCTAATGATACTACCAGGCTGCGGCTCAACAAGCCCCTGGCTAAGACGGATGACTGGGTTTTCGGGGAAAGTACCCGCCTGGAGCTATACCATCCTGTCAGAGGGGTGCGGCTGCACTATACGCTGGACGGGACCGACCCGGACAGCCTTTCGGCAGAAGCCCGCGGACCGGTCATGATCGAAGGCACTACGGTAGTGCGTGTCCGGGGATATAAGGAAGGATGGTATCCCAGCGACATCGCCGAGTTCCAGCTGTTCCGTAACACTTACAAACCCGACAGCGTTTTCCTGCTGACGCGTCTCAACCGGGTACACCTGGCAGAAGGAGCCCATACCTTTTTTGATAAAAGGCTGGGCGCTATCGGGGCCAACAACCCGGCATGGGCCAACTATTTCGCAGGGGTCCGCGACAACGACCTACAATTGCTGTGCTGGTTCGATAAGGCGCCGGATCTGAAAACTGTTGGCTTCCGGATAATGGTAGAAGAGGAAACCGGGATCTACCCGCCGGGAATTATCGAAATATGGGGCGGGGAAAATGAGAACCGGCTTCACCTGGTGGCTAAACAGGTCACTTCGAAGCTGCCCGAACCGCGGGAAAAACCGACCCTGCAGAAAATAGAGCTGCCTGTTAAGAGCAGTCCTTCATTGAAATGCCTGAAAATAGTGCTCAAGCCGTTTCAGCGGCCTAATGAAAGACCTAAGCTCGTTCTCGTAGATGAGATGTTTCTGAATTGATCCGGATTTCGGTAGTGTCGCCCCTGCGGGGCTTTCGCTCTAGTGTCTCGGCTGCTCCTCTGTCTGCGCTTCCAGGTTAAAGAGATCATTAAGCACATCTATCAACGTCTCGGCTTCGCCTCTTTTGCAGGCGGCTTTCAGTTGCAGTACAGGCAGCTTGATGATTTTCTGCATCATGGAAGAAGTGACCCTTTCCACTATCGCAAGCTCACTTTCCGACATCCCCTTCATGTACCTGCTCAATTCCTCGCGTCGGATTTGCTCCAGCGCGCTCTTGAGCTTGTTGATCGTCGGAGAGACGATCATTTCCTTCGACCAGTCATTGAATTCTTCGACAGCCGAATCAATAATATGCCGTACGGCCGGTATGGCGGCTATTCTCTTGTCGAGCGCTTCGTCGGTCCTGGCCTTGATGGTGTCGATATCGTAAAGTACCACGCCGTTCAGCTCTTCTACCGTCGTCTCAACGCTTCTGGGTACGGAAAGATCTATAAAATATTTGTACTTGTTCAGGCTGCCCAGCCTGGCAACTCTTTCCTTTGTAAAAAGGGGTTCGCTCCTGGTGACGCTGGAAATCACGATATCAGCCTTCGCCAGGGCATCGTCTAGATCCTCCCAATCGACCACGCCGCACCCTGCCGATGCGGCCGCTTCCTCAGCCCGTTTCCTCGTCCTGTTGGTGATGAATATCTCTCCCGCTTCCTTATTAGCCAGGTTCTTGCTTACGTCCTGCCCGATTTCCCCCACCCCGACAACCAGTATATTGGGCTTGTGTACAAGGGAAACCGCCAATTCCGCGGCAGCATACGATACCGAAGCCGCGCCATCCCGGAACTCCGTTTCGAGAGCTACTCTTTTGTTGGCGAAGAAAATGGTATGCATGAGCCGGTGGAGGTATGGACCGGCCAGCTGCAGGTCGGCAGATGCCTGGTAGGCCCGCTTGATCTGGTTGGGTACCTGCATGTCGCCCACCACCTGCGAATGAAGCCCCGTAGCTACTTCGAAAAGATGCCGGGCAGGCTTGTCGCCGTCTTCGTAAAATTCAAAATAAGGCAGATACTCCTGGACATTGGAAATCCCCTTGAAAATCAAAAGCAGTTTGACGAGCTCTTCCGTCAGGGACTGAGGGGCATTTACATAGACTTCCGTCCTGTTGCAGGTAGAAACCACCAGCAGGTCAGACACATCAAAAAATTCCTTCACCCGGAGCATAAACGCTTTTGCCTCTTCTTCAGACAATGCGATCTTCTCTCTTACGGCAAGGGGGGCTTTATGATAGGTCAGACTGACAACTTGGAACCAATTCTGCATGACTCGTTACATCAAAGAATCTTTTGTACAAAAATAGGGCTAAACACTATATATACACCTAAATTTGGCCGTACAAACTCCAATTTAGAAGCCCTATAAATTACTCCCGGAACACTGGTTTTCAGGGGAGAATTCCACCGAGTTTAGTCAACGAAAAATATGATTTTAGTCAGTTTTTTTTCTCTGCCGATCCGAACTTAAGCAGCTCACATCGTTAATCGGACAGGCTTGCCTATCTTTGAATATTCCGGTACGATTTTTTCCGTTATAAAAGGCAACCGGCTGCTGCAATCCGGATCCGGTCAGTTTTATGGAAATAAGCGAAGAAAAAAGCAAGTCAAAAATACGTTTCAATGCCGAATCGGTCCTTAGCGGCATGCGCTGGGGACGATCCCTTTTTGCCTATGGCCCAAAAGAGCGGCTTAAGCTCATCATCGGGATCAACCTAGTCCTGATCAGCATCGTATCCCTCATCTACACCGACACGCTGGTGAACAAATTCGCCGAACGCGAGCGAAGGCAGGTCAACCTGTATGCGCAGTTCCTCGAAAACGCCCATAACGCTATTGATAACCAGGATATTACTCCTGTATTCAACATGATCGACGAGGCCAATAACTACTACCAGATCCCGGCCATATACGTAGACGATACCGGGGAACCGGGCGTATATAACAATCTCAATATTCCCGAAAATATTTCCGTAGAACAGCAGCAGGAAATATTGCGGCAGACAATAGCCTCTATGGCCGAGGAGCATGAGCCCATACCGGTAAAGCTCGACGAGGGCAAGTTCGGCTATATCTACTACAGCAGTTCATCTCTTCTCAGGCAGCTTCGCTACTATCCCTATATCCAGCTATCGGGGATTTTTATCCTGGGTTTCCTAGCCTACCTCGCGTTCAGCTCAACCAGGAAAGCGGAACAGAACAAGGTGTGGGTCGGTCTTGCCAAAGAAACCGCGCACCAGCTCGGCACGCCTATCTCTTCGCTCATCGCCTGGATCGAATACCTGCGCTCCGACCCCTCCTTCGACCATTCCATCGCCGACGAAATGGAAAAGGATGTGCAGCGCCTGGAAATGATCACCAACCGTTTTTCCAATATAGGGTCCGCCCCGACGTTGAAATCGGAAGATATAGCTGAAGTCGTATTCAATTTTATCGCCTATCTCCAGAAACGGGTGTCGACCAAGGTCAAATTTACCATCGACAACCATATGCCGGAAGGACAGACCGCCATCATCAACAAAAACCTCTTTGAGTGGGTTTTCGAGAACATCTGCAAAAATGCGGTGGATGCCATGGGCGGGATCGGGAAGATCCATATCACCATGCAGGCATCTCCCAGGCGGGGCGAGCTTATTTTCGACATCAGGGACACCGGAAAAGGGATCAGCCCTGCCAACCTGCGCAAGCTCTTTAACCCCGGCTTCAGCACGAAAAAACGCGGCTGGGGACTGGGGCTGACACTCACCAGGAGGATTATAGAGAACTATCACGGCGGCAGGGTTTTCGTAAAGAACTCCGAACCCAATAAAGGAACGACCTTCCGCATCATTATAGCAACCGATCCTACCGGGAAGCTCGAACATGCCTGAGCATTCTTTCCGATGTGTTTTTCAGTAATTTTTCCCTCTCCCTGAAACTTCGACACCTCAAAATACTAACTTGCCGGTCATGTACAGAATCATTGTTGCCATCGACGGCTTTTCAAGCTGCGGAAAAAGTACTACGGCCAGGAAAGTGGCCGAAAACCTTGGTTACGCGTATGTAGATACCGGCGCCATGTACCGGGCGGTTACCCTGTATTTTCTCCGGAATCATGTAACCCTTACCAATCCAAGGGAGGTCGGCGCCGCCCTTGCCGGGGTTTCTATCTCTTTCCGGAGAAACCCTCATAACCAGGCCAACGAAACATTCCTGAACGGGCTGAACGTGGAGGCTGAAATAAGAAAAATGCATGTTTCCGAACAGGTCAGCCAGGTCAGCGCAATACCGGAAGTAAGAAAAGCCATGGTAGCCCAGCAACAGCTGATGGGCCGGGCAAAGGGACTTGTAATGGACGGGCGCGATATAGGAAGCGTCGTGTTCCCGAAAGCCGAGCTGAAGATCTTTATGACTGCCGATCCGCTGATCCGGGCCCAGAGACGGCAGGCTGAGCTCCTGGCAAAAGGGGAAATGGTCGAGTTGCAGGAGATCCTCGAAAACCTGCAGAAAAGGGATCTGCTGGATACGACCCGGACAGAAAGCCCGCTTGTGAGAGCCGAAGACGCCATTCTCCTCGATAATTCTTTTTTAACCTTCGAAGAACAGGTAGACCTGGTCACGGGATGGGCAGACGCCAAAATCGCGCGGTTGGGCCGCCTGGAGGAAATTCACCGGAAAAACCTTTAGGATCATGCCTGACTTTGACTATCTCATCGCAGGCCAGGGAATAGCGGGCACCTCCCTTGCATGGCATATGCATTTAAGAGGGCTCCGCTTTTTACTTATCGACAATCCCGATCTCCCTTCCTCGTCTCATGTCGCGGCAGGTATATTCAACCCGCTTACCGGCAGGAAGCTGGTCAAAACCTGGCTTGCCGACCAACTGTTCCCCTATGCCGTGGATTTTTACGGACAGGTTGAGAAAATCCTTGGCATCGGATGCCTTCACCATACCGATATTTTCAGGCCTTACCGGAACCCGGAGGAAAAAGATAACTACCTGCGTTGGGCGGCAGAAAATGGGTATGAGGCCTATATTTCCGGGCGACAGCCCGATTTCACCGGCAGCCGGTTTATCCGGGCCCCCTTCAACGGGCTTTCCATCACCCGGTCGGGGTGGCTCGATCTGCCACATTTTCTCGACAACAGCCGTAATTACTTCAAAGCGGCAGGCTGTTTCCGGGAAGCGGATTTTTCATCTGAAGACCTGGCGCTGGACGATCAGCACGCTGTATGGCAAAACATTCGTTTTAAAAAAGTGATCAACTGTACCGGGATCGGGGCCGGGAAGGATGCCTTTTTCAACTGGCTGCCTTTCAACCCGGTGAAAGGCCAGATACTTGACTGCCGGGTGGAAGGCTACGACGTAGAGGAAGTCGTCAACCAGGGAATATTTATCCTTCCGCTGGGAGACGGGCTGGTAAGGATCGGCGCTACCTACTCGTGGCATGATCTCGATTGGGAAACCGGTGAAGACGCCCGACGGTATCTGTCCGAAAAGGCATCCGGCTTGCTGAAAACGCCGTTTTCGATAGCAGGACAGCAGGCAGGGATCCGGCCTTCGTCGGCAGACCGCCGGCCGTTCGTGGGCAGGCACCCCAAATATGGCCAGCTGTATATCTTTAACGGATTGGGAACGAAGGGGGTTACCCTGGCACCTTTTTTCGCGCAACAATTGGTAAATTTACTCGCCGACGGGCAAGAATTACACCCGGAAGTGAATATTGAGCGTTATTTTTCGTTATATTCCAAGCCTGGATTTTCGTAACCCTTATATATGAGCCATTATTCCGGACGTTTCAGACATATATTCATACTGGTATTCGCACTTGCCGCGGCTACCCCGCAGGTCTTCGGGCAGTTATATCCTTCCCGCGAGAAGTTCGGCAAGAACCGGATCCAGTACCGTAATTTCAAGTGGCGGATTTTCCAGACTTCCAATTTCGAAGTCTATTTCTATCAGAACGGCGATAACCTCGCCCGCCTGACCGCCCAGTTTGCCGAAACAGAATTTGACCGGATAACGGATGTCCTGGGCTATACTCCCTACAACCGCATCAAAATTTTCCTTTACAATTCCCCGGAAGAGCTTGAACAAAGCAACATCGGTATCGCCACGTTCGACGAGCTGAGCGAAATGGACATAGACCTGGCCCAGTCGAGGCTGGAAGTGGCTTTTACCGGTGACCAGATCAGCTTCAGGAAGGAGCTCGTCAACCAGATAGCGCGGCTTTTTGTATACGACATGCTATATGGCGGAAACCTCAAAGATGCCTTGCAAAGCTCCATCCTGCTCACCCTGCCCGACTGGTTTATGTCTGGAATAGCCAGGTATGTCGCCGACGGCTGGTCTCCCGAGCTGAACAATTACATGCAGGATCTCATCCAGCACCGCAACGTACGGAGGCCTTCCCTTTTTGAAGGGGAAGACGCCGCCCTTATCGGGCAGTCTATCTGGAATTACATCGCCGAAGAGTACGGGAAAGACAATATTTCCAATATCCTGAACCTGACGCGGATCATCCGTACCGAACAGACAAGCATTACCAGCACGCTCGGGGTCCCTTCTTTCAGCAGGTTTCTTTCCAACTGGCGGAACTATTACTCCGAAATAGTCAACACTGCCAAATCTTCCTACAAGACGTCTTCGCCATCATGGAGCTATAAGATCGGGAACCTGGAAAAAATGAAGCTCGGCGCGCACGTCGATATCTCTTACGACAATAAGATGCTGGTGATCAGCGAGCCTCACAAACGCAATTACCGGGTCTCCACCTACAACCTGGAAACCGGCAGGAAGATGGTCATACGGCAGGGTAATATCCTTTCCAACCACATTTCAAAAGGAGGAAGCATTCCCCATGTCGGCTGGACAAAAGACAATATGCTCGTAGTACTTGTGCCCGGGCATGACAGGCACCAGATATTTGTCTACGAAAAGCTCGACACCAAAAAACCCAGGATTACCCGGCGGACTTCACTGAGGAATCTCGACCATATCGTCAACATGGACGTATCCAAAGACGGTACCACCCTGGTCGTCAGCGCCGACAAGGGCGGGCAGAACGATCTTTATCTCATCAACATCAACCGGGGCTCTACCATCCCGCTGACCAACGACCTGTACGATGACCTTTCTCCGCGCTTCGTAGGAAATTCCAACCGCAAGCTCGTATTTGCCAGCAACCGACCCACTGATACCCTCAGGGTGCGCGGCGATTTCAAAACCATCAGGAATTCCCTGGGCATTTTCGAGCATAGCGGTGTTCCGAGAAGTCCCCAGGCCCCGAAGCTGCTGGATTCGCTCGGGACGTACAACCTTCCGGTATACGCCACGGAGGCAGACCTTTATTTTCTCTCCGACCTGAAAGGGATTTCCAACCTTTTCAGGTATAATTTCAATACCAAAACCATTACGCAGAGCACCAATTTTGTCCATGGGCTGAGAAATCCCGTAATCAGGACTTCCGGAAACGGCGGCCTGGCTTTCCTCCAACTGAATAAAGGTGAGCTGCGGGTCGCCTACCAGGGTGGCTTCCAACCGGGAGGAATAGCTGAGACACCGGTTTTCAGAAAAGGTATAGGCGGCGTCACCACACTTAACAAAGCATCCTCCCGCGACATTTCCGAGCCGGCCGAAACAAAGCCGGACACCGTCGGAAAAGCTGCCGAAGAAGTAGTCGAAACCGCCGAGCTCGAGCTGCGTCCCGGAGAAGTGGATACCGACAATTACATCTTCGACGAAGATGTGATCCAGAGTATAGGCGGATTATCAGGACGGAGGATCACCGGGGGACGCGTACCGCTGGCTACTCCCCGCCTGCGGACACGCGAAAACATCAATGTGAACGGCCCTTTCAACTACAAAGGCCTTTTCATTGCCAACGACTCCAAATCCGAATGGGCATGGGATCCTGTCCGCCGCTTCGGGTACCGCCAGTCGGTATCGATGAACGACCTGCTGGAGAACAATGTACTGAAAGCGGGAGGATTCCTGGCGATGAACGGAACAAGCTTCTTCAGAACCTATGATCTTTTCCTTGAATACAATCTCAATAAATACCGCATCGACTACGGCGCCCGGTACGACAGGAGCAACCTTTATATCGCAATGCCCGGCGGGCCGCACAAATATCGCTACAACCAGGTATTGCTTACGGCCTCCTACCCTTTCACACGGACAAGCAGGTTCAGCATCTCTCCCGCCTACACGTCTACCTACCTGATCAGGACCTCCATGGCCACAGCCATCAAGTCTTCGCACTACCTCGGGTTCAAGTCCGAGCTGGTCTTCGATAATTCGGTGGTGAACGGGATGAATATGACGGAAGGTACCAAAATGAAAATAAGGTATGAGAACCACCTGGGCATGTCCAGGATTTCCGATAGCTTCTACAGGGTAAGCCTTGATTTCAGGCGATACCAGAAACTTCACCGCGACCTGGTACTGGCCATCCGGATTGCAGGAAGCCACTCCGGGGGAAGAGCTCCCAAGAACAGCAGCATGGGCGGAATGGAGAACTGGATAAGCTCGACCGCCGTGAGCAGCGAGGCGGGGTATAACCCGTTCGAATTCGGCGAAAATGTCGACAATCGCGATATTTTCTTTACCGAGTTTGCAACAAACCTGAGAGGCTTCAGGCTGAACCGGCTCAGCGGTGTTACCTATATGCTGTCAAATGTCGAATTGAGGATACCGCTGGTCAAATACCTTTACCGCGGGCCTATTACGTCAAATTTCCTGAGAAACCTCCAGTTTGCAGGCTTCACGGATATCGGCACGGCATGGACCGGCAAGGGGCCTTTCAGCCAGGAGAACAGTCTCAACACGGAAATAATCGGGGGCAACGGCCTGCCTTTCAGGGCCACCGTCGTGAACTTCCGCAATCCTTATATCTGGGGCTACGGCGTAGGAGTACGGACAATGATCTTCGGCATCTACGGAAAGCTCGACTATGCATGGGGGGTCGACAACTCCGTTGTCAAGAAACCTATCCCCTACCTGACTTTAGGCTATGATTTTTAAGCGCCGGAACTGAGCAAACCGTCTTTCATCACCAGGCGGCGGTCTGCCATTTCTGCCAGGTGCTCGTTATGCGTGACGATAACGAAAGTACAGTCCATCTCCCGGCGTATTTCAAAAAAGAGCCGATGCAGCTCTTCTGCGTTATGAGAATCCAGGTTGCCGCTGGGCTCATCGGCAAACACGACCGCAGGCCTATTGATCAGGGCGCGCGCTACCGCAACCCTCTGCTGTTCTCCGCCGGAGAGCTGGGAAGGCAAATGGTCATTGCGCCCGGACAACCCCAGCATTTCCAGTAACTTCCCGCCCCTTTGCCTGATCTCGCGTTCATCCCCCCCCTTTTTTATGAAAGCCGGCATACATACGTTCTCAAGGGCGGTGAACTCGCCGAGCAGATTATGGAACTGGAAAACGAAACCGATATACCGGTTCCTGAAATCCGCCAGCTCCCTGTCGCTAAGCGCAAAGACGTCTTTTCCGTCAAAGAAAACATTCCCCGAATCGGGCTTGTCGAGCGTACCCATTACGTGCAGCAAAGTACTCTTGCCCGCTCCCGACGCCCCAACGATAGCCACGATCTCGCCTTTGCTGATCTGCATATCAATTCCCCTCAATACCTTCAGGTTTCCGTACGAACGATGCACTCCCTTTACTTCCAGAATGGCCATAGCTGCTGTTTATAAAACCCGTAGTGTTCCTGCTTTGCCGGTGATACCGGGCCGGAAGGCAGCGCCCGTTGAACGGTAAACCGAATTATATGCAAGAAAATCTGCGGGCATTTTGATTATTTCGCTAATTTGGCGTGAAAATACCAATTCTTACCATATTACTCATGAATATTCACGAATATCAGGGCAAAAGCATTTTAAAGAAATACGGTGTACGTATCCAGGAGGGTATTGTCGCCGATACACCAGATATAGCCGTTGAAGTGGCCAGGAATCTTACCGAGCAGACAGGCACTAAATGGTATGTGGTTAAGTCCCAGATTCATGCCGGCGGACGGGGAAAAGGAAAAATAACAGGCAGCGAGCAAAGGGGGGTGGCGCTGGCAAAATCCGTGGAGGATGTCAGGACGATTGCCAAGAATATCCTCGGTAAAGTGCTTGTTACCCACCAGACAGGTTCCGAAGGAAAACAGGTAAACAAAGTCCTGATCGCGGAAGATGTATATTATCCCGGCCCCAGCGAACCCAAAGAATATTACCTTTCTATCCTGCTTGACCGGTCTCTGAACCGTAACGTGATCATGGCCAGCACAGAGGGAGGAATGGATATAGAGGAAGTGGCGGAAAACCATCCTGAAAAAATCATCAAGGAATGGATCGACCCGCTCGTAGGGCTCCAGGCTTTCCAGGCCCGCAAAGTTGCTTTTGAGCTCGGCCTGTCGGGCGAGGCTTTCAAAGAGATGGTTAAATTCATCACCGCCCTGTATCGTGCCTACATTGAAAGCGACGCTTCCATGTTTGAGATCAACCCGGTTCTTAAGACTTCGGATAACAAAATACTCGCCGTAGATGCCAAGGTGAATCTCGACGACAACGCTTTGTTCCGTCATCCCGACCTGGCAGAAATGCGTGATACCAACGAAGAAGACCCGCTCGAGGTCGAGGCCAGCGCCAACAACCTCAATTATGTAAAGCTGGACGGCAACGTGGGATGTATGGTGAACGGGGCCGGCCTGGCTATGGCCACTATGGACCTCATCAAGCTTTCGGGCGGCGATCCGGCCAACTTCCTCGATGTAGGAGGCGGAGCAAATGCAACTACAGTCGAAGCGGGTTTCAGGATCATCCTGAAAGACCCGAACGTTAAAGCCATCCTGATCAACATCTTCGGCGGGATCGTCCGTTGCGACAGGGTAGCTACCGGCGTCGTCGAAGCTTACAAGGCGATCGGTGAGATCCCCGTACCGATTATAGTACGCCTGCAGGGCACCAACGCTGCCGAAGGCGCTAAAATTATCGACGAATCCGGCCTGAAAGTATATTCTGCTATAGAGTTCAAGGAAGCTGCTACCAAAGTCAGCGAGGTTCTGAAAGAGCTGGGAGTATAAGGTCTTCCTTACATAAAAATGCCCCGGTACACCTGTACCGGGGCATTTTTATGTATCATTACATCCCTGTTACTTCCCCGGTCTGTAGCGCTTCCGGTATTCCAGCGGTGTACATCCTTTCAGCTGGCGGAACTGCCGGGCGATATTTTTGCTGTCATTGAAACCGAGATCCATCGCGATCTCGAATACGCTCATATCCGTTTCCAGCAGCCGGGTCGTAAATTTCTCCATTCTCAGGTTGAAGATGTACTTGTAGATAGGAAGACCGGTCATTTGCTGGAAACGCTTTTCCAAAGCTCTTCTCGACAGGGGTACCTGCTTTACTACATCATCCACCTGCAGGTTCTTCTCTATATTCTGGTGTATAAATTTCAGGGACGACGCTATATCGTCGTCGTTAGTTGCATAGATATCCGTAGACTGCCGGGTGATCACCTGGGTAGGCTTTACGATAACATCGTAAAAGCCGGAAGTGCCGTTTTGGATCATGTGGTGCAGCAGCCTGGCGGTGTCATAGCCTCCCTTCTCCGCGTCCTGTCCTATGCTCGACAGGGGCGGGTCGGAAAGCTCACAGATCATTTCATCATTGTCTACCCCGAGTACGGCTACCTCCTCCGGTATCCTGATACCCGAATGCCGGCAGGCTTCCGTAATATGCTGTCCCTGGTTGTCGTCGCAGGCCATCAGCGCTATCGGTTTGGGAAGTGATTTAAGCCACTGGCTCAGCGAGCTGGGCTTATAAAACCAGAGCTCGCCGGTCCTCGACATCCTGTGCTCGAAATAATGCACCTCATGTCCGGCCGCCCTGATCGTATCTTCAAAACCTTCGGCCCTTTCGCGCGACCAGACGATATCGCTGAAGCCATAAAAGGCGAAATTCTTGAAACCTTTTTTCAGGAAATAGTCAGCTCCCATAACACCGGCTTCATAGTGGTTCCCGGTTATGTTCGGAAGATTGGTAAAGCGCTCCTTGAAGTCCTGGGCAATGACCGGGATCCCGGCCTCCACAATAAGATCTATTTTCGGATCATTGTACAGCTGCCCGATGATCCCGTTTGCCTCCCATTCAAGCGCCCACTCCAATATACCTTCTATCCCTATCGTTTCACGCTGATAAAGCGGCATCCTGCAGAAAATCCACGGGCCATGCTCACGCGAATACCTGGCAATACCTTTCAGGAGGCTCTTGCTGTACTCCTCGGCAAAATCGATAAGAAGAATAATTTTATACATGGTTGCGTCGTCACGGCTTAATCCCGTCATCCCGGAACGGTACTCCCCGTACAAATTTAGAAAGGTTAGGGAATAGACCGGCATCGGCTTTTATGCCTCCTCTCAAAAATGATGCGAATCCCTTCAAAATATGACTGTAATCATATTTTGAAGAGGCGGGGACAGGATACCTTTGCGCTTATTACACAATTTATAATTGATCTATTTAATAATAGTATCAGGTAACGCTAATTGTCAAATTATCTAATTAATCTCTGTTCAAATGAAAAGCAAATGGATTCTCCTGCTTCCAGCCATATCGATCCTTACCGGTTGTTCAAAAGATAGCCCCGAAGAACCTGCTCCCGCCCTGGAGGTTAAAACGGCAAAGATCGATGCGAGAAGCTACTCCGACTGGGTTTATTTTTCTTTCGAAAAAGGAACAACGGTTGAAATAGACAAAGAAAACTTCAATAAAAGCCTTGATTGGGACATCGCTTTTCACCGCAACGACGTACGCCTTAATTGCGGGAGCTCAGGGTCCGGACAAGGCGGGGCTGTAAAAACCCAGGCGAAGTCACTGTCGGAAGTCACCACCGCTCCTGCCTCCGGGTATGTGGTGGATGCCACCAAATCCATCATGGTGAAATTTACGCTCCCGGTACCTGTATTCGAGGACCAGCCAGCCAATAACGAGATCGAATGGCTGAACGTCGATACCAGCAACCCGCCTCCCGTATATACGCTTTATGACAATGTATATGTAGTCAGGACTGCCGCCGGCAAATTCGCCAAAATCAAATTTGCCAATTACCTGAGCGACAAAAACGAAACGATGGTCATTTCTCTTGACTACGCCTACCAGCCCGACGGTTCGACCCGTTTATAACCTTGTCACCGGCAGGTCGCCGGATGCGGGCTGCCCTGCTCCGGACCCGCTGATCAGCTTTAGCAGATGAATCTTAGAATAGCCGCTGTTTGCTTTTTCCTGTGGTACTTTTTTCCGGGCTCGCCGGCGGCGCAAACCGCCGGCCTGAAGGGAAAGGTCGTCTCGAAAAACGGGAAGGCTCCCCTCGCCTATGCCAGTGTCTCGATCGACACGACCGGTACGGTAACAGACTCCGAAGGTAACTTTACGCTGACCGTTCCGGCAGGGTACGAAGAGGCCAGGCTGAAGGTTTCGCATGTAGGGTACATGACGGCGTTCGTCACGCCTGAAGCCGCTGCGGTGATAGAGCTGGAAGAAGATATCAGTAACCTGAATGAAATCGTCATTACCGGGACCCGCACCCCCAAGCTGCTGAAAGACAGCCCCGTGCTGACGCGTATCATCACTTCCAGGGATATCGCGAAGCTCAACACCGGGAACTTCCTGTCATTGCTGGAAGCAGAGCTTCCCGGCCTGGAATTCACGAGCAATGCCAATGTCCCCAATATCAATATGCAGGGACTGGGCGGCAACTATGTGCTGTTCCTGATAGATGGCGAGCGGATAGCCGGCGAGACACGGAATAATATCGACTACGACCTTCTGAATCCCAACAACATCGAACGGATAGAAATCGTAAAAGGGTCGCTGTCCACGCTTTACGGTTCATCTGCGATAGGCGGCGTCATCAACATTATTACCAAAAAGAGCTCGCAGGCCTTTCATCTGAATGCTGCGACCCGTTTCGGAAGCTATGGCGAGCAGCAGCATACGGTCTCCGGAGGCACCAGGAAAAAGCGCTTTTCGGCCCATACCTCCGCGCTCTGGAAAAGATCGGACAACTACCTGTTGAAAGACCGGGAATACCTGCAGCGCATTTACCCCGATACGTTGGTCAGCGACAAAATATTGAGGACCAAAGAAGTAGAAGGAGGAAAAGTACTCAACCTGGAGCAGAAGCTCGATTATACCTTTTCGGATAGCTTTACTTCGGAAATAAAGGGGACCTTCCTGCACAGAGAGCGCTTCAACGCAGGAGCGGAAGGCACCGTCATGCACAACCTCTACTCCGGCTACAACGCCCTGCTCAAGAACCGCTGGCGGATCAGCGAAGGACACAACGCGGAGCTCAGCTACAATTTCAGCCTCTATGACAAGGTAAACCACTATCACCGCATTGATCTTAAAGAGAAGGATTATACCAACGTCCTGCATAATATCCGCCTCCTTTCCCACAACAGGCTCTCCAAAAAGCAGCAGCTGACCAGCGGCATGGAATATCTCGGCGAAAGCCTGTCTACCTATATGTTTGCCGGCGGAGCCAGGTCAGCGGTAAAAAGCTATACCGTCTATACACAGCACGACTACGCCATAGCCGGCCGTCTCAATTTGGTGACCGGGGTGCGGTGGGACAAGCACTCCGACTACGGCGGTAATTTCAGCCCTACTGCATCTGCCAAATTTGATCTTTCGGACCGCATGTCGCTCCGGGCGTCGTACGCATCGGGTTTCCGGTCGCCGAGCCTGAAGGAGCTCTATACCAACTGGGACCACCTGGGTATGTTCCAGATCATAGGGAACCCGGACCTCAGGCCCGAAAAAAGCCGTACCTTTTCGATGACGGCCGATTACGGGAACAAGAATTTCTACGTATCGGTCAATGCCTTTCACAATCATATCAGGGACAAGCTCAACCTGCTCTGGAACGCTGCCAGCGACACCGTGTTTTATCACAATTCGGAGTATCAGCTGCTGAAAGGCATAGAAATCAACACCACCTTTTCTCCTTTGAAAAACCTGAGAATGCAAGCCGGGTATACCTATACGGACGACGGCCTGACCGAACGCAGCAGGAACCTCTCCGCTACCCGCCCGCATACGGCCACTTTCAAGGCAGATTATACGCTGGCCTGGCGGGAACACCGCGCTACCGCCGCCCTTAACGGGAAATTTCTCGGGAAGGCCGATGTCTTTACGGAGGAAAGCGAAAGCGTTTATTACAAAATTGAATACCCCGCCTACAGCACCTGGCGGCTGCATATTTCGGGCCAGTACCGGCAATACCTGACATTGGGCGCCGGTATCAATAATATTTTCAATTATACCGCTGCAGTCAACAGCTTCTACTCCTCCCTCTCACCCGGCCGTACCTGGTTTGCAAGCCTTTCTGTGAATGTAGACAGGTTTTTCAACTAGAAAATTTTCACTAAACATAACATCAGATGATACTCGAAATAACAGGAACCAAGCTTATTGCAATGGCTGCCATTGCCGGTGCATTAATGTCATTCAGCTCCGGGACTAACCGTACCTTGCCGGTAGAGGGCAGATACAGGTGGGTTTTCGAAATACCGGGAAAAGGCGCTCAGACTTCGGTGCACGACTTCCGGCAGAACGCTGTCGTTTATACCATGCAGGGTTCGGCCTACAGTGTGGAATACACCATGAACGTACTGGATTACAACCGGGAGCTGAACAGGATCATCCTGAAAGGAGCCGACGGCAGCCCGAAAGCAGGCCGGTTTTTCGCTATCTTTTTGAAAAGCATTACTGAAGACGCCGTTACGATGTACAAAAAAGAATTTGCATCGCTGGAAGAAACGATTGTTTTCCCTTTGCCCTCTGACGCTGATACCGAAAGTCACGGCTGGAACACGTATCGGAAAGTCCGGGAATAAACGGCTTTCAAAGGCTCATCAGCCTGTTCTCCTTGCGAAGTTCCCTGATTATCCCGGTTTTCAGCAAAGGAACGCTGATGGGCTCTTTCTCAAAAATTGCCTTCTGCATGGCATAGGAGACGGCGTTGGTAATTGAACCGCCGCTGAGCTCGGTCTGGGACAATTCTTCGAAGTCGTCCTCTTTTATATCCAGCTCCAACCCGTTCATTTCCGAAAGCAGCTTTTGCCATATTGCTTTTCGCTGTGGTCTGTCGGGTATGGAAAATTCCGCTACGATCTGGAACCGCCTCAGAAAAGCCGGGTCTATGTTGTCCTTCAGGTTGGTTGAGATGATAACGATACCCGGATAATCCTCTATTCGTTGCAGCAAATAAGCTACTTCCTGGTTGGCATAGCGGTCGTGACTGCTGTTAACAGACGTTCTTTTGCCAAAAAGGGCGTCGCCTTCATCAAAAAAAAGGATCCAGTTGCGGTACCCGGCAAGGTCGAATACTTTGCCCAGGTTTTTTTCGGTTTCGCCTATATATTTAGAGACAACCTGGCTCAGATCGACCCTGTAAACGCTCCGCTCCAGGTCGTTCCCCAGTATAGCGGCTACCTGGGTCTTGCCCGTACCGGGCTTGCCATGAAAAAGGACCTTCAGCCCCGGCTTAATCCTTTTGGTAAACAAAGGTTTCTCCCGGAGCATCTCGTTAAAATACTGCCAGTGATTGATTTCGCGGATGGCGTCGAGCACTTCACCGGTCAACACGAGGTCGGGCAGCTTCAGCGCCGTTTTAAGATACGACCCCATCCTGATGTCGCTCAGGCGCTGCTCAACGATCAGCTTGTGCCCGTGGTGCTTTTTCCGGAAATATGGACTGAATACCAGCTTCCCGCTTAGCAGCGGTTCTCCCGGAAGCGCCTGCTCAAGCGCGAGCAGGGCCGCATCGAGCGAAAAATATCCCGGCATTGCCTCTATAAACCCGGCCCGCCGCAGCATATCCTGACCGGTGCAGAAATAAGCCCAGGTCTGACCTGTAGGCAGTATGCCCCGATGCTGCGCTCCCTTTGTACCGCCCAAAAGCGGGTGCTCGCCATCCGGAAGCTCCAGGTCTTCTCTCGCTATCCGGTCAGGAAGACCGGGCTCAAGGATCGGCATCAGGCACAGGCAAATGCCGAGATGCTCCTGCTGATCGGCTTCGTCGAAAAGTTCGGGGTACATATCCAGTACCTGCCTGTAAAAGGCATTAAAGAGCCTGGTCATCTGTTTTGTTTTGTATATGATACGGGATACCTAGAAAAAATCTTCGTGCTCGAAGCTTAAACTACCATTTTTGAGGCTTTTTTCAACATCCCAGTTTTCCCGGGCATTTATTTTCGACTCCTCATCGTCAGGGTTGTATTTATACCTGAGCTTTTCTACTTTATATTTGACCTCCGACGGAATAGGGCCGACCGCTGCCAGGTCCTCGACCAGCCGTTTGCTTTTCTCCGAATCGGGGGACTTATTCAGCTTCCTGGCAACATTCCCGATATCGATCTTTACCGGTCCGTATATGTATTCGGTACGATAATCAATGACGCCATTCCTGTGAACCGTTTGTTTTGCTTCTTCTTCAAAGCCGCGCAGCATACTGTTATTCGCGCTCACCGGTATCGGCCCCAGGTTTTTCTGACTGGCCCCGGTACCATGCAGCTCATGGTTGATCAGGTGCCCTTTAACCAGGTTATAGCTTCCCTTATAATCATGGATAGCCTTTTTCAGGTTTTTGGTCAGAGTCGAGTCATATCGTGCAGAATCGGCTTTTGATCCTATATACTGGCTGTCGATAGAAATCAGCGGAGCTTCCGCTACCATTCCATCACCGCCGGGCGCCTGCGCAGGGTACCTGATGACAGTCTTGGGAATCGCATTTTTCTGTATACCTCCCAATGCCGGGAGCTTTCTCAGGTTGGCTGCGATCGCTGCCAGATGCTCGTTCAGTTTTTTCCCTTTCTCTTCCGAAAAGTATTTGTCGGCTCCTTCAAACTGTCCATCGACCTCTTTAACGGTCTTGCCTATGAGTGCTTTAATGGCCCCGTGCTGCTTCCTGCTCTCTGCCATCAAAGGCCCGTACTCCTTTTTCTCAGCTTCTGTAAACCCGCCCTTGTTCCTGATCCATTCATCGAGATCGATCAGGTAGTTTCCTAAATCCCGCGTTACGGAGTGGCGCTCCAGCTCAAGGCTGTCATTGAACTGCAGCGTATGGGAGCTGCCGTCTTTTTCGGTATAAGCCTTCCGGTATTTACTTTTGATATAGCCGTAAACAGCCTTCAGCATCCCTTTTGCCTTTTCTTTCTTGTCGTCGATCCAGTCTTTGCCCTGCTGTATTTTCGAAGCTACTCCGTCTAGGAATTTAAATACTCCCAGCCGGGTAAGGAGCGCCTTCAGCTTTTCCATTATCTTCGTAATGGCCTTATTGATGGGGTCTTTTATTTTTTTCTGAATAATATCCCCTATTTTTTTCCCGATATTGCCCAGGCCCAGTATCGAGGCAAGGAACGAAATGGCCATTCCTACAAACCTGGCGAGCGTACCTTCGACCATGGTGGCTACCTTACCGACATTTCCTGCCAGGATCTCGCCGAATGTATCGATGATGCCCGTAATGATATTGACGATCTGCCGGGCTTTTGCAAACAGGTTACGCAGGAAATCAATCAGGCTTTTGACAGCAGAAATAAAACCGGCGCCGGGAATAAGCATCGAGATGATCTTGGGAACTGCCACCTCGATGACCGTGGTAATAATAAAAGTCTTTGCCTCCTCCAGCAGCCTCTCCTTCAGGTCATTGAACTGCTCTTTGATAAATTCCCACAAACCTTCGATGCCCTCGTCTTTTATAATCCTGAAGATCCGGAGGATCTTGTCGGCCGCCTTTACGCCTATATCCGCGCCTTTTTCAAGCATACTGACATATTTTTCGCCGATCACCCGCCTGGCTATCGCCATCACGTTCTGGACTGATATGCCCAATACCTGGAGTATAAGGCTCAGTATACCCTTGAAATCAAATTTTTCAGGAAGCTGGATACCTGCCTCGCTCATTTCGCCCGTAATCCACTCCAAAGCCCCCTGGAGCAGGTGCTTGCCGATATTACTGACGAAATTCTGAAAGCCCTGTGTGGCGCCTCTAGCCAGGTTTTTGAAGAATTTACCAGGCGCTTTAATGATCTGCGACGCATAATCTGCAGCCCGTTCCAATGCTCTTTTCAGATCTGCAAGCAGGTTGACGATCTCCATCACCGCATCAGCTATCGCGCTTAACGCCCGTGAAAGCCAGCTTTTGCGGCTATCCATTATTTTTTTAAACTCCTCTTCCCTCGCCATGACGCCCTCGGCATATTTCCCGGCCAGGCTGCCGGTGAGCGCTTCCTGTTTCCGGTTTACACTTTCTTCGAGGCTGGCAAACTTTTCCATTACTGCTTTCGCTGCCTCGTTGCCAATATTTTGTAGGTCCGGCTCCAGGGTTTCTACATATTGCTTTACTTCATTTTTGGCCCTGTAAATTTTATCCAATATGGCATTGAGGGTCTCCGCTATCTTGTCTGTTAGCGGTGTCAGCGCTGCAGACAGCTCCCTGGTATACCGGTCGCTTTCGTTTTTAAATACTTTGGCAACCCTTCTCCTGTGGTCTTCCTTATCCAGCAATTTGGTAGCCCCTTCCCAGGTAAACTCATCATCCATCGCCTTATTGACGTTGTTCTTAAAGTTTTCATTTGCCCGGGCCATGACCGCGTCAAAATCCGCGTTGACCTGCCGTTCGAGCTCTGCAAGCTTCGAGTTGACAAATTGTTCGGAGGCTCCGTAAATACTTTCTATCTTTTCGGTAACCTGCTTCCGTCTTTCTTCGTCAGCAGTCTTGGTTTTGTCTTTGACGGTATCGACATTCCCGAATTCATTTTGCCGCACGCCATGTATTTTCTGAACCCGGGCATCGATGCCTGCCCTTGCCTCCTGCTTGTCCTGCTCCAGCTTTATGGATTCTACCTCCCGGTAGTCTGCTTTTACATTGGCGGCCTGTGACTGGCTTTCACGCTTCTCTCCCAGCGCACCGGTAAATTGCGGCTCCTCGCTTTCCGCCAGCTGTTGCTCTTCCACATCATTTTCAGCCATTTTCTGGTCAATGGATGCGGATTCCGCTTCGAGGGTAATGCGCTCATCCGCTACGGGTTTTGCAACTGCCCTTTCGGTGTCGGGCACACGCACGGCATTCCCTGGGTCCTCAGGGACCACATCGGCCGCTGTCCTCTTTTCAACACTGCTTTCATCGGGAGCCTGCCGATGGGCTTCTTCGACATTGCCGATACTTTCGGTGCGTTTGGCCTCGATATCCCGGCTGTTCTTATCCTTGATCCCATCGATCTCGTTGTCTTTTATATTGGGCTTATCGCCGGTACGCGCCGCCTCATTCTCTTTTTCTTTTACCAGGCGGTCTACTTCGTCGAGGATCTGTTTTTTCAGATCAGCCGCATTAAAAGGTTTGGGCCTGGGCATCTCTCCCAGCTTTTCAACTTTATCGGCCTTTGCCTTGGCCAATGCTTCCGTCGGCGGTGAAACCGCCGACCGCTGGGCTGCGCCGGCTTTTTCCTCGCCTGTTCCATGCCGGCGCTGCGCCCGGGCGTTGCCGTCGAGCGTATCGGCCAGTGCCGCGTATTCCTGATCCTGCGCCATTATTTCGGCGGGGCTCACCGGGGCTTCTGCAATTTCGTCGCTGTCGTCCGTTTCACGGGAAGGCGTGATATCGAGGTCAAGGGTTACGGGCTCAAGCGGCGGTTGGTCGGCGTTAGCTCCGGGATCGGATGCCGGAGCACCGGAATCTGCGATAGCGACGCTCTCCGCAGCAGGCGAAATCCCCAGGTTTTCCTGAAGGCGTTCGTCCGCCTGGTATTCGGATTCCGGGGTGAGCGTGACCCCGGCGAAAAATGGCCTGATGTAAAAATCCCAGTAACCGTAAGGGTCTGTTTTTTCCTGGATCTGTCCTCCCGTATGATTGCTGCCGGCCGTATTGCCGTTGATCGTCTTTACTTTTACACCGGCCAGCTCCGTCGTATTGGTAACCTGCTCCGGATCGGTACTCACCACCATCGCATGGTGATTATACCCGTTTTTAATGACAAGATCTCCGGGCCTGGGTAGATATTCCCCTTTTTTATACGCATCCCGGCTTGTAAAATTAGGTTTGCCCAATTGCCAGGGCTCAGGGTGAATCCCGGCTTTATGATAAGCCCAGAAAACGAAAATCCCGCACCAGCTCGGGAGGAGGTCTACGTTGTCTTCCGTCACCGGCGTATGCTTGCCATCGACTATTTTGATCTTCGTCGCTTTTCCGCGCTTCAGGTATTTTATGTTCTCTTCTAAAAACTTCCCCGCCTTGTAATCTTTTTTATCGGCAACAATTGTATCCGGCCCCATCGTGGTCCTGAAATATTCGAGAAGGTATTCCCAGCCGACCCGGGTTTTGTCCTCATTGGTCTGCCCGCTGTTAACTTTCCCCTTTTCGCCCATAGCTATTTTTGTAGCCCGCTCCAGCGCCGCTTTCTGCTCGCCGGTCTGATCCTGCAGCTCGACCAGGGGCTTCAGCATAATTTCTACAGGACGGTCGGGGGCCTGGCCGGCCTGTGCATGGAAAAGCTCATGCATGAGCAGCAAAAAACCGGCGGGGGTACGCGGCTGATATATCTCTGAATTAAGGTAGATATGAGAGCCGATCGTAACTGCCGCAGCGTGGTAGCCGAGCGCGAGACGTGTGCTGATATCGTCGCAGTGAACCTGTACGTCTGAAAAATCTTCTCCAAAACACGCTTTCAGCGCGTTGAGTAATTGCGGCTGCAATGCACTCCCCGCCTCTGGCCCGGGAACTTCCGGCGACGGCGCTTTCTCTCTCCCGGTTCTGTCGGCCGGGGGTTTGCTGAAAAAAGCTTCCCGGACTACCTCACTATCCCATGCCCTCCTTGCAAATTCGTCGGCCGCATGCTCCCGGGCCCGGCTCTGGACCGGGCGTTTCTGAGCGCCCTTGAAAAAAGGTTCCTTTTTCGGGCTTCCCGGTAACGTTCTATGTTTTGGAGGTTCAAACATCAGGCCCAGTCTATATAAATGAGCTTATTTAACCAGGGCAGCCCGGAAACCGACAATCCCCAGGGAAGCCTTCCGAGCAGGACATCAGCACTCCTTTTTTCGACAGACAGCCTGATGGCTTCCCCATCCGGCTTGATTATGCCCGGCCTTTGCAAAAAGCCTTCCTGCAACGCCTCGGGACTGCTGTTTTTCAAGGCGGGCCAATTGCCGATCACGTCGTACAGTAGCTGCCGGCATTCGTCCCTGATGTAAGCCGGCAGTTCGTCCGGCGGGATCAACACTTCTTCGGGCGCTATCCCGCAGAGTATTTTTTCAAAAAGCAGGTTTTTTTCGGAAAGAGTATTGTTTCCGGCAAGGTAGCGCAAGGTATGCACCGCCAGGTGCCGCTGTTCTTTACCGGTAAAAGCTCCTTTTTCAGTAAAGCCCAATGTTTCAAAAAAACGATTGAGATACGGATGCAACAGGATGAGACCGGCATTGGCGATATACATTTCCCCGGATACGACCATCCTGTCTTCAGGCTGTGCGCGCTCGTCTTTTTTATCTTCGCCTGCCGCACGCTGGTGCTGTTCTGTATGACCCGGAGCCTCCCGATGCACCTGCGCGCCGCGTATATTCCGGATCCCTGACAGCTCCATCCAGCGCGATGTCAGCATGTCGGGCTGTTCGAGGAGCGTTCTCCGGAGTTTCTGCAGGACAATCTCAGCTACGGGCTTATCCAACCCGGATATAACCCGGAAAATAGCGTAGAGAAAATCGGCCTCATGTACGTAAAGCATCCTGGCCAGGGCATTGGGCCCGGGCAGGCCCGACCGGAACCTTCTCCTGATCTCAGGCGCCAATACCTCCAGGTTGCCGGCGATAAACTGCTCGTAGGCTGCCAGGCTGTCAAACACGTTGCCGGGCGATAAATATCCTTTTTCAAGGTATTGGATCCACTCCTCTATAATGACGCTCCCCGGTTTTCCCCGGTTCCCGGTTTTACCGAGCTGGCTTCTTACCACCCAAAGCCAGTAATGCCGGGATACAAGCCAGGGTTTTGACGGGATGTCGAGTGTGAGCGTGTCTATCAGGATGACCTGATCGGATGCTGTAAAACCGGATAAAGCTTCTTCGAGCAGGCCGGGCAATACGCTCCCGGCCCAGGCAGCCGCTTCGCTTTGTTCCTGCCTGGCAGCTTCGGAAGTCGGTTGCGACAGCTCGATCCGCACCCTGTTTACCCGGTGTATTGTCATACGCTCAATGTAGATCTGATCTTTTCAATCTGTTCAGGATTCATAATCAGCGTGATGCTGTTGAGCTTCCCTATGTCCGGAATCCCGGATAATACGCTCAGGCCGGGCACCGTCCTGCTCATATTTCTGATATCGATCGGGGTCAGGGCACGATTGAAGGTATAAACAGCGTCCAAAGCCGCGATATCTGTCCTGCTTTCGATCAGGCGATAGTCAATTACCACGACTCCTCCCGCAATATTTTCCGGGTTTTCGATTTTTACGACGGGGCAGTTTACAAGCACCGGATCCATTTTTAATTGACCCTCCGTACTTATTTTATCCGTCCCGATACCGGTAACCCGGTCGATCGCGATCTTTTTGCCGTTAATATCGAAGGTATCTGTCCGCAACCGGCTTCTTTCGTCAAAAAGCATCAGCACCGATGCCGGGAGCTCCCGCAGCGGGTTTTCGGCTGCCCTGACAATTATTCTCTGCATTTCCGGCCGGATTTTCAGCTGCTGTTCTATCCTGTTGCCGGCATACACTATGATTACGGTCGGAGTCTCCCTGATATCAGCCATATCTTTGGAAGAGAATAAACCGTCGCGCGGGCCGGGATCTTCGAGCGCCATATCGGGATTGACAATCTGCACCTCCTTCAGGAGTGCGGGGTCGTAGTTACCGGCCTGGTCTCTCACCTGGAAGAAAACCTGCCCGACCTCTGTCAGCGTGATCTGCTCCTCTTTATCCGCATCGCCAATCTTAACGGTAAGCTCCTGTCCCCGGAACCTCGGGTCTTCGACCTTGAAGCTATGGATGCTCCCTTTTTCGCCATGTATTTTAAGCTCCCCCGAAGCTGCCTTTTCCTTCTCTCCTTTGCTATTGACCAGGAGAATATCCAATCCGATATTCTTCTCCAATTGGTTGACAAATTTCAGGGTCGTCGTAAATCCTGTTTCGATTTTCTGAAGCACGATATCGAGCGTCTGTCCGTCGCCGGCGATCCTCACTTCCTGCTCAAAATACTGGTAGTCATCAGATTTGACGATTACTTTCACCGTACTGTCTTCGCTGACCAGCGCATTGTAGAAACCCTGTTCATCAGAGAACACTGTGGCCGAGCCAACCAGCAGGGGCATTTTCAGGGGCGCCCCGGCAGCATCCCTGACGATACCGCTCAATGTGAGTGTTTTCTTTTCGAGAAGGGTATAGGATATTGGCCTCAGGTGCGAGCTGATGAGGTAAGGCAGGGAGAAATCGGCCGTGATCCGGTTTGCCTCGTTGTATACGAGCACGTAGGTCCCTCCCTGGGGTACGCCGAAGCCGTGGCCCAGGCCGGGATGCGCCTTAACGAATCTCTCCAGGAGATTGTCGTTGCCCATGCTCCCGTTACGCTTTTTGTTTTCCGTATCGATTTGTATCACCTTCACCCAGTCGTCGTCAAACCGTATCCGGTCTACATGGCTCATCATCTCGGCTTTAGCAAAAACCTGCAGTGTATTATCCGACCGGATATCTTCTGCATTCAGCTTTTTAAGCTCGCCTGCCATTGTGCTGCAGGCAGGAAGCAGCAACCCTTCGAGGTTAGCTTTAAACTTATCTGAATCCAGCTCCCGGAAATTGTCTGTAAGGTGTAGGTCCTGCAGCTTCAGTGCGCAATACAAGCGCAGCGCCTGCATAAAGAGTACCTGTTCGCCCTGCGTATTCCCGAGGCGCCTGGCCACGTCATGCAGGCGTGTATAAAAATTGACGTCGGTAGCTTCCTTAAACCTGCTTTCGTTCCTCAGGCTGCTTACCATACTTCCCAGGGAATTGAAAACCACCAGGAAAGGAAAGTTAAAAAAGAGTCCGGGGTTGAAAATTGTATCAAACTTAGACGCCGACAGGCTGACCGTTTTCTGCAATGATTCGTTCAGGAATACCGGGGTCGTGCTCATTTTCATGCCGTTAGCTACGTTTTCCAACTCTGCAAACTGCGGCTGGACCTTTGCAATCGTAGTCGTCCTGGTACTCGCAACGATATTACCGGCCTGAACGGCATTGCCGAGCTGCACGGTCAGCTTATTGAGCAACTGCCCGTTAAGTTCGCCGAGGAGATCCAGGAATACCCACTCCATCTGCCTGCCCAGGGAATCCTTCACATCATTGAACCGGCCGCTCTGTATCTCCAATGAACCCAGGTAGGCTACATTGAGCGCTATCTGCTTCTTCAGTTCGCTGCGGACTACCTGGTACAGGCTTTCGATATCTTCGTTGACGGAAAAATTGAATGAATAATTGGCCGGCGACTTCTCGTTGAGCCGGAGCACTACTAAATCAAACGGCAGCGCGCGTCTTTTACGAACCCGGAAAAGCGTATCCAGAGCGGTAAGCGCAGGCTGTCCGTGAGCGCCTTCAATCCTGAAAAAAGTATTACTGCTTTGCAGGGAAGTGGACTGCGTATTGAAAGGCGAAGCAGCCGTACCCGGGAAGGATTCGTTATGTGCACCGTACCTGGTAATATCCTGATTGATAGCAACTTGAGCAGCACCCGCTTTCCATACATTCACCACCTCCTGCCTGAGGTAAAATGGAACCGCCTGGTCTGACAAACTCCCGCCGGGCATCCCGCCCGAAATCACCCTGAGCTCTTTCAATTCACCGGGCGACTGCTCATCGAAAGCGTTAGGTATGTTTTTCAGCCTGCTGAGCATCACGGAGATATGCTTCGCTATATGCGCCTGGTCTGCCTGCAGGAAGCGGCTGACGAAGTGGTGCCTGTATACTGAAAAACGGGTAGATACGGGGTAATCGAACTCCGGGTTTGACGGTTCTACGATCCCGCAGAACACATGGTGCGGATGCGAGGCGCTTATCCCCGATACCCTGGAAGTCAGCAGCCGGGCCTGCCGCTGCAGCTCCCGGTATGCCCTGACCCACGTGAGGCATAGATCGTAGGCGACCTGGCACATATAGGGCTGGACAACGCCTCCCCCTGTCACACCGGTCCGGTCTATGGCAGCCAGTAAATCGTCCGCTACCCTGAAATCCGAATTACTTCTGCCGGTATAATTTTTAAGATTCTTCAGCGCAATATCTATTGCCTGTTTATTACCTGAAAGAAAGCGGATAAAGTCAGTGATGCATCGCTTGTATTCGTTGCCGATCCGGGCTTCATCAAACTGCTCATTGACAGGAAAATTACCCAAAACGGGTTTCAGGATATTGATATCCGGAAGGTAGAGCTGCGGAAAGGCCAGGCGGCTGATGGTATCTTCGCCGGTTCCCTGCAGCCCGTATTCCTTGTTCAGCAATTTCAGCGCGTCCTCTCTCGTCACCAGCAGGAAGCGGGTATTGAACTCGTATTTTTTTCCCCGGTCCTGGCAATCGGTGCTCTCGCAGCTTTTGAGCTCTTTACGGACTATTTCCTGGTAGATCATCAGCACTTTTCCGATAGCGGCAGCGGCGTTGAGCGGTTCTCCCCGGTTGAACTGACTTTCAAAAACCTCGATCACATCGCTTTCAAAATCCTGGAAATACGACGGGCTATCGACCGAACCCGAGTAATTTTCGGCCTCGGTCAGGTCATCGGTCAGGTAGTGAAATGCGAATTTTTCCTTTTCCCGCGGCTCATATTTTACCTGCCGGGTAAAAGTCAGGAAATCCGCAGTATGATGGCGGGCTGCCAGGATATGCCCGGCGCTGGTCAGTGCCACGCCGTTGCTCAGCCGGATGCCCGAACCCTCAAGGCGAACCTGGAGGCCGGCCAGTAAGCCCGACCCCAAAAGCATCATCCTGCTTTGACGGTTCTGACTGTCCAGGTAGGTAGCGAGCCAATTGAGTTCGTCGTCGGTAAGGACCTGGCGACTTTCAAACTCGGGCAGAATATTGATCATGATAGTAGCTTTTTCGTATTAATAAGTTGTCAGTTTATGGATCCTGGCGGTCGGAAGGCTCCTCGCCCAGACGTGTACGTCCCAGGAAAATGCGGGTATTATTTTCTTCCCGGCTCTCATCTTCACAATTGTGCAGTGTCGCCGGCGGGTACACCGTCCGGAAGCTTTTCAGAATTTCGACCAGCTCGTTCTGCGCCCTGACAAACAATTCGAAATTTGCGGCGATATCCGATGCCGTGCTCCCGGCAAAACGCTGCCGGAGCAGCCACCAGGCCTCCATTGCTTTTTCAAAAGCGTCCATCTTTTCTTCGTCTATCCAGCAGATCCGGAGCATTACGCCTACCGGTGTTTCCTTCCTGATCAGCTTTTCCATGTAATCTCGGTAATAGATGTCGCCGTAAACAGGCAGCCATCCCGGCAATGCTATGGAAGCGGTAAAGCTGTAAGGATCGTAACCGCCGCAGGCAGTACAATCGTCGTCGGTACAAATGCTCAGGAAAACGGGATCCAGGTTTTGCAGGATCAACTCCTGTTCGAGTTGATCGCCCAGCCGGGGCAGGCGCAGCATGATATGCTCCAGGCAATGGAAATACCCTCTTTCGGCCCTGTTGCCGCTCCTGATGTCACTCACCGTTTTCCTGACCTGGTTTTGCTGCAGTTCCATACCCAGCAGGCGGGCGATCCGCTGCTCATATCCCCCGGGCGTCGTAGCCATATACGACGGAGATTCCCCGTAATTGATCGCCAATGCCCTGCCGGAGCTGATCTCAATATAGTTTTCGAGGTAGCGCTGCTTCAGGTCTATAAGCTGCTCGTAGTAAGTATTACGGTCTATCCCGGCGTTATCAATAGCCAGGTAAAAGTGATGATCGATCCCGGCGAGGTTTTCTGCAAACCTGCTCAGGAGAAAATCGAGCGCCTTGTTTCGTTTGACCAGGAACTCGGTACGCGGTTCCGTTATATCCTGCCATTTCCTGTCTACAACCGATTTGTCAAGCGACTGTCCTTCAACCAGGTAGTCGCGTCGCCAGGCGGGAGCAGGCGCATTGTGACCGATGTGGTCAACCGGGTTCCAGCTGAGCGTTTGCTTCAGATTTTCCAGATCGGCAAGAAAATTGGCTATACTCTGATCGAACATCAGCAGGTAGCCTTCCAGCTGCTTGCCGGCAAACATCTCCGGATCCGGGAGATATTCGTCCGGGAAGTTTTTCCCGATACGGTAGTTGGACGGAAATTCATCTGCCAACGTATAATGGACCGCCAGATCGCGGTAAACTCCTGAAGACGCAGGCGCCGGAACAGAGCTGTCGGCGGGCTTGACGGAGGCTGTATTCAGGATATGATACCTGTCGATAGTTCCGACAAAACCGGCGTGCAGCGGCAGATCGTTTTTATAAAAGATGATCTTGCTTTTACGCTTGCTGAGCACAGGCTGGTAGCC
Organism: Spirosomataceae bacterium; assembly: GCA_037191015.1. Classification (GTDB taxonomy): domain Bacteria; phylum Bacteroidota; class Bacteroidia; order Cytophagales; family Spirosomataceae; genus Ravibacter. Next base: position 256,347 of record JBBCKD010000027.1, read on the forward strand.
CTCCGGTACGGGGATTTCCCAAATACCGGGCCCACCGGCTTTCCGGCCGTCCTCATCCTCGAACCAGAGCTGCGCGTTCCTGATATTGATCAGTCCTTCGATCTCGAATATCTCGTTGACGATATCGCTCAGGTAAAGACTGACCTGCCCGGTATAATCAGGCCCCATATCTTCCTCCATTACAAACCCGCTTTTCAGCAAGGGGCCTTCGAGGATCTCTTCCACCGCCACATTTCTCCTCCTGAGCTCTTCAAAGCTATAAAACTGTACCGGGGGAGAAATGTACCGGTCTATCAGGTGGAATATTTCAGCCTGCACCTGCTCCAGCTCTGCAGACGGCTCTACATCGATATCCGCGCAAAACCGCAGCTCCACGGTGGGGATAGCGCCGATTCCCGAAAGGAAATCTTCACAAAGATTCCTGTTTTCCCTGAAAGTGGCTTCTATACCGGAATATGCGTCGGCGAGCGCCTGTATTTTCCCGAAGATATTCTGAAAGAAAGCAAAGTTGTTCTGCCTGAGCATTTTCTTCAGGTCTTTCCCGGAAATCCCTTTCCTGTCTTCGAAAAAAGGTTCGAAAAGCACTTTTTCAAAGGTAAGCAGGCCGGTATTTCCGTGTGTTATCCCGAGGTCGTAATACCATTTGTCAAGAACCCGGTCGTCGAGCGCGTCGTCGCTATCGTTAAACCTGTTGAACGGGTTTACTGAAATACTGATCCCGATGCCGCCGGGATCGGTGTGGCTTACTTCGGCAAATGCCTGTAAAGCCGGCTTATTACCCATGATACGGTGCCAGTTGCCGATATGTACGTATATACCTCCGAAGTAATCTTTCTCATACACGGCTTCGTAGTTTTCCCCGCTGTCGATATTGCCGAGGAACGGATGAGGTTCAAACCTTACATTTACTGCATACAAACCGTTGATAAGGACTTTTTCGGAAAGGATTTCGTTTTTCTCAGCCTGGGAAACAGGGAGTTGAGCTACCTGGTAGCCGGCTTTCAGATCTCCGCGTTTTTTATCGGCAAAAAGAGGCTCATAGTCGGTTTCTATATCTGTTGAAGCAGGAGAAACCGGCGTTATCCAGGCGTTCCGGACTGCAGGCAGATCGAGCAATAGCTTCCGGTAGTCCGAAATGGTAACCGAGCGGCATGGTAAGATCCGTTCAGGCGGGTAATAGCCCGCGGTCTGAGCGCTTCCGTCTTTCAGTGTAATCAGGTCCCGGAAGCCGAAGTTCATCCTGAACCCCACATCAGACAGCGCATAGCAGATCGCCTCCATGATGGTGATGCCGGGATCATGGACATTGTGGTCGGTCCAGGCGCCGGAGCTGCTTTGCGTAATGTATTCCAGCGCTTTTTCCCGCAATAACGCGAAGTTCTCCAGCATGGCGGGAAGACTTTCCGTATTGATATTTTCCTTATTGATCAGCATATAATTTCGTGGTTAGCTCATGACCGGCCGCGCTGGTAAGCAAATGCAATTCGGAGCTGCCGCTTACCTGGTCGTATTGCTCGATTTCATTCTTAAATACCTTCAGGGAAACGATATGATGCACGTACGGCAGCTCGTCGAGGTAATCTACCAAAGCAGAAAAATAGAGTGTTTGCCCGGCTGAAATTGCGCTGTCATCGTCAAAGGCCCAGGGCGCCAGGTACCTGCTTATATCCAGGTCGAGCTGCTCCCGGTAAAAGGGCAGGTCCGATATGCCTTCGGCCAGCACGATCTCTGCTCTTACCTTTACTTCGTCCCATTGTGTGTTCAATACCTGGATATTGGTAAAAGCGGATGCTTTCCCGGCCAGGAAGGCTTTGACCCCGGACAATCTGCTCATTTGAAGCGCAGGCTGCAGCCCGGCCATACCCTTTCCGCCTGCATGGTTAGGAAGCAGCATGATCACCGTAGAGGCAGGTCTGGCCTGCAGCTTCCGGGCCGACTCGTCATACCAGGCGTGATTGAAGCACTTTACCTTATATACGAAGGGGAAATTTTCCAGGACGAGCGCCTCCCAGTCCCATTGGTTGACAGCCCTGCTTTTGTGGCGCAGGCGCTCGCTGCTTCGCCGCCAGAAACGCTCATCGGTCTCGGTTTCCCGGCCGCCGCGGCTAGGAAGACGATGGTCTACGGATTTTATGAAAGCGCTTTTAGGATACAATGATTCTATCGTCCCCGGAGCGACACTTACGCGGGCTTCGCTGTTATGCTCGTCCAGGACACGCGTAAGCGCTACGCCATTGGTCCTTATACTCCTGATATTGGCTACCACATCGCTGTTGGCCTCGCAACGGGCTACGAGCCAGAAGGTATCCTGCCCATATAAAATGGAGTTATCGCCGGTGATATTTCCCGGGAGAGATAATTGTACGATTCCGCTCTGAAGGAAACCCGCAGTACCGTCGCTCAGCTTTCCGGCTCCTATAGCCGTAAACTTGTTGTTCTCTATGATAAACCAGGATATCCGGGCTTCCCGCTCGGTGAGACCGGCCGTTTCATCAGCCATTTCAAAAAGCAGGCTTATGCTTTGTCCGGGTCTGACGTTTTGCAATCCTATGCATAATTCGGATTCGTAGGTCCCGAAGTCGTGCAGCGTATAGTCGGGCAGAAATGTCGGCGGGCGGTTTCCGCTTACCGGCTGCTCACCCAGCGGATACAGCCATGCGAGCAGGTTTTGCTTTTCTCCCGCCTGGTTTGTTTTCTGAGCATAAACTGTCTCTTCCAGGTCGGCCGTCAGGTTTACCTCTTTTATGATCAGTACCCTGGGCACGATTGTTGAGACGGTCCGCTCTTTCCCTATTCCTGTTATTTTGCTTTCTATCGTATGCGTCAGGTCCTGGTTCAGCCTGACATTGAGCTCACTGCTCCCGGCGGTGTTCGCAATACTTTTTATTTCGCTGACGGTTTCACTGCCGGCCCGGGGACCCAGGTCGCGCTCGCTGGCCTCGTTATTGACGATTACTTTTATGCCGGTTTCCGGTTTTTCACTCCATTCCACCTTCAGGTTAACCGGGTTGGCAAACGCCAGCAACGGGTGAATGAGCGTAAACGACGATCCTTTCCTGGAAGTAGCTCCGAAAGCCGGGAAGCTGTCTGCGGCGTCGGATATTCCCCCGGCCGTTTTTACCATCTCAGGCAAAAAGCTGTGCCCTTTGGCTTTTACCTTTATACCTGTTATCTCGGCGCTTAAAAAATACCTGTATAATGCGATGAACGGGCTACTCCCGGCATCATCTGTTTTCAGAGGCGACAACAGGCTCAATCTCGCATTAATCCCATGCTTTAAGGTTTTCAGATCCTCCTCCGGCTTCGCGCTTATCGTCAGTTTCGGAGTATTGCCTCCTGACAGCAAGGCATCTGCTATTTTCAGGAATTTCCAAGTCCCGTCTTCCTGTGCAACGCCGAACCTGCTTTGAGAGGAAAGATTATGGGGGCCGGCGGCATAGGCGCCGGCAAAGGTAATTTCTACCTCGACTCCCCCGTCTTTTTGAGTGAGCAGGCCCAACAGCCTGCTTTCTATTGCCAGACCGCTGTAAGAAGGCGACATATCGTTAAACGGCCGCCATGCATCATTTACCTGCCACTGCGGATGGCCTGCTTCGCCGGTGGCGCTCACTCCAAACATCTGTCCGTCGCGCCTTAAACGTACCATGCTGTATATCCTGCCTATCCTGGCCGAATTGAGAACGGTATCTTCCGAAGTCCGGTAGTATACGGGTTTCCCTGACTTGTTCTTCCCCGCTTTGAAAAGAGCGTACCGGGGCAGGTGAAACTGATCGGTATTCCTGGCCAGCTCCAGGCTGACCCAGGCAGTATCCGGCTTTTCAGGCTGTCTCTCCAGCTGAAGTATCTCTTTAAAAATAAACTCAGACTGGCTATAGGCAAGCTTATTGAACCGCTGGTCGTACAACTGCAGAAGCCTGAAAAAAGCCAGCAGCAACCCTATGTGCGGCTCGTTTGAAGGGTCCTGGTAAGCATATAGCTCTATCCTGCTTTTTGCCCAGCCGGAAACCGACCGGTATACCTGGAGCAGCCCTTTGAAGATAGTCCCTGCAATTTCGTTGGCAGCCTTCAGCTTCGCTTCCTCCCCCTGGTAGGGTAAGAGCAAAGGCGGCTGGTTTATGGCAGTTCCGCCCAGGTAAAAATCCCTGAGATCATCGTCTGCTTCAGCGGCCAGGACAGGAAAGGAAATACCTTCCTGAAAATCGATCGCATAGCTATCATCCGCTTTAACCAGGGCCGGCGATGCCGTCATACATTCTTCATGAAGCGCCAGATAGCGGCTTGCCAGGCTTTTGACGGAATTGTTTTGAATGACCGGCCGGAGCTGAGCCTGATGTTCGGGGATACTGTCTTCGACAACAGACTTGTACATCGCAAAGAGATAGCGGATCATCTGGAGCCGCTGGTAGGCCAGGATTTCCAGCTCCTTTTCGGAAAGCTGGCTATCGCTCGTAAAACCGTTGAGCAGCGGCAGGTCCCTGAACCGGTTGAAGAGCCCGGTGGTATCGAGCGAAGCAAACCGTACTACCTGCAGCAGGGGACTTTGACTGAGCAGGTCGTACCAACGGCTTCCGGAGTCTCCGCTCCGGTTGAAAAAGCGGATGTCTTTTGATAATTCGAGCAGGTCGCTCAACTGCCTTTCCAGGCTCTTGTCCCTGAGCCGGAAATCGCCTTCGGTAAGAAGTGTACCGTCGCCGGTTGTCTGCCCGTCGGAAAAAGGATAGTTGGATATGTTTGCGATAAGCCTGGTCATTACTTGTTCAGATAGAAGGGAAATACAAAATTTGCCCGTTGGTTGGTCGACCTGACCACGTATTCAAGATGTATAAGATATCTTCCCTCCAGGGTATTATCTGCGGAAAACTCCCATCTGACAGGCCGGATACGTACCTCGAAAAGGCTCAGGCTCCTGGTGAGCACCAGTTGTATATAGCTCCGGAAGTGCTCGTTGAGGTCTTCGAAGAGCATAGACCTGAGGGCTGTCCCGTATTGGGGCTGCATGACCCGTTCCCCGATTTCAGTAGTAAACAGGATCAGCAGGCTCTGGTTTATATCATCCAGACCGCTGACCATTCTCAGCTTATTGCCTTGCTCGTCCCATTGAGGCGGGAAAGCCCATCCTTGTCCTAAAAAGTCCTGATCTGTAGCCATAACACCGTTACTATCCTATTATTACGTTCATACATCCCATTGAAATGGCCGAGCCGTTTGAAGCAACGTCCCCCTGCCGGAGCGCGGGCCTTCCCCCGATCAGTACTGTAGCGCTTCCCTTCGCAAAGGGTGCGGGCGGCTTGGATGTGGCCGGGGTTGCCACGTCGCCCGCTACAGCCGCGGGAAGCCCCCCTATCAGAACACCCGGTACTCCCTGTCCTGTCACCACGCCGTCGGACGTGGCGTCGGTAATCCTTGCAGCTAACATTTTTCCTAATTGATTTTCACTGTAGACCCGTTTATTTTGACTATCCCGCTGCCTTTAAGCGTAAGGGTTTGCCCTTCGATTTTTATCCCGCTGCCAGCCTTTATGGCAATGTCTTTCAGGGCTGAAACGCTGACACCCGCGTCTGTCATTTCCATCTTGTTCCCATTCTGATCCGAAATCGTGAGGCTTTTCGAATCTTCCGAAAGCGAAATCAGGTTTCCTCCCGGAGTAGATATCTCGTGTATTTTCTTTTCGTCATTCCAGTACAGCTTCATCCCCGACCGGGTCTGGAAAAGTTTCTCATGGTTATCATCCCCGGCCTGTGCCGGAGGCATGTTTTTCGGGCTGTACAGGCTTCCCGTCACAACCGGGTAGTCCATGTCCTCGCCCAGGAAGCTGACCAGCACCTCGTCGCCCGGCTCTGGAAGCACGAACCATCCGTAACCCGGCCCTGCATAAGGTTGGGCAACCCTGGCCCATAGCTCACCTTCCGAGAAAGTCGGGATCCTTATCCTTATCCTGTTCAGGTTTTCCGGGTCGCCTTCAAGCCCGCTTACAATACCTGCATATACAACCGGCCGGCGACAGGAATCAAAAACTTTGAACCGCCTCGAAAAACTGCAGTGATTCAACCCAAACTGAAGATGTGTCTTAAAGCCTCCCTGCCCATATTCGTGCATCACTGCGCTAACCAGGTATTTCCCGTTTACAGCCTCGTTGTAGCCCGATATTTCTACCGTATCACCCGGTTTTGCGGTCAGCTCCGGCCTTATCGAAACGGTGCCGTTAAGCTTTGAAAGCGTTCTCAGCTGCGCGGCGGCATTGAGGGTTATATCTACTTCCTGCTCATTGTTCTGCCGGTAATTGACGCGGGCGGCTTTGCCCGATACAGGCCTGCCCGTCCCGGCATCGGTCTGATCGTCGTCCGTAGCTATGCCGGCCTGAAGATCCGACAGGTCCCAGCTGATCCATTCATCCAGGAGCCTGTACTGCCGGTCGTCCTGCTTCTGATGCAGCTCCAGTATATTCCGTCCATACCCGGCATGAATTGTTTTCAGCGGATCTTGTCCCACAGAAGGTCGCTCGAGTATAATCCCGGCGCCTTCTGTGCGGATATAAATACCATTTGCTTCGGCCCTGATATTGATAAAATCCCAGTCTGTGATCCCGTTCTTTACGATCTGGTTGTGTTTCAGCCCGGGTAGCCCGGTCGTATTCAGCTCCGTAAATGTACAACCTGCCCTGCCGGCGAGCTCCTCTATCATTTCCGGGTCTTTCCTGTCGGCAAACACCTCAGGCTTCCGCGTAAGCGACAGACCGACTGCCTTGTTTTTGGCATGGATCACCAATCGTGTCGCCTCCGCGCTGTTTTTGAACTCGTGGCTCACCACAACACCGCTGAACAACCCGAGCGTATCGGCGCCGAAGACGGCATCCAGCTGTATGGCGGCGCCGGACAAGGGTAAGGCCGAAAGGCCCGCCGAAATCCCTCCGCTCAATGCCGAAGTAGTCTTGAGCACGATCTTCAGGGAGCCTATGTATTGAAAACCATGATTAACCTCTGCCATAATAACCTGGAAATCAGGCGACATAGGCAACCCGTCAATCCTTATGTTACAGGCATAGGTGCCGTAGTTTACGTTTGGTAAATCAAGGTTGGCCTCCATCTTAAAAACGGGTTATCGGTCAGGTATTTTCCGGGGAGCATCAGACGCGTACCTGCTCCCGGAGACTGTTCAGATTTCTGCTTCTCGCCTCCTTTACAGAGGCCACGATATTCTGGCTCTGTGCAAAAGCATTGCTCAGGAAACCGGCTACGTTCGCAACGGTCCCGACGGAATCGCCCTGGAGGAAATCTCTCATCGACGCACCGATACCCCGGGGCTCCACTTCTGAAAATGTCGCTGAAATAGTAGCCCTCAGCGGTACGCCCGAGCTATCAAAAAGTGTATAGTTGACAGAAAAAGACTCAATCTCACAGCTGAACATAAAAGTGCCATAGAGTAAAAGCAGCTTCGGGAGCTCTACCGGATTCTTATTGGCAACGACTGCGCCGTCTCCCGGCGCCTGTTCGGCGCTCCCGGCTACGCTGTCTGCCGGGAGCGATGGCCCCGGCATTGAGGCGTCTTCTTTCTTTTTCGGCATGACCACCTGCTCAAAATTCCGGGTTTCTGCCAGAACTATACGTTTCTGTCCGCCGGCCCCGGTACCATCGATCACAAAATCGAAAGTCATCTTGCTCGGTTGTATAGACCCCGTGGGATTAGCCTCCGAATCCGAGCCCGATGCCGCCTGCGTGTCCTTGACCATTGTCCGTTCCACCTTATAAGCGGGGGGGTTGAACATAGCCGTAAATATCCTGGGCTTCACCAGGTCCGAAGGATTGTCAAAGCTTTTGAATGCCAGTATGGTCATTTTCATCAGGGACATAGCGGCTGTCTGTTAGCGTTGCGTTTTTTCTTCTATTATCTCCAATACCCGCTCCACAGCCTGCCTTACCAGGCTTTCGGCAAAAGCGGGGCCATTGCTTTCCGCGGTCAGTCCGGCACTACCCTCCGGCGTCTGAACCGCAGGCCCGGCGCCGGTCTCTATGGTCGACCGGATTATGATTTCATTGATGATCACAGGCATACGGACCGAAAGTTTTCGGTTGGCGTTATATTCAGACGTTTATCACTTTAAAAAACTGGTAGTAAAGCTCCAGGCTCTCGATAGCAAGACTGCTGCTCTCGGCATTGAAGTTGCTGACGCTCCACTTGACCGGGTACGCATTGAAAAACTGGTAGGCGATCAGGGGCTCCCGGCGATCATTGAGCAGCGCAACGATGACTGTGACAGGCCTGACGGTAAAATTCTCCAGTGCATCCCGCACCCATTCGGTCAATTCGCTCTTCACAACCAGGCTTCTTTTAAGCACCAGCGGCGTATAGCCTGCCCTGACCGGCAGCTTCTGCGTATACCTGTTTTCACCGCCTTCGACCAGGTCCTCCGTCTGCAGTTCACGACCGATCCCCGACACATCCTGGAAGGCTATGTCAACTGTCTCCTGGCTGATCTCAAAGCTTACCCAAAACGAAAAACCGACCGGATAGTAACGCTCCATATTCGTAAAATTTGTAATCGCAGAAGCGCTACACCGGCAGGATCACCAGCCCTTCGTGTGCCAGCTCTATCGTTTCTATAGCCACTTCATTGGCATCACTTTTCAGATCGGGCGCCGTTATTTTGGTAGGCCAGGCATTTTTAAGGCTCCACATAAACACGGGTTCGTGGCTTTCGTTCAGCAGCGAGATCATGATATCACGCCTTTCTATTTTGCTAAGCGTTACGGAGCTAAGCCAGACGAAAAACTCGTTATCGCCTTCGAACATGCCTCTTTTGAGTGTTACATTACCGTACTTTTGCATGCCCGGCATCTTCATTTTGTGATATTCCGGGCTACTGCCATCGCGGTACTCGATCAGCTCGTTTTCGATATTGAGCCCTGTTACCTCGGTAAATCCTATTTTAGATCCTCCCCATTCCACGCGGAAGTGAAATTTCGGTAATGGATAATTTGCCATCTGATTCCGTATTTATATGTTTAGGATTCTGCTAATTTGTGAGAGAACTGCAGGATAATGAATTCGGCCGGCCGAACGGCGGCAAGGCCTATCTCCACTTTCATGACGCCGTTAAGAATGTCATCCTGGGTCATGGTCCTGCCCAACCCTACTTCGCAATAGAAGGCGTGCTCGGGTTTGGCTCCCTGGAGCGCGCCGGAGCGCCAGAGATTGATCAGGAAGTTATCGATCATCCCTTTTACCCTCACCCATGTGTTGGCATCGTTGGGCTCGAAAACAAATTGCCGGCTTGCATTCTGGCAACTTTCCTCTACCATGTTAAACAATCTTCTGACGTTTACGTAGCGCCACTCGTTGTCATTGCCTGCCAGGGTACGCGCTCCCCATACGATATTGCCGCGCCCTACAAAATTCCGGATACAGTTGATCGATTTACCGTTTTCCGCATCCACGTTGAAATCAGCCTGCGCAAGATCGCTCAGCAGTACTACAGGCTCGACCGTAGCATTGACGGTCACATTGGCGGGCGCCTTCCATACGCCGCGCGTACGATCCACAAAGGCATAAAGTCCCGCCATAGCCGAAGAGGGCGGTAAAACGACCGGAACCGACAGGAAAGCCTCTTTCATTTTTGCCTCGGCCTCGGAAAGGGAGTCGTAAAAGGGGGTGATCCTGTCGATAAAGGTTTCCTCGAGCTTATTATAGTTTGTCAGGACGGCGCCATTTTGCTTCAGCCTGTTATTCTCATTATCAGCACCGGCCAGGCTCCTTGCCTTTGCCTGGATTTGTTCTATCAGCTTTTCTTTCTCTTTCCCGGCTTGCGTGTCTTTATAATCGAAGGGCTGCTGGCCAGCAGCGAGGGCAAGCGCCTTCAGCTGATCGGTCATCTTTTTTACGTTTGCGATAAACTTCTCATCACTGGTAAAACTTCCCTCCACAGCCCCTGCATGCCTGGCGATCTCTGCAAGCAGCACTGCATACGACTTTGTATCGATACCGGTGAAAGACGAAGCCTTGCTAAGGTATTTACTGAACTGTCCCAACGAGAAAATGCTTTTCGCCAGAGAATATTCCAGCCCGTCGAGGAGCACGGTGGCGGGATTCGTTTCCTTTACCTGCTGGTCGAAGATCATGGTAATTTTAGCCGATGCGTAATCGTAGCTATAGGTAGATTTCAGATGCGGGAAATAAGCTGCCCCGTATTTGACCGATTCAGCAGTACTGCTGATAGCCGATCTGAATTTTTTCTTGCTTTCCTCCGGACTGAAGCGATCGCCGCTCTTTTCCATTCTTACGTCGATAAGCACAAACTTATCCTGAAGACCGGTTGCTTTTGTCAGCGCCTTATTATAGATAGCGTATGCTTTATTGATTTCAATGCCTCCTGTATCCGGAATCACGATCAGCGTTACCTCATCGTCCAGGTCAAGCTGCTCGATAGCATTTTCATAGTTGACCTCCGAAATATCTTTCCGATCGTATTTCCCCAGGCTATGAATGAAGCAGGGACCTCCGCCGTTGTCGAAATAATGTTTAACGGCATAGTACATCACATTGTGGTAGCCGTAGGCGACATCCTCGCCCTTGGACAGTGAAGCGACCGACGGCTGATTCTGCTTTACGGCAACAGCCATCCACACGGCATCCGGCCCGCCATAATAGTACTGGTAGTCCGCGAAGGAGCTGATCTTAAACGACTTCCCGGCCAGGTCCTGATCCTGGGACTCTGTGGCGAACGCAGTGACGCCGATAAAAACCGGAACTGCTGTTTCCACCTGGGCCACGGACGGGGGCAGCTTTACGATTTCTTCGATGTAAGCACCCGGGGTTTTATACGAAAGCGCCATTTTGAATGGGTTTAATAGTGATTTACTGTATTTTATTGATGGTGATATCTGCTGTTGGCAGGCCGGTTACATTATTTCCGGTGCACAGCTTCTATTTCGGTGTTCATAATGGGCGGTCCTCCGGGCTCACTGTCGTGGTTGTCGATCATGAGAGACCTGAACCGGTATACTACCGACGGCTGGTATTTCCCGCCGAAAAGGCTCCAGAGATTATTAGCCTGCTCCCAGCTTGGCGTCACCATTTCGGTCCTGATCGTTTCTATGCCCGCCGGGAAATTAGCCGGCAAGAGGGCCCTGGACTGCGACAGCACCGGCCTGGACTGGAAGTACTGCATCACGTTTACCAGCAGGTCGATACCGTTGTAGTTCTCTGCGCTGCGGGTGAAAAAGCTGAAAAGTATCGTGACATTGATCCAGACAGCCGGCTGCCTGTAAATGATCTCCTGGTTGCTGCGCGTATGGTTATCAGGGCTCTTCAGTCCCTTTTCCTCTTCTATATGCGATATCGACGCCACTAGCCGGTTGTCGGCAGCCTGCGGATTGTCGAGTATGTTGTTGAGATTGCTGAAAACCACGTAAACGCTTTCCGCACCCTTTTTCTGAATAATAAAGGTATTCAGCTCTTGCCTCAGGAAATCAATAACGGAAAAAAGCATTTGTCAGAAGTTAAAGGTCAGCGATCAACTCTTCCTGGTGTTCAGCTCCTCGGAGAAAATGATATATTGATAGGCGGTCTCAGTGGCTTTACGCCGCTTTTTGAAATACCTCACCATCGAAAAGGTATATATAGAGATTCGAAGGGTTGAAGTTCATTTTAACAGGTTAAAGGTTAAGGGCTTTCAAACACTTAGTCGCAGCGTCGGGAAGAAAGGAAACAACGTCTCTAAAAATTTTTTCTGTAAACTGCTGCGGGCAAGGAATGTTAATCGCAAGAACACTACTGGCCCCGTTATTTTCAATACCATAATCGTGGTATTTTTCTGCAGGGCCGTGCAGGATCGCCCCGGCACAAAATCAATCCATCCGGGTTTAAAATGCGGACCGGGAGCCGCCGTGCCGGAAGCTATGTATACAAGGCAGCCGGTTTTGTATAATAACCGGCCAGGTCTGTCTACTAATACCAATCCCCGTTTCCGGGGCAGCCTATTTTTGGTTTGATATTTCAAACTAAAAACCAGGCAGATGTATAAGCTCAAAACAATAATCGCGCTCCTGCTGCTTTTACCGCAGGCCGCATTTACGCAAACCAAAGAACAGCTGACGCAATCCATCCGGGGGATGATAACAGATAAGGCCTCGGGCGAGCCGCTGTATCCGGCGACGATCAGAATAGACGGAACCCATACCAGCGCCCCTACCGACGGGAAGGGTATGTTTATTTTAAAAGACGTACCTATCGGCAGGCATACCGTATCGGTCAGCATGGTAGGCTATGAAACCGCGGTTATAAAAGAGGTGCTTGTCAGCTCGGCAAAGGAGGTTTACCTGGAGGTGGGACTGACACAACAGCCAATAGAGCTGGAAGAATTGGTCATTAAGCCGGGCATCAATAAGGCGGCGTCGCGAAACGATATGGCGTTGCTGGGCGCCCGGATGTTCAGCGTAGAGGAAGCCGGCCGCTTTGCAGGAGGAATGGACGACCCGGCCCGCCTGGTCAGCGCCTATGCGGGAGTGGCGGCCCCGAGCATTTCCAATAACGGCATTTCGGTACGGGGTAATGCGCCCGCCCTTTTACAATGGCGCCTGGAGGGTGTGGAAATCCCCAATCCCAATCACTTTGCCGACCTGGATGTGCTGGGCGGAGGCTTTTTATCCGCCCTGAGCAGCAACGTGCTGGGAAATTCGGATTTCCTTACCGGCGCATTTCCTGCAGAGTACAACAATGCGGTTTCAGGTGTGTTCGATATGAAGCTGCGTAACGGCAACAGCCAGAAATATGAGCATACCTTCCAGCTTGGCATTCTGGGGATCGACTTTGCTTCCGAAGGCCCGCTAAGCAGGAACAACCGTTCCTCTTATGTAGCAAACTATCGTTATTCCACGACGCAGCTCCTGGAGCACATCCGCGGAAAGAAAGGTATGGGAGGCACGCTCGGCTACCAGGATTTGAATTTTAAGCTGAACTTCCCTACCCGGAAAGCAGGTACATTTGCTGTTTGGGGGACAGGATTCATCGACAAGGTAGAACCCATTCCCGAAGACGCCGGGGAGTGGAAATACCGCGAAGACGGCTCGCTTGCAGGCGCAAGACAGCGGTCGGGGGCAGGCGGATTATCGCATAGCTACCTGTTCGGCAATTACAAAACATCACTCCACACGACGCTGGCGGCTACGCACCTGGGGAATAGCGTAAACGAAGCGCTTTACGACCAGGAGGGAAACGGCAACCCGAAGACAAACCTGGACATCCGTACGACAAACTTCGTGCTTACCTCCTCCGTCAGTCATAAGTTCAGCGCCCGTCACAGCCATAAAAGCGGAATAACGCTTACGAACATCCGCTATGATATGAACCTGAATTTTGCCCCGGTCTCCGGGGAACCGCTTGAAAATTTTGCAGGCGCCGGCGATAATACCCAGCTTGTATCGGTATATACCAGTTCGCGGATCAGCCTGGGAAAGAGCTTCCTGCTTTCGGCCGGGTTAAATGGGCAATTCCTTGCTTTGAACAGGCACACCACCCTGGAGCCGAGGGTCAGCCTGAAGTGGCAGGCTTCACCCAAAAGCTCTTTTGCTGCAGGATACGGGCTGCATAGCCGGATGGAGAAGCCCGATGTCTATTTTGTAAAGGACGAAAACGGGAACCAGCCCAACAAAAAGCTGGGTTTCACCAAGAGCCATCATGTAATGCTCACCTGGCAATACCGCGTTTCGGAAGACATGAATCTCAAAATAGAGCCCTATTATCAATACCTGTCCGATGTTCCCGTAACGGCCGGCGGATCGTTCTCGCTCATTAACCGCAATGGCTACTACATCACCGACCTGCTCGTAAGCGAGGGCAAAGGACGCAATTACGGGCTCGACATGACATTCGAGCGATACCTGACCAGGGGGCTGTATTATATGGTTACGGCGTCGCTGTTTGACTCGAAGTACCGCGGAGGCGACGGCAACTGGTATGATACGAGGTATAACCGCCGGTTTATCCTCAATGGCCTGATCGGTAAAGAATGGATGCTCGGGCGGAATCTGCTGGGGATAAACCTGAAATCTACGTTAATGGGCGGCAAACGTTACACGCCTGTGGATGAGGAAGCGACGCTCGCCCATCCGGATAAGGAGGTGCAATATGACGAAACCCGCATGTTTTCCCGACAGTTCTCCCCGATGGTAATGGGCGACTTTTCGATCCGCTACAAGATCAACAGGAAGCGTACTGCTCATGAATTTGCAATTAAAAGTGTGAACGCCACCCGTCAGAAGGAGTATATTGAGCACAGGTATAACATCAAGACCGGGGTTATCGAGCCCTACAGACCGGCGACATCGCTGTTCAACGTAAGTTATCGGATTGAATTTTAGTTTTTATACCTTTGGATATGTCCGCAAGCGAATACAAGAACATCATGTTTGATTTCCTGATGCTTCCCCGATTCCGGGCCTGGCGGCATCTTCTTTTTATCATGGCTTTGATCCCGATCTGCCTGTCACAGACATTTTTCGCATTGGGAAACGCACCGCGCATGTCCGTCAACACGATTTACGGTTTCGGGATCGGCTTTTCATTGATCATGATAGCCCTTGCCTGGTTCAACTTATACGTCTTAACTCCCCGGCTGCTGTTAAAACAGCGATACACGGCCTATGCCCTCATTTTTTCATTGACCGTTTTCAGTATCATGGCGATCAAGTATTTTGCAGAATCGCAGGTGATGGGCATTTCCAGGGCTGTAAATGGCGTTACCGTGCTTGACTGGCTCTCGAACGGAACACTCTACGCCATCGGTATCGCCTGCAGCTCGGTTACGGTACTGCTCAGGGAATTGGTAAAAGATCATCGCCGTATCGGGAACCTCGAAAGCGAGCGTTTGAGAAATGACATCGACGAATTCAGGAACCGGATTAACCCCCGGCTGCTTTACGCAACCCTGGATCACGCCGCTGCCGGGGTAAGATCTGATCCGGCCCGGACATCAGACACCCTTTTCAAATTAAGCGAGCTGTTACGGTACCAGCTGTATGACAGCAAACGTGAAAAGGTTCTGCTGGAATCTGAGATCGCTTATATACGCAATTACCTGGCATTACAACAGGAAAGCGGTAAAGCCGGGTTCACCTGGTCCGTATCCGCGGAAGGAAGAATGAACAGGTTTGTTACGCCTGCCCTGCTGATGCCGGTGGTGGAAGCTGCGATGAGCCGGCAACCGACGGCGCTGTCCATACATCTGAGCGCCGACGAGCGCTGCATTACATTCAGCTGCAGGGCTTCCGGCGCTGACCTGTCGGAATGCGACCTGCGGCCGATCAAGCAAAGATTAGGATTACCGGGCACCGGTTTCAGCCTGGAAAAATCAAGCGGATCTATCGAAATGAAGCTATGCTGAGCAGACCCGACCATAGTATCCCCGATCTTTTCATCGCACCCGGATACCGGTGGCTGAGGCATCTCCTGATCCAGGTGATCGTGCTGCTGATCAGCATAAACGTTTTCTGGGACGAACCGGTACGCATATTGCCCGGCAGGCTAGGCGCCTGGATGCTGTATTTTTTGTTGATCGATACCATTCTCTATGTCAATATGTACCTGCTGGTGCCGCGCCTGCTGATCAGGGGCAGGGCCAGGCTATATATTGTGCTGACATCGGCATTCATCCTCCTGATGGTGCTGGGCGTCGGGATGCTCCAAGATGCATCGGACGACGACAGCAACAGGATCGGCGTGCCGGTGCTGATCGGGATATCGTCGGGCTTTTTTGCTTTCGCGCTTTTTATAGCCGGGCTCACCTCGCTCCAGCTTCTGAAATACCGCATGGAAAATGCAAGGCGGATCAGCGCGTTGGAAAACGTAACAATGGAAATCGAGCTGGCGGGACTGCAAAACCAGATCAACCCGCATTTCCTGTTCAATATGCTCAATAATGCAAATATCCTGGTTGAGGAAGATGTGGAAAAAACCTCGATGATATTATCGAAGCTAAATGACCTGCTGTTTTACCAGGTGGAGAGCGGATCAAAAGACTCGGTGAAGCTCAACGACGACATCGGCTTTTTAAACGATTACCTCGGGTTGGAAAAAATACGCAGGGATCGTTTTACGTATGATATTGAGATAGAGGGAGATCCCGGCATCCTTGTACCGCCGCTTTTGTTTATCCCGTTTGTAGAAAACGCGGTAAAGCATAATCCCGGAAATGATTCGTATGTATCTATACGTTTCTGCGTTACTGACCGTAGATTATATTTTACATGCAGGAATCCGAAAGCACCGTTGCACTACGGGAATAAGGAAGGAGGGATCGGCCTGCAGAATATAACAAGACGGTTGGATCTGTTGTTCGGGGAAAACTATCGTCTCGACCTGAACGACGGGCCCGGCACTTATACTGTAATTATGGATTTCAGCTTATGAAATGTATTATCGTAGATGATGAGCCCATTGCCCGCAGGGGTATGGAAAAAATGGTTGCCCAGGTTGCCTCGCTGAAACTGGCGGGCAGCTTTGAAAACGCGAGGGCGGCATCTGCCTACCTTGAAAACCACGCTGCCGACCTGATCTTCCTGGATATCCGGATGCCCGGCATGAACGGGATCGAATTCGCGAAAAGAATACCTAAAACCACCCTGATCATCTTTACGACAGCATTTGCAGAATTTGCCCTCGACAGCTATGAAGTAGATGCAGTCGACTACCTCGTAAAGCCCATCAGGCCCGAACGGTTCCGGCGGGCGGTTGAAAAGGCGGAGACCTATCTCGGGATGCTGCTTTCGGAAGAGCGTAATGCCAATGTCGAACAGGTTGAAAGCGATTTCATATTCATCAAGTCGGACCGCAGGTTTTTTAAAGTCAGCTTTGCCGATATTTTATTTATAGAAGGGCTAAAAGACTATGTGGTCATCCAGATGGAGGGCCAGCGGCTGATTACGCATATGAACCTGAAAACCATCCACGAAATGTTGCCTCAAAGCGGGTTTTTACGGGTAAATCGCTCCTATATCGTCAATAAGGACCGTATCAACTCCTTCAGCAATAACGATGTTTTTATTAATCAATACGAGATTGCCATCGGGAATTTTTACCGGGATTCATTTTTTGAAGCACTGATGGGCAAGTAGGGAGGAATTAAGATCGAGCTTATCGATCAGTTTTAAGAAACACTTTTTCCTTACAAATGTACTTTTTACATTTGTAAAAAATTTCAATTCATTCATGGCTAAATCCATAAGGTATGAGGTGCTGGCAGCGATAGTCTCCCTCCTCGCATGCTTACCCCTCTCTGTTTCTGCCCAAACCGGAAAACGAATGCTGGTGTTTTCCAAAACCAAGGCCTTCAGGCACGCGTCGATCCCGGCCGGGCAAAAAGCGCTTATAAAGCTCGGATCCGAAAACGGCATTGCGGTAGATACTACCGAAAATTCCGCGGTTTTTACAGAAGATAACCTCGCCCGTTACGGAGCAGTCGTCTTCCTGAATACTACCGGCGACGTGCTCGATGCGGAGCAGCAGAGCACATTTGAAAGGTATATACAGGGTGGTGGCGGCTATGTGGGCGTTCACGCTGCTACCGATACCGAATATGAATGGCCGTGGTACAACAAGCTTTCGGGCGCCTATTTCCTGAGCCATCCGAGCAACCCCAATGTCCAGGAAGGGGAAGCCTACGCCGTAAACAAAGACCATCCTTCTATGTTTGGTTTCCCCGACCAGTGGAAAATAAAAGACGAGTTCTACGATTTCAAATCGTTCAATAAAGACGTCAACGTATTGGTCAAAATTGACGAAAAAACCTATGAAGGCGGAAAAATGGGAGACGATCACCCGATGTCGTGGTACCACGAATTTGACGGGGGAAAAGCCTTTTATACCAACTTCGGACACGAAAACGCTACCTATGAGAACCCGGTTTTCCTGAAGCACCTGCTCGGCGGGGTACAGTATGTCTGGGCAGACCGGGTAGACTACGCAAAAGCCAGGCCCGAAGAAAACCGCTTTACCAGGAACGTGCTGGCGGAAGGACTCGACGAGCCTACAGAGCTTGTGGTGCTCGACGACCACAAGGTACTTTTTACCGAACGCAAAGGCACCATCAAATTGTATGACCCCCAAACCGGCAGGATCAAGGTAGTAGCCGAAATGCCGGTTTATACAAAATTTGAATACGGGTTGATGGGAATGAATATCGACCCGGATTTCAATAAGAACAAGTGGATCTATCTTTTCTATTCTCCCCTGTCTACCGCTGCCGATACCGCCCAGCATCTCTCCAGGTTCGTCTATGACACTACGCGCGACACCCTTCTGCCTGACACCGAAAAAGTGCTGCTGACCGTGCCCGTAAAACGGACCGATTGCTGTCATACCGGCGGCTCGATCGAATGGGACGCACAGGGGAACCTGTACCTTTCCACAGGCGACGATACCAATCCTTTCGCATCCAACGGCTTCAGCCCTTCAGACGGCAGGCCCGGCCGCGAAGGCTGGAATGCAATGGCTACCTCTTCCAATACCAACGATCTCCGCGGCAAGATACTCAGGATCAAACCGCAGGACGACGGCACCTATACCATACCGGAAGGAAATCTCTTTCCCCAGGGTAACCCCCGGGCCAGGCCGGAGATCTACGTGATGGGCAACCGGAATCCCTACCGGATTTCGGTCGACAAACGCACCGGGTACCTGTATTGGGGAGAAGTTGGCCCCGATGCTGCCAACGATAAGCCCGACAGGGGGCCGAGAGGGCACGACGAGGTAAACCAGGCCCGTAAGGCAGGGTATTTCGGCTGGCCTCTTTTCGTTGCCGATAACCGGGCTTACAACCGCTATGACTTCGATACGCAGGTTTCCGGCGAAAAATACGACGCTGCAAATCCGGTCAACGATTCGCCGCACAATACAGGCCTCCGGGAGCTGCCTCCCGCCCAGCCGGCGTTCATCTATTATCCTTATGCCGACTCTCCTGAATTCGGGCCTATCGTCGGAAAAGGGGGAAGAAATGCCATGGCCGGTCCGGTTTACTATTTTGATGACTTTGATAACGGGAAGGATAAATTCCCCCGGTATTACAACGGCAAATTTTTCGCCTACGACTGGATTCGCGATTATATCAACATCGTCAGCATGAATAAGAACGGCGACCTTACGTATATCGAACGCTTCATGCCCGGCGAGAAATTCAGCCATCCTATCGATATGCAGTTTGCAAAGGATGGTTCGCTGTATGTTCTCGAGTACGGCAATAAATGGTTTGCCCAGAACGACGACGCCAGGCTCTCGCATATCACGTTCAACCCGGGCAACCGCGCCCCCAAAGCCGTAGCCTCCGCCGACAGGACAACCGGAGCGGTCCCGTTAACCGTCAGGTTTTCTTCAGAAGGCTCGCTGGATTACGATGGAGACGCGGTCAGCTACTCATGGAATTTCGGAAGAGGACAGGGCAACAGCACCGAAGCCAATCCTGCTTTTGTGTATAAGAAGCCGGGCGAATATACCGCTGTGCTTACCGTTACCGACTCGCATGGAAACGCCAGGAGCTCAAACGTCATCGTCAAAGCCGGTAATGAGCCGCCGAAGGTAGAAATCGCCATCAGGGGGAACCAGAGCTTTTACTGGAAGGATAAGCCCGTCAGCTACGAAGTGAAGGTGTCGGATAAGGAGGACGGCTCTCTGGCTGCAAAAACCATAGCCTCCGAAGACGTTTATATGCATATCAACTACCTGGAGGGATTTGACAAAACACTGCTTGCGCAGGGCCACCAGGCCAATACAGGATTTGCGACCGGTAAAAGACTGATCGAGCTCAGCGACTGCCAGGCTTGTCATACGATCAGCCAGAAGTCGATCGGCCCGACCTATACCGATATTGCCAAAAAGTACGAGAAGGATAACAATGCTCAGAAAACGCTTGCCAAAAAAATAATCGAAGGCGGCGGCGGCGTCTGGGGCGAGCAGGTCATGGCGCCCCACCCGCAGCACAAATTGTCGGAAGCGGAAGATATGGTCAAGTATATTCTTTCTCTTGCAAAAGAGCAAAAGACGAACAGCCCGCTGAAAGGGAACTACCTGCCGGAATCGAAGGACAAGCCGGGAGCCTATATTTTCTCGGCCAGCTATACCGATAAGGGAACCCACTCGATGGGACCTCTTACCGGGGGACAGACCGTCTCCCTGCGCCCTTCCGTACTTCCGGCCAACACCTATGACGAGGGCGTCAATATTGTTAAATACAAAATGCCGGAAAACGCGCCCAATGCCGGACAGGAGGTCGTAGTGGGGAGCTCGAACAACGCTTTCATCCGCTTCGACGACATAGACATTTCGAATGTGAAGAAGATTGCAGTCACCGCTATATCGTCAAAAGGCAGAACAGCCGGAGGAAAGCTGGAAGTGAGGCTGGATGCCCCGAACGGGCCGAAGGTCGGGGAAGGAACGGTTGCCGAAGATGCTGCTCAACCCGTACAGATCAGCTTAAAACCTGCGGCGACGCCTAAGAAGCGGCCTTTGTACTTTGTCTTCGTCAACCCCGACGCCAAAGGAAAGCAGCTTTTTTCCATCGGCGACATATCGTTCGAGCTATAATTTAAGGTACATCAGTAAAAAGACAGCCCGGTGACAAAAACGTCGGGCTGTCTTTTTTTACGTCAAAACGCTGCAATACCATTAGTACTGTAAGATTATTTTACAGTAGTTAATGAAGAGAAGGCCGGCAGGAGGCGTACGGTACCCTACCGGTTTCTTTATCCGGTCAGATTGAATTGACCGGGCATTAACAAATCATACAGATGCAGGTATTACGAAATATATATCAGGTGGGCGGCGATTTGAACGGCATTACTTTCGATGAGCCGCGCGCACTCTGGAACGACGCCAACAGCTATGTCATCGATACCGGTCAGGGACTCGTGATGATCGACTGCGGCTGCGGCGATACGATGGAGCAGATCTTCAGCAACATGCGCTACTGGAACCTGGATCCCTCCTCCATCCGGTACTGTATCCTTACCCATCCTCATTTCGACCATGCGGGCGGCGGACATAAGCTTAAGGAACTGGGCGTGAAGTTTATCGCTATCGAAGAAACCGCGGATGCCGTGGCCTCGGGCGACGAAAGATGTTGCGGCTACCTTTATCATAAAACTTTCGTCCCGTTTGAAGTGGACCGGAAGGTGAAGGACGGGGAAGAATTTGAAGTTCTCGGGCTGAAATTCAGGACCGTCCATGTCCCCGGGCATAGCATGGGCTGCACCGCATACCTGCTTCCATGGGAGGGCAGGCTTCTCAATTTCAGCGGAGACGTGATCGGGACCCTCCTCGGTGGCGATTTCGGCTGGGACGGCAGCATCGATTTCAACAAACCCGTCTATATCCAGTCGCTTCTCAAGCTTTCCAGGATCGATGTGGATATCATGCTCCCCGGCCACGGGCTGATCTATTTCCATAAACCCCGTATCAGGGTGGAAGAAGCATTGAATTCCGCGCTCATTCAATGGCGGTAGTGTTCCTCAAAAAAAACACATCAAACCATTGTATTAGAAAAACACAATCATTACCTTTGCGGAAATTTTAGCGAACACATCCGTTCGTTTCTCTGCTTAACAGACGAAGTACTCAGGGTATTTCCGTCCACTACACAGCCAACTTGTTTGGCCTTCAGTATGGTCCTGCAGAGCCTCCGGGTGTATCGCGGAAGGCTTTGGTAAACCAAAATGGTGAAATCGGCTTAACTATTCTCTTGCGAGGCTCATTGAACGATGCTCCTTCAATGTCCCGGCTTGGTTAGATATGTTTATTCAACATGGTTATTTTTCAGCCGATACACTTCATCGGTTACCACTGTCAGATTAAAAATGTTCAATTGTACTGAATTAAAAGTAAAACAAAAATGACAGTTATTGAAAGTAATTCAATTGTTGAGACATTCCAGGAACTGGGTGTTTCGGAGGAAATCCTGAAAGGGCTCGCCGCTATGGGGATCGAAAAACCGTCGCCGATACAGGCACAGGGAATCCCCCCGGTCCTGGAAGGTAACGATGTAATAGGGCAGGCACAGACCGGAACCGGAAAAACGGCTGCTTTCGGGATCCCGGTGCTGGAAAGGACCGATCCTTCGGATAATGCAACCCAGGCTTTGATCCTGTGCCCGACGCGCGAGCTGGCCGTACAGGTTTCGGAAGAGCTCAGGAAAATAGGCAAATATCTTCCGCAGATCAAAATCGAGGCCATCTATGGCGGAGATTCGATCGATCGCCAGATCCGCTCGCTGCGCAAGGGCGTACACATCGTGGTAGGTACCCCCGGGCGTGTGATGGATCACCTCGAAAGGGGAACGCTCAATCTCGACAACGTTAAAATGATGGTGCTCGACGAAGCAGACGAAATGCTTGACATGGGCTTCCGCGAGGATATAGAAAGTATCCTTACCGATATGCCCGAAGAAAGGCAGACTATCCTTTTCTCGGCTACTATGTCGAAGCCGATCATGGCCATCACCCGGAAGTTCCAGGACAACCCGGTGCTGATCAAGGTGGTAAGGAATGAGCTGACCAACCAGAACATCGAACAGGTCTATTTCGAGGTAAAACCCCAGGCAAAAGTGGAGGTGATGACCCGCCTGATCGACATGCACGATATCAAATCCCTCCTGGTGTTCTGCAATACCAAGCGTAAGGTAGACGAGATCGTGGAAGAGCTCCAGCTGCGCGGATATGCCGCGGAAGGACTTCACGGCGACCTGCGCCAGCAACAACGCAACAACGTAATGAGCAAGTTCAAATCAGGGGTTACGACGATACTCGTAGCGACTGATGTGGCTGCCCGCGGTATCGACGTAAGTGGGCTCGACGCGGTCATCAACCACGATATCCCGCTCGACGAGGAATACTACGTGCATCGTATCGGTCGTACAGGCCGCGCCGGTATGTCGGGGAAAGCATTTTCACTGGTGGCCCGCGATGAAAAATTCAGGCTGAGAGGT
Organism: Spirosomataceae bacterium; assembly: GCA_037191015.1. Taxonomy (GTDB): domain Bacteria; phylum Bacteroidota; class Bacteroidia; order Cytophagales; family Spirosomataceae; genus Ravibacter. The sequence goes on from JBBCKD010000027.1 coordinate 279,304, forward strand.
ATAGAATCCTATGCCAAGGCCAAAATAGAAAAAGGGGTTATCCCTTCTTTTGAAGATATACTGGGAGTGCGTAAAGCCCGCTTCGTAGATAATATCGCTGCAACGATCAACGAAAATAACGACATAACTTCTTACGAGGACGTGCTTGAGTCGCTGCGTCACAGCGGCTATACCGTCGAGCAGGTAATCGCTGCCATGGCGAAAAAAATCATGGGCGTTCAGAAAAACGAATATGCCGACGGTAATCTTGCCTGGGAGGAAAGAAGAAGCGACAGGCGCGGGGATGAACGCGGTGAGAGACGTGGTGGTGACAGGAAAGCCGGCGGACGTTTTGAAGGCCGTGGCGGAGAAAGAAGAGGCGACAGGTTTGGAGACCGCGATCGTCGCGGCGGAGACCGTGGTGGTTTCGGCGGACGCAACGAAGGACGGCGCGGAAGAGGACAGGCTGAGCCCGGCATGACCAGGCTGTTTTTCAACCTGGGAAGGCAGGATCACCTGCAGCCCCGCGATTTTGTCGGCGCTATCGCAGGTGAAGCCAATATTCCCGGCACTTCCATCGGCGCCATCGATATTCACGACAAATTCACCTATGTCGATATCCCCGAGCGTGATGTTCGCTCTGTGCTCCATGCTATGGACGGGAATACGATCAAAGGGAAGTTCGTAAATGTCGATGTAGCGAAATAAGGCTTTGTAACTGCGACTGTTGATCAGTTAGTGTCGTAGTTTAAGGTTTTAAATGGTTTATTTTTGAACCATTAAGGGATTAAGGATAGCTAAGAAGGCACTTAATGTTCTTAATTCCTTAATGGTTTTCATTTTTTGTCTCTCATTTCTTTGAACCATTAAGGGATTAAGGATAGTTAAGAAGGCACTTAATGTTCTTAATTCCTTAATGGTTTTCATTTTTGTCTCTCATTTCTTTGAACCATTAAGGGATTAAGGATAGCTAAGAAGGCACTTAATGTTCTTAATTCCTTAATGGTTTTCACTTATTCATCCGGCAAGAGACTAAAATATTCATTTACAAAAGGTTTTAGCGATCTGCTGATATCATCGGTAAAGAAATTGATTAACAATCCCCGGGGCATTTTCAACAATTTCATATAGGTCATCAATTGAGCCTCATGGACGGGTAAAACCTGTTCAACAGCTTTCAATTCTACTATTATGGTATTATTGACCAGTAAATCCAACCTTAGTCCTGTGTCCAGGATGATGTTGCCATACATAACCGGTACGGCAATCTGCTGGACAACCTCGTAACCATTTCGGATAAGCTCATATTTTAAACATTTTTCATAAACGCTTTCCAGTAATCCCGGCCCGAGTGCTTTATGAACTTTAATAGCACATCCCGTTATCACGTATGACAACTGCGTTACCTCCTTCTTTGTCATTTGAAGATGTATTAAAAGTATAGTATATTAGTAATTCTCCCGGCCGTATTAATTCCCGGGACATTAGTCACTCTATCAAATATCGGCTCCTCCTTCAGAGCTACAGATACCCTGTTCTTATTTCTCTCTCTCGAAATAGAAAATCCCCCGCTTATTCCCGATCACGAGATCGCCCCTTCCGTCGCCGTTCATGTCGGTAACAACCAGGTGTAGTCCCGACCCTGAATTATCGTCCAGCACATGCCGTTTCCACGTAGGATTTTTACCCGGCGCAAATTCATACCAGATCAGCAGGGGCGGATCATGCTCACCCGGATCATTGCCGTTATGGGCAAAGAAACGCTTCCCGGTAACCAGGTCGGGATGGCCGTCGCCGTTAAGGTCGGTAAACGCCAGGCTGTGGGTCTGGCCCAGTGATTGGTCAATGAGGTGGGTCTTCCACTCCGGACGCCCGTCCTTTCCCTTCTGTTGCTCAAACCACCAGACGCCGAATTGATGCGCAGAGCTTGAAACAACATCCACCAGCCCGTCGCCATTGAAGTCGTGCACGTACATCTGAGCACTCGGCTCGCCGAAATCTGCCCTGTGAAATTTCCAGTTCCTTTGCGTCCGGTCTTCGGGAGCTTCCCACCATCCCTGGGTGATGATCACATCCTTGCGGCCGTCTCCGTTCATATCCGCAAAACCCAGGCCGTGGGTATATTTGTGGGTAGCCAGCGTGTCGTTATCGCTGATCACAAATTTATCCCACTGCGTTTTTCCCTTCTCCGAAGGAGCTTTCAGCCAGATGAACTCCTTTGCTTCCGAATCGTTGCAGATGATATCCCTGCGCCCGTCGCCGTCCACGTCCTCGAACAGGGGAGACTCGTTGCCCACAGAGGTATGCAGGAGATGCATAGGCCAGTGACCGGGCTTTCCTTGCGGATTTTCATACCAGTAGGCAGCTTTTCCGGGGTGATCGATCCGTATATAATCTATCCAGCCGTCCAGGTTTACATCCATTGTAAAATGCAGAAAAGCATTCCCGTAGGTGTTGACCGCAAACGAAAGCGGCGGGGCCAGCTCGTGCATTTTCCAATCGGGCGCTTCAAACCAATAGGAACCCGCCAGGATATCAGGCTTCCCATCCCTGTTTACATCGCCTGTTGTTACGCCTTCCGCTATAAACTCCCTGGTAAGGGTATGTTTCCTGTATTTCACTTCCCCGCCTTTCCGAACCTGTGCACACCCTGTCCCGATCTGCAATACCAGGCCCAATGCAAGGAGAATCGATCTGTTCATTTGATGTTAAGTTTTGTAAAACTGCTGCGTTACCTCACGGTCGAAAGATAGCCCAGCAATTCATAAAAGTCATTTTCAGGAATAGTATACCGGAACTGGTCCGGCATAATTGTCATATTCACGGTAAAGTAGTCATCGATATTGTCATGCGGTACCGAAAATTCCTGCCCGGCATGGTCGGCAAATACCAGTATGGCCCCTTCGGCACGGCGATAAAGCCCGAGCTTCTGCTCTCCCGATTTTAAGTTGATCTGGTAGGTTTTGAACGCCTCGGTAATATTACGGTTCGGGGATAGGATCTTCTCGGTCAGCGCTTTAATTCCCCAATTGCCGATCCCGTCCAGCTGAGGGCCTACCATCCCTCCCGCTCCTTTGATCTGGTGGCACGCCGAGCAATTACCCATGAATATTTCCCGGCCCTTTCCGGGATTTCCTTTATAGTTTCTGGCGCGCTCTTCCCTTTGTACAAGCAGATCGTCCAGATCCTTCGCCGCCGTTTCACTGACGGCTAAAAGTCGCTGAAGCCTGGTATTTTCGCTGTTTTTCAGGTAATCGCTCAGGATCGTCTTCAGCCTCCCGGCCTGCAGAAGATCGAGCGGCGCCTCATTATTTTCCATCGCATCGACAACCAGCTCCATACCTCCCGGCGCCGTGGAAAGAGCCGAAAGTATCGCCACCTGGAGGCTTCGCGGGCTGCCGGGAAGCTGCCTGCGCAAAGCGGCCAGGTTTTGGGGTGTCGGATTTGCAGCTATGCCGGTCACCAGCTTTTCCTTGTAAGCGGAACCGGTCGCAGGATCTCCGAACAGGCCTGTAAAAACGGGGGTATAGGCCACAGGCGAGATTTTCACCAGGGCATCTGCCGCCGCCTGCTGAAACTCCGGCGGATTTCCTGCCGAAAGAAACGACATCAGCGGTTCCGCCATCCCGCGTATCCTCATTTGTCCCAGGATTTCGGCAGCGGCGGTAAACTGGGATTTATGCAAATTGCCGGGGCTATGTAAAGCTTCCGGCGCTCTCCCGGCATACATTGTTACGACTTCCCGGGCAGCTTTCCCTGCCAGCATCGCCAGGACAGGCGGCCTGCTCCTCCCCGACTGCTGCAATCCCCTGGCAATTGCCCGAAGCCGCGACAGGTAGGCAGGTTCTGCCGGCGCGAGATCCCTGATCATAAAAGCGGACAGTACATCTGCCTGGCCCGGGGTGATATGCGAAGCTACATATTCAAGAAAAGGGTCCGGGAGATCCGGAATATTGCCTTCCAGCAGGTAGGCCAGCACGAAGTTGGCCATTGTTTTATCGGGAAGATCCAGCGCAGCGTTGGCCATCAGCCCCTTCTGCTCCTTTGTCCATGAACGCCTGATTACCTTGGCCGCCACATCCCTTTCGGCAAGGTTGTTCCTGATCGCCAGCAAAACCGTATATCTGAGGTGAGAGTCTTCTTCCGGAACTCGGATATACAAGTCCATTAACGGTGTTAGATTTTCTATCGATGGAAAATTATTAAGCACCTCTGCGGCAGTCCTCTGTATGAAGGGGCTTTTATCCTGTAATAGCCCGAGTATCCCGGCCCGGAGCTTTCCGTCCGGCTTTTGCTGCTGCGACAGGATACGAAGCGTATGGATCCTGATCTCCTCGTGGTTTGCGCTCAGTCCAATGTCAGTCAGGTTGCCGCTCCAGTGGCTGAGCCTGTACAGAAGCCACAGGGCCTGTACCCTGGCCTGCCAGGGCTTCGCCTCGTTTGCCGCCAGGTTTGTGAGCGGGACTATTGCATCGGCTCCGAAACTGTCAAAGATCCGGTCGGCTATTCTCATCCGTATGTTAAGCTGCGGGATGTCCAGGCTTTCGATAAGCTCGCAAAGCGGCGCCTTCGACCAGTCTTTCTCCGACCAGGCTGCTTTCTCCCCGCCTTTGTAGCTGATCCGCCAGATCCTCCCGCTCGACCGGTCCCTGCCCGGGTGCTTAAGGTCAACTTCGTAATGCCCGATGATGCGGTTATAAAAATCAGCGATGTAAATGGCTCCGTCAGGCCCGACTTTTATATCGACCGGCCTGAACCATGGATCATCGCTCAGCAGAAAATCTTCTTCAAACTTCAACACCGGTGTAGAGCCTTTAAAGCTGACGGAATTCCTGCTGATACGGCTGGTTACGACGTCACCGATAAAAAAGCTGTTCCGGTAAGACGGCGGGAAATGAACGCCTGTATAATAAACGAGCCCGGCGAGCGCAGTGGACCCGAGCTCGTAGTTCGTCATTTCAGGCCCGAACCCTATGCCCGTCGGCTTTTTACCGAAATGCGGGTATTCCGCCCCCGGTATCAGCTGGTACAGCGGCTTGGAATGACAGTCCACCGAATAGAGATATCCCCGCTCATCATAGCTGAACCCGAAAGGGTTTACCCGTCCGTAAGTGGTTTGCTCGGCACGGCTCCCGTCAGTCCTGAAGCGGAAAGTATTGCCGGAAAACATGGTAAGCGAGTCTCCGTCGGCGCCTGCTATGCGGGAAGTATTGGAAAACCCGTGGCTGGAATGCACCCATCCGTCGAATCCGCGGATAAAGTTGTTGACCATCCCGTGGGTATCGTTGTAGCCAAACGGCCCCAGTAACCTGACAGCCTCATCGGCTTTGTCATCGCCGTTGCGGTCCTTAAAATAGTAAACATCCGGAATACTATAGGCGATCGCCCCGTCGGACATGGGCATGATCCCTATCGGGATATTCAACCCTGTTTTAAAATCTGTAAACTTGTCTGCCTTCCCGTCTCCGTCAAGATCTTCAAGTATGGTGATCTTGTCCTTCCCCATGCTGCCTGTTGCCGCCATAGGGTATTCCGTCGACTGGGTGACCCACAGCCGCCCCCTGTCGTCGAATTCGATATTCATCGGCTTTCCTATCTGCGGCTCCGATGCAAATAACGTGATCTCGAACCCCGGAGGCAGCTTAAAGCCCTTCACCTGCTTTTCCGGCGCCTGGAAATCCGTGCTCCTGACGTGTTCGGAATACCTGTCGGCACCTTCCGGTCCGGAAGCTTTCCGCTGAGGTGCAGTACAACCATCGAAAAGGACGGCCATTACGGCGACCCGGTAAAAACGGCGGAGAATTTCCATACGTTTATACCTTGAGCGGATCAGGATGCACCCAAGGCTGGCGGTAGGCCCGGGTCAGCAATTTTGTAGCCTCGGGGTCATTTTTAACTGTCCTCGTAGCCGGATCGTAAGCCAGGGGCCTTCCCAGCTGCATGGAAAGATTGGCGAGTATGCACGACGCCGTGGAAATATGCCCTTCCTCGATGTCCGCCACGGGCCGGGAGCCTTTTTCGATGGCGTTCAGGAAGTCGATCATATGCAACCGGGTAGCCGGCGCGGCGTTGAGCTCTATCCGCTCTTCCGTAAGGTCTTCCGGGTATTTCTCCCTTTCGTAAACCACATCCTTGTGTATCCTGGTCCCGTCTTTGCCCTGCGGTATGAAATCACAGGCCATGGTACTTCCCCAGAGCGTACCCTTATCGCCGTAAAGGGTAAATGACCACGGGTAATCGGGATTGGCCGGCGTACCCCATGTACGGTGCTGCCATACACAATTCAGCTCATCATATTCGAACACTGCGGTCTGGGTATCCGATATATTGGATTTCCCTTCCTTCTGCACATAAATCCCGCCGACAGAGCTGATGCTCTTAGGCCAGCGCAGCCCGAGCATCCACCTGACCGTATCAAACATGTGGACGCACATATCGCCGGTTATCCCGTTCCCGTATTCCATAAAAGTCCGCCACCACCTGATATGCGGAAGACCGTCGTAAGGACGCAGCGGCGCGGGCCCGGTCCACATTTCATAATCGAGATAGTCGGGCACCGGCTCGAGGGGCGGATTCCCGTTTGCCCTCATATGGTAATAGCAGCACATTTCCACATGGGAGATCTTACCCAACAGGCCCGCATCTACTATATTCTTTTTCGCATCGATAAGATGGGGCGTGCTTTTCCGCTGGGTGCCTACCTGGACTACCTTTTTATATTTCCTCGCGGCTGCTACCATCGCTTCGCCTTCCATCACGTCGACGCTTATCGGCTTCTGCACATATACGTTGGCGCCCGCCTTCACGGCATCGATCGCCTGCAGGGCATGCCAGTGGTCGGGGCTTCCTATGACAACGATATCCAGCTTATGTTCGGCCAGGAGCTTGCGGTAGTCGGTGTATAGCTGAGGCATCTTCCGGGATTTCTGCCTTTCGCTGACCAGCTTCGCCGCCGCATTGAGAATGTTCTTATCGACATCGCATATGGCCACCACTTCCACATCCGCCACCTGTATCAGCCTGAAAAGGTCACTTTTACCATACCAGCCGCTTCCGATCAACGCCACCCTGTAAGACTTCGACGGGTTGGCCAGGTTCATGGCTCCTGCCCCGAAAGACGCCAGCGCGAGCGAAGCTGTAGCTCCCTGTAAAAATTTCCTGCGGTTGATATAAAACGTATTCATGATTAGCTGATGTGATAATGTGATAATTAGCAGATATGATGATTACATTTAAAAATTACTTCATCGCTACATCTACTCATTCTCACATTATCACATTATCTAATTGCCTCATCATCACTCACGTCCATTTTCTCCATTTAAAATATCCGTACAACGCCAGCGCAATGAAAAGCATGAATCCCCAGGTGATGTAATACCCGTTGGGAAGGTGCAGCTCGGGCATATTGTCGAAATTCATGCCATAAACCCCGACAATGAAGGTCAGCGGCATGAAGATCGCAGAAAATACGGTCAGCGTCTTCATCACCTGGTTCATCTTGTAGCTCATAGACGACAGGTGCAGGTCGACGAGGCTGGCGAGCAGATCGCGGTAGATCTCTATCGTTTCCACCGTTTGGATGACGTGGTCGTACAAGTCCCTGAAATACGGAACAACATTAGGCGCCACAAAGCCGTTCTCGGCTCTCAGGATCTCGGATATCATCTCCCTGAGCGGAAGGACACACCGCCTCATCACGGTAAGGTCCTGCTTGAGCCCGTACAGGTCGCCGAGCTTGTAGTTGGCGCTTCCCTTCATGATCTCGTCTTCTACGAGGTCGAGCCTTTCCTCCACCTTTTCAAGGACGATAAAATAATTGTCCACCACAATATCGATAAGCGAAAACAGGAGGTAATCCACACCGTTGGAACGGGTCTTCCCTACGGAGGTTTTAAGCCTTTTTTCAACTTCCGAAAAGGCGTCGTCGCTGACCTCTTCCTGGAAGGAAAGCATCAGGCCCGGCTTTACGACAAAACAGATATGCTCCGTTTCCATGCCTGTTTCAACGCCGACGTTCTTTAATTCTTTGCTTTGCTCAGGTCTCTTATAGCTCAGCGCTTTCAGGACCACGAACAGGGTGTCGTCATCCAGCCATTCTATTTTGGGTTTTTGGGTGGTGTTGAGTATGTCTTCGAGCACAAGGGTATGGATATGAAACCTGCTGCCCAGGTGCGCGATAATGGCCGCGTTATGGATCCCGTTTATGTTGTACCAGGTCATAACCTCGCCCGGCACATCACGCGGCGGCTCTTCCATTTCCCGGCCGTCGGTAATACGCTCTTCGGAGAAGGACGCTTTGCTATACCTGATCCTTGTTATTTCGGTGTTGAGGTCTATCTCCGGTCCGACGTAGGTCAGTGTACCGGGTGAGGTGAGCAGATTCCGGTTTTTACCATGTTTCCTTCTGGCCATAGCTCTGGTGTTATGTTTTCCGGCTCAATTTACTCTTTCTTTCCGGATCACATCATTTTCACACGCGGCGTTAGGTAAAATCATACTCCATCACACACGGGGATATGCCCCGGCGCTGACAAACGGCCCTGGGGCATATTCTGTATTTATAAATCACGTCAGCATCTCAATAGGTAAGCGACACCCCGATCCCAAATCCCATATCGCTGTCGTAGTGCGCCCGCGCGCCGATGTTCCTGGTAATGATATACTTCAGGCCCGCCATATACTCCTTATCGCTGTTGACCATAAAACCGCCCCTCAGTCTTTTAGATAGCGGGATATCCTCTCTCCTGAGCTGGAGACGCAGTGAGCCGTCATGATAGACTTCAGCCTGGAAATCAATAAGCATAGGCAGTGTATACACAAACCCGGCGCTGAATAACCTCCTGGAATCTTTCCCGTTTCTCTGCCCGAACAGGTTCTGCTCATGTTTATCCGGTCCTGTCTTCCTGTACCGCCAGTCGAAACCTATAAACGGCATAAACCACTGCATTCTCCCGAGGTATCTCCCCAGATGTGTTTCGACTTCGTAACCATGCATCCGGTGATACCCCAATCGCCATTCAGTATTCAATTTCCACCGGGCATTCTGCACCATGGCCATTCCGTCGTTACCATTAGACGCGAAATCATTTTCTATCATAAAGTGAGGCATATTGCTCTCATGCTGAAGCATCATGTAGGCTTTATGCCTGTCGGGCAGCAGGGGGTTCTCATAGTCGCCGACTGCAAATACCCGGTTCATACCCGACATCATGTGGTAAAGAATATGGCAATGGAAGAACCAGTCTCCTTCCGTATCTGCCAGAAACTCTATTGTATCGGTCTCCATCGGCATAATATCGATGACATTCTTTAGCGGGGCATGATCACCATGACCGTTGAGCACCCTGAAATCGAAGCCGTGCAAATGCATCGGGTGCCGCATCATTGAATTATTGTAGAGTATGATGCGCAGTATTTCTCCTTTCCCGACCGGTATCTTGTCTGTTTCGGCCAGCACCCGGTTATCCATGCTCCACACATAGCGGTTCATATTCCCGGTGAGGGTAAATTTCAGCTCCCTGACGGGCGCGTCTGAAGGCAATGCGGTGTTATACGGCGATTTCAGCATGGCATAGTTCAGCGTAACGATACCGGCCGGCTTATCGCTATGATGGCCATGTCCTGATCCGTTTTCCGGTTCCATGTGATGCATTTCGTGTTCCCGGTGCGTCGCACCTCCCGTCAGCTCGGGATACATCACGGCATTCATATCCATTTGGTTTAGCGACATATCCATTCCCATATCATCCAGGTCGCCGTTCATCTTCATCATATCGTTCATCATCTTCATGCCTTCGAAATACCCGAGCCGCGGTAATGGCGCTATCGTTTGTTTTTGTCCTTCGCCGATAAAAATGCTGGCAGAATTGGTACGGTCTTCGGTAGTAGCCATCAGCTCGAACGATTTGCCGTTTTCAGGGATGCTGACAACGATGTCGTAAGTTTCCGAAACCGCTATGATCAACCGGTCTACTTCCACAGGCTCCACATCGTTGCCATCGTTAGCTACTACCGTGATTTTGCCCCCGGCATAGCGCAGCCAGAAATAAGACGACGCCCCGCCGTTTGAAATACGGAGGCGTACCTTATCGCCTGCTTTCAAAGGTTTTCCGCCCGCGCTTTTCAAAGTTGCTTCGGCGCTGCCGTTTACCAGGATCCTGTCGTAATAAACATCGCTCACATCCATCGCCAGCATCCGCTTCCATTCATTAACGATCTTGGTTTTGAAGTATCCCTCCTTTATGGCTTCCGCATAGCTCTGCACAGCTCCCTTCCTGATTGCCGACCAGTCGTTTGCATTATGCAGCATACGGTGCACATTGTCGGGATCGAGGTTTGTCCACTCGCTCAACATAACCGCTTCGGTGGGCAGGTCATCGATACCCTTCCTGAAGGTCTTGTCACCGGGCTTCTTTTGCATGATAAAGCTTCCGTACATCCCGATCTGCTCCTGCATGCCCGAATGGGAATGATACCAGTGCGTACCATGCTGTTTTACCGGGAAGCGGTAGATATAGGTAGCGCCCGGCTCAATGGGTTTCTGGGTAAGAAAGGGAACACCGTCTTCCCTATTGGGCAAAAACACGCCGTGCCAGTGAAGCGATGTACCCTCCTTTAACAGGTTGTGCACAACAATTTCTGCGGTATCGCCTTCGGTAAAAGTCAGCGTAGGCATAGGAATTTGCCCGTTGACGGCGATGGCTCGCCTGGGTTTCCCGGCGTAGGTTACAAGCGTATCTTTCACATACAGCTCGTAGCGCACTACTTCCTGTGCAAGGCTTTTATGAAAACCCAGCAATATCAGGAAAGGCAGTATCTTATTCGGGAAAGCACTTTTCATAGTAACATCATTTATCCGGTTCGCATCCACCCGTTCCGACAGACGCCTGTCATACAAAGTTGGCAACAAAACCAGGAAGACGCTTTGCGTAATTCAGCTATTCATTTACAGGATTTATGTCAACCCCGGCATCAATTGCTCCGCGCTTCAACCCGGGAACAACATTTTGTTTTTGGGTTTCAAAAGCCCTATATTTTGGTGCGCCTTACTAGTCAACGGCGTCGCAGATCACCTTCATATATGGACAGAGAGGATATTCACATTATCGCCGGAAACAGCGACTGGCCTGCAAAAGGTATCGAAGCAGCCTTAAAAGACAAAGTATACCCGGATGCGCGCGACTGGCTGAAGTTCATCAAATGGAGCTTCCTGGCCCTGGGGATAACCCTTACCCTGTCAGGTATCGTCTTCTTCTTCGCCTATAACTGGGATTACCTTCACAAGTTTTCAAAGATGGGCCTGATAGGCGCCGCACTGGTTTTCCTGGTAGCGCCGACAGTCATGCCCCGTCTGAACCGCCACACCAGGAATGCAACCCTTACGGCCGCTTCGGTAATGGCCGGTGTTTTATTTGCCGTCTTCGGACAAATCTACCAGACCGGCGCTAACGCATTTGATTTTTTCCTGGCCTGGGCTCTTTTTACTGCCGTATGGGTAGCGGTATCCCGTTTCCCCATACTCTGGCTTTTGTATTTCATCCTGCTGAATACCACCTGGTTCCTTTACGTCGAACAAGTCGCTCCGGAGCGTATGTCGGGCTATGGCCTGGTCATAGCGACAGCTGCGAATTTCTGCTTCCTCGTAGCCGTTCACGCCCGGCCGCGCTTTTTTGACAGCTATTTGCAGGGTCCGGGATGGCTCGCCTACTGCATCTCTGTGGCTTCCGCAGCAATTGCCGTCGTCAGTTTTGGCTATGCTTTATCCGGTCCGGACCGCTGGATCAGGCTGTCTGCAGCTTCCCTCCTTCTTACGGCACTTTGCTTCTTTCTTTTCAACAAGGGAATGCAAACCAGGAAGCTGTTTTATATATCTCTTGTCTGCGTGGTATTACTATTCGCAGGCATTCTTCTCGCCGAGAAGCTTATCGAAGGTAAAAACGCGCTCATCATCGACATCCTTTTTGTAGCGGCAGGCCTGTACGGAATGGTCTCGTATTTATTGAAGTTAAACAAAAGCTGGAAGAATGATACGAAATGAAATCCGCGGCTGGCTCGAAAACCAGGAGTTTCGTTTTAACGGCGACGCCATCCGCCGCGCCTACGATTCCCGCGATAAGAACCCCGGTCATATTGCCATACGGGTGCTCGTCATACTGGGGACGCTGCTGTCGGCGGTCCTGATTGTTTCCATACTCTTTTCATTCGGGATTTACGACTCTGAGATTGCCATGCTTGTTACGGGAATCGCCGGACTTCTGGCAGGCATGTGGATCCATCTGAAGCGGCAAAGCGATGTAACCGATACTATTTCCATCTCACTCATATTGATGGGCTACGCCAGTATCGCATTTGCATTGGGGGAATGGAAGATTGACACCGGGCTGATCTGCGGAAGCCTTATCGTGATCTCTGTAGCCTGCTTTATTTTTTCAAAGAATTTCATTCTTCCGTTCTTAAGCGTTGTTTCCGCCTGCATATACCTTTTTATATGGGTGCAAGCAAAATGCCCTCCTGTTTTTATCCCGTTGCTGTATAGCGCCCTGGCCGTTGCCCTGTTGCCTGTATATCTTTTTGAGGGAAACTTGCTGGACCTTTTGAGAAAAAAGGGCTATCAATATCAGCCTCTGCGACTGGGGCTGCTGGCTTCGGTACTGGCTGGGCTCTATATCTTCTCCCCGTTCTTCCTGAGGGGATTGCAGGAATTCCCTTTCAAACACTACCAGCTATACTTTTCGGTCCCGGTATCGCTGATCTGCCTGTCTGCAGTTGCCTGCCTGCTCCGGGAAACACGGTTTGCCCCCGGCTCATGGAAAATTGCTATTTTCCTGATCATCGTCCTTGTTCTGGGCTTAACGCTGTTTGCCCCGGCCATCGGCTTGTCTCTTTACCTCCTTGTCATCACATTTTACAACGCCCATAAAACAGGGACCGTCATCAGCATTGTATCGCTTTGCTTCGCAATCGGGCTGTACTACTACGATCTTCATTTTTCGCTGCTTGTCAAATCGCTGTTGCTGATGCTGCCGGGACTGGTATTTTTAGCCGGGTATTGGCTGATTACAAGGGCGGAGCGATGAGGTGCCGGGTTTAAGTATGAGATGACAGGTATATAAATAGTAAATTATGTCAAAAGTCAATAAATTCCTGATCGTAGCTAACCTGGCAGCCCTGTTCCTGTATTTCGGGTATACGGTTTGTCAAAAAGAGCGCCTGCTGGAGGAAGGGACACTCCTCCTGCTTAAGCTTGCCCCGGTAGATCCCCGTTCGCTGATGCAGGGAGACTATATGGAGCTACGCTATGCATTTCCCTCTCCCGACGGCGTGCTGCCCGTCCGTGACGATACCCTGCCCAGGAGGGGCTTCTGCGTTGTTGAACCTGATCATGACGGGGTCGCCGCGATTAAACGGTTTCAGGCTGCGAAAAAACCTCTTTTCCCCGGCGAATACCTTATTGCCTATACCAGGCCGGAATACCGCATCAGGATAGGAGCCGAATCGTTCTTTTTCCAGGAAGGGACCGCGTCTTTCTATGAAAAAGCGGAATATGGCGGTTTGAAAGTAGATGATGCCGGCAACAGCCTGCTGATCGGGCTTTTCGACGACCGGAAAAACCGGATTGTCCCGGCTATACCGGTGCAACGGGGTCAAGAAGCGCTTCCAGCGGGATCACTCGAATCTGAATGAGTAAAGATCCGAATCCTTCATGAAGATACGGAGGCGTATTACCTTTCCTGCCAGTTGGCTTACGTCGCTTTTTCCCTTCCAGGTAACGACGCGCCTGATTTCATTGCCGATTATCTCCTGGCAGTTCTCCAGGGTATAGCCTTCCAGCGGTTTCCCGGCCTGGTCCTGGATTTCGACCCGGATACTGCCGGCAGCCGATGTGGCATAGTTGATCTCAAGCTCTTTCCCCGAAAAAGTGAAGGGCTTTGTGGTCACATACCCGCCTTTATAATCTGCTTTAAGCGACGAAAATCCGTCTAACCTCATCGAATACCGTTTGATGTGGGCGGTAGGTTGAGCATAGTCCTCGTTTACATAGACCGACATTTCATCAGGACCGGTCTGCACCACGTTCAGCACCGGGTAGTTGGAACGGGAGACCCAGTTGCGGAGCCCGATCCCCGGGCGGATGTAGGACTCCATAAAGGTACGGTCGTACACATTCCCCCCGCGGCTTGTCATCAGAACCGCATCCGAGCAATCCTTGTAATACTTCGGGTTTACTTTCAGGGTCCCGGCCTGCTCATCGCTCACTACCTGGCGGTCGGGCATGAACCGCGCGCCGATGGCTACATAAATATGCGGCGCCCTGAAATATGCGGCTGTCTGCTGGGTATAAAGATGCTCCAGGGGCGTGTCGCCGAACGTCATCGGCACCGGGTCGGTCCAGTTCCGGAAATCCGTTGACGTAGTCCTGCTCACAGAGCGGAATCCTTTATAACCCCCGTCAGACCAGGTCCTGAAATAGCAGACATAGCGCTGCTCGCCCGGCGACCAGAAGGCCACATTCTGGGAATCAAAAACGCCTTTTTTAAAAACCGCTTCCTCCTGCATTTTTTTCCAGCGTATGCCGTCGGGAGAAACGTAGGCAACAAGCCCGCTGTGGTCTGTTCCGCCGATCGCCTTATAGCACTCGCTCGCGGGCGCAGCGGGATTCGTGTCCAGGAAGGGGCTGAAATTATGGGTAACCGGCGCGGCATCTGCCAGAATTACGTTGTTGGCCCGCGAGCCACCGATCTCGTACAGGCCCAGCTCAGGCTTCGACCAGTTGATACCGTCCGTCGATTCGGCATAGCAGGTTACTTCATTGGAATTCCCGTCCTTCCCGGCTACAGGCACGCCGCGGTAGTACATGCGGAAGATCGCTCCATCCTTAATGACAGTCCCGTATGCGCAAAAAGCTCCTTCCCACGGCTTGTCAAAAGCAAGTACCTTTCCCTCATTCCGGGGGTAATGTAAGGCCAGGCCGACGTTTTCCAGCCGTTCCAGCAAATACCGGTCTACAAAGAGCTCTCTCCTGCTGCCGATATCCGCGACAGGCTGAGCCTGGAGCAGCGCTATTCCGGCAAAGTATAAAAAAGATAACAGGGACTGGGGTTTAAGCGAATATTTCATAAGTTTAAAAGAGTGATACAACTAATACCTTATGCGAAACAAAACGGGCCATTTTGTGGGATGGCTGTTATTTATGGCCCTGATCCTCACATTCGTCTTCCGGGAGTCGGGCATGGATGCTGCCAGGCGGCTCTTTCTTACCCCCGGATTCTGGCTGTTTGCAGCTTTTTACCCGGCGCTATTCTATCTCAACACCCGGTGGCTGATTCCTTCTTTCTTTCAGAAGAAGAAGTACTTTGCCTACGGGATCATTTCGTTATGCTTCCTGGGACTCGTTTATAAAGTATCTCCTTTTGAAAACCTCATTTTCAGGCAGGTCAGGACTCTCCGCGAATCAGAGCCTGTGACAAACCCTGCTCCTCCTCCCGGCCGTCCTTTTCCTCCCGGGCCGGAAAACGGGCCTCCCCCACTCCGGGAGCCGGCTGACAGGCCGCAAAGACCGGGCCCCCAAAGGATCGACATCATCAGTATTGTGCTATGGGGAATGGTCTGGTCGGTCGGTATGTTCGCGGCGGCTTCAGACCGGTGGCAGAAAGCGCAGCAGGAGATCCTGAAGTCGCAGGCAGACAAAGCCAGGGCAGAGCTGGCATTCCTGAGAGCGCAGATAAACCCTCATTTCCTGTTTAACACGCTGAGCAACCTGTACGCGCTGGCCACCCTGAAAAGCGACGAAACCGCTCCCGGCATCCTCAAGCTATCCAACCTGATGAGGTACCTCGTCGAGGAGTCTGCCGCCGACACCGTCCCGCTGACAAGGGAAATAGATTTTATCAGGAACTATATCGAGCTCCAGAAGATAAGGCTCAGCAACAAAACGACGGTAGACTTCTCCGCCCCGGCGGTTGGGCCGGAAATCGCGATAGCGCCGATGATCCTCATTACCTTTGTAGAAAATGCATTTAAATATGGTATAAGCGCCAGTAAGGAAGCGCTTATCCGCATTCATCTTTCAATGGGAAACGGGTTTCTCGAGCTCTGCTGCTCCAACCAGGTTATCAATAAAGACAGGATACCGGAAAGTACCGGGATAGGGATCGAAAATACCAGGCGGCGGCTTCAGCACCACTATCCCGAAAGGCATGAGCTGGATATCAGGAAAAGCGAAGACTTCTTTGAGGTCAGGCTTCGTATCGATCTTTCCGTTTCCGAACTTTCAGGCAGGACTAACCATTCATAAGCAGGATGATCCGATGTATCGCTATTGACGACGAACCGCTTGCGCTGGAACTCATCCGGGAATATATAAGCCGGTTTGACGACATTGAGCTGCTTCATTGTTTTGACGACGGTATCCTGGCGCTCAGCTTCCTGGAAAAAGAAGATGTCGACCTGGTCATTGTCGATATCAACATGCCGGATATCAACGGGCTGCAATTGGCAGAGCGCCTTCCGGACCCTAAGCCGCAGATCGTTTTCACCACGGCTTACCGCGACTATGCGGTAGAAGGATTCCTGCTCGATGCAGCCGATTACATCCTGAAGCCCGTTACTTTCGAGCGTCTTGAAACAGCCATTCAAAAGGTCAGGCAGCGGATATCCGACCGGAAGCCGGACGAGTCCGGGTACCTGATGGTGCATTCCGAATACAAGCTGATCAGGATCCCCTTCCGGGAGATCGAATACATAGAAAGCCTTTCGGATTATGTCAAAATCCACCTGGCAGGTACGCCTCATCCCGTCTTATCGCTCAACTCGCTCAAAACACTTGAGTCGACCTTGCCTGAAAACAGGTTCAGCAGGATACACCGCAGCTTCATCGTCAACCACGCCCATATTCATTCTACCAGGGGTAAAAAAGTGATCATGAAATCGGGACCGGAGCTACCGGTAAGCCAGAGCTACAACCATTTTCTCCTTAAATGGAAAGGAGAGCTCTGAACCATTGCGATCCTTTCACCGATACAACTCCTTCATCCATCGATTCTCCTGTCCGGGCCTGCAATTGCGCCCGGCGTTCATGCGTACATGAGTTTAGTTAATCATCGCTAACCAACTTAAATAGTACTGTCATGAAACGCACCGAATTTCTGAGAAGGTCTTTCCGCACGCTGGGCGCTATCACGGTCATACCGGTTTTCGGAAGCTGTAAATCCAATGAAGACATCGACCCTGAAGAAGAATCGGAGAGCGGAGCCTGTGTTTTGACCGAGCCTGAAACCGATGGACCGTTCCCGACTAAAAACCCGGCCTCCCTGGTCCTGGAAGATATCGTTTCCGACAGGACCGGAACGTCGCTGGACATCAGGATTACCATTCAAAACAAAAACAACAACTGCGAGCCGCTGGCCAACGCTATTGTCGATATCTGGCATTGCGACGCAAGCGGGGACTATTCCCAGTACGGCAATACGGGCATGCAGCGGGCCGACTATACCAATGTAAGCTTTCTGCGCGGCAGGCAGGCTACAAACAGCGAAGGCGTGGCAGGCTTTAGAAGCATCTACCCGGGCTGGTATTCGGGGCGTGCGCCCCACATTCATGTTCATGTATATAATTCGGCGGGCAAATCGCTGCTTATCACCCAGATCGCTTTCCCGGAGGCGATCAGCGCGGTGGTATATGCCCAGGGCGTCTATGCCTCCAAAGGCCAGGCCGATACCAGCATTGCGCGGGATAACGTTTTTTCGGACGGCGTAAGTACTGAAATGGCTACCGTTACCGGAAGTGCTTCCAAAGGATATGAGCTTGTACATGCAATTGTCGTAAACGCATGAGCCTGGCAAACGAAACTTATATTCTGCTGGCCGAAAAACGGGAAGGCCGCTCCGGAAGCTACGGATCTGTCGTCCCGCTCTTCAATGATACCGAACGGCCGGAGTTCCTGAAGTCTGTTTCCAGGTTCGATGACATTACCCTCCGCCCGGGCGGATCGCTCGAAGTCAGTTCCGGCAGGAAAGGATCGTATTGTTTTATCCTGCCGCTGGCCGGCTCAGTAGATCTTCTGAGCCCTGACGACGTCGTGCCCGTAGAAAACGGGAGCTGGCTCGAGTTCAGAGAAACCGGCGATTCCTTTCATGTATACAATCCATTCGATCGCCCGGTCAACTTCCTGCTGATAGGACATGATCCGGATCAGGAGGCCGATGGCCCTCATTTTATCCAGGACAAACTGGAACTGGACAACCGGTTGCTGCCGTTCCATGCTTCTGCAGGCTTCCGGATCATCGTCGGCCACTTCGGCGAGAGGGAATCGGTAGAAGTACCTCTGTATGGGCCGGGGCTGCTTGCTTATGTAATAGAAGGGATTTTTGAGATAAAAGATCGCCTGCTCCAAAGCAGGGATGCGCTCTCGGTACCCGATACGCTGTTTCTCGATTTCGAATGCTTCACACACGGAGGACTGGTTCTTTTTATCTGCAATAATGGTGTGGCTGCGTAATTCGTTATCTTTAAGTACAAGTTGATAATTCTGGTATTGTCAGCTCCGCATCAACCTTTATTAAAAGCTAAAAAATCATGTCTAAGAAAATTCTGTTGCTTGCCGGTGATTATGTCGAAGATTATGAAGCCATGGTCCCTTTCCAGGCCATGCTGTCTGTCGGCCTGCAGGTAGATTCCGTCGCTCCCGATCGTAAGAAAGGGGATTCCGTCCCTACTGCGGTGCACGATTTCGTAGGAGATCAAACCTATAAAGAAACCCAGGGCCACCGTTTTGCCATTACCGCCGATTTCGACTCGGTAAAACCCGAAGATTATGACGGCCTGTATATTACCGGCGGACGGGCACCGGAGTATATCCGCCTCAATAAAAAGGTCCTCGATATTACCCGTCATTTTTTCGATGCCAACAAACCGGTAGCCGCTATCTGTCACGGCATCCAGGTGCTTACCGCAGCCAAAGTGCTTTCGGGGCGTACGCTTACCGCCTATGTTGCCGTAGGGCCTGATATAGAGCTGGCCGGCGGGACCTGGAAAAATATACCGGCCGATCAGGCGGTGGTCGACGGCAACCTGGTAACCTCGCCCGCATGGCCGGGCCACCCTGCTATCCTGAGAGAATTTTACAAGCTGCTGGGGATATCTATCAGTATCTGATGGCTTACAGCAAAGCGCTTACAGAGAGAGTACGGAAGTACCTTTCGGACCTCCGGGAATTTCAGATCGGGGAAAAGACCATGATGGGCGGGCTGGCATTTATGGTCAACGGAAAAATGTGCATCAACATCAGCGATGAAAATCTCATGTGCCGGTTTGATCCCGCGCTTAAGGAGGAGCTTTCCCGGCAAACCGGCTACCAGCCCATGATAATGAAAGGCAGGGTCCTGGACGGCTATTGCTACGTTGAACCGGAGGGGACCGGGACAGAGAAGGAGCTTTCTTACTGGATTGAGCTTTGCCTGGATTACAACAAATATGCAAAAGCTTCACCGAAAAAGAGGAAGGGTGTGAAATCGTAAAGTAGAAAATGTCGGGTTACCTCCTTACTAACTGTTGTGGGCCGGAGCTCACAACAGTTTTTTTATTAACAATAACCTTCCGGGTCGACTATGTATCTGATTTCCTGCGCCTTCAGAAGTAAGCTATTACTTTCTGTTTCAATACTTTCTGTCTTCGTATCAACCTCTTACTTACTTTCCGCCCAGCAGCTTCAGACCGGCACCCCGGAGTCCGTGGGCATGAGCTCGGAGCGCCTGAAGCGCATTGACCGGGTGATCGACTCGTATGTGCAAAAAGAGCAGGTCGCCGGGGCCATCGTGCTGGTAGCCAGGCACGGAAAGGTGGTTTATCATAAAGCGTACGGCTACGACGACCTGGACAGCAGGACACCGTTGAAAAAAGATGCCATCGTGCGGATCGCTTCCCAAACCAAAGCGATTACCAGTGCTGCGGTGATGATGCTGTACGAAGAAGGGTATTTCCTGCTCGACGATCCGGTTTCGAAATATCTCCCGGCCTTCAGCAACGCACAGGTACTGGAAACATTTAACGCAGCAGACACTACCTATACAACCAGGCCCGCCAAAAGGGAAGTTTCGATCCGCGATCTCCTGACCCACACTTCCGGTATCGGCTACGCCGTGATCGGCTCTAAAGAAGCCAATGCCATCTATGCGAAAAATAATATCCTGGTCGGAATCGAGAACCCGGATGCCAGCCTTTCTGAAGTGATGGATCGTTTGGGAAAACTCCCTCTATTTCATGACCCGGGCACCAGGTATCTCTACGGGCTTAATACCGACGTACTTGGCTACCTGGTAGAAACAGTAAGCGGAAAGACGCTGGCAGAATTTCTTAATGAAAGGCTCTTCACTCCGGCCAATATGAAAGACAGCTACTTTTATCTCCCTGAAAGCAAACAGGCAAGACTGGCGACTTTATATACCGAAAACGGGAACAAGGAGACCATAAAGGTATCAGGCAACAGCACCCCTATCGGCAGGGACGGCAACATGCTCGAAAACTACCCGAGAATGAAAGGCCGCTATTATTCGGGAGGCGCCGGCCTTTCGTCTACCGCATTCGATTATGCTATTTTCCTTCAGATGCTCCTGAACGGCGGGATTTATAACGGGAAGCAGATATTGAGCCCGACGACCGTAAGGCTTTTTACTTCCAACCAGATAGCCGGCCTTAAAGAAGGCAAAAATAATTTCAGCCTCGGCTTCGGCATCACCACGGCTGAGCAGGCGGCACGCTACCCTATGTCTGAAGGTACTTTCGATTGGGGCGGAGCCTTCGGTACCCAATACTGGGCCGATCCTGCAGAAGGGATCGTCGGCGTCATTCTTACCCAGAAGCAACCCAGCTCATGGGGTGGGGAGATTGCTGCGAAATTTAAGGCAGGGGTTTATCAGGCGATTGTTAAAATGAAGTAATGATGTAATAATGTATCCCGATAGCTATCGGGATACATTATTACATCAACTAATTCTTCAACCACTTATCAAACCACCCGAAAGCATCTCTCTGCATTTCAAGGTCAAATTTGTGCGGGCCTTCGTAGAAGCGGCAGTCGTATTTGTCGGCGGCGCCGGCTTTGACAAAAACATCCTTCATGATCTTGTCGGCGGCTTTCATTTCGGGCAAGGTGTATAGCCCGTCCTGGTTGTCGTTGAGCACCATCGTGGGCAGCGGCACCCTTAGTCCAAGTATTTCCGGGAAATCGAGGTAATTGGGCAGGATAGGCACATAGGTCATCCAGGTATGGGTGTAGGATTTATTGAGCGCGAAATCCTTCCATGTAGACATAAATCCTACGCAGACGCAGCATTTGATCCGCTCATCCATACCGGCGAGGAATACGGTCCGGAGACCGCCTCCCGATAGTCCTGCGCAGCCCAGGTTGCCTGCATCCACATCATTGCGGGCGGCCAGGATATTCAATGCGACCTGGTCTTCACTCAGGAAAACTCCCGGCCATGTGGTCCCGGCACAAAACAGCGACTTGGCCATAATATGCTCGTGATACCCGGCCCACCGGTTATATTCGGTGATGTTTTCCTTCTGTTCGGGATTTTCATCCGACTTCCCTTCCGTACTGTTGTCTCCCCATTTGAGCGGTGACATATCGCCATACAAAACCCGCCGGCTGCCAAAGGTAAACGTATCGTGAACAAGGACTACATAGCCTTTTTTGGCTAATTCGTTGGCCCAGGCAGCTCCTTCGTAGTAATGCTCCTGGTGATCTTTCATCATCGGGTGCTGATCGTTGGAAACTTTGGTAATTTTCCTCAGGCCAAAGTATTTATTCCCGCCGTGATCGTGCAGACCAAGTACAGCCGGCAGCTTTCCTGTAGCCTTCGCCGGTTTCAGGACCACCGCTTTGGTGGGCCGGCCATACGGAAGCTCCCAGGAGATCTCTTCGATAGAGAGACCGTCGTACTCGTATTTTTTCTCCACCTTTACAGCAGGCGTATAGTTCGGCTCCGGCGCTGCTATGTACCTTTCGGCTTCCTGCCGCGCGGCTGCCTTCCATTTTTTCAGATCAGTCCATTCTCCGTTTCTGAAAGACAATTTGGGCAGGCCTTTTCGCCGGGATATAGCCCACGGACCGTATTGTCCGATGATACTCTTTTCTGTTTCCATTAATTCCGTGGATTCAAAAGTTAGGCCGGGCTGAAATTCACGTCCCAGCAGAGGAAAAGCAAGCGCAAGCGCGGCGGATTTACGGAGAAAATCCCTCCGGTCGGATGATGATTCGAAGGACTGATCCATTTTATTGAAAGATTTTTTTCTAGTTGAAAATTGAAAGTTGAGAGTTGAAAGTTGCTCTGCACTTTCCATTTTCAACTTTCAATTTTCAACTCTCTAACTTCATACTAAAACCGACACTTCGCCGCCATCTACTGAAATCAGAGATGCCGATTTTTTGTCCAGGTAGAAATGACAGGACGGGTGCTCCTGCAGGATGCTGGCCGGGAACAGATTGCTTACGGGCTGGGTAAGGCTGTTTTTTACCGCCTCAGCCTTTCTTTCATCAGGCACCGAGCAAATGATATGCTTCGATTTCATAATCTGCCTTATAGACATGCTGATGGCCTGTGCCGGCACTTCATCCAGGCTGCCAAACCATCCTTCGTTCAATTGCTGCAGACGGCAGGGTCCATCGAGATCGACTACCAGGTAAGGTTCCTCCGTATCGAAATCGGCGGGAGGATCATTAAACGCGAGATGCCCGTTTTCACCGATACCCACCAGCGCCACATCAACAGGATGTTTCCTGATCAGGTCGCCCAGCTTTTTCCTTTCTTCTTCCGTGTCGGTTTCACCGTCGATAAGATAAGCGGCGTCTAACGGCGGAAGCTTCTCGAGAAAGCGCTCTTTAAGATATTTCCTGAAAGAGGCAGGATGTGAAATAGAAAGACCGATATATTCATCCAGGTGAAACATCGTCACTTTTGACCAATCGATATCTTCCTCTGCGATGAGCTGCTTCAGTGTCTCAAACTGGCTCGTACCCGTAGCTACTATAAGATTGGCTTCTCCTTTTTCTGCAATCGCCTGGCGCAACAGCCCCGCAGCGTGAGAACCGGCCGCTTTTCCCAGTTCAGCCGGAGTATCATAAACTAAAATACTCATTTGGTTATAACTATATTATGTAATCAACTTCTAAAATCCTGTCCTCAAGGGCTATTTCACATTAATACCTGTATTTCCTCCCTGCGACATTGAAATATCGACCGGCGCGTTGGTTTTCCAGGATCCGCCTGTAAAATCCGGTACATCTATCGAAGCAGAACGGTTTGCTATCGACCACTCGCTCAGCGGTATGATCGAGCTCCAGGCGGCTGCGTCGTACACATCCATATCCAGCGGCAGGCCGTTCCGCAGACAGTCGATCAGGCGCCAGTCCATCAGGAAATCCATACCGCCGTGCCCTCCTACTTTCTTGGCCAGCTCTCCTATCCTCTTCACGATCGGCGGCTCAAACTCCTTCTCCAACGCCTTGAACTCCTCTTCCTTGAGCCATTCGTGCCCTTTTGCAATCCTGGCGGGCAGCGGATACTGACGGGCGCACCCTTCGGTACCGCTTACCAGGTGGATCCTGGAATAAGGCCTGGGGCTTGTTACGTCGTGCTGCACCATGATCGTCTTTCCTTTCTTTGTGCGTATAGTGGTGGTATTCATATTGCCCCGGTAGGTTTTTCCTCCGAACTCGGCATAGTCGGGGTCTTCTTTTGCAAGCTTATCTGCCCGGTCTTTGAGCATGAAATCGTTGCTCGACATGGAAACCAGGTAGTCGTACTGGTCTCCGCGGTTGATGTCCAGTATCTGGCTGACCGGTCCGAGGCCGTGCATGGGGTAAAGATTTGCGTTTTTCTGGTTTTCGCGAAGCCTCCAGAGATTATAGCGGCCCTCTTTCTTGAAAAGCGAATCGAACAGGTCATGGATATAGGCGCCTTCCACGTGTACGATTTCCCCGAAATATTTCTGGCGCGCCATATTGAGCGTCAGTAATTCGAAGAATCCATAGCAGCAGTTTTCCAGCATCATGCAGTGCTTTTTGGTACGTTCCGATGTTTCCACCAATTGCCAGCATTGCTCCAGCGTCAGGGCGGCAGGTATTTCGGTAACGACGTGTTTTCCTTTTTCCATCGCGTAAAGCGCCATAGGAGTATGCAGGCTCCACGGGCTACAGATATAAACAAGGTCGATATCGTCGCTGTCGACAGCCTCCTTCCAGGCGTCTTCGCTTCCGGTATAGCTTTCAGGAGTTATGGAATGAGTAGCAAGGAATTCTTTGGCCCGATCTATTTTTGCCGGCACAATATCGGCGATGGCGCGGATTTCGGTATTGGCAATATTCACCATTCTTTTAACAGCCCCGAAACCACGGCCTCCAATTCCCAGGTAGGCAATCTTGACGGTGTCTATGGCCGGCGCCGCATAGCCCGTCATGTTGAAGCTCTGCTTATGCTGCTTCCTCGCGAGCTCAAGCGTCTCGGGAAAATTAGATGATGCGCCGGCAGGCTCTTTTGAACAGGAAGCCAGGCCTGCCGATCCGCTCATAGCCAGACCGCCCAGGCCGGCAACTTTCAAAAACTCTCTTTTATTCATGATTTTTACTTAGTTTGGGTAGCTAATCTTAATACTGTCAAGGGTACAGGAACAGCCTTTCGCCGGCACTGAATGCGGTTTCCCGGGCAGATTCTTATGTATTATTACAATTTTACAAAAATATACCTGCCGCCAAACAGCTTTCACGACTTATAATACTGCAAACGTTCTCGAAACGACTTGAGAAAGGCTTTCGCACACATGAGTAATCACCCGGGAAATCGCTAAGTTTACGGGCACAAATGTTTAAACCTTACCCCACAGTGTTTCTCATGCGATTAAACTTTACTTTTCTGTTTCTGGCGCTGACAATCTCCTGCCTGCACGCCCAGGAATTCTATGAGCTGAAAAAATATACCGTTGCGAATGCCGAACAGGCGGCACGACTGGATGACTATCTTCAGAATGCCTATATTCCCGCCGCCAGAAAAGCAGGCGTAGCAAGGGTTGGCGTATTTAAGCCGGTCGCTTCCGATAAGGATAATTACGGCAAGCTGGTGTTTGTGCTGACTCCTTATCCCAGCCTCAGCCTTTTCGAAAGACTTCCTTCCATTCTTTCCAAAAACAGGGAATACCTTTCAAAAGGAAAAGATTACATCGACGCGCCGTATAATAACCCGCCCTACCAGAGAATAGAAACGACTTTGCTCCGCGCTTTTTCAGGGGCAACCAGGCACGCTAAGCCCACCCTGTCCTCGCCCGCGTCGGAACGGGTATACGAGCTGAGAAGCTATGAAGGACCGACAGAAAAAATTTACCTTAATAAGGTAGCGATGTTTAACGAGGGCGGTGAAATCGAGCTTTTCAAAAGCCTGGGCTTCAACGCCATGTTTTACGGTGAAGTGCTGGCGGGAAAAGACCAGCCCAACCTGGTCTACATGACCACTTTCGAAAATATGAAATCGCGCGACGAGCACTGGGATACTTTCCGGACCGACCCGGTGTGGCTGAAGCTAAAGGACGATCCCAAATACCAGAATAATGTGTCGGGCCGCTGGACCTACCTGCTCTACCCGACCGATTATTCAGAGCTCTGAAGAAGGCCGGCAGGCAAGTGTTTCCGGCTCATAGCCTACTTCTACCAGGTATAAGCCATGCGGCGGGGCCTGCGGTCCCGCCATTTTCCTGTTCCTTGCAAGGATCAGCTCTTCGAACGAAGCAACCGACCGCTTCCCCTCTCCCACTTCCAACAGGGTACCTACCAGAGCCCGGACCATACCTCTCAGGAAACGGTTGGCCTTGATATGAAATTTCCAGAGATACTGCTCTTCCGCTTCCCAGTATGCTTCCATGATATCACATTCGAAGTGGTTGACGTCCGTATGGATTTTACTGAAGCTCTCAAAATCGCGGTGCTGCAGCAAAAGACCGGCAGCTTCGTTCATCTTCTCCATATCCAGCTCTTTCCGGAAACAGTAAGCCTGTCCTTGTAAAAAAGGGTCTTTCCTCCGGACCATCTTATAGCAGTAACGTCGGTAAACCGCATCGAAACGGGAGTGGGCGTCTGCGGCAACGGGTATTATACGCCCGACAGCGACGTCGAAAGGCAGCATACCGTTCAGGCGGAAAGCAAGGTCTGACGGATCATCCAGTTTCCCTTCAGCATCAAAATGCGCATATTGCCGGCAGGCGTGTACGCCGGTGTCGGTCCTGCTGCTTCCTACCAGCTTAACCTGCTCCCGGAGCAGCACCGAAAGCTTTTCTTCGAGCACCTGCTGAACGGTGATCCCGTTATTCTGGATCTGCCAGCCGCAATAAGCCCCGCCGTGGTAAGAATGTTCTATAAAATAGCGCATACATATATATTTGAGGCCATAGTGACGCCCGGCAGCCGAATCCCGCACCCTGCTTTATTGAGGCTCGACGTGCACCAGCACGTTCCCGATATTGGGGATTTCCTCCTTTAATGTGTCGGCAAGCTGATGGGCCAGGTAGTGACCTTCCGACACCGTAATTCTGCCGTCGACAATCGCGTGGAGGTCCACATAGTAAAACATACCGGATTTGCGTACATAGCACTTTTCGGTACCCAAAACCCCTTTTACCGTTACCGAAACCCGCCTGATCTCCGCTACCAGGTCATCATAAACCTGCTCATCCATCAGCTCGCCCAGCGCCGGGCGGAAAATGGTATAGCAATTATAAAGGATAACGCCCGATGCGAGCAAAGCAGCCCAGTCGTCGGCAGATTCATACCCCTCTCCCAGCCATAACGCGATTGAAATCCCCGCAAAAGCCGCCAGGGAAGTGATGGCATCGCTCCGGTGATGCCATGCGTCGGCCTTCAGCGAAGAGCTGTTGGTTTCGTCGCTTTTCCTTATAACCAGCCGGTACGAAATTTCCTTCCAGGCAATAATAATACCCAGTACCCAGAGCGTCCAGGCGGAAGGCTGCTCATGGGGAGTGCTGATGTTCCTGATGCTCTCCATTGCAATGATAGCCGCCGAAATGACCAGGAAGGCCACCACCACAAAAGTAACCAGCGGTTCTATCCTCCCATGTCCGTAGGGATGGTTATCGTCAGCGTCACGATGGGCATATTTAAGCCCGAGAAGCACCAAAAGGGAAGAAAATACATCGGAAGTAGATTCTATCGCATCGGCTATGAGGGCAAAAGAGTTTCCCAAAACACCCGTAAGGCCCTTCACCAGCGCCAGCCCGAGGTTGCCGGCAATGCTGAAATAAACGGCCTTCAAAGCGGTCGTCTTTTGAGACATAACGTTTTCAATTAATCAGAAACCCTATTGATCCATCCACTTCCGGGCATTTACGAAAGCTTCCATCCACGGCGAGACTTCGTCGTTCCTGCCTTCGGGATAGTGCGCCCAATGCCACTGGAACAGCGAGCGCTCTATGTGCGGCATGATGACCACGTGCCTCCCCGTCTTGTCGCCCAGAAAAGCCGTATTGTAGTCCGAGCCGTTGGGACTTGCAGGATAAGCATCGTAGCCGTATTTCCCGACAATCTTATACTGGTCTTCAGCATAAGGCAGGTAAAACTTACCTTCCCCGTGCGATACCCATACCCCGAGTACAGCGCCTGCCAGGCTCGAGAACATCACCGTATTGTTTTCCTGGAGCGCGATAGAGGTAAATACGCTTTCGTGCTTATGACTGTCGTTGTGAAGCATTTTGGGATGTTGTTCATGATCGGGGTATATCAAACCGAGCTCCACAAAAAGCTGGCAGCCGTTACAGACCCCTATCGACAGGGTATCGGGCCGCCTGAAAAAGTTCTCCAACGCCGTACGCGCCTTTTCATTGTATTTGAAAGCCCCCGCCCAACCTTTGGCCGAGCCCAGCACATCCGAGTTTGAGAAACCGCCTACGGCCCCGATGAACCGCACGTCCTCAAGGTTTTCCCTGCCGGAAACCAGGTCGGTCATATGAATGTCCTTCACATCGAACCCGGCCAGGTACAGCGCATTGGCAAGCTCCCTTTCAGAGTTGCTGCCCTTCTCACGGATAATGGCGGCCTTCGGCCTTGGCGTATCCGGAAACACAGGTTTCCTGCCGGTAAATCCTTCGGGAAAACGGTATTTCAGAGGTTGAACCTTATAATTCTCATAGCGTGCCTTTGCATTCTTTTCACCGCTCTGACGGATATCCAGCAGATAGGAAGTCCTGTACCAGACGTCACGCAAAGCAGCCACGTCCAGCTGCAGGGTTTTGTCATTAAGCGCGACGGTAAGCTCTGCTTTCGGCAAGGGCTTCCCTATTTTGTGGTACACGATGCCACGCTCCGAAAGAACGGCTTCCACTTCTTCACCTGCCTGGATCACTACTCCGATGTTCTCGGCGAATAAAACCCTGACGAGGTCAGTTTCACCAAGCACGCTCAGATCGATCCGGGCGCCCAGATCCACGTCGGCAAATGTCATTTCCAGCAGCGTTGTGATCAGTCCCCCGCTCCCGATGTCATGACCGGCTTCGATCAGCCCACGGCCGATCAGCTCCTGGAGGGTGTTGAAAATCAGCCTGAACTGCTCCGCATCTTTCACGTCCGGCGCTTCCGATCCGATAGCGTTCAATACCTGCGCCAATGCCGACCCGCCCAGCTTCAGCCTGTCGCCGGAGAGATCGATATAATAAACAGAGCCGCCTTCCTTCTTCAATACCGGTTCCACCACTTTCCGGATATCGGTGCAATGACCGGCGGCCGAGATGATCACCGTCCCAGGGGCTATTACGTCGGCATCCTTATATTTTTGCTTCATTGAAAGCGAATCCTTCCCGGTAGGGATGTTGATGCCCAGCGCGATGGCAAAGTCCGAGCAGGCCTCTACCGCGTTGTAAAGGCGGGCGTCCTCCCCGGGGTTCCTGCAGGGCCACATCCAGTTGGCCGAAAGCGATACGCTCTTCAGCCCGTCTTTCAGGGGGGCCCACACGATATTGCTGAGCGCCTCGGCTACCGCGTTGCGACTGCCGGCCGCCTCGTCTATCAGCGCGGTCAGGGGCGAATGTCCTACCGAAGTAGCAATACCGTCCTTCCCTTTATAATCAAGGGCCATCACCCCGCAATTGTTCAGAGGCAGTTGCAAAGGGCCTGCACATTGCTGCTTGGCCACTCTTCCGCCCACACAGCGATCTACCTTATTGGTCAGCCAGTCTTTGCATGCCACCGACTCCAGTTGGAGCACCTGTTTAAGGTAAGCTTCCGTCTCTCTTTCGTCATACTCCAGCGGCTTGTAGCCGCCTGCCACCGTCTGGTCGTCCATGATGGTTTTAGGGGAGCTGCCGAACATATCCGCCAGCGCAAAATCCATGGGTTTGGCGCCGGTCGTACCCGACTCTATGGTAAAGCGATGATCGCCGGTCACCTCTCCTACGACAAACATTGGCGCCCGCTCACGCTCGGCCAGCTCTTTCAGCGTGTCGATATGCTCCTTACCAATTACCAGTCCCATTCTTTCCTGCGATTCGTTGCCGATAATTTCTTTCGCAGAAAGCGTCGGGTCTCCCACCGGGAGCTTGTCAAGATCTATGTGTCCGCCTGTGCTTTCCACCAGCTCCGAAAGACAGTTTAGATGTCCCCCGGCGCCGTGGTCGTGGATGGATACGATCGGGTTCTCATCACTTTCCACCAGTCCGCGTATCGCATTGGCTACTCTTTTCTGCATCTCCGGGTTCGAACGCTGGATGGCGTTCAGCTCGATCCCCGAACCGAAAGCGCCGGTATTGGCCGACGACACGGCCGCACCGCCCATCCCGATACGATAGTTGTCTCCACCCAGTATGACCACCTGGTCACCGGGGCGCGGTTCTTTCTTTACCGACTGCTCCAGCTTGCCGTAGCCGATACCGCCCGCCTGCATGATCACCTTATCGTAACCGAGCTTACGGCCGTTTTCCTCGTGCTCGAAAGTCAGCACCGACCCGGTAATGAGCGGCTGGCCGAACTTATTCCCGAAATCGGTTGCGCCGTTAGAAGCCTTGATCAGGATATCGACGGGGGTCTGGTATAGCCAGGGACGTTCTTCCATCCCGTTTTCCCAGTTCCTGCCGGCTTCAAGGCGGGAATAGGCCGTCATATAAATGGCTGTGCCCGCCAGCGGCAGCGAACCCTGCCCGCCGGCCAGTCTGTCCCTGATCTCGCCACCCGAACCGGTAGCTGCGCCGTTGAACGGCTCGACAGTCGTAGGAAAGTTGTGGGTTTCGGCTTTCAGGGAAATGACGGAGTCGAATTCCTTAACTGTGTAGTAGTCGGCTATATCGGCTCTTCCGGGCGCAAACTGCTCGATCCGCGGCCCTTTCAAAAAGGCCACATTGTCTTTATAGGCCGAGACGATGTCATTAGGATTGGCCCGGGAAGTCTTCTTGATCAGCTTGAAAAGCGAGCTTTGCTTTTCCTCGCCATCGATCACGAAAGTACCGTTGAAAATCTTGTGGCGGCAGTGCTCCGAATTGACCTGCGAGAAACCGAACACTTCCGAATCCGTCAGCTTACGGCCCAGCTTTTCAGCCAGGTTATTGAGATACGCTACTTCTTCTTCGCTCAAAGCGAGCCCTTCACTCAGGTTATAGGCTGCGATATCGTCGATCTCCAGGATCGGCGAAGGTTCGATGTCGACGTTAAATATAGCCTGGTCCAGCCGCGCATACTTCTGGAACAGCATAGGATCGAAGTCTTCAGACCCCTCGTCTACTTTTACAAATTTCTCGATACGAAGGATTTGCTCAATCCCCATATTGCGGGTAATATCGACTGCGTTGGTGCTCCACGGCGTGATCATGGTTGCCCGCGGACCTACAAAAAATTCATTAAGCTCTTTCGAGTCGATCAGGGATGCCTCTCCGAAAAGCCAGTTGAGCTTTTCGATGTCTGCGGCTGGTAAAATATGATCGGATTGTACGGCAAAAACTGAAGCGGAATTATTTCCAAAAAAATAGATCATGGTAGCTATAAATGGTACTGCAAATATACAACCTTTTAAGGACACCCTCGAATGAAATACGTTCTACAATCGTGTCACACTTCGTGAGCAGGAAAAATGCCCGATGGGCTGTTGCGATGATTGGTCTTTTATCCGGAATTCACGTTATTTAGCTATCATCACGCAACTACCGTGTTTTCTACCCATGGATTACCAGACCTTTCAGCCTCATCCCGATTTAAAATCGCTTGTAAAGTGCTACTGGACTTTGGAAGTCCCTCCGTCCGACAGTCCTCAACGGCAACGGATTATCCCTGACGGCTGCCTTGAGATGGCCTTTATTCTCGGCGACGACATCAGGCGGTATACCTCCGGCGAGGAATTCATCCTTCAACCCCGCGCTATGGTGCTCGGACAAACCATCGACCCGTTCTATATAGAGCCGACAGGATATGTCAACACCTTCGCCATAAGGTTTTACCCATACGGGTTTGCAAATTTTGTCACCATACCTCTCAGGGACCTGGCCAATAAAGAAACGCCGCTTGAAGTTTTGTTCGGGGAAAAGCCTGCAAAGGAGCTGGAACAAAAGGTCATCCTGGCGGAGAATACCTCTGCGCGGATCGCGATCGTGGAAGAGTTTCTCATAGAAAAGCTCATAAGTGAAGCAACTATCGACGGAATTGTGAGATCAACCGTCGATATGCTGCTGTCTACCGGCGGGAGCTATTCAATCAACGCAATTCTTAAAGAAGATCTGCCCAAAAGGAGAAAGCTCGAAAGGCAGTTCATGAAGCAGATAGGCATCAGTCCAAAGCAGTTGGGCAAGGTTATAAGGCTCCAGACTGCATTGAAATTATTGCTCAACCGGAAAGCGGAAAGCCTTACGGAGATTGCCTATGAAAGCGAATACTATGACCAGGCCCACTTCATCAGGGATTTCCGGGAATTTACAGGCACCACACCCGGCGCCTTCCCGGAAGACAATAAAATGGCGCTTTCCTCTATTTTTTACAAACACGATTGAGCTGTCGCATTTTTACAATTCCCGGCCGGGTGAGAACAGTAGCTTTGAAGCACGATCCATTGTCTCATTATCTAATTCATTTCCTGTATGAAAAATATAGTTTCAATAATTGAGATCCCTGCTAACGACTTTTTAAGGGCAACCGTATTCTACGAGGCGATTCTGGATATCAGTATCGAAAAGGTTGAAATGGACGGGATACAGATGGGACTATTCCCTAATGACGGCGAAGGTGTTTTTGTCCAGCTCATTCATGGTGACGGATATAAACCTTCCGCCGATGGCGCCGTCGTCTACCTGAATGCCGGCAGCGACCTTCAGGCAGTTGCCGACAGAATAGAAGCAAACGGAGGAGAAATACTTATGCCAAAAACGGAGATAGGACCGGAAATGGGATATTATGCATTGTTTACCGACACAGAGGGAAACAAGCTGGGATTGCATTCTGAAAACTAAAAGGTACGGTTTGCGCTAAGGCGGTTCAGATCTTCTACAAACCGCTGTATGACGGTCTCTTCGGTAGCCCAGCTTGTCACCAGCCTTATGGCCGCATGATGATGATCTGTTTTCTGCCAGGTATAGAAGTCATAGTTTTCCCTGAGTCCGTCGATTACCGTTTCCGGCAGGACCGGGAAAACCTGGTTGGTTTTTGAAGGCGTCAGGAAGCTATAGCCCAGTTGCACGAATGCAGCCGCCAGCATAGCGGCTGTCCGGTTCATATGCGCGCCGATCTCAAAGTAGAGGTCGTCCGTGAACAGCGTTGCAAACTGGATCCCCAGCAGCCTGCCTTTTGCCAGTAACGCACCGCGCATTTTCAGATTATAGCTGAAGTATTCCTGTAAAGCCGGGTTATTGATCACGATAGCTTCTCCCAGCAAGGCGCCGTTCTTGGTGCCGCCGATATAAAAGGCATCGGTATACCTGCCGAGATCAGCAAATGCAATATCCCCGGCATCCAGGCCCGATGCCAGGCGGGCTCCATCCATATAAAGGTATAGATCATTCTTCCTGCAGTATTCCCAAAGGCCGATCAGCTCCTCTTTCATATAGTGAGTCCCCAGCTCGGTGGAATTGGAGACGTAAACCATACGAGGCCTGCACATATGCACTTCCTCTACCTGTAGGAGAAACGCCTCAATCAGCTCCGGCGACAGCTTCCCGCCGGGCGTAGCAATGGTTTCGATACGGTGGCCTGTAGCCTCTATAGCCCCGGTTTCATGGCGATAGATATGCCCCGAAGCCGCCGATATGACTGATTCATGGGGCCTGAGGACGGAAGAGATCACCACCAGGTTTGCCTGCGTTCCGCCTGATACCAGGTGAACGGCCGAATGCGGGTTTCCCAGCTTCGCACGGATCAGCTCACATGCCCTGACCGAGTACTCGTCCTCGCCGTACCCCTGCTGCTGGGACCTGTTGTTTTCAAGGAGCGCATCAAGAATAAGAGGGTGCGCTCCTTCGCTGTAATCATTTTTAAAACTGTACATAAAGCGGCGATCTTTATCAGCGTTATCCGGTTTAGATCGGGTGCCCAAGGTATCACTTTTTTCCAACCGCCACAAAAACATTTCTTGTCCTATGCAAAGCTGATTAACCTAAAAAGCCTCTAAACTTGTAATGGATTTTACGAGCTGACGCGGCGCTTCTAAAGGCTATCCGGACACATCACCGCCTTCGACAAGCCCGCATCGTCTCATTGTCACATTTTCTCATCGTTTGATCACTAATTCACTCCCATGAGCAACAAACCATATCCCTGCATCTGGCTGGATGGCAAAGGCAGGGAAGCTGCAGATTTCTATTGCGATGTTTTCGGCGATGGAAGAATAACCGCCGACTCCCCGATGGTAGTCACATTTGAATTGAGCGGGCAAAAATTCATGGCCCTGAACGGCGGGCCACAATTTAAGCCGACTGCAGCCACGTCTTTCTTCGTGGTATTGGAGGATAGAGCCGAAGTGGAGAAAGTATGGAAGCAGCTCAATGAAGATGCGGCCTTGCTGATGCCGTTGGACAAATACAACTGGAGCGATCTTTACGGATGGGTACAGGACAAGTTTGGGGTTTCCTGGCAAATTGCTCTGGGCAAGCTGAGCGATGTGCATAACCAGAAATTTGTAACTACTTTTATGTATTGCGGCGAGCATCAGGGAAAAGCCGAAGCCGCCGTGAATTTTTATGCGTCGATATTTCCCGGTGCATCGATAGAGGGCATTCTGAAATACCCGAAAGACAGCAGCACGCCCGGCCAGGTCATTCACTCTCAATTTATATTGAACGATGTGGTATTCGGCGCTATGGATAGCGGCGTGCCGCAGCCGTTTACCTTTACCGAAGGCATGTCGAATATAATAGAGTGCGACACACAGGAGGAAATAGACCATTACTGGAATGCCTTTACCAGAGAAGGAAAAGAAAGCATGTGCGGCTGGTGCCAGGATCAGTTCGGGGTATGGTGGCAGGTGATACCCGCTATATTAAAAAGCCTGATGAGCGATCCGGCCAGGGCAGGTAAGGTAACGGAAGCCTTCATGCAAATGAAAAAAATGGACATCAGGACGCTTGAAAATGCATAGGGAAAGATGATATCGATCGAAACATTCCGGGAATTGGCGCTTTCTTTCCCCGAGACCACCGAGGAACCCCATTTCGAAAAAACATCCTTCAGAGTCAGGAAAAAAATCTTTGCGACCTATGACGATACGGCAAAAAGGGCCTGCCTGAAATTGTCAGAAATAAACCAGGATGTCTTTTCGTCGTCAGACAATACCGTTATTTACCCCGTCGGCAACAAATGGGGAAAGCAGGGCTGGACTTTGATAGAAATGGAAAAAGTAAAAAAGGAGCTGTTTATCGATGCGTTGACGACAGCCTATTGCGAAGTAGCACCTAAAAAGCTCGCAGACCTGCTCAGGCCTCAAACCGGTGAATGGTGATACAGCCCTATTTCATCCTTTTAAAATATCTTTCCAGTACATAGGGCGGCTGATGCTGGTCGGGGGTCTGTTCGAATGTTTCGGGATGATACTCCGGCAGCAGGGGCCGCTCTACCTGCAGCCGCGCCGTATCGTCTGTCTGTTTCTGCCACTGCCTCAATAGCTCCAGCATTGCCCTTTCCTTTTCTGCGTAAGCCGGCTTACCGGCCAGGTCATTGAGCTCCAGCGGATCATCGTTCAGGCTGAAGAGCTGCGTGCGGTTGATCAGCGGATACCGGATAAGCTTGAAATCTTTGTCCCTTATCGCCCTGACGGTATTGCGGTAAACGGTAAACAGCGATGTCCTGCCTTTCCCGTCAGGCAGCCTTTGCTGCTGTGGCTGCTGATGAAGTAAAGGAAGAAAATTCTCTCCGTCTATCCCTTCGGGAGCAGGCAGGCCGCCGGCTGCCGAGAGTGTCGGAAACAGATCGAACAGGTATACCAAAGCCTCCGAGACCCTGTTTTCAGGAATGCCCGGCCCCGCCAGGATCATTGGGACTTTGATGCTGTGCTCATAAAGGTTCTGCTTCCCCAGCAGCCCGTGGCTTCCCAACGCAAGGCCGTTATCCGCCGTATACACGATCAGCGTGTTTTCATACAGCCCCTTTGCCTTCAGCGAGGCGATCAGCTCGCCGATTTTTGCATCCATATGCGAAATAAGGGCATAGTAGTCTGACAACGAAGCCTGTATGATCTCGGGCGTTCTTGGCCAGGCGGCCAGCTGCTCGTCCCTGATCTTCATGTTGTCGAAAGCAAACGGGTGGTACTTCCTGAAATTGCCCGGAACCGGCAGGGACCCATCAGGGTACATCCCGCGGTAGTTCTCTCCCGGCTCCCGCGGGTCGTGCGGAGCTGTATAGGCTACATAGCAAAAGAAGGGAGCGTCTGTCTTCCGCCTGGCATAGTCGTCCAGGTATTCGATAGCTGCACTTGTAAAAACATCGGTGGAATAACCGGCTTCCCTCACCTCCCCCAGCCGGCCGTTTTCTCCCATATCCCTGACTGGCACCTTCCCGTGGTCGCTCATTCCTCCCAGGAAAACAGCCTTGCCTTTCTGAAAGCTTGCTTCGAACGCCTTCGCGCCATTGTGCCATTTTCCTGTAGCAAAGGTCTCGTACCCGTGCTTTGCAAAATGCTGCGGCATCGTATAAACACCGTCGAGCACGTCATAAACATGAAACAGGCTCTTCC
This sequence comes from Spirosomataceae bacterium, assembly GCA_037191015.1. Taxonomy (GTDB): domain Bacteria; phylum Bacteroidota; class Bacteroidia; order Cytophagales; family Spirosomataceae; genus Ravibacter. The sequence goes on from JBBCKD010000027.1 coordinate 315,468, forward strand.
CGCTCATCAGCATGGCCCGGCTCGGCGCGCAAACCGCCCCGTGATGCCCACCCATGACATAGGCGTTATTCAGGCGGGTCCCCTTCCCGGCCAGCGCATCGATATGGGGAGTATGAATATAGCGATTCCCTGCAGCCCCGAGCGCGTCAGCACGCTGGTCGTCGGCAAAAATAAAGAGGATGTTCGGGGGACGCCTGCCGGCATCGGCGCCGGGGCGGGTGCCCGAAGCGCCGATGCAAAGTCCTGCTATTACAGGCAAAAGAAGAGTTTTAGCCCGTTTCAGAAAATACTTTGCTGACTGTATCATGCTGACTTGATAAAAGGTGAGATTACCATCCGGGATTTTGTTCCAGCTGAGGATTTAAAATCAGCTCTTCGGTAGGAATCGGGAAAAGATAGTGTTTATTTTCATCAAACACCCGTCCATTGGGGAGTGATCTGTTATAAGGAAGTATATACCCGGCAGCGTCGAGAAAAATATCCTTCCCGACTTCTACGCCCGGATATATGCTCTGCACAAACTTCATTCCTCTCACTGTTTCTTCCAAAAGGTTGCCTTCTTTCCAGCGGATCAGATCGTCGTAGCGAAAGTTCTCGATAGCCAGCTCTACTCTTCTTTCTCGCCTTATTTCATTCAGGAGCGGGCTGGTAATATGGCGGTAATCGAGCTTATAACCGCTCCTGCCCGGCCAGGTTTCTACTTCGCTTCCGACCAGTGGCGGCATTCCCGCCCGGGTGCGCAGCAAATTGACGGTTTTGTCGAGCAGCGCCTGGCTGGCGCTGCCCAGTTCGGCAGCGGCTTCGGCATGGATCAGGAGGATCTCCCCGTAGCGTATCAGGGGAGCATCGAGAATACCCTGCTGGATACGCAGGTATTCCACCTGGTCGTCGCGCCAGTATTTGGCAAGCTGATAACCCGTCGGGCATATCCCGCCACCCAGCGAGCTCGAAGCGAAATCCGTTCCGGGAATAGCAGGCCCCGGGAAGCCTTGCTGCATTTTGGTACGGGGGTAAACAAAGGTTTGAGTAAGCCTCGGATCCCGGTTCGTAAGCTCGTTCTCGATGGTTGCATCTCCCGGATAATTGCTGCTGAGCCCTATGGGCAATCCATCCTTGCAGAGGTAGCTTTCGATCAGTGCCTTTGACGCCCCGGCGTTAATGGCGTTATCATGGATCGTCCTCACCGTACCATTTCCCAGCAGGTTCGGCTCATAGCGCCTGTAAAGGATCATTTCAGGGTTACCGGCCAGGTCCAGCGAGTTGAAAACCGTAGCATAGTCTTCTTCCGGCTTACCGGTATTATATACCCGGTAGATACCGCTGTCGATCAGCTCGCCGGAAGCCTCCAGCGCCTGGCTCAGAAATTTTTCACCTCCGGCCAGGCCGTGATACTTACGGAATGTGCCTTCGTGCAGGCAGATACGTGCCTTTACAGCCAGGGCCACATACCGGTTGATCCTGACGGACGCAGGGGCCGCGGGTGCCGGAAGATTGAGGATTGCCCAGTTCAGGTCGGCCAGCACGCTGTCCATCACTACGGCCCTGGAATCCCGCGGCCGGAAAAGCTCAGGTGAATTGGTATTGAGGTCTGCCGAAAGCCAGGGAACATCGCCGAAGTGCTTAACGAGCCTGAAATATTCCAGGGCTTTAAAAACCTTCACTTCAGCAGCTTTTGCATTCCTGACAGCGTCGGCAACCTGCGTTTTATGGTAGCGGTTTAAAAAGTAGTTTGCGCGGCGGATATATCCCCAATCCCAGCCTCCGCCGGTTGCGGGAAGCACATACTCCCCGGCAGCTATCAGGTTGTAGTTTACCGGGACGAGGTTATCGCTCTGGAGGTCGCCTCCTACAAGCCTGCTCAATACAAAATAGCTCTCATGACCGGCAAAAGCCTCCGTAGCCGGATAGAAAGCGTTTACATACTGGTTAAGCTCTCCCTCGCTGTTCCAGAAATTCTCTTCCACGATCGAGTCCTTCGGGAAACGATCCATAAAGTCGTTGTTGCAGCCTGCCAGCAAGATCAGTACCGGCAACGAAATGGTGTATTTTATTTTCATATTTAAAACCGGTTAAAAACTTAGCTGTAATCCGAATGACAAGGTGCGTTGTAGGGGGTAAAATTGTCCGAATCTTCCCTGCTGGCCTTCTTCGCTCAGCACTACCTCCGGATCGAAATTGCCTCTCAGCCCGCTCCATTCCAGGATGTTTTCCCCGGAGAAAAAGAGCCTTACGCGGTCGAGCGCAGCTTTTTGGGTTAAAACCTTCGGCAGCGTGTAGCCGACAGACAGGTTTTTCAGCCTGATATAGGCCGCACTCTGAAGGTACCGGGTCTGCTCCTGGATATTGTAGGAAGCATCCTGCTTGTAAATGGGGTAATAGGCATCCCGGTTATCCTCGCTCCAGGAATTATAAAAAACCTCCCTCGTCCCGACTGCTCCGGCGGAGCTGATCTGTCCCCAGTAAAAATTCCCGGTCGGGAATACATCCCTTTTCCCTACCCCCTGGAAAAACAACCTCAGATCGGCCCCTTTCCAGGAAACACTTCCGTTCAATCCGAACTGGAACCTCGGGGTGCTGTTACCTATGATCCGCTTGTCGCCGGGGTTAGATACCGTGTTGTCGCCCCAGGTGATCATACCGTCTTTGTCGAGGTCGGCGTATTGCACGTCCCCGGGCTGCCTGGCCACACCGGCAATCCTGGAGTGGCTCGGCGCATTGTCTACATCTTCCTGGCTCTGGAAAAAGCCCACCGTCTCATACCCCCATATTTCCCCTATGGTCTGGCCTTCGTAATAATTTGTCCATAGCTTGTTGGGATTATTGCCATATCTGATGATGGTAGACACGTAGTCGGACAATACCCCACCCAGGCTGTAAGTAAGCCCCCAACTGGTATTCGCAGCATATTTGAGCGAAAATTCCCATCCCTTGGTCTTCAGTTCGGCAGCATTGCGATTGGGTGGGTTCACGCCCAGGACCGCGGGAAGCTTTTCACCGGCAACCAGCATGTCGCTGGTACGCCGCTGGTACCAGTCATACGCGATCGTCCAGTTTCTGCCCAATACGAGATCCAGCCCGAAATTGGCGGTAGATGCTTTCTCCCAGGTCAGATCGGGACTCACCAGGCCGGGAGGGTCAAGCCCAAGCGACAACCCCTGCTCAAACAGGTATTGCACCGGGTTGACCACACCGAAGCTGGTAATATAGGGATACGGATTGGCCAGGTTCTGGTTTCCCAGCCTCCCGTAAGAGAACCGGAGCTTGAAATCGTTTACGACCGGGTGCGCCCACTCCATAAAGCTTTCTTCCGATACTCTCCATCCTGCAGATACCGAAGGGAAGAAGCGGAAGCGGCGGTCGCGGGGAAAACGCGAAGTACCGTCATATCGTCCGTTAAGCTCCAGGAGGTACTTTTCCTTATAGGAGTAAGACAGCCGGGAGAACAACCCCCTGATCGCCCATTCTTCTTCCCTGTCGGAAGGAATGACTTCCCCGGTTACCAGGCTGAGCACCGGCACGGAATTGGTAACGAGGTTGTTTCCTATTACGTTAAACATCGTTCCCCGGCTCCATTCCTGGTTGAAGCCCAGCAACCCGGTAAAAAAGTGTTTTTCCTTCAGCGTACCATTGTAGGTCAGGTAGGCGTTCGCCGCAAAATAATCCGTTTTTTCATTTGATTTCCGGATATAGGACGGGGTGGTCTGGTTATACTGGTATTCCCAGCGATCTCTTATAAACCCGAATTCTTTCTGCTCGTCTTTGAGATTGACGTGGGTAGTCTGGTAATTAAAATCTCCTTTCAGCATCAATCCTTTCAGCAGCTTCAGTTCCCCGTCGATGGAATACCTGCTCACTTCCGTCCCGGTAATGGTCCTCGAACCACTGTTCAGGAAATTGTAAAAATGCTCTGTCGGCGCGTTGGGAATAGGAGAATCAGCCGGCGTGCGGATGGGAAAAAGTATCTGCGGCACTCCGCGGGTCATCTGCTCCCACCAGCTGCTGCCCTTTCCCGCATAGCGGTGCGGTTCGTTGTAGTTTTTATTTGTGTAAGACGTTTTAAACCCGATCCTGAGCCTTTCAGAGACATTGGCATCAATATTGAGCAGCAGGTTATATCGCTTCAGCACGTCGGTCGCATCGCGGAACATGCCTTCCTGGCGCCTGCTTCCGACCGATGCAAAATAGCTGACCGCCTTGCTCCCGCCGTTGATATTGACCGAATGGTTTTGCGCAGGCGCCCAATTCTGCAGCAGCTCGCCGAAATTGTTCACGTTCTCGTGCCAGAATATCGCCCCATTGGGCTGCACATGGTAAGCCGGGTTGTTTTCCGGGTCATCGAAACGGGCTCTGGCCCACTCCAACTGCTGATCGCTGTACACGACCGTACCGTATCTTCTTCTCCTGGCAATATTGGTAGCCTCCATATATTCCAGAGAGCTGAGCAGGTCGGGCAGGTAGGTCGGCTTGCTGAATTCCATTCCGCCGGTGTAATTAATGACAGGCTTTCTCTCTTTGGCTCCTTTTTTGAGCGTAACCAGGACGACCCCGAAAGCTCCCCGGGCTCCGTAGATAGCTGCCGAAGCAGCATCTTTTAATACCGTCACGCTCTCTATGTCATCGGGATTCAGAAGGTCTATATCCATTTGAACATTATCGACCAGCACCAGCGGGCCACCGCCATTGATGGAGGTCGTTCCTCTCAGGTTCAATCCGCCGCCGGCGTTGGGGCTTCCGCTCCGGTTGGTGATGTTCAGATTCGGGATCAGCCCCTGCAGTCCCCTGCTCACGTTGGCAACCGGCCTGTTCTGCAGCTCGGTTCCGGAAACCTGGTCTACAGCACCTGTAAGATTCACTTTTTTACTCGTACCATACCCGATCACGACGACCTCGTCGAGCCGGTTGAAGCTGCCTGTCAGCTCTACCAGCAGTTCGTCCTGGTCTGAAGAAACTGCTACTTCCTTTGTTTCAAAGCCTACAAACGAAAATACCAGCAAGGGATTATCACCCGTTACGCTGATCCTGAAAAGTCCGTCTACATCTGTTATTGTTCCCTGCAGCGTGCCTTTCAGCTGCACGTTTACCCCTGGCAAGGCATCGCCGCCGTTATCGGTCACCTTCCCCTTTATCACTCTTTCAAGAGATTCGTTTTGTGCCCGGACACCTGTACCGGCGGTAGATGCGGGCTGGTCCGGCCGCTCCATACGCTTCCCGGGCTCGAGCCGTACCAGGATTTTTTCATTCACTACCTCAAACCCGAAGGGAAGGCCCGCCAGGACGCTGTTCAATACATCTTTAAGCGGCTGGTTCCGGGCCGATACCCTTATTCTCTCCCTGCTGAGCGCTACCTCCTGCGTATAGCTCAGTTTGGCGCCGGCGGCTTTTGCTATCTGCCCCAGCCCGTCTTTCAGAACGGCTTCCTCAATGGACACACTGATCCGTTTGTCGAGTATCTTCTGGGCATCCGAAGTTTTAACCGCAAAAACGGATAACGTAGTGATACATACGAAAACCAGGGAAATAGAGCTGAGTCGCATGATATACGCGTAATCAAAAGGTTTTCTTAAAAAGCGATGCTTTTTTTTCATAGATTTGAAAGGTTGGTGTATTTATCCGATTGAAAGTGACTGTCACAGGTTTCCGAGGCCTGACAGGCTCACTTTAATTTACACTTGCACAATTGCCCCGTTTCCTTACGGGGCTTTCTTATATCCGGCATCCTGCTGCCGCACTGATGATGTATTCATCGCCGCTTTTCCCCAGCTTACCCCTTACGAGGTAGGCGATTTCCGACAAAAAGTCCTCCAGGCCCTCTCCTACCCGGTAAGTACCATAGTAAGCGCAGGAAGCAATATTGCCTTCAATTTTTATGGCAACACCTTCGTAGCGAAGCAGGTCGTCGAGCACCTGCGTCACAGGCTTCCCTTCATACACCAGGTTCCCGCTTTGCCGGGCCATACTTTCGGCAGCGGCATCCGGGTAATCGATCACCGTAACGGTTCCGTTCACAAAAGACAGCTGCTGATCGGCGGAGACTTTCTCGGAGAAACTTCCTTTTTCATCGTATACACTCACCTTTCCGGAGACGACCGTAACCTCCACCGCCTCCGCATTCAGAAAAGTCTGCACCAGGAATGAGGTACCCAGCACCCTGGTCTTTACCTTACCCGAGCTTACCACGAAAGGCCTGGCTTTGTCAGGAGAAACGTCAAAGAAAGCTTCCCCTTCGAGGTGAACTTCCCTGATGGAATCTGCAAATTCCCCGGGATAGGAAAAAGAGCTCCCCGGCGCCAGCCTGATCACGCTGCCGTCGCTCAGCCTGAAGCTTTTATGCTCCCCGGTAGCTGTGGCCACTTCTATAAAGGGGCTGGCGCTCCTTTCATGATACAGGTAGCCCCATAGGAACAGCAATGCTACCGAAGCAGCCCAAAGGTACCTTTTCAGCCTGTTGAAAGGTAGACGGAGCGGGACCTCCCGTGCACCGGGCTGCCGGGCGTCCAGGTTTTGCTCCACTTTCTGCCAAAGCCGGACCCTTGCGGCTTCCTTGTCCTGTTCTGAAAAGTTCAGCTCAAGACGGTCGTCCCTGAGCGACGCATACCAGGTATTGAGCTCGGTTTGCTCTGCTTCCGACAATATGCCGTGCTCCGCCCTGAAAAGGAGATAGTGAATTCGATTGATATCCATCTGATGCTTCCCGGTTATGGTCTTCAAAAGCTAAGTACCAATACCGGCAGCCTACCCGTACCCGGAAGTGAAAAATTTTAAAAAAAAAATCAGAAAAAATACCACAATAAGACGACAAGCCGGAAATAATGGGAGTACTCGGGAGACAGATCCTCCCGCAGACAGCGGAGCGCCTTGCTTATGTGCTTCTCAACCGTCCGCTCCGAAATCCGGAGCTGATGCGCAATCCGGGCGTATGACAACCCCTGGTTCCTGCTCAGGAGGAAGGCCTCCCGGCATTTTTCAGGTAAACGGGCTATTGACGCCGAGACAGCCATTTCCAGCTCACGGTATTCGGCCAGGCACACTTCCTCGGCTACGTTGTCCTGCCCGAAAAGATTGGTCAGCTCCGTCCGGTACTTTTTCTCGGTGATATATTGCCTGATCCTTTTGTAAATCGCATACCTGTTTGCCTGCAACAGGTAAGCCTTTATGTCGTCGACTATCACCGTCCCCAAACGTCCGTACAGGTCTACGAACAAATTCTGGACAACATCTTCAGCTTCCTCCCTGTCCTTCAGCACTTTGTAGCCTTCTCTCAGCAAAAGCTCCCAATAGCGGTTATAAAGCTCCTCAAAAGCTTTCAAATCCCCGGCTGCAGCATTTTGCCAGAGTAACTGGTCGCTATTGTACAATGAAATATCGATCATACTTTTCAGTCAATAAGCTTTACAAGAGCATTGTCGGATATCGTCAATAGACAAAATAAGCTTATTGGCCCGTTCGCTACAATTTTTTTTTCGGACAATACCTCCGGATGATGCAAAGATCAGCTCCCCTTTCGCCCGGGCTCTCTTACCTTCTGCCCTCTCGTGTCGAGCCTGATGGCCCCCAGGTACATCACATAAGCGGCAATCGCCAGCAGGACGTGGCTTATATCGATATAGTTGAACCACGTATGCAGCGAGAGATGCCGGGTAAATACGACCGAGGCAATCGCCGTGATGCCTACGGCGCCCAGAATGATCAGGCTGCCCCTGTCCTTCGTCCTGTACCAGGTATAGCCGTGAAAGCCTGTCACGTTGACGATCAATCCGTAGCCGTTGTGATATTCCACCCATTTGAAATCCAGCGTGACCACGGTGACTACCAGGATTGCGATCATTTCAACGATATTGAAGACGAGGAAAAACCTGCCTATCTCCGGCCGGATCAGGCGCTGGGCATGCGATATGGCCGCCCGCTCCACGAGCGCTACAGAGACTATGCCCACGATCCATCCGGGTAGCTTCCATACAAAGCCGAATGCATAAAGGAAGCCGTGCCCGATCAACCCGCCGAGCACCGTAGCGACGCCGACCAGCAGGAAATAACGCCTGAAATGAACCTGCGACCAGGCATTCAAACCCATACGCTTCATCTGCAGGTAGGCATACAGGGAGACAGCCGAAACCAGCAGGTCGGTGACCGTCGCTACGGGCTCATCGATACGGATGCCAAAAGGGTAAATTGACGGCGGCGGGAATTCTACCATTAGAAACATTTATCAATTAACGATCCCTTTAAAATAGAGAAATTAACCCTGACGTCCTCAATATTTTACCTCAGTTATTTATGTCTTCCATAAAAACAGGAAATCTATGGACACAGAGGACCGCAGAGAAAATGAAGAGCCACAGAGGAACGGCTCTGAAGTCCTCTGTTATTCTCTGCGGTTCTCTGTGTGACCTATAATCAATCTCCTTTTCAGGCATCTCCGTTATGTTGATAAGCCGGCACCGCTTTTTCCTTTCCCAGCCGCATCAACACCGGTGTAAAAAAGGAAACTATCCCCACTACCATCATCATACCTCCCGATATCATAAACGCATTGGCAACCCCTATCACTTCCGCGATAAGCCCTGTAAACAACAAGCCGATGATACTGGGAAGCACGGCCATACTGAAATAAAGTGAAAACACGCGGCCCAGCATCTGGGGGGCTACTTCCTCCTGGATAATGGTCATGAACGCTGCCGAAAAGACCGACATCGCAATTCCTCCTAAAGTTGTCAGCAAAACAAAACCTATAAACCATGATGCCGGGAAATAGCCCGATAATACGAACGTCAGCCCCAGGATAATATGCATCGTGTTGACAAGAATTACCTTGGAAATGCTGACCCGCATCACCCCCAGGATCGATCCGCCCACCAGCATCCCTATTCCCCACACGATCTCGATCAGGCTCATCTCCCATTTTCCGCCGGCGTAATGCCCGGTGGTCAGGAGAGGAAACATCACCGCGACCGGCATGATAAAAAAGGTGGCAATCATTGCATACAAAAACAGGAAACCTAGCCCCCGGTTGGCATGAATGGCCTGAAATCCTTCCTTCAGCTCGGTCAGAACCGCCGATATACTGGATTCTCCTTCGGTTTTAAGCCGGGGAATCGTGACAAACAGCAGGGAGGTGACCGCAGCCAGAGCACCGATCACGTCCAGGTAAAGCACCCTGGAAATAGGGAAATAGGTAATTGCCAGGGTTCCCAGCGCCGGTCCTGCGATACTGCTTACCGATTGCAGCATCTGGTTGATCCCGGATACCCGCAGCAGCGCTTCTTCCGGAACCAGCAGGGGCGCTACCGCCTGCATCGCCGGTGAATGAAAGGCAGTTCCTACCGAGCGGCACCCCAGCAACAGGTAAATCCAGATAAGATCGGCGCCGTCGTCGTTCAGGACAAAAGTCATGGCCCAGGTACAAAGGGCTATAAAGGTATCCGCGAAGATCATGACTTTTTTACGATCCCAGCGATCGATAAACACTCCGGCGAAGGGGCCTATTACGGCCTGGGGCAGCATGCCCGCTATTCCCGCAAAAGCCAATACTTCCGCCGACTGGTAATGAAGGCTCAGCCAGATAATCACGGCAAAGTTGACCGCATAGCTGCTGAGCATTGATATAAATTGTCCGGACCATATGAACAGGTAAGTACGGAACCACTTCTTATTTTCCATAAAAACTCTTGAGAAAAACATACAACAATACAGGAGCCAAGCCGCTACGGGCGGTCCCCTGAAACTCAGGCAGGAAGCGCCAGGCCTCCCGGATCAGGCAATCCAGGGTCTGGCAATAAATGTTGTATATTGAACGATCTTCATAGTGGCGGCAAAGATAAAATATTTGCCTCGAAAACATGGCATTTCAAAGCGACGAAATTATTCTCTTTTATTCCCCTGTGATGATTTTCTTCCGGTGTTGCTGTCCCCATTTCTCCATCGCGATAAGTACCTCGCCCAACGTTTCACTGTAGGGCGTCAGGGCGTATTCTACCGTAACCGGCTTGGTATTGCAGACCGTACGGCTTACGAGTCCGTTCATTTCGAGCTCCTGCAGCTCCTTGGATAAGATACGTGGCGAAATGCCGGTCTCCCTCGACAGCTCATTGAAGCCCTTCGTGCCGCTTCTTAAAACAGAGATCAACACCAGCTTCCACTTTCCTCCCACTACATCCAGTGTATCCCTGATGGCGAGATTAGCTTTGCGGCAGCTTTCGACGGTATGCATATACTATTCTTTTTGTAAGTACTATCCTTTTTGTAACAGATAACAAAGGTATAGCATCTAATCCGAAATTTGCAGCAGAACCAAAAAAATTAAATGCTATGTCTCAAAAAGCAATCAACATCACCGGGTGGACGTTAACCGTCATTCTGGGCCTGCTCCTGTCGATGAGCGCGTTCATGAAGCTTACTCAAAACGAAAGCGCGATCGCACAGGCTGCTTCCGTCGGGATCGACGCTGCCACTTACCAGTTTATCGGCGTCATCGAGATCATTTCACTGATCCTGTTTGTCATTCCCAGGACCGGCATTATCGGAACATTGCTGCTGGCGGCCTACCTGGGTGGCGCTATCGTCACGCATCTGCAGCACCAGCAGCCTGTCGTAGTGGCGGTTGCCGTTCAAACCTTGCTCTGGATCGCCGCTTTTATCCGCTTCCCCGAGCTGAGGCGTCGTTTACTTACCGCAAATAATTAAAAATCTGCGTGTTCCAGCCGTCGCTTGCAGATGTCATCATTTCTTTTAAATTTGTACTATAAATTTCAAGACAGATGAAGAAGTGGTTTCTTGTGATGGCGGCGGCTGTTTTTGCAGCAACGTCTTATGCCCAGCCGATTATCATAAACCCGGACGGGACTCATTCCAATGTGATTGATAACGGTGGTATCAAAATAATTGTGAACCCGAATGGTACGCATTCGACCGTGATCGGTTCCGGCGCCGTTAAAACAGTCGTAAACCCCAACGGAACACATTCTACCCTCATCGGCAGCGGTGGAATCAAGACACTTGTGAACCCTAACGGAACCCACTCTACCATTATAGACCACGGAAGTATCAAAACAGTCGTAAATCCTGATGGAGCCCATTCTACCATCATCGACCACGGAAGTACCATAACCCTCCTGAACCAGCCACGGGTTGAGGACGATTATTTTGATCATGCCAGGAAAAGGCCGGCCGGGTATACCACGGAAAGTAAGAGTCCCCGATGGACAATGAAGAGGATACCCCGGGCCGAAAGGCGCCGGGATAAGAAAAACAAATAATGTATTCCCTATAAGGTACGACCCCGAGCAGAACGGTTAGAATGACTTTCGCAGAAATAGCACACTACCGCCTGATCAACCAGCAACTTGCCGGTACCCGTATAAAATCGGCAGTTGAAATGGTGGAATGGTTTGGCGCTGTTCAGGGACAGGAATACGGCCCGACAAAATGGGGACTTGGTTTACGTTTGCAGCATCTCACAGATTGTGATATTGAAAACGAACTGGATGAAGGCAAAATATTGCGGACACACCTGCTAAGACCTACGTGGCACCTTGTATCCGCTACCGATATTCGCTGGCTACTTAAGCTGACCGCTCCAAGGGTGCAGAAAGTAAATGCTTTCATGTACCGTCAACTGGAACTGGACGACAAAGTCTTCAACCGTTGCAATGATATTATAATTGAAACTTTGCAAGGCGGAAAACAGCTTACCCGTGAGGATATCAACAAAGAGCTTGCAAGAAATGACATCGCTGCCAAAGGCCATCGCCTGAGCTACATCATGATGAATGCCGAGTTGGAAGGGATTATCTGCAGCGGAGCCAGGCAAGGGAACCAGTTCACATACGCCTTATTGGATGAAAGGGCCCGGCCCGGGAAGCCGCTCGGGAAGGATGAAGCATTAACTGAGCTAACTATACGCTATTTCAACAGCAGGAGTCCGGCAACCGTAAGGGATTTTGCAACCTGGTCGGGACTGACCATTACCGATTGTAAAAAAGGCATTGAATCGATCAAACCACTCTTACAGAGCGAAATAGTAGAAAAGCAGGAATACTTTTTTAACGAATGCCCTTCTTTGGAGAACAAACAACCCGATGAAATCCATCTCCTGCCGGTTTACGACGAGTTTATAATGGGCTATAAAGACAGAAGCGCCATCATGACCTTGAAAAACGGCGCCCCTTTTCGCTATGACAGCATGATACTGGCGGGTGGGCAGGTGATCGGAACCTGGAAACGCACGTTTTTAAAAAATGCAATTGATATGGAGGTTGACTTTTTCAAACCATTGAGCAAAAGTCAAAACAGGGTGTTCACTGAAGCTGTTGATCGTTTCAGTAACTTCACGAAGCTGAAAGTAAACAGTTAATGCCGGCGAATACAATCAATGGAAAGACGGACATTCATTAACAAAGCGCTTTGGGGACTAACGGGGACCGGCTTCCTGGCAGGACTGTACACCTGGAAAATTGAACCTTTCTGGCTGGAATTTACAAGGGTAAAAATGCCGGTAAAGAATTTACCGGGAAGCCTGGCAGGAAAAACCGTGATGCAAATCAGCGACATTCATATCGGGAAGAGATTTGACTACAGGTTCATCATTGATTCTTTCAGGAAAGCCCGGGAATTCAACCCGGATTTCGTGGTCTATACCGGCGACTATGTAAACACCTACAAAGATAAAGTTCTGTACAGGGAACTGGCTGAAGTATTGGAAAACGCGGTGAAGGGAAGACTGGGAACTATCGGGGTTCTTGGAAATCATGACTACGGGAAGGATTGGGCCGAAAACCAGGTAGCCGATAACGTTTCCAGGGTGCTGACCGAACACGGAATAACAGTTTTGAGAAACCAGGAAAAGGATTTTCACGGACTCAACTTTATCGGATTTGACGACTACTGGGGCGTAAACTTCAAACCGGAACTGGTGATGACGCAATTCGACAGTCAAAAAGCCAATATTGTACTGTGTCATAACCCGGATGTCTGCGATCTGGACGTATGGGGGAATTATGATAGCTGGATCTTATCGGGGCATACGCACGGCGGACAATGTAAGCCTCCCTTCCTTCCCCCGCCGGTACTGCCGGTTCAGAATAAAAAGTACTCCGCAGGACTCATTGACTTAAGCAATGAAAGGAAACTATACATCAACCGGGCTTTGGGCCATCTCTGGCAGGTCAGGTTTAACGTAAGACCTGAGATTACGATTTTTGAACTTGAAGAAAGCTAAGATTGGCGGCGGATACACCATGTCACTTTTCTACCTCGATCCCGAAACAGCAGGCAAACATCGGGAAACGAAGACCGGTATTCCGCAAGATTCGTTGAATTAAGCCTTATGAAAAAATTGTTCAGGCGATTAACTTCCGGTCAGATAAAAGTGAGTTTACCGACGAAATGACGATGGAGGTATTTTTAGAAGAGGCTGAAGACGACGCAACAAAGGTAACCATCGTTTTCAAAAATATCCCGGCAGGTGTCGACCCGAAAGATAACGAAGCCGGGACAGAAATCGCTTGAAAAATTAACCCGTTATGTAACTTCTGAGTAGCCTCACGGGACATCTCTGCCGGGTTTTTCGGTAGCAGTTCTGGAAGATAACCAGCAAAGTACGGACCCGACACAGACCATTAAAGAGCCTTTCCAGAAAGAAAATCCTAATGTCGTCGACAAAAGCACGGAAGACAGAGCCGACGACAAAACAGGAATAAAATAAGATGCACCGGTTAACACCGTGACATTCCCGCCTATAATGCCGACATTCCAGGCAGCATAGCCAAATCCCATCGCAATTGCAGCCAATATAAGATAGGTAACGGATGAAATATTAAAATCCATCACACCCTCATTGCCGGTCAAAAGATACTTTCCCCATAAAACAATAGCTACCAACATAAAAAACAGCGTGATGCCGTTTATCCCGTTAGAGATCCGGATGGTCAATACACAATAGGCAGCCCAGAGAAAAGCGCCCAGAAATGCCAGGCCATAGCTTAAAGGATTCGTTTTCAAATTGTTAAACATCTCTGTTAAGTCCAAACCCTCATCTCCGGCCAATACCCACACAATGCCGATCGCCGAAAGGATAACCCCGGGAACGATCGTCCAGTTTGCTTTCTTGGTATGAAAAATAATAGTCGCCACCATCGTCAGGGTCGGCCAGAGATAATTCACCATCCCGACTTCTATGGCCTGCTTACTGTTTGTGGAATAGCCGATCGACAACGCAAGGCAAAGCTCATAGGAAACCATCAGCAATCCTCCCCAGATCAGGTATGTCCTGGGAAAATTTCTGAGAGGGACCCAGCCTACCGAAAACAATAGCAAAAAAGCGCCACCGGTATATATCAGCGCAGAACCTCCCGTTGCCCCGAAAGCCTGAGTGACTTCCTTAATTAACCCCACAATAGAGCTCCACAATAAAATCGCGCAGAACCCGGTAATGGTTGCCTTTGTCTGTTTGGTCATCTAAATTTCCCGAGGTAATCTCCGGCATGGGTTTGCCCACACGTTTCAGGCATTCTCCGATGCTACGGTATGCCCCACATCATTCCGGTGCTCGATAATTTCCAGGTTTTCGTTTACATAATAGGCGCTGCCGAAGCCATTTACATACGACGCCTTTTTTGGAGTTAGCCTGATCATAATGAAATCTTCCAGCCCGGCAAGGATATCCAGCACCCCTCCGTGGGACTCCTTGAGCTTTTCGATACCCAGGTCCCATTCGCTTGTTCCCCTGTCTACCCGGCTGGCAACAGCGTCAATAGTGAGCCTCTCGCGGGCATAAATCTGCTTTGCATTGACCTCATCCTCGATAAACATGACCGACGCCCTTTTTGTTTCCACAAGGTTGGCAGTATGGCGTGACATAAATGATACCAGGATATACAGCTCATTGCCGATGCGCACAACGGGGGCATAGCTTGCGTTCGGAGCTCCCCCGGCATCAACGGTCCCCAGGATCACGGACCTGCATTTGGCAATAAGCTCGTTTACTTTCGGCGTCCGCGGCTTTACCTTCTTTTGAGCAGCTCTGGCCGATGCACTCTGTATTTCACTCATGATTGTTTTTGGGTTAAAATCAATTTTTCATTGCCTGCGGGGCATCTTAACAGTTCACCGCAGTTGATCCGGTACATCAGCCAGTCGGACAATCGAAGCTCTCAAACAGGATATACCGGAAACATTGCAGAAATTTAACCTTTTAAGTGGAAACTTCTGACAGGCGACGGCTTTTTCCTTTGGAACTTTTGAGTATCTTGTATTTTTAACCGCTGCTCCGGCGTTACACAAAATTTTTCATCCCGTTAATGAACACACCTGTCCGATTCCTGTATAGGCTCCGTTTTCTCTTCATGCTGCTGGCCTGTCCCGTTTCCATCGCTTCCGCCCAATCCAAACCTGTTTTTGTCCTGGTGCACGGCGCCTGGGGAGGAAGCTGGGCATTTAAAAATGCCGATTCCATTCTTACCTCACAGGGCTTCAGCGTGTACCGTCCCAGCCTGACCGGTCAGGGAGAACGCGTTCACCTGAGCTCTCCGGACATCGATCTGAATACCCACATACTGGATGTTGTGAACACGATCCTGTTTGAAGACCTTCGCGACATCGTGCTGGTGGGCCACAGCTACGGCGGAATGGTCATTACCGGCGTGGCCGACAGCATTCCGGAACGGATCAGACGCCTGGTATACCTCGATGCCTTCGTGCCCGACAACGGGCAAAGCCTGACGACCTCGCGGGGCCCCAACGGGCAGCTCGGCCCGGAACGGTCTTCCAAAAACGGGTTTGTTATCCCCGGGTGGATAAAAGAAGACGCACCGATACCCCGCGATGTTCCGCAATCTCTGAAGACCTTTACTACCCCGGTATCGTGGAAAAACCCGAAAGTAAAAGCGCTTCCCGCTACCTACATACTGACTGTAGACCCGGGCAAAAAACCGGAAGAGGACGCATTCTTTATCTTTTCGGAAAGGGCAAAAGCGCGGGGGTGGAAAACACTGGAGATGACAGCCGATCATAACCCGCAATGGAGCAGGCTGAAAGAGCTGACCGGGCTGCTTGCCGGCGAAAAATAAACAACATTAATATAATGGAAACTAAAAAAGCGCTGATGTTTGCTTTTACAGTTTCGCGACTGACGCATAAAACTTACTACGACAAAAAAACGAGAGGTAGTTCAATATGGAAAAGACAATCACAAGAGAAAATGTTGTTGAAGCGGAAAACAAACTCTTTTCGGCTCAGCTTGTAAGCAATGTCGAGGCCCTTGACCAACTATTGCACGACGACTTGATTGCAGTTTCACCGACAGGAGAAATTGTAACCAAGGAAATGGACTTAGCCTCACATAGAGCGAAAACCATGATCATTGAAGACGCTTCAACAGAAATTAACGACATTAGAATAACAGGCGACACGGCGCTTTCAATCGTCACTATGACAGCGAAAGGAAAAGTAATGGGAACGCCGCTGGAAGGAAAATTCCGCTATTTCAGGGTTTGGAAACGCTTTGACGGTACATTGAAAGTGATTGGAGCAAGTTTTATGCAGCTACCGTAGAATCGTGCCTGCCGCTAACACTGGCAACCGTTGCACAACTGTTTGGTCACTTACCGGCTTCCATTTCTCTGCGAATACGGGTTACGTACTCAGGGGTTACTTCCTGGATTTTACAGATAACCTCTGTTTCGAACCCTTCACGGATCATATTGCGAACGGCCTTTTCGCGTTCTTCCCGACGACCTTTCAGGTGTCCCTCCTGAAGCCCCTCTTTCCTGCCTTTCTCTACAAAAATATCCAGTGTAGACTGGACGTCTGCCCTCATAACAGTATCTTTTATTTTTCGTGGCAATGCGTGTACAATCGTTGAATCAATATAGAGATCATTAACTACTTAGTCACTTTCCTCTTTCCATTTCTTTGCGAATACGGGTTACGTACTCAGGGGTTACTTCCTGGATTTTACAGATAACTTCTGTTTCGAACCTTTCACGGATCATATTGCGGACAGCTCTTTCCGTTTTTTGCTCCATACCCAACTCCTTGCCTTCCTCCAGGAAATAATCCGCTGTAGTCATAGCTCTCTTTTTTATTGTTGCAGGCGCCATATCGATGATTTCTAGAATTTCCTCCTGTTTTAATCCGCTAGTTACAAATATATAAATGAAGAGACTGGTTTGCAAGTCCGCACCAGTGTCTCCTGCAAGCTCCAATATTAAGGGCATCCATTCCTGAGGGTCACCTTTTAACATACTGTATTTCAACGCCAAAAACGACGCTGCCAGAAATTTATTATGCAATGCCTGGATAGCCTCATCCGAAATCTCTCCCAGGTTGTGATAGACATATTCATAATCCGGGATAAACCGGCGAAGCTCGGGATCCAGGTCTTCAAAAAGGTTACTCAACGTTCTGTACTCCCACTTTTCCTTGCCATGGTATAGAAGAACCGGGATGATCAGCGATAGCTTTTTCTCCTTATTGCTGACCTGCTTTAACAACCCCGAGAATATATAAGCTCCTACCTGTATGGGCGTATATTTATCGATATAACTCTTGTGCTCGATTAACAGCGAAATCTTAATCGTACCGCTGCCATCTCTCAGGATACAGGAGTAAACGATATCAGATACCCTCTTCCTTAGCTCTTTGGAAACGTAGGTATCCGGAAGCTGGGTTAAGGTAGAGAAATCCAACCTTTCCACTATATACGCAGGCAAAGCAGTACAGAAGTAATCGATGGCGATCTGCTTATCGGCCAGGATGGCCCTTATAAAAGTATCGTGTACAGCGGTAGGTTTATTCATAAAGTATAGTATTGATAGCGTTATAAAGATAAGACTTTTGGACAACGGTTGTTACCAATCTTTACTCATCTTCTTACCTCAAAAAATTGAGGTAATAGCTGGCAAGGTGTTTCGCTTTGGTTTTCCTATCTTTGATATGCGAACTAATAAAACAAAATCATGATCAATTCATTAATTTTCGGAACTAGAGATATAGCCTGGCGGAGAATGGGTGCAAGTCCCATACTTTCAAACTTCGTTTTGTTGGTTCGCAGCACCGCCAGGTGTCTTTTAAAAAACAAAAATTATGCGAACCAGCAAAACGAAAACCCTCAGGCGCCCCGATGTACGCAGCCTGAAGATCCAACCCAAAACAAGGTTTAACAAGTACAGCCAACGCGATGTGCCGGAAATAAAGCTCTGCGGCGACTGGTTGCAGCAGCTCGGTTTCGAATCGGGTGCCAGAGTAACGGTAACCTCTATGCCGCAACTACTGATTATCAGGCCGACGGGAGAATAGGACGGAGAAGGCTAGCCGCTGACTGTGAGGGTTGGCGGCTTTTTTGTGGATTGAATGGAAGCTTAGTCTTAATTACTCCTTTTACTCGCTATCATTTGACATTCAAAGATTAGGGCTTCTAATGCTGTTTAATCAATTTCTATAAATATTTGAGCAAATAAATTTATTTTATTCAATAATAGCGTTTTATTGAGGATTGCTACCTATACTCCTTTATCTAATTATGATTTTGGGAGCTAATCTTTTCCATTATTACCTCCCATCATACAAGCTGGGATCCAGTGAGTGTTTATAGCGTTTGAAAGTGTTTGCTTCAAGGAAGTGAATTAAGCAGTTGCAAATGGTTATAAATCCGGGAATAAAGCGGATTAAGTAGATTTTATACTGATAGGATCGTGAGGTAGTTGCGTAAATAAATAAGTTAGTTGCAAGCAACTGACGACCTTACAAAATTGACAGAACAAAATATCATGAAAAAAATATCCAACGCACAACTAATTGACGAAACGACAAACGGGCTAAATTTTTTGTCGCAAAAATTGGAATCTAAAGAATATAGTGGCGGGATTATTGGACCTGCAGCAAGTTCATTGTTCTTGACAATTCTGTTAATCCACGTTGACTACAAAAAAATGCCACTCAACGAAAATAATCTGCTAAAGGACTTTTATAAATTTTCTACTAAGAAAACCTTAAACGACTTTGAATTAATTGGCTGTATGCGGCACGCTTTAGCACACAGCGACTTTAGTTTTGAACTTGACTTTCTCACATTCAAAAGTGACAAATTTGGGACGTTACAAATTCCGTATTCTAACGTTACATCTTTGACAAATACAATGTTCATTATTTTCAACAAGCTTAAAGAAAATCTAAACTAAAATGACAACCGACCATATAATGAGGTGTCGGCTTCGGATTCAGGTTTGCGGTAAAACCCCACCCGGATACCGGGCTCTGAACCATCAGCTGTAGAAGCTCTGACGCCAGAGCCTTATAGAATCGACAAAAAAGAAAGTTATTTTTGACAGAAACCTTAGACAAGTCGAAGAGTGAAATTACCGAAGTATCCGTTGGCATCGAGCGACAAGCTGATGACCTTTGAATTCATCAGCGAAGGTCCAAAAGGGCTTATTCATAAACTTGTACAATACCAGCCAACCAATGTGAAAGACGTTTACAATCTTGCATTTGGCGACAAAGATCATGCAACGGGGGACATTGACGATACGGTGATTTCTAACAACGGGGACAGCGAGAAGGTATTGGTTACCGTTGTAGCAACGATTTATGCCTTTACGGATAAGTATCCTAATGCTTGGGTTTATGCCACAGGAAGCACCAAAGCCCTTTTGTAATTCTCCCTTCCCCACTTTTATCCCTTTCCCTAGCTTTTTTTGCATTTTCTCCTTAAAATTATCCCATGGAGGAAAATCAACATGCTTTATAAAAGGTACATAGCTTTTATCTGCCTCATCCTGGCGGCATTACCCGCAATGCTACCCGCCCAGGCACAGCCCCTGCGTATCCTCATCGAGCAGGTAGCTCACCTGCCTGTTCCCAACGGGCAATTATACCTCGCATCAGACCTCAATAGCTGGAGCCCGGGAGACCCGAATTTTGCTTTCCGGAAAGATAGCCTCGGAAGGTACTACCTTGATATCGCCAACCCCAGGAGCCGGTTTGAATATAAGATCACCCAGGGAAACTGGACGCTGGCCGAGGGCGATTCGATGGGAACGGCCATTCCCAACCGCCTTTTCGACCGCCGCGAAGCGCCCGATCCCAACCTGGTCAGGATCAGGATCGAAGGCTGGGAACGGAAAGTAGTCTATACCTTTATTGTCCGGAGGCTTCCCGAAAACACGCCGAAAGACGCTACGCTCTACATTACCGGTAATTTTAACAACTGGGAGCCGGCCGACCCGCTCTATAAGCTCCATGAGAGCATAGACGGCAGCTGGCGGGCTACGATCTATTCCGACCTCGACCCGATCGAGTTCAAGTTCACAAGGGGCGACTGGAATTCGGTAGAAGGACGCCGAAGCGGCAAGGCGATGCCCAACCGGACGGTTTCCCGCCACTCCGAGATCAACCACACGGCGATAGATATCGAGATCGACGGCTGGGAGGACCTTTCGGCCGTATTCAACCTGTTTTCGCTGTATGACCTCCTGCTGCTTTTTTCGGTATTCCAGGGGGTGCTGCTCCTGATCGCCATCCCGACGATCCAGGACTATAACCGCAGCGCCAATAAGTGGGTGGCGATCACGATCGCCGTCGCCTCCTTTTTCATCCTGATCCGTACCGTCGGGTCTTACCGACCCGTAGCCGAGGCATTTACCAAAGTCCTGCTCCTGCCTGATTTTGTCATTTTCCTGTACGCGCCGCTGTTTTACGTTTACCTGCAGAAGCTGCTTTTCAACCGAAGCATCACCCTCTCCAACCGGCGCTTCAATGCCTTCATACCGGCCATTGTACAGCTCATCGCCTACCTGCCCTTCTTCCTGATGAGCAACCGGACGCTCCAGCTCAGCTTCCTCAACCAGGATCGCTACATGAAGCTGGTCTTTATGATCACCGCAGCCGCCGGACTGATCTGGAACACGTGGTACTGGCTCCTGTTCCGCAAAATGCTCCGGTACTACCGGCAGCAATACCAGAGCCATTTCTCCTACGAGCAAAACCTGAACTATCTCAATACCGTACTCATCATCCAGGGCATCTGCCTGGCGTTGTGGTATGCGCTCTTCCTGTTCGGAACGATCGGGAACCTGACGGGCATCAATATCCCGGTCGTATTCGAAGGCGTTGCGGATGTGATCTGGCTTGCATTTTCTACCATTACCTATTTCGTGGGATACTACGCCATTCACCAGCCCGAGATATTCAAGATCACTCCGGAGAATTTCTCCGTATATACCAGCGAGCCGGCCGCCGGCGGAAGTAAAATAAACCGGGCGACGGAAGCCGTACCCGAAAAGCAGGAAAGCGAGGATGAAAATATTACGCACCTGAAAGAGAAAGTCGCGCAGTACATCGAAAGCAGCAAGGCCTATACCAACCCCAGGCTTACGCTCAACGAGCTGGCCGGCAAACTCAGGATGCCCCCTCACCTGCTGTCGCGCGTCATCAACGAGGGCTTTGAACGGAATTTCTTCGACTTCATCAATACCTACCGGATAGAGGATTTCAAACGAAGGGTGGAAGATCCGAAGAACCGGCACTATACGCTGCTGGGCCTGGCATACGATGTGGGGTTTAATTCCAAAACGGCGTTCAACCGGTCATTCAAAAAGATCACCGGCCAGACACCCAGCGAGTACTATAATGAGTCGAAAATGGTCGAAGGGATTTAGGAAAAAAGCGTGAAATTCCGGGACTTGATACAGATTTTCTGGTACCATTTTATAAAGTGGCATATTACGACATGAATACAATTAACTGATATTGAATTAGTTATAATCAATATCGACAATTTCACTCATAACCTTCCGATTCCTGTAAAATGGGACGACCAGCGTCCTTCAAGCTGGTACTTTTGCATGAAATAATTAAAACATGTAAAGTATGCATTTGTTAAAATTCTACCAGAAAGACCGGGCGCGACGGGTTAACCGCAGGCCAGTGTATTCGGTTTTGCCGGGGGTGATGCTGGTGTTCTGTCACCTTATTATTACGCCCGTATTCAGCCAGTCTACCGTTACCGGAAAAGTGACCGACGCCGCAGACGGATCGGCGCTGCCGGGGGTGAATGTGGTGATCAAAGGAACTACGCTGGGGACGCAGACTGACGCAGAAGGCGGCTACCAACTGGCGGGCGTTCCGTCTGAAGGCACCCTGGTATTCAGTTTCATCGGCAAGCAGACGCGGGAGACAGCCGTCGCCAACCGCACGACAGTAGACATCAGTCTCGAAGATGACGTGAGCCTTCTTACCGAAGTGGTGGTGGTAGGCTACGGTACACAGAAAAAATCGGATCTTACCGGCTCCGTTACCGCGATTAACTCTGCCGACTTTGTAAAAGGGAACATCGTAAGTCCCGAGCAGTTGGTCGCCGGTAAAATCGCCGGGGTACAGATCGCCTCCGACGGCGGACAGCCCGGTTCATCGGCCCGTATCAGGATAAGGGGCGGTTCTTCACTGAGCGCCAGCAACGATCCGCTCCTGGTGATCGACGGTATGCCGATCGACAACTCAAGCCTGGCAGGCGCATCAAACCCGCTGAGCTTCATCAATCCCAATGATATCGAGACGTTTACCGTACTAAAAGATGCTTCTGCCACCGCTATTTACGGTTCGAGGGCATCCAATGGCGTGATCATCATCACTACCAAAAAAGGATGGTCCGGCGACGGGATCAGGGTGAATTTCAGCACCTTGTTTTCTTCCTCTCAGAAGACCGGTACTGTGGACGTGCTGACTGCCGGGGAATTCAGGAAAGTGGTGGAAGAGCAGGGCTCGGCCGCACAAAAGGCGCTGATGGGAACGGCCAATACCGACTGGCAGGAGCTGATCTACCGGAATGCGCTCAGCACCGACAATAACCTGAGCGTAACCGGAGCCGTTAAGGGGATGCCGTTCCGGGTGTCGGTAGGATACCTCAAGCAGAACGGGATCCTGAAAACCTCGGACATGGGCCGTACTTCGGCTTCATTGGGACTATCGCCGCAACTGCTGAACAAGCATCTCAAAGTAGATCTTAACCTGAAAGGTACCATTATCAAAAACCGCTTTGCCGACCAGGGCGCTATCGGTGCGGCGGCTTTCTTCGATCCCACACAGCCTGTATACGGCGAAGGAAACCGGTATGGCGGATACTTCGAATGGCTAACCGACGGAAAGCCGAACACGCTAGCGACACGCAACCCGCTGGCGCTCCTGGAAATGAAAGACGATCGCAGCACGGTAAACCGCAGCATCGGCAACATCCAGTTTGACTACACCTTCCACGGGTTCAAAGATCTGCGTGCCAACCTTAACCTGGGCTACGACGTATCCTCGAGCGACGGGCGCCGTATCGTACCGGTCGAGGCGGCCAGCAACTTCTTCCGCAACGGTCAGTATTTTGCCTACGACCAGCAGAAAACCAATAAAACGCTGGAATTCTACCTGAACTACGTCAAAAACCTGGAGGCGATCGACAGCAAAATAGATGTGATGGCCGGGTATTCGTGGCAGGATTTCCTGAGAAGCGGCAAAGACGTGGATCAGCCCTTCGCCAAGGACACTGTGTTGAGCAATGTTCCCTACAAAACGCAGAGCACGCTGGTATCATTCTACGGACGTGTAAACTATGCGCTCAAAGACCGCTACCTGGTCACAGCCACCCTTCGCCGCGACGGCTCGTCGCGTTTCAGTCCTGAAAACCGCTGGGGGCTTTTCCCTTCCGTAGCACTCGCATGGAAGCTGAAAGAGGAAAATTTCCTGAAAGGCTCAAAGGCGCTTACCGACCTGAAGCTGAGACTGGGCTACGGCATTACCGGCCAGCAGGACATCGGCGGGACCGAGAACATTGGCAACAACTACCCTTACCTGGCGCGCTATACGCTTAGCCTGAACACCGCCATGTACCGCTTCGGCAATGATTTTGTCTACACGCTGCGCCCCGAGCCCTACGATGCCAACATCAGGTGGGAGCAGACGGCCACACTGAACGCCGGCCTGGATTATGCCTTTGCCGATGGCCGTATCTACGGATCAGTAGATGTATATTCCCGCAAAACAAAGGACCTGCTCAATACCATCCCGACAGCAGCCGGCTCCAGCCTGAGCAACTCGCTGCTGACCAACGTCGGGAGCCTCGAAAATAAAGGTGTCGAGGTAACGCTCAACATCTCGCCGTTTCGCAAGGAAGACTGGAACCTCGACCTGGGCTTCAACCTGACCGCCAACCGGAACAAGATCACGCGCCTGACCAACGTTTCCGATCCTTCCTATCTCGGCGTTGCTACCGGGAGCATTACGGGAGGTACCGGCAACAACGTGCAGATCCACTCCGTGGAATATCCCGTTAGCGCATTCTACCTCTACCGGCAGGTGTACAATACTGCCGGTATGCCGGTCGAAGGGCTGTACGTAGACCGCAATGAAAGCCAGTCGGTTACGCCCGAGGACAAATACCATATCAAGTCCCCGGCGCCGTCGCTCTTCCTCGGATTCAGCCCGCAGTTTACCTGGCGCAAGCTGGCGGCAGGCTTTGTGATGCGGGCCAATATCGGCAACTATGTCTATAACAATGTCAGCTCGGCGGTCGGGGCTTACGGTAACATCAACAATCCGAACAACAACCTCTCGAACGTGCACAGCAGCGTGCTCCGGACACAGTTTGCGTTGAACCAGTATTTCTCGGACTACTACCTGGAAAACGCCTCCTTCCTGCGCATGGATAACTTCAATGTCAGCTACCAGGTCGGAAAAATACTCGGCGACAAGGTGGACTTGAGGATTTCGGGAAATGTGCAGAATGTATTTGTGATCACGAAGTACTCGGGCCTGGATCCGGAAATACCGAGCGGGATCGACAACAACTTTTATCCCCGTCCGCGGATTTATGCGCTCGGACTTAATCTGGGGTTCTGAGCTTTCGGCTATCAGAAATCAGCAAACGGAAATCAGCTAACGCCTAGCGGCTCACAGCTAAAACCTTACAAAAATGAAATACATAAAATCAATATTCATGGGAATCCTGGCAATGACGGCCGTTTCCTGTGTGAATGACCTGGACCGGGTGCCGTTTATAGAGGTCACCTCCGCATCGGTCTACAACGACCCGGCCAGCTACCGGCAGATCCTGGCCAAATGCTATGCCGGATTGTCTATGAGCGGTCAGCAGGGCCCGGCCGGGAAACCGGATATCAGCGGGATAGACGAAGGTTTTTCTACCTACATCCGGCAGTACTGGAAAGCCCAGGAGCTGACGACCGACGAAGCGGTGATCGGCTGGAACGACGGAAGCCTGCAGGATTTTCAGAAAATGAACTGGACTTCGGCCAACGAGTTCATCACTGCGATGTACAACAGGATCTACTACCAGATCACCCTGTGTAACGAATTTATCCGCGAAACCTCCGAAGACAAGCTCTCTTCACGCGGCATCAGCGATCCGGAGATCAAAACGTACCGTGCAGAGGCCCGATTCCTGCGTGCGCTCAGCTACTGGCACGCCCTGGATATGTTCGCGACCGTACCCTTTGTGACCGAAGCCGATGCGCCCGGATCGTTCCTGCCGCAGCAGATCAGCCGCGCCGACCTGTTCGGCTACGTAGAATCGGAGCTGAAAGCCATTGAGAACGAATTGAAAGCGCCGAAAGCCAATGAATACGGCCGGGCAGACCAGGCCGCCGCCTGGACGCTGCTCACCAAGCTCTATCTCAATGCGGAAGTGTACATCAATGCGCCGAAATATACCGAGGCCGTCGAATACACCGGCAAGGTGATCGCCAGCGCGTACAGGCTCGACACAGACTTCAACACGCCCTTCCTGGCCGACAATGAAAAATCGGCAGAGATCATTTTCCCGGTGGTTTTTGACGGTACCCATGCCAAGACTTACGGTGGAATGACCTTCCTCGTACACGCTGCCGTAGGCGGCAACATGAAGGCCGCCGATTTCGGGATCAACGGGGGCTGGGGAGGTCTGCGGACAACAAAGAACATCGTGAATCTTTTTACGGACATAACCGGTCAAACAGACAAAAGGGCCATGTTCCATACCGACGGACAAACGCTGGAGATCAACGATATGAGCAACTTCAATGACGGATACGCCATTACCCGGTTTAAAAACATCACATCTGCCGGTGTGCAGGGCTCTGACAAGACAGGCGATTTTGTAGACAATGACTTCCCGATGTTCCGCCTGGCGGATGTGTACCTCATGTATGCGGAAGCCGTCCTGAGAGGAGGAACCGGCGGAAGCACCGCGCAGGCGCTTCAATATTTCAACGCCCTCCGCGAAAGGGCATACGGAAGCGCTGCCGGTAATGTACCTGCCATCAACCTTGACCTGATCCTCGATGAGCGGGCAAGAGAGCTATGCTGGGAAGGCCATCGCCGTACCGACCTGATCCGCTACGGTAGATTTACAACAGCCGCTTACCTGTGGCCATGGAAAGGCAATGTGAAGGATGGACGGGCTGTTGAGGACAGGTTTAACCTCTTCCCTATCCCCTCTTCCGACCTGGTGGCTAATCCCAACCTGGTTAAAAATAATCCGGGCTATTGAGGCTGGCTGTTACCGAAAACTAATAACATTTTCGCAGGCTATTAATTCAATAAGACAATGTCCATATTCAAATATCACAGATTGCTTTTGCTGGCCGCACCGCTTTTCCTCTGGGCGTGTGAGGACAACGCAGAGATGGTGACGGCAAAAGAGACCGCTCCTCCCACCCTTTCAGCCAGTAGCCCGGCTATAGCGCTGGATGCCGACCGCGCGACGGAAGAGGCCGTCAGGTTTTCCTGGAGCCAGGTGAGCTACGGCTTCGAGGGCCAGATTGTGAATTACAAGCTGCAGTTCGACCTGAAAGGCGGTAATTTCAGCACTCCGCAGGAATTCCCTGTTACATCCGCCCTGGAAAAAAGGTTCACGGTAGCCGATTTCAATTCGGTCCTGCTCAGGCTGGGGCTGAAAGCGGGCAGCGCCGGTGAGATAGACGCCCGTGTCGTTTCCGGGCTCACCACTTTGGGCACCTCCCGGGCAGCCGGTGCATTTGATGCGGTCTCTGAAGTGGTAAACCTCTCTGCTACTCCCTACTACGTGGTGGTCGAGTATCCTTCGATTTACGTGCCGGGAAGCCACCAGGGATGGGATCCGGCCGTCGCGCCGAAGCTTGCCTCCGTCAAAAGCGACAAGCGGTACGAAGGGTATGTAAACTTCCCTGAGGCTTCTACAGAGTTTAAGTTTACCGACGGGCCTTCGTGGGATGTCAACTACGGGGAAGGGAAAGCGAAAGGTACGCTGACTGCCGGCGGAGATAACATCAAAGCGAGCGGCGCCGGGTACTACCTGATCAAAGCCGACCTGGAAGGGCTTACCTTCTCCCTTACCAAAACAACCTGGGGAATTATCGGGGATGCCACCCCGGGAGGATGGGATGCCGATACCGACATGGCCTATGATGCGGTAAACCGAACCTGGACGGTAACGGCTGCTCTCAAAACCGGTGAAATCAAGTTCCGCGCCAACGACGGGTGGGACCTCAACTACGGAGACGACGGAGAGGACGGCCTGCTTGAAGCTGGAGCCGCCAATATCAAGGTACCGGCAGCGGGAAGCTATACCATTAGGCTTGATTTGAGCAATCCGGGGAATTACACGTATACGTTAACCAGGAATTAATACCTCATCCTCCGGAGCCACAAAACAGAAATTATGCTTTTACGACAACAATACAGCCGATCTATCTTCTCAGGCTTCCTGGGAATCATGCTGCTGGCATCAGCCTGTAAAACCAGTCCCCATGAAGAGGAGCAAATCCTGGTACCGGAATCTAAGCCGGTTCCGGAAGTAGTGTATGAAATTTTCGTCCGGTCGTTTGCCGACTCGGACGGCGACGGGATCGGTGATCTGAACGGGATCACCTCCCGCCTCGATTACATCAGGGAGCTGGGCGCCGACGCCATCTGGATCACACCTATCCTGAAATCGCCGACCTACCACAAGTACGATGTGATCGATTACCGGGAAATCGACCCGGAATGCGGCACGCTGGAGGACTACAAGCGCCTGATCTCGGAGGCTCATAAGAGAGGGATCAAAATCATTATGGATCTCGTAGTGAATCATACCAGCGACCGGCATCCCTGGTTCCTGGAAGCAAAAAAGGGGAAAGACAATCCCTACCGGAATTACTACAACTGGCTTACCCCACATAAAATCGACTCGCTCGGTATAGCGGAAAGGGAGAAGACCGGAGACTCCTGGGAGATCAATCCCTGGCATTGGGCAACCCCGGGAGATGACGAAAAATACTACGGGCTGTTCTGGAGCGGGATGCCCGACCTTAATTTCGACAATCCTGACGTGCGCGGGGAAATCTATAATATCGGGGCTTACTGGCTGAAGGAAGTAGGCGTTGACGGGTTCAGGCTCGACGCCGCAAAGCATATCTACCCCGACTGGGAGGCGGACAAGAGCGTAGCTTTCTGGCAGGAATTCCGGGAAAAAATGCAGGCTGCCAGGCAGGATGTATACCTCATCGGTGAGGTATGGACGACACCCGACAAGGTAGCGCCTTATTTTAAAGGATTAGAAGCTAATTTCAACATCGACGCCGGCCTGGCGATCCAGCAAATGCTGAAAACCGGCCAGGATCAGGGCTTTATCCGTAACCTGGTAAATAGTTATAACGCCTACCGGAAAGCAAATCCCGGCTTCATCGATGCGCCGATCCTCTCCAATCATGATCAGACCCGCATCGGGACGGTCGTGAACGGCGACATCCGGAAAATGAAGCTTGCGGCGAGCCTGCTGCTTTCACTGCCCGGAGAGCCCTACATCTACTATGGAGAAGAGATCGGCATGCTCGGCGACAAACCCGATGAATACATCCGCGAGCCTTTCCTCTGGCAAAACAGCGCAAAGGACGGCATACGCACCAGTTGGGAAAAGGCGCGCTACTCGGTAGACGGCGCAGTGACCGATCTGGCGACCCAGAAGGCCGACCCGAACTCGCTTTTCAACCATTACAAAACGATGATCGCCTACCGGAAAAAAGAACCTGCGCTCGCTAATGTGGCTCCGGCCAACATAGCGGAAAGCAAGCTAAACGGGAACGGCATCGTTGCTTTTATCCGGCCGTTGCAGACTGATAATATCCTGGTCGTCCATAACATTACCGGCGAAACCCGGCAAGTGAATATTAAGGCGGAAGATCATGCATATGCTACCCTGGCGAATCATACGGTACAGGGTACACGGCTGGAAAACGGCGTGCTTACGCTGCCGGGGTGGGGATCGGCGTTTTTGAAGCAGTAGGCTAAAATGGGCTGAATTTGATCGTCTGGACGAGCGAGCGTGTGCACGCCTGCATAGAGGGTGTTTTACGGTAAAATATCTTGTGGTAAAATAACCGGAAACACCCTTTTACATTTCTTTTAAACCGGTATTTATATACATCTTTGTATAACAATTTACTGTCCTTAGTACCGGCGGTATAATTTATAAAGAAAAGGGGAGAGACAGGCTCTGCGAACCTTTAGCAACTTTCCGGGTGGAATCAGTGCTAACCTGCCTATTTTTTTAGGAACTATAAATTTTAAACGTCATGTGTACAAACCAAGCCAAATGCCCGGTCCCGGGCCGCTCCAGCTCTTTCCGATCCATCTGCTTCTTTCCGCAGCCCGTTAAGTGTCATGTAGATGACACCTGGAGGACATAGTATCAGGTCAGGTGGTTGCTCCCCCCGTATTGTATTACCTAAAACTGGTATGCGATCGGGGGGATTTTATTTACCCCTCCCCTCCCCTCCTCCCGGGAAATCTACCTGACCCCGACTATTAAATTTCCGTGATTTTCTCCAGGACTCTAAACGCAATCCTGTCTTTCCTCACCCCGTCCTTTTGTATGGAATAGGCTACCAGCAGCTTGTCACCTATAGTGATCAAGACCGGGTAGGATGCGTCAGAGCGTTCGTCGGTCAGGTACTGTTTGTCGGCAGTGATTTTCTCTCCCCCGGGAGACCTGATCTCCAGGGCTACGCGGTTCCAGCCTTCAGCTTTCTCGTCCCAGACCGCTGCCAGGCTCCCGTTATCAAATGAATGGATCTGCGGATGTTTGGCCGAAGCGTTATCGCTCACGTAATTTTTGGAGGAAAATGTCCGCCCGTTGTCAGGTGAGGAGGAAAAAAATATCCCGTTGCCGGTACCCATGGTATACCATACGAAAAAGAGCCCGTTGTCATTCCAGGCTATCGCCGGACCGGTATGCGGACAACCGTTGATTTTCCAGTTGTCGGCGCTGATGCGGCCGGGGCCCGTGAAGTGATCCCCGTTGTCGGTAGAAACGATATGCACCATATCTCTGACCTCCCCGTCTATTATCTTGCGGTATGCGACGTGCAGCGCCCCGTCTTTTCCCGCAAAAAGATCCGTCCGGCAGCATTGGCAAACGGTATTGTCAAGACGCTTCCCGGCCTCAAACGAATTATCAATTCCCAGCCTAGCAAAATAAAGTCCCGACCCCTCTTTGTCGGTTCCCGACCGGTTATCGAGCCAGACGACACCGATGTTCCCATCGGGGAGCAATTCCAGGTCGAAATACCGCTGATCGATGCTTTCGGGATCATTGCTTAACAATGCCGGATGCGTCCAGCTCAGGCCGTTGTCCAGCGACACGCTGTAGTAGACTAACCCCGAATAAGCATTCTTCGGGCCGGGGTTCGCCACTCCCCATGCCGCCAGGACCTTACCCCCAGGCGTTACTACAACTTTAGGTGGATTTTCGCCATGTGCCTTGACCCGGCTGCTTCCCGGAACCACAGTCACCTCACCGAAATCTGCACCGTTCTCAGCGACCGAATAGACCACGACAGCGCTGCCGTCAGGCCTTTGACGTACCCAGCTCAACACGACAGCGCCGTCTTTCCCGGCAGACAGATAGGGACACGTTCCGGAATAATCCGAATCCAAAAAACGCTCCTCCTCCTCTACACCCCTGCCCAGCCCTGCTTCTTTCCTCCCTCCACACGACAGGAACAGCGAGGCTAGCACCAAAACAACTGTAGTAATTTTCATTCGAACAAAAGTAATGCTATAATAAAACAACCCCGCTGCCCAGTCCATTCATAATTCATAGCTCACTGAGCTTTGTAATTGATCAGGTAAGCGATCCCCGTATTAAATGTTCTCATCTGTCCCGGACGGTAATTCGTACCCCACGCACTTTTTTCGACTGTGGTGGCGTATACGACGTCGGCAATATTCAGGCAGTTCAGCCATATGTCCACTGCTTTATACCGGTAGCCGGCCCTTGCATTAAACAGGTTGAAGCCCTTATATTTTTGCGTATTCTGCGGGTCGGTATAATAGCTGCCAAGGCTTTGCCACTCCAGCGATAGCCTGACCCCCTTCGCAAAAACCGGCTTAAAAGTTACTTCGCCGTTCACGATATAGAGCGGAGCCTGCCCCATATAATTCCCGGAATAGTTGTTGTCCTGCTGCGTGTATTCGGTATACTTGTGGCGGGCCAGCGTGCCGCCAGCACGGAACTGCAGTGTACGGGCAAATTCATATCGGAAATTTGCTTCAATACCGCTGTGAGACGTCTTCCCGGCATTCTGGTTCCTGGAGGTGCCATCCGGTAACCGGGTGCTCACAATCTCGTTCCTCCCATCCAGTTGAAAAACAGTCAGCTCGGCATTTCCTTTCCCGCCTGCAAAATAGATCCATCCTCCTATTTCATAGTTGTTATAGTTAGAAGGCTTGAGCTCCGGTACCTGTACGCCGGTAAAAAGATCAGTGATATTAGGCGGTGCAAATCCTACACTATAGTTGGCGTAGACTCCTTTATGCCCGCTAAACCTGTAAGTTAACCCCAGCTTCGGTGTAAAATAAGAAAAGTGATTGGAAGCATCCTTCGCCCCGGAATAGGAACCGGGCGGAAGAAGATTATCAAAATTATAATCCATACGATCGTACCTGGCGGCCGCTACCAGCCGGAGCCTGTCTACAAGGCTGATCTCGATCTGGGTATAAACCGCAGAATTAAACAGGTCGACCAGGTAATTGGTCAGAACGGAATCAGTACGGGTGTAGCTGCTGAATACCTGGTCTTTGTCGATATCTATGGCGATGTAGCGCGCCCAGTAAGTGGCGGGGCTAAAATCTGCACTGATACCCATAATCCATTTTCCTTCCATAAAGCCAAGATTCTTCCTGTGCTGTATAATCCCGCCATAGCTTTTGAAGGCATCTTCATTGATCTGCCCCCTCGCTTTTGTCGTGCTTCCCGGTACGATCCCGATGCTATAAAAGGGATTTTGCCCGATCGCGGTATTCCGGTGGAAAAGGGTGACCGTCGTTTTGTCGCGTGCGCCCCAGAGCCGCTCGTATGAAAGCCTGGATCTGCGGGCATTCACTTTCCTGTAGGTAAAGCGGTAACGGCTTTCATAATTCCTGCTGTAAAAGCGAGCACTGTCCAGCCCACCGACCTGGTCGGTCTTATAGTCGATGTAATCTCCGGTAAAGATGAGCTTGTTCCTTTCGTCAAATGAATAATCGGCGCGCACCGTCAATGCAAGCTTACGGAAGTCGTTGTGCCGGCGTTCGTCCTGGTCCTGATCGGCGTAATATCCCGATACATAAAAGCCTAACTTCCTATATGAATTCGAAGCAAAAAAATCGGCTCTTCTGTAGCCCCGGCTCCCGGCTTCTACCTGTACCTTTCCAGTAGCTTCTTGCGACGGCGACGGGGTTATAAAATTAACCGCTCCTCCCACTGCCTCGCTTCCGTATAGCGAAGAGGCGGGCCCTTTAATCACTTCGATGTTCCCGACGGCCGCCTGGTTGATTTCTATGAGTGCATTATGATTAAAATCCCCTACGGTCCGGATCGGCACACCGTCCTGCAGATAAAGGTACAAATTGGTATACCCCAAAGGCTGCCTCATCGACATGCTATGCTGCTCGTTTCCCAGATCGACCATAAACACGCCCGGAACTTTATTCAGCAGCATATCCAGCCGGGTAGCCTTGGTTTCATTGATCGTAGTCTTCGAAATGCTGTGTATTGTTAGAGGGGTTTCTGTTCTCAACTGCGATTCCCTGTTCCCGGAAATGATCACTTCGGCCAGGCTTGCAGCTTCGGCTTCCAGGTAAAAAGTAAAATTGTCTGCAGACAAGTATATTTTCTGTTTTTTGTAGCCGACGGAGGTAATCGTAATTGTATCGGCCGAGCCCACGGAAGAGACCGGGAACCAACCGGAGTGATCCGTAATGGCATTGAATTTTCTATCAACCGAGTGAATATACGCCCCCGCGAGAGGCAACCCGGTCTCTTTGTCCAGCACCCTTCCTCGCAGCTCCGACTGCCCGGGCGAAACGCTATAGAAAAGAAGAAGAAGGAGGGAAATGAAGATCTTTTTCATGAACATATTTTTTATATGCGATTGTTTTAAAACACTAACGTAACTCACCTTAGAAGTCTACCGATTTCCCTATACCGGCCGACCGGCTATTCAATGAGACCCTGCCCGAAAATCCCCTGGCTTCAATCACATAAGCTACAAACGACAGGTTTTCTTTCCTGTATCCCGGGGGAATTTTATAGGTAAATTTTTTTGTATAGACGCTATCCTTTGCCAGGGTACCGGTCGGATCGCCAAAATAATTTTCGCTCAGGAAGGCTCTCAGCACATGGAAGTGCCTGTAGTCGTCGATCCATTGCAGCGTGCCGTTTACCAGGTCAGCCTGTTTGTAGGGAATGTTGTTCTCTAATACCACCACAGCCAGGCGATAGTCGTCGGAGCTCTTTCCCTTATTGGCCACCCGGACTTCCACTACCACAGTGCTGTCGTTCTGTATGGTCGAGCCGAGCGCAATTCCTACCTGTGCCGTAGCGTTGATACGTGTTGAGAGAGCGCTGCCTGCGGGGTCGAACGTACCGACCGAAACAAGGTCGTCTCTCTGATCTATTATCACTGACGGGTAGCCGGTAACCCCGTAAAAGTAATTCTGCAACTGCCGGTACCTACTGAATTCCATGGGATCATTCTCCTCCAGCCGCCCGTGAACGCTGATAACATCGATACGGCCGGGAAATGTCTTTCCCGATAATTCATTCAATAGGTTCGTTACATTGGGACAGTAAACGCAGTCGAACGAAACAAACTCCATAATCAATACATTTTTAACGAAGGAAGAGTCAGATGGCTCTATGCCAATGCCTTCTGTGCTGCCGCTCCCGCCGGCACACGCGGCTACCAGGAGCAATATAAAGCTCAGGAACTGTATTTTGATGATAGCTTCCACTAGTAAAAATTGGTGTTGCTGGTACCTCATACTTTTATCAGAATGATGATGTAATAGATAGGTTGAAACCCGTATAGGCGGGCATAAGCAGGCAAATGCCCCCGACACAGATCACACCCTCGCGGTTCCTGGCATAACTGAGCGCAAAACGGGTACGCGATACCGAATAGCTGCATCCGCTGTTATAATAATGAACACCGGTATCTCCGTAGTTGTACATGTCGCCGGCAAAGATTCCCCAGGCAGTGCCGATGTGATACTCAACGAGTGCGGCAGTCCAGTTTTTCTGGTAGTCCTTACTCCAGAGATGCTGCCACTCAAACCGGAAGGATCTGGATGCAATCGTTTTCCAGGTAACATCCGCAACGGCAATCCTGGAAAAATACTGCTTGTTTTCTTTCCCAATCACTACCGGGTTGAATATTTGGTCAGAATACAAAAGCCGGAGGCTAATAGCAGTACTGATCTTTTTCTCCACGTCAACGTTGATATCCCGGTAGTAGCGGGTATCGCCGACACCCGAAAATTCGTATCCATCGGCTGCATTTCCTTTCAGGCTGTATAAAGCCGAGACATTCAGGGCCAGCTTCATCCCGTACTTTCCTCCCGGAGCGGTACCGCGCTTTATGCGATACCAGATATCGATCTGCGCACCTGTTTCGCTGTTTCCCATCGTATTGTGCGGCTGCAGGTTGGCAAGCGTATAGCCATGCTGCCTGGTAAGCGCCGGCAGGTAGTTGAGATCGCGTCCTATCCCGGCAATACCCCGCGAAGTGCCGAACTGCATATATTCCAGCCGCCTGACCGACAGCAGGCTGCCAAACCCGGGCGCAGTGTACGTCAGTTCCGCCAGGAATGCGCTCCCGTCTTTATTCAGATTCCCGTTGTATGCGCCCGGGTCTTTCGTTTTGTAGGCATATTCTCCCTGCAGGGAAACTCCGCCATACATCCAGCTTCCCTTCAGCGAATAGGCATTTACGTTCGGGTTCACAGGAGCCTGACCGGCATAATGCACATAACGATTGACGTAGCTTGCTTCTACCGAAAAAGATGATTTTCTGAGCCGAAGCAGCGGCGCCAGATCGATATTCAGGCTGGCTCCTTTCACGACTGATTCCGCTTTGTCCATAAATTCGCGCGGGCGACCGGCTATTCCCCTTATCCGGGCAATTTTGCCCAGGGAATAAGCGATGCGGATGCCGTCGATCGAGGTGTTCAATCCTATTGCACGCTCTTCATAGGCTCTTAAGATCAGGCCATTCCCGAACTGTTCGTAAAAATCGCCCGCGGTCACCGTAAGACTGCTGTCCTGGAAAGAAGCATACCTGAAAACGAGCCCGCTGTCGTGCAGTCCCGCGGGAAGTCCCTGCAACACCGGCAGGTAGGCTTCATACACGACCCCGGCCTTAAACCTGCCATGTTGAGCATCCAGTTTGAAGTAATTGTTGGACCTTAAATTGCTTTCTGGTGCGTCCGCTCCGGTTTTGCCATCATCGAAGTAATGTATAGAATTCGTCTCAAAGCTTCCTGAAAGCCGGACCTGCGCCCTCAGGCGCGACAGGACGGGCCCCAGGATCAGAACCAGCACAGCCGGCAATCTTATGAATACCTGCTTCATCTATAGGCTTTTCAAAATTTCCAGCACCTTATTTTCGCTACCCGGGTTATAGCCGATCCGTGAGTAGACTACATTTCCGTTGGCATCCACCACGTACAGATGCGGTATGGCATGGACATTGAAAGCCCTTTTGAACTCCTGATTTTTGTCCAGCAGGATGACGAAAGGCCATTCGTTTGCCGTGACAAATGAGCGAACTTTGGCCGCAGAACGTGTATCGTCGGTAGAAACAGCCAGAATCTTAAAGCGGGCTTCCTGCTGCCATTCTTCCCAATGCTCCGCAAAGGCCTCCAATTCCTGAAGACAAGGCTTACATGCTGTCGACCAGAAGGTGACCACAACGGGCAGGCTATCGCTGAGCACCGAACGCACATCGACGATCCCGCCTTTCAGGTTTTCTACCATTACAGGGGGTAGCCGGGTCTGAGCCACAGCCGTCGCGGCAAACAGCGCTGCCAGAAAAGACAGGGTATATCGCATCAGGTTCCGTCGGGGTCAGTGATCATGGTTATGCTCTCCTCCCTGGCCATCCCCTGCCCTGATGGTAACAATATCGTATACGGATCCGGTCTTTCCCTGCTGATCCGTCACCTTTAATTGCAGTGAGTATTCGCCCAATGCAACATCTTCCAGTAAATCTGCATGCTCGTAAAAACCAGGCACCTCTTTCAGTCCGACGTAACTTCCGGTATATTCCTTTGTAACCGTATGGTTGCCATAGCCGCTTTTCTGGCGTATCTCGAGCTCTATTTTCTGAATAAGGCCCGGCGCCTTAATATCGGCTTCCAGGTGAACCGGAACTCCCGTATAAAAAACACGGTCGTCCGGCGATTCATGCGTTCCCAGGTGAATGATCTTAATGGTCGGAGCGGTGGGATCGGCGCCGTCATCCTGGTTGCATGAGAAAAAAAAGCCCGGGATCTGGCTTATCAGGAGCGTTGTTACCCATATTTTTGCTTTGCTTACCATGTCGTTTGCTTTAGGTCCTTAAAATCCGGCAACATTCTCCGGAACAGAATAATCAGAGTTAAACAATACAGGACCGCCCGCCCGACGTGATTAAACCAGGCAGGCAAAATCCTGTAGCGGGCAGCTCCGCCCGAACCTCACTTAGTAACCCGGATTTTGGGAAATCCCCAAGTCATTTCCGGATAGTCCTTTCGGTATGGGGAAACGATAAAACTTACCGTTCACATTAGCGGTTTTCGAGCGGAGGTGCTTATGAACCTTGGCAAAGAACGGATAGTTTGTTTTCACGCCGCCCGAGGTACCGTCGTTCTCCGGGCCGAACCTGGCCGCAATCGACTCAACCGAACTATAGCTATCCTTGTAGTATTCGAATTGGGGCACATCTGCCAATACGGTAGCGACAAGTTTCCGCCAGCGTACAAGGTTTGACCAGTGCCGTTGTTCGAAAAACAATTCCAGGTACCATTCCTTTTCCAGGTTTTGCTGCGTGAGCGTAGTATAGGTATTCAGGCCCGCTCTCTGCCGCAAAGGGTTAACTGCCTGGGCAGCTTCGTTTGCCCTGCCCAACTGCAGCAACGCCTCTGCTTTTATCAGCAACACTTCCGCATAGCGGATCTCGATGCGGTTGATGTTGTTGGGCTGGCCGGCCTCCGACCCGGGAGCTACTTCCCGATAGGTACTATGGCGGTGGATAAATTTACCGATACGCGGCGACGTAATCGGGAAAACATAATCGTAGCCCTTATAGTCCTCCGACCTTTTAGGGCTTGTTATCAGGGGCTCATCCTGGTTATACAGCCTGTTGAGAAGCGAGAAACGCTTGCGTTTGTCGTTATCCTCGAAACGGCTGAGCAATGTAGCATCCGAGGGGCCGATATGATTGTCGGCATACAGGTCGAAGCGGAATGTAAAGGGACAGTGGGTCTGGTGGTTACCCTGTGCATCGCCCAGGCCGTCGCCATCGTGGTGAATAGTGAAGATATGCTCTGAAGAACGATTCTCGGCCGGTACCCCGAAGATCTTTTCGAAGTCGGTTTCCAATTGATAGTTGCCGCTGGCAATAACCTTATCGGCGTATTCCAGTGCCTTCTGTAACCTGTCCTTATCCCAGGTGGCCGCTGCGGGGTCGGTTCTGCCGGCTGCTATGCCCGCTACTTCGCTTTGCGAAAGAGGCTTGCTCGCCCAGGTAAGGTAGGCACGCGCCAGGATAGCATTTGCCGCTCCTTTGCTTGCATTGGAACGGATCTGGTCATAAGCCGGCAGGTCGGCTTCCGCTTCGGTAAGGTCCTTTATAATTTGCGTATACACTGCATCTATCGGCTTCCGGGTCGTTTGATCGGACTGGGAAGGACTTGTAGTCAGGATGAGCGGCACTTCTCCCCAAAGATTCGTAAGGTAATAATAGCCCAGCGCTCGAATGAATTTCGCCCTGGCCCTGGCCAGTTTAATAGTTTCTTCCGAGAGATTGTCGCCCGCATAGCTGGAATCCGCCCTGGCAATCGTACGGTTAGCCTCTCCGATGCTCACATAGAGATAATTGAAGATTTTCGTCGGGTACCAGTTGTTTACGTCTAACTTGAACTGGCTTACCAGAGGACCATCTGCGTCGTCATTACCTTCAAAACTGATCGTATGCTCCGTGGCCGATTCGAGCAGGAAAGAATAGGAGGAGCTCAACCGCTGCCATGGCGGGTACGCTGCGTTGGCGGTTGCCAGGGCTTCCTGGTCGGATTTCCATACCGATTCGCCGGTTATGACCTGCGGCGGACCGTCAGGATCATTGTTCTTGCACGAAAAAAGTACCAGGGAACTTGCCGTGACAACTGCTGCTGCTAAATAGTTAAAGCGCTTTGTCATTTTAGTGAAATTTGAGTGTTAAACAATTGAGATTATTTTGAAATAGAATAGCTGACTGGGTGCTAAAAGGAAATGCTCAGGCCTGCCAGAAAAGTGCGGGGCATAGGAAATGCGCCCAGGTCAATGCCTTTCGAAACTTCGGGGTCATACCCTTTATAAGCTGTCAGGGTGAGGATATTCTGGGCCGTCGTAAACACACGGATACGCAAAGGCAGGTTTTGCAGAACAGGAGAGCTTTTTCCAACTACATAGCCAAGCGTTACCGTTTTTAACCGCAGGTACGATGCGTCTTCTACATAGCGGCTGTCGAGTTCGGATGAAAGCGGCACCGCCGTAATACGGGGAACGGTATTCGACGGGTTGGTTTCCGTCCAGCTATCCAGTAATAACGCAGATGCATTGTAGGCGTCATTCGGCCTTTCCATATAACGGCGCAGCTGGTTGTACACGCTGTTCCCCTGTACTCCCTGCAACAGGAAGAACAGGTCGATCCCCCTGTAATTGAATGAAGAAGACAGTCCGTAAGTCAGGCCGGGCTGTTTGCTTCCGAGCACTACCCGGTCATTCAGGTCGATATGGTGATCGTTGTTTACGTCCCTGTAGCGGGGATCTCCCGGCTGGAGGGTCGTATAGGAAGGGGTTGTCGGCAAAGCCGATACGTCATCGTTTTTCTGAACCACCCCGTCGAATACCAGCCCGTAAAACGAACCGAGCGGCTGACCGACGCGCAATATCTCGACGCCCAGTATTCTTTCCGTCGTATTTCCGAATAATTCGATGATCCGGTTAAGATTGCGGGCTATGTTTCCGGCAACCGACCACTGAACACGGTCGCCGTTCAGCAGCAGAGCGTTTACAGAGACTTCTACCCCTTTGTTCGTCAGGTTTCCGACATTCACCAGCTGTTCGTTTTCCTCTCCTAACTTAGGAGGTATACGCAACAGCAGGTCTGTAGTCTTCTTATGATATATATCGGCACTGGCCGAAATCCTGTTGTTCAGGAATCCCGCATCAAGGCCCAGGTTATATTGTGAAGTCGTCTCCCATTTCAGGTTTTCATTACCACTGTTGCCCACGCGATATGCCACGCCGTCGCCGTAGTGCACGGCCTCCAGGAACTGGAGGTATTCGTAGTCCCCGATTTCCTGGTTACCCACACTTCCTGCGCTCGCCCTCAGCTTCAGGTTGCTCAGGCTTCTGGTATCCCGCAAAAAGGCTTCTTCATTAATATTCCAGGACAAACCGACGGAAGGGAAAAGTCCCCATTTATGATTCTTTGCAAAACGTGTGGAGTAATCGCTCCGGAAGTTGGCCGTCAGGTGATAGCGGTCGCGAAAAGAATAATTGACGCGCCCCAGCAACGAATAGAGCTTGCTCTGCGTGGCCCCGCTGAAGATAGGCCTGGCCCCGTACGGCGAACCGTCCTGGAGGTTATTGACCCCGAGGCTCTCGTTTGTAAAACGTGAGCTGAGCGTTGAAATGAAATTTGTCTTTGTATCCTGGAAAGTAAAGCCTCCCAGCGCGTCGAAAGAATGAACGGTGTTCAGCCGCCTGGCATATGAAAGCGTAAGTTCAGACAGCAATATTTCCGAACGTTTGTTACCGATGCCTCCTATCCCTTTAGGCTCCAGGCCCAGCGCCGTATACGAAGGCGAAAAATAATTCTGTGTAGCCTGCCCGATATTGCTGCCTATGCTCAGCTTTGCCGTCAGCCCTTCAAGAGGATTATATTGCGCATAAAAGTTACTGAGAAAGGACGCATAACCGGTTTCAGCCGTACTGTTCACCAGGTCGGATATAGGATTGGCCGTTGTCTCTCCTTCCCGGAGGTAGGCATACTCAAACGGATTTTTGTAGTTATACCTGCCGCTCGCATCGTAGAAAGGTACCACAGGCGGCATATACAGCGCATAGGTCAGCGAATTTGCAATCCCGGCGGAATAGGGTGAGCTGTTGTAATTTACTTCTTCGAATGTGGTCAGGCTTTTCTGGCTGCTTTTATTGCCTGTCAGGCTTATACCGATCTTAAGCCGGGGCAACAGCTCGCGGTCATAGTTTACGCGACCGACAAAACGCCTGAACCCGGAGTTAAGTACCACGCCTTCCTGAGAAAGGTAGTTGCCGGAAATGAAGAACTGCGACTTTTCATCTCCGCCGCTGATCGAAATCGAGTGATTTTGGATTGTACCGGTCTGCAGCACGGCACGCTGCCAGTCATACCCCTCCCCTAACCTGGTAATTTCCGTGTCGCTGTACCCCGGCTTGTTCAGGAAGTAATCTTTCTGCATGCGCGCCCATTGCGATGCATCGAGGATATCCAGCTTCTTTACAGAATTAGAGGGCCCATAAGAAAACTGGTAATCAACCGAGCTCCGGCCTTTTCTACCCCTTTTCGTGGTAATCAGGATGACGCCGTTTGAGCCGCGCGAACCGTAAATCGCAGTTGCCGAAACATCCTTTAGAACTTCTATCGATTCGATATCGGAAGGATTCAGCAGGTTGAGCGGGTTAAACTCGCCCTCAATTCCTCCGAAGCCCGCTTTGGTGGAAGAATTATCACTGAAAAACAGGAAACCGTCTATTACATAAAGCGGGTTATTGCTGGCGTTCACGGAATTTCCGCCGCGTATACGGATCGCAGCCGGGGCGCCCGGTTGTCCCGAAGCCTGCGTAACACTGACACCGGCCACCGCTCCGCCCAACAGAACATCCACTGAGGGAGCTACATTGTACTCCAGTATCTTTTTGGGAACTGATGAAATCGCACCTGTCAGCTCCTTTCGCTTCTGAGTTCCGTAGCCTACCACTACCACTTCGCTCAGGTTTTTTGGTTCCTCCTCTAAAAACAACCTGACCGGGTCGGAATTATTGAGCGTGACCTGCTGCGGGTAATACCCGATAAAGCTGACAGTCAGCACAACCGGGAAGGCGCCTTTCGCCTGAATGGCAAACGTTCCGTTCACATCGGAAATGACTCCGTTTTCCGTGCCTTTTTCAATAATAGTAGCACCTATAACCGGTTCTCCGCTTTTCCAGTCGACGATATTTCCTCTTAATTCAGCTTGAGAATATACTACCATATTAGCAGAAATAAAGTAAAATATGGCGCTATTAAAATATACTTTTCCGATAAAATATTTTCTTAAGTAAATCAATATATTCATAATAAATTTCCAATATAAAATGAATTATAATACTTTAAAAATCAAGACAAACCAGTTTAAATTGATCGAAAAATCAGCACATTTATTCCCTTATATCTTACTTTATGTAAAATGTATAAAATTGCACTTTTTCTATAAGTCTATTTAGTATACAAACTTAGTAGATTAAATGAAAATAAAAAAGAAACCTATAAGATCATCTTTGATAAATCGGGTACTTTACCTATAGATCCAATGAAATATACAAATGTAAAGTACTGATTATAACTACAAAAAGCCCTAAATTTACGATTTATGGCAGATCTGACTTCCTTCCTATACTTTCAGGATTCGGTATAAAAGAGAGCCTGCCCCCCTTTCGAGCATATATGTAAAATTCTAATTTTATAACCAAAACCGTCCGGATCATTTCAGCAGCTTAAAAAGGTCATTTACTGTCAGCTGTCATTTTATTCATTGGTAAAGTATCCGAAAATAAATAAAAGTATTTTTTAATGTTTTTATATTCTTGTAGCTTGCCGGAGTTTAACACACTTTTCAGACATACTTCCACTTCCATTTTTTGCTTCCGGTAAAACGGGTTACAGTAACATTGCATATTTATTTATCGCATTTATCAATTATCAAACACTAATCACAAATGACTCAAAAAGTACAGCAGACAGCTTTGGGAGACGTCGCGGCCCGGCAACTGGCGATCGCAACAAGAACAGTCCCGCAGATGGTCACCATTACACCCAGGTGGCTGACGCATTTACTCAACTGGGTTCCTGTGGATTCCGGTGTCTACCGGCTCAATAAAGTCAAAGACGCCAGCTCGGTGGAAGTCGATTGCTCTGCGCGGGACGAACGCATCCTGCCGCAAACATTCGTCGACTATGTCGAGAATCCGCGAGAATACAACCTCTCGGCAGTCCAGACCATCGTTGATGTACACACACGCGTATCAGACCTATATAGCAAACCTTACAACCAGATCAGCGAGCAGTTGCGGCTTGCCGTCGAAACGGTGAAGGAGCGCCAGGAAAGCGAACTGATCAACAACGCGGAATACGGTTTGCTGCACAGCGCTTCCAAACACCAGCAGATTAAAACACGGAAAGGCCCGCCGACACCGGACGATTTTGACGAGCTGATTTCAAAAGTATGGAAAGAGCCGGGCTTTTTCCTGCTCCACCCCAAAGCCATCGCCGCATTCGGCAGGGAATGTACCCGTCGCGGTGTACCGCCTCCCACTACCACCCTATTCGGCTCTTCCTTCCTGACCTGGAGAGGTATACCGCTTATTCCGTCGGACAAGCTGCCGGTCGAGAACGGAAAATCAAAAGTAATACTGCTGCGCACCGGGGAAAGCCGCCAGGGAGTAGTAGGGCTTTTCCAGCCCGGGCTGCCGGGAGAGCAAAGCCCTGGGCTGTCGGTGCGCTTTATGGGAATCAACGACCGCGCTATTGCATCTTATCTCGTATCCCTTTATTGTTCCCTCGCCGTCCTGGTAGACGACGCTATAGCTATTCTGGATGATGTAGACCTGAGTAATTATTATGAATACAAATATTGACCTAACCGATCTCCGGGTATTAGACGATGCGCTTTCCCAAAGCATCGCGGATGCCGGTCAACTGGAGAAAATCGTCAACTCATACTTCGGTCGTTTATCCGGAAACCAGCCACAGACAGCATATTCCCTTCCTCCCCGGGAAGGCAACCACAACTACTATTTTCTGTCGCCTGAATCTCTCTGTCCTTTCCGCGATGATCTTATCCGGCGGGGTATCAATCTGGCTCCCGGTGAGCAGCTTATACCTGGTGACGTTGCCTCGCTACTTGATGTCGACGCCATCAGGAGAGATTTCCCGATATTAAAAGAATTCATTAACGGGAAGCCCCTGATCTGGTTCGACAATGCGGCCACGACACAAAAGCCGCAATCTGTCATTGAC
Source organism: Spirosomataceae bacterium (assembly GCA_037191015.1). Lineage (GTDB taxonomy): Bacteria > Bacteroidota > Bacteroidia > Cytophagales > Spirosomataceae > Ravibacter. The sequence goes on from JBBCKD010000027.1 coordinate 359,279, forward strand.
CGGGTAAGCTACTTCTACACGCATGAGAATTCTAATGTGCATCGCGGCGCTCATGAGCTGGCCGCACGCTCTTCAGATGCTTATGAAGAAGCCAGGGAAACGGTCAGAAGGTTTTTGAATGCTTCATCCATAAATGAAATTGTGTTTGTAAGAGGCTCCACAGAAGCGATCAACCTGGTTGCCAAAAGCTGGGGAGAAGAGCATTTGAAAGAAGGAGATGAGGTCATTGTCAGCCACCTCGAACACCACGCAAACATAGTGCCGTGGCAGCAACTGGCAGCAAAAAAAGGCCTTAAACTCAGGGTAATACCGATAGACGATAACGGACAGATCCTTCTTGATGAATATTCCAGGCTACTTAACCCGAAGACAAAGCTCGTTGCCTTTACCCATGTATCAAATGCGCTGGGGACCGTCACACCTGCAAAGCAAATGATCGAACTGGCTCATTCGGCCGGCGCCAGGGTGCTGCTGGATGGCGCGCAGTCCGTTTCCCATCTGGCGGTAGACCTGCAATCCCTCAGCCCGGATTGGTTTGTCTTTTCAGGCCACAAAATCTTCGCGCCAACCGGTATCGGAGTACTTTACGGAAAAGAAGAACTGCTCAATAATACAAAGCCCTGGCAGGGAGGGGGTAATATGATCAAAGATGTAACTTTCGAACATACGGAATATCACCAGGCACCCGGAAGATTTGAAGCAGGTACGGGGAACATTGCTGATGCGGTAGGTCTGGGAGAGGCGTTAAAGTATGTAAGCCGTATCGGGTTGGATCGTATCCACGCCTATGAAAATTATCTGTTGCAATATGCTACACGGCTGCTTAAAGAGGTTCCTGGACTGAAACTAATAGGAACTGCGGAAGAAAAAGCCAGTGTATTGTCATTTACACTGGAAGGCTATACCAACGACGAAGTCGGGCAGGCCCTGAACAAAGAAGGAATAGCCGTACGCACAGGCCATCATTGTGCTCAGCCGGTATTACGCCGCTTCGGACTTGAGAGTACGGTGCGTCCTTCTCTTGCTTTTTATAATACTCCCCGGGAAGTGGACTCGCTGGTTTCGACCTTGTACAGGCTGAGAGCAAACGCTTTCGAAAAAGACTTCAGACATGAATATCACGACCTGAACTCTATACCTTTCCAATCGCATATTCGGAGCGGTAGCCAGCTTTTTCCGGAAATTCTTCTATAAATTCCCTCCCATCACCACGCTGCCGTCAAACCATGCTCGGCTTACTTCCAAAGACATTTATTGCGTTGCCGGCCAGTTTTATATCGTTCTCTGGCGCCAGGCATATCATCGGCCCGGCCCAGAGCTTACAGTTTTTTATCAACGCAGGCCTTGCGTTTTCCCGCGGGATGAGGTGCACCCCTTAAAGTTCACCAATATGCACCCTATAGCATTGCTTTCAATGCCTCCATAGTAACGTGGCTCATTCTGGAAATACCCTGCGTGTCTATCGTCCCGTCGGGTCTGATAACCAGATAGCTCGGATATCCCGATTTATTAAAAAGAGAGAATAACTCCGCGATATGCTTGTCCTCAACGTAGATATGAGTACCCGGTTGACTCAGCTCCACCACTTTACGCGTCCACCTTTCCTCTTTTGAGCCGCTGCTGGTACAAAGATATACAAACTCGACAGGCAGGTTCTCCCGACGGGCTTCGTCATGCAGCTTTTTACTATAGGGCATCTCCTCGATACACGGCGCACACCAGGTAGCCCAGATATCGATCAGCACCAGCTTCTTTGTATACTTTCTCATGATGCTTTCCAGCAGGTCCTTCCCCGATGTCTTATCACTCACAATCAGCCGGGCGTGAAACGGCGTGTCGAGCTTCAATTCACCCAGGTCGCCTCCCCTGTCCCCGGTTGAAGAAGCTATGACCCGGTCGATCTGCTCTTCGAGACCGGCTAAATAACCAACTTTTGATTCTGCCAGTGCCCTCGCCCACCTGTTCTGCAGACGGGGCCCGATTACTTCGTAGGCTCTCCTTTGCTCTTTTACATCCTTACTCTCGATCTGTAAACTGACAAGATCCGAATAAGAACCCGGATAAGTTGCTGAAATCCCGGCAGCAAGTTTATCAAAATCATTCATCAAAACATTCTCATCCTTATTGTCAAACAGGTAGCGATGATACAAATACATCAAAAAAGCCCTGCTTTCATTCGTTAATGCATAGACAGGATGCGCCCATATTTCTTCCCAGTCTACCGGTATTTTTACCTTTCCTTTACTTTCGAAAAGGCGCCTGTTCAAAAGAGTCATTTTAGATTCGAAGTAAGCCGTCCTCCTGTTATTATCGATCAGAAACCGGAACCGGTTTCCGTCTGCTTCAAAAAATATGCTGTCCGTTTGCCTTTTTACCTCAAAAAGGGAGTCCAGCAGTGCCGGATCCCCGATACCTCTTTTCAGGTCGCTCAGTTTCTCCTCAACGCCGGCAGCATGCTTTTTACCAAATAGCAGGTGCTGATTCACGACCCGGCACACTTCGGCATCTGGTCCTTTAAACACGAGTCCTACCCCATCGAGGTATACGTCTTCTTTCTTCAATGACGCCAGGTCAAGGTCAATGAAAATACCGTCATTCACATATAAACAGGTAGATAGCAGATCAGGTATCCTTACCCAGACCTGCCTGTAGGGAAGCCGGCTGTCCATTTCCATCCTGAATGTGCCGTCCGGCCGGATATCGGCATCCAGCCTGGTTTGAAAAGTACCGGTAAGGTTGACGACATGGAAGCTCAGGGATATGTCAGCCAGCTCTTCCGCCGTCGCATTGTGTACTCTTCCTTCTATTTTAGGAATTTCCCCACCGAAAAAGAACTCGTCAAAGCTTCTCTGCGTAAGAGAAACAGGCGGCATGCTATACTGTCCGGATACAAGTAAAGGTGCGGCAAGCAGCCACAGCATTATTTTGATTTTTCTCATTTGTATAAAAGTTGTGAATCGATATCTGATAGCTGGCAAGATCCCCTGGGCGGCTCCGTACCATTTTATCACTATTAAATAAACCGGGTTAAAACCTCTTTCACCTGTTCTCTTTTCTGCCTCGAAATCGGAATTTTCTCCCCGTTGGTCATCAACAGCACGCCCCCGTCTTCCTTCAACATGCTTTTAACGTAGTGAACATTGACAAGATGCGACTGGTGTGTCCTGAGAAAATGATAGGGGCTCAGCAATTCTTCATACTCTTTCAGTGTTTTGCTTACCACCAGTTTTTCCCCGCTGCTCAGGTAAATCTCTGTATAATTGTTGTCTGCCCGGCACCGGTATATCTCGGCAATTGAAACGAACCGCGTTTCCTGCGACGCGGGCAGCGCTATTTTCAACGAATCGTGCCGGGAGTCTTTCAGGTTGGTCAACAGGTTTTCGAGATTCAGGTTTCTCTTTTTAGCCGATATCCTGGTTTCCGCTTTATGAACCGCTTTCATCAACTCGCGGATATCGACAGGCTTCAGGAGATAGTCGAGCGCTGAAAATTTAATGGCCTGGATACCATACTGATCGTGTGCCGTGACAAAAATCACCTCAAAGTCTATTTTCGGCAACGAACTAAGGAGTTCGAATCCGTTCCGGACCGGCATCTGAATATCCAGGAAGAGTAAATCGGGTTGATGCACCAGAATTTTGTCAATAGCTTCTTCGGCGTTGGATGCGGTATCTTTTACAACCAGTTGAGGGAAATACCCTGCAATCAATTGCTTCAGGCTTTCCAGGTTATTGGGTTCGTCGTCAACCAGGATACAAGTGATCATAGCAATTCAATTAAACAGAAATCCAGTGATGTATCAGAATGGTCGCGCGCGTCCCCTGCGGCAGGCCTGTAAAGAACAGCTCAAACTCCTGCCCGGGAAACATCTGGTTGAGCAGTCCGATCCGTTCCCGGGTCAGTGGGATTCCGTACCCCTTGCTGCCGCCCGGAGATGCATCGAATCCTTTTCCGTTATCCTCCACTTCCATTACCAACGTATCGTTCCGGTTATAAACACGGATCACAATTTCACCTTTATCCAGGAGATGGGAGACCCCATGCTTCACGGCATTTTCAGCAAGAGGCTGAAGTAAAAGGGGAGGAAGCTCGACAAGATCGGTATTTACAGATAGCGTTTCCAGAATGGTGTATCGGAAACCGAAGCGCAGTTGCTCCATGCGGAGGTAGTCGTGCAGCAGCCTGATTTCTGCGGTCAGCGTGCTCATCTCCTTTCCGCCGGAGGCCAGAACAGCCCGTGTGAGGGACGCAAATGTGGTCAGGTAATGACTGGCGGTTTCCACCTCTTTTTTTTGTACAAGATTTTGTATGGAAGTAATGGCATTGAACAGGAAATGCGGGTTTAGCTGCCCCCTGATGCTTTCCAGCTTCATATTGATTTGCTGCTTCTGCCGGATCGCTCTTAAAAGCCTGCCTTTCTGGTATCGCTGGTACAGTACCAAAGCCAAAGCAATAAGCAGGAAGGCGCCTATGAAATAGGGTAAAATTTCGCGGATAGTAAGCCCGAAAATATCCTTTCCCGGTTCTTCGACTACAAACGGTACCCTTGTCATAACCTGTTCCGGATGTTTTCCCAGGGCTCCAAGCGGTTGAATCAGTATCTCGTACCGACCAGGTGCACTAATCTGATCCGGACCAATCTTAAAAAAGCTCCTGTTGTGGAAATACCATTCAACCATGGTCGTATCCCTACCCTTTTGATCTTCCCTGATCAGGTAAACGGAATAGGGGACCGTTTCACTGGGTGACACATAGACCGATATGGCCCTGACGCTGTCTCTTGCAAAGCTCCAATCCAAAGGGAAATCGTTCAGAGGAAAAGCGCCGTTCTTTTTTGCCAGGCCGGCCGGATTATAATAACCATATTCGCCGGCTCCTTCCACCACAATCTGATCTATTTCCGGCTTCCTGCTCTCAGTCCAGTCTATTATATAACCGTCCCTGGTTCCATACTCCTTACGGCTTGCCACTTCCACCAGTACCCGTTGCTTTTCAAATGAAAACGATCCGATCCGGCCGTAGGGTTCTAGTGCACCGTACTGCATTTCAAGGCCGGGTATCGGAGACCATGGAACCACTTCAATACTGTCATTCAAAACAACGCGATAATGGTAATCCGCTATATTTGTCTGGTCTATCCCCATCGCAACGATCGTGACCTCCGAACCTGCCGGCAACTGGTAGCTCTTATACGATTTTGAAAAATTGGGCACCCATGCTGAAAGCAGGTCGCGGACAGCCAGGATATCCGCAGCGTTGCTAAACCTGATTCCCAGCAGGATCGGTGATAAAGGTTTGGGGTCAATCAAATGAAATGCCGAAGTGTCGCGGATCACCCTTTTAATATCCTGAATCAGGGTATCCGGTATCAGAAAAGAGCTCTCCTGCCGCACCATCGTCCGGCTGTCGGTATAAGTGATCTGGAAAACAAAATTCCCCTCAAATCGGAGGGCATTCCCTTTATTAGTCTGCATCCATCCTTCCCGGAAAGGAAACAAAGCCATTAGCAAGGCAAAAAGAAAACCGATGTTTCGCATTTGGGGCTGCTTATTACTTCAACAAAGTACCGGTGTTTTTCCTTTAGATAAAATGCCTGATGAGAATCCTGTGGAAAGCAATGAGGATCCGGCATCCCGGCAGACAACTCCGTCCTCTACCCTATCTGAAATTATCTGCATAAGAATAGATTTCAGAAAAATCTTCCTTAAATTCCAGAATCCAACATTACCATACTGTCAACAGGTTTTGCTCAGATTCACTCCAAAAGGCATCTATTGTATTCCCGGCCGGTTTTACATCGATCCATGGCGACCGGTAGACAGGGCGGTCATTACGCACGGCCACTCAGACCATGCCCGTTGGGGAATGAAAAGGTACCTTTGCCACCACTACACGGTACCGATACTACAAAGCCGGATCGGGCCCGATATCGCAGTCCAGGGCATCGGCTACAATGAACCTATCACCGTCAACGGCGTGAGAGTCTCCCTCCACCCTGCCGGGCATATCATAGGCTCAGCACAGGTACGGATGGAATACCAGGGGAAAATAACCGTAGTTTCGGGTGATTACAAGATCCAGGATGACGGCTTGTCTACTCCGTTCGAGGTGGTTGCCTGCGATGAATTCGTAACAGAAAGCACTTTCGGGCTGCCGATCTATAACTGGCTGACAGTAGCGCAGCAGAATGACCAGTTGAAGCAATGGGTACTGAACAACCAGGCAAACGGGAAAACCTCCGTATTGATAGGTTACTCCCTGGGAAAAGCGCAGCGGATCATGAAAGCATTGGAGGGTATAGCACCGCTTCATGTACATTATTCTATCGCCAGGCTCAACCAGGCGTATGAAAGCGCAGGGATCAGGCTGCCCGGTTATCAGGTGGCGGACCTGCGGGAAGAGGTCAGGTACCTCGACAAGGAGATCGTGATCCTGCCGCCCTCGCTTTTCGACTCCAATGTGATCCGGAAAATCCCCAATAAGGCCGATGCCATCTGCTCGGGCTGGATGCAGGTGCGGGGCGCCAGGAGATGGCGGAGCGCCGATGCAGGGTTTGCGATCAGCGACCATGCCGACTGGACCGGGCTGCTGGACGCGATAAAAGCTACAGGCGCCCAAAAGGTATATGTAACGCACGGCCAAACCGCCGTATTTACAAAATACCTCAACGAGACCGGCATACCCGCCGAAGAAGTCCGAACGGAATTCGGGGTTGAGGAAGAAGAACCAGGTGAAATATAATTTCCACTTTCAACTTTCAACTATCATGAAAGCCTTCGCCGACCTTGTCAACGCCCTGGACAGCACTAACAAAACCAATCTCAGGATGGAGGCGATCGACCGTTTCCTGACGGAGGCGGATAGCGGCGACAAGCTATGGTTCCTGGCGCTGTTTACCGGGAAACGTCCCAAACGGCATGTCGGTACGCCCCTTATGAAACAGTGGGCAATGGAGGTAGCGCGGATTCCCGAGTGGCTGTTCTTCGAATCGTACGCTGCCGTAGGCGATCTGGGTGAAACGATCTCCCTGATACTTCCGCAGCCGGAGGCTTATTCCGAACGCAGTTTATCAGAATGGATGCAGCTCATTCTCAACCTGAAAGATGCGTCGGAAGCAGAGAAAAAACAGTTTGTGCTCGACGCCTGGAACAGCCTTCCGTATATGGAGCGCTTTATCTTCAACAAGCTGCTGGGCGGTAGCTTCAGGGTGGGGGTCTCGTCCAAAACCCTCATCAACGCATTGGCCAGACACTACGAGATGGATGCCAGCGCCGTAGCACACAGCATCATCGGCGACTGGAAGATGGAGGAAGTTACCTTCGACCAGCTCATACACGGGGATTATACAGATACCCAGCTGTCGAAGCCCTACCCTTTCTGCCTTGCCTATGCCCTGGAAAAGGAGCCGGAAGAGCTCGGTGCAGTTGATGAATGGCAGGCCGAATACAAGTGGGACGGTATCCGCGGACAGCTCATTAAGCGCAGCGGCGAAGTATTTATCTGGTCACGGGGCGAAGAGCTGGTCACGGAGCAGTTTCCCGAAGTGAGGGACGACCTCCTGCAATGGAAAGGTGATTTTGTCATCGACGGAGAGCTGCTTGCATGGCGTGACAGGCAGGTGCTCAATTTCAGCGAACTTCAAAAGCGGCTCAACCGGAAAACATTATCCCGGAAAATGCTGGAAGAAGTGCCGGTTGTGGTATTTGCCTACGACCTGCTGGAATGGAACGGCCAAGACCGGCGAGAACGCCCGCTGAAAGAAAGGAGGGCTATGCTCGAACGGCTCTTTGCAGAAAACACGACATCCTCTTTGCAGTTGTCGCCCGTGATCACCCCCGCCGAATGGGAAACGCTGAAAGAAGTAAGAGCCAATACGCGTGCAATCAACAGCGAAGGCCTGATGCTGAAACACCTGGATTCACCTTATCATACCGGCAGGAAAAAGGGAGACTGGTGGAAATGGAAGATCGACCCGCTGACCATCGATGCGGTGCTGATTTACGCTCAGAAAGGCAGCGGCCGACGCAGCGGGTATTACACCGACTATACCTTTGCCGTCAGGCAGGGCGACCAGCTCGTTACCATTGCCAAAGCTTACTCCGGACTTACCGATAAGGAAATACAGGAAGTGAGCCGGTTCGTCAACCGGAATGCCCTGGAAAAGTTCGGTCCCGTACGAACGGTAAAGCCGGAGCTTGTTTTTGAAATCGCTTTCGAAGGTATCGGTTTCAGCAACCGGCACAAGTCGGGAGTCGCATTGCGCTTCCCGCGCATCGTACGGTGGAGAAAGGATAAGACTGTTGCTGAGATAGACGATATCGAGGAGGTGAAAAAACTGATCAACTGACGGATAAAATACGGCGCATTCCGGCTTTTACAAAAATGGAAACTTACATATCAATCCTCAGGGGCGTTAACGTGGGCGGACAGGCGCAGATCAAAATGGATGCTTTGAGGAAATCCTATGAAAAGCTGCAGCTGAACAATGTCACGACCTACATCCAGAGCGGGAATGTCATATTCGATGCCGTAGAAAACGATCCCCGGACAATCGAAAATAAGATCAGCAGCCAGATCGAAGCGGATTTCGGAGTACAGGTACCTGTCATCGTACTTACTTCGGAATCATTGAAAAAGATCATAGAGGAAAACCCGTTCGTCAAAGATCCCGGAAAAGACATGGCATTCCTTCATGTCACCTTTCTGGCTGAAATACCGAAGCCATACGACAGGGAGAGTATCGAAGACAAAAAACAGGGCGATGAGGAGATCCGGTTTTCCGAAAAGGCGATATACCTGTACTGTCCGCACGGATACGGAAGAACGAAGCTGAACAACAACTTCCTGGAAAAAAAGCTGAAGGTAGGTGCAACCACCAGGAACTGGAAAACCACGCTGGAATTGGCACGGCTTGCTACCCGGCAGGCTTAGGATATCACCCCTCCGGGGTTGTAAAATCATCACGCATCCGCCACAATAATACCGCTACCCGGAGTAAAAGTCTTAACTTTGAACCCGATAACAACCAACTCATTTCCTGGTGAGCTACAGTTTACATCTTCCAGACGCACATATAAATCCGGTTACCAAAGCAGTTACGCTGCATTCTGCAAACCTTCACCGCAATGTGACCGTCTCTCTTATACTTCCTGCAAATTACACGGATCATAACCGCCGCTTCCCTCTGATCATCTTCCAGGACGGCCAGGACTTCCCTGCCCTGCACCTTTCCGAAACGGTAGCAGAATTGGTATCAAAAGGCAGCATTCCCCCCGTCGTCATCGCCGGGATACACGCAAACGAAAAACGAATATATGAATACGGCGTAGCCGCGCAGGCCGACTACAAGGGAAGAGGAAACAGGGCCGGCGCTCATACCCGCTTCGTTACGGAGGAGCTCCTTCCCTACCTGGAAACCCATTGCCCGGTAAATGCGTCGGGAAATACCATTGCCGGCTTTTCTCTCGGCGGATTGATGGCGCTCGATATCGCCTGGAATCATCCCCGGCTTTTTTCCCGGGCAGGTGTTTTTTCGGGCTCGCTATGGTGGCGCCGGAAAGCATTCGGAGAGGAATACCATGATTCTGACCGTATTATGCACCGCCAGATTGCCGGGGCTTCTCATCAACCCGGCCTGAAACTCTGGTTTCAAACCGGTACCCTTGATGAAACCTGCGACCGCAACAACGACGGTGTGATCGACTCGATCAGCGACACGCTGGATTGCATAGCAGAGCTGGAAAGAAAAGGATATCGCTGGGGAGACGATGTACGTTACCTTGAAATAAAAGGAGGAGAGCACAATCCAGGTACCTGGCGGCAGGCGATGCCTGCGTTTTTGAAATGGGCTCTGGCCTACCAGAAGTAATACAGGGACGGACAAGATCACCGGTCACCCGGATTTTCCGGATAACAAAAGATCACTGTATTGAGTAACTTTGGTAATCTGGTCCAATGAAACGATCGAAATGAAATACCCTAAACGCCTCTCATCCGGGGCCAACAACACCGTAATTGCCCTTTCGGACAGTGAAGTTGCCAAGCTCTATACTGAAGATACCCGTTCTGATATTGGTTCTGAAGCCGAGAAAATGAAATTTGCCAATACTATCAACGGACTGGTAGTAAAATTCATCCGGCTGGATTTTCATGAGGAGTTGCAGGCTGAAATGCTCGTTATGGAACGACTGAAACCGATCGACTTTCGCGCATATGAAATCGAAATCCGGGAGCTATGGCTCAATGTTTTTGAAGACGAAATGACCCAGCTTCATAAAGCCGGATTTGTACATCGCGATCTCAAACGGCCCTCGGGAATAGGCGGACAAGCATTCGATAACATTCTGCTCACTGAAAAAGGCCTTCGACTGATTGACGTAGGGATATCTGCGATGAGGTCTCAAACCGGGGAAAAAATCTTCGCTAAATATCTCGAAACGGAACGTAAGGGAATCGCCGTCTTCAGGGAATACTTCCTGAACCGGTAGAGAATCAACAAACTCCCGGATCCACGTCAAAACGACCTGAACCCGGGAGTAAAAGAGAAAATAAATGGTTTAATTTAGCTGCTACCAGCCTGTATTCTGATCCAGGGAAGGCGCTTTTGCAAGTTGCGTCTGGGCAAAGGGGAATCGATACATCTTGTCGGAAAACGTCCTGTCCTGAACCGTAAAATAAGTATAGGTATAAGGTTCAGCGTCCCCAGTTATCCTCACACCGGTTACCGGCTTATTAAAATATTGCTCGCCCAATTTCCAGCGGCGGACATCGAAGAAACGGTGCTCTTCAAAACAAAGCTCTACGCGGCGCTCATTCCGGATCCTCAGCCGCATATCGTCTCTCGTCGGCGGCACATAGCCATTGCCGTCCTTATCCGAGCTCTGCAGCGCAGCCAAACCGGCCGCTTCGTCGCTGAGGCCTCTTCTTCTTACGGCGTTGATGGCGTCATAAACCTCTGCAGGCGGTGTCGCTCCTGTTTCATTAAGCGCCTCGGCATAGTTGAGTAATATTTCGGCATACCTGAAAAAGACATACACCCTTCTTGTCGCAGCAGTATTGGTCGTATTGAGAAACTTCCGCATATAATACCCGGTAGCGGTGGTACGGTCGACAGCTGCCTGCGGATTGTTATCTTTTCTGCCTACACGCGTATCGATCCTGATACCCCTGAAAACGAGATCATTATAATTGATAAACATAGCAAACCGGTCGTCGCGGCCTTTATAGGGATATTCAGGATCATACCCCGAACCTGGCTCATGGATATTTTTGCCTGTAGCCTTCATTTCAAACGCGTCTACAAGCTCCTGTGTCGGGTTGGTCCGTCCTCTCCCGTCGGTATAGCTCGGAGGAGCGTTATTTACGTCGATCGTCGTGGCCGATAACGTCTCCGATGCGAAAATCACTTCCCTGTTAAATGCCAGGGTACCGTAATTCCATAAGTTGGGTAGCTCCGAAAGGGAAAGAAGCCCGTGCTTTGCCCCGGCCAGGTCAATTACGGCTTTTGCAGCATCTGCCGCCGCCTGCCATTTGGTGATATCATTGGCCGGATTGTTTAACGGGCTCGCGGCATATAGCAGCGTACGTGATTTCAGCGCCAAAGCTGCCGCCTTTGTCGCCCTGCCTTTTAAAGCCGATCCGTGATCCGATGTCGTTTCATAGCTGATAAGCGAAGCTGCCCGGTCACAATCTGCAACAATATGGGCTGCTACCTCGTCAAATGTATTTTTGGGTAAATCCAGGTTATCTTCAAGAGAAAAGGGCCTGTCTGCTATAATGACACCGCCGTACCGCTTAAGCAGCTCGAAATGAAACATGGCCCGCAAGAAGTGCGCTTCACCTATCAATGTTTCTTTGGAAAGTGTTGCATCGTCGATCAAAGCGCTTGTCGCGGCGTTTTTCAGGAAAATATTAACAGCACGCAAAGCACGGTATTGCTGGACATACACATCGTCGTAGAGTAGCGTGGGGCTCCAGTTGCCGTTATTGAGCGCGTTGATAGCGGCTCCGGGCAGGGCGCTCACCGCTTCATCGCAGCCTGTGGAAAGCCCCAGCTCTCCGTTCAGGTTATACCTGAAATCTGCATTCCCGCCGGCTAGCAATCCGCGGTAGGCATTGTTCAGGAAATTCCTGGCATGCTCGTTGGAGGCAAAAACCTGGTCTTCGGAGATAGTGCCGTCCACCGGATACTCATATTCAAGAAAATCATTGTTACAGGCGAAAGTTCCGGCCAGCAGAAAAACGAAGCACGCCTGAATTATATATCTGTTCATAACCAGCAATGAGTTAAAGGTTAAAATCTGGCATTTATCCCGAAGGAATAAGTCTTAATGTAAGGATAGGTAGACCCTCTCCCCAGGAAGGGAAGCTCCGGGTCAATATCCAGGTCTAATTTTGAGAAGGTCAGCAGGTTAAAGCCGTTGAAATAAAATCTCAGGCTCTGCAGGCCCGCCTTTCCGGTCAGCGACTGAGGCAGTGTCACCCCCAATTCGACAGTCTTCAGCTTTATGTAATCTGAATCGCGGACCCAGAAATCGGAATCCGTCCTGTTATTGCCCAGGTTTGCCAACCCTACCCGCGGGTAAATCGCGGTTTCGGCCGTAGCCGGCGTCCATCTTTTCAGGCTTTCACGGTTAAAGGCCGACGGCCCGGTATCGATGACGGTCCTGATGTTCATTTTTTGCCCGGCCGTACCCTGGAACTGGGCATTCAGATCAAATATTTTATAGGTAAGGATGGCACCAAAGCCGAAATAGCTAGGCGATCCGAAGGAGTACCTCACCCTGTCGTTCGCATCGATAATATTGTCGTTATTGATGTCTTTATAACGGATATCGCCCGGACGTATCTGGTTTGAAAGCGTGGACTTCGGGCCGGCCTCTATCTCGGCGGTGTTCTGATAAATGCCGTCGGATATGTAATACAGCCCCGAGCCTGTCTGGAACCCGATGGTACTCTGGTAATCCGGCACACCACCCTGTCCTCCCTGGTAGACAACCTTCTCGCTGGTTGCCAGGAAATTGGCATTAAGCACAAGCCTGAAATCACGGAAGCTTTTGCTGTAAGCCAGCGAACCTTCTATGCCTTTGCTATCCACAATACCCTCGTTCAGGTCCCCCGAGCTCTGCCCGATGATGTCGGGTATGGATGCGCTCGTCAGGATCCCGTCCCTCCTGTTTTTAAAGGCGTCGAATGTAGCTGAAACTGAATTCCTGAACAGGTTAAAATCCAGGCCCAGGTTGACTGTCGTCAGCGTTTCCCAGGTAATGTAGGGGTTACCGATATTCAGCTCATTGGCCGATCCGGTTAATGCAAAGCCCGTTCCGAACTGGTAGCCGGCTGCGTTGGTTGCAAGATTGCGGGTATACCTGCTCTGGTAGGGAAATCTCCGAAGGGCGCCTTCTCCAAACCCGATTTCGGTATTTCCGGTTTGTCCGTAGGAGGCCCTCAGCTTTAAGAAGCTGAGCACGCTGTTATTACGGAGCAGCTTTTCATCCGAGACGATCCATCCTGCAGATACCGCCGGGAAAAAACCATACCTTTTTCCCGGAGGAAGGTCGTCATCGCCCGAATAGGCGCCCACAAACTTCAGCAAATACCGCTGCTTGTAGCTGTATTCAACGCGGGAGGAAACACCCTGCAGGCGTTGCGAAAAGTCTGTGCGGCTCCTGAAATCAATCACTTCAGATCTCATTCCCATCACGCTTACATTCACCTGGTGGTCATGAAAAGCCTTGCCATAATCCAGCCCTGCCCAGATTTCGCTTGACCTGAACGCGTCCGCATAGGCCGCGGTCCGGTAGGCCATCCGCGCCTCTGTCCGGTAGGGTATAGGGTTGCCTGCACCTGTAGCATCGAAAACGCGGTAGTTCTGGGTGAAACCGGAGGTATAATCGCCCTTTGTATCGTAGGAAGCCAAGAGACTGGCAGATAAGCCCTTTAAAACCATATCGAGCTTCTGAGTTGCCTTCAGATTCGCAAACCCGAGTCTTTTCCTGGCTTTGATCACCCCGTTTGCCGTGAGTGCTCCGAGGATATTATTCTGATCTTCGGTGGTCCCTCCGAAAGTTCCGTCCCTGTTCAGGATGGGATAGGCGTTGGGTCTTGTATTGTTGATCAGGCCCATCAGCGCAAGCGTCCCGAGCGTAGGATCGATACGGTTTTCAATCCTACCGGCCAGATTGACGGAAACGGTCAGGTTTGAATTGACGTCAAAATCTACATTGGTCCTGAAATTGAAGCGCTTATAACCGTTATTGCTGTCGTAGTCCGGTCCTTTTGTTTCGTTGAAAAGCCCGCCCTGGTCCAGGTACCCCAGTAAAGCGAAGTACCTCACCTTTTTCTCACCGCCCTGCGCGGAAGCCACATAGCGCTGGAAAGGTGCGGCAGACCTGATAAATCTGCCCTGGTAATCATTGTCGGGATACAGGAACGGATCCGACCCGTTTTTGTAAGCATTTAATGCCTCCTCGCTATACCGCGGCGTAGCAGAAGGGTTATCGTTCAACATCGCCTCATTATACAGAGAAGCATACTCGAACGAATTCAGGGCCGGCATCATGTGATCCGGGGTCTGAAAGCCGTACTGTGCGGTGAAATTGATAGACGACCGGGTGCTGCTTCCTTTCTTTGTCGTCACCAGGATTACGCCGTTCGATCCTCTCAGCCCGTACCAGCTCAGGGCTGCAGGGTCTTTCAATACGGTAAAGCTCTCCACTTCCTCGAAGTCCAGGTCTGTCATTTCCCGCTCGATACCGTCTACCAGGACCAGCGCATTGACAAAGTTGAAGGAAGTCCTCCCCCTTACACGGTAAACGCTCAGGTCGTTACCGGGCTGAGTACCTGCCTGCAATACGCTGAGCCCGGCCAACCTGCCCGCCAGTACGTTTGTCATAGAGCTCGTGGAAGGTTGCGGAAGCTCTGAAGTATTAATGGAAGAAATGGCTTCTGTCAGGTATCTTTTATGCCGTGCTCCAAACGGTATTTCGACAAGATCATCGTCACCGGCCAGGGTTTTGGCCGTTTCCAGGCTTATTTCAAGATGGGCGTTCCCTGCAACGGCATAGGTTTTTGCCAGGAACCCGCTCCTCTTCAGCACCAGGATAGCCTGGTCGGACGCCGGGATAGAAAATTTTCCCGACGCGTCGGTCACTACGCTTTCATTGGATTCCTGCACGGAAACAACGACGCCTTCAATGCCCTTATGGTCTGTATCCGTTACGATCCCGGTACGAATTGCCGGGTTTTCCTGCGCGAATGAAGCTATACTGAATCCTATTAAAAGGAATACACCTGTCAGCCTTATATTTTTATATAGTTCTTTCATTACATTATTGATTTGTTATTCATGAACTTCCCTCCGGAGTATAGCCGGTCCTAAAAAGCACTATTCGTCCCGGCGGCACCGGACAGGCATTCCGCCCGTCATTCGGGCCAGCCGGGATTCTGTGCAAGGTTATTCCCTTTGACTATTTCATTCAGGGGAATCGGGTATAAATGCATGAAGTCCTTAAATATGCGCTGGTAGGCGCTGGTCATCAGGGTCGGTGTATAGATAAAGGTATTGCCCTCTTTTTTTACATCCATGCGGTATATAGGCTGGGCAATAATTTCAGCCCCCTTTTTCCAGCGTAGAATATCGAACCACCTGACGCGCTCGAAAGCCAGCTCGACTGCGCGCTCATTGTGGATCAGGTCCCGCATATTTTCCTTGCTGCGCGCTACCCCGCGGGCTGCAAATGTCTCGGCTACGGACGGCATATTGACCGTAGGCCTTTGCCTGATCTGGTTAACCGCCATCTCTACCTCGGCGACAGGTCCCTGCGCTTCATTTAAAGCCTCGGCATAGTTGAGGAGAATTTCGGCATACCGGTAATACACAAAATTAAGTATCGCGGTCGAAGTGGCATTTCCCCTCAGCGCTTCGGGCCATAGTTTACGGCAATAGTAGCTTGTGCTCGTACCGGTGCCGGCAACGGCGGTAACGTCCTTTCCGTAAACCGTTCCGTTGTCCGTAACCTCGTACCATGTCTCCATCCTGGACGGAGCCTGCCAGACCTGGTTATTGTGTATCACGTTGAATTCCAGTCGGGGATCCCGGTTTTCATAGGGAGACTCCAGGCTGTAGCCCGACCCCGGATCGGTGATACGCAACCCCTGTTTCGTCTCGTAAAGATCCACATGGTTCTGTGTCGGGTTCAGGGAGCCGCTTTTTTCAAGATAGCCGTTGGTGCTCGGCGATATCAGGTAATCCCTGAAAAACCCCGCGGCATTCGAGACCCGCGGCCCTTTGATGTTGGCCATGATATACTCGTGCGAGATCGGGTCCGTTAAAATTCTCGAATAGTCGGGATGCAGCCTGTAACGTCCCATATCGATCACCTGCTTAGCCGCGTCGGCCGCCCGCTGCCATTTGGCGGTATTTCCTTCGGGATTCCATAGGGGGCTGGCTGCCAGCAGTAAAGCCCTGGACCGCAAAGCCCTGACTGCCCCCAGATCAGGCCTGCCGTTGTTATTCGATACGTTACTGCCCGGGATATCCGGCGAGTAGCTGGGGTTCCAGCCCGTTTCGGGCGTGTAGATCAGCAAGGGACTGCTTCCGGTATTATCGATAAAGGTGGTCGTGCTGAATATCCCCTCCGCTTCGTCGATGTCCCTTTCGATAAATGCCAATGTCTCATCGAAGCTCGACCGGGGAATGTCCATGTCATCGTTCAGCGCCAGGGCCTTGTCCATCAGGATAGCGCCGCCCCACCGCCTGGCCAGCTCAAAGTAAAAATAGGCCCTGTAATAGAGCTGCTGCGCCCTGATCAGCTCCCCGTTTAAGGTAGGCTCCGTTTCCCAGGGAACATTGGGATATTCCGCAAGGAATACGTTCACATTCCGGATCCCTTCATAAAATTTCACATAGGGAGGCCGCTGCCCCGAAATCGATTTATTGGAGCCGAATTCGGTACTATGCTCCCAGTTGGTCCAATCGCCGCTGTACATGGCCTTATAGGGCTCGTCCAGGAACCCGCATACGGCTTCATCGGTAAACTCAGCGATAGTGCCCCTGAAAGGCTGTCCTACCGAACCCAGTCCGAAATAATCAAGGACCATAAAAGTATAAGAGCGGTCTGCAAACTGGGCTGCAAGCCTGGGATTGGCGAATACATCTTCCTTGGTGGTTACAACACCGGTATCACGCTTCAGGAAATCGTTTTCGCACGATGAAACGGCCAGGCCTGATGCGCAGAGCATGAATAATATATATCTGATCTTCATAATGCGTGGATTAGAAAGTAATATTTACATTCAGCTGGTAAGTCCTGATATTGGGGTAGGTAACCCCGCGGTTTACGTAGGTACCTACATTCAGGTCGTCGCCGTTTTCCGGGTCAAGGCCGACAAATTTTGTCCAGGTATACAGGTTATAGCCGGTAAGCGATACTGTTGCTTCCGACAATCCCAGCCGCGAAACGGCCTTCGGAGGCACCGCGTACTGCAGGGAAATGTTCCTGAGCTTGATAAAGCTGGCGTTCTGCAGGTTAAAAGCATTGATGATCCCCGTATTGTTTCCGGCGAGATCCGTCCGCCCGAAAAACCTGTTCTGACCTATGTTAGCGGCCCTTACCGCCGGGTATTTCGCATTGGGCGTCTGGGGTGTCCACCGGTCCAGCTGATGCTCATAATATTGCGGGACGATAAAGATAGCGTCCGTCTCGACGAGGTTAAATTCATTGCTGACCTTATCGACGGCCTGGAATAACGCGCTCAGCGAAAACCTTTTATAGGAAATGCTGGGCTCTAGGCTATACTGGTCTATGGGGACGTCGGGGTAGCCTATCGCGGTATAATCCTGCGGGGTGATCAGCCCGTCGCCATTGAGGTCCTTAAGCCTGATATCTCCCGGCATAAAAGGGAAGCCCTCCATTTTTGCCCAGGCATCGACTTCCGCCTGGCTTTGGAAAAATCCTTTTTCAACATCATACCCGAAAAACTGCCCGATCGAGCTGCCGGCCATCCTGAGGTTTCCCTTCTGGTTAATGGGCTCATCCATAATGATCCGCTTGTTTTTGATATGGCTGAACTGGAAATTGATCCCGTATCGGAAAGGACCGCTCCGGTTGCTCAGTTTCAGCTCGGCTTCTATACCTCCGTTATAATTTTTGCCGTAGTTGAAGATGGGCATATCCTCTCCGTAATGCTCAAACGTGGCGCCCGCCCTGGAAAGCAGGATATTGCTTCGTGTTTCGTCAAACAGATCCGCAACGATCTGGACCCTGTTATTGAAGAAGTTGGCGTCGATCCCTATGTTTCGCTTCAGGCCGGTTTCAAAAGTTGCAAAAGGGTTCCCTATCTGGCTGTGATAATAGCCGGTGGCAGTAACCGGGCTTGTAGGATTGCCCAGCTGGAAGGAACCTCCTCCCTGGCTATACGCGTCAAGGTATAAAAACCGCGAAGGGATGCTCCTGTAGCCGACCAGGCTGATATTCCCGGTTGCATATCCCACCGTACCGATGCTCCCGCGGATCTTAAGATAGTTCAGGCCTATGCTTTTATTGATCCCTTCCATGAAGCTCTCGCTGCTAAGCGTATAGCCTAATCCTACAGTAGGGAAAAAGCCGTACCTGTATCCCTTATCGAAGTTTTCAGATCCCTGGTAGGAGCCGTTGAATTCGGTAAAATACTTGTCTCTAAAATTATAGGTAGTTCTGAAAACCATTCCCTGGAATGCGCGGGGCGCCTCAACCCCTGTCAGGTACCTGATCTCGCGGGTAGCCACCAGGGCTCCCGATACATTGTGATTGCCGAAGGTCCTTCTATAATTGGCCTGTATCTGGATATTGGTTTTAAGCAACCCGTCTCCCACACCTGTATTGCTGTTCAAAGGATCATCGATCCGGATGGTGGCGGGATTTTCATAAGCCGGTATAATCTCCCTGGTTTCCCTGTTGACGGTATAGTTAGCACCGGCTCCTGATTGGTTCCTGTAAAATTCCGAGCTCTGATCGTAAGAGAAAGTCCCCATTATATCCAGCCCCGGGGTAATGAAATCAAGCTCCTGCCTGAGAATAAAGGCGCTCTCGAGTATATTTTTTTCCCCGGCTGTATAGCCGCCTCTTTTCAGGTTAATATAGGGGTTTTCCTGGTAGGCCAGTGCGCCCCCGAACCCTACGCCGACAATCTGGTTATAGGTATCGTCGATCGCAATTTCCTCCGGTGTACGCCTTTTGGCGGCCTCGCGATCAAAGGGCATGGACCACGACGGAGCAATATACATCCACTTGAATGCAGCTTCGGCGCCGGTACGGAAATTGGCGACGGCCGCTGTCTGGTTATACTTGATGGCGCGATTGGTATATTCGTTTTCGATCCTTCCTCCCAGGTTCAGGCTTAAGGTGGTCTTAGGCGTCAGCTTGTAATCCAGGTTGGATCTGAAGTTTGTCCTTTTGGCATAGGGCGATGTTCTGTATCCCAACGGCGTATCGAATTTTTTGAAAATTCCATCTTCGTACATATAGCCAAGCGACACAAAATAGCTGACTTTCTTGCTCCCCCCGCGGAGACTGATATTGTGCTGATGTCTCAGCCAGACTTTCTGCGTCAGCTCTTCGAACCAGTCGACATCGGGATAAAGCAGCGGGTCTCCTTTGCCTGTCCTGAATGTTTCAATGTCCTGGGGAGTAAAATACTTCTTATAGGTATTCCGGTCCAGGATACCCGCATTCAGCATATTGTCTTCTCCCTCGTTGTGCAGCATGGCGGCTTCATAGGCACGCAGGGGCTTTGGTCGCTGCCCGACCGTATTGAACCCGATCTGGCCGCTATAGACCACTTTCGCCGGTCCCTCGGAACCCCTTTTGGTTGTCACGACAATTACGCCGTTGGCACCTTTCATCCCGAAAAGAGCCGTAGACGCTGCATCCTTTAAGGTACTGATCGACTCGATGTCGTTCGGATCGATATCGCCGAAAGTTTCCCTTTCCACGCCATCTACAATGATCAGCGCCGCTGAATTGTTGGAGGCGCGGCCCCGGATGAAGATCTGGGCCGAGCTTGCCCCGGGACGGCCCTGCCGCTGCCTGGTCATGACGCCCGCCATGCGTCCTGTGAGCGCATTGGTCAGATCTCCCACCGGCGCTTTGACAATATCTACAGCCGAAACCGTGCTTACCGCTGCTACCGATGCCAGCTTCGTCTGGGTACCGAACCCGACGACGACCACTTCGTTCAGATCCGTGTACTGTTCGCTCAGCACCACATCTATTTGAGTTTCATTGCCCGCCTCGCGCTCCAGCGTGCTGAAGCCCACATAGGAAAAAACCAGCTTTGCCGGCCCGGCAGGTACCTGGATGGCGTACATGCCGTTCACGTCCGTTATCTGTGCGGCTGAAGTACCCTGCAGCCTGACCGTGACCCCCGGCAGGGCTTCTCCTTTGCTATCGGTTACCTTTCCGCTCACTTTCCGGTCTTTGTTAACCGGAAGGTCAGGCACAGATTGCGGGATTTCGTTCTTCAGCATGATCTGTCCGCCGATGATCCGGTAAGAAATGTTCAGCGGCAGCAACATGGCCAGAACCTCCGACAACTTGCGGTTCACAGCCGCGATATTTACCCTGCGATCGGCTCCTATGACGTTGGGACTGTACACAAATTTGACTTTCGCTTCGCGTTCGATGCGGATGATCGCTTCCCTGATCTCCATATCCTCTGCGATCAGGGTAACACGCCGGTCCAGTAATTCCTGACCAACGCCTGTGTGTGCGCAACATAAGGAAATGCCTATGCAGACCAGCAGCATTTGCAAAAACGTGATCTTCATAACATGCCTGGCAAGAGGATGAATGCGTATCCTTTTTTTCATTAAGTTTGTACGTTTTGTTAGGGAGTGAAAAAAACTGACAAAACTCCTCTGGCTCATTATTCCTATAATGAGGGCTTTTCAAGCAAACAGAGGCAATCCGGGAGCCGAAAGTGGTCGCAACACCTTCGGCTCTTTTTTTGTTCTTTATGCTTATTTCATACGTATAAAAATATTGTTAAAGTATTGATTGTTAAGGTGTTAAGATATTCAGATTTTGATTGTGAAAGAGCTGATTGACAGGTTAAAAAGTTAATTGGCAGGTTCATTTTTCAGGTTAGTATGAAAGCCGGCGGCCGGGCATCCTTCACCGCTTACCAGCACGCGGGTGCCGCGGATCTCGTAGGTGGCATTCCCCGCCGAGCAAAGCAAATCCAGTTTGTTGAAAAGCGGCTGCCGGGTGATATCCCCGCGGAAAAGACACCCCTTTAAGGCGTCGTTCTCAAGGATGATCTCTATACCGTAGGCATTCTCGAGCTTTTCGATGACTTCAGCGATCGGGGTGTCTTCAAATATGAACAATTCTTCAACCGGCATTTCGCTTTCGCCGGGAAGCAGCGGTACCGGTTCCTCCACCAATCCCAACTCGAAGAGGTCGCTTTTCCCCGAAAATTTCACTTTCTGGTTGGCGGTGAGAATCACACCTCCCTTTACCGGGCCTGTCGGTACGAAATCCGCTTCCGACCGTTTCGAAACCGTAACCTTACCGGTCACTACCGACACCTCGATGGTCCTGGCCGGGTTGCTCCCGTCTATCCAGAAGCTGGTCCCCAGAACCCGGGTGACAATCTCGCCGGAGTAGACGAAAAACGGCTTGCCGGGATTATTCACTACTTTAAAAAAGGCTTTCCCGGCCAACAGTACTTCCCGCTTGTCGCCGTCGAAGCTCGAAGGATATGCCGCGCTGCTGTAAGGAGACAACCGGATTTCCGATCCGTCGGGCAGGACCACCGTTTTGTTCTCATTGCCCGTGCTCACTTTTTCCATCGGGGAGACGGATGTGCTGTGATGCATCACGGTTGCTACGTCCATAGCCTGCTCAGGACGGGGGAGAGTACGATAAACCGCCCATCCCGCCACTGTCATGACGAGAATAGCCGCCGCTGCCCATTTCCAGCCGGAAGTAAACCGGGACGGCCTTATCTTCGCAAGTTCCTTTCTTTCCTGTATTGTCTTCCAAAGCTTCTCTTCCAGTTGTTCATTTTCCTCTTTGCTTCGTTCCGATATATTTTCGTCAAGCATGGTAAACCACTGTTCCACCAGGCGTTTTTCACGTTCGGTACATTCCCCGCTGCGGTAACGGCTCAACAATGTGTGAAAATTATGCTTGCTCATCGTGGAAGTTCTGATCCTTTCAATAAGGACTTAAAAAGGCCCGCTCACCGCAACTTGTCTTAGCAAATCTTTGAAAGATTATACAAAAAATTATTATTAAGAACACATTTCCTTAAATATTAACACTTGCAAGGAGTAGGGACAGGAGCGTGGAAACGCTCCGGAGAAAGGTTTTCAGCTGGCGGAGCCCCTGCGTGATATGATATTCTACCGTCCGTTTCGGAAGATTCAGCTTTACGGCAATTTCGCTGACTGATTTCCCTTCAAGGCGGTTAAGCATGAAAATTTCCCGTGTTTTGTCCGGTAACCTGCCCACAGCCTGCTTGAGCTCGTTTTCCAGCTCGTCCAGGAACAGGGGATAGTCCGGCGCCGTGATATTGTCTACGGTTTCCAGGTCGGAAAAAAGCCGTTGCTTATAGTGATCTATAATACGGTTGCGAACGGCTACGAACAAATAGCCGGACAGGTTGGTAACACGAAGGTCTTTCCGTTTTTCCCAAAGGTTTACAAACAGGTCCTGCACGATCTCTTCGGCCACGTCTGTATCGTGTACCTTGGCAAGGGCAAAGTCATAAAGTCGCAACCAGTATTCCCGGTAAATCGCCTCGAACGCTTCCTCGTCTACATTCCCGGGAGTTAACGCCAATCCAGCACTATTGAAAGAATCAGAATGCAACTATTCAAAGATTGAAGGTTTAGAAATGCGTTTGCAATGAAAATCTTATCACAAATATTAAATTATTTTCCACTTTAGCTACACTTCGTCATTTTTTATTTAAAATCCGATGCTCCCTTCTCTCTCCTGCTTTTATTTAAAATTATCCCTCGTATAAGTGCACTTTTACTTTCTTTGGAATAAGTTTGTATAGACATCGAATGATCCGTATGAATATCCGTCCGCATATTATCCCGTTTGTTATTATACTCCTTTTGCCTTTTTGCCTGTATGCCCAGTCGCCGTCCGGGCTCCCGGAGATAGAAAAGCAGATTATCGCCAAAGGGCTCGTCGATGTGCAGCAGGTCGATCCCACGATACGGGTAGAGCTGAAATACGCAACGACCGACAATTTCATGAAGAAAAAAGTTTATGAAGAGCTCAGCCGGGCCTATCTTCAGAAGGAAACCGCCCAAAAGCTAGCCAAAGCGCATGCATACCTGAAAGAGGCCAAACCGGGTTACAGCTTCCTGGTCTACGACGCTGCCAGGCCCAATTCCGTGCAGTATCATTTGTGGAATACGCTCGATGAAATGGGCATTCCCAAAAACGACAAGACCAAATACGTCGCCGACCCCGCGATCGGCTCCAACCACAATTTCGGGTGTGCGGTAGACCTCACCATAACGGATGAAAAAGGCACTCCGCTCGATATGGGTACCCCTTTTGATTTCTTCGGTCCCCTGGCCTATCCCCGTATGGAGCAGGAAATGCTGAAAGCCGGCAAGCTTTCGGCTAAGCAGGTTGCAAACAGGGAATTGCTTCGTTCTGCGATGAAAAAGGCCGGTTTTATCGTCAATACTACCGAATGGTGGCATTTCGACAGTATGTCGAAAGCACAGGCAAAAGCCAGGTACGGTATGATCAGGTAAAGACGCGGTGAGTATAATTAGAGCGTTTGGTACATTATTAATAATATCAGTTTTCGTTACTCATTTGACCTTTACCGGTTACGAATTCCGGACTCCGTGTGACGTAACCGGCCGACCTTTAGCAATCCCGGCAGCTTGCGCGAAATATCTACACATATTACCGACGAAATACTTTGGGAAGCCTACCGAAAGGCGGATGAGAAAGCCTTTGCCGAATTGTTCCAGCGGCATTACCGCAACCTCCTGCATTACGGCCTGAAATTTACGCCCGATCAGCAACAGGCTGAAGACTGTATCCAGGAACTCATGATCAGGCTCTGGACCAAACGTTACATCGTCGGCGCTACGGAATCAGTCAAATATTACCTGCTGAAATCGTATCGGCATATCCTGTTCAGAAAGCTCCGGCAGGACAGGTTATATTCTGAAAGAACGGAAGAAACAGACTATCCGGAGGAAGATCTCTCCGTCGAGGAAGGGATGATCAGGACTGAATCGGTAGAGCTGCTCCAGCATAAAGTCCGGGCGCTGCTCAGCATCCTGACACCCAGGCAGCGTGAGATCCTTTACCTTCGCTTCTACCAGAACCTCACCCCTCCCGAAATAGCGGTATTGCTCAACATCAATGCCCAGTCGGTCTGCAATATTATCCAGAGAGCCTTCAATAAAATACGGGAAGGTGCCCCGAAAACCTCTTACAATTCTTTCATATCGACGGTTTTTGGAATATTATTTTTCTTCTGCTAAAAAAAATACCCGAAACTGAGTATTGATTTCCGGGGCCATGTGTAATGGGGTAAAGACCATTCGTTAATACGCCCCGAACAATGACTCATGATCGATTTAAACTTCTGGAAGAGATTCTTTCCATGCCCCGCTTCAGGGAATGGTGTCTCGGAGAAGCTCCCGAAACGGATGATTTCTGGACAGGCTGGGCCGACGGCGACCCGGTAAGAACAGAAGTCCTGGAATATGCAAAAGAAATTACCAGGTCGTTCCAGGATAAAATCCAGCCTGTTTCAGAAGCGTATATTTTCGAAAAGGTAAGCCTGGCCATTTCCGCCGCCCGCAATGGCGACGGGGTCAGCCCATCCCGCGCAAAAGATACGGTTTGGATATCTTTCGCAAAGGTAGCGGCTTCTGTCCTGCTTATTATGGCGCTCGGCTGGGGAGCTTATCTTTATTATGACCATAACTATGACCATAGAGGTCCCGCGTTAACCGAAACCTCTTCCCTCCCCGCCGGCAGTGCTGCAGCTTCCCGTTTTATAACTGTTCAGAATACCGGGGACTTTCTCCGGCATGTTCACCTTTCGGACGGCAGCTCGGTCATCCTTCAGCCCGGCAGCCGGATCCGCTTTCCTGAAATTTTCCCTGCCGGGAAACGGGAGGTTCACCTGAGCGGCGAAGCATTTTTCGAGGTTGTAAAGAATAAAAAAGCTCCTTTTTACGTGCTGGCCAACGAAGCCATTACCAAAGTAGTGGGTACCAGCTTCAGGGTCAAGGCAAAGCCTGGCGTACCTTTTCTCGAGGTCAATGTCAAATCGGGAACGGTGGTGGTATTCAAAGATAAAATGAAGGACGGCTATGATGTAAATGCGTATCCGGACGACCGCGTAACCGTATTGAACAAAAATGAAAAGGCGATTTTCGAGCTCTCGGGCGCTGAATTGTTGCCACAGGCTGAGCTTCGCGACATGCCGGCAAGGCTTCCCATCGAAAAGCTCGGGTTTGTCTACGAAAGTACGCCGCTGTCTGATGTCTTCGCCGAGCTCGAAGCTGCTTACGGCGTTAAAATCAATTATAATTCCGAACAGCTGGCAGGCTGCAGCCTTACTGCCGAGCTCAGCGACGAGCCCCTGTTTACAAAAATAAAATGGATAGCAGCCATCCTGGAAGCAGACTACACGATCACCGACAATGAAATTATCATTAACGGTAAACCTTGCCAATAACAAAACCTGAAACGCCTATGCCCTAGACACCAGCTAAGAAAAAAACCGGATGATGTTGCACCATCACCCGGTTAAGTCCCAACCACGGAAAAGAGTTCATACCCGCGATGTGGGTTTGTTTCCTCGATTTTGGATAGTTCAATAAAACCTAAAAAACTTTTAAAGTTATGGATAATCCTACACATAGGACTAAACTATTGCAAATGGCCATGAAAATTACGGCTGTACAGTTGTTCCTGGCGGTTTGGATGGGCTCGATCGCCTTTTCCAATCCGGGATATAGCCAGGAGATGCTCGATAAGAAAATTACGCTTCAGATCGAAAACAAGAAGATAGGGCAGGCCCTGAAGACGATCGGGAAGATATCGGGCGCAAGCTTCATGTACAGCCCGGAATTGATCCGGTCAGAAAGGAGCGTATCTGTTCATGCAGAAAACGAGAGCCTTAACACCGTTCTTCACCAACTTCTCGATCCGCTCAATATTTCTTTCGAGGCGCACCAGAACCAGATCCTGCTGAAAAGGAAGAAAATATCGCAAAACGAGTCTTTCCTACAATCCTACGCCAACCTTCCGGGTCGATCCATGTTTGCAGAAAACCGGGTATCGGGCCGGGTGCTGGATGAAAAGGGAGACCCACTGCCCGGTGTAAACATCCTGATAAAAGGTTCCTCGCGGGGAGTGACGACCGATATCCGCGGCGCTTTCGACCTGGTGGTACCGTCTGAAAGCAGCGTCCTGATCTTTTCTTTCGTGGGGTATTTAAGCCAGGAAGTTACCGCGGGCAACCGGACCAACCTGGAAATAACGCTTCAGCCCGATCAGAAAACACTGGAAGAGCTGGTCGTAGTCGGGTATGGTACCCAGAAAAAAACCTCTCTTACATCGGCCATCTCCAAAGTGGAAAACCGCAAGCTCGACCAGATGCCCACCGGCAGGCCGGAATCTGCGCTCGTCGGACGGATGGCCGGCGTCAATATCTCCCAGACCAGGAGCCGTCCCGGCTCGGCGCCTACCATCACTGTTCGCGGTCCGGGCTCTATTTCAGCCAGCAATGACCCGCTCATCGTCATCGACGGCTTCCCCGGCGGCAGCTTCAACAACATCAACATGAACGATGTGGAGTCTATCGAAGTACTGAAAGATGCTTCATCTGCTGCGATCTACGGGTCGCGCGGTTCAGGCGGGGTGATCATCGTTACTACCAAAAGCGGAAGCCAGGGCAAGCCGAAGCTGAATGTAAATACCTACGTAGGGATTTCGCAACCCTTGCTGCACGGCAGGAAAAAATGGATTCCCGGCGGCCAGGAGTTTTATGACTACACCGCCCGCTATATCAACCGTGATTTCTATTGGTTTGGTGGAGATCCTACCCTCCCGCTATGGGGAGACGAAAGACGCCCCGCAGCGTACCGTGTCAATCCGGTGATAGCAGAAGGGGATTACAACTGGGAGGAGATCCTGATCAACCCCGCGGCTATCCAGAACTACAGCCTGTCTGTATCCGGGAGAAGAAATGATGCGAACTATTACGTCTCCGCCAATATCAAGGATGAAAAAGGCACCTTATTAACCGGCCGGTATAAGCAATACGCCCTGCGCGCCAATATCGGTCTCGATATTTCACCCAAGATCAAGGCCGGCCTGATGATAAGCCCCAATTACTCGGTTATACGCACCGCCGCAGGAGGAGGTGTTCAGAACCTGATCAAAATGCCTCCTTTCCTTTCTCCCGAGCTGCAGGAGAACGGGAGGTACCTGACGCCCAGAGATTACTGGGGGATGACGGTTTCAGGGGGTGTAAACCCGCTGGCTACCATGCTGGGCACGCACAATTACACCCACACTTTCAATAACGTGGGAGAAGTGTTTACAAAGTTCACACTGATGAACGGGTTGGACTTTAAAACTTCGTTCGGGTTCAACATCAACTATGAGACAACCGATAACTACGCCGAAGCTACCTCCGTACCGGCAAACATTGCAAGCGGTTCGGCAAGGGACAGGCGTAATTTCAACTGGATCAACGAAAACGTGCTGAACTATTCCCGCCAGTTCGGAAAGCACTATGTCGGCGCGCTCCTGGGTGCTTCCTACCAGTATAACCTTTCAAGGGATGCGATGATGACAGCCCAGACAGGATCATTTGCCAATCCTACCATCTGGACGCTTAATAACGCGCTGATCACACCCAACAGCTACACTTCCAAGTCGCAATGGGGGCTTACCTCCTACTTCAGCAGGATCAATTATAATTTCGAAGAAAAGTACCTCCTTTCGGCTTCCATCAGGAGCGACGGAAGCTCGCGCTTCGGGCCTGACAACCGCTGGGGCTATTTCCCCTCGGCTTCGGTTGCCTGGCGGATCTCCCAGGAGCCGTTCTTCAAGTCCGTCAGGGGTATCGATGAGCTGAAGCTGAGGGCCAGCTATGGTACCGTCGGGAATTTCAATATCGGCGATTTTCAATACCTGGGTACTATTGGCGACGCAGTCTATGCTCCCAACGGACAGATCGTGCAGGGTAAAGCGCAAAGCTCATTCGGAAACTCCCAGCTCCAGTGGGAAAAAACCGCCAGCTACGACTTCGGCATCGAGCTCGGTATGCTTAATAACCGCCTGAACATAGTGCTCGACTACTACAACAAAGCCACCAACAACCTGCTTTACAACGTCAGTATCCCGGCTATTTCAGGATTTACCAATACGATCGTCAACGTAGGAGACATTGTAAACAGGGGGATAGAGCTGGAGCTCACTTCCCATAACTTCGTCGATCGTTTCAAATGGCAGACTTCCTACAACTTCACCTGGAACAAAAACCATGTGAGCGGCCTGGGCGGAGGAGTCGACCAGGTGCTGAACTCGCACTCCCGCGGTATGAGCTGGATCCTGAAAAAAGGCGAGCCGATGTTCTCCTACTTCGCTTACAAGCAGGTAGGAGTGCTCCAGACACAACAGGATATGGACACCAAGCCGATCATGCCTAACCAGAGAATCGGAACAGTGCAGTACCAGGATACGAATAACGACGGCGACATTACACCCGCTGACCGCGTGATTCTCGGTAACTTCATGCCCAAATTCTTTATGGGAATGGTGAACGACTTCTCTTATAAAAACTTCGACCTGTCCATTGCCATGCAGTCGTCGATAGGCGCCAAGATGTGGAACCTCGAAAACCTCTACTACCAGGGGCCGACCGTATCCGCATTCTACATCCCGGCCATTGAAGGCCAGTGGTGGTCGGAGCAGGAGCCCGGCGACGGGAAAAACCCGGGTACTTCGCTGGCCTCCCTCGAGTTTATCAGCAATAGCGACTATTATCTTGAAAATGCCTCTTTCCTGGCCGTACGAAACGTAAACCTGGGCTATACCTTCCCGGCAACGCTCACCAAAAAAGCTAAAATAGATAATCTCAGGCTCTACTTTTCGGTCAGCAATGCCTGGATACTGAAAGCCAGGGATTTCAAAGGATACAACCCGGAAGGATATACGTCCGTCGGTATCAGCGGGATCGGCAGCCAACCCGGACACAACGACGGGACCGAGCCTATCAACCGGGTATTCGCACTGGGTTTAAATCTTAATTTCTAGCATTAAAACGAACGAAACAATGAAAGGATTCTTAAGGGTATCATTCCTTTGCACATCGATCTTCGTGGCTTCGTGCGATGTAGTCAACCTCGACCCCATTTCAACGCTTACGGAAGCGAACTTCTATAAAACCGCCGATGACATGGATCGGGCGGTGCTGGGCATATACAGCCGCTACCAGGCGCGCCTTCCCCGCGACTGGTCCATTTTCGAAATGCCTACCGACCATCTTTACATGTCGGCTTACCGCTTTATCGGCGGGTTGGAAGCGGTCAACACACTGGATTTCCAGTCCCAGAACGATATTTTCAGGAATTTCTGGCAGGTAACCTATAACGGGATCTTCAGAGCTAACGTCGTTCTGGATAAGATCAATAACCCGACAGATTACGCAGCCGGCAAGAAAGAACACCTGGAAGGCGAGGCCCGCTTTATGAGAGCCCTTTTCTACTTCGACCTGGTGCGTTCGTTTGGCGGCGTACCCAAAGTAGAGACCTCTTTATCCGTGGAGGAATCGAAATCCATTCCCCGGGCCACTGAGCAGGAGATCTACGAACTGATTATCGCCGACCTCAGGCGCGCTGTCGACCTGCTGCCTCCCCAGTCGGGCATAGCTTATGGGCGTGCCAGCAAAGGGGCCGCTACGGCGCTTCTGGGTAAGGTGTATATCTATACCAAAGACTGGCAAAATGCCTATACTTACCTTAGCCAGGTAGACGGGTTGGGCTACGAGCTGGTACCTAACTACGGGGACCTGTGGAAAGAAGCGAACGAGAACAACAAAGAGGCGATCTTCGCTATAAAGTACATAAGCGGTACGAACGGCCATAGGCTCAGCCTCGACTTCCTGCCTTATTTCGGGGTAGAAGGTATAAGCAGCTCAACAGGCGGGGAAGTAGCGCTCGTAGCGTGGAGCCTTCACAAGCAGTTCCTGCAAGAGGATAGCCGGAAAGCAGCCACCATTACGGAGTACTGGAGATCGCCCGGCACCAACGATCCTTTGGAGTGGAAACCTTATATCAGCAAATTCATCGCCCAGAGCGCCGCAGTAGCGGGGCTCGATATACCCGTGATCCGGTATGCAGATATCCTGCTGCACAAATCTGAAGCGCTCTACAGGCTCGATCGTAAGGAAGAAGCACTGGCAGAGCTGAACAAAGTGAGGGAAAGGGCTTTCAAAGGCTCCTCTCACAATTACACGCTCGCAGATATTGCCGACCCGGAGAAATACCTGGATGTATTGCTTCTCGAAAGACAGCTGGAGCTCGCCCTGGAAAACCAGCGCTGGTTTGACCTGGTCAGGACCGATCGCTTTATCCAGACGCTGTCGCACGTAGAATGGGGTTATAATCCTATCACACAGACCGCACATGAGGTAACACTCACTCCCAAGCCGTTTATTAAATATTTCCCGATTCCACAGCACGAAATAGATCAGTCCAATCCCGGAGTGATCAAACAGAACGACGGGTATTGACCTCCCACCCCCTCTCCTTTCCGGGAGAGGGGGTGTCGTTTTCTAAGTGCCTCCGTTTAAAGAAGATGGTCTGTCGTTTCTAAAAAGAAATATTACACAGAGGACCACAGAGAAAATGATCTCCGTGGTCCTCTGTGTCTCCTATATTAGAACCATCCATCAGAAAGGATACGCCACCGCTATGTTCAGCACCAGGTTCTCTTTTCGCCAGGCCTTATCCCGCAAATTGATCTCCTTAAAAACCCATGGGTTCCTCGGCTCCTCCTCGTAGGCATACCAGGGTTTCCGGAAAGGAGTAGCCAGGTCGAGGCGCAGGATCAGGTAGGAGAAGTCAAGCCTCAGCCCTACCCCTCCGCCGATAGCAAGCTGCTTATAGAAATCACTTCTTAAAACAGAGTTATCACCATACTCTTCAAGCTTCCTGTAATTCCACACGTTACCTGCATCCACAAAAAGCGCCCCGTGGAAAAGCGAGGTCATTTTGAACCGCATCTCCGTATTGAACTCGAGCTTGATATCTCCAAACTGCGTATTCCTGAAAATTGCCCTCGTCACCGAATCCGCGTGATACGCTCCCGGCCCGATAGTCCTGGCCTGGAAAGCGCGTATGCCTGTGCTTCCGCCTACGAAATACTGCTTGAACTGCGGCAATGATTTGGAATTACCATAGGGCAGCCCGTAGCCGACAATAAAGCGGTTGGCCCATTTCACGGAAGGCGACAGGGTAAGATAATGCCTTACTTCGCCGTCGAAACGCGTAAACTGTTCAAAAGGTATTTCGAACAGTTGCTTGCTTCCTCCCTCTTCCTTGTCAGATCTTACCAGGAGGCCGGCTATGTTCCCGACCAGGTTGACCCCGCCGCTCAGCATGAGCTGATGCCGGCTGTAAGGATTGGATACCGGGTTGAAAGCGATAGTATAGGACGACTCCAGCAATAGCCTGTTTTCAAGAATACGCAGGTAGCGGTCGATATCATACTCGTTGGGGCTGTCAAAGATCATTTCCGTAAAGGCTTCGCTTACATTTCTCGGCCTTACCACGTTCACCCCGAAAGGAGAGAATGTATGCGTTGTCTTTTTGTACTGCCACGAATAGCCCCATTGCCCACGGATCGAATTGAGCGTGTAGAGCCCGGCCTGGACAAGGTTTTCATAGCTCAGCAGAAGCGAAGTCCTCGGCAGGGTCTGGTCTATCTCCGGGTTATGTTTCCAGAAAGGAACTACAAACCTCGGGAACGACAGCTCTGTTTCCACTTTATACCGGAAGAAGTTAGTCCCTGAAACGGCCCTGCCTCCGCCGAGCTGCCAGTCAAGACCTCCGTCGACACTGATCCGCAACTGTTCCGCTCCCCTGAATAAATTCCTGTGGTTCCATGATACGATCGCCTGGATACCACCCAGGTTGTTGGATTTGGTAAGCCCGCTGAATTCACCGCGCATGGATTTTCTCCTGAGCGGGCTCAGGTGGTAGTAAACATCCAGCAGCGCCGAATCCGACCTGGGTAACAGCTCGAACTTGTTCCTGACAAACTTGAAGTTCTTGAGGTTGACAAGCCTCGAAAGCGTAATATTCTGCACATCGCTGCTATACCTGCTTCCCGGGCGGAAACCTATCGTCTCTTCAAAAACACGCGGCCTGAATAGCCCTCCGGGGTCATATAGCTCGTTACCGCTGCGCAGCCGCCGAAATTCCTTAAGTGAATCCGAAGCTGCTCCCTGGTAGTCGGTATACACCTTCACATTGCTGATATAATAGGGCTTGAGCGCAGTTTGCGGCACATCCGGCTTCACCTCGACGTTCATCGTCACCCTGTAGGAATTGAGCGACGAGTCGACCTTTACAATCAGGTGCTCAGGGCTGAAAAAGTAAAATCCCTTCGTTTTCAGGTACTGGTCTATCCGCATCCGCTCCGATTCTATGACAGACAGCCGGTAAGGCATCCCGGGCTTCAGGAACGTAGCTTTTTCCGATTCCAGGAACGATGAATCAAACCACGCGACCCCGGCAGGCTCAAACGTCGCCGTTTCGATACTGTATCGCGGCCTTACATACACCTGGTATGACGCCTTTGCCATTCTCTGCTTCGCAGGCACTATCGTACCCGACGCTTCCGACCGGAAATAACCTTCATTATGGAGATACCCCTCCAGCGTTTCTTTATTCAGCTCCA
Source organism: Spirosomataceae bacterium (assembly GCA_037191015.1). GTDB lineage: Bacteria > Bacteroidota > Bacteroidia > Cytophagales > Spirosomataceae > Ravibacter. The sequence goes on from JBBCKD010000027.1 coordinate 392,242, forward strand.
GCGCGCGCGAAGCGACCAGTACCGGCGGCTCGCCCAATTTCTTTCTGAACCATTGTCTCAGGCCTTTCTCCTTCTTGGGCTCCCCCATCAGGTAATAGAACCATACTTTATAGGGAAACCCGAAGATAACCTTGTTAGGCACCGGCCTGAGCAGTTCTTCAAGCTCGTCGTCCAGCCCGGAATGCATTTTGACCGGCGCCGTCGTATCTTTCCTGATCTTCAGCTCATTCCCGATCAGCATCGCTTCTCCTTCAGGAATATGACGGGAAACGTTGCATCCGGCCATACTGAACAGCAGCACGCCCGCAGCAAAAGGCAGGAACCGGTATTTACAGAAAAAACTCACTTCCTAAACAGATCTGGTTAGTTTTATTAAAAGCTGTCAGCAGTCGGCTATCGGCCCCTTTGCATCGGCAGTCTGCACGGCCTTTTCCATTGCTGATAGCTGATTTACTTAAAAAACTCTTTCGTCCTGTCGTAATCCAGCGTTACGATAAAGCTGACGCCGGTTTCGACAATAAAGCCTTCGAGCACAGTCTGAAACTGGTTTTTCCGGTAGGCCCTGAAAACATAACGACCGTCGCGCGTCACCCTGTAGTTGACTGCGATGTTGTCGAATATCTCCGACGACTGGGCCGACTGGCCGCTGTTTTCCAATTCGAAATTCCGTCCTACCGATACCGTAACGCGGTCGTTGAGGAAGCCTTTCGTCAGCCCCACATTCAGATCCGTACGCGCCCCGGCAGTCCCCGTAGTCGAATTCAGGTTGAAATCCAACTGAACTCCCTTTATAAGATCCGACGCCAGGTTGTTCAGTTGGTCGCTCAGCATCTTGCTCACGCTCTGGCGCGCAATCGCCTCCGCACTAAACCCGCCGAATGAAACGTTGGAAGTTTCGGCCATAAACTTATTCAGCAGCAACAGGCCGAACACCTGCTTGTTCATCTCGGAAGGATCATTCCTGAAACCGGCCAGTATCTGCTCATCATCGATCTTGTTTTTCAAAGCGCTTCCCGCCTTTTCGTCAACCTCGATGTCAAAAGCTATCCTGGGATTGCTGAGATTTCCCGAAATCCTGAGAAGGACATTAAAAGGCACTTTTCCATACGCATAATTGGTAGGGCTGAATGCAGAAGGATCCGCCTGCACACCGTAGACGGCCACAATGTCGAGCTCTGCCTGCATCGGATCTCCCGACCAGATCAGCTGGCTTCCTTTCCTGATGAGAAACTGCTTCTTCAGGATCTCGAAAGTCAGCTCATACGCTCCCTCTTCAAGCTCATACGATCCCAGCAGGTACAGCTGCCCGTTAGGGGCAAGACCGGTATTCAGCCTGGCATTTCCCCTCACTTTCAGGTTATCACCGTTCATTTCATCCAGCACAATGGTGAACTCAGCCTCGGGATCCGTTTCAATATTCAGCGATAGTTCCGACGCAAAATCGACTACCACCGCCGGCTCCTGCGATTCTTCCTGCCTTGCCTCCTCTTCCTTCCGGGTTACGAATTCCACGACACCGTCTCCCCTGTTGACGGCACCTTCGCTATCAGGGAGGATCAGTGTCGCATCGCTTCCCTTCTGTATCTTCACCGAGCCGTCGACAACGCTGCCGCTCCCTCTTCCCTTAACCGACAGATCGGCCGCAGCAAAAACCTTCCCGTACACCAGGTCATTGTCCTTCCTGCTTGCGTTCAACAGCATAAAACGGTCTGATGTTATTCTCAGGTTATACCCCACATCGGGGATATTGTTTAAAGAGACCGTCCCGTCTATCCGCAGTTTTTGTCCCAGTGTGTCCAGGATGGTAAAACTATTAAGCCGCATTTCAGGTGCGGCGAACCTGATCGAATTATCTTCAAAAATATACCGGGCACCGACCTGCTTTACCCGGAAAGCAAGATTTTTCAGCGCTATTTCTCCATTCAGTTTCGGGTTTTCGGTGCTTCCCTGTATACTGAGGTTTCCCGACAGGTTACCTGTGCCCTCCGTCAGCTCACCAAAGCTGAAAGCTTCGATCAGCTTGGCGTCAAGCCGGCCCATATCCAGCTTGAAATCGAACGGTTCGGCATTACCCGATCTGTATTTTCCTTCCAGGCCGATGTCATTGTGCTGCCCTTTCAGCGACATCACCAGGTCGATGATCTTGGATCTGTCGTTGGCGGCGTTAAGCTGGAAATCTCCCATAGGAACCTCCTGTACCTCCAGGTTAGCTACAGACACATCGCCTTTGAAAGCCGGTGCATCTCCCATATAATCCCTGATATGGATATCACCATCAAGCCTTCCGTTAATAAGTTTAGGGTCCCTGGTGATCATCTCGACGATAGCGCCGATGGCTATGCTGTCGGCGACAATCCTGATTGGTCCGTTGGGATAGGGCGCCGCTCCGTCGCTATCCCCGACGGAGTTGATGGTAAGCTTTTCCCGCGAACGATTCCTGAACAGCGTGAAGTCTTTTACCAGTATCCCGTCTTTCCCGTAGCGTATATAACCTGTGGAATCCGTACGCCAGGGCCTGTAGTTCATCAGGATACGGTTCTGCAGGTTCATTACAAACGCGTCCTGGTCTTTCCTCAGCCCGATCCCGACCATATGCTGATCCTTCTCTACGGAATCTTTTACGGTCAGCCGCACATTCGCCCGGTTATCGGCTGCATTTCCAGCCAGGCTAAGGTTGCGTACCCTGAAGCTTCCCGACAGTACTTCATCTATTTTCCCGCTGTAGCCAAGGTCTTTCCCGTTACCCGCGACCTGCAGCGTCAGACCGGTAATGCTGGTCGAGTCGTAAACTGTCCCCGGCGCATTGACGGTCAACGCTATGGTCGTGTCGGCTTTGTTCGACAACTTCGCAGAGAAGTTCACCTGTTCCATCCTGGTCAGACCGGGCACAAAGACTTTCAGGGCATCGTGTTCTGTAACAGAGCCCGACAGTGCTATGGAGTAGGGCTCATCGGGTACAGGCGCCAGGGTATCCGACAGCTGGATGTACCGGTCGATCTCGGCCGTCAGGATTTTACCGATAGCGGTATAGTCATAGGTACCGGCCATCGTTGCATTTGCAAAGGGACTTTCGAGCCTGAGTCTTTTTTCTCCGCCCTCGTTGGTCATATCGAGCCTGACAGTCCCCACCGGGATCTTTTCTCCGCGATTCTCCAACGCTACTTCCGTACCGCTTATGGTACCCAACGGGTTGTCCGGGTTGGAGGACGAAAGGTTGACGGAAAAATTACCCGCGAAAGAAATGCTATCCGCATAGAGATTGAGCTTGTTAAGATCGAGCCTGCGGATACCCGCCTCCAGGTTTACGGACGGGTACTCCCCGTTAAGATCGGCATTTCCTTGTATCTGTAAATCGGCGTTGGGATCATCCATGGCCGCGTTAAATCCGGCCAGGCCGTTTTTAATATTTCCCGAAAGCTTCAGATCCCGGTAAGTATAGCCAAGCACATCGGCCCGCAGGAGCGTTCCTTCGAGCTTTGCATCGGCCCCTTTTACGGTAAGCCCGCTCCCCGAGAAATCGGCTCTCAGCGAAATGATGCCGAGCTGATCTGCAGGCTGCATGAGTATACGGCCGGCATTCACTCCGTCCATCTCCAGGTTACCGCTGTAGGTAGCGTTGAGGGAATCTGTAATATTATAAAAATCGCCTGCCAGGCGTATGTCTCCCATATCGGTAGTAAGCCCGGCATCGATCTTCAATGCCTCCATAGAACCTTCCACCTTACCTTTTAAAGTCATTGTCGACGGCAGCTCCAGGGAGTCGGGCAATACACCTTTGGGGACAAGCGCCAGCACATCGGCCCGGCTTGCAGAAATCTCCTGCACGTCGAGGTTAAGCGCCAGTTTCTCCGTATCGGGAAGTCCCTGTATGGTTCCGGACACCGCCATTCTCACAGCTTCAGGCATGGTGAACTCCGCCTTCTCGATTTTCAGGTTATCGACTGTCCCTGTCAGGCGTGCATTTCCCTGGACAAACCCGTCGGGCTTTTTATCAAACGGGGCAGTTTGCGCCAGGTCAGGTGAAAGCAGCAGCAGATCGCGAAACCCGAGCCGGCTGTTCACGAGGTTCAGCTCGATCCCGGCTTTTCCCGGATTGGCGGTAAGCTCTTCAGGATTGGTATAAGTCAGCCTGGCACCGTTTCCTAAAGTAGAATTCGGCGTAACAAACAGCAGGTCTTTTAAAAATGCCTGGCGGGCGGTATAGGCAAAACCGGTCGACAGCTCTTTCAGGGTGAAGCCGCTTTTATCATCAAAACTGAGATTTTTGAGCTCGCCTGCCGTACTATCGGGCGAAAATATAAATTCATTGAGCTTCCCTCCGAAGCCCCGGAGATGAAGATGTGAAAAATCCAGTCCACGGGGAGCCGGCTTCACTTTCTCGTCGTCATAGCGGATTTCATTGTCCGACAAATCCAGGTTTCCCATCGTAAACCGCCATCCGCCGGTATCCTGGTCATCTGCCGGTTCCGGTTCCGCCGCCGGCTTTTGCTCTTTATCTTCGAAAAGGACTACCGTTTTGGCCCCCTCTATTGTAAGCTCCTTTACCCCTACCCTGCGTCCGTCGAGATATACATGGTCGACCGCAGCCAGCAGCTTCGGGAAAGAAAGCTCCGTGCTGATACCGCTTACGGCATCGTTATAAGACACCTTTACGTCGCGAAAGTCGATATCGCCAAGCTTCAAGTCGAGTGTATCGGACGACGCCGAAGGTACCTCAGGGGGCAACCCCAGATCGGCAGCTTCAAAAGTATGAAGCGACACCCCCGCTCCGGCCAGCTTAATTTCAGTAGGATGATAGCGGGAATAAGAAGGGTTAAAAGCATCGAAGCCGACGCTTGCATCAGGCAGCCTGACATCGGCGTCTATCCCGGAAGCATCGTCATAATAGCTCAGGTGCACCTGCTTGATAAGGAGCTTATTCCAGCTCATGTCGAGAGGCGTTCCTGCAGTAGTATCTGCCGGGTCGCCGGACGAAAAAGCATCTACAATAAACTGGTAGTTGAAGTCCTTTGCAGGAGCTTTCCGGTACACTTTGCCGCGTACCCCCTGCAGCACAACCTGGTCTATCGCTATTTTTCCACGGAGCACACCCCACATATCTATCCCCGCCTGCAGCTTTTCGGCCGCCAGCAGCGTATCGCCTTTCAGGTCTTCGATATAGACATGCTCAATACCCACTTCCTTCGGCCATAACAGGCGTATATGGCCTATTTCAATACGGGTATCCAGTTTTTTCTTCAGGTACCTGTTCACCTGGGAAGTCATGAACTGCTGCCCTGACGGCGTCAGCAATACCAACAATACCACCCCTGCGAGGAGTAATAGCGTCAATAATAAAATAAGAAGTATGGATACTACCCTTTTCAAAAAGACTGCCTGAATTGAAGGTTGCTGCGCTGCACGCACAAGTTATAAAAAAAACAGGGCGACGACCGGCCGCCCTGCTGTAAAAGCGTGTATTTATCTCTTAAAATGATCGGGATTTATCGTGCCGTTCACGGTCAGTTGAGAAGAAATAGTATAGTTAGCCTTACGCTTGACTTCTTTCTGCTCTATTTTCGAAGGATAAAGAATACCGAAATCAGACTTTACATAATTGCTGTAATCGCTGATGATCTCTTCTCCTCCCGCCAGCAGCCTCGATTGAAGCAAGAGCCCTGTCGCATCGTCGAAAAGCAGCGTATAACGCCCTTCCCTGCTCTGAAGCTCTACTTTCTGAACCGCCTTCCCGTTGTATTTGTCGGCTCCGATGAGCGTGGCGATAAATCCTCTTTTTTTATAGTCATGAAAAGGAGCAAGAAAGTCATAAAGTTCCAGCTTCATGCTTGCCTGGGCATCTGCGCTCAGGTTGCTTACCTGGTACTTGGTGACTTTATCGGAACTCCCCAGGGGTACTTTCCGCCAGGCGTCATTTCCCTTTATCCCGTAAATAAAGCCTCTTCCTTTTATGATTTCGTTCTTGTAAAGCGCCGATTCGGCTAAAGACCCGCTTATTTCGGCGTCATAGCTCGCTACATTGGTAGAGGTATATTTACGCTTGAAATTGTATGTTTTGACCTGGTCCCATTTGCTTTTCCCGCCGGTAGCTTCATAATACTTATTGAAAACACTGTCGACTGTTATTGTGTTCTGTCCGAAAGTAGTAAAAGAAGCCGTCAGGATAAAAAAGGCCGTTGCAAGTATTCTCATTGAATTAGCCGTTTGGTTAATGATACATTCCAATATCGGAATCTCATATAAGACAACTTTCCCAGTCAAAGGTTTATTGTACCGGCTTGTACTTATGTCAATATGAGAAATTACCCTACGCTTCCCTCAAGGCTGATTTCAAGGAGCTTCTGCGCTTCGACGGCAAATTCCATCGGCAGTTGGTTGAGGACCTCCTTTGCATACCCGTTAATAATCAGGGCAACGGCCTGCTCGGTAGGTATCCCGCGCTGGTTGCAGTAAAAAAGAATGTCCTCCCCGATCTTGGATGTGGTCGCTTCGTGCTCTACCGTAGCCGTCGTATTGGCTACCTCAAGGTAAGGAAATGTATGAGCGCCGCATTTGTCGCCCAGCAGAAGAGAATCGCATTGAGAAAAGTTTCTCGCATTTTCCGCCCGCCGCATAATATCGACCAGGCCGCGGTAAGAGTTCTGGCTCCGGCCTGCCGATATCCCCTTGGAAACGATACGGCTCCGCGTATTTTTGCCTACGTGGATCATCTTGGTTCCGGTATCGGCCTGCTGCATGTTATTGGTTACGGCCACCGAATAAAATTCGCCTATGGAATTATCTCCTTTCAGTATGACCGAGGGGTATTTCCAGGTAATGGCAGAGCCTGTTTCCACCTGCGTCCAGGAGATCTTGGCGGAAGCGCCGTCGCAGATCCCCCTCTTGGTAACGAAGTTATAGATCCCGCCTTTTCCGTCCTTATCGCCGGGATACCAGTTCTGCACGGTCGAATATTTCACTTCGGCGCGTTCATGGGCAAAGATCTCGACCACAGCGGCATGAAGCTGGTTTTCGTCACGCATCGGGGCGGTACAGCCTTCCAGGTAGCTTACATAGCTCCCGGCGTCGGCGATAATGAGCGTCCGCTCGAACTGGCCCGTACCGGCGGCATTGATCCGGAAATAGGTGGACAGCTCCATCGGGCATCTTACGCCTTCCGGGATATAGACAAATGACCCGTCGGAAAAAACCGCCGAATTAAGCGCGGCATAGAAATTGTCTTTGGGCGGGACCACCGAGCCAAGGTATTTTTTTACCAGTTCGGGGTGCTCTTTGATCGCTTCCGTTATCGAACAGAAAATGATCCCTTTCTCATTCAGCTCCTTTTTAAACGTGGTGATCACCGATTCGGAATCCATCACCGCATCCACTGCTACCTTCGGAGAAGAAACTGCGTTCTCCCCTCCCTCACCGGGCTCCTCCACCCCCGCAAGCCTTTTCTGCTCGCTCAGGGAAATACCCAGGCGCTCAAAAGTATTCCTGAGCTCAGGATCGATATCATCAAGACTTTTGACGGTCTTTTTCTTTTTCGGCGCGGAATAATACTTGATCGCCTGGAAATCGATGGGAGGATAATGTACGTTGGGCCATTTCGGCTCCGTCATTTCCTTCCAGAGGCGAAACGCCTTCAGGCGCCATTCGAGCATCCATTCCGGTTCATTTTTCTTATTCGAAATAAACCGGACAATATCTTCATCCAGACCGGGAGGGGCTTCGTCCGCCTCTATGTCCGTCACAAAACCGTATTTATATTCCGAGCTGGTTATCTCTTCCAGCAATTCTACTTCCTTTCCCATAAATATTGTTAGTGCGCTGTTTGCTAAACGCTTCAGAAAAAATTAAAACTCCTGCTCTGACACAGGTAGAACAAAACCAAAACTGTTTGAGTTTGATTTATTCCAAAAATAACGAATAATTTCAAATAATAGGATCGCCGCGTTAAAACGCGGTGCAATTCAACGCGGATCAGTTCATGCTCCCTCTCTACCAGATCTCCGAATCTTTGAGATAGCCGGTCACGTAATCGTGTACCCCGTCTTCCAGGGATGTAAAAGGCTTCGTATAACCCGCTACCCTGAGCTTCTCCATTGCCGCTTCCGTGAAATACTGGTACTTATCCCGGATATCGGCCGGCGTATCGACAAACTCGATCTCCGGCTTGACTCCCATTGCATCGAACGTATTGTTCACCAGGTCGAGAAAGGTCCTGGCCGTACCGCTGCCGAGATTATAGATCCCTGACGATCTGCGCTCGTGCATCAGGAAGAGGCATACGTCCGCGACGTCCTTCACATATACAAAATCCCGCTTCTGCTCACCGTCCTTAAAATCCGGCCTGTGCGAACGGAACAGCTTCATCCGGCCGGTAGCCCGGATCTGGTTGAAGGCGTGGAAAATCACCGACGCCATCCTGCCCTTATGGTACTCGTTAGGGCCGTAGACGTTAAAAAATTTCAGGCCGGCCCAGAAAAAGGGTTTCTCCTCCTGCGCGAGTGCCCAGATATCGAACTCGTTCTTCGAGTCGCCGTACGGGTTCAGCGGGTGTAGGGACGGGATCAGGGATTCGTCGTCGGCATACCCGAGCTCTCCCAGCCCGTATGTTGCGGCAGACGAGGCATATACCAGTGGGATCTGGTAAGCCACGCATCGTTTCCATACTTCCTTCGAGTAGCTGACGTTCAGCCGGTCGAACACAGACCGGTCAAACTCGGTCGTATCGGTACGGGCGCCGATATGGAAAATAAACTCCGCCTCCCGGTGATTGGCGTCAAGCCATTCGAAAAAATCGTCCCTGTTTACGCGCTCCTTTACGGACTTCCCCTCCAGGTTCCGGTTTTTTTCCTCTTTCGAAAAATCGTCGACGGCTATGATATGCCTGTATCCTTCTTCGTTCAACCTGGCTATCAGGCAACTCCCTATAAAGCCGGCTGCTCCCGTTACTATTATCATATGTATTTTACAAATCTCATAAGTCAATATAAACTGCAAAAGTAGGAAAACTACGGAAATACCCTTACTTTGTGTTGTTAACATCAGGTCAGTATCATCCAAAAACCGCCCGTATGACTAAACCCGAAGACGGTTTGCCCCCATTTGTAAGCAGCTGGCGCCAGCTTTATATACTGGTTATTACAGTGCTTGTTCTTTTGATCGCTTTGTTTTACTGGTTTACCGTTACGTTTGAATGAACTGGCTAGATTGGATTGTCCTGCTCCTGACCCTTGTTATCATCGTCGGCTACGGTATCTATCAGAGTAAGCGTGATACGACGATATCTTCCTACCTGCTGGCCGACAGGTCGCTTCCCTGGTATCATATTACACTCTCCGTAATGGCCACCCAGGCCAGCGCGATCACTTTCCTGTCGGCGCCCGGTCAGGCCTATACCGACGGCATGCGCTTCGTACAGTTCTATTTCGGGCTTCCGCTCGCGATGGTAGTGCTCTGTATCACTTTCGTACCGAAGTTCCACAACTTTAACCTGGTTACGGCATACGAGTTCCTTGAAAAAAGGTTCGATTTAAGGACCAGGGGCCTCACTTCGTTCCTTTTCCTGCTGCAGCGCGCGCTGTCGACAGGACTTTCGATCTATGCGCCGGCCCTTATCCTGTCGTCGATCCTGGGTTGGGACATATTGCATACCAATATTCTTTCCGGCTCGGCTGTGCTGTTGTATACGGTCATAGGCGGCGCCCGCGCCTTGTCGCATACCCACCTGCTGCAAATGGGAATCGTAACCCTCGGCATGGTAGCTGCGGGGTATATGGTGGTCAAAATGCTCCCGCCGCAGGTCTCCTTCACCGATGCTCTGCACGTGGCCGGTAAAATGGGCAAAACCAACGTGATCGACTTTACTTTCGATCTCAGCAACCGGTATAACGTATGGTCGGGACTCATCGGCGGTTTTTTCCTCCAGCTCTCCTACTTCGGAACGGACCAGTCGCAGGTCGGGCGCTACCTGACCGGCAGCACAATAGGCCAAAGCCGCCTGGGGCTGGCCATGAACGGGTTGCTGAAAATACCGATGCAATTTCTCATCCTGCTGGTAGGTGCCCTGGTATTTGCCTTCTACCAGTTTGAGACGCCGCCCCTGCATTTCGACCGGCTCCCTGTCCAAAAAATACAGGGCACGGAGTTTTCCGGCGCTTACCAGGCACTCGAGGAAAAACACGAACAGCTTCAGCTTGCCAAGAGAGCGGAGGTGATCAGGCTCAACGAGGTACTGAATCTGCAGGATAAGGCCGGGATCGACGCATCGCGGCAGGTACTTTCCGCTGCTGAAAAGGAACTGCAACAGCTTCGCAGGGAAGCCGGCGACCTTCTCACGAAAGCTACGGGCACTGCCACTAACGACGTCAATTATATTTTCCTCAGGTTCATCACCGATTATCTCCCGGCAGGCCTCGTCGGGCTTCTCATTGCCGTGATATTGCTGGCCTGTATGGGATCGGTCGCCTCGGCCTACCAGTCGCTGGCATCGACTACTATCGTGGATTTCTATAAACGCATATTTGCCAAAGACAAACCGGAGCAGCACTACGTGGTTGCCAGCAGGTGGGCTACGTTATGCTGGGGTATTTTTTGTATGACGGTAGCCCAGTATGCTTCACGCTTCGGAAGCATGATCGAAGCGGTAAACGTGCTGGGATCACTGTTTTACGGAGTCATCCTGGGCATTTTCCTCGTTGCTTTCTATTTCAGGAAAATAGGCGCCCGGGCTGTCTTCCTTGGTGCGGTTATCGGAGAAATCTTTGTTGTGATCAGCTATATCAGGGACCTGACCGCATTCCTGTGGCTTAACCTGATAGGATGTGTCCTGGTAATCGCCTTCGCCTGGATCATCGAGTCGATGTGGCCCCAGGCACCCAAACAATTGACAGATGGTGAGTAGTTTTAGCGAGCCTTTGGCATCTTACATACAAAGAGTGTTCCGGGGAGAACGCGGGACAGGCGGATATGCCACTCCCCTGGAAAGATAAGCAGTATTTTTGTCCAAACCGTAAGCCCGTCTAGTGAAAGAAGTTTCGAAACCAGACAGCCAGCAAAAAAGCCTTTCAGGTGTAAAGGAAATTGCCAAGAGGGCCAACGTATCGATTGCGACGGTGGACCGGGTAATTCATAACAGGTCTGGTGTTTCGGAGAAAACCAAAGCCAGGATCAACAAGATTATCGAGGAGCTCGACTATCTTCCCAATCTTATGGCAAGCAGGCTGGCGCTGGGTAAGATCACAAGGCTGGCTGCCATCATTCCGCAGGTAACCGAAGAATCGGAGTTCTGGCATGCCCCGCTCAACGGTCTGAGGCGCGCCGAAAAGGAGATCAGGCAATTCGGGGTCCGGATCGACCCTATGCTGTTTAATCCCAGCAACCGGAGCAGCTTCAGCGCCGTGGCAAAAGCCGTAATGGAATCCGACTACGACGGCCTCATACTGGCTCCCTCATTTGTCGAGGAGAGTAAACAGGTGCTTGAAAAATGCCAGAAACGAGGGATCCCTTTCGTATTCCTGGATTCAAATATTCCCGATCAAAGCAATCTCTCCTATATAGGTCCACCCTATTTTCAGAGCGGCTACGTAGCTGCAAACCTTATATCGCGACTGCTCAGGAACAGCCGCAAGCTGCTTGTAGTCAATATTGCCACGGAGTCGGATAGCTTCAATTACCTCCAGATCGAAAACGGCTTCAGGAAATACTTCAGGGAAAATGGCCTTCCCAGCGAGATCACACGCATCGACATACGTGACACCGAGTATGAGTCCGTAGCCCGGTATCTTACCTACGTGTTCATGTTTCATGCTGAAATTGAAGCCGTATTCGTTACCAATTCCCAGGTATCGACCGTAGCATCCTTTTTATACAACAGCCAGCGGCGCCACGTATCGGTAATCGGGTATGATTACACGCCCGAAAATATCAGGTACCTGAAAAACGGGACGATCGACTTCCTGATCTGTCATCAGGCGGAAGACCAGGGATACCGGGCAGCTATGTCGCTTTACCAGCACCTGGTGCTCGGGCAGCAGGTCCCCAAAGAACATTTCATGCCTATCGATATCATAACCCGCGAAAATCATGAATACTACAGGAATTGAAAGCAGCGCTTGAAAATGTCCGGCGATGCACCCCGCCCCGCCGACGATAATTGACCCGGCATAAGTATCCGGCAGCCTGTTAGATGATATAGTAATAATAAAAACGTCGGAAAGACGACCTGTAAAAAATAAAACTTATGGATTTAAACCTAAATCGCCGCAAATTTCTTTCCGGAGCTATTGCCGGAACCCTGGGTATCGCCTTGCTTGACCCGTCCGAATCTTTTTCTGCTCCCACAGCAAACGGAAAGAGAGTAGGGATCATCGGGCTTGACACTTCTCACAGCATTGCATTCACGAAGCTGCTGAACGCTTCCGAGCCTTCTCCGAAATATAAGGGATACAAGATAGTGGCTGCGTATCCGTATGGAAGCAAAGACATTCAAAGCAGCGCCAGCCGGATCCCGGACTATATCGAGCAAGTCAAAAAGATGAATGTCAAAATAGCGGATTCTATAGCCGATCTTCTCAGGCAGGTAGATGTCGTGCTGCTGGAGACCAACGACGGGCGCCTGCACCTTGAGCAGGTAATCCCGGTTCTTAAAGCAGGAAAACGCGTTTTTATCGATAAGCCTATCGCTGCCAGCCTCAAAGACACACTGGCGATCTTCGAAGCATCAAAAAAACATAATGTTCCCTTGTTTTCAGCTTCTTCGCTTCGTTATATAAAAGGTATTGAAGGGCTCGATAAGAAAAAGGTGGTAGGCGCCGATGCCTATAGCCCTGCCAGCCTTGAAAAGACACATCCCGACCTTTTCTGGTATGGCGTACACGGCGTGGAAACGCTTTTTACCGTAATGGGAACCGGCTGTAAGGAAGTAACCAGGGTGCATACCGACGGAACCGATGTTGTGGTCGGGGTGTGGGAAGACGGCCGTATCGGTACTTTCCGGGGTACACGCGTCGGAAAGGGCGGCTACGGAGGTACTGTTTATACGACAGACGGCAACATCACGATGGGGCCTTATGGCGGCTACGATCCGTTGCTTGAGGACATCATCGAATATTTCGAAACCGGTAAAATACCCGTATCTCCCGAAGAAACCACAGAGATATTCGCATTTATGGAGGCTGCAGATGAAAGCAAGCGCCAGGGAGGGAAAGCCGTCAGGCTGGCTGATGTGCTGGCAAAAGCAAAGAAAAGCTGATCGTACAGCCCCAATAAACAAAAACGACTCAGAAGACTTTGTCTTAAGAGTCGTTTTTGTTGTTTTCAGGCCGGTTAAAACAAATGAATTACCTCCTGTACGTGCATCACCCGATAGAGTACTTGGCTTCCAATTGATGTTTCAGGAACTGGCGTGCCTTTACCAGTTGGTTCTTTACAGTGTTCTTCGATATCTTCAGAGAAGATGCTATTTCCTGGTAGGATTTGTTTTCCTCGAGGCTCATTTTCAGGATCTGCTTTCTCTTGGTCGACAGGCTATCGACGGCACACTCCAACTGAGACATGCGGATTTCGTACTCCTGGCTCTCGTCATGCGCGATCTGCTCTATCCGCTCAAAGTATTTCTGGCGTAAAACCTGCTCCTTTTCCATTTTCTTCAAAAAATCGAAGGAAACATTCCTCAGGCAGGTATATAAATAGGAGTTAAAGTTAAGCTCAGGCTTAATCTGGTGCCTCCGCTCCCAAATTTTAATAAATACATCCTGAAGCATGTTCTCCGCCTCCGCCTCGTCTTTTACTATAGTGTAGCAAAAACGCATAGCAGGCCCCTTGTAATGGTCGAACAAAACAGAAAATGCTGCCCTGTCACCTTCTATCACTTGTTGTAGAATTACTTCGTTCATATATGTTTTATTAAGGAGTTGGACTTTCTAACTTTTAACATCTCAGGCTCTTCCGCATCTGCTTTGCATCCCGGTACTGCCCAGCCAAAGAAAAAATCGGGGGGGCCGCACTTCTTCTATTCACCGGCTGAGCAGACTTATTAGAGATGCTATCAAAAACATTTTTGTACGATTTAAATTTCGGATATAAATTTACAAGCTCTCTTGATTCTGATCGTCGTATTTTGCGTAAATTAATCCTCCTTTTACGCAAACAGGTCAGATTTAATATTTCCGACACAATACCGTGCTTTTTCAGTAACCTGCGGATAGTCCTGACGCCTGTTCCCGGCGTAATGCTTATACAAGGGTCGGAACGCCTGTTGAAAAACGGGCTGCCTGTAGGCCGGCCATCGGTAACACTCATTATATAATATGCTAAAGCAGAATTCCCGTTCATTAAATATCCTGCTGCTTGTCCTGGCCGCCTTTACCTCAAGGGCGCAGAACCCGGATTTTATAGTAAAGCAATCGCTGATCTTCCCGTTGCAGCCGCAGCATGCTCACGGAAGCAGCATCGTCCGGCTTGCCAACGGCGATATGCTGGCCGCCTGGTTCCAGGGAAGCGGCGAAAGACATGCAAACGATGTGGTTATAATGGGCGCCAGGCTGGAAAAGGACAAAAACCAGTGGAGCGCTCCCTTCCTGATGGCCGATACTCCCAACCTGCCCGACTGCAACCCGGTGCTCTTCCTGAACCAGAAAGGAAAGCTCTTCCTCGTATGGATTGCCGTCCAGGCAAACGAATGGGAAAACTCGGTATTGAGGCTCCGCACTTCATCGGATTTTATGAAGCCCGGCGCGCCCCGATGGGAATGGCAGGATAATATTCTCCTCAACCCCGGAAAGGAATTTGAAGAGGAAGTAAAGAAAAAATTAGGGGAAATGCCCCGGCTCCATCACGGATGGGCGGCCTATGCGCCTGCTTACGACAAAATGATAGCGGAGGCGGCAAAAGATCCCAAGAAAAGGACCACCGGCTGGATGACCAGGATCAAACCGCTGATTTTCCCGGACGGCCGTATCATTCTTCCCCTTTATTCAGATGGTTTTAACTTCTCCATGATGGCAATTTCGGACGATTTCGGACAAACCTGGACTCCCGGGCTTCCGCTGGTAGGCCGCGGCCCGATCCAGCCTGCGCTCGTCCAAAAGAAAAACGGGACGCTTGTGGCCTATATGCGCGACAGCGGTGATGCCCCTTCTATGGTGCAGATCAGCGAATCTGCCGACATGGGGAAAAGCTGGACTCCCTCCGTGAAAACCGATATCCCTAATACTGCCAGCGTAGAAGCGCTTAAGTTGCAGGACGGGAAATGGGCCTTTTTAGGGAACGATATCCCGGACGGGCGCTACAGGCTGAGCCTGTATTTATCGGACGATGAAGGCGCGACATGGAAATGGAAAGTCAGGCTGGAAGACAGGCCGAAAGACGAAGGCGGGTACTCATATCCTTCCATGATATCCGGCAGCAACGGACTTATTCACATTTCCTACTCATTTCACCGGCAGAAAGATCAGAAATCCATCAGGTACGTTGTGGTAGATCCGGCGAAAATTACAAATATCCAATAATCAAAAACTTAGTACTCTTTTTATTCTGATGAAGAAAATCCTATTATCCGCTCTATGGCTGATACCCCTCCTGCCGGCAACAAGAGCCCAGGCACAGCAACCGGTTCATTATGACAAGCCTTTTGAACAGGAGCATAGTATTAAATACGAGTGGTCGCAGGCCGGCCAACCCCTTGTTGCCGCGGCGGCAGACCGTAACGGGAAGATCCAGGTTGTGGCCAACTCCGGCCTGTTCCATCCTAATAACGGGGAATTCCTGTTCCCGGGGAACCTGATCGCCGACAACAGCTACCGGTTCATGAAAGATAAGGCCATCAAAAACGTACTGCAATACGACGGTCAGCTGGTATATCTTTCAGACAAAGTAGTATTCAGCAATGCCTGGTCAGGCAGGCTTTATTCCGAGCACGGGTTGAAAAACGCCGCTCTTTTCGACGGCGGACAGGATTTTCAGTTTATGATATCGGACGGAAAATCACTGCATTTCGTAAAGGACTCGCAAATCCTGTGGAAAGGCAGTCTCAAGTCCGACGAAGTTATCGGTATCCGCTACCAGAAAAACGCAAATGCTTTCTGGATCCTGGGAAAGAGCACGCTGCATGTCTTTTCGCCTTCCTCCCGGTCGCTCAACCAGGTTTTCAAAGGCAGCAATTTTACTTCTTTTGATGTAGCTGCTGCGAAAAACCAGGTCATAATAGGTACTTCCGACGGCTATATCGCCTATAATATCAGTACCGGCGAGCAAGACGGGCCCATCAATAAAAGGCTTCCCTGGACAGCAATCAACTCCGTAACCCAGATCGGCGACAAAACCTGGTTCGGCACTACGCGCGGTGCATTTGCGTTGAGGAAAGACGGCAAATTCGACTACTACAACGGTGAAAGGTGGATTCTCGATAACAACGTCAGGTCTGTTTCACCGGGACCGGATAACTCCGTGCTCCTGTTGACTCCCAAAGGAATGACCCAGCTTGTTTTCCGGAACTGGACCTTACAGGAAAAGGCTGCTTTTTATGACAGGCAGGTACGCTCCAGGCATATCCGCAACGGCTTCAACTCTACGCTCAGCGGAATGCAGAAAGGCAATGTAAATACCGGGTATCTCGATGACTCCGACAATGACGGTCTTTGGACTTCTATGTACCTCGGCGGTGAAGCTTTCCGCTACTCGGTAACCCGCGATCCCGAAGCGTTGGAAAACTGCCGTGAGTCGCTGGATGCTATGGAGAGGCTTTACAGCATCAATCCCGTACCGGGCTTCCCGGCCCGCTCATTCGAGCGTACAGGACATATAAAAGAGCTTTCAGACCCCGAAAGATGGCAGCGCAGCGCGCATCCCGACTGGGATTGGAAAGCGACTACCAGCAGCGACGAAGCCATAGGACATATTTTTGTATTCGGGGTACTGGCGGAGCTGATCGATGATGAGGATATCAGGAATCGTTCCATTATGCTTATCGATACGCTGATGAGCCATATCGTCAGAAACGACATGTACCTGGTCGATTATGACGGGAAGCCTACCCAATGGGGAAAATGGCATCCCGACTATGTCAATTCCTTCCCGGTATCGGTGGGTGACCGCAAGCTGAATTCTTCCAACATCGTTGCCATGCTCCAGACCGCCTACCATTTCACAAAAAAGGAAAAATACAAGGCAAAGGCATTTGAGCTGATGCACAAGAACGGCTATTTCGAAAACCTGATGAGGCCGATAGAAACAGTCGGTAAGACTGCAGACGCCGATGAGCTCAGCAAGATGCTATCCGACGGCTGGAATCATTCGGACGACGAAATGTACTTCCTTGGCTATTGGGGCCTGTACCGTTACGCATTCAACGATACGCTGAAGACACATTACAAAAATGCGATCATCGACCACTGGGAGGCAGAGCGGCCGGAAAAGGAAGGACTCTGGAATATATTCACAGCCCTGACCGGCACGAATGATTTTGATCTTAAAGAAGCTGTATGGTATCTCCAGGAGCACCCGCTCGACCTTGTTAACTGGAGCATAGAGAACAGCCACAGGAAGGATATCGACCTGATCGAACCCAATTTCCGGAAGCAGACTACGAAAGAAGTGCTTCCTCCCGATGAAAGGCAGGTACAAAGACACAATGCCAATATGTTTACAATCGACCGCAAGCATGGTAACGGTAGCGGCGAGCACAGCGCAGGCGACATATGGCTGCTCCCCTACTGGCTTGGCAGGTACCTCGGGGTTATTTCGGAGGAGGTAAAGTAAGTTGAGAGTTGAAAGTTGAGAGTTGAAAGTTTTCCACTCCCCATTTTCAACTTTCAACTTTCAACTTTCAATTTTCAACTTTCAACTTTCAACTAGCTCTCCCCCTTAAGAAAGCCTGTCTTTGAAACTTTCGTAGCCGAAGGATTTAACCAGCCGGAAGCTGCCGTCGTTTTGAAGGATCCCGATCGACGGCAGGTTCACGCCGTTGAACGTAGTGGTCTTTACCATGGTATAGTGGATCATATCTTCAAAAACCAGCCTGTCTCCTACTTTGAGAGGCTCCTCAAAAGAATAATCCCCCATAAAATCCCCCGCCAGGCAGGTCATCCCCCCCAGCCGGTAAGTAGGCAGGCCGGCAACCGGCTCGTGGTACGCCCCTTTTATGTAAGGCTTGTAAGGCATCTCGAGCGTGTCGGGCATATGCGCAGCAAACGAAGTATCGAGAATAGCCACATTTATTCCCTGGCTGTCCAGGATATCTAAGACAGTAGCAACCAGGACTCCCGTCCGCCAGGCGATGGCAGAACCTGGCTCAAGAATCACCTGGAGATTATACTTTTCTTTTATAGCCTTTACCAGGTCGATCAGCAGGGCCGTGTCGTAGCCTTCCCGCGTCATCAGGTGTCCGCCGCCCATATTCAACCACCTGGCCTGGTGCAATAGATCGCCGAAGCGGCTCTCCAGCGCATCGAGGGTACGCTTGAGGGTGTGAGAATCATTTTCGCAGAGCGTATGGAAATGTATTCCCTCAATTCCTTCTGGCAATGAATCTCCTATGTGGTCTCGCATAATACCCAGGCGCGACCCCGGCACACAGGGATTATACATATCGACTTCCACTTCGGAGTATTGCGGATTAACCCGGAGTCCGCACGATATTCTTTCAGCAGGATGCTGCTCATTGTAAAGAGATACCTCATTTCTGAACCTTTCCCACTGGTTCAGGGAATTAAAGGTGATATGACTGCTCCTCTCCATTACCTCCTGAAATTCATGCGGCAGGTAAGCCGGTATATAGGTATGGGCCTTACAGCCCAGGTAGTCGTTAATCAGGCGTATTTCGTTAAGAGAGCTGGCCGTAGCCCCGCCGAGATATTCCTTAACTAACGGGAAAGCACTGAACATCGAAAACCCCTTCAGCGCCAGGATGATCCTGCCGCCGGATAGCTCCTGAACCGAGCTGATCAGTTCCAGGTTTTTTCTCAGGAGAGATTCCTCCAGGACAAAGCAGGGAGAAGGCGCCGCGGCGTAGGATGAAGAATGGGACATTTTGAATCAGTTAGGTATGAGGTATGCTGAAAGCCAGGCGCCTGTCCCGAACAAAACAACAAATAAAAGTGTGGAAAGCGCCATCTGCTTCAGGTAGGGATCAAGCTCTCCCGGAGAGCGTTTGCGGCTGACAGCCCTTCCGTTGGCGATAATAAGCGGAAAGCTCAGCAGGAACAGGTACTCCCAGGGCGATCCGGCCGTACGCACGGCGTATAGCAGGGTGCACAGCATTCCCAGGACAAGAATGGCCCAATGGTAGCTTACCGCATTTTGCCTCCCGATCCTTACCGGGATAGAATTCTTGCCGGTAGCCCGGTCCGATTCGATATCGCGGATATTGTTGATGTTGAGCACTGCAACTGCAAACAGCCCGCAGCTGGTAGCAGGCAGCACCTGCTGCCAGTCCCACTGCAGCGTATGAAGATAGTTGCTGCCCAGCACGCCGACCCAACCGAAAAAAACAAATACCGAAAGATCGCCGAGCCCTATGTACCCGTAAGGTTTCTTCCCGGCGGTATAGGTAATAGCGGCCAGGATACAAAGCAAACCCAGCGCGAGAAATCCCCAAAATGCTCCCGGCTGCGCGTTTTTCAGTGCGATGACGAGCAGCGAAATACCGGAAGCCAGCGAAAAAACAGAAAAAAGGACAATGGCGCTGCGCATCCCCTTTGCCGATATCACTCCTTTCTGGACAGCCCGGGCTGGCCCCTCACGAAGGTCCGTATCCTTACCGTTTACGGCATCCCCGTAGTCGTTGGCAAAGTTGGAAAGCACCTGCAGCAGTACCGTCGTCAGTACGCTTAATAAACAGACAGGCCAGCTGAACATTCCTTTTGTGGCAGCCAGGAAGCTTCCCATAATAATGCTGGCCAGCGCCAGGGGCAAAGTCCTGGGTCTGGCAGCCGCAATCCAGTGATTCATGAAAAAACTGAGGGTAAGAGGCTATAAGCCGACGGCTTCCAGGAATTCCTTGTCGTCAGGCTTTATTTTGGAGGCAAAGAAATGCGTAAGGTTCCCTTTTTCATCCACCACGTACTTGCAGAAATTCCACGTAGGCGCCTTGTCGTTCCATCCGTTCAGGGATTTGGTCGAAAGCCATTTGTAAAGCGGATGCTGGTTTTCTCCTACCACCTCTATTTTTTCAAACATCGGGAACGAAACCCCGTAATTTTTCTGGCAGAACTCGGCTATCTCCTCGTTGGTTCCCGGCTCCTGGCCCCCGAAGTTATTGGCAGGGAAACCCAGTACCACCACCTTATCGCCATGTTTCTCGAAAAAAGCTTCCCAATCTGCGTATTGCTTCGTAAAACCGCATTTGGATGCAGTGTTCAGCAGCACGACTTTCCTGCCTTTGTAAACCGATAAATCAACCGGCTTCCCTCCTTCCAGGGGCACCATCCTGAACTCATACAGCGACCCTTTCGCAGCACTGTTGTCAGGAATAGTATTGAATTCACTTTTATCGGCAAAGATGCCGCTGATCAGGCTCCCGAGCATTATCAAAACTGTTTTAAGATATTCCATTTCGAATGTTGTTAACGCTTGAAACAACTATAATTTATGAAAAGTAAATTTACCAATAATTCCCCTTCGACCGAGCTCAACCACCATAATTCTTCACTCTCAACTCTCAACTCTCAACTTTCAACTTTCAACTTTCAACTCTCAACTTTCAACTCTCACATCCTCTCCGGTACCTCTATACCGAGCAATGCAAATGCATGAGCGATCGTCCTGGCCACACATTCCGAAAGCGCCACCCGGAGCGACACGGCACGGGGATCCGGGTCCGAAAATATGGATAGCCCCGCGTAGAACTGGTTATAGGTTTTGGCCAGGTCGTAGGCATAGATCGAGATCAGCGACGGGGAGTAGGTCCTCGCCGCATCCGCTACTCTTTCCGGATACTGGCTCAGCAGGTGGATAACATCCCGTTCGGCGGGCTTCAGCTCGTAATCCGCGTCCGGAAGCCTTCCTTCCACTCCGTTCTGTGCAGCTTTCCTGATCACAGACCGTATCCTGGCATGGGTATATTGCACGAAAGGACCGGTATTGCCCTGGAAATCGATCGATTCCTCGGGGTTAAAGAGCATCCGCTTCTTGGGGTCGACTTTCAGAAGAAAATATTTGAGCGCTCCGAGGGCAAGCATCCTGTACAGGCGTTTCGCCTCATCATCTTCGAAATCCTCGATCTTCCCAAGCTCCTTCGTACGCGTCTCGGCGGTGTGCTCCATCTGCGCGACCAGCTCGTCGGCGTCTACGACCGTTCCCTCCCTCGATTTCATTTTGCCCGAAGGCAGGTCCACCATCCCGTAGCTGAGATGGTAGCAGCCGTCTGCGTAGCTTCTGCCCAGCCTTTTTAAAATGGCGAACAGCACTTCGAAATGATAGTCCTGCTCATTCCCTACTACCCATATCATCTGCCCGGCGCCGTATTCCCGGTACTTCAGCTCGGTAGTACCTATATCCTGGGTAATATAAACGGAAGTACCGTTGGCTCTCAGCACCAGCTTCTGGTCAAGCCCCTCTTCGGTCAGGTCGATCCAGATCGACCCGTCTTCTTTTTTATAAAATACTCCTTTTGCAAGTCCCTCTTCCACCAGGTCTTTTCCCAGCAGGTAGGTATCAGACTCGTAATAGGTTTTATCGAATGAGATCCCGATCTGCCTGTAGGTCTCGTCAAACCCCTGGTAAACCCATTGGTTCATCTGTTTCCAAAGGGCTACCGTAGCCGGATCCCCGTTTTCCCAATCTACCAGCATCTTCTGTGCTTCCACGATCCAGGGAGCATTTCTGGCTGCCTCTTCAGGAGTCTGGCCGGCGGCAGTCAGATCTGCAATCTGCTGTTTATAGACCTTGTCGAACTCAACGTAATATTTGCCCGCAAAATGATCTCCCTTCAGGCCCGACGACTCCGGTGTTTCTTCTTTACCCAGCTCTTTATAGGCCAGCATGGACTTACAGATATGAATTCCCCGGTCATTGACGAGACATGCTTTTATGACTTCGTCCCCGTTGGCGGAGAGGATCCTGGATACGGAGTCACCTAAAAAATTATTCCGCAGGTGTCCGAGGTGAAGTGGCTTATTGGTATTGGGAGATGAAAATTCGATAAGGACTTTTCTCCCCCCGGAGCGCCGGTCGCCGGAACGCCGGTCGCCAAAACCTGCGTCAGGCCACGCATTTTTCAATACGTCTATCCATACACCGTCCCTGGGGCTGAGGTTAAGAAAACCCTGTACCACGTTAAAAGAGGAAATATACGGGCTGTTTACACTTAGATATTCCCCGAGGAGGGCGGCAATTTCCGCAGGAGCCTTTTTCAGGGTTTTGGAGAGAGGAAAGGTAACGAAAGTATAGTACCCCTCGAATTCCCTCCTGGTAGGCTGAAGGGTTACTTCCTGGTCTTCCAGACCCAAACAGGCATAAATGGCTTTTTCAACTTCTTCCTTAATAATCTGCTCCAAATGCATAAAATCGGTTCAACTTTTTGACAACGGCAAAAATAAGGGAAAATAAGGGGCATGCCAGAAAAACATTTCGTAACTTTCCATTATGTAGCAGGGGCATTTCTCTGCCATTCAGCCTTGAAAACGATGTCTCCAGGAAATAACATCATACTGACTGCGGCTCACCCGTATCCCCTTCCCCGATATCTCCGGCTGCGTTGTGTTTCGTTTTTTTTTCTTTTTGTCTTTTTCCTGCGGGCGGAATCCTATGCTCAGCTCGAAAAAGTACAGCATGTGGAATTCCTTGCATCGTCATCGGCCGACGAGCGCTTCGAGGTATTCCCGCTGGGCGAGCAGGGCTCGCTGGTATTGGTAAGGACCGGCGTTTTCAGCAATCGCGGGGAGGAATGGAAATTTGTGAAGCTGGATACTGACCTGAAGTCGGTCTGGACCGGCACCTATGAGCTGAGCTTCCGGTATGTCCCCGTGATGGCCTACCAGAACGATTCCTATGCCTACTGGGTATTTGCCGAACCGGATACGGACAAATTCCTTTTTCTGCAGGTCAATATCGAAACAGGCTACAGCGATGTGCATGAGGGTAAATTGCTGGCCAACATCGACATTCATCACTTCAAGGTAATGGAAAGCAAGGCGATCCTGGCAGGTTACCATCGTGCCAGGCCCGTAGTGGTGGTATTTTCCTTCTTTGACAAGACTACCAGGGTGTTGCCCGGGCTGTATGAAAAAAATTCCGAGCTCAACGGGGTCGACATCAATGAGCACGACGGGCTGATCAACGTGATCACATACGCATTCCGGAAGCGCCAGTGTCTTTTCCAGATCAAAACTTATAACTATGATGGTAGATTATTAAAAACTACTACCCTCTCCGATCAGGACTATAGCATTATCTCCGGGCAGATCGTACCGCTCAACGAAAACGACTCCTACCTGATCGGGAACTATTCTGTCGGGTGCACCCCGTTTTCCCAGGGGCTTTACATTTCGCATATCATAGACACTGAACCGGAAAACCTGGAATACATCGAGTTTTCCGAGCTGGAGAATTTCTTCAACTACATGAGTCCCAAAAGGAAAGCCCGGATGATGGCCCGGATAGGGAAACGTAAATCACTCGGAAAAGAAAACAGGTTTCGGTACAGGCTGCTCCTGCATAACCTGATCGAAACGGAAAGCGAGATCCTGCTGGTTGCCGAAGTATACTACCCCAACTACAGGAATTATAGCACTGTCGGGAATGGTATGAATTCCCTGGGAAGGAGCACGATCAGGGCGCAGGACGGGTATCGTTATACCCACGCCGTCGTATGTGGTTTCGACAAGAACGGGAAATATATGTGGGACAACAGCTTCGCGATAAAAAACCTGACCAGCTATGAGCTCCAGGAGATGGTTCAGCTGTCACGCTTCGGAGACTACTGGGTGCTGGCTTATCCCGACGAAGGCAACATCCATACCGAAGTGATCAAAAGAGAGAAGGTGGTAGTCGAGAGCAAAAAGCACGAAATACAGCCCAAATCGAAAAGCGTGTTTTACAATGAAAATGCCAGCCTGGCTGCATGGTATGACAGGTATTTCATGGCTTTCGGCAGGCAGAAACCGGAAAACGCCCCTCCGGGATCGCAGAAGGAAGTATACTACATTACTAAGCTTACCTACCAGGTAGACCCCGAAACAGGGATCCCCTTGTCCGACACTTCGGTCAATTCCAAAACCTCCTCACAAAAAAAATCAGCAGATTCAACAGCAAACTGACGAGTATAAGCGAGGTTACCGGGAAATAGAAGCGGAAATTCTCCTTCTCCACCCTTATGTCACCGGGCAGTCTGCCGAACCAGTTCAGCTTATCGCCTGCAAAATAGATGATGAGCCCTACCAGGATTAATACGGCGCCTGCGGCTATGATCAGTTTTCCGGTATTGGGATTCATATACGAAAGCTTATCCTAGCCGACAAGCCAGATGCGGTCGGCATCGAAGCCCTGCTCCTTCCATTCAACCTGCACTTTCTGCCCTTCGCCTGTATTCACCTTCATGCCGACATAGTCGGGGCCTATCGGCAGATTCCGGTTATAACGACGATCGATGAGCACGAGCAGCTCTACCAGCCTTGGACGCCCGAAAGCTGTCATAGCATCCAAAGCAGCCCTTACCATTCTTCCCGTTGCCATAACGTCGTCGATCAGGATCACCTTCTTGTTTTCGATCAGGAAAGGTACATGCGTCTTATTGGGTAGTAAAGGAGATTCCCTCCGCCGGAAATCATCCCTGAAGAAAGTAGCGTCGAGATAACCGAGCGGCGTTTCTTTCCCCGTCAGCGCCGACAATTCTTTTACGATCCGTTCAGCCAGGTGGATCCCCCTCGGCTGGAGGCCAAGGATAACAGAATCACTGAAATCCTGGTGATTTTCTATCAATTGCTGGCAAAACCTGCTGGTCATGATTTCCAGCAAAGGACTCTCCAGAATCAGTCGTTTTTGGGTCATTCAAATAAAAGTTGGAATTTCGGAGTCAATTTAACCCTGTAAACATTAACTACCTTACAAATCTATGAAATATCTTATAGCCGGCTTGGGAAATATAGGACCGGAATACGCTTTGACACGACATAATGTCGGGTTTATGGTGGTAGACCGGCTGGCGGCGCAGGAAGATTTCCGGTTTTCTTTCGAGAAACTGGCCTACACGGCCGCCTGGAAATACAAAGGCAGGACCCTGCATTTCATCAAGCCCACTACCTATATGAATTTAAGCGGCAAAGCCGTCGCCTATTACCTGCAGGCTTATGGGATCCCCAGGGAAAACCTGCTGGTGATAGTGGATGAGCTCCAGCTGCCTTTCGGAACCCTCCGCATCAAGCCCAAAGGATCTGACGGCGGACATAACGGGCTTAAAAGCCTGCAGGAAAGCCTGGGAGGTCAGGATTACAGCAGGCTGCGCTTCGGGATCGGCAACGGTTTTCCAAAAGGAAGACAGGTAGATTATGTGCTGGGCACGTTTGATAAAGAAGAAATGGAAGCCCTTCCCGGCTACCTGGATAAGGCGGGTGAAATGATCTGTTCATTTTGTTTCAACGGGCTTCAGACAACCATGAACAATTTCAATCGTTAATTGTACTTTTATATGAATTTAAAAGAAAGCCACCAAACCCTGAATTTATTTTTAAAAATTATTTAATAAATGTTTTTTCAAAAAACTAAGAATATTATTTTGAGTTGAGATTAATTTCAAAATAAAATAACACAAATCTACTAATTAAATAGACAGATATGCATGCATAACAAATTATACAAAAGTCATTTTAAAAAAAACAATTGAACAAAACCGTGATAATTAAAAAAATTTATCTACCTTTGCATTGTCGTTGATCAAATGAGGCGAAAGAAAAATAAAGCGGACGGTTTGAGTGACTTCGACAAAAGCTTTACGTCATAATAAGGAAGCGCCGCAAGGGCAATTCACAAGTAAAGCTGAGTTTTCTTTAGAAAAG
This sequence comes from Spirosomataceae bacterium, assembly GCA_037191015.1. GTDB lineage: Bacteria > Bacteroidota > Bacteroidia > Cytophagales > Spirosomataceae > Ravibacter. The sequence goes on from JBBCKD010000027.1 coordinate 418,215, forward strand.
GTTAAGGGTTTAGGAATAGTCAGCATAAAGCCATCTCACATGAGGTGGCTTTATCTTTTTTATCCTATTTTCTTAAAGGCCCATCCGGGATCTCTTCCGACGGTTTCAACATGATATTGTCCTGTGATGCCAGGGTACCGAAAACCTCCGTGAGACTATCCAGCCGGATGCCCTCCTTTACAGGGATTCGCGCGATTTCGTTGTCATTCAGCGTCATAACATAAGTCCCCGACTGTGTATTCAGAACGCTTTTGGCCGGTACCCAGAATGAAGGATTTTTACGCTGCAATTTCAGCTTCACCCGGGCATAGTCTCCGCCCTGCAATTCACCCGACGGGTTGCTCACATTACGCCACACTGTAAATTCTGATGTCGGGAGCACCCTGTAAGTAAGGCCTCAGTGAAGCTACAACGTCGCGGTTGAAAAGATCGCTCAACAGGTATTCCTGCGCGCTTTCCTCGCTATCAAACCCGTGCAAAAACTGGATATCCTGCGGATGTACCAAGAGCTCTTTGGTCAGGGCACCTTTTATTGTCCTTAAAAATGGGTTTTTATATAAGCTGTAAACACAGGCCGCGCCAGCTCTGTCAATCCCTTCAATTGTTAAGGTAATTACTAAATACGCCTTTACCATAACACTAAAATTTTGCATATAGCAAAGGTCTTTGCAAAGGCCGCTTCGAACAATGGTCAAAAGCGAAAAGAAATGGTAGATTCAGGAAACTGACTTCCTGAATTCTGACGGGGAGATGCCGGTATGTTTTTTGAAATACTTTACAAAGTAAGAGGCGTCGTCAAATCCCAGGCGGTATCCGATCTGATTTACGTTCAGATTGGAATATAGCAGTAAACGCTGCGCCTCCAGGATAATACGTTCCTGTACCATTTGGGAAGGTGTTTTGCTGAGCAGCTGGTTGGTAAGGTCTGACAAACTTCTTGGCGATACGTGGAGCAGACGGGCGTATTCCGCGATAGAAAGACCTTTTTTATAGTTTTCATCTACCAGGTTAACAAATCTGACAAGTTGAAGTCTCTTCTCGTTTAGCAGCTCCGGCAGATAAGATTTTTCACCGGCATTTTTCCTGCGCTGTATCTGTATAAGAAAAGATTCGAGGTAGTTTCTTAATATCAGTTCCCTGCCAAACTCATAGCCGTTTTCAAACTCCCGTTTTATTTGTGAAATGTATTCATCCAGAACGCCCTCGTTAGCCCTGCCCATACAGAAGTAAGGTTGCTGGTATGGATTGTTAAACAGGTTACTTTTCAGGAAAAAATCCGTCTCGCTTTCGCTCTTGACCAGAAAAGCCTCATTGAAATGAATGAGGATACCTTCATAGCCGGTATGCTCATCAAAGTAATGCACCTGGTTTGGAGCAATAAAAAAAATCGCGTCCTCAACAACATCGTACCCGTTGAAGTCAACGAAATGTTTCCCGTTCCCGGTTTTAAACCAGATGATCTGGTAAAAGCTGTGTATGTGTGGCTTGGTGATGTGGCACTGGTTTTCCTGTATATGATGGTTTAAATCAAGGATTGCCAATTGCGGCTGATCAGGCTGATGCCTGTTGAGATGATATTCGTTTAATATGTTGTATTTTTCTTTCGCCATAGCTCCTCTTAACCGACGATCATGCCAGCCGGCTAATTTACAGAAATAGCAATTCTCTGTGCCCGGGCCCGGGGGACCGACCGGGTGCTTATGCTCATAAGTACCATAAATTTTCTCAAATGTCCACTAAAAAAGACGGTTCGGAGGGGCAATTTCGCACCTGAATCAATATCTGGATCATTACAAATGGCCTTAAACGAAAGGATACTTATCATAGGAGGAGGTTTAAGCGGGCTCACCCTGGCTTATTTGTTATCTAAAGCGAGTATTAAAGTCACTGTCCTGGAAGGTTCGTCAAGACTGGGCGGAAGGATACAAACTATTAAAGGGGCCAACCAAACGCCATTAGAGCTGGGGGCAACCTGGTTCTCGGATATACACCCCAATCTGCTATCCCTGATAGATGAGCTGGGTCTGAGGAAATATCCCCAATTTTCGAGAGGCATATCCCTGTTTCAAACCAAGTCGTTTGAACCGCCGCAAAAGTTTTTTGTGCCGGAAGCAGAAATGCCGTCATACCGGCTGGCGGGCGGAACCGGGATGCTGATCGGTGCGCTGGCCCGAAAGCTGCCTGACGAAGCTATCATGTTAAATACAAAGGTGACGACGGTAAAGGAAACCGGAAACGGCGTTTTACTCGAAACCGCTGACGGCAGATCAATGAATGCCGGCAAAGCGATTGTCTGCATACCACCCCGGCTGGCGACCAAGCACCTGGTTTTTTCACCTAAGCTGCCGGATGCACTGGACGCCGTTTTGCCGACTGTACAAACCTGGATGGCAGGATCCGTTAAGTTTACATTGGAGTACGATCAGCCGTTTTGGAGAAACGAGGGCTACTCCGGCATGTTGTACAGTCATGCCGGAATTATTACGGAGATGTACGACCATACCAATTTTGAAGAAACCAAATTTGGCTTTACGGGTTTCCTCAGTGGCGATGCGGCCTCCTATTCATCAGAAGTCAGAAAAGAATTTGTACTACACCAGCTACAGGACTTGTTAGGTGTGCAGGCATTAAAGCCCCTTGCCTATTTCGACAAGGTCTGGACGGACGAATTTATACTGGCAGGCAACCAGGTTATCCAGCGCCCGCACCAGAACAACGGGCACCCGTTACTCCAGCTCAGCTATATGGACGGTAAATTGTATTTTGCCGGAACGGAAACCGCTACCAGGTTCCCCGGCTATATGGAGGGTGCGGTTATTGCTGCCCGATCCGTTGCGGAAAAGCTCAGATGACATCCCCCGGGTATCAGATCCCCTTGCTAAGCTCCAGCATCCGCGCAACCGATTCATACGCTTTGAGACGGATATCTTCCGGTACGAAGATCTCGGGTTGCTCATAAAGGAGCGCATTGTATACCTTTTCGAGCGTATTCATCTTCATATAGGGACATTCGGAGCAGGCGCAGGTGTTATTGTCATTACCCGGTGCAGGGATCAGCTTTTTCTCCGGAACCGATTCCTTCATCTTATGCAAAATACCGGCTTCGGTAGCGACGATAAATTTCTGATGCGGTGATTCTTTCACAAAACGCAGCAGACCGGTAGTGGAGCTCACAAAATCTGCTTTCATCAGGATATCCTCCTTACACTCGGGGTGCGCGATCAAAAGCGCATCAGGGTTTTCTGCCATGAGCTTTGCAAGCTTTTCACGCGAGATATCGATATGAACAATGCAGGCCCCGTCCCAAAGCACCATATCGCGGCCCGTTTTGTGAGCCACATAACGCCCCAGGTTGGCATCCGGCGCAAAGATGATCTTCTGATCTTTCGGCAGGCTATTGACAATGTGCAGTGCGTTGGAAGACGTACATACGATATCCGTCAGCGCTTTTATTTCTGCTGAACAGTTGATATAACTGATCACGAGATGATCCGGGTATTGCGCTTTAAAGGCGGCAAAGCGGTCGGCCGGAGCCGAATCGGCCAGGGAACACCCGGCATTCAGGTCAGGTATCACCACTTTTTTCTGCGGACTGAGAATTTTTGCGGTTTCCCCCATGAAATGTACCCCGCAGAAAAGAATCAGATCGGCATCGGTAGATGCTGCCTGCTGAGACAGTCCCAGGCTGTCGCCGATAAAGTCTGCCAGGTCCTGGATAGCCCCGTCTACATAGTAATGAGCGAGCAATACCGCATTCTTCTCCTTCTTCAACCGGTTGATTTCGGCCGCGAGGTCTATCGTATCGGCCACCGCCTCATTCACATACCCATAGCGGGCAACCTGCTTTTTTATTTCTTCCTGAGATGTCATTGACAATACCTGATTTTATCTTCTGATCCTGATCATATCCCCCTTTGCTACCGGAACTCCGATCAGGTGACTAAATAACAAAAAAAGGGAGTAAAATATTCGGCGCTGTCTGTGTTTATACAATTTCTATATAGAAGGGTCAGTCTTTAATCTCTGTCCATATCTATATTTTTAAGGCACCGGCTGAAGGTAGCGCCTGTAGTACCCAGGTAAGTCGCAATATAATGGTCGGGTATACGCCGGAAAACGGAAGCGGGCTGCCTGAGATAATGACTGATACGCTGCTCTACGGACAAATATTTAAACATCCTGATCCTCTCCCCGAAGCTGATCAGTTGCTGTTCCAGCAGCCTGATAGTCAATTGGGCAAGACCGGGATCATAATTCGCCAGCTTGCGGTACAATTCATAAGTAAACGAATATACCATACAGTCTTCCAGGGTTTCCAGGATCTCTTCCGACGGCTGCTGCCTGAAAAAGCTGGCTGCTATACAGACTACTTCCCCATCCGATGCCAGCAGCGAAGTGACGTCTTCGGATCCTCTCGTATAGTAAACCCGCATGACGCCTTTTTCGATAAAATACATCTTTGTGCTTACCTCGCCCTGCGCTACCAGTACTCTCCCCTTGGCTATTTTATAAGGCTGAAATGCTCCGAGAAGAGCTTCTTTCTCCGGAGCGGGTATACTGCGGCCGAGCGCCTCAAGGATATGGTCTAGTGGTTTTGTCTGGTTCATCCGGGTTAGGCAGGGATCGGATTGTCTTGGAACAATCGAATATTTTGTCGCAGGACAAATGAGGTCCTTGTCAACTCGCAATATAACTGTTTAAATAATATTCAGAACTTCCCGGAAAAGTTTTTATCCCGTTCTTCTACTTCCTTAATACTACTTCGTTCTCATGAAAAAGCCCTTTATAACTTCTGTAATATGCCTGCTGCTCTCCACAGGCTGCTATGCGCAGGACAGCTACAAGCACGATATCCAGCTCGGTGCCGGGCTATGGGCTTCCGAATATGCTGCTTTGGAAGGCTATATCAACCTTTTTACGGTATTATTCCTGAGAGAAACCGTCAGCCCGTTCGAGCGGAGCAATGGCCTGTACGGCACTTACCGCTACCGGATATCGCGCAGGATCTCTGCAGGGCTCACCGCAGGTGCAACATTGCTGAATACGGAGGAACCCGTTTTCGGTTATTCCGGGACTACCGGCGACTACAGGTACATTTCCGCTCTGCTTGCCGTTGAAGGACAATTTCACTATATCGATCGCCCGGAATGGAGTTTCTATGGTATTGCCGGTGCGGGGTTGGGAAGTACCTTTGAAAGGAACTCCGGCACGACGGCAGGTCCGGTTGAAAAAACCAGGTACCCTTTGGTAACCATACAGGTTACACCCATAGGCGTCCGCTACGGGAAAACAGCAGGTATCTTCGCCGAACTGGGGTATGGGTACAGGGGGATACTGAACGCGGGTATCAGTATACGATTAAAATAGTTCCTTACTTATCCTAAATCAATGAATGCGGTCTCCGGGTTTGCTACTTTTGCAGCAGGTTTATACGACAATTATACCTTTTTGCATTATGGAACTCGGAATAAGCATGTTTGCAGACCTTTCGACCGACCTCTCGACAGGAATTAAAAAGAAGGCCGGTCAGAGGCTGCAGGAACTCATAGAAGAAATCAAACTGGCGGATGAGGTCGGGCTCGATGTTTTCGGCATAGGCGAGCATCATCGTAATGACTATGCCGTATCCAACCCGGAAATCGTCCTGGCGGCAGCTGCTGCGGTCACCAAAAATATAAGGCTGGGAAGCGCCGTTACCGTATTAAGCTCCGCCGATCCGGTAAGGATCTACCAGAATTTCTCCATGGTCGACCTGCTGTCGGGCGGACGCGCAGAACTAATGGTAGGACGGGGAAGCTTCATCGAATCATTCCCCCTGTTCGGCCACAACCTGCACGACTATGACAAATTGTTTGAAGAAAAGCTCGACCTGCTGATCAACATCAATAAGAATGAAGAAGTCAGCTGGACAGGCTCTGTACGGCCGCCGCTCAAAAAGCAACGCATTTATCCCCGAGCGGAAGGAGGAGAGCTCGACCTCTGGATAGCAGTAGGCGGCACGCCCGAGTCTATTGTAAGGGCGGCGAAACTAGGGCTGCCGTTGATGGTCGCGATTATCGGGGGAAGCCCTGCCCAGTTCAAATCGCGCTTCGACCTTTATAAAAGCGAATATGTCAAAGCCGGCCACGACCCCGCCGCTATGCGGACAGGCATCCACTCCCATACGCTGATCGGTGAAAATTCCGACGACATCGCCAACCGGTTCTACCCTTACTACGCCGCTCAAATGGGCAAGATCGGGAGAGAGCGCGGATGGCCGCCGCTGAGCCGTGAGCAGTTTGAAGCCAGCAGGAGCTCCTACGGCGCGCTTTTTGTCGGAGATCCGTCGGAAATAACAGACAAAATCCTGCAGGTAAAGGAAATGTTCGGCCTGACCCGGTTTGTCGCCCATATGGATACCGGGGGACCTCCCCATACCGATATTATGAAATCGATCGAGCTGTTCGGCACCAAGGTGGCGCCTGCCATAAGAAAAGCCGTTCAGTCGTGATCTTTTTAACCAGTAAAATAAGATTTTTTTTAAACCATTAAGGAATTAAGGAAATTAAGCCCTTCTTAACTCCTCTTAATTCCTTAATGGTTTAGAAATGGTTAATCCCTGGTTTAATGGCTATCCCTGCCTTTTGACCATCACGTCCCCACTGCTAAAACCTAAGCCTGTCAAATCTCAGGAAATCAGCTGCTCCGTATTCGTCGAACGAAGAAAATCGCACACCTGCCGGATCGTACCGGAAGGAACGCTGTCTTCCCTGACAAATCCTGCATGTTCCCTGATACTACTATAAATACGTTGCGTATTGGGGGAAAGCAATGCCCGCTCTTCTTCTTCGAGCAAGTCAATAGCCTGGCAGACTGCCATCATATGGATGGCCATTACCTGGAAAGCATTGTCAAGCACCGTACGCGCGATGAGCGCGCTGTTGGTGCCCATGCTTACGATGTCCTGGTTATCATTATTATTCGGAATGCTGTGCACATACATAGGGTTGCTCAGCATCTGGTTCTCGGCCGTAGTCGACGTAGCGGTAAACTGCATACCCTGGAAACCGAAATTGAGCCCGAGTGTCCCGGCATTAAGGAAAGGGGCAAATTTGCCGTTGAGCTTGTTATTGAGCAGGAAGTTCAGCTGACGTTCCGCCAGCATGGTGAGCTTGGTGAGCACGAGCTTCAGCTTATCCATCTCGAGCGATATATAGTCGCCATGAAAATTGCCGCCATGAAAAACGTTGCCGCTATCCATATCCACTACCGGGTTGTCGTTGGTGGAATTAAATTCATCTTCCACTACTTTTACGGCCGCCTCTATGGTATCGTAAACAGGTCCGAGTATCTGGGGCACACACCGTACCGAATAGTACTCCTGGATCTTCTTCTTAAACTCCTTTCTTTTCAGCTCATTGGCATCGCGGTAAAGGTCATCTCTTTTCCGCAGCAGGCGGCTTCCCCCCAGGAAATCACGCATTGCCTGCGCCACTTTTTTCTGTCCGGTATGTTTTTTGACGGCGTTGAGCTCTTCCGAAAACGAATCATCGAACGAACAGACGACCTCGTTAATGATCGATGAAGCGGCAATGCTCCATTGGAGGAGCCGCCGTGCTAGAATCAGGTTCACAGCCCCTATGCCCGTCATGCAGGACGTTCCGTTGATGAGCCCCAGCCCGTCCCGGAGGCTGAGCTCCAGCGGCCTGATACCGTGCCTTTCCAGTACCTCGCGGGCTGGCAGCCGGTTTCCGTCCTCATAGACATACCCCTCCCCGATCAGGTTAAGCGCAAGATGAGACAGCTGCACAAGATCACCGCTCGCCCCTACCCCGCCATGCTCGAATATCTCAGGCACAATGCGGTGGTTCAGAAATTGCTGCAGCTTTTCCAGGACCTGCAGGCTGATGCCCGAATTTCCCTGGGATAAAGAGCACAACCGGGCCAGCACCACTCCCCGGGCATAGGATTCGTCGAGGACCTTCCCTATTCCCGAAGAATGGCTCCGGATCAGGTTATACTGAAGGTAATGTAAATCGTCGGCCTCTATACGGTACTGCGCCATGGGCCCAAACCCTGTATTAATGCCGTAAATAATGGTATTTTCAGAAAATTCACTAAGAAATCTGAACGATTTCCTGACCCGTTCCAGGACTTCCTCGTCCAGCCTTACTTCCTGTTCGCCGAAAGTATAACTTTCAATCCCCTCGAGGGAAATTATATTCATTGATGCTCGTTGTAAAATTAAAATGCCTTCGCAAGTCTGCAGGCTCACTTTATTTCCGGCCCAAAAATAGCAAATTTGATAAAGCGCGATAATGTTTGGTCTGTCATTAGGTAAAAGTTGTCAAACTTGATACATGTCCCTAATTTTGACGGATAGTAGCTGCTTTTATTGATGATTTCAAACCTATTAGTCAGGATCGCCCAATACCTTTTTCGTAAAAAGGCTTTCTTTTTCCTCACTTTGGCCGGGCTGGGTTTGTTTCTGTCGAACGGTATAAGAAAGCTGAATATATCGGAGAGCATTTTTGACAGCCTTCCCGGGAGCAGCGCTTTTACCGATTTCCAGGAGCTTATTTCCGATTCCAGGCTCGATAGCCGGGTGATGTTTGCGCTGGATATACCGGCAGAAACCGATTTGAATGACCTGCGCGATACCGTTGCGCTTTTCGGAGAGCAACTCAGGGCCCGGTCAGCCGGTTATCTTACCGATGTCCGCGAATTCAGGGAAAACATGGACGTCGAGGTAGCGGAATACGTGCTCGATCACTTCCCGGAGCTGATCGATCCAGGCTATTATGCCACTTTTGGCGATAAAATCAGCCGCGACGCAATAGAGGCTTCAGTAGCGCAGAACCGCAGCCGGCTGAATACCCCGGAAGGCATGTGGATAAAGGAGCTGGTCCTGAAGGATCCCCTCGGGCTTACCTACCCTTTTTTCGAAACGCTTAAAAACGGCGCCGGCGATGCGCGGTTTGAACATGATATGGTGCTCATCAACGACGGCAGGCAGGTGCTGATCACGGCGCAGACCATGTTTCCTTCCGGCGACTCCAAAAAAGGAAGCATTTTATTCAGCAAGCTCAACGAATTTCAGCAAAGCTGGAACCTGGACCATCCCGGACATACGCTCCGGTATTTCGGTGGATTTGCCGTGGCAGCGAGCAATGCCCTTCAGATAAAAGCAGACGCCGTTTTAACGATGAGCCTGGCCCTGATCCTCATTTTCGGGCTCCTGTGGGCCTATTACAGGAATTTCAAAACCTCCGTCATCATCCTGCTGCCTGCGCTCTTCGGCGGGTTATCAGCCTTGGGCCTGATAGGCTACCTGGCGCCGTCCATATCCGGGATATCGCTTGCAACCGGGGCTGTATTACTGGGAATTGCGCTGGATTATTCCATCCATTTTGTGAGCCACGTCAGGCACACCGGATCGGTATCCCGCGCGCTGCAGGATATTTCGGCCCCTCTTATTACGGGCAGCCTGACGACCATCCTCGCCTATTCGGCCCTGATTTTCGCTAACTCCCGGCTGCTCCATGACTTCGGGCTTTTCGCAGGTCTGGCGCTTTCGAGCGCCCTGGCTTTTACGCTCATCGGCATGCCGGTCATTCTAAGATTGACAGGGATCCCCGGAAAAGAACCTGCTTCTGAAAAGCAGCTGCTGAGCGTGCCGCAACTGCCCAGGCGATATGCATTGCCCGCGCTGGTAGCTATCGGGATGATCACCATCGTACTTTATCATGTAGCCGGCGGGGTCAGCTTCGACGGCGACCCGCGGCAGATAAGCATCCAGACAGAACCGCTGCAGCAGGCGGAGAAGCTTCTTACTCCCATTAACCCGGAAACCGACGTTCAATTATTTGTATTTGCTTCGTCGGAAAACGATACGCGTGCATCGGCAGCCAACTCCGAAATCTACCGGCGCGCCCTGGAGCTGAAAAAAGACAGCCTCGTAAAGAGCTTCAGCTCGGCCGCTCCCTTTGTCATATCGGACAGCCTGAGAGCTGCGGGAAAAGCCCGCTGGAACCGCTACTGGCAAAGCGGCGCCAGGGCGGCAGAGGTTGTACGGTCGCTGCGGGAGGCCGGCGGGAAGAACGGGTTTTCTGCCGATGCTTTCTCCTTTTTCGAAAAGAGTATAGAAGATACCAGCCGCCTTTCCCCGGCAGAGGAAGATACCGGTTACCTGGTTGATGGATTGGGAATAGACAACCTCATCCGTCGCGAAAACGGGAAGTCGACGTATATTACGACGCTGGTTGTTGAAAAAGAGGACCTCCGCGCGGTGAAAGCCGCCATCCAGGACGTAACCGATGTACAGGTATTTCACCGGATGGAAATGGTGGAATCTCTGCTCGAGGTGGTAAAGGAAGATTTCAACTATATCCTCTTTGTCTCGGCGGGTATCGTCTTCATTGCGCTTTTACTTTTGTATGGCCGGCTCGAGCTGGCGCTCCTCTCCTTCCTGCCCATGGTGATCAGCTGGATCTGGATCCTCGGCATCACCGTGCTCCTGGACGTGAAATTTAACTTTGTCAACGTCGTGTTTGCCACGTTCATTTTCGGGCTGGGCGACGATTTCAGCATCTTCATGACAGACGGCCTGCTCCAGCGCTACAGGCAGGGGAAAAACAAGCTCGCCTCCTATACATCCGCCATTTCCTTATCCGGGCTGACCGTGCTGATCGGGACGGGCGCCCTGCTGTTTGCCTCCCATCCTGCCCTTAAATCGATAGCTGTGGTAAGCGTGCCTGGCATTATCTGCATTGTGCTGATATCGCTTGTGTTCCAGCCTGTGGTTTTTAACCTGTTTGTACAAAACCGGGTGGATAAAGGCCGGACTCCCATCAGTATCTGGACATTCATCAAAACATGGTTCTGCTTCGCTTTTTTCGTCTGCATGTGCTACCTGGCCTTCGTCGTTATGGTGGTGCTGATTTTGCTTCCGGCAGGCCGCAAAAAGAAAAAAGAGTGGCTGGCCCGGGCGATGTCGCTCCTTTCCGCCGCGGTGATGTACTCGGGCACCCAGATAAGGAAGAGGACATACGGCCGGGAGTACCTGGAGTATGATAAGCCCGCTATCCTGATCGCCAATCACTCCTCTTTTCTCGACATCATGATCATGCTGATGCACCATCCCAAGGCGGTCATTATGGTAAAGGAATGGGTGTATAAATCGCCCCTCTACGGCTGGGTAATCAGGTATGCCAACTATATTTTTATGGAAGAAGGGCCGGAAGCCAACCTGGAACAGGCGCGTGAACTGGTGAAAGACGGTTATTCGATCATTATTTTCCCGGAAGGCACGCGTTCAGACGACGGTAAAGTGAAGCGGTTCCATAAGGGCGCTTTCTACCTGGCGGAGCAGCTGAACCTGCCCATACAGCCGGTATTTATTCACGGTGCGGGATACGTATCTCCCAAAAACGAGCTGGTGATCAAGCACGGTCCGGTAAATGTTGGCATTCAGCCCAGGATACAGCCGGATGACCGGAGATGGGGTGACAATTTTCAGCAAAGGACCAAAAGTATCTCCCGTTACTTCAGGGCGGGCTTCAGCGCTTTTCAGAAACAAATGGACGATACCCGGTTCATGAAGCAGCGCATTTTCAATAATTATATTTTCAAAGGGCCGGTCCTGGAATGGTACTTCCGTATCAAATGGGAGTTGGAAAAGAAAAACTACGAGTACTATGACCGGCGCATCGGTTCCCGCAAAAAGATCCTGGACCTGGGCTGCGGATACGGCTTTCTCGATTTTTACCTGCATTACCGCGACGAAGAGCGCTCTATCCTTGCCGTAGATTATGACGAGGAGAAAACAGGCATCGCCGCAAATTCATACGCCAAAAGCGCCAACCTCCGTTTCGTACAGGCCGACGTTTCTGATTTCGCATTCGGAACGCAGGATGTCATTTTTCTCAACGATATCCTGCACTATTTACCCAAAGAAAACCAGGATACGCTGCTGCAACGCTGCATTGAAAACCTCAATCCGGGCGGGATCCTTTTTATCAGGGACGGGGTAACCGACGACACAGGGAGGCATAAAAATACGAGGTTCACTGAATGGATGTCCACAAAATTCTTTTCTTTCAATAAAAAAAGAGGCCCGTTCCACTTTTTTTCAAGGGAGGATATCCGGCAGCTGGCTGCACAATACGGTCTGGACATCGAAGAAAGGACCCATTCTGAAAAAACTTCCAACATGCTTTTCATTTTAAGTAAGCCGGAATGACCGACCAGAGCAGCACCTATGATTTCGTGATTATCGGCAGCGGGCTGGGCGGGCTGGTTTGTGCGGATATCCTGGCTTCGGAAGGCTACAGTGTGGTCGTTCTTGAAAAAAACCACCAGATCGGCGGTATGCTGCAGGTGTTCAGCAGGGATAAGACGATCCTGGACACGGGTGTACACTACCTGGGCAGCCTCAACCCCGGCGAAAACCTTTACCAGGTATTCAAATACCTCGGCATCCTCGACGATCTGAAGCTGAGAAGGCTCGACCCCGAAAAGGTGGATATCATCAGGTTTGACGACGGAAGCGAATACCATATCCCGGAAGGATACGAAAGATTTACGCGATACATGAAGGAACGCTTCCCGGATGAGGCTGAAGCGATAGATACCTACTGCCGGAAAATCCGCGAAGTATGTTCTTATTTTCCGTTGTACCACCTCGACCCCTCTCCGCCTGCCTACCTGAACAAACCCGAAATACTGACGCTCAATGCGTATGACTATATAGCCGGCCTTACCTCCAACGAGCGGCTCCGGCAGGTACTCGCCGGAACCAATTCTTTTCTATACGCGGGCAATCGTCACACCACCCCCTTTTACGTGCATGCGCTGATCGTCAACAGCTATCTTAAAGGCGCATTCCGCCTGGAAGACGGCGGTTCGCAGCTCGCCATCCTGATCAGCCGCCAGATCAGGAAGCTGGGAGGAAAAATACTGAAAAGAAAAAAAGTGACCGGTGTCCTCTATGACGACGATAAGAGAATAAAGGGGGTCACAACCGCAGACGGGGATGTTTTCTACGGAAGTAATTTCATCTCGAATCTCCATCCTGTACCTACGATTGAGCTGTTTGGCCGGGAACGTTTCCTGAAAGTGTATACCCGGCGGGTACAATCGCTCGACAACAGTCTTTCGTCTTTTACCACCCACCTGATCTTCAAGCCGGGGAGCTTTCCTTATTTCAATTACAACATATACCAGTATCACGACAATGATGTGTGGGGCGGGCCGGACTATGATCCGGAAAACTGGCCCCAGCAATATTTTCTCTATACCCCTGCCCAGTCGAAATCTGCAGAGTATGCGGAATCGTTGTCGGTAATGGCTTTCATGCGCTTTGAAGAAGTGGCTGAATGGAGCGATTCAAAGAATACGATCGCCGAGCCAGGGACGCGCGGCCAGGGCTACGAAGCGTTTAAAAAGAGAAAGGAAAACCAGGTCATAGAAAAACTCGAAAGTGTTTTTCCGGGTATCAGGAATCATATCAGGTCTGTGCACAGTTCTACCCCGCTTACTTTCCGGGATTATACGGGCAGTCCCCTCGGATCGATGTATGGCATATCCAAAACTACAGAAAACCCGCTCAGCACCGTGATCGGGGTCAAAACCCATATTCCCAACCTGTACCTGACCGGGCAGAATGTTTTTATGCACGGCATCCTGGGGGTCGCGCTCGGCGCAATAGCGACCTGTTCTGCATTTGTGGACAAAGAGAATTTAATTCGGAAAATCGCAGGCGCGTAATCGGTTTAATCATTAGATTTAAGGCGTTCATCAGATATTACCAAATCAAGTATTACCTCAGATAATGGAGAATTTCGACGTCGTTGTCATAGGAGCCGGTCCTTCGGGATCGGTAGCTGCATCCTGGCTAAAACTTAACGGGTACCGGGTGCTGGTACTGGAGAAAGAGACTTTTCCCCGTTTCCAGATCGGTGAGAGCCTGCTTCCCTGCTGCATGACCCACCTGGAAGCATCGGAGCTGCTCGATACGATAAAAGCGCAGAATTTCCAGGTAAAGTCAGGTGCTGCATTTCTGAGAGGAAACGACCGGTTTGAGTTTTATTTCGACGATCAGCATACCAAAGATGCATGGAGCTGGACCTGGCAGGTGAAACGGGCGGATTTCGATCTTGCGCTCATTACCGAAACCGAACGGAAAGGGGTGCCGGTACGCTTTCGCTGCGAGGTGATCGCCGTCAGGAACAGTGAGACGATACAGGAAATCGACTATAAGGACGAAAATGGGAAAACCTATACGGTTCAATCCAGGTTTATCATCGACGCCAGCGGCTACGGACGGGTGCTGCCCCGCCTGTTTGACCTGAGCCGCCCATCGCAATTTACAGCCCGGGGCGCAGTCTTTTCTCACCTTGAAGACATCAGGCGCAATGAGGTGGCCAGCCGCAATATCTTTGTTCACTCATTCGACAATAACCGCTCCTGGATATGGGTCATTCCCTTTTCCGACGGAACTACCTCCGTTGGTATTGTAGGCGACCAGGAATACATACGTGAACTGGCTGATAACGGCGTAGCAGGATACAAGGAAATTATACGGAATTTCCCCGATCTCGAAGGCAGGTTCGCCGAATCACAATTCCGCTTCGAGCCCCGTGCCATCCTCGGATATTCTATAGGAGTAAAGCAAATGTTCGGGCCGGGATTTGTGCTTGCCGGGAACAGCACCGAGTTTCTTGATCCCATTTTCTCTTCCGGGGTGACTTTTGCGACGGCCTCGGGGCATCTTTCAGCCAAAATGGCGCACAAGCACCTGTCGGGCGAAACCGTGAACTGGAAAACGGAATACCAGGACGTGGTACAAAAGGGTATCGACGTGTTCCGGAGCTACGTTACGGGCTGGTATAACGGCGACTTCCCCACCATCATTTTTGCCGACCATGTAGATCCGGTCATCAAGAAGCAGATATGCTCTGTTCTTGCCGGGTACGTATGGGACGAAAGCAACCCCTTCGTTAAAAAGCACGATACGATCCTGGCCACCCTGGCGCAGGTGATCAGGCTGCGGGATAAGAAGTTAAAGGAAGAGCAGTCGGGCAACTGATCTCCAATAACCGAAAGCCGGCTTCCGGTTATCCCTCCGGAACCGGCGCATGCGCGGCAATGAGCTTTTCATGCCTGAGCTCTTCCCAGAACGCAGCCGGGATTTTCTCGTTAAAGGAGGCTGCATTCTCTTCTGCCTGGCGCGGCGTATGAGCGCCGGGTATAACGGCAGAGACTACATCGGGCGCTGCCGAGAACTGCAGCGCCGCCGTCCTCAGATCTACATTATGCCGCCGGGCAACCGCCTGTAATGCAGAGAGCTTTTCCCTGACCCCTTCGGGGAATTGACCCTTATAAAGATACCGGTCTTTCCCGGAAAGGAAACCCGCACACAAGGGAGCACCTACCACTATGGAGATACCACGCCCGGCAGCCTTGGGAAACACCTTGTCCAGGTCGTCGATATGGTGGATCAGCGAGTATTGGCAGGCTGAAAGAAAAATATCGGGATCGGCTACCTCGATGGCTTTCAGGACCGGCTCGATCGTATTTACTCCAAATCCCCAGGCTTTAATGAGCCCTTCTTCCCTCATACGGGTGAGCTCAGGCATAGCGCCCCTGGCTGCTTCGTCAAAATATTTCACCCAGTCTTCTTTCATATCGCCGTTATCGGGCGACAGGTCGTGAATAAACACGATATCCAGTGAGCTTATTCCGAGGCGCTGCAGACTGTCCTCCACACTTTTTCTTACACCTGCGGCTGAATAGTCGTACCGGTATGAAAAGTTGAGCCGTCCTTTCCAGGTGCCTTGCATCCTGAAGTCGTCGTGCGGTTCCAGCACTCTCCCGATCTTGGTCGAGATTGTATAATCCTCTCTTTTTTTGTCTTTCAGGAACAATCCCATCCTTCTCTCGCTGATCCCCAGCCCGTACCAGGGTGAAGTATCAAAATAACGTACCCCGGCATTCCAGGCAGCTTCCATAGTCTGAAGACATTCGATGTCGGGATTTTCATTAAACCCGTTCCCGATCGCTACGCCTCCCAGTCCCGACAGGGTCAGCGGGCGGAATCTTTTTTCATTTTTGAGTGACTGTTCCATTTTTTCAGGAATAAGAGATTAGGTATAAAAATAAACGCTCCTTTCAGGGCTATAGTCTGCTAATTTAATGTTAATCCGGGTTAATTGTCACTGTGCGGGCTATGTCGGCATGCCTGCCGGGGAACATTTCAATATCCATCCCGATTAATTTATATTTGACGGGTATTCCTGTTTTGCAGCAAACTGTACGGAAACCAAGAGTATAACATGGAAATAATACAATATATCCAGACGATCGCCCGGGTAAGCCCCGAAGCCGTACAGCGGATATCTTCCTCATTTGTCAGGAAAGAGCTTCCGAAAAAAACGCTGCTTTTCGAAGAAGGCCAGCCCGTCAATTCTCTTTACTTTATTGAGAAAGGCCTGGTCCGGATGTATTACATCAACCGGCAAGGCAAGGATATTACCTTCGGTTTTTATACCGAACAGCATTTTGTGACCATACCGGAAAGCTTTTTCGGACAGATCCCGAGCCGCTACTTTCTCGAGCTTTTGGAAAACTCGGTAGTTTACGCGCTCGGCCATAGCGAGCTGATGAGCCTGATCCGCGATTTTCCTGAAATTATGGAAATAGAGAACTATGTGCTCCGCTATTTCCTGCTTAAGGCTTCAGAACGTACCATTGCCCTCCAGTTCCAGACAGCCGAGGAAAGATACCACACGCTGGCCGGATCGCAGCCCACAATCCTGCAACGTGCGCCGCTGGGCGCTATTGCCTCCTACCTGGGCATCACACAGGAAACCCTCAGCCGGATCAGGGCCAGGAAGCTTTCCTGATCCTCTTTCCAGCTTTTATCCAATCAGTATATAGACTGTCTTTTACCCCGGAAGCCCCGATCTGCTTTTTTGATCTATATCAAAAGAAAGCAGGTACGACAGCAGGAAATTTGCATTATCAAAAAAATGCAAAACACCTGTCGTATGAAACGTTTCTTAATACCCATCGCAACCCTACTGCTGACACTGCCGGGCAGCCTTGTCGCTCAGCAGGCGCCTACCCTGGAGGAGCTCGTGAAAAGCGCGCTGAAGAAAGATCACCACCTTGCCAACAGGCAGCTTGATATAGAAGCATCGCAAATAAACCGTCATCAGCTCAGGGAAGCCTATCTTCCGCATCTTGATTTATCAGGCAAATACGCCTACCTATCGTCCGGTCTGAACGTGAAGGCGCCTGCCAACTCCGTTCCCGAAATGGGAATAGCGCTTCCACCGATGGACGATGCCTTTACCAACCGGGCTAACCTGCTGACGGGAGGTTTAAAGACCGAAGTGCTGCTGTACTCGGGCGGGAAAGTTCCCAACCTGGCTAAGGCGCTCGATCAGAAAATCACAGCCCAAACCGCCATGCTTGAAAAAGACAGACAGGAAGTGATCGGTGAAATCACTGCCGCATATGATCAGCTGGCACTTCTGAAACAGGTAAAAGCCGTTCTGGATGAAAGCGAAAAACGTCTGGCCATCAATGCCGAAACCGCTGATAAAGCGCTGGGATACGGCCTGATCACACCTTACGAACACCAGAAAATCGATGTAGCAAGAGCGCAGCTCGAGTCGAGGATCCAACAGTACGAAGGCAAACGATACCTGCTCATCAACCTGCTGCATCAATACAGCGGACTGGACACTGCCCGTATTGCGCTCATCGATCACGAACTGCAGCCGGCCTACCCGGGGCAGACCGGTAACGACATCGGGAACCGGCCGGAAATAACAGCGCTCAATACCGGCATTCTCGCCCATCAATACCAGATCAAAGCCGCGCAAAGCTGGTGGAAACCCAAAGTGCAGGCTTCCGCTTCGCTGGGATACCTCAATGCTTTCGATGTGAGGTTCAGGGCCAGGGAGCCGTTCCCGACAGGCAATACCATGATGTTGACCACCAACAAATTCGAGGTTGTACCCAATTTCAGCGTCGGGGTAGGTTTCAAATGGGATCTCTTTGACGGTAATAAAGGGAAAAGAGAAATACAGCATGCCCGCATCGGATTACAGAAAGCCGTAAATGAAAAAGCTGAAGCCATGGAAAAGCTGGAGCTTAACCTTCTCAGAAACCAGACCGAATACACCAACGCACTCGCTGAGGTACGGGTAAAATCGAAGCAGAAAGAGGCGGCCCGGAACGCCCTGAACCAGGCTGGCAAAGAGTTTAAGACAGGTCTCATCAAGGCATCCGACCTGGTAGGAGCCGAAGCCGATTACCAGAATGCTTCCCTCGATTACCTGCAGGCTGTTTATAACCAGCGCCGGACCGTCGTCGGGCTTCTTCAAGCCACGGGCAGCCTCCAGGTGAGGTCCCTTCAATAAAAATCAATCACAATCAGAAATCAACCCAGAGAAATTATCATGAAAACGCATTCATTCATTTCATCCGCTCTCGCAGCTTCGGTACTGGTCTGCTTTTCGGCCTGCAGCCCGCAGCCTGAGAAACCGGTAGAAGGAAAAATAAAAAGGGAAACCATTTCTTTCTCACCGAAAGTAACCGGAAGAATTCTCAAAATATACGTACAGGAAGGAGATCTCGTCAGCAGAGGAGATACGCTCGCTATGCTCGACGTACCGGAAGTAAATGCCAGGCTTGCCCAGGCGAAGGGAGCGGTCAAAGCGACGCAGGCCCAGCGTGCCCTTACCCGCAACGGTGCTACCGAAAACCAGCTGAAACAATTGTCGGCCAAGCAGGCGGGGCTTCGCGAACAGTACAATTTCGCTCAGAAATCTTTCAAACGGGCCGAAGCCATGTTTGCCGACAGTATGATGACGCCCCAGGCTTTTGACGAAGCCTATGCCAAATACCAGGGTGCCCAGGCACAACTTGAGGCAGTCAACGCAGAATTGAGCGAAGCTCGGAAAGGCGTCAGGACGGAGACACAGACAGCGTCGCAGGGACAGGCCGATCAGGCACTGGGGCTGCTTCGGGAAGCTGAACTCGCCTATTCCGAGAGGTATATAATCGCAACCAACGATATGCTGCTGGAGACCATCAGCCTGAGGGAAGGTGAATTGGCTACCGCGGGTTATGCGCTCTTTAATGGCTACCTGCCCGACTCCGCCTATTTCAGGTTTACTGTCCCGGAAAGCAGGATCGCATCCTATCAGAAAGGCGGTGAGATCCTCGTCAGGGTCCCCTATACGGGAGAAACCGTCAGCGGGAAGATTGTGACGATCAGGCAGCTTAACCGGTATGCAGACATCACTACGGCGTACCCCGATTACAAAATAGAGGATGCCATATACGAACTGAAGGTGACACCGCTCGATAAAAAAGCAGCCGAAAGGCTCCTCACCAACGCAAGCGTAGCACTCTGATCCGCCAACTTAACCAGGTAAGAAATGAAAGATCTTATTTATCTGCTGAAACGTGAATTCAGGCGCTTCTTCAGCAACACCACATTGATATCAGTAATGGTGCTGGCCCCGGTCATCTACGCCATCCTGATAGGGCTCGTCTACAAAGAAGGAAAAGTGACCGGTCTGCCGGTTATAGTAGTGGACATGGACGACAGTCCGATGAGCCACCAGTTGATCGATATGATAGAGGATAACGAGCGGCTGGACATCATAGCCGTCAAATCCGAAAACAGCGGGACCCAGGAAGACCTGGTGCGCGAGCAGGCGGTCCTGGCCGTAGTCATCCCCGAGCGTTTCGAGGCAGACGTGCTGCAAAAAAAATACCCGGAGATCAATACGTTTATCAACACCTCCAACCTGCTCACTGCCAATCTTGCATCACAAGGGATACAAACCGTGCTGGGTACGTTCAATGCCGGTATCGATATACAGGCGCTGAAGAAGAAAGGTGTCCCGGCGGAGCTGGCCGGAACCCAGTTCGAGCCTTTCAAAGCCAACTACATCAGACTCTTCAATCCTACCGGGAACTACTTTGTCTTTATGTGGCCGGCCATACTCGCCGTGGTCCTCCAGCAGGTGCTGCTGCTTGGGTTTGCCGTCAGCTTTGCAGCTGAGTTCCGGGACAGGACCTTCCAGGGCGAGCTCATTTCGCATACGAGGTCGTCGCTAACGGCTATTTTTGTCAAATCCCTGCCGATGTGGCTGACAACGATCGGGATCCTGGGGTTCTATTACCTCATGCACGGCGTCTTTCAAGCACCTATACCTCAGCACCCCTTGAATTTCGCAGCTACCACTACACTTTTTGTGCTGGCCATTACGTTCATGGGGGTTTTCGTCAGCGTGCTCATTCCCGATGCACTGAAAGCAACGCAGATCCTGATGATGCTTTCAACCCCCGCTTTCCTTATCGGCGGCTTTACATGGCCGGTATCAGCCATGCCGGCAGGTGTTCAGTTCCTGGCCAATATGATCCCGCTGACCCCGTTTCTGAACGCGCATAAGATTCTCCTGATCGAAAACGGCAATCTCAGTCATGTACTCCCCTATCTCAGGCATCTTGCCCTGCAGATAGCCATTTACGGCGTGCTGGCGCTGGGGCTGCTCCAACTAAAAATGAGCCGGGCCGGCGCTGCCGCCAGCCGGGAGGAGATATAAGAAAGCCATTCATCTCTGAATTCTCTTAGCGCCTTGTTCAATGTTTCATCGCCGATCAGGTCACGAAGCCCGTATAATATCAGGCTTCCTTTGTTGTACCACTGGTAGGCCCGGTTACAATTGATAAACGTATTTTAGCATCAGTTCAGCACTGATTTTCGGATAAACACTGAACTCCTGCGGCAGGTACCCGAGTATTTTTCTCACTTCTTCTTTCTGCCCGAGGACGTCGAGATCGCCTAGAAAAATTTCTCCTGAATCGGCCTCCTGCAGGGTAGCGATCGTTCGCATCAGGGAGGATTTTCCGGCGCCGTTAGGGCCGAGCAGTCCGAACATGCCCTGTTTTATTTCGAGGTTGATCCCCTTCAGGGTCTGTACTCCGTTAGGGTACTTTTTTTGAAGATTTCTGATTGAGACGTGCACGGAACGTCCGGGTTAATGAATGGTGAACAGCTTTTCTGTCAGCAAGTTATAAATTAATCATTGACAGGCGAGCGGGATTTACCGTAATTGATTATACGGCTGCCCTCGACCGGTATATGGCGCCCTTTCAGGGCTTCCGCTGCTATGAACGGAATACGGAACATACTGTAAACGAAGCGGAGCAACAGATTTATTTATAACCTCATAAGGCAAAAAATAAGGCTGTAGCTTATGATGCGACAGTAAATTATAGCGCAATCTGCGTATTCTGCCTTTGGCAGCCCGATCGCGAATAACGTGGTATTATTAAACAAAGTGTGCCATAAGGCACAACCGCTTTGTAGCAATAGGAGATAGCGATCAGGAATAATGCCCCGTCAGGGGCTACCCTTCCGCCATAACCGGCACCAGGGGCGTACCTACGGCACGCCGGGGTGTCCGGGAATCATTTTGATCTACAAAGCGTTAGCCCTTACAGGGCAAAATATGCTTCGAAAAAGCATCGCCATCATAAACTACAGCCTAAAATAAATCTATTTATCTGATAATAAAATTCCTCACTTTCAGTCCGACAGCCTGATAAAAGCAGGCTCATCACCGATCACTATACCACCACGTTGATAATCCTTTTCGGAACAATAATGAACTTCTTCACCGGTTTCCCGTCCAGCCATTTCGTTACCGCGTCGCTCGCCAGCACCTCCTGTTCTATCTCATGTCCGGGCTTATCGACGGGAAAAGCCATCGTAGCCCTTACCTTCCCGTTGATCTGGATCGGGTATTCAAATGAATCGTCTACAAGGTACTTTTGCTCCCATTGAGGGAAAGCCGCCCCGGAAATGGTGCCCGGCTCATTGCCAAGCGCTTCCCAGAGCTCTTCGGTAATATGAGGCGCAAAAGGAGCCAGGATGATCAGCAGATCCTGGAGGATAGCCCTGCTTTTCGTTTTCAGGCTTCCCAGCTCGTTTACCAGCACCATAAAGGTACTGACTGTGGTATTGAACGAGAAATGCTCGATATCTTCCCCGACTTTTTTTATAGCGCGGTGCAGGGCTTTCAGCTCGGCTTCCTTAGGCGCTTCATCTGTAACCTGCCATTGACCGTGGTCGGAATAGAAGAGGCGCCATACTTTCCTGATAAAGCGGTAGGTCCCGTCAATCCCGTTGGTATTCCACGGTTTCGCCTGCTCGAGCGGCCCGAGGAACATTTCATACAGGCGCAGGGTGTCGGCCCCGTAGTGGGAAACGATGTCGTCGGGGTTTACTACGTTGAATTTCGATTTCGACATTTTCTCGATCTCCACCCCGCATTTGTAAGCCCCGTCTTCCAGGATAAATTCAGGAGTATCTCCCACCAGGTCTTTGCGCGACGCTACGAACTTTTCAACATCCAGCACATCATTGACAACGATGTTCACATCGACATGCAGCGGGGTCGTATCGTACTGGTCCTTCAGACCCGCGCTGACAAAGACCGGCTTCAAGGGGTCACCTTCTTTTACCCGGTACACAAAATTGCTCCTTCCCTGGATCATCCCCTGGTTGATCAGCTTTTTGAAAGGCTCTTCCTCCCGGACAAATCCCCTGTCTTTCAAAAACTTGTTCCAGAAACGGCTGTACAACAGGTGCCCTGTCGCATGCTCAGTACCCCCTATGTAAAGATCGACATCCTTCCAGTAGTCAATCGCCTCTTCCGAGGCAAATGCAGACTGGTTATGCGGGTCCATATAGCGGTACCAGTACCAGCTGCTGCCTGCCCAGCCCGGCATGGTGCTCAACTCATAGTCATAGCTTCCCTGGTATCTCCAGCCTGCGGCCCTTCCCAACGGAGGTTCTCCTGTTTCGGTAGGCTTATACTGGTCTATCGCCGGGAGCTCCAGCGGCAGCTCGCTGTCGGGAAGCAGGTACGGCAGGAGAAGCCCGTCAGCCCCGTTTTTGAAATATACCGGGACAGGTTCGCCCCAATACCGCTGGCGACCGAATACGGCATCGCGCAGGCGGTAGTTGATCTTCCCTTTTCCCTTACCGTTATCTTCAAGCCACCTGATCAGTTTTTCGGTAGCCTCCCGGTAGGTCAGGCCGTCGATCATGCCGGAATTGACATACCTTCCTTCCTTTGTAGCATCTGCCTGCTTGCCGGTATCCTTCTGGGCATCGAGGATAGGGATGATGGGAAGGTTAAAATGAGTGGCAAAATTCCAGTCCCGCTGGTCGCCGGAAGGTACCGCCATCACCGCGCCCGTTCCGTACCCTGCCAGTACATAGTCGGCTATGAAAACAGGGATTTTCTCACCATTGAACGGGTTAATGGCATAAGCGCCGGTAAACGCGCCCGATACGGTTTTGACGTCCGAAACCCTGTCCAGCTCCGATCTTTTCTTTGTATCTTCCTTATAACGGACAATTTCCTCTTTCTGAGCGTCTGTGGTGATGATATCCACCAGCTCATGCTCAGGGGCTATGACCATGAATGTCACGCCGTAAATAGTATCGACCCTGGTAGTGAACACGGTAATTTTTTGGCTATGCCCGTCCAGGTCAAACTCTACCATCGCCCCGACCGACCGGCCGATCCAGTTCCGCTGCTGCTCCTTCAGCGAATCGGTCCATTCTATGGTATCCAACCCGTCGAGCAATCGCTGGGCATAAGCCGTAATACGCATCATCCACTGGCGCATCAGCTTCTGCTCGACCGGGAATCCGCCCCTTTCCGATACGCCGTCCTTCACTTCGTCGTTAGACAATACCGATCCTAATGCCGCACACCAGTTGACGGTCGCTTCGGCCAGGTAGGTCAGCCGGTATTTCAGGCTGATCCGGTACTTCTCCTCCCCGCTGTAGCCGTTCCATTCATCAGCCGAAAAAACAGGCGCATCATCGTCGCAGACAGCCCTGGCGCCTGCGCTGCCTTTCCTTTCAAACTTTTCAAAGAGGGTAGTTACCGGCTCGGCCTTATCAGACACCAGGTTATACCAGCTGTCGAAAAGCTGCGCGAAAATCCACTGGGTCCACCGGTAGTAAGACGGGTCGGAGGTACGCACTTCGCGGCTCCAGTCATAACTGAAACCCAGGTTCTTGAGCTGGGATATGTAACGTGAGATATTCTCTTCCGTAGTCATGGCCGGATGCTGCCCCGTTTGTATGGCATATTGCTCGGCGGGCAGCCCGAAGCTGTCAAAACCCATCGGGTGAAGCACGTTGAAGCCCTTCAGCCTTTTGTAGCGGGCATAGATATCAGACGCGATATAGCCCAGCGGGTGCCCTACATGCAGCCCGGCCCCCGAAGGATAGGGAAACATATCCAGCACGTAATACTTGGGCTTAACGGAAGTGTTCTGCACCTTAAAAGTATCTTTCTTCTCCCAGAAGTCCTGCCATTTTTGTTCGATCTGACGGTGGTTGTACTCACTCATTATGCAAGCTTAAATATGGTATTTTAACAGTTGGCCGCAAAAATACGTCTTTTGCTTTTCAATTCTTACCTTCGTGGGCCGGAAACTCATATATCGGATATACCAGGTTATGCAAAAGGAACAAATTACCGAAGCTTTCAGGACTTTGCAGGATGCCATCTGCACCGCTCTTGAGAAGGAAGACGGAAAAGGAAAATTCCAGGAAGACCGCTGGGAACATCATAGCGGGGGCGGCGGGCGCACCAGGCTTATCCAGGACGGCAGCGTGCTGGAAAAAGGCGGGGTGAACTTCTCGGCCGTCCAGGGACCGCTCCATCCCCGGCTCCGGGCTCAGATGAACCTGCCCGGGGACGAATCTCCCGATTTCTTTGCTACCGGCGTTTCGATCGTGCTGCACCCTATCAGCCCCCAGGTTCCGATCGTCCATATGAACGTCCGCTATTTGGAACTGAGCAATGGTACCTGCTGGTTCGGCGGCGGGATCGACCTTACCCCTCATTACGTAGCAGAAGACCAGGCCGCCTATTTTCACCGCGAGCTGCAGGCAGTCTGCTCCCGGCATCACCCTGATTTCTACAGCCGGTTCAAAAACTGGGCTGATGACTATTTCTTCCTGCCCCACCGTAATGAAACACGCGGTATAGGCGGAATTTTCTTCGATTACCTCAAGCCGGATCATACCGATCATGGCCTTTCCAGGCAGGCGTTATTCGATTTCGTGATCGATGTCGGGAATACCTTTGCCCCCACCTATACGCACCTGATGGCCGTCAACAGGCACAAACCGTATACCGAAGCGGAAAAGGACTGGCAATACCTTCGCAGAGGCCGCTATGTGGAGTTCAATCTCGTATGGGACAGGGGTACAAAATTCGGCCTCGAGACCGGCGGAAGAACCGAGTCGATCCTGATGAGCCTGCCGCCCCAGGCCAACTGGGCCTACGACTTCCGCCCTGAAGAAGGCACCCGCGAAGCCGATACTTTGCGCATGCTGAAAAAGGGGATAGAATGGGTTTGAGGGAGTGGGTGGTCTGTGAGGACACAGACCACGGAGCCAATCCTAAAGGATCAATCTTAAACGTCCGTTTTCGATCGTCAGTCCCGACACGAAGTTATTCTCATAAAGCTGCCCTGTCCCCAGCCCCTGGGGAAGCGGGTTTGCAAATTCCGCAGTAAACTGGGCGACGGCGTTCAAGCCGATATTCGACTCCAGGGCGGATGTGATCCACCACCCTATCCCCATTTCCTCCGCAATAGCTATCCACTGGCGGGTTTCGGCAAATCCGCCGAGCAGTGTAGGCTTCAGGATAATATAAGGAGGCTGTATGGTTTCGAGCAATCTCCTTCTTTCCGGTTCTGAAACGATGCCGATCAGCTCCTCGTCGAGTGCGATCGGCAACGGCGATTCACGCGCAAGTCTGGCCATGAGCTCCGGCTGTCCTTTTGCAACGGGTTGCTCGATCGAGTGCAGGCCAAAAGCAGCGAGGCGCTCCAGCTTCCTGAGGGCGTCACCCGGTAGAAAAGCACCGTTCGCGTCGACCCGGAGCGTGATTTCCTCAGCCGAAAACCGTTTCCTGATCCCCTCCAGGAGCCGGCATTCCTGTTCAAAATCGATAGCGCCTACTTTCATTTTGAGGGTCTTATAGCCTGATGCCAGCTTTGCCTCTATCTGCTCTTCCATAAACGCGGGGGTTCCCATCCAGATCAGGCCATTGATATCGATAGATTGCTTTCCCTTTGAAAAGTCATTGTCAAAGTAAACCCGTCTCCCACCATTCTGAAAGTCGTAAAGAGCCATTTCAACGCCGAATCTTACGGCCGGGTACCGCAGGGGAACGAGGCGGTCAAGCAGCTCTGCAGTGTCCCACCCTTCCGGCGCCAGGGAAAGACGGTTAAAATTCCCGGCCAGTTCACTGAGGATACGTTCTATATCGGGCAGGTCGTCGGGGCTCAATCCCTTCAGCGGCCCGCACTCGCCGACTCCGTACACTTCCGGGAATTCGTAGTCCCTGACGGTGGCAATATAGGTTGTTTTGGAAGTCAGCACTCCGCGGGAGGTACCGGCTTCAAATTTGAACTTCAGCGTATGAGGCGTAAAAGAAAGCAACAGGGACATGATTATAAACGCTATTCTGCTTAATTTGACGGGCAAATTATGAAAATTAGCCGACCTTGAGCGACCCGATCCGCAACAATTTCCTGGTAAAATCGGTACTTACGCCACTCAGCTGGCTGTACGGCGGAATTACGGACCTGCGCAACTACTGTTACGATAAAGGCTTCTTGGAGCGCTATCCCACTCCTTGTCATACCATTTCGGTCGGCAACCTGACCGTCGGCGGCACCGGGAAAACCCCGATGATCGAATACCTGGTGCGCCTGCTGAAAGACAAGGAAAAGATTGCAGTCGTCAGTCGCGGGTACGGAAGAAAAACGAGAGGGCTACTGGTAGCTGGAACCGACAGCTCTGCCGCTGAAATCGGGGACGAGCCGCTGCAATATTACCGCAAATTCTCCGGCGAAATCAGGGTCATTGTGGCCGAAAAAAGAGCAGAGGCGGCAAAAAAGATCGGTGTAGAATTCCCTGATACCGGCATCATCCTGCTTGATGACGCTTTCCAGCACCGTGCCATAGAGCGCCACACCGATATCCTGCTCACCGACTATCACCGGCTGTTTTACGACGATTCTCCTTTCCCGGCAGGCAACCTCAGGGAACGAAAAAAAGGAAGCCGCAGGGCCAATATCATTGTCGTTACCAAGTCGCCCCGTAACCTTTCTACCGGAGAAAAAGACGACATCACCCGGCAGATCAGCCAGTATGCCGGCAGCGGACCTCCCGTTTTTTTCTCATCTGTTGCGTATGGGACCGAACTGCCGTTTGCCGGCAGCTGCAGAGCGGGTGACTACCCGCAGATAGCTGGAATTTCCGGGCTGGCACAGAATAACATCTTCGAACAATTCATACAGGACAAGTACCGGATTACGCATTTTTCCGGCTTTCCTGATCATCATGATTATACCATACATGATCTGCTCAAAACCGGCATAGCGGATGACAAAGGGCTAGCACTTCTGACCACTGAAAAGGATATGGTCAAGCTCATACCCCTGGCGCTGCAGCTCGGGGTAGCCGAAAGATGCTTTTATATCCCACTGGAAGTGGAGATACATGAAAAGGAGCGCTTTGATTCGCTTATTTAGTATCCCAGTCCCGCAGGGACGGCACACCGGGTCGCCCTCTAAGGCTACTGACAAACTCCCCGGGCATATCGGGCGTCAGCAAAATATTCTTCCCGCTTTTCAGCTTCACCCAAACCCAGTTCTTTTTTTGCGTTGCATAAAACGTAGCAGATCCTACGCCATCCGTGTAAAATTTACCATAGAAGCCAAATAACCCTCCTACTCCGAATGTCCTGAACGACCGTCCTATAACACCTTCCTGTTGCTTTACCTCCGCAATCTCGCTTAACGCTATGCTTACTTTCCCGACGTTCCGGTGAATGACAAGCTGCCCCGCATCGATTTCATAGGATGACGGCGCATACATCCAGGTCCCGAGCAGCAGTGCAACTATAAAAATAAGGACCAGCGTATGACTTATAGCCTCCCCTGAACTTATATCGGGTGTGAGTAGCCTCTTGATGGGTAATATGCTTACACCCGCCAGTATCAGGATCACCAGCGTAGTCATAACCTTTGTAGTATTGTCCATCGAAGCTTTATACATGGCAACGGAAATTCATATCAGTAACAAATTACAACTCCATTCATCATTCATAACTCATAATTCATAATTCATAACTCACTCTCATACAATTCTATCGGTAAATTATCCGGATCCGCGAAAAAGGCAAACCTCTTTCCTGTAAAAGAATCTACTCTTATAGCTTCACAGGCTACTCCCCTGCTTTCGAGACGGGCTATGGCAGTATCCAGGTCTTCCACTCTGAAAGCTATGTGACGCAGACCGGCGGCTTCGGGATAAGAGGGTCTTGCAGGCGGCTCGGGAAATGAAAACAACTCAATCAGATAGGTGCCGTTTAAAGACAGATCACATTTATACGAGCCTCTCTCCTCCCGGAATACTTCCCTGACAATTTCAAGCCCCAGAATCTCAGTGTAAAAATACCTGGATTTTTCATAATCAGAGCAAATAATGGCAATGTGATGGAGTGAACGGAGAAGCATGAGGGAATGATGGATTATGAATGATGAATGAAGCCGGTGTCCAGATAGCCGGAGGAAGCCGTATGACTATTTCCTGAGCGATTCAAGCATTTTGTCAAGGTTGAGGCTCCTGGCGGAAGCTTCAAATATACGCCGGTAGACGCCGTTCAGATCATAAAGCGACTGGTGCGTGCCATGCTCGGCAACCCGGCCGTTTTCCATGACATAAATCTGGTCGGAATCGATGATCTGCGACAGGCTGTGGGAAATAATCACAACCGTACGCCCTTCTTTGATAGCGTCGAGGCTGTTTTTGATTTGCTCGGTAGCAATCGCATCGAGGCTGGCGGTAGGTTCGTCGAGGAATATAATAGGCGGGTTTTTAAGAAAGAGCCTCGCTATCGCGATCCGCTGCTGTTGTCCGCCCGAAAGGAGCTGGGCGTCGGACCCATATTGCAGAGGCAGCGCCATCACCTGGTCGTGAAGATAGGCTTTACGTGCCGCCTGCTGGATCTGCTCCATTGTAGCGTCCATTTTGCCATACCGTATATTCTCCTCGATCGACCCTTTAAAAATGTGATTTTTCTGGAACACCATACCGAGGTTTTCTCTCAGATAAGACAGGTCGAAGTCGACGATAGGCTTCCCGTCGAGCAGCAACTTTCCCGAATCAGGCAGGTAAAACCTCGTCAGCAGGTTGATCAGCGTGCTTTTTCCCGCCCCGGAAAGCCCGACCAGGGCAGTCGTCTGGTTTTTACGGATCGACATGGAAACGTCGTACAGCGCCTTGTTCCCGTTGGGGTAAGTAAAGGACACGTGCTTCAGCAGGTAATCTCCCTCAATTTTGGCCGGCTCGTAATTGCCGCTCTTTTCTACGGACTCGCCGGCGTCCAGGACGGCAAAAAAGCTCTCGGAATAGGTCAGCGCATCGTTCATTTCATCATAGATCCTGTGCAGTTGCCTGATAGGGGCCGAAACGTTGTTAAACAACAGGATATGGAACATAATAGCGCCTATCGACATCTGCTGGTCCAGCACCAGGAAGGCTGTGAGTATAATAATGAGCACTACCCCGATCTGTTCGAGAAAGCTTTTGATGCCATCAAAGAGAAAATTGGTACGCCTGGTTTTGAGCTGGGAGTCCATCAGCGCCCTTTGGACGTTAAACTGCTTGTCGGCCTCGTATTTCTCCCGTACAAACGACTTGATGACCTGTATAGACTCTATCAGATTGATCATCCCGTTACTCTTGTCTTCTCTCTGGCCTTTCAGAATGCGCCTCACACCCGACAGCTTACCCGCCTGCCTGTAGCTTACCCAGAAATAAACAGGTAAAATGCTCAAAGCTACCAATCCTACATACAAATTGGCCGAGAACATCACGACAAGCGCAACTATCGAGTTGGCAAAAAGCGGGAGAATATCTATAAAGAAGTTTTGAACAAGCCGGGTCAGGTATTCGACTCCGCGGTCGATACGGGTCTGGAGCTTACCCTTTTCGTTGGGATTGCTGCTGTAAAAGCCCAGGTCATACGTGAGGATCCGGCTCACTGCAGTATTGGCCAGGTCACCCGAAATAGCGATCCTGATCTTTTCTCCGTAAAACCTTTGTCCGAAAACAATAAGGGAGTTGATAATTTCCTTGGCGAAAAGGATAGCGGAGATCAGGACGAGAAGGCCGGCGCCCTCGGTGACACCCCAGCCCTTCAGCTGCATTTTTTCTATCGTATCGACCGTGTAGCGCAGCACAATAGGGTTGACCTGCGCGGTCAGGGCCCCTACCAGGGTCAGCAGGAGTGCAAAAATGATTAGCGACCTGTAAGGATTTACAAACGGCCGGAGTCTTTTAAATACCTCCCATATACTCATTGTCTAACCATCGGTTGCCGGCAAATTCAGTCGCCGGGGCTCTGCTTCAGCCTATGCGGAAGCAGGGCAAAAAAGCTGTATATATTCATTATCCAGCCCGGCACAACATACTCGCGCAGCACACAGCGCCACTCGTTGGTCTCGGGCTTTCTCATCCATAAATACCGTAATGCCAGTGCAGCCCGGCCGAAATAGTTCCTGGAATACTGTCTCGAGTCGAGAAGCATACGGTAATACCGTGATATATTGATCTTGATCGTATCCGTATATTCAAAGTTGGTTTCCCTGTCGATACCTTCATACATCATGATCCTGTTGCGGAGGAAACGGGCGTCCCGATAGTGGTCCTTATTGCTCACCCCGCCCCGGTTTTTCCTGTAAACCGACATCAGCCGGGGGATATATCCTATCGGTCCCTGCTTGGCCAGGATGATATACCTCGGAATATCACCGCTCGAAGACTTCCTGAACCATTCCGGGTAGTACATCAGGTCGCCCTTGAAAAGCACGGCGGAGGTTGCGATAAACCACACTTCGTCTTCTCCTATCAGGTCCCTGAGCGTCACTTCCGTTTTCTGGTCGGGGGTATTCAATTCGTAAGACGGCGTCCCGTCGTCATGGGTGACCAGTGCGTTGTGAAAGCAGGCAGACTGGTCGGGATGGGCGTCCAGGTGATCGGCCAGTATCTGCAGCCTGGACGAATCGGTCCAGTAGTCATCGCCGTCCATATGGGCGATATACCTCCCTTTTGCAAGCTTCAGGGTCTCTACCGTATTAAAAAAGCCGTTTTGTCCCAGGTTTTTGGGATGAAGCACGGGTCTGATCTTGTCCGGGTATCTTTTCTGGTAATCCAGGATTATGTCTCTCGTTCCATCGGTGGAAAAGTCATCGCCAACCAGTATTTCGTATTCGAAATCAGTAACCTGGTTGAGCGCGCTCTCTATCGCCTGGCCGATAAACGCCTTTTGATTATAAGTGAGTATGGCGACCGAAACCTTCAGCATAAGGTACAATAGATGCTTTTCTAATCTTCCCAAACGGCATAGCCGAAGCCTGAAGCCCCGAAGCCATTCCCGTTGTAAAATAAGTACTTTTTATCTCCTCTCGTGTAATAGTGCGCGTAATTCATCATCTGGAAATCGAAATCTTCCGGGTGTCCGGACCTTGCGATCCCCACCTGTCCGTCTTTTCTTTCCCAGTTGACTCCGTCCGTTGACTCTGCATACCCCAGCCGGTAACTGAAACGCGGGTTTGAACGGTAGTCCAGGGCATTGCGGTAGGAATAATACATTTTATAAATACCGTCTTCCTTCAGCACGCTGGGCCGGCCTACGGCATCCAGGAAGTCGTCGAAATCGATTGCCGGGATATCGCTTATTTCCCAGTGTATACCGTCTTTCGAAACAGCCGAGTGGCAGCGGTAATAGGGTTCGGGGATTCCATGGATATACTCCCACTTCTGGCACGAAATATACCACATTCTCCAGGTACCGTCTTCCTCCACCATTACAGACGGCATGGCGGCCCACACCGGGTCATGGATGTTCCTGTCAAGAACCGGGCCTCTGAATTTTTTATGAAAGGTCAGCCCGCCGTCCTCGCTGACTGCAAGGCCGATAGAAAGGCGATAAGTATGGGGTACCTTGTTCCATCCTGTATAATAAAGCCATATTTCCCCGTCAGGGCGTTTGACAAACCAGGAGGGCATCACCCCGGTCTCGTCGTTTTCCCCCGGGCGTCCTACGTCCATGACAGACTTGTTGTGGATATATGTAACGCGGGAAAAATCGTCAGGATCGACTTCTATAAAAGTCGGCCTGGTTTGCACTTTGTCGTCACGGGATGAAAAATATATCCTGACTGCCCCGTTTGTTTCGTAAACAAATGGAGCCTGGGCGTGTGTGCGGCTGTGAACCAGATCGCCTTGCGGCTTGTAAATGATTCCCTTCTTAATCCAAGACATTGCGTATGCTGCTTTTTGTCTGAAAGTATAATTTTTTTCAGAAGCCAAAATTAAGGTTTTCTTTCTTAGGGAAAAAATGCCTTTAGCTTCTAATATATGCCGGTTAGTAAATTAACGCCCGTTAAGAAAACCAGCGCTCCCCGAAACGCCCGCCTTTTTTAGGAGCTTTCATTGAAGGTGATTAGTTTTGGTTTATAAGCTAAAGTCCGGGAGGTAGTATGAAGAAGAATAAACGATGAAAAGTATGACCAAAACAGCTCTAATAACAGGTAGTACAAGCGGCATAGGACTTATTATTGCCGGAGAATTCGCCCGGGCGGGCTATCAGCTGATCTTCAACGGCCTCGAACCTGACGGCGAGAGGATCGCCGCTGAAACCGTTGCGCCTTTCGGAGTACGGCACCGCTACTTCAGCACCGACCTGCGCAACCCGGCAGCTATCAGGAAGATGGCGGAGGAAGGACTGGATACGTTCGGCACGATAGAAGTGCTGATCAATAATGCGGGGATACAGCACGTGAGCCCGGTCGAAGATTTCCCGGAAGATAAATGGAACGACCTTCTTTCCGTTCACCTGAGCGCTGCCTTCCATTTGTCCAAAGCCCTTTTTCCTTCCATGAAGAAAAGGAAATACGGCAGGATCATCAATATCGCCTCTGCGCACGGGCTGATCGCTTCACCCTACAAAAGCGCCTATGTGGCTGCCAAGCACGGACTGACAGGCCTGACCAAAACACTGGCTATGGAGGGCGGAGCTTTCGGAATAACGGCCAATGCTATCTGTCCCGGCTATGTATTGACTCCGCTGGTTGAAAAACAGATCCCCGAACAGATGCAGGTTCATGGCATGGGCCGGCAGGAAGTTATCGAAAAAATATTCCTGAAAGAGCATGCGGTCAAGGAGTTCGTTACTCCCGAAGCAATAGCTGCTACTGCCTTGTTCCTGGCCGACAGCGCGGCAGCATCTTATATCTCAGGCGCGGCGATCCCGGTAGACGCAGGCTGGACGGCCCACTGAGTACCTGCTTTAAAGTTGCCCGTTATAAAATCGCAGGCTAAACCGGGCTAATTCAAACCCCGTTAACCCCGTTAAATGCCTGGCTCAGTTCGATGATATTATCGACGTTCAACTTTTTGAAAATCTTGGATTTGAATGTGCTGATAGTCGACACGCGCCGGTTCATCTCCCTGGCAATAACCGAAACCGTCATTCCCTGTATAAGGTACCTCGCCACAATTATTTCCATATTGGAAAGCCGGGCTATACCCCGCTCTTTCTTTACAGGACCCGAGAAAAGAGTTTCCCATACCAGCTCGGTGGCGATATATTTCTTCCCGGACAAAACAACTTCTATACACCTTTTGAAGTCGGGTATATCAAAATTAGGAGCCAGGTATCCATATACGTTCCATTGCACCAGCCTGGAGACGACATCCAGGCTGATTTTCGGAAAATCATAAAGGATCACCCTATCGGACCGGTAGCGCGCCGCAATTTCCGGGACCTTTTCCATTATTGCATTATACGTCAGGTTGTGACACGATATCAGCACTATTTCCGGTATAAATTCCGGGATCCCTCCCGGATTCCTACCCTCCCGGGGACTTTCGATGAGCATGATATCTTCCCCCCAGCTTTCCCGGAGCACAACCGAAAGCCCTTTGGTAAATACCGGCCGGTTGTCTACAATCACAATGCTTATATTCTCTTTTTTCCTGCGATCGGTTAGTGTGGTTATCTCCATTTTAGAAAGAATACTGTTGCCGTAAAGCCTGCCCGGGAGAATGACCGGATCCTCCCTGAAAGCCAGGCAGCCTACATTTAAATTTTTATCGTGTAAGCCTATACGGATGTGTAAAATTCAGGCAGGCGTCTATACACGGTAGTTTGTGCGTAGCTGATACGACCACAAGATACCTGACATAAGGCCATGCCTTCATTTTTTTAAATAATAACATAATCGGAAGGTTTCTGACAATAAATACCGTATACATAAGAGGATAAGCAGAAAGGAATCAGCGTGAGTCTGTCTCAGACTCAGACGAAAGGAGTGCCGTGCAAATATCGCCTGCAACCCCCTGCGCACAAATTGAAAAATCTTAATATTATACCACCGCACGAATTGATATTTCTTAATATTTTACCTGAAGCAGCAGGCTATGTCCTGCCGGTCGCCGGCATTCCGGTGCAGGCAGGCCTATGATCCGGCTATTTCGAAAGCCGGTTCTGGGATTTGAGGTAGCTGAAATGCTCGGGAGTAATATTAAGATATGATGCTATGATTTTCTGGGAAACTTTCTGCCCGATTGCGGGAAACCTTTTGTTCAGCTCCTCGTAGCGCTGGATGGGGTCAGAATTATAGAAGCTGAAGATTTCCTCTAATTTGAACAGGCAGTATCTCTCCCATAGCACTCTGACGAGCCTCTCGCCTTCCTGCATATGGCTCCTGGCCCACAGGATCGTACGGAACGGGATAAAAACCACCTCTGTATTTTCATTGGCCTGGATATAGTATGGAGATAAATGATCGAATAACAATCCGTCGATATGCGTCAGGAAGTCGCCTTCTCCTGCGAAGTGCAGCGTGCTTTCTTTTCCCTGGGTGGAAAGGTATATCCGGCAGAACCCGGAATTGACAAAAAATATCCCCTGGCATTTTTCGCCTTCCTTCAGAAGGAACTGCGTTTTTTTATACTTCTGCACCTCCAGTTGATCGGTAAGGTCTCTTATTTCAGCCGGGCTTATTTTTACGAGAGACAAAAAAGAGCCGATCAGCTTTTCAAAAGGAGGAGGAACAGACATGGGTCGTGTATTTGATATTGATATTAACCGCGTGTCAGATTTTGCCGGTCAGGTTCAGCCGGGTAAAGTAAGCCGGGTCTATCCTTAAAAAGAAACTCCGGTAACGCTGGTTTACTCTTGACTCGACCTCCGGAAATAATTCCGTCATCAGCCTGTACCGTTCCGCAGGCGCCTTCACATATTGGAACCTGGCAATCTTACAAAGCAGGTAATAGAATTTCTCAAAAATGATCCTACCCAATTTATCTCCCTCTTCTACATTATCATAAAACCATTCAACCGCCGTGCGGGGAATGACAACGCATTCAGTATCTTCCAGGGCCTGGATCCCAGACATTGCAGGCTGCCCCGTCTTAAAGCTGATAAGATCGGTAATCAAATGATTTTCAAAGGCAAACCGGGTAACGAACGGGCTTGGGTGCTCTATTTTCGATATATTGCAGAGAAGGCCTTTATTGATAAAAAATAAGCGGTCACAAATTTCATTTTCCTCTGTCAGCATATCACCTGCACGATACTTTTTAATAAAAATCTGCTGATTAAATCCGCTTATTTCCCTTTGATTCCATTTTATTTTATCCGAAATAATGGCGTTTAATTTATAAAAACCCGGCATTAATATAAACTCACGTTTAATTCAACTTTTGAATGTTAAACTGATTAAAACATGCTATTGTCGCTTGTTAATTCAACAAAACAAGAAGTCAATATATAAAAAGAAAGCCATTTTAAGTAAAAAATTTTTTGAGAATTTTTGTCGTAGTAATTCTTGTACAAGTAAAAATATTTATAAGCATAGAAAAGAATCTATACCATAAACGTATTACAAACAAAACATATAATAATTACGTCAATTAAATACGAAATATTGACTACATATTGTAGTAATAACTCTACCTAGTCATAAAGAAAGCCGGGCATATCAGCGCATGCCCGGCTTTCCAACCTCTAAATCAGCAACCTGTTATCCTAATTAACGTAAACCTGGGAAAGTTGAGAAGGCCCTTTCCCCCTTTTCGATTGATATTCCTCCACTGCTGTCCGGAGCGCCCCGCTTTTTTTCAGGGTTGTGATCATAGCCGATATTTCCTCCCTGGTGTAGGCATTCCGGGCTTTCCCCCCGCCCGATTCGCGGGGTTCGGGAAGCGCTGTCTTCCTGTCAGGCCTGAGAACGGCCGTCCGGGCATTTGCATTGCTGAGCTTAGCCGAGATAACACCATTATTGATCAGCACCGGAGCTCCCGAACCTGCCGTAAGGAAATGATAATTATTGGCTTCGTTGGCTTCCGTAACTGCATCAAAAGCATCTGCAACACATACCAGGTAGTAAAACCCGGTAATTTTCGGCATCTTATATTCCCAATAGATCCTGTCGGTATTAAAGATGGTTTCAGCTACCCCTTTTCCGGCAGGCAGGTTCACGTTGTTCCACCAGTTACCCGCTATGCCGTGCCCGCCGCTCTCCAGTTTACCGTTTTGCCCGGGACTGCCGTAGCGGTCTGTATATTCGTCGTAAAGCAGGATTCCGAAATCTTTGGCATCGAATGCGTTATAATAAAGGTAGCAGATGTTCCAGCGTGATTTCGCCATTACTCCCTCCGTTCCCACATTATATACATTATAGGTCATTTCGCGATCGAGCTGGTCGGAAGTATTTGAATTTTTCACGTCGCTGACATTCCATGGAATAAGATCCTGTCCCGTTGCCGGGGTATCGTCTTCTTCCGGCGGATCTACCGGGTTATAATCATCCCTGACACCGTTGGTAGCTATGAAAGCCATCATCCCGAATTGCGGGTTTACCATAAAGCGGTAGTCAATCCAGATAAATCCGCGGTCGCCCCAGGCGGCGCCCCAGGAGTTGACAACCCTGAAGGCGCCGTTTGCACCTTTCTGGTCATCATATCCGACTATGACCATGGCGTGGTAGGCATGTTGTCCTACATTGGCAAATGAAGAATGGCTTGACAATACCTGGTCGCTCCGCCAGGTCATAAAGTTATCGCTGAGCTTTGCACCGAAGACTACCGGTCGGTTTTGCGAAATATACGTTTTGATTTCGTTGACGCTCATTCCTATTTTCCGGAAATTGCTCAGCCTGTTATTTCCCGCCTCCTGCTTTACCGCCGGGTCGGGAGATTGTGAGCACGAACCCAATCCCGTATAGGGAACGCTGCTCATAGACGCTACTCCTCTGTCGATCAGTTGCCTGAATGCCGGCTCAAAATTGGTACCCCCGCAGTCTTTGCCTTTTTGAGAGGCCGGTATTGCCAGGAACAAGTCCTTGGGGCTTGCCTGTCTCCCCGGATCAGAAAGCTGGCTCGCGGAGTAATTGCCGTCCAGCGCGTTGAGCAATGTCTTCAGGTTGTATCCAGCCGCCCAGGTAACGCATGTCCCGTACTGTCCCTGGTCGCCTATCGGCGGGAGCTTGCCCTCAATGGTATACTTTACCGGCAGCGTATTATTGCCGAAATCGAGGTAAATATTGGAGGGAATTTCCTCCGGTTTATCTTCGCCGTTCCATCCCAGGGCAAACTCCGTATTCCCGATAATAGGGCCGGGAGCGTCTTCGTCTTCCTCCGAGCAGCCCGCCGCGCAGAAAACGAGGCCGGCCAGCATACCCAGTCTGACGGTTTTCCGTATAATGTCTGCTTTTTTCATCTGTGAGATATTTATTTGTGAAGTTGTGAGTGTCAAGGTGTTATTATAATTCTCTCCATATCGGGCTTGCCGTATTCAAACCGGGCGCCTTTCATGGATACCCCTCCCTTCAAATCAGCCCCGCCCCATTCCGTCAGGTCGCTGAATGTAGCTTCATCCAGGTTTACGGTCCGTGTATAGGATGTCCGTGTCCATTCTGCCCTTTCCGAAAACCTGGCGCCGCTGTAGACTGCGCGTTCATAATATTTGCCGTAGCCGAAGAAGGCCGCTCTCCTGAAGTTGGCCAGGCTCATGTCCATATAGCCATGCACCGAAATCCCCGTCAGAACGACATGCTGCCAGAAGTCCGATTGCTGTACGGAAAACTGGCCCAGCATGGTGGCGTCCTTCCCCCGGAAAGCCCCGCGGATAACCGATTCCTGCATCAGGAAGTCTGCTTTAAAAACGGCTTCCTCGAACCTGAAATCACCTGATACCCGGCATGCCTGTAAAGTCACGGACTGCTCGAAATAGCTTTTTGTAAAACCCAGGTGGCTTTCAAAGACCGCACCGCTTAAGTCGGCGGCGCTATCTGCCTGGCATTGCTGAAAACTCACCGGGTAAAGAAAACGGCAGGTCCGCAGCATCTCGCTTCCAAAGCTGATCCCCGTTATTTTACCGGTGAAATGGCAGCCTTCAAAATAAATGGGAGCGCCGACCTGTACCTGCATTGCCTGCGGACCGAGGGGAATCTCTTCTCCTGCTTTTGTAAAGTCAAGATCCCCTTCTACCGTACAGTCTCTGACGATTACAGGCCGGCCTTTCCTCAGCATGTCCGTAATGGCTGCTGCCTGAATCGTATCCGAATCAAATTCTGTCAACCTGCCTGACGATGAGCAGGAGGTGTTGGGCAGCGAAGACGCTGTCAGCAGACAGCTCAGCAACAGGCCGGGAAATCGAAGCAGTCGGGTGGTCATAGGTTTCCGGTTGAATTTTGTTGATTCAAAGTTAGACCCTGCCCTTTTTGGCTTCAATGGCGATTAACTTGCAATTTTCATCTGGTGGTTTTCAGGGATATAAATCTCGCTGATGCCGGCCCTGCCTGACGGTTGCAGGTGGGTATATGCCAGGATTATTTAAATTTCCGAGGCTGTAAAGCGGGTTTTGCTATTTTTGTATCCGCATCAGGATCCGGGCGCAGAAATCCGGGTCCTGGAACTGCCGGTAGCCCGGTTGGAGGGCAAGTAGCTATAAAATAACTGTTTCATGAGTGGAAAGGATTTTGAACCGCTGGTACTATTTAATACGCTAACCCGTAAGAAAGAGCTTTTTCAACCATACAATCCTCCTTACGTCGGCATGTACGTTTGCGGGCCGACCGTCTACAACAACGTCCATCTCGGCAACGTCAGGACTTTTCTCAACTTCGATACCCTGCTGCGCTACCTGACCCACATAGGCTACAAGGTAAGGTATGTCAGGAATATTACAGATGTAGGACACCTGGTGGGCGACGGCGACGAAGGAGAAGACAAGATCGGGAGGATGGCTAAGCTTGAGCAGCTGGAGCCTATGGAAATTGTGCAGCGGTACACCAACGA
This sequence comes from Spirosomataceae bacterium, assembly GCA_037191015.1. Taxonomy (GTDB): domain Bacteria; phylum Bacteroidota; class Bacteroidia; order Cytophagales; family Spirosomataceae; genus Ravibacter. Next base: position 457,705 of record JBBCKD010000027.1, read on the forward strand.
TTTTCATGAGGTGATGGCCGAATTCAATATCCTTCCGCCCAGCATAGAGCCTACTGCTACAGGCCACCTGATCGAGCAGATCGAGGCGGTACAGCATTTTATCGACAAAGGCCTGGCTTACGAATCGAACGGATCGGTATATTTTGATATTGCCCGGTACAACGAGCTCGGCAACGAATACGGCAAGCTGTCGGGCAGGATCCTGGAAGACCTGAGAAACGAAACCAGGGAGCTCGACGGGCAGGAGGAAAAGCGTAACCCGCTTGACTTCGCCCTCTGGAAAAAGGCGGCGCCGGAGCATATCATGCAATGGAATTCTCCCTGGGGGCGCGGTTTTCCGGGATGGCACCTCGAATGTACCTGCATGAGCACCAAATACCTGGGCAATTCGTTTGACATACACGGCGGGGGAATGGACCTGAAGTTCCCGCACCACGAATGCGAGATCGCACAGGGAAGAGGGCTGCACGGCAAGGACCCCGTAAGGTACTGGATGCACTCCAATATGCTGACTGTCAACGGGCAGAAGATGTCCAAGTCGCTCAACAATTCTTTCCTGCCGAGAGAGCTGTTTACGGGCAATCATTCACTGCTGGAGCAGGCGTTCAGCCCGATGACCGTCCGGTTTTTCATGCTGCAGAGCCACTATCGCTCTACACTCGACTTTTCCAATGAGGCGTTACGGGCAGCCCAGAAAGGCTACCGCAAGCTGGCATCGGGGATACGGATTATCAAGATGCTGGAATACGTCCATGAAGAAGGCGTTGAGCCTGATCTCCGGGTAAAGGAGGACATCGAACTCTCGGTCAGGCGTTTTTACGAGGCTATGAACGACGACATCAATACGGCGATGGCCATAGCCCAGTTGTTCAACATGCTGAAATATATCAATATGCTGTATACGGGACAGCTTAAGTTTTCGGCTGTAGGCAAAGAAACCTACGAGCTGCTGGAAAATAAATTCATCTATTTCTTCCATGAAATACTCGGGCTTCTCGAAGAAAAAACTACCGGCGACAGCATCCTGACGGGAATGCTTAACCTCTATAAAGAATACAAAGCGGAAAAACGCTACGATAAAGTAGATGAAATCCGTGCTTATTTTAAGAAGCAGGGCCTTGTGATACGGGATATGAAGCACCGGATCGACTGGGCCTACGAAGAATAAGCCAGTTACTTCTGATGATCGATCAACCATGAAAAAAGCGGGATTTTGGATAATCGTACTGCTATTGTGCCTGGCGGGAGCGTTTTATTATTTCCGGGACGACACGCCTGTAGTCTCACCGCCTGACAGCGCTGTCACTCACCCCGGGTCGAAACCTGAAATCCAGGGGAATGTTACTTTCCTGGGCGGCGATACCCCCAAAACGATAGACGTGGAAATTGCCAGAAGCGCCTATGAGCACAGCAAGGGACTGATGGACCGGACCAGCATGCCGCATAACCAGGGTATGCTGTTCATCTTCGACGATATGTCGCCCAGGAGCTTCTGGATGCGCAATACCAGGATTTCACTGGATATTATATTTGTCGATGATCAATACAAGGTGGTTTCAATCCAGAAAAACGCCGTACCCATGTCGGAAGAAAGCTTACCGTCCGAAGGACCTGCGAAATATGTAGTCGAGGTAAATGCCGGCTTTTCAGACCTCTATAACATCCGGCCCGGCGATAGCCTGTCTTTCCGGATCCCGTAATTTTTTGACAATGTGGTGATGAGTTAATGTGGTGATGAGTCCCGACCAGATGAGTACTTGCAGTAAGATCCCGATTATCTTCATGAATCAGTCCAGGTTGCTTTTATGGGCTTATGCTTCCCTGCTGCTTTTGTATGGCTGCCGGACTCAGAATTCCGAACGTGAAAATGAGCAGTCACCGGCTACCGAAGCCGTTCAGCCGCCGGTATTCAATGCCGATTCCGCCTATGCTTTTATAGAGCGCCAGGTCAGCTTTGGTCCCAGGGTGCCTAATACCCGGCCTCATGTTGCGTGCGGCGATTATCTTGTAAAAAAGCTGGAGTCGTTCGGCTGGGAAGTAATCGAGCAGCCTTTTATGCCCACCACGTTCGACGGGAAAAAGCTGAACGCCAGGAATATTATCGGTATATTTAATCCTGAAGCAAAGCGCCGCATCCTCCTGGCCGCCCACTGGGACTCCCGGCCATTTGCCGACGAAGACCCGCGTCATAAGGAAAAAGCCGTGCCCGCTGCCAACGACGGGGCCAGCGGCGTCGGGGTATTGCTGGAGCTGGCGCGCGTTCTCCGGGCCGATTCCGGCAGGCTTAACCTGGGTGTCGATATCATTTTCTTCGATGCCGAAGATTGGGGCAACAGCGGCAGCAGCAGCCCGGATGATGAATATATGGGAGGATTCTGCCTCGGATCGCAGTACTGGGCCCGAAACAAGCATATTGCGAATTACTCCGCCTATTATGGCATACTCCTCGATATGGTAGGCGCCAAAAACGCCAGGTTCCCTAAAGAAGGCATTTCCATGGAGTATGCAGGCGATATCGTCAATAAGGTCTGGGCTACGGGTAAAGCGCTCGGATACGGAGCCTATTTCGTCGACAACACCGGCCTGCGCGTAGGAGTCGACGATCATGTGGCGGTCAACAAAATCGCCCGGATACCGATGATCGACATTATACACCTGGACCCTTCTACCGGTTCTTTCTTCGATCACTGGCATACTATCAACGATACCATGGAGCATATTGACCCGGAAACGCTCAAAGCGGTAGGTCAGACGCTTCTGCACGTATTATACCAGGAAAGCATGCCTGCTCTTTGAGCGTCTTTCTTCTCAGGAAAGCCCGGTCTGCCTGCAGCCTGTGGGACATTTAAGGCAAATTTTCACAATAATGGGTATATTGACGTTAATAATGTATTCTTTATAGAAGAGTATCTGAAGGGGAAGCCAGGATACCGCATAACGAACAACTTACAACGGGCGAATTGGCGGGAAGCAGGTTCGCGAACACATAAAATTCAATAATTTAACATTCTTTTATTCTAATGAAAACTAATATCGAAAAGGATTCCGGCAGGAGAGATTTCCTCAAAAAGACTTTGGCCGGGTCTGCCCTCGCCACTTTCGGAGGAGTTTTACCGGGCTTCAGCACCCGTAGCTACGGACGTATCCTGGGCGCTAACGAGAAAATATCCATTGGGGTAATGGGCGTCAACAGCCGCGGACTTGCGCTGGCCCAGAACTTTGCACTGCAGCCTAACAGCGAAGTCAATTTCGTATGCGACGTAGACTCCCGTGCTGCTGAGAAAGCGATAGATATTATCAATAAAATTCAGAATAAAAAGCCTGTTAACGAGCCGGACTTCAGGAAAGCGCTCGAAAGCAAGGATATGGATGTGCTGGTAGTAGCTGCCCCCGACCACTGGCATGCTCCCGCTGCCTTGCTGGCTTCGAAAGCAGGGAAGCACGTTTATCTTGAAAAACCATGCAGCCACAACCCGCATGAGGGCGAAATGCTGATCGCTGCCCGCGATAAATACAAGAATGTTATCCAGATGGGTAACCAGCGCCGCTCATGGCCCAACGTTGCCCAGGCCATTAAGGAGGTGCATGACGGGGTGATCGGGAGGCCCTATTTCGCTAAAGGCTGGTATACCAACAACCGCCCCTCTATCGGGATCGGGAAAGAAGCTGCCGTCCCGTCGTGGCTGAACTATGACCTGTGGCAGGGTCCTGCTCCCCGCCGGGCGTTCAAAGATAATCTTATCCATTACAACTGGCACTGGTTCTGGCACTGGGGCACTGCCGAGTCGCTTAACAACGGCACGCATATGCTCGACCTGATGCGGTGGGGTCTGCAGGTTGAGTACCCGACAAAAGTATCCTCCAACGGCGGCCGTTATCATTATAAAGATGACTGGGAAACACCTGACACCCAGGTTATCAACCTCGAATTCGGCGATAAATGCGCTATGACCTGGGAAGGCAGAAGCTGCAACGGACGCACTATCGAGGGTAGCAGCGTGGGACTTACCTTTTACGGCGACAAAGGATCGCTGCAGATCGACGGGGGGAATTCATACAAAATTTACGGCCTCGACAACAAGGTTGTCAAAGAAGTAAAGAACAATGTGGAAATTAACGCCCGCGACAAAATGAACCCTTCCCAGGCTCTGGATTCCTTCCATTTCCAGAACTTTTTCGACGCAATCAAAAAAGGCACTCCCCTGGCGTCGGATATTGTAGGCGGTCACCAAAGCACCTTGCTGTGCCAGCTCGGCAATATCGCACTCCGTACCGAAAGCACCCTTGATATCAATCCGGCCAACGGGCGGATTAAAAACAACAAGGCTGCTCAGAAGCTATGGAAGCGCGAATACCAGAAAGGGTGGGAACCTACAGTTTAACGGATAGCATACCAACATGAAGAATAAACCTGAGCTCGTTTCGGTCGAAAGCCTGACCAAAAATCAAACCGTTTTATCTATCTTCCTCATAGGGGTAATGTTTTTTATCTTTGGGTTTGTCTCATGGGTAAATGCGATTCTCATCCCTTACTTCAAAATAGCCTGCGAGCTGACCAGCTTCCAGTCTTACCTGGTCGCCTTCGCTTTCTATATTGCCTACTTTGTCATGTCGGTGCCGGCATCCTTTATCTTGAAAAAATATGGTTTCAAAAAAGGAATGATGTTCGGCTTCTGGGCCATGGCGCTCGGCGCTTTCATATTCGTGCCGGCGGCTATGATCAGGACCTATGAGATATTCCTGATCGGTCTATTCACGATCGGGATAGGGCTGGCGATCCTCCAGACCGCCGCCAATCCCTATATCACGATACTGGGGCCTCAGGAAAGAGCGGCGCAACGGATCAGTATTATGGGTATCTGTAATAAAGCCGCCGGGATCTTGTCCCCGCTGGTTTTTGCAGCCGTCATCCTGAGACCGACCGACACAGACCTTTTTGCCCAGCTGGAGCACATGACAGATGTCGACAGGGCGGCAGCTCTCGACGAGCTGATCCGCCGCGTCATTACGCCTTACACGGCGCTGGGAACATTCCTTTTTGTGCTCGGCTACCTCGTGTACCGTTCGCCCCTTCCCGAAATCGACACAGAGCATGAAAATGAAGAAGTAGCAACCGCTAATTCCGGGAAATCGAGCATTTTCCAGTTTCCTCACCTGATTCTGGGGGCGGTCGCGATTTTCCTGCATGTAGGCACTCAGGTGATTGCGATCGACACGATCATCCCCTATGCCAATTCGTTGGGAATAAGCCTTCTTGAGGCCAAGACATTCCCTTCTTACACCTTATTCTGTACGATTGTGGGCTACCTGATCGGGATCACCGTTATCCCGAGATTAATCACGCAGGTAACCGCCCTGAGGATCTGCACCATCCTGGGAACCCTGTTCACATTGGGGATTATCTATGCCACGGGAGAAATCAGCCTTCTCGGGCACACTACCGACGTGTCTATCTGGTTTGTAGTCCTTCTGGGTCTTGCCAACTCGCTGGTATGGGCCGGGATCTGGCCGCTGGCGCTCGACGGGCTGGGACGTTTTACCAAGCTGGGGTCATCCATTATGATCATGGGGCTTTGCGGTAATGCTATCATGCCTCTCGTTTACGGACATTTTGCCGATTCTCACAGCACCAGGCTCGCCTATTGGGTGCTTATCCCCTGCTACCTGTATTTAGTTTTTTACGCTGTCAAAGGACACAAGATCCGGAGATGGGCGGTATAGTATTCCGATCATGAAGTTAGTAATTCACAATGGTACCGTTATAACGCCATACAGGGAAATACCGAATGGTACGGTGGTCATAGAAAACGGGAAAATCACAGGCATACACGCCGGCCCTGCAGAGGTAGCCGGCGCGGAAGAAATCGATGCCCGGGGGAATTACATTTCCCCCGGTTTCATCGATATTCATATTCACGGAGGCGGTGGCGCCGATTTTATGGATGGTACGGTGGAAGCTTTTCTCACGATTGCCGAAACTCATGCCCGCTACGGGACCACGTCGATAGTACCTACCACGCTTACGGCCGAAAAGGAAGACCTTCTGAATACGCTCGATATCTACAAAAAAGCAGTCGAACAGAATTCCAATGGAGCCGGGTTCCTGGGTATTCACCTGGAAGGCCCCTATTTTGCCTTGAGCCAGCGGGGCGCCCAGGATCCCAGGTATATCCGCGATCCTGATCCGGCGGAGTATGAGGAAGTGCTTGCCTATTCGTCGGATATCGTACGGTGGAGCGCAGCTCCCGAACTGGACGGCGCTATCGAATTCGGACGCCGCCTGAGAGAAAAAGGTATCCTGGCTGCGGTAGCCCACACTGATGCCCGGTATGAGCATGTGCTCGAAGCGTGGGATAATGGCTATACCCTGGCTACGCACCTGTACTCGGCGATGTCGGGCGTTACCCGGCAGAATGCCTTCAGGTATGCCGGAACTATCGAAAGTGCATTCCTGCTCGATATGGACGTCGAGATCATAGGCGACGGGATTCACCTGCCGGCTCCTCTCCTGCAGCTCATTTATAAGATCAAAGGAGCGGACAAAACGGCTCTTATCACTGACGCTATGCGGGCGGCGGGGATGCCGGAAGGCGAAAGCACGCTGGGATCCCTGAAAAACGGCCTGAAAGTGATCGTGGAAGACGGCGTTGCGAAACTTCCCGACCGCACTTCCTTTGCAGGAAGCGTGGCTACCTTCGACCGGCTGGTGAGGAACATGATACGTTTAGGCGGTGTAAATCTCAGGGAGGCCGTAAGAATGGCAAGCACTACGCCTGCCAGGATTATGGGAGTGCTTGACAGGAAAGGTACCATCCAGATTGGAAAGGACGCTGACATTGTCATTTTCGACAGCGATATTAACGTAAAACACACCATTGTAGGTGGCAGATTGATATATACTACTTAATAGTACCCGGATTTATGAACACTGAAAACCTTTCATCATCGGCTTTGTCAGTCGACCACCTGGCTGTCATTATTTCTCCTGACCGTGATCAGCTCGGAAAAGAGGCGGCTGCTGCGGTCGCCGGGCGGATCCTCGAAATTCAGGAAACCAAAGACAGCATCAACATGATCTTTGCGTCGGCTCCTTCGCAAAATGAATTTCTCAGCTATCTAAAGGCAGCTGAAGGGATCGCCTGGGAAAGGGTAAACGCTTTCCACATGGATGAGTACATCGGCCTGGAAAGCAATGCTCCGCAGAATTTCGCCACATTCCTGGAAGAAAGACTTTTCAGCTATGTGCCGGTAGGGAATTTCTACCGGATCAACGGCAATGCCGGCAACATTGCGGAAGAGATCGAACGATACAGTACCTTACTCGAACAAAATCCGGTCGACATCATCTGTATGGGGATCGGGGAAAACTGCCATATAGCCTTTAACGATCCTCATGTTGCCGATTTCGACGACCCGGAAGTAGTGAAGGTAGTCGAGCTGGACGAAACAAGCCGTATCCAGCAAGTCAATGACGGGTGTTTCGATTCGCTGGATGCTGTCCCAACGCATGCGCTCACGCTTACCATCCCCACTCTTGTGAAGCCGCCGCACCTGTTTTGCATCGTCCCGGGACCTTTGAAAGCGAACGCAATCAAATATACCCTGGAAAATGACATCACTCCCGAATATCCGTCGACGATACTGAGAGAGCATCCGGACGCCCGGCTGTTTGTCGATAAAGACAGCGCATCGCTGCTTTAAAGGCAGGAAACCAGGTATCAGCCGGCGGAGACCGGATTTCTTCCGGGGTTTATATTTTGTTAACTTTACTTAACTGTTTATTAACTTAATATCAACAACTATGAAATCCACAGGAATTAAAATCACACCAAAAACTGCACCGGAAAGAAAGGTGAACCTCAACAAGAGGCCCGAAAACAAAGACGATCTCGACAGCAGGGAAAGAGAAGAACAGCACGTTATGGGAGATAAAATTACCCATAACAGGAAGGAGAAAAAGAACGAGGGGAAGAAAAAGTAATAAGGTATTCACTATTCAGTTATAACAGAACGCAAGAAAAAAGGGGTGTCTCAAATGAATGAGATACCCCCTCTTTTTCAAGAGACTTTGAAACGCGCCTCTAAACCTCCATTATGTCCTTTTCCTTTGCCTGGTAGATCTGGTCGATCCTTACGATAAAGCTGTCGGTAATCTTCTGAACCCGCTCCTCGCCCTGCTTGACAAGGTCTTCGGAAGCCCCTTCTTTTGTCAGCTTACGGATAGAGTTATTCGCATCCTGACGTATATTACGGATATTGACTTTGGCTGTTTCCACTTCTGCCTTCGAGCGTTTAGCGAGCTCTTTCCTCCGTTCTTCGGTCAGAGGCGGGATAGAGAGACGGATCACTTCGCCGTCATTGGCGGGCGAAAGTCCTATGTTGCTATTGATAATCGCTCTTTCGATGTCGGAAATAATCTTTCTTTCAAATGGCTTTATCACTATCGTCCGCGGGTCGGGGGTAGTGACCGACGCCACGTTGTTCAGAGGAGATAACGAGCCGTAATAATCAACCCTGATCCCGTCAAGCATTTGGGGAGATGCTTTACCGGCCCTGATCTTCGCCAGTTCAATGCCCAGGTGTTTAATAGCCCCTTCCATTGTTTCTTTAGCTTCTTCCAGATAAAATTCTATTTCTTCCATGCTAATTGATTATGATTCGATAAGAGTGTTTATTATCCTACCCGGGTACCAACCTTCTCGCCTGAAACCAGTTTAAGCAGGTTACCGGGTTTATTCATGTCAAAAACTACGATAGGAAGATGGTTTTCCATACACAGTGTAAATGCAGTCTGATCCATTATTTTTAACCTTTTGGAAATAGCTTCGTCGAAAGTGAGCGAATCGTATTTCTTTGCTTCGGGATTTTTTTCCGGGTCTTTGTCATAAATACCGTCCACCCGTGTGCCCTTCAGCACTACGTCCGCTTCTATCTCGATCGCTCTCAGGCCGGCGGTAGTATCTGTCGTAAAATAAGGATTACCCGTGCCGGCTCCGAAAATAACTACTCTTCCTTTTTCGAGGTGCCTCACGGCCCTTCTCCTGATCAGAGGTTCGCAGACCTGCTCCATCTTGATGGCCGACATCAGCCTCGTCCTGATACCGTGCTTTTCCAGTGCGCTCTGTATGGCCATACCGTTGATTACCGTAGCCAGCATCCCCATATGATCTCCCTGCACCCTGTCGATGCCCGATTTTTCTACCGAGGCTCCCCTGAAAATATTCCCACCGCCGATCACGATGGCCACCTGCACCCCCGAATCGACCACCTCCTTTACCTCAAGCGCATACTTATCCAAAATATTAAAATCAATAACCTGTGTTTTGTCCCCTCCGTTAAGTGCTTCCCCGCTGAGTTTTAGTAATATACGTTGATAAGTCAGTTGCGACATAAAGTTTAGATTAGTAGTTGACGCGGCAATAATAAATCCGCCGGGCCGAAAATACAAACAATTTTATATTGTAGAGGCGCAATGCATTGCGTCTCTACGGAAGCACCAAATCAGATTCCTGGTGATAATGGTGAATAATTTCATCCAGAACCAACAGCACTTCCGCATATGACAGGCTCCCGACGAGGCGCATCCGGAAAGGTTTAAAATTATCAAGTCCTTTAAAGTAGTTGGTATAATGTCTTCGCATTTCCAGCAAGCCGGTGATGTCGCCTTTCCAGCTGACCGAAAAATCGAGGTGCTTCCTGCATGCGGCTACCCTTTCTTCTATTCCCGGTTCCGGAAGGTGCTCACCGGTTTTTAAGAAGTGTTTAATCTGGTTAAAGATCCAGGGATTACCGATAGAAGCCCGCCCGATCATAATCCCGTCCACACCGTACAGGTTTTTATATTCGAGCGCTTTTTCCGGGCTTTCGATATCGCCATTACCAAAGACAGGTATGCTGATCCGCGGATTTTCCTTTATTTTCCCTATCAGGCTCCAGTCTGCACTTCCCTTGTACATCTGCACCCTGGTCCTGCCGTGCACCGTCAACGCCTTTATGCCGATGTCCTGCAGCCGTTCCGCCACTTCAACCACGTTCCGTGTACTGTCATCCCATCCCAGCCGGGTTTTTACAGTCACGGGCAGGTCGGTCGCCTTCACGACCGCCTCGGTCATCTTCACCATTTTCGGAATATCCTGAAGCAATGCGGCTCCGGCTCCCCGGCAGGCTACGTTTTTCACGGGGCAGCCATAGTTGATATCGATCAGATCAGGCCCCGCGGCGGCGGCTATCTCCGCACAGGAGCGCATAGTTTCAATATCGCTTCCGAACAGCTGTATACCTATCGGGCGCTCGTACTCGAAAATATCAAGCTTTTTTACACTCTTGGCGGCGTCGCGGATAAGTCCCTCAGAAGAAATGAATTCCGTATACATCAGATCCGCGCCATTATCCTTACACACCGCACGAAACGGCGGATCGCTTACATCTTCCATCGGCGCAAGCAATAACGGAAACTCCCCGAGCATTATATTTCCTATATTTGGCATTTTTCCGGCTTTAGTACTTTCCAACAGTCCGAAGCAACTGAACTGTAAAAATTTGACGTAAATTTACGGGAATTATGGTAGAAACACACCCTCAATCCAGACGCTCTCTGATTCCCGGCACCTGGGCCTCTTTATTGATACTTGTCGGATTGATCCTGATCGGAATGGCGGCAGGCAGTATTGTGGGTGTGCTCCTGATTTCGTCTATCTGGGGGGATACCAGCATCCTGACCGAAATCAGCGAACTCGATCAGACACCCGCATACAGCCCGGAAAACTGGTATAAAATCATCATCCTGCAGGCCGTGGGGCATCTTTTTACGTTTCTAATCCCTTCCCTGTTTTACTGGAAGCTCGTTGAGCGCAAGCCGATGAGCGCTTTTTGCCTGCAGTCCAGGGATTCGTACCGGGACCTGGCTCCCATCTTTTTTCTTACGATCGTATTAATGCCTTTCACGGGGCTCGTAGCCGAATGGAACGAATCTATGATTCTTCCCGACAGCCTTTCCGGCATCGAGGCCTGGATGAAAGACAGCGAATCCACCCTGGCACGGCTGACCGAGTTCTTGTTATCGTTCCATAATATCCCGGAACTGATCATCGCAATTGTTGTAATAGCGGTGATACCCGCTATCGGCGAAGAGGTATTGTTCAGAGGGATCCTCCAGCGCAAGCTGGCCGAGCACTGGGCTAACGTCCACCTGGGTATCTGGGTAAGCGCCTTCCTTTTCAGCGCCATTCATTTCCAGTTTTACGGCTTCCTGCCCCGGCTTTTTCTGGGAGCCATGTTCGGCTACCTTTATTTCTGGACAGGACGGCTTTCGATGGCTATATTCGCCCACTTTATCAATAACGCCGTTACGGTGCTGCTGATGTGGATGTACAGGCAGCAAATGATCAACCTGGACATATCTTCTTCCCAGGCTATTCCCCTGTGGATGGGAGCTGCATCGCTTATTGTTTCGGTATGGCTCTTACGGGTTGTCTATAAGACATCGTCGGAACCGTCAAATCGCTGACGGAATCCGGAGTTTGATATAAAATTCATAAACAGACCTTTCAAATGCTCGATAAATGGGAAAAGGTAATGGTCACGGAAGTGAGCTCCAAAGCAGAACTCACCCGTATGGTTCTCGAAAATAACGGGGTACAGGCAGTACTTCTGAATAAAAAGGACAGCAGCTACCTGCTGGGTGTTTTCGAGATATATGTGCCTGTCGGACAGGCTGCGTTTGCAATGCAAATTCTTAACAATGAAATTACGAATTAGGGAAAGAAGTAATCTGGAGCAGCGTATAATCGCTGCGCTGATTGGTTTTTTTGTCATTCTTGCACTGATTTTATATAATGAAGCAACCTTTCTGGTCTTCGTATGCATCTTATGTGCGCTGACCCAGTACGAATTCTACAAGCTGTTGGGCCTGGACGGAAACCAGCCGCTCACCAATTACGGGACGTTCTGCGGGATAATATTAAACATACTTACCTTTTTCATTGAAAAGGGTAACTTGTCAGGGCAGCATTATTTCGTGATGTCTCCCCTGCTGTCGCTGATTTTTTTCATCAAGCTCTATAAGAAAAAAGATATAAAACCCTTTATGAATATCGGCTTTACCTTTCTCGGTCTCATCTACGTAGCGCTCCCGTTCGCCCTGCTGTCGGTGATTGCCATGAGGGGAGGCACCTATAACTACCAGATCGTTCTGGGTTGCCTTCTTCTCCTGTGGGCTTCAGACATAGGGGGGTACTTTGCAGGCACCAAATTCGGGAAGAGAAAGCTTTTCGAAAGGGTATCTCCCAAGAAGTCGTGGGAAGGGGCCATCGGAGGGGCGGTCTTCGCCGCGCTTATTGCATTTTTACTGGGTATCTTTTTCACGACCTATCTGCCTTGGCAGTGGTATTGTATCGGCGCTATCATCGTCATTACCGGTATTTACGGAGACCTGGTGGAATCGCTCTTCAAGCGGAGTATCGCCATTAAAGATTCAGGCAACAGCATTCCCGGACACGGAGGCTTCCTAGATCGCTTCGACGGACTTCTCCTTTCTATGCCGTTTATTGCCACTTTTATCAAGCTTTTTTCCTAATCCGTTCGGTAATTTCAACTCAAATCTCTAATTTTATAAGATGATCACAAGCCTGATAAAACAAAGAGCCTGTTATAAATCTCTTGACGGTACGTACGGTATCAAATAGTATTATCGTAGAAACACAAGAGAAATGATCCTGATAATGAGAAATAGTCTGTTAGTTGGCATATCCGTTCTGTTGTTGACTTTTGCTTCTTTTTTACCCGCTCAGGGCCAGGGCGAAAGGAAAGCGATCATGTTTACTGGGATAGTAGTAGGCGGAGAACAGGAGCGACTTCCCAATGCCAGTATTATCATACCCAGGGCGGGCAAAGGTACTCTTGCCGACCGCGACGGGTATTTTGCTATCCCGGTTTTCCCCGGCGACAGTATTGTCTTCACCTATGTCGGGTACAAAAATCAATACTTCAAGATCCCTACAAGCATGAACAGGGAATCCTTCTCGGCCATTATTGCCATGAGGGAAGATATACAGATGCTTTCCGAAGTGAGGGTATGGCCCTACAACACGGAAGAAGAATTTAAAAAAGCATTCCTGGAAATGCGCCTGCCTGACCAGGCTGACCGCGACGCGCTTGCCAAAAGTACCGATCCGGATTACATCAACAGGATGGCGATGATGGTCCCCAATAATGCGCAGACCAACTTCCGGTACACAATGGACCAGCAGCTTTTCGGAAGGGAATCCTATGCCAACAAAGGATTCAGCACCACGATGCCGTTCCTCAACCCGTTTGCCTGGGCCAACTTTATCAAAGGAGTGAAAAAAGGGGATTTAAAGCGAAAAGAGTGGCACAAGGATCTCAACCAGTCCCCGCGTGAAAATGTGACCCGGCAGGATTTCATTTCGCCGGGAGAAGTGCCGAAAAAGAATTTCGACTAAAAAAGGCTTCCTTCCTGAAAGGGAGCGGCAACGCGGTATTAGCCGTAATACTTGAGCTCCATATCGATCCCGTCGAACCTGCCGTAAGGCAACCTGCTCGCCGGGCTGAACCACTCCCCGAGATTGATGTAGCGGCTGTTGTCGCCTACCTTGAGGTCCAGCGGCAGATGGCGGTGACCGAATATATAGAAATCATGATGTTCCCGCCGCTCTATCTCCAGGCAATATTGATACAGCCATTCTCTTTCATTGCCTTTGAAAGCTTCTTCTCCCTTCCGGTTGTTGGCCGCCCTGCTCTGTCCTGACCAGGCAAAAGCAAGACGAGTCGCAAGATCAGGGTGGACCTGCCTGAATAAAAACCGCGCCAGCCGGCTTTCGAACAGCACCTTCAGCAATTTATAGGTGCTGTCGCCCGGACCCAGACCGTCTCCGTGACCTACAAGTAATTTACGGGTCGTTCCGTCAGAGGAAGAAATATTGAAGCTCACCGGCGCCCGGCTTACCACTGCATTTAATTCGGTACTGAAATAATCACGCACCCACATATCGTGGTTGCCCGGGAAATAATAAATGGGTATCCCGGCATCTGCAAACTCCGCAAGCTGCCCGAAAAACCTGATACTCCCTTTGTGGACGACATATTTATATTCGAACCAATAGTCAAATACGTCGCCTGCCAGAAAAAGGCAGGCCGTATCTTCCCTGATGGATTTCAACCATCCTGAAACGATTCTTTCCTGTTCTTTTCCCTTCTCTCCTTTCAGTGAGCCTAAATGAAAATCTGAAGCAAAGAAAATACTTTTACCCGGCGGCAGCTGCAGGTTAATAGTTGAAAATGCAGTCATCAACAAAACAAACAGGGAATCGGCCTCACCTTGCTCAGAACGCTTCCTGCAACACCCTGAGCTGGTGTTTCAGATCAGCGAGCTGCTCTTCAGCCTTTTCAATCTTCTTTTCAAAATCGGCCTTCAGCTTATCCGAATTTTTTGATTTGGCAAAAAACTGTATGTTATTCTGCCATAACAGGATATCTTCCTCCAACTGGCTGACCTTCTTACGCAGGTCATTTTCCTTCCGGTAAAGATTACGGTCTGAATCGCTGCCCTTCACCACATCCACTTCACTCTGTAGCAGCACGATCTCCTTTTCTTTCGAACTCAGTTTCCCGATAGCGCTTACATACTTGTTGATGGCGCCGATATACCTTTTCTGTATATGCTGCATTTCCCCCCGGGGAACGAACCCGATCCCTTTCCACTCGGCCTTAAACGCATTCAACTGGTCTATATTGGCATCGGGCTCTTCGGCCAGTTTTTCGATACGGGTGCACAGGTCCTCCTTCTTCTTCAGGTTCTCCTCGAATTCCTTCTCTACCGCCTGGTTCTTTCCCCTCTTTTTATCAAAGTAAGCATCGCAGGCTGTCTTGAAACGGACGAAAATGGAATCCTTGAATTTCTCCGGCACCTGCCCTATCGACTTCCACCGTTTTTGCAGCTCGATTATTTTCTGTGTATTCTGCGGAGTGTCCTCGCCCAGGCTCAGTATTTCCTCTGCCTGTTCGCACAGTTCTGTTTTCGCCTTCAGGTTAATTTCTCTTTTTGCCTCCAGCTGACGGAAAAACTCACCCTTGTTGTTAAAAAATGTTTTAAGCGCCGACCAGAATTTCTTGCTCAGCACTTTGCCCTCTTCCCTGGGCATTCCTCCTTTGATTTCCTCCCACCGGGCCTGAAAAGCAAGCAGCTCTTTTGTCCTGGCGTTCCATTCGTTGATGCTCCCGGAAGAAAAAGAGGTATATGGAATGACCTCCTCGTATATCTTAGACTTCAGCTCATAGACCTCAGCAGCCTGTTTTCTCAGCTCTCCCGACTGAAGACGCTTGGCGTCATATACCTTATCGAGGGCGGCTTTGAAGCGTTGCCACAGGATTTCCTGGTCTTCTTTGGGCGCCGGCCCTACGTGTTTGTAGTCTTCGAAAAGATGCAGCGCTTCATCGAGGTATTGCCTGGAGAACCCGTTCTTCTCTATCGCCTCCGCAACTACTTCGACTTTTTCGCAAAGCTCGGTCTTCACCTCGGCATTACGCTTCCGGTCAAGCTCCTTGAGCTCGAAAAACATGTTCCTGATATTAAAATACCGGTCGACAAGCGCGTTGTAGGTAGCCCACAATGTACCGTTATGCGGCGAATTGATATTCCCTGCAGCTCTCCACTCCTCCTGGATCTTCTTAAAATCCTGCCAGCCCGCTTTCATGTTGGAATCGTCAGATTCCTTATTTTCTTCCTCCTCTACCAGCTCGCGCAACCGCTGTAAAAGCGTGGTTTTTACATTAAAATTAT
The DNA here is from genome assembly GCA_037191015.1 of Spirosomataceae bacterium. GTDB lineage: Bacteria > Bacteroidota > Bacteroidia > Cytophagales > Spirosomataceae > Ravibacter. The sequence goes on from JBBCKD010000027.1 coordinate 473,501, forward strand.
CTTCCTTGGCTTTGTCAAGTTGCCTGAAGAATTTGGCTCTTTCTGCTTTGAGCTTCTTTTTAAGATCCTCAAGCTGGCTGGTCTGCGCATCCGGCCGGTATTCGAAGCCCTCCTCGCTTCCGTTTTCGGCAATAAACCGCTCCAGGGCAGCCCCATGTTCTGCGCTTTGGAAATTATCGAGAATGGTCCTGAAATCTTTCAGGAGATTATCGAGACGGCGAAAAACCGAAAGGGTAAGATTTTCTCCGTTCTGCAGCGTTGCAAGCTCTTTGGTAAGCAGGGCGATCAGGGCAGGTTTGTCCAGCTCCGTTAGGTCGATGCTTTCCTGGGCAGCGTCATCGTCTTCAGCGGCGTCATCTGTTTCCGGATGATCATTCTCATCCGTATTAACAGCGTTTATTTCCGCTTCTTCCGCGGGATCTGCAGGCGTTGTGGCAGAAGGCTCATTTACCGGGGTATCGGCAGCAGGGATATCTTCTATATCGGAAGGCTCGTCAACAGGACCGTCCGCATCAGCAACAGGGCTGTCTGCATCAGTAACAGGACCATCCGCATCAGCAACAGAGTCGTCCGCATCAGCTTGTCCGGCCGGAAGCTCACTCCCCGCTGAAACATCCTCATCAGGAAGCTGATCTTCAGGCTGATCCGACCCGGAAGCCGAAATCTCCCCGGCTTCGCTGTCCTCCTGAAGCGGCTGGTCATCGACAGAAGAAGACACGACTTCTTCACCGGCCTCTTCCCCCTGAAGCTCTTCCTGAATTTCAAGACTGTCCAGATCTACTTCCTGTTTCTTTTCGATCTGATCATTTTCTCCGTTTCCACCATTCACGGTGATATCGTCCTGTGCCATCGTTTGTTACTCTATCAATTCTATACCCTGATATTACAAAAGTAAGAATCTTTCTATTGAAACAAGTATTTTTGTTATTTAACCTTAAGAATCAATCTTAGTTATGAGCACGAATATAGCGGATATACGCAAAGAATACACCCTTAGAACCTTAAACGAGGAAAATGTAGAAAGAAACCCGCTCAACCAGTTCAGATTGTGGTTTCAGGAGGCACTGGATTCGTCCGTAAACGAACCGAACGCCATGCATCTCGGCACGCTCGGCAGGAACAATGTTCCTAACGGCCGGATCGTCCTGCTTAAAAGCTGCGATGCGGAAGGGTTTACTTTTTTTACCAATTACCATAGTGAAAAAGGCATTGAGCTGACAGCGCATCCTTTTGCTTCCCTCACTTTTTTCTGGGCTGAACTGGAACGCCAGGTAAGAGTGCAGGGTACCATATCGCTGGCCGGCGCAGAAGAATCGGACAGCTATTTCAGGAGCCGGCCGCGGCCAAGCCAGATCGGCGCCTGGGTGTCGGATCAGAGCAGGCCTCTCGGAAACCGCCGCGAGCTGGAAGAAAAGCAGGAAGAACTGGAACGGAAATTCGAAGGAAAAGAAGTCGAAAGACCTCCTTACTGGGGCGGGTTCAAGGTTAGTCCTTTCAAAATTGAATTCTGGCAGGGACGGGCCAGCCGACTGCACGACCGGATCCTCTATACTCTTTCAGAAGCCACGCGTGAGTGGGAAATATCGCGGCTGTCTCCTTAAAGGAACGAGCTGAAATCTCTTACACCCAAAGCTCTCGAAGAGGTAAACCCTTCTCCGAAAGCTACTCCTATGGCATGTCCCATCTCCCGGGCCCTGGCTTTGATAAATTCCAGGAACTCAGGAGAGGAAATATAGCTCTGAGGCTCGTTCTCCCTATATGAAGGCACAAAAAACTGGCTCCTGAATGCCGTAATCGCTTCTATCTTCCTGTCCATTACTTCGGAAATATCGACTATGAAATCCGGCTTTATATAACGGTCCTGTATGAAGTGAAACACATTCCCCGGACGCCAGGGGTCCTGGGGCCGTCCTTCTTCGTCGAAAGTCTCTACCATTCTGAGCCCCGAATAAAAACAGGCTTCGGCGATAAGCTCCGAAGCTCGTCCATGGTCGGGGTGCCGGTCGGTAAAGGCATTCGCAAGCACTATATCAGGCCTGTATTTCCTGATAAAAGGAATGATCTGTTTCTGGTGCGCTTCGTCATTGCGGAAGAAACCGTCGGCCATGCCCGCATTGTCCCTTATGGCTATTCCCATGATGGCAGCAGCAGCAGCGGCTTCTTCCCGCCTACCCTCCGGCGTTCCCCTTGTTCCGAGCTCCCCTTTCGTGAGATCGAGTATGCCTGCTTTCTTTCCTTTTAACACGGATACCATCAAAGCGCCGGAGCAACCGAGCTCGACATCATCAGGATGGACGGCGATTGCCAGTATATCTAATTTCATAGTACTTCCGTAATCTGATAATCCAATCTGTAAGACGGGCGACGGAAAATTACCCAAAAAGGCGCTAACGTACCCTCAGCCTCTGCCCGATCCTTAACGTAGACCTTACGCTCAGCTTGTTCATCCTGGCGATGGTCGTAGCCGTCGTTCCATATTTCCTGGCGATAGACGACAGCGTCTCTCCCGAACGGATCTTATGCCATACCGCCGATTTATATGCGGGGGCCTGATCTCCGGATTCAAACTCGCTCTTGTAGCTGCGGCCGCCCCGCCTGTAATCCCATACCGATTTGGTCAGTTCAAACTCCCGGGACTTCGCAGCCGGGACAGACCAGTCGAAGATATGCCGCGGGTCGAAAGGATTGCCTTCGTAGCGTATTTCGAAGTGAAGATGCGGACCGGTACTGCGACCGGTACTGCCTCCGAGCCCGATGACGTCGCCGGCCTTTACTACCAGTCCCGACTCGGCAAGCGGCTTGGACATGTGCCCGTAAAGCGTTTCAAGACCATTATAATGACGGACCACCACAAACCTTCCGTAGCCTCTTCCGTCGACGCCCACAACCCGTACCATGCCGTCGAATACACTGGTGATGGTATCGCCCGTATTCAGGTTCAGGTCTGTACCGGTATGATTTCTCCCCCAGCGAAGCCCGAACTGGGAGGTAGGCCGGATCTCGCGAAGCGGCATGGCCACATCCCTGCCCTCCTCTTCATTATATAGATCAAGGACTATACTCTCGTCAAATTCGAGGGGATTGATGTTGTAAGGGTTTATATTCCTTTCGTCCCAGATCACGAAATATTCCGCGACCTTGACCATATCATCACCTACCTGCATCGAATCGGTCACTTCCGTTACCGTCAGCTCGATCGGCAGCATCTCGTCCGGATCCTCGTTCACCACCGGGTTGACCGGTTTTACCGGCTCAAACTGGCTTTGAAACTGGATATTTGAAGTCTGAATTTCAAATTCTTCCGTTTCGTCCTTTGTATCCTTTTTCGGGGTATCAGGGGTCTTTGTAGTACCCTGATTGATCCTGGGCGCCTGCTTCACCCTACCTCTTTCCTGTCCTGCCGCTTCGAAAACGGTCAGAAAAAAAAATAAGGCCGGGAGAAAAGCAAGTCTTACCAGATGTCTAACAGTGGTCAATCTTTTCATAACATGAATTGTCGCCCTTTCGCCAAATCTCAAAACCGGCGGCCAGGGGGGCCCGACAGTAAAGAGCGCCAAAATAATTCACTCCGGGTTAAGCCTGATCCAGCAATTCTGCCTCTTTCTCTACTAAAAATCGTTCTGCATCCAATGCAGCCATACAACCGGTACCGGCAGCCGTTACAGCCTGGCGGTATACATTGTCCTGTGCATCACCGCAGGCAAATACGCCTTCGATATTAGTCCTGGTTGAGCCCGGTACCGTTCTGATGTACCCGTGGCTATCCAGCTCCAGGAAGCCTTCAAAGATATCGGTATTGGGCTTATGGCCTATAGCGACAAAAAAGCCGGTTACATTCAACGTGCGCTGCTCGCCACTGATATTATTCCTGATGACAACACCTTCCAGCGTATCTTCTCCTATCAGATCCACTGCTTCCGTATTCCACAACACCTCCACGTTCTCAAGGGAAAACAGCCGCTTCTGCATGATCCTGGAAGCTCTGAGCTCATCCCTTCTCACCAACAGGTAGACCCTGGCGCATAATTTGGCAAGATAAGAAGCCTCTTCCAGCGCAGTATCTCCTCCTCCGACCACCACAACTTCCTGTTTCCTGAAAAAGAACCCGTCACAAACGGCGCACGCGGAAACTCCTTTTCCGTTCAGCCGCTCTTCGGCAGGAAGCCCCAGCCACTTGGCCGAGGCGCCGGTAGCAATGATCACCGCTTTCGCTTCTATTTCTTTCCTCCCGTCGACCGTCACCAGGTGAGGATAGCCGGAAAAATCGACCGATGTAACCAGGCCGTACCTGATATCGGTTTCAAATCTCCTGGCCTGTTTTTCAAACTCCATCATCATCTGGGGGCCTTCGATCCCGTCGGGATATCCCGGGTAATTCTCGACATCAGTAGTGATGGTCAGCTGCCCGCCGGGTTGCCCTCCCTGGTATAAAACGGGTTTCATTCCCGCTCTGGCTGCATAAATCGCAGCCGTATAACCGGCCGGACCGGAACCGATAATCAAGCAATCTATTACTTCTCTGGACATTAATATCAGAATATTGGGTACAATATTATTAGGTAATTTCAAAAGAGCAACCTCAACCTGTTTCCGGAGAATTTGCACGTCGTCTTTTAAACTGACAACATAAACCTGCGCAAAAGTGTGCCTTTTTGTAAAAAAAAGCAACTGGACTTACAGAATACGCCATTCTATTCTCCTGTTTATGCTCCGGTTTTCTTCGCTGCTGTTGGGTACCCTGGGCCTGCTTTCTCCATATCCTTTATGTTGAAGCCTCGCCGAAGATATCCCTTTGTCAGCCAGGTATCCGACCACTGACTCCGCCCTCTTCTCCGATAATTTCAGGTTGTCGTCATCAGATCCGACGTCGTCCGTATGGCCCGATACCTCAATGGAAAGATTCCTGTTTTCATTCAGGAAGGTAACCAGCTTATCGAGCTCCAGCTTTGATTTCTCGCTCAGGTTGAAATCGCCGGTTTCAAAATAGACATTGGTCAACACCTCCGCCTTATCTTTTTTGGCCTTTTCCACCAGGATATCCTTTCTTACGGCTGCATCTTTATCGGTTATGTCAAAAGACATGCTTTTAAAAAGATAGCCGCTGCTTTCCACATACAGTGCATAATGACTGTCCTTGTTCACTACCGCCAGGAATTCGCCTGTACTTTCATCGGACGTAAAACCGGATACAAGCTGGCGTGTGACCAGGTCATACAGCTTAATCCGGGCTTTCACAGGGGTGTGGGTTTCGCTGTCCAGAACCCGGCCTTTCACATAACGGCTTGAGACAAAAAGCTTCTGAAGCTTATCCGGGATCTCGAAATGATACAACCTGGAAAAACGCCCTTTTCCCGGTTCCGACCGGTCTTCGGTATAGTAGGCCGTCTTGCCGTCGGCAGTAATGAAAAGCCCCACCTGGTCGGCATTATTGTTGATAGGATAGCCCAGGTTGACGGGTTTGCCCGATACGCCTTCCGCTACATCCGCCATAAAAATATCAAACCCGCCCATTCCGGGCAGACCTTTTGAAGCATAAAAGAGGGTGGTCCCGTTTGCATGGATAAAAGGGGCATTTTCGTCATCAGGCGTATTGATCCCGGCGCCCAGGTTAACGGGCTCGCCCCATTCTCCTTTTTCATTTTTGACCGATTTCCATACATCCGACTTACCGGCTCCGCCGGGGCGGTCGGAGGCAAAATACAGGACGCTCCCGTCGGCCGATAAGGAAGGCTGCGACTCCCAATGTCTTGAGTTAACCGGCTCGCTTATATTTTCCGGCCTCGACCAGATGCCGTTTTTCAGATAGCTTATGTACAAGTCACAACTGCCCAGTCCGTCGTTGCGGTTACAGGCAGTAAAAACAAGGGTATGGCCATCGGCCGACACCGTGCAGGTCCCTTCGTTACCTGATGTATTGATATTGTCCGAGATGGAGACAGGTACCGACCAGGAGCCTTTTTCCCAGGTGGCAATAAATATATCTTCGTTGCCTCCGCGATCAAGCGCGGTAAAGATCAGCTTTTCCCGATCGGCAGTCAGTACCGGGAAGAATTGCAGCTGAAGACGGTTAACCGTGTCGCTCAGCACCTCAGTATGGATGTCGAGCGGGTTCTCCAGGGCTTTCAGGGCAAACCTGGCTGACTCGAGCTGACGTTCGGCGAGTTTCGACAGGTTATTGCTTTTCTGTCCGCCGAGAATATCCAGGACTTTCTGCCAATAGCCTGCAGCGGCCTGGTAGTCCTCTCTTTCCTGGGCTTTTTTTCCCAGCCACTGGTAAGCTGCAAGCATTTCCTTCGAGTCGGGAGCTAACGCCACGGCCTTTTCATAGTGCTGTTTTACCAGGTCTTGCTGCCTGTTCCATTCATATATCTGGGCAAGCCTCAGATGCGGCAGGACATACTTCGGCTCAACCTCCGCAAGCTGCCTGTACAACTCACGGGCTTTCTCCAGGTCGCGCGCTTCCCAGGCCCTGGAAGCCTTTTCCTCAAGATCTCTGCCTTTCCGGCTCAGCTGTATACCCTGGGCCAGGGCCCCGCTGAGCGCGATCAGCCATATTCCGAAGCATATCAATGAATTACGCATCAGGGTATATTCATATATTTATGAGTCTGCAGCGACATGCGCCAGCGCGGGTTTTTCATAATGTAATCAATTACCTGTCCCATCATCTGCTCCCTTCTGCTCCATTCCACCTGTAAGATTAAATGGCAGTCATCCGAAACCTTCTGCGCATGATGCTCCGCGAATTCAAAATCACTTTTATTGAAAATGATCACTTTGAGCTCATCGGCTGCTTCATAGATCCCCGGATGCGGCTCTTTGAATTTCTTTGGCGAAAAACATATCCAATCCCACTTTCCCGACAGAGGATACACTCCTGAGGTCTCTATATTGGTCCGGAACCCTTCACTCCGCAAACGAAAAGTAAGCTCTCCCAGGTCGTACATGAGCGGTTCTCCACCAGTAATAACTGCCAAACGTCCCGGATATTGTAAGGCCTCGCTCACAATTTGCCCGACATGCAATTTCGGGTGGATAACCGCATCCCACGATTCTTTCACATCGCACCAGTGGCAACCTACGTCGCATCCGCCCAGGCGAATGAAATAGGCTGCACGGCCGTTATGCATTCCTTCCCCCTGCAGGGTATAAAATGCCTCCATAACCGGCAACAAAACCTCTTCCTTAATTTCTGTATTATCGTTCATCCCGGTGTCCGCGTATACGCACGCGGTGGTGTATTGGCGCCTCTTCGAGGCTGGTTTTAAAGTTTTTTACCCGGTAGCTACCGGGGTGTTCCTGTTTTCTTTGCAAAATTAGTGAAAAGACCTTTACAACCCTTTCCCCGCAAAAATCCTACCTGCGCCTATTACAATTGTTCATTTGTTCCTAGCTTTGACATTTGATGACCGTGAACGCATTGTTAAACCTGTGGAAAATTTCCTGCGGTTTTCTTCCCGGATGTCAGGTGGCCGCCAAAGGCGACATAACGAAGGTTTCGGGACTGCAAGTCCCGAAGAGCACGGTACCACATTATCATTAGTCTCTATTATAAATGAAAAATAATATTAAGAACATCATTTTTGACCTGGGAGATGTTATTCTCAATATAGATATTCCTAAAACAGTGCGTGCCTTTGCGGAGTTGAGCGGTCATTCCGATCAGCACCTGCACAAGGTTTTCGCAGAAAATGAACTATTCAGGAAATTTGAGACCGGGAATCTATCCGAGGAAGGCTTCCGGAACCTGGTCCGGGAAATCCTGGAAATGCCCTACCTGGCCGATACCGATATCGACGATGCCTGGAACGCGCTGCTCCTGGACATCCCGCCTGCAAGGATCGGGCTTTTGAAAAGCCTGGCCGACCGGTACCAGCTGTATCTTCTCAGCAACACGAGCAGCATTCACATTTCCAAAGTCAACCAGATCCTGCACACGACTTCCGGTATCGGGAACCTGCAGCACCTGTTCAGCAAGGTATACCTTTCCTATGAAATGGGCATTATGAAGCCTGATCCGCAGATTTACCTGAACGTGCTCGAGGATGCCGGGATAGAAGCGGGCCAAACGCTGTTTCTCGACGACAACCAGGCTAATGTCGAGGCCGCCGGAAAACTGGGAATCCATATCATACATGTACAGAAGCCAACTACCATTCTAGAATACCTGTCTCTTTATGTCTGAAAATAACCGTACGCTTTCCATCCAGCTTTTATTACTTGTCATTACCCTTATCACAACAACGCTCGCAGGGGCGGAGTGGATGTTCGGGAATCTTTTCGTATTCGTTGAAAAACGGCTGGGATGGGAGGAGTTCCTCCAGGGTTTCCATTTTTCGATCCCGTTCCTGGGCGTGCTGACCATTCACGAGTTCGGGCATTATTTTGTAGCGCGCAGGCACCGGGTGAGAGTTTCGCTCCCTTACTACATCCCGCTATGGTTCGGGATCTCTCCCAGCATAGGCACCCTGGGCGCCTTTATCAGGATAAAAGACGTCGTCCAGTCCAGGATCAAATTTTTTGATATCGGGATAGCCGGGCCCCTGGCCGGATTTGCAGCCGCTCTGGGCGTGCTCTGGTACGGGTTTACCCATCTGCCTCCTCCCGAACATATTTTCACTATACACCCGGAGTATCTGGAGCATGGCCTGAATTACCCTTATTTCGTATATGAAAACCCGGCCGGAAACATCGCGCTGGGCGACAATATCCTCTTCTGGTTTTTCAAGACCTACGTTGCAGACCCGGAGCTGGTACCCCACCGTTTTGAAATCATTCACTACCCCTATCTTTTTGCCGGCTACCTGGCCCTGTTTTTCACTTCCCTCAACCTTTTGCCGCTCGGCCAGCTCGACGGCGGGCATATCCTGTACGGTATGATCGGCAAAAAATGGTTCGACAACGTAGTACCCGCGCTGTTTATCCTTTTTGTAGCTTACTCCGGCCTCGGGCTGTATACACTGTCGGATTTCGCGGGGATGCCGGATTCGGAATTTTACGCGGCGCTTTTTTCGCTGACTATCTATGCCGGCTTCCTGTTTATCTGCTTCAGGAAAATTTTTGAAAACCCGCTGAACGCCGTTATCGTAAGCCTCGTCATCGTGCTGCTGCAGCTGGGACTTTCCTATTTCAGGCCCGACTGGACAGGTTATCCGGGCTTCCTGTTCTTTCTTTTTATACTGGGACGGTTCCTGGGCATTACGCACCCCGAAACCACCGATAACAGGCCGCTGGGCGCCGGGCGCTTTATCCTCGGTGTGGTAGCGCTTGCCGTATTCGTTTTATGTTTCAGCCCTAAACCGTTCGTGATGCTCTGAAGGGCTTATCCCTTATATACCTCACCAATTCCAGGGAGGCTTCGATCTCGTCTTTCCTGATCGCTACGCTTTCTACGTTAAAGCCGATCGGAACACAAAGCGAAGAGGCGTAGCTTATCAGCTCATCTACGATATGCCTGCATGCTTCAACCGAGCGTCCGAGCATATCGGGCGACATTTCGAGCTCTTTTCGGAGCGATTCCGGGATCTCGATCCCAAGCCATTCCATAAAGTGCAGGGTTTTCAGGGATCCGCATGGCGTAATCGTAAAGATAATGGGCACCGGCTTTTCTCCCGTCCGATCCAGCAGCTTGCAGTAGTCTGTCAGAAAAACCAGCGCATTCCGGACATTGTATACGCATTGAGAGATAAAAAAGCGACAGCCGGCCAGGGTTTTGGAAGCTACGCGCAGGTGCTCGTCGGCATTCCTGGCGTGCCGTTCAGGAATGGTCACTCCTCCCATCAGGACGGGGTTGTTGAGCTTTCTTTTCAGGTTATATGCGTCGTGAAGCGACAGGCTGGCAGCGCTTTGCCGGGAGGGCGAACCTACCAATACCATCAGGTCGAGATCAGCGCCCTGAAGACGAAGCCAGTCGGTGAATGTCTCAGGCGTGTACCTCCCTACCCCGTTATAGATGATCCGGGGCAGGTTCAGGCTTCCCAGGTATTCCCGGCTATAGGTCCAGGGATCGATTGTCTCCATAAAAGGAAACGGTCTTGGCAGGGAATTGCGCGACGACTCGTCCTGGATGTCGTAAAGAACTAGGCCGTCTATGTTCAGGCTCTCTATCCTCCTGAGCTGCCGGTCGGCTATCTCCCTGATCTTCTCCGGGGCGTGGCCGGATTTGGGCGGAGTAATCCCGTATAATAAGATACCCGACTCATTGTTTTCAAGCTTTGACCGTAACATTTTCTTTCTGATCCAGGGATTTAATCACGCAGTAGTCTTCTTTTTCCAGGTGCAAATATAGCAAGTTGACAATAAACAAAATATCTATATATTTCAAAATATTAAATCTTAAAGTTTAATATAACATGATATATAAAGATAAATAATCTAAAAAGAATCTCATTTACCGAAACATAATTCAATTACTGCTTTCAATGGGGGATGCATGTTAGCTTTGTATCGATTTAATTTGATATCGATAGTCGGGCTTCCCCGGGAAAATCTTACCCGGGCAGGCCGTGTTTTCGCACCAAAAATTTGCATGAAATGTGGTTGAAGCTGGTTTATATCCTGAAAGCTGCTGCTGACCGGCGGCCGGCACTTATCTGGCTCCTGGCCCTGGCAGGCTGTTACCAGACATCTTCGCAGAACGACGCTCCGCCCGTAGCTTCCGGCGCGCAGGAAGGGTTGATCCGGTATGCGCAGGGTTTCCAGATACGACAGGAAAAAGGCTATCAGCTTCTTGATATCGTCACACCTTTCCGCACCGCAGGCGATACGCTCCGCTATGTGCTGCTCAAAAAAGGAGACGGTATTCCCGAAGGATTTTCGCAGAGCCAGGTCATTCACATACCGGTGAAGTCCATCGCCGTTACCTCGAACCTCCATGCCGGCGCTATAGACCGGCTGGAAGCATGGGATTTCCTGATAGCAGCAGGCGACGGCGACCAGCTGTACTCACCGAAGATCAGGGAGAAAATACGTGCAGGAACAATTAAAGAGATCTATAAGGGGAATACCTTAAACCAGGAAAAGGTCCTGGAGCTGCAGCCCGGTATCCTCATGGTAACCGGAAGCCCGGAAGCCGGCCCGGAGGCGTATTCAAATATTGTAAAATCGGGTATCCCGGTCATTATCAATTCCGAATGGATGGAAAACTCTCCCCTTGGCCGGGCAGAGTGGATCAAATTAATGGCGGCGCTGCTCGACCGTCAGAATTTTGCCGACCATCAGTTCGCCTTCGTGGAATCATCCTACCGGCATGTGGCGGAGCTCGTCAGTAAATCTGCGGCAAGAAAACCCGGCGTTTTACTCGGGAACGAGTACCAGGGCACCTGGTATATGCCCGGCGGAAAAAGCTTTATGGCAACCCTGCTTTCGGACGCAGGAGCAGACTACCATTGGAAGGACAACGATCAGACCGGCGGTATTCCGCTCAACTTCGAGGCGGTATACCCGGTAGCGCTCGATGCAGATTTCTGGCTTAACATATACGTTTCTTCGGCCCGGGACGGGAAAAAGGAACTGCTCTCGTCAGACAACAGGTACGCAGACTTCAAATCCGTCAGGAACGGCCGGCTTTACAGTCTGGCCAACCGGGTAAATGAAGCCGGGGCCAACGATTACTGGGAATCTTCATCTTTCCGGCCCGACCTGCTGCTGGCCGACTATGTGAAAATACTGCACCCGGATTTACTTCCCGAGCATACATTGTATTATTGCATCAAATTGGACTAAGCCTGACTCTCTTGCACTCGTTTTCTTCCAAATATCTCCGGTTGTCGATCCTTCTCCCGGGCTTACTTGTGCTGCTCATTTCCGATATACTCCTGGGATCGGTGCATATCCCCCTTCGCGACACCCTGTCGATTCTTACAGGAGGAGAGAGCGAAGTGAAAGCGTGGAGCTATATTATATACAATATACGCATTCCCAAGGCGCTGACGGCGGTTCTTGCCGGAGCGGCGCTCTCCGTAAGCGGGTTGCAAATGCAAACGCTTTTCAGAAACCCGCTTGCAAGCCCTTCCGAGCTGGGCATCAGCGCCGGAGCAGCACTGGGCACCGGGTTCCTTATATTCGCCGGCGGCGCTGCCGGAAGCATTGTCAACCTGCACCGGCTGGGTATCGGGACATCCTGGCTACTGGCCCTCAGCGCTTCGCTGGGAGCTGCGCTGGTTTTCTCTGTGCTCCTGGTAATTTCCCGTTTCGTACGCGATCATGTCGTTTTGCTGATCGTCGGCCTGCTGTTGGGGACATTGACCTTATCGCTTACAACTATCTGGCAATACTATAGCAAACCGGAGCAGCTGCAGGCATTTATTTCCTGGACATTCGGCAGCCTCGGCGGTGTCTCCGGCCACCAGCTGACCGTTCTTGCATCGGTTTCCATTACCGGCATCCTGGTCTCCTTTTCACTGTCCAAAACATTGAACGCGCTTCTCCTCGGAGAGCAGAATGCGGCTACGCTGGGGATCTCCATACAGAAAGCCAGGACCTTCATATTGATCAATACCTGTATTCTCACCGGAACTGTAACGGCATTCTGCGGTCCCATAGGCTTCATAGGCATGGCGGTACCTCATCTTACCCGGTCGCTTCTGAACACTTCCAACCACCTCGTCCTGTTGCCTGCCTGTTGTCTCACGGGCGCTATGCTCCTGCTGGCATGCGATATCATCGCACAACTCCCCGGAAGCGGGTTTGTGCTCCCGATCAATGTAGCGACCTCGCTTGTGGGCGCGCCGATAGTGATATGGATTATCCTGAAAATGAACAACCTGCGTAATTCATTTTGATATGACGCTTACTACTCATGAGCTTTCGATAGGATATGCCGGGAAAAGCGGCCATGTGTCGGTCGCTGCCGGGATAAACCTCAGCCTGAGTCCGGGCAAGCTGACCGCCCTGCTGGGGAGGAACGGCTCCGGGAAGTCGACTCTGATCCGTACCCTGGCGGGACTTCAGAAGCCCGTAGCAGGAAGTGCAATGGTGGAAGGCAGGGATGTCCGGGAGTGGGACAGCCAGGACTTGTCCAGGAAAATGGCAGTTGTCCTGCAGGAGCAGCTCAGGAATCCCAACCTGACGGTGTACGAGCTCGTTGCCCTGGGAAGGACTCCGTATACCAACTGGCTCGGGACCCTGAGCAAAGAAGACAATGACCAGGTTTTGGGGAGTATCCGGAAGGCAGGTATCCCTGAATTATCAGGACGCGGGACCCATTTACTCAGTGACGGCGAGCGGCAGAAAGCGATGTTTGCGAGAGCGCTGGCCCAGGAGACTCCGCTTATCCTTCTCGACGAGCCGACCGCACACCTGGATATTCTCAGCAGGATAGAGCTTATCCGGATACTCAGGCTAACCGCTCATACGGAATCCAAGTCGGTACTCTTTTCGACGCATGATCTCGAGCTTGCCCTGCAGATGAGCGATCAGCTGTGGCTGTTTGACGGAAGAGGCGCTCTTTTAACAGGCACCCCGGAAGATCTTGTCCTGCAGGGGCATATCAGCCGGCTTTACTCACAACCCGGTGAATGGGGATTCGATATTGCTACCGGCGAAATTGTCGCACCCGCTCCCTCGCCCCTGAAGAAAGCGGTCGGACTGTCGGGAGAGGGTCCCGAATATTTCTGGACAAGGAAAGCGCTGATCCGGACAGGATATACAATTGCCGGTCACGACGGGGCGGGCTGCTCGGTCCGTATCGAAAAAAGCGGGCAATCCGTACGCTGGATTGTCAGCGAAAACAGCAACGAACAAATCGCCGGAAATATCGCGGAGATGCTTGCGTACCTGGAAACGGGTTTCAACGATTGAAATTAGTCCCCCCGGTTAAACCGGGGGCTATTATATTGACGATCCCGGCGGATCTGTGCGTTATTTCCTCCCGAAATCAGCCGGGTTTTCACCCCAATATTCCGTTTCCCATTTCAAGACAGGGTTTTTGTAGGTATTGGTTGCCAGCCAGCGTTCGGCCCGCTGCAACAACTCAAAAACCGGCTTATTGCGCGGCGTCAGCTCGAGTTTGGTATTGGCATGCTTCTTTTTAACCCATCCTATCGCCGTTCTTGAGTCAGAATACACAGGGATCTCGCTGTTATGTCTCTGCAGATAGGCAAGCGCGTGCACAATAGCCAGGAACTCCCCGATATTGTTGGTTGCATCGGCATACGGCCCTTGCAGGAATACTTTTTCTTTTGTCTGAAGGTAAATACCCTGGTACTCCATATCGCCGGTGGCCGTATTCCAGGCAGCATCCACAACGAGGCTGTTCAGGACAGGCTTTCCTACCGACGGCGGCGCCGCTTTCAAAGCCGGCTTGGCTGCTCCCTTTTTTACAAATTCCCAATAGCTCCGACGGATGGCTGATTCGGCTTCGGACAAGGAGTCAAAGGACTTATACTGACTGCCTTCAAGGCCCTTAATCTGCTTTTCACACTCTTTCCAATCAGTAAAGATCCCGGTTTTTCTCCCCTGCCACACTACATAATACTTCTGCTTTTTAGCCATTACTTCTGTATACCCGGGAGTGTTTAGACGATACTTCCCGGTTCGCAAATATAAAAGAATATATCCCGGCAGGTCGGCTCAGACCTGCCGGGATATCCCTCTTTTTAAGTTTATTTAACTATGAGGCCGGTAGCTGCACGGAGGTTGCCTGGAATATACACATGTCGCCCCCTGCGGGGCCGGACGAAGGACAGCGTCAAAACCCGCTCCGCTCCGGTACTATTATATCTGCACTCGGTACATTCCATATAGTAGCGCCGATGTACCGTTCGGGGCCTGTCAGCATGTCTGTGAAATAGTAGACGATAACGAGGCTGCCGTCAGGGCGCTGCACCATTTTCGGATAGCCGATGTCCCTGGCAGCTCCGTCATTGCGGAGTATATATTTCTTACTCCAGCTCTTCCCGTTGTCGGAGCTGAGCTTCGCTATCATGGCTGCGTTCCGGCCCGTGGAAGGATCGGAACGGTATCCGTAGACCAGGCAGATCCGGCCGTCTTTGAGACGCAGCATGGCGGGCGGGCTTCCGCCTTTTCCGGTATCGTCGGAAGCATTACCGAGTTGTTTCCACGATTTCCCGTTACTCCTTGAATAATAAGTGCTGATAAAATCGGCCCCGTCCTCCCGGTTACGGATAGTCACCAGCAGCTCGCGCTTGGAGATCCGCACCGCCGCCGGCATGATCGCAAAGCCTTCGGGCTCCTCTCCTATCGGCGATACAAGCGACCAGTTAACCCCACCGTCGACCGTCCTGACGCATATCACGCGCCCTTCTTTACCATCAGATTTTGTAGCAGTGATAAAGAGCATACACTCCTTTTCCGAATTCACGATATACTCTGTACGCGCCTCGAGTCCGGTCATACCGAAATCAGGCAGCATATAAGGACCAGCCCAGGTTTTTCCCCGGTTTGCAGAAAACCAGAAATAAGACTTTTTATTTTTCGCAAACCTGGTAACAAAAGCGAGGTTGGGATCTTTAAAATTGATAGGCCTTGTAAGTTTTTTGGGCTTTGGCATGGGCACGTCCGTCCGCTGCGTACCGAATTCCGCCTCAAATACCAGCACGCCGGCTTTGGCCGGATCCTCAATTTCCCACGACTCGCCCCCGTCCTTGCTTCTCGCCAACACGTGCATTTCGGTCTTTTCCCGGTCGATATAGTGCAGGCTTGTTTTTGTTTGCTTATGATACCCTATTGAAAAACCCGTCAGAATTTCGTTGCCCCATATCCAGATACCGGTATTGGCAGGCCAGCCGGCATAACGTCCGGGCTCATGATAAACCTTCAGGTGCCTGACGTCGTCTGCGGGGATCTGTGCACGAAGGGTAATGGTTGTCAGAGAAAGGAAACAAAATGTTCTGAAAAAACGGAGCATAAAAAATTCCTTGTAATTAAATTGAGAGAAATGGTATACAATATTCACACTACTCGTATACAGACTGTTACAAGCCCTGTAATGATTTTACAGTAAATCTGACTGTCCGGCTGTCTTTTGTGTGTTACGAAAATACATAAATTTCCGTTAATGCACCCTATCGAGATCTCTCTTGTCCATTTGCTGCTTTCACTGGCGGCGGGCATCTCCATCATTATCATTCTCACGGCCAGGTACAAATTGCATGCGTTCTATGCCCTGCTGATTGCCTGCTTCGTGGTAGGCCTTGGCGTAGGTATGCCCGTCGAAAGTATTCTGGAACATGCGAAATCGGGCTTTGGCCACGTCATGAAATCGCTCGCGCTGATCATCGTGCTCGGCACCGCCCTGGGAATTTTACTTGAGAAATCGGGAAGTACCCGGGTGATGGCCGAATGGATCCTCAAAAAGACGGGTGAAAAGAGAGCTCCGATGGCTATGGGAATTACCGGGTTTGTCGTAGGGCTGCCGATTTTCTGTGACTCGGGCTACATCGTGCTGAGCGGCCTCGCCAATTCGCTCGCCAGGCGGACGGGTATTTCAATAGCTATCCTGGCAGGCGCGCTTGCGACAGGGCTTTACTCCGTACATTGCATGATCCCGCCTCATCCGGGCATGAGCGCGGCGGCAGCTCACCTGCAGGTTGATTTCGGGAAGCTGATCCTGATGGGAATCCTGGTTGCCATACCATCCAGCATAGCGGGCTATTTATGGACGAGCTATGCCGGAAAAAAATGGGAAGGCGAGGTTATTCCCGTCGCAAAAGAGGAAGAAAGCCTGGAAACGGGACGAATGCCGTCTACCGAAATGTCCTTTGCTCCCGTTGTCATCCCCATACTGCTTATCGCGCTAAAGCCTTTCTTAAACGTGCCCGGGGCTGAAGAAACGTTTCTGACCCATTTTACCGCTGTGGCCGGCGAGCCTTCCATCGCGCTCGCTATAGGGATTGTGCTTTCCCTCCTGAATTTCAAAAACGGGAAAAAGAGTAATATGATCACCGCTTCCCTGTCGGACGCAGCGGAAAAGGCCGGCGGGATACTCGTTATCATAGGAGCCGGCGGAGCTTTCGGCGCAGTCCTTGCAGCGACCAATCCTGCCTCACACTTTACGTCTGCTGCCCAAAGCGGCTCCTGGGGAATACTCTTCCCTTTCCTGGTAGCTTTTGTGCTCAAAACAGCGCAGGGCTCGTCGACTGTCGCTATCATCACCACTGCCTCGCTGATCCACCCTCTTCTGCCGGTTCTGCACCTGGACAGCCAGACAGGAACGCTCATGGCTGCTCTTGCCATGGGGGCGGGCTCCATGATGATATCCCACGCAAACGATGCCTATTTCTGGGTAATAGCCAAATTCTCCGGCCTGGAGATGAAAACCATGCTGAAAGTCTACACGGTCGCTTCGCTATGCATGGGGCTCACGGCACTGGCCGCCACATACCTTTTGTGGGTAATTATGAATTAAGAATTATGAATGTGTGCTTCTGAGCAGAATCGAAAAGGCCTATATAAATCCTTCCCGGACCATAGCGGACTCCAGCTTTTCACCCAACCCTTCAGTAGCCTTTACAAGCGGAAGACGGACCTCTGAAGAAGCCAGCCCCTTAATTTCAAGGCATTTTTTAATTCCCACGGGATTGGACTCTACGTAAAGGAGCGTATCGAAGTCTATGAATGAATACTGGATCTTAGATGCCTCGGCAAAACGCCCTTCGAGCGCATGCCAGGTCATAGCCCCGAATTCCTTTGGAAAGGCATTGGCAATGACGGAAATAACACCATGCCAGCCTACGCTGACCATCGGAGTAACAAGATTATCGTCACCGGAAAGCAGCAAAAAGTCTTTAGGCGCTTTCCAGGCAAGCTGCATCGCAAACTCGAGACTGCTGGTAGCATCCTTTATCCCGATGATGTTGGGATGCTCCGCCAGCGTCAGCACGGTGTCGAGCGATAAAGACACTACTGTCCTGCCTGGCACATTGTACAGGATAACCGGCACGGGAGATGCATCGGCAATGGCGGTAAAATGAGCCACCAGCCCTGACTGCGGGGGTTTATTGTAATAAGGCGCTACAGATAAAACCGCATCGACGCCACTCAGATCCGCCTGGGCGATCGCCTCGAGAACCGACCTGGTGTCATTACCGCCGATCCCGTATACGATCGGAAGCTTCCTGGGGTTATTTTGCTTGGTTAGCTCCAGCAGGCGTTTTTTTTCGGAAGCGGTAACAGTCGGGGACTCGCCTGTAGTACCCTGTACCACAAAATAGTCCACACCTCCTTCACTGAGGAATCCGAGAAGCCTGACGTACGCATCGTAGTCTACTTCCTGTTGCTCGTCAAACGGGGTAACAACCGCTACTCCTACACCTTTAAATCGCTGATCAACTGACATTATAATTGATATATATTCGTTTTTCCCGGCTCCGGGGCTGATGCCCGATGCCCCGGGGCTCACACCCTGGGCTGGATACCCCGGATTGTTCAATCCGCAAATGTAATGAGCTTCATGTACTTTCGCTATGCCCCCGATAACATTCCGGCAAATTCCTCTTCTGAAATGATGGTGACACCCAGCTTCTGCGCCTTTTCGAGCTTGGAAGGTCCCATATTGTCGCCGGCCAGCAGGTAATTAAGCTTGCCCGAAACACCACTGAGCACTTTTCCTCCGTTCGCTTCTATCTTCAGCTTCAGCTCATCGCGATCATAGTTTTGGAACACGCCTGAAATTACGAACGTTTTCCCGGCCAGCACATCGCTTTCTACTTCGACAGGCTTCTCATCGTTTTCAAACTTCAGCCCCGCGGCTTTCAGCCGGGCAATTTCCAGCTGGTTATGCGTATCTTCAAAATAAGCCTTCAGGCTCAGCGCAATCTTGTCTCCGATCTCGGGCACCGCAATGAGCTGTTCGTAGGAAGCAGTCTGAAGGGCCTCCATGGTACCGAAGTAGGCGGCCAGCTTTTCAGCGACGGTAGCCCCTACGAAACGGATCCCGAGCGCAAAGAGCAGGTTCCTGAACGGTACGGTTTTAGATAGCTCTATTCCTTTCAGTATGTTATCGACCGTCTTTTCCCTGAAGCTTATTTTCTTGGATTTCCCGGTTTCTTCATTCAGGATATTTTTCTCCAGTCCAAGCAGCTGATCATAGGTGAGATCATAAAGATCGGCCGGGCTCCTTACCAGGTCCCTGTCAAAAAGAAGCTCGATCTTCCCCTCGCCCAGGCTCTCGATATTCATCGCTTTCCGGTGAATAAAGTGCTCTATCCTGCCCTTTATCTGCGGCGGGCACCCCCGCTCGTCGGGACAATACCAGGCTGCTTCACCCTCGCGGCGTATCAAACCTGCTCCGCATTCAGGACAGGTTGCAGGAAAAGTAACCGGCTCGGTAAGGAAAAAATCCCTCTGGGCGACATCCACGCCGGTAACCTTCGGGATAATCTCCCCGCTTTTTTCCACGAACACCACATCGCCTACCCTCAAACCCAGCCTTTCAAGCTCGTTGGCATTGTGCAGGGTAGCGCGTTTCACCCTGGTTCCGGAAAGGTGCACCCCTTTAACTTTATCGTAAGGCAGATCACGCTCTTCTATCGCGCACAGATTGGCTACGGGCGTGACTGCACCGGTACGGCCGACCTGGTAGGAGACTTTCCTTAAAACGGCAGGCTTATTCTCCGCCTGGTACTTGAATGAAATGGCCCACCTCGGACTTTTGGCCGTCGCGCCAAGCTCCCGCTGCTGGCTGTAGGAATTGACCTTGATGACAATCCCGTCTGTCGCCAGGGGCAGCTCAAAACGCTTTTCCTGCCATTCCCTGATGTAGAGAATAGCCTCTTCTATATCACTGCATTTCCGCCATCCCGGCGATACGTTGAAGCCCATCCTCTTAAGCCCGGCAAGACTGCTCTCATGAGTCTGGAAGAAATCGTCATCGCTTAGAAATGAATAGATATAACAGTCGAGATTCCTCCGTGCCGTTTCCGAGGAATCCTGGAGCTTAAAAGCCCCCGAAGCAGCGTTCCTCGGGTTGGCATAGGTCTGCTCTCCGAGCTCTTCCAGGTCGGCATTCAGCTTCTGAAAAGACGAAAAAGGCATAAAACCTTCTCCTCTCACCTCAAAAACAGGCGGCACATCCGTACCCCTGATACGCAACGGCAGGCTTTTGATGGTTTTGATGTTGTGCGTAATATCATCCCCCCTCCTGCCGTCTCCCCGTGTGACGCCCCGCTTCAGTACGCCGTTCTCATAGGTAAAGCTCAGCGAAATCCCGTCAAACTTCAGCTCGCACACGTATTCGTATGCTTCCCCGGCCAATGCCTTTCTTACCCGCGTATCAAACTGGCGCAGCTCATCCTCGCTATAAGTATTGTCGAGAGACAACATAGGGTAGCGATGGTATACCGTCGCGAAGGTTTTACTGATGGTACCGCCTACCCGCTGGGTCGGGGAATCATCCCTTCTGAATTCCGGGTGAGATTTTTCAAGGTCGCCCAGCAGCTTTAACAGCGCATCGAATTCCTGGTCGGAAATCTCGGAAACACTGTCCTGGTAATAGCGGTCATTATAGTAATTCAGCCTATCGGTAAGCTCGTTTATCTGTTGCTGTGCGGGCATCATGGATATCGGTTTTATACTCCTTCGCATATTCGAAAAACAAATATATCTCTTAATTGTAATGAGACAATTAGACGATGAAGTGATTGGACATTAGTGAATGTGCGATTCATTATCCGGTTTTGGTTTATCTTTGCCTCAATAATCGCTCTATATTTATTCTATCTATCGATGGCTTTAATTGCACCTTCCATACTGTCTGCTGATTTTGCGAATCTACAGCGAGACGTCGAAATGATCAACCGAAGCAATGCCGATCTGATCCATGTCGATGTAATGGACGGCAGGTTTGTCCCCAATATCTCGTTCGGACTGCCTGTTTGTGAGGCAATTGCCCGGCATGCCGCCAAGCCTCTGGATGTACACCTGATGATCGTGGAGCCGGAAAAATACCTGGCCCGGTTCCGGCAGGCAGGAGCCGACCGCCTGACCATCCACCTGGAAGCCTGCCCGAACCTGCACCGGTCCATACAAAGTATCAGGGAATTGGGAGCCGCTGCCGGTGTGGCCGTGAACCCGCATACCCCGGTGGAGCTGCTGACCGACATATTGCCGGAAGTAGATACGGTATTGCTCATGTCCGTCAACCCGGGATTCGGCGGACAGAAGTTCATTGAAAACACGTACTCGAAAATCGCGCGGCTGGATGCTATGAGAAGAGAAGCCGGGCTCGGATTTACAATTGGTATCGACGGAGGAGTAACCGCAGAAAACGCCATACGGCTCACAGAGGCGGGAGCCGATATACTGATTGCCGGAAGCTTTGTATTCAATGCGAGCGATCCGTGTGATGTAATCAATCGCCTGAAAAGCATCACAACTTTCTGATTAAAATCATCTAAAAAAAGCCGGCGACCGCATGTGCGGGTCGCCGGCTCTGACTATATATACACCACAATTAATACTCCGTCACTTCGACGTGCTCGTATTCCTCGACCAGCAGCGCATCGATCGGCATAGGCTCTTTATTCAGGCCCAGGCGGTTCAGCAGGCTGTCGAAGATCTGGTAAACTACAGGCACTACGATCAGCGTCAGGAACAGCGAGCTGACCAGCCCCCCTATGATTACCCAGGCGAGGCCATTTTTCCAGTCGGCTCCCGCTCCCGAGGCCAGCGCGATCGGGAGCATCCCGAACACCATAGCCAGTGTGGTCATCAGGATAGGTCGCAAACGGGCGTGGTTGGCCAGGATCAGCGATTCGCGAGTGGATTTACCTTCCGCTTTCAGCTGGTTGGTGAAATCAACCAGGATAATGGCATTTTTGGCCACCAGACCGATCAGCATGATCAACCCCAGAATAGTAAAGATATTGAGCGTATTATTGGTAAGCGCCAGCGCCAGCAGGGCTCCGATTACCGACAGCGGAATGGAGAAAAGCACTACGAAAGGATGGACGAAGCTGTCATACAGCGCCACCATGATGAAATACACCAATAGTACCGACATAATAAGCGCGATACCGAGCGTACCAAATCCCTCGCTCTGGCTTTCCATATCTCCGCCCCATATATAGCTCACTCCCACCGGGATCTCCACTTCTTTCAGACTGGCTTCCAGATCCTGGATGATGGCCGAAGACGGCCGCCCGAGTGCCTGTGACCTCACTTTTACAGCTGTGCTCTTATCGCGGCGCTCCAATTGGCTGGGCCCGGAGCTTTCCTTTATCTGTGCAAATTGTGATAACGCAACCAGCTCCCCCTTGTCGTTGGTAAACCTGATGTCGGACACGTCCGCTACGTTCTTCCGATTGTAATTATCAAACCTGATATTGATATCGTATTCATACTCCCCCTGACGGAATTTCCCGTTGGTATTACCGTTAAAAGCGGTCTGCATGGTGGCTCCTACGGTCTGAAGATTCAGTCCCAGGGCAGCCATTTTATCCCTGTCGACCTCCACGGCAATCTCGGGATTCCCGCTTTCCACCGATAATCTTACCTCGGAAGCGCCCGGTACCTTCTTCAGTGTTTCCATTACGGTGTTGGCGTAGACATTGATGCTGTCGAGGTCCGATCCGGTAATCACCATTTCTATAGGCGCATTCGACGCTGTTCCCGTAATACTGATCGGAACCGTTTTGAACTTGCTTCCGACAATTTCACTTTCAAGCTCTTTCTTAAGCTTCGCAGCATAGACGTCTGAGCGGTCGGCTCTCAGCTTCGCGTCGACCAGCTTAACCGTAATCTCCGATTTGTATGCGGTTGAAAGGCTCGCGCCCATCCCCTCGCTCGACTGACCCACAGTAGCGATAGTAGATACTACTTCAGGCTTGCCGGCCAGGTATTCTTCTACCCGGCGTGTTACATGGTTGGTCTGCTCGATACTCACGTCACGTGGTAATTCGATCTGCACCAGGAACTCGCCCCTGTCTCCCTGGGCAATGAATTCCGCCCCGATAAACTTCCCGGTGATCAGGCCGAAAGACCCGAAGAAAAGCGCCGCTACAATGATAATCGTTACGGCCTTATGGTCCAGGCTCCACTCCAGCAAACCGGATATCCAGTTGGTGAACTTCTTCAGCATCCCTTCAAACCAAAGGATAAACCGCCCCATCACGTTGTCGTTCCGGACGTGCTCCAGCTTACCGAACCGGGAGGTCATCAGGGGAACAATGGTGAAAGAGGTCAGCAAGCTGAGCAACACCGCGATCACGACAACCATACAGAATTCCCTGAGTATATCCGCCACCATCCCGGTGCTCATCGCTATAGGCAGAAACACCACCACGATAACCAGCGTTATGGAAAGAACGGTAAACCCTATCTCCTTTGCCCCGTCGAGCGAAGCCCGTACTTTGTTTTTCCCCATTTCCATGTGCCGGTAGATATTCTCTATGACCACTATCGCGTCGTCTACCAGGATACCTACCACAAGCGAAAGCCCGAGAAGAGACATCAGGTTGAGCGAAAACCCGAGCAGCGACATACCGATAAAAGTGGCGATCAGCGACACCGGGATCGCGATCATAACGATCAGGGAATTCCTCAGGCTGTGCAGGAAGAAAAGCATGATCACCGCCACGAGCACAATTGCGATCACAAGGTCGAAAATCACGGCGTTGGCCGATGCAAGGGTATATTCCGTGGTATCGTTGGCGATCTTTATTTCCAGGCCTTCGGAGGCGTATTCCTTATGGATTTTTTCCAGAATAGTCTTTGTGGCCTCGCTCACCTCCACCGCGTTGGCATCCGACTGCTTCAGTATCTGGATGGCAATCGCATTGGTCCGATCAACCCTGGCGATCTTTTCCACGTCTTTCTGGGTATCCACCACTTCGGCTATATCGCGGAGCCTCACCTGGGCGCCGCCTGCTCCCTGCGCTACGACCAGGTTACCGAGCTCTGCGGCGCTTTTATATTTACCCGCCAGCCTGACCAGGATATCCTGGTTTTCGGACTTCACGCTACCGGTGGGAAAATCCAGGTTGGATCCCAGTATCTGCTGCTGTACCTGCAGGATAGAAAGATTGTAGGCCTCCAGCTTGTCGGCATTCAGGTTGACCTGGATCTCCCTTTCTTCTCCGCCTATCAGGTTTACCTGCGCCACTCCGCTTACCCGCGAGAGCATCGGCTGTATCCTTTTATCCATCAGGTCAAAAAACTCCGCGTCGCCCAGCTTTGAAGTGGCCGAGAGCGTCATGATAGGCAGGTCGTCGAGTGAGAATTTGCTAAGCGACGGCGTCTTCGCATCTTCGGGCAGATCCGATAAGATAGCGTTGATCTTCCGCTGGGCATCATTGACCGACAGGTCGACGTCTGCGTCAGACGTGAGCGTAATGATGATGACCGACAAGCTTTCATAGGAAGTCGCATCAATCTTTTTGATGTTCTCCATGGAAGCCACCGC
Organism: Spirosomataceae bacterium; assembly: GCA_037191015.1. Lineage (GTDB taxonomy): Bacteria > Bacteroidota > Bacteroidia > Cytophagales > Spirosomataceae > Ravibacter. The sequence goes on from JBBCKD010000027.1 coordinate 497,862, forward strand.
ATCCTCTATCTTTTTAGTAACCGTATTCTCTACTTCGCCGGGAGATGCTCCCGGGTAAACCGTACTCACCGAAACCACCGCCGGCGAGAACTTGGGCAGCAGCTCGTAGTTAAGCGAAAGGTAGCTGATGATCCCGAACAGCGTAAGCGCGGTGAATACCACGATCACGATGGAAGGGCGCTTGATCGATATTTCTGTAATTTTCATGCTGATGTCCTGCTGTTAATTCCTGATAACTTCAACCTCACTTCCGTCGCTGAGGTTGATCTGCCCCGATACCACTACCTTGTCTCCTTCCTCCAGGCCCGAAAGGATCTCTATCGTTTCCCCGAAAACCCCGCCCGGGGTTACCTTCCGCAAAGAAACCGTATTGTTGTCTTCCAGCACATAAACCTGCTGCGTATTGACGCTTCCTACAAATGCGTTCCTCGGTACCGAGAGCACCGGTGTTTCCTCGCTGAACCTGAAGGTCGCCGTAGCGTACATGCCCGCTTTTACAATATCGCCCTTCACGTTGTTCACTTTGATCTCTACCGGGAAGTTCAGGGCATTATCGGATTTTGAGGCTATAAAGGAGATGTTCCCGGAAAAAGATTTATCGGGGAACACAGGTACGGCAATATCGACCCGGTTACCGGGTTTGAGCAGCACGATGCGCTTCTCGTCGACGCCCACCTGCAGCTTCAGCGACGATACGTCCACGATGTCAAATAAAGCCGTACCGGGCGATACGTAGGCACCCAGCTCGATGTATTTTTTATTGATGACTCCTGAGATCGGCGCAGTGATCACGGCATCCTCCAGGCGGGTCTGCGCCTGCTCCAGGCGACTTTCGGCATTTCTCAGCTGGAGTCTGATGTCATCGACCTGGGCCTGGGTAACCCCGCCGGTTTTGAGAGAGTTTTCGAAACGCTCCTTATCCAGCTTGAGCTTTTCAACGGCATCCCTGGATGTCTTTACATCGAGAAGCAGGTACTTGTCCTCTACTTTCGCCAGGACCTGCCCTTTCTGGACGCGGCTTCCTTCCCTGACCATGATCGAGGTAATACGCCCGCTGACTTCCGACATGAATTTCAGGTCCTGGTTGGGAATAAAGTTCCCGTTGGCAACGAAATCCAGCTTAACGGTTTCCTTTCCGACCGTAAATATTTTCACCGGCACCGCTCCGCCTGCGTTGCTTACCACATCTATCCTTGCCTGGTTTTCCGCTTTATTGTCGCTCAGCACTTTGGCGACTCCTGCCCCCGCGAGAACGAGCACTGCCAGAGTAATGATTATCTTTTTCATAGTTTATAAATTTATAAATTGCTTACTATTAACATCTTACATCTAATCTAGGATGGAAGTGATTTTCCCGTTCGATTTCAGGAGCTCGACCTCGGCTATCCGGTATTGCAGCAGCGCTTCATTGTAGCTCTTCTGCGCGTTGACCAGCTCATCTTCCGCGTTCAGAAGGTCGGTGAGGTTCGCCAGTCCGTTGCGGTAATTGTTCCGGATGCTCTCATACACCTCTCCTGCCAGCTCTTTGTTGGCGGCCTGGGTCCTGATGGTCCTCAGGCTGTTATCCAGCTGGCTCTTTGCATTCTCATTGGCCATGTAGAGCGAGTTGGAGGTCTTTCTCATGTCTTCCCGGAGGTTCAGGCGGGCTATTTCGGATTGTCTGACACGACTTTTCCTGGAGAAACCGTCAAATATGGGGATCCTGAGGTTGAGTGTAACGGCCGCCATGTCATAGCTCAACGCATTGTTGCCGTAGAGGTTAAAGCGGTTACTCTGGGTGTTATACGTATAATTCCCGCTCAAAGAAAGAGTCGGATAAGCTTCGGCCGCAATAGCGTCGCGCTGAAATTTCAGCAGGTCTTCCTGCTTCTTCAGCACGCTGTAGGCAAGCAGGCTCTCGACGTTCAGAAGGTCGCCGGCTGCAGATGCCGCTTCCGGCAGCCGCTCAGCGCCCAGATCAGGATCAGACAAAGTGATCTGCTCCATTACGGGCATTCCCATATAGTACTTCAGCAGGTTTTCCTGCTGGGCAATGGAGTTCCCGAGCAGCAGCTTCTGCGCTTCCAGGTTGCTCTTGTTCACTTTGACCCGGTCGACATCGATCTTTTTTGCCAGCCCGTTCTCATACTGGCCTTCAATCATATCTCCCAATTTTGTAACCCGCTCCAGGTTAGCATCTACTATGCTCATTTGCAGACGCGAGATCTGCACCTGGTAATAGTTGACGGCAACCTGCTGGATCACGTTTTCCCTGGCAAGCTCTTCCGAGATCCTGTAAAAATCTTCGGTAGTCCTGGCAGCTTTCAAACCGGTCATCACCTGCTGGTTAAAAATCTGCTGGCTGAGCTGCACCTGCGTCATGGCGCCCCAGGTCTGACCGGCCTTAATGGCCATAAATTCACCCGGCTTACCGCCGAAAGCTTCTGCAGGCAGTACAAACTGCTGCACCAGGAGGTTGTTGGTAAGCGTACTGGTAGCAGAAAGCTGGGGTAGCGCGTTGGCACGTGTTTCTTTTACCTGGTAGGCACCCTTTTCGATGTCCAGCCGTGCCTGCTTCAATACCTCGCTGTTTTGAAGCGCATACCGGATCGCATCGCTCATAGTAACAGGTGTTTGCGCCGGCAGATGCTGCAACGTCAGCAGTCCGGCCAAAACCATAAACATTCTTTTCAACTGTGGCATTTTTATCTCGTTAGTTGTAAACTTAACTATGCCGCAAAGTTGAAAGGACTGCTATTCTTTACATAGGACTTTTCAGGGGAAACGGACAAAAGTCCGAGTGAATTGACAGTATCCGGTGGTGAATTTCCGTGAATTCCTATTCAGCCAGCCAGTTGAGAAAGGATTGCATTTTTTCCTTGCTGACCGTGATCGTCTCGCCGAACGGAATGGTAAGTGAAACCGAGAACTTCCTCGAAAGGTAGCTGGAAGCATCGGCCACCGCCTTCCGGTTTACCAGGTACTGCCTGTTGGCCCTGAAAAATGCCCCGCCGCCAAGCTTTTCGACCTCATCCAGCGTTTTGTTGACCAGGTAGGTAGTCTTATCGAAGGTAATGAGATGGGTGATCTCATTCCTGATATAAAACAACGCTACGTCTTCCAGCCGGACCGGGATAATTTTGTCTTTGTAGTATACGAGTATGGAGGACACCTTTTGAGGAGCCCGTTCGCCGAGCAGCCGGATAATATCTGAGTAGGGCACTACAGACGGAGCAAAAGCCCGCTGTAAGATTTTGAATTTTTCGAGTGCCAGCCTGATGGAAGAAACGGTAAAAGGCTTCAGTACGTAAGCGATCCCGTTTGTTTTGAAGGCGTTAAGCGTATATTCGTCATATGCCGTGCAGAAAATAATCGGGACATTGATTTCCACGGTCTTGAAGATTTCAAAGCTGAGCCCGTCGCCCAGCTGTATATCACTGAAGATCAGGTCTGCTCCGGCTCCGGACTGGAAAAAAGCTATCGCTTCCTTGACAGACTTCAATACGCCTGTGACAACAGCCTCGGGTTCCAGTTCCTGAATGATCTCTACAAGGTCATCGGAAGTGAGCTTTTCATCCTCTATTACGACGATATTCATGGTTTAAGATTTTGATGCGCACTGAAAATTCATCCTCAGTCATCCTGATCCCTACTTCGTCACCCGATAGGATCCTGTACCGTTCCTTCAGGTTAAACAGGCCATTTCCCGTGCTTCCTTCCACGAAATTTTTAGGCTGGAGGTTATTCTTCACCTCGATCCATTCGTCCAAACGGCTTACTTCTATCCGCAGAGGGGCTGCGGGAGTGAGCTGGTTATGCTTGATCGCATTTTCCAGCAGCGATTGCAGGGAGAAAAAGGGCAGATAATCGTCCAGGCGCCTGTCGTTCTCCTCCAATGTTACGTGATAATGAAGGGAATCACCGAAACGGATTTTCTGCATTTCCATATAATCCTCGCATAGCTTCAATTCCTCTCTCACAGTAGCGGTATCGACTTTGCTGACGTTTAAAGACGCCCTCAGGAAGTCGGACAGCCTGATCAGGTAGGCCTCGGCGGTCTCGGGGTACTTCCGGATAAGCGATTTGAGCACGTTTAGCGCGTTGAAAAGAAAATGCGGCTGAATCTGTTGCCTCAGCAGCTGGTTGGCCGATTCGAAATTGGCCATTTTCAGCTTTGAAATTTCCTGCTCCGTACGGCCTTTTGCAAACAGGAGCAGGATAAAGTTATGAAAATAGTATACCAGGATGAATACTACGAAAGTGACTACCAGCATATGAACCCAATACAGCCAGCTTTCAGCCGGGTAAAACTCGTGCCTGTCGTAGAAGCTGGCCGGAAGCACTCCTTTTTCGATCAGGCTCATATTAGTCTGATGCAATAGAACGAGCACTATAAAAGTAGCAAGGTAGCCCGACAGGAAACGCCGCAGGTTAAATTCAGGCTCCACCACCCGTCCTTTCTTCTCCCAGCAGAGCAGGAAAAATATATTGGCAAGACAGCTGGCCAGGAACAGCAGGAAAGTCGTGGCGGCCCTGAAGAATACCACCGGCAGGGAAGACTCAATAGTCGACCCGGTAATCAATACGATACCGGCTACACCTATCGCACACCGGCAGCTGTATTTAAGCAGGTTCCTGGTAGGAAGAAATGATTCCATAGCCTGCAAATTACCCACGGAACCTTAATATTCAAAAGCACTTATATCCTGAAACGGACAAAACGGGCGGCGAAGGCGGCTTTCGGCGGAGCTCACTCCACATGTAATGATTTACCAACAGCTTTTTTGTATTCCTTATTAACGAGATATTGAACTTTCAGTTCTCAATAACCGGAATGATAGGAATATCAGTCTGGTAAGCCAGATCATTCAACTGGGGAATTTGTATATTGTTAGTATCCCGCATAACATTCTCCTTTATATAAAGAAATAACTCTTTCACCGATACATAACTATCTTTTTTCCCATCAATCTTACCATCAGCTTTTCCTTTCAATCCTAATCTTAAGTAGTGAGAAAAATAACCGCCAAGTTTACGGTCCTGGATTGACGGTTCACCGACTTTAGTCGAAGTGAGCATGACTAAAGATGCGGGATATGCTTTTCGCCTATTGTTGAAGATATCAAGCGTTTGCTGTGATACGGAAGCTCCCATTACCAAATTTTCTGACTTACAGGACTCGATCAAACAGATCCTATGACGAGCTGGACTCGTATTCATGATCTCTACAATGTCACTTTCAGAAATCAATTGCTGTCCATTCATAAAGTCAAAAGGACAGATTCCAAAACTGGTATTATTCAGAATAGTGCCATGCCCTACAAAATAAAAAATGACCATGTCTTCCGGATGGACGGTATTAGTATTACATAGTCTCCTTTGAATCGCATCCAAAATCTCCTCTCTACCGGCTTTACTATTCGGCAATACCACAATTTGGTCTTTTTTTGCCAGACCTGATTGAAGGAAAATCCCTTCGAACTGGTAAGCATTTGAAACGCAGGCATCCAGTGATGTTAGCAAGGCAGGGTATTCGTAACTATCAATGCCAACGGCTACTACCCAAATTCGGGGGGTGCGTTTATTTTCTATTTTCCCGACAACTATCTCCAGATTCGTTTTAGCCAGAGCAAATTCAGGTTTGAGTTGGATAGCCTTTGTATAGTCCTTGATGGCTTCTTCGTAGCGGCCCAGATTATCAAAGCTAGTTCCCCGGTTGTTATAGGCAGCAACGTAGTCAGGGTCGAGCTGGATTGCCTTTGTATAGTCTTTGATCGCTTCATTGTAGCGGCCCAGGTTATCAAAGCTAACTCCCCGGTTGCTATAGGCAGCAGCGGAATTAGGTTCGAGCTGAATTGCCTTTGTATAGTCCTTAATCGCTTCTTCGTAGCGGCCTAGATCATCAAGGCTGCTCCCTCGGTTGTTATAGGCAGCATCATAGTCAGGGTCGAGCTGGATTGCCTTTGTATAATCCTTAATCGCTTCTTCATAGCGGCCCAGATTATCAAAGCTAACCCCCCGGTTGTTATAGGCAGCAACGTAGTCAGGGTCGAGCTGAATTGCCTTTGTATAGTCTTTGATCGCTTCATTGTAGCGGCCCAGATTATCAAAGCTAACCCCCCGGTTGTTATAGGCAGCATCATAGTCAGGGTCGAGCTGGATTGCCTTTGTATAGTCCTTGATCGCTTCTTCGTAGCGGCCCAGATCATCAAGACTGCTCCCTCGGTTGTTATAGGCAGCAACGTAGTCAGGGTCGAGCTGGATTGCCTTTGTATAGTCCTTGATTGCTTCTTCGTAACGGCCCAGATCATCAAGACTACTCCCTCGGTTGTTATAGGCAGCAACGTAGTCAGGGTCGAGCTGGATTGCCTTTGTATAGTCCTTGATCGCACCCAAATAATCTCCATTTTGAGATCTTCGATTGCCGGAATTAGTGTAATCCTCGGCTGTCTGGGCAGAAAGCGGCAACGCTCCCATCAGACACAATACATAGAGACATATTTTTTTCTTCATTTTTCTTTCAGCTTAAATAAGGAGGTAATTATATAACCCATATAGGCTCCAAAAGTTGTTTCAATAAATCCTAAAAAGAGATTCATTTCTTTAAATGATAGTATGTTCAGGGATTTGATAAAAATCAATCCACCAACAATAACAAAATGAGCCGGGATAATTAGCTTAATTAATTTAACTGAGAAGGTATTACTGATTTCGGCATTAATGACCGTTTTTTCAACCCGCTTCAAACCTTCACTAAAAAATTGGAACAAAGGAGCTACGTATAGTGCAGAGATTGCAGAAAGAGTTGTAAGTATTGATATTAGCTCATCATCGATAATTCCCGAAAAGGCATAGAGCAGGATCGTAAGCAGGATTAAAGATCCATATCCCGTGATGATCTGTATTGAAATACGTTGCTGCAGTTGATTGTCAGGCATACTATATCAATTTTAGTTGGATAGCCATTGTTCAATTTTACGCTCTAAAAAGTCAGAGTAGTTTGCCAATTTCCCTCCATACTTAGTATCCATGCTATAATAAAATTTCTCACGTTGCTGCGGACACAATAGACCACCACAATATTTACCCTTAAGTCCTAGCCTTACTTCTATCGAGCTGTTAGGCTGCTGGGCAATGTCCAATATGATTTCAATAAACTCAAAATAGCCGTCATCAATGATTTCGTTTTTTAAACATGAAACCCGGTAGACTAACTTATTATAAGATGAGCGCGCAGTGTCTACTTTGACGCTATATAACCATGAAGATGGCTTGGTACCATAGTACTTACTGAGTTGGGAAGATAGTACACTGGACACTGCCTTAACCAGATGTTTTCCATTCAAGGGGATCCTTTTAGAAGATGTAGGTAACCTTAACTCTTCCAAACTGACAACCACAGGCGTCCCGCTCATCGTCAGAAGGCTTTTATCTTTAATGGTCGTAGTGTAGGACACATCTCTGAACTGTATCCCCGAGGGTCCAAAAACACATAACCTTAATAACTGGGGATTCAAATCCATCAAGAACGCTCCCTGTTGATGTAAGAAATCTGCCAGAGATACTCTTTTGCCTGTAACAAAAAAGTTATCTAAATTTCGCCAAACTGCAGACAATGAATCCACCGATTGATAATTGCTTTTTAATTCAATTATCAAAGTATCTCCCTTTATGGAGGAAGTGATTTCATTTATTTTGAGATTTGCTGAAATTCGGTTGTAATCCAGCCACTGTTTATACTCCTGAAGTTGTTGAGTGTAAAAGCCCTGCTCTTTATTTTGAGCAAAAATAGAAGATGATAAAATAGTAACACCGAATAATAAAATACTTCTTCTCATAGTTCTTCATGTAATAGACTCACACAGATTCGGTAAGAGGATATAACGGTACTGTTTATGTGGAAACTTAATTTCAAGGAACGCGCCCGTCAGGAGAGGTCCTCTAGATAAGTCAAGAGCAACTTTAGAAACTAACTATACGTCACGGGAACACTATTTCGAAAATACTTTTAAAACACCCACTTAACGAGCAATCTCGAGCAAAATAATTCAATCCAATAGACTAAAAATAGTTTTCTTTAAGTTATTTATGTAATGCTACTTAGATTTTTTCCAAAAAGCAACCGGACTAAGTAATGAGCTATTGTTTTTTGGATTTCGGACTTGTTAGGCAAACGTATTCATCCTCCAAAGGACTCTACCGATTACATCATATTGCTCTGTTTCAATTGTACAGAATGCCTAGTTTTGGATCCAGGTTTTTAAAGATGTTCGTGCCGGCGTGATACCAAAACTAAATTCCTCACTCCACATAAAACACATACAGCCGGTTCCCGGTTACCTCCGCCTCCAAACCATTTTCAGTCTTCAGTACCTGCTTCCCGGTCAGCCCGGCATGCGGGTTCTGGTAGATCACCGCTTTCCCGCCGGCGCCTTCCGTACAGATGCAGACCGGGGCTTTCTGCTCATGTGCCGTTACGATCCAGTCCTGCCCCGGATTCTGACCGATGCGCGATGAAAGCGAGCCGTCGCCTTTACTTCCTTTTGAGGGAGCATATGTCTTTCCGTTGACTGAAAAATTACAATACCTGACCGAGCGGCTCACCCGGTCGCTGGCCGTACTGATCCGGCTGTAAAGCCATGCCCCTATAAAAGCGCCCGTCTCGCCCTGCAGCGGGGCCTCGGGAAAAATCGAGCCTTCCTGGCCTTTTCCTTTTCTCGGATGGGCCGGATCGTTCGGATTATAGGTAACAGCAGCCCTGCCGTTTGGCTGCCACTTCGTCTTCCAGTCGTCTTGTCCGCCATACCAGCTCTGCTCGAAATGAGCCGGGTCTGTCGACATCGGGATATTGCTGTTCCACAAAATATAATCATTACCCAGCAGCAGGTGAAAAAATGACTCCCCCAGCATGGTGTGAAGAGGCCAGCTGTTAGGTCCCAGCACAAGGATATCGCCGCCAGTCAGCTTCAGCCGCTGGAAAGTACCCGCGGCCGTCACCCTGTCTATCCCCACGGCTTCGGCAGTTTGCCAGCCGTTTTTCAGGAGTCTCCTGTCGGGTACGGCCAGGTTGACCTTTTCAAGATTGAAAAGATTATTGTACAGCCCGCCTTCGGTCAGGGTATTGAACATATTGCCCAGATATCCGGCCAGGCGGTAATTGCGGTATTCATAAGCCCCCTTGCTGAAATAGCCCGACAGCTCCCATCCCCCGTTGACATACCGGTTACGGGCGAAATCCACCGACGACAATGCTCTCTTCAGATGTATCACCGGTGCATAGAAGTTCATCTCCACACTATACCCGTATAATGCGCCGAAATAATCGTCATACAGCCTTGTTTCGGCAGGAGATTTTACACCCAGCTCCTTCTGGTACCGGGCATACAGCCCCTTGAATACCTCCTCGGCTTTCTCGTAACAGCGCGGGCAGTCGCCTTCCAGGTTGCCGTAGTTTTCAGCAAGCTCCGCAAGTGTGATAAAGTCTTTATCAACAGCAGTATTGGCAATTACCCAGTCGGGCTGGGCGGGTTTCCCGGTATTGTCGTAAGCCCGCAGGTTCTTCCACTTTCTGCCGGGAGCCATATTGTCGAGCCAGCTGTAGACATACTGAATGTGCGTGGCTTTCCTGAACAGTTCTTCCTTCGGTATACCGGTAATATAACGGGTAATGCCGAACCCTTTCCCGGGCGGCAGCTTGAGATCGTATGGAAGCAGCTGGTAATGCGGAAGCCAGCTGGCCCGCAGCAGGTCGGCAGGTATGGTGATCCCCGGATCACCTGATCCGGCGGAAGTAACCGACAGGTAAAGCGTTTCCATCATGGCCGAATTGTCATCCGCCGTACCGCTGCCCATTCCCATCAGGTTCCACAGGTTGGCGGTTAAGTGCCCGTAATCGTTGGCGGCGGCATACACGATCCGGAAACCGTAGTTCCCGGGCGGCAATGCAAGACCTTCCGAAAACAAAGCCCTTTCCTCATACTCCGGCAGGCGGTTATCGTAAATATCACCAAAAAGGAACCTTTTGCAGATGCTTTTCCCATTCCAGGAAGATTTGGTCTCAGGCGCTACGATCCTGACCCTGCCGTCGCGGATCTCCACCGAGACATGCTCGCTCGGTATCCATTCGTAGAGAATACCGTTTTCCTGCCTGCTATAAACTCCCGGGTTTTGAAATTGCGCATACAGAAATGGTGAAAAACAACACAACCAAACCAATAAAAACGCAATTCCAAATCCCCGGACCTTCATAAGCATAATTAATTAGTCAATCATCACATTACCATATCATCACATCATCACATTCTCCACCAACACCGCCGTCGCCCCGCCTCCGCCATTACAGATCGACGCTACCCCGTAACGCCCCCCATTCTGCCTCAGCACACTCAGAAGTGTGGTCAGGATCCTTGCCCCGGAAGCACCCAGCGGATGGCCCAGCGATACTGCTCCTCCCCAGACATTTACCCGGTTATGGTCGAGTCCCAGAAGCCGGATATAGGCCAGGGCTACCACCGAAAAAGCCTCGTTCACTTCAAAATAGTCTACCTGGTCTATACCTATCCCTGCTTTGTCCAGCAACTTACGGGTAGCCAGCACCGGGGTAGTGGTAAACTTCGCCGGCTCCTGCTCGGCGTCGGCATAAGCCACAATCCTGGCCAACGGCCGGAGCCCCTGCTCCCGCGCCCGGTCACCGCTTACCAGGATCAACGCTGCCGCACCATCATTAATTGTAGAAGCATTTGCCGCTGTAACGCTTCCTCCTTCAGAAAATGCAGGTTTCAGCAATGGCACTTTTTCTACGTTTACCTTTTTATATTCCTCATCGCGGGCTACCACGAGCGCCTCGCCTTTACGCTGCGGCACTTCAATACCGACCGTCTCAGCATCGAACCAGCCTTTGCTCCACGCCTCCGACGCCCTGTCATATGACCAGAGTGCATATTTGTCCTGCTCTGCCCGGGAAATTCCGTATTCGAGCGCCGTCGCATCGCCGCAGGCGCCCATCGCCGACTGATCATAGGCGTCCTGCAGACCGTCGCGCACGAGGCTGTCTATGAGCTGACCGTTGCCGTACCCGTAGCCAAACCGGGCTTTAGGGAGATAAAAAGGAGCATTCGACATACTCTCGGTCCCGCCGGCGATTACAACGCCTGCGTCGCCGAGCAGGATAGACTGCGCCCCGAGAGAAACCGCTTTCAAACCCGAGGCGCACACCTTATTTACAGTTGTGCATATAATCTTTTCCGGCAACCCCGCCCTTCTCACCACCTGTCTCGCCGGTGCCTGCCCGGTATTGGCCGAAATAACATTCCCGAAAAAAGCCTCGTCTATCGACTCCTGGTCAATACCCGACGCAGCGACCGCTTTCTTTACTGCCGCACTTCCCAATTCTACGGCAGACAAGCCTGCCAGCGCCCCGCCGAAACTACCTATCGGTGTACGCACCGCCGAGGCTATCAATACCTCATTTCTCATAATATTATTACTTCTTTAATTTGTACAATTATTCAAACATACCGAATATACGCTTTATATCAAAACCCGGGTAATAACCCAGACGTATTCTGACTTGGCAAATCCCGTTTTTTTCCATGTACTCCCGTAAATTCAATCTGCTGCTTTGATCTGTATCCGGCAACAGGGGCAGAAAAAAAACGCCGTTTGATTGTCAATATTCTTAAAACCATTGAAATCATTGTATTTAAACTGTACCTTTGCACCAATATTCTCCTTGTTCCCGAGGCTTCTTAAGTCTATTATTTTAGTATACTTAATAGACTAAAATGAATCACAGACCGGGAGGAGGATCAAAGCAACGATCAGCGGGGTAGCCTGACCGCTCCTTCAGCTGGCAGAAGTACAATTTTATCCGAGTGAAAAAGCAAACCAGAGTTATTCGCACGCAAACCCCTAAAACAGGGTACAGGGAGCATTCGAGTCCGCTATTCCTGACCAGCAGCTTTACCTTCGAATCGGCCGAGCAGGGAAAAGCGCTGTTTGACGAGACGGAGCAGGGTAATCTTTACAGCCGTTTCTCCAATCCGACCGTCCAGGAATTCATCGACCGCGTATGCATTATGGAAGGGTACGAAGACGGGGTGGCAACGGCCACGGGGATGGCTGCCGTATTTGCAGGCTTTGCCTCTTACCTGAGCGCAGGCGATCACCTGGTGTCCAGCAAAGCCCTGTTCGGGTCTGCCCACCAGATCATCACCCAGATATTGGTTAAGTGGGGTATTACCTACACCTACATAGATGCCACGGCGCCGGAAGCGGAGTGGGAAGCCGCTATACAGCCCAACACTAAAATGATCTATCTCGAAACGCCGTCCAACCCCGGCCTCGAGCTGGTAGATATGGAGATGATCGGGAAGCTGAGCAAAAAGCACGGGCTTATTTTCAACGTAGACAACTGCTTCGCAACGCCGGCGCTTCAGAACCCGGTCGATTTCGGAGCAGACCTCGTCGTGCATTCGGCTACCAAGTTCATGGAAGGACAGGGACGCGTTTTAGGCGGAGTCCTTGTCGGAAGCAAAGAGCTGATCAAACCGGCGCGCTTTTTTGCCCGGCAAACCGGCCCGGCTCTGTCTCCGTTCAATGCCTGGGTTTTGTCAAAAAGCCTCGAAACCCTGGATTTGCGTATGGAGCGGCATTCAGGCAATGCGCTGAAGCTCGCGCAGGCCATGGAGGCCCACCCTATGGTTAAGAAGGTAAACTATCCTTTCCTGCCCTCCTACTCCCAGTATGAGCTTGCCAGAAAGCAAATGAAGGCAGGCGGAGGTATTCTGACCATCGAGCTCGACGGAGGATTCGAACGGATCAGCCGCTTTATGAAAGCGCTGGATCTGGTCACACTGACTTCGAACCTGGGCGATACCAGGACGATTATCACAAATCCCTACACCACTACCCATGCCAAGCTTTCTCCTGAAGACAAGCTTTCACTCGGCATTACGGAAGGGTTGGTAAGGGTTTCTGTCGGGCTTGAAGACGCTGAAGATCTGGTTGCAGATTTCGTTCAGGCCGTCGAAGCTTCTGCAGAATAAGTAATACCACAAGCGTAACGCATGTGCCCTATGAATACATTGTTAGACCAATTTACGCAGCTAAAACAGGCCCTTGAAGGAAAAAGCGAGGCAGAGGCTCTGGCAACGCTGGCGGAATTATTTCCCGGCGAGGTAGTCTTTTCGTCGAGCCTGGGCTATGAAGACCAGGTGATCTCGGATATGATCTTCTCCCGCAATCTTCCCGTCACAGTCTTCACGCTCGATACCGGGCGCCTGTTCGAAGAAACGCAGAAGACCCTTCAGCGTACCAACAAGCGTTATGATACCCACATCCGGGCTTATTACCCGGATCTTGAAGCGGTGGAGGCCATGGTTTCATCCAAGGGTCCCTACAGCTTCTACGACTCGGTCGAAAACCGGAAGGAATGTTGCTTCATCCGCAAGGTGATTCCTCTTAACAGGGCGCTGAAAGGGGCAAAAATCTGGATCACCGGGATCAGGGCGGAGCAGTCGGGCAATCGCCAGACAATGGAACAACTGGAATGGGATGAAGCGCATCAGCTGTTCAAGTTCCATCCCCTGATGAACTGGAGCTTTGACGACGTAAAAACGTATGTCAAAGCCAACAACGTACCCTACAATCCCCTGCACGACAGGGGGTTTGTCAGCATCGGCTGCGCACCCTGTACAAGGGCTATCGTGGAAGGCGAGGATTTCCGTGCCGGAAGATGGTGGTGGGAAGATGAAAGCAAAAAGGAATGCGGGTTGCATGCCCGTTAATTATAGCGTAAAGCTCTTTGTTCATATTAGAAATCTCGAAGAATGACTTTCAAAAACGATCCGCTGATTGACTATCTTGATGATCTGGAGGCTGAGGCGATCTACATCATGCGTGAAGTAGCGGGGCAGTTCGAACGCCCTGCATTGTTGTTTTCCGGAGGAAAAGACTCCATCACCCTGGTGCACCTGGCCAGGAAAGCGTTTGCGCCCTGCAAGATACCATTCACTCTCGTACACGTCGATACCGGTCACAACTTCCCGGAAGCTATCGCATACAGGGACAACCTCGTCGAGCAGCTGGGTGCGAAACTGGTGGTCCGGTACGTGGAAGATACCATCAAAGCCAAGAACCTGAAAGAGCCTAAAGGCAAGAATGCCTCCAGAAACTGGCTCCAGACTTTTACCCTGCTGGACACGATCGAGGAGTTCGAATTCGATGCCTGTATAGGAGGCGCCAGACGTGACGAGGAAAAAGCCCGCGCCAAGGAGCGCATATTCTCTTTCCGGGACGAATTCGGCCAGTGGGACCCCAAACAGCAGCGCCCCGAACTCTGGAGCCTTTTCAACGGCAAGATCAGCAAGGGTGAAAATGTGAGGGTATTCCCGATATCCAACTGGACCGAGCTGGACGTCTGGTCTTATATCAAAAGAGAGCAGATACCGCTCCCGTCGATCTATTTTGCACATGAAAGAGAAGTGATCCTGCGGGACGGGCACCTGCTGGCCAACGCCGATTTCATCCAGAAGGACGAGCACGACAAAATCGAGAACCGCATTGTCCGCTTCAGAACTGTAGGCGATATGACCTGTACTGCAGCAGTAGAATCTAATGCCGCTACCCTTGACGAAGTAGTGGCCGAAATTACGGTTTCGAGAATAAGCGAGCGCGGGGAGACCCGGATTGACGATCAGCAGACTGAAGCGGCTATGGAAGACCGTAAAAAGAACGGGTATTTCTGACCAACCCCAATTTATACGACCTAAAATAAAATGGATATACTGAGATTTATAACGGCCGGTTCCGTAGACAACGGAAAGAGCACACTGATAGGCAGGCTGCTTTTCGACACCAAGAACATCCTGGCCGATCAGATGAATGCCATAGAAAAGGCCAGCAAGTCCCGTAACAACGGGGAAATCGACCTGGCATTGCTGACAGACGGGCTCCGTTCAGAACGCGAGCAGGGCATTACGATAGACGTTGCCTACAAATACTTCCAGACGCCCAACAGGAAGTTCATAAGCATCGATGCTCCCGGCCATACGCAATATACCCGTAATATGGTGACCGGCGCGTCGAACGCCGACCTTGCCATTATCCTGGTGGACGCACGTCTCGGGGTGATAGAGCAAACCAAGAGGCATTCGCTCATCGCGGCCATGCTTAAAATCCCTTATGTGGTAGTGGCTATCAATAAAATGGACCTGGTCGGGTTTTCGGAAGACACATTCCTGAAAATTGCCCGGGAATACCAGGAGCTGGCTGCCAAGCTGAAGATCGAAAATCTTAAGATCATACCGGTGAGCGCCCTGAACGGGGACAACATCGTGGAAAAGTCCCGGTCTATGCCCTGGTACCAGGGCGAGACCATGCTCTCCGTCCTCGAAACCGCCGATGTGCACCGGGGCGCTGCCGGCCTGGGAGCCCGCTTCCCTGTACAGTATGTGCTTCGCCCCCAGTCGGAAGAGCTTCATGACTACCGCGGCTATGCGGGGCGTCTTTTGAGCGGAAGCCTGAAAAAGGGAGATAAGATATCTGTAATGCCTGTCGGGCAAACCTCGACAATAGCTAAAATAGAAGTCTACGGCAATGAAGTCGATGAGATCTCCGTTCCACAGTCGGCTACTATCCTGCTTGAGGACGATATCGACATCAGCCGGGGAGATATTATTGTAGGCGCTGACGACAGGCAACCTGTACCGGCCCAGGATGTAGCAAGCCTGGTATGCTGGATGGATGACCGTAAAGAGCTTAAACCGGGCAATAAGTATCTTCTCCAACATGGAACTTCCAGAGTAAGATGCGCTGTTAAGCATATTGACTACCGGATCGATATCAACTCTTACGTGGAAGAAGAAGGAGTCGATTCCCTGAAGTTAAATGATGTGGCCAGAGTAGTGCTGCGTACTGCCCAGCCCCTTGCTTTTGACTCATATGCCCAAAACCGTGCCAATGGAGGCGCTATTTTGATCGATGAAACGAGCAATGTAACAGTAGGAGCCTGTATGCTGGACTAACACATTCTTTTACTATGAAGAGTTTGTAAGAAATTAAAATCCTACATTTGTTAACCTATTAATTCCATAGGATATATGAAAGAAGTTAAATTCAGCGAGCGGGTCAGTGAGCGTGCCAAAAAAGACATCCTTGAACTCCAGGGAAAAATCGAGAGCATGGTAAGCGGTGAAATGACCGCTGAAATGTTCAGGAAATATCGTCTGGCACGGGGTGTATACGGTCAGCGTCAGCCTGGTGTGCAGATGACGAGGATCAAATTACCTTACGGAAAAATCAGTTCCGGTCAGCTGATACGCATCGCCGATTGTTCGGACAAATATGCTACCGGGAATCTTCACGCCACTACGCGCCAGGATATACAATTGCATTTCGTCAAACTGGCGGATTCTCCGCACCTGTGGGCTGATCTTGAAGATGTGGGTGTAACCATGAAAGAAGCCTGCGGCAATACGGTCCGTAATATTACGGCATCCCCTACCGCAGGTATCGACCCCGACGAGCCTTTCGACGTCAGCCCCTATGCGCAGCAGACTTTCGAGTACCTGCTGCGAAATCCTATCTGCCAGGATATGGGGAGGAAGTTTAAGATTTCCTTCTCCTCTTCCGAAAAAGATACCGCTTTCTCCTTTATCCACGATGTAGGGCTGATCCCGCTTGTGGTTGAGGAGCCTGATGGAAAGAAAAAGAGAGGTTTCAGGGTCGTGGTTGGCGGTGGACTGGGCGCCCAGCCTATGGCGGCTCAGCTACTTTATGACTTCCTTGAAGAAGAATATATCATCCCGCTTATCGAGGCCATTATCAGGGTTTTCGATCGCTACGGTGAAAGGACAAAACGCCACAAAGCCCGCATGAAGTACCTGCTGGCCGACGTCGGCCTGGAAGAATTCACGCGCCTTATCGAAGCCGAATGGCCTTCGGTAAAACATAAGTCTTTCTGGATGAAGGGTACGGAAGACGTACCGGCAGCTCCTTCCGAAAGCACGCTGACACTGGCCGGGCTTAAAGAAGGAACTTCCGATGAAGAGTTCAGGAAATGGCTGACTACCAACGTGTTCGAGCAGAAGCAAAAAGGATGGCATGCTGTTCAGCTCAAAGTACCTCTGGGTGATATTCACTCCGATACTGCCCGCGTACTCGCGGCAATCGTAAAAGAGCATGCCGCCGACGATATCAGGGTGACTGCCAACCAGGGTTATCTTCTCCGGGATATCAGGGCGCAGGACCTGGAAACCGTATACCGGAAGCTGGAGGCGCTGAAGCTGGCTTCTGCCGGTTTTGACAGTACCCACGACATTACTACCTGCCCGGGTACGGATACCTGTAACCTGGCCATTACCAGCAGTTACGGTATTACAAGGGTACTCGAAGAAATGATGCTCAATGAATATCCTGACCTGGTTTACAACAGCGATATTAAAATAAAGATCAGCGGCTGTATGAACGGCTGCGGGCAGCACAGCTCCAGCAACATCGGCTACCACGGCAGCTCCCTTAAACACGGGCAGCATGTGCTTCCCGCACTTCAGATACTGCTCGGTGGCGGCTATTCCGGCTCGGGCCTGGGTCAGGTAGGTGAAAAGGTGATTAAAATCCCCGGAAAACGCGGACCGCAATCGCTGAGGCTGCTTCTCGATGACTACCTGGCAAATGCTTTCGAAGGAGAATATTTCAATCTCTATTACAAGAGGAAAGGGAAAAGCTATTTCTACCAGTTGCTGCGTCCGCTTGCCGACCTTTCCACTATAACCGAAGAGGATTTCCGGGATTACGATCACGACGAGATCTACAAAACCGAAATAGGTGTGGGAGAGTGCGCCGGCGTGATGCTGGACCTGGTTTCGAGCACGCTCATCGAATCGAAGGAAAAGCTGCTGCTGGCGCAGGAGCTCTTATCGGCCGGGCAGTGGGCAGACGGTATCTACCATGCCTACGGATCAATGATTACGGGGGCCAAGGCGCTCCTTCTGGGAGAGGGAGTGGCGACCAACACGCAGCATGGCATCATGAAGGATTTCGACGAGCACTTCGGAGATTATTTCTGCCCGGCTGAAAATAAGGATGGCTTCAGGCAGATCGTGCTGACCATCAATAAAAACGAGCCCACGGAAGAATTCGCCCGGTACTATGTCGGGAACGCGAAAGAGTTCCTGGATTACATCCGCAGCTACAGGGAAAGTAATGTTAACCCGCAGGCCGAACCAATTCTCCAGGAAGAGGTATTCGGCATGGACAGCTAAGAGAAATGAAGCTTATCTTGGTAGGAGCAGGTCCCGGTGACCCAGAGCTCCTTACACTGAAGGGTGCGAAAGTACTGGCAAATGCCAGGGTAGTTTTGTATGACGCCCTGGTTCATCCCGCATTGCTCGCGCATTGCCGGGAAGACTGCTTCAGGATACAGGTGGGTAAAAGAGGCGGACAGCTAAGCTGCAAGCAGGACGAAATCAACCGGCTTATATATCATTATGCCTGCGAAGCCGGAGAAGTCGTCAGGCTGAAGGGAGGTGACCCTTTCGTCTTCGGAAGGGGATATGAAGAAATAGAATTTGCGTCAAAGCTGGGGATTACCTGCGAAGTCGTACCGGGCATTTCGAGCACCTATGCCGTACCGGCGCTCGCCGGTATCCCGGTAACTCTGCGGGGATACAGCGAGAGCTTCTGGGTAATCACCGGGACAACCCGTGATCATGTGCTTTCCGAAGACGTGGCGCTGGCCGCCAGGTCTACCGCTACGGTGATTATTCTCATGGGCGTACAGCGGCTTCCCGAAATCGTCGAGACCTATACAGAGATCGGCCGGCAAAATGAAGCCATCGCCATCATCCAGGATGGAAGCCTGAAAAGCCAGAAAGTTGTTTCGGGTAAAATAAATAACATCCTGAGGCTGGCCCAGGAACAGCAGGTGGGCTCGCCCGCAGTCATTGTCATCGGGCCGGTTGCAGCGCTCCCGGAAAAAGCCCGGGTGTTAGCGTCGCCTTATTCCACTACTTCTACGGAAATCATACGGTAACAGAGCTGATCTGTATTGTCGGCATTTAACTGCAGGACACCCTTCAGGGTGCGTATCTCATCGGTTTTAAAGCGCCGGGGCTTCGATTTAAATTCCAGCTCCATAAGGGTTTCAGGGCCGGCGCTCCCGCAAAAGAAGCACGACGACATCGGTTTTTCAGAGATCACATAGATATCGTCGGGCAGGCTTACCGGTATCATATAGCCTTTAATCTGCACCTGCTTTCCTTCGAGCTCCCTCACAGAAGACCCGAATGTCGGGATCTTGATAAAATCCCGCTGCTGCAGGTTCAGCCTTTCCCTGAAAGTAACATCGGTCAATGTCTTCCAGGTAATCCGGATCGCTCCACCGCCCCCCGCCGCCACAAAGGATACCGCCGGTATAAACAGTAAAACAAAAACAGCTGCCAGGACAAATCGTCTCATTGTCTCATCATCACATCACCGCCTCCGCCGAAGTCAGGATATAATTCAGGTGCTCCACATCTTCCGGGTTTAGTTTCAGCACTCCCCTGATCGTCCTGATCTCGTCAGTTTTAAACCTTCTTCCCTTCTTCCTGAACTCAAGCTCTATGAGCGACTCGGGCCCCGATCCTCCGCAAAAAAAGCACTGCGCCATAGGCTTGGCTGAGATCACATAAAATTCCCCGGTTTCATCTACCGGGATCATATAACCCTTGATCGAGACCGTCTTACCTTCCAACGCCTTCACCTTATCTCCGAATATCGGGTACATGAAGTACATTTCTTCCTGCTTGTTGAACTTCCGGGTATAGGTGATGTCCGTCAGCGTTTCCCAGGTAATGGCAATTTCCTCCTTCTCAGGCTTTGACACAAACGCCCCGCTGATACCCAAAAGCAGTACCCAGGAGAATTTTCTGAATTGTTTTCCTAGCTTCATCTGTATTAAATTTCAAATAACCTCTCTGCGACTTTGCGCCTCTGCGTGAAAAAATCTCGCAAAGACGCAGAGCCGCAGAGGTTTATTCAGGAACGGTCTGTTATTCTCCGGCTCCCAATGACTTCCTGATCTCCTCAATAGCTGCCCGGGCATTTTTCTGATAATCCAGCATCGACTGATCGGTCATGGAAGGCGCGGCCTTATGGCTATGCTCATGCGTATGTCCTTCTTCACCGTGATCATGCGAATGCTCAAAGCCGGGCACCTCGTACAAGCCATCTTTCCAGCTGTGCAGCAAATCATGAATACTGTCCAAACGGGCTACCGCCTGGCTATCCCCTCCGGCCTTTGCTTCTCCCTGCAGCGTTTCCAGGAGCTCATGGGTTTCATTGTAAATTTCAACCGCCTCGAGATGGACCTGGTTGGCTTCCGTCAGCACTTCATTCGGACCCTGCCCGGACGAACATGACAGGAAAGTCCCGATGCTACAAACTGAAGCAAATAAAAAGATATTCTTCATAATGTCTTTAAAATAATATTGTGATAAAATACATGCTTAAGTTCTTTTTCATTCCCTGCGGGCGTTTCATCGGCACATGGTCATTTTCAGCAAAGACGGCTCCCGTTCGGAACCGGTCTTTCCACCGAAACCAATACTATATCTCCGTTTGCATCGGCTAAGCCCGTAACAAGGCACTCAGACATAAACGTTCCGATCTGCTTCCGCGGAAAGTTCACGACTGCTACCACCTGTCTTCCCGGAAGCTCACCCGGACTATAGTGCTTCGTGATCTGGGCGCTGCTCTTTTTTATACCTATTTCCGGCCCGAAATCTATCCATAGCTTGTAGGCAGGCTTCCTCGCCTCCCCGAATTCAGCAACTTCCACAATGGTACCGATCCTCAGTTCCACCTTTTCGAATTGCTGCCAGTCAATCAGCTCCATACATAATAACTAAAACTTTACTTCAAATATACCACACTACTTTAGCCAAACGCCTTCCTGTTCTAAATAAATCCCCTTCGACTCCGCTCAGGAGCCGCAAGTCGACTTTGCCATAATTCATCATTCATAACTCATAATTCACTTCCCTCCTCCAGCGGGAAAGCAGTCAAAACAAGATTGGAAGCCGATTTAGCAATAAGCTTTTCTTCGGAATCCCTGATCTCGCATTCACAATGCACAATATTCCTGCCTTCTCTCACCACCTTCGCAGTAGCGATCAGCTTTGTCCCGATCCGGGCCGGGTTCAGGAAATCACAGTTCAGGTTTACGGAAGTATGTGCATACCGGTTGCCCAGCAGGTATACCATAATCCCGAGCATATCATCCATTATCATAGCTGCTGCCCCGCCGTGCAGCGTCTTCATCGGGTTGGTCATATCCTCCCTAACTACAAACTCAGCCACCAGCCTGCCCCTGCTCACTTCCTTAAGCGTTCCGCCCAGCCATCGGGTGGCGCCCGAAGGGACCCGTTCAAAAGCATCTTCTATTTGTTCTTTGAAATATTCGATTCGCGAATTTGTTCCGGCTTGCTGCATCCGACTGTTTTTTTGTGTTTTTTTGTACCTGCTCAACTTCTTCTTCAGAATTCCAAAATAGTAATTATCTATGAAAATTGCTTTTACTTTACTCCTATTTATGCATTTTTTTGGTATGGTACCGAGGAAACACTAACTTTGGACACATATAACGCCCTAAGGTATACAGGATGAATTATCACTTACTGCAAATCCCTGATAGAACCCCCAAGCCTCGGGAAAGTGGTTTGACCATGATGATGGACAAGGGCCTGAGCCTCCGGCAGGTTGAAGACTGCCTTTCTGTCGCAGAAAATTACATTGATATTGTAAAGCTGGGTTGGGCCACTTCATACGTCACGCCCAACTTAAAAGAGAAAATAAACGCCTACCACCAGGCGGGAATACCTGTTTACTTCGGCGGAACTTTATTCGAGGCATTCCTCGTCCGGGACCAGTTTGACGACTATCGCCGGATCCTCGATGAATACAAGATCTTCCATGCGGAAGTATCGGACGGATCGATAGAGCTGGAGCACGATTTAAAATGCCATTTCATCCAGGAACTTTCGAAAGACTTCGTTGTCTTATCGGAGGTAGGATCTAAAGACGAGGAAAAGATCATACCTCCGTACCAATGGATCAAGCTGATGAATGCGGAATTGCAGGCAGGCGCCTGGAAAGTGATCGGAGAAGCGCGCGAATCCGGGAACGTAGGTCTCTTCAGGGCTTCAGGCGAAGTACGCCAGGGGCTTATCGACGAAATCCTGACCGCTATCCCCCCGGACAAAATCATCTGGGAAGCGCCGCAGAAGTCGCAGCAGGCCTGGTTTGTCAAATTATGCGGGTCCAACGTTAACCTGGGCAATATTGCCCCCGAGGAAGTGATCCCCCTTGAAACTATTCGTCTGGGATTAAGAGGCGATACTTTCTCTCATTTTCTCAACCAAAAAACTAAAATTGAATGGAAATTATCAGCCAGATCCTAGATTTCTTCCTACATCTGGATCAACATTTGGCCGCGATTATATCTGAATACGGGACACTCACCTATGTTATCCTTTTCCTGATTATTTTCGTCGAAACAGGCGTGGTGTTCATGCCTTTTCTACCGGGCGACTCGCTCCTTTTTGCAGCCGGCATGCTTGCGGCCCAATATCCCGAATCGCTTAACGTCTGGCTGGTCATAGTCCTGCTCATCATAGCGGCCATCCTGGGCGATACCACCAACTATTTTATAGGCAAATATTTCGGAGAACAGGCGCTGAAGATCAGGATTTTCGGAAAAAATTTCGTCAAACCCGAACACATCGAGAAAACCCATGGCTTTTATGAAAAGTATGGTCCGGCGACCATCGTTATCGCACGCTTCGTGCCGATCGTAAGAACGCTGGCTCCTTTCGTAGGCGGTGTGGGACATATGAATTACAAGGTGTTTTTAAGCTACAATGTTATCGGCGGGCTGATATGGGTGATAGGGCTTACCCTTGCAGGTTACTTCCTGGGTAACATCGATATTGTCAGGAACAACTTTGAAAAGGTTATCCTGCTGATTATATTTATCTCTGTATTGCCTATGCTGTGGCAATTCGCGAAAAGCACCTTTTCCAGCTCCAAAGCAGCTTAAAACCTTGAGAGCATACAGCTATGCGCAAAGCCTGGTTGCTCATTCCGGTCATATTTTACCTGGCCTTGTCCGTTCCGGCAGCGCGGGGCCAGGCGCCATCCGTAAGAATAGCCAAACTCAAATACGGAGGCGGAGGCGACTGGTATGCCAATAAGACTGCCCTTCCCAATCTCATCAGGTTTTGCAACAATCATCTCCGGACCAATATCCGCCAGGAAGAGGACATTGTGGAGGTCGGGAGCACACAGATCTTTTCATATCCTTTTGTGTACATGACCGGCCACGGAAATGTACATTTTACAAATGCTGAAGCTGCCAATCTCAGGAATTACCTGTTATCGGGCGGCTTCCTGCATATAGATGACAATTATGGTCTTGATCCGTTTGTGAGGAGGGAAATGAAAAAGGTTTTCCCGGAGCTGGAATTCGTGGAGCTACCCTTCAACCACGCGGTTTACAGGCAAAAATTCAGGTTTGAAAACGGCTTGCCCAAAATCCACGAACACGATAACAAGGTCGCTCAGGGATTTGGAATTGTCTGGCAGGGCCGCCTGGTTTGCTTCTATTCCTATGAAAGCGATCTGGGCAACGGCTGGGAGGATGCCTCTGTGCATAATAACCCCGAACAACTGAGGGAATCCGCCCTCCAGATGGGAGCCAATCTTATCAGTTTTTCCTTTACCAATTTCTGATTAACGCTTCCATATTTATATAAAAAAAAGTATTTTCGCGATATTAGCTGAAATCCCTTTAAATAGTCCCGAATAATGTACGTTGTCTTAGTAGCTTTCCTTGTTCACTGGTACCTTTCACTATTTTGCCAGACTTTTTTCCTGCATCGTTACTCTGCCCATAAAATGTTCACAATGAACAAGTTTTGGGAGAGGTTCTTTTACTTCCTCACTTATATCTCCCAAGGTTCGTCTTACCTGAGCCCCAGGGCTTACGCGATCCTTCACCGTATGCACCACGCTTTCAGCGATACTGAGAAGGATCCTCATTCGCCGCATCACACCAAAAATGTCTTTACAATGATGTGGGACACCAAAGAGATCTATAATGCCGTATTATCGAGAAAAAGAGAGGTTGAGCACCGGTTTGAAAGAAATTACCCCGAGTGGAACCTGATCGAAAAGCTGGGAGACAGCTGGGTTTCCAGGATAGGCTGGGGCTTGCTTTATTCGGCGTTCTATATACTGGCCTACATTTACCTGGATATGCACTGGGCTTTCTTTTTCCTCCTGCCTATCCATTTCCTGATGGGCCCGATCCATGGCGCGATAGTAAACTGGAGCGGTCATAAATACGGCTACCAGAACTTTGACAACCAGGATAAATCCAAAAACTCTCTGGTATTCGACTTCCTGATGCTGGGAGAGCTCTTCCAGAATAACCATCATAAACGCCCGAACTCTATTAATTTCGGTCAGAAATGGTTTGAGTTCGATCCGACATACCCGGTCATCAAGCTCCTTGACAAGCTCAAGATTATCAAGGTCAGGAAAAAACACTGAACACTTCCCCGTTTTCCTATTAAAAAACTTTGCCCGGTACGTTCTGTACCGGGCAAGTTTTTAATACACACCACAAAAAATGAAAAGAGTATATCGTTAATTCTCGTATGCTCTATCAGTTATTCAAATAAAGCGACCTTTTCTTAAAATGGCGTTAAAGAAATATTAGAATCTGCTTAGTTCCATATACCTGACAGGTTTACTGATTTTTCAGCTCCAGCAAATCTTCAATATACTTCCTGTCGTTGCTGAGCCGCGGGACTTTATGCTGCCCTCCCAATTGTCCCCGCTCGCTCATCCAGCGATAAAAAGTACCTGCCGGCACATGATGTACGACAGGGGGTAAAAGCGCCATATCCTTATACCGTTTTGCGTCGTAGTCGGAATTGACTTCCCTCAGCTTATCGTCGAGTATTTTATTGAAGAGCTCCGCATCGTCGGGGTGCGTCTCGAATTCGAATATCCATTCATGCCCGCCTTTCCCGCTTTCATCCATAAAAATGGGCGCTGCGGTGAACTCCTTTATTTTGGCGCCGGTACGGGAACATGCTTCCGTGACTGAGATATCGGCATTTTCCACGATCACTTCCTCTCCGAAAGCATTGATAAAATGCTTGGTCCTGCCGCTGACCTTAATCCTGTACGGGTATTTGCTTGTAAACTTTATGGTATCTCCTATCAGGTAACGCCAGAGTCCCGCATTTGTAGACATTACCAGGGCATAGTTTGTGTTTAGCTCCACCTCGTCCAGCGTAAGGGTCCTCGGGTATTTTTTATGTACCTCGCTCATCGGCACAAATTCATAGTAAATACCGTAGTCGAGCATCAGGAGCATCTCTCCCACCCTCGACAAATCATCCTGCACCGCAATGTAACCTTCCGACGCGTTATATACTTCGAGATAGTCGACCGAAGATGACGGGAAGTACTTTGTTTTAAATAAATCCCGGTAGGGAGTAAAAGCCACAGCCCCGTGTACAAAAACCTGGAAATCGGGCCATATTTCCATCATGCTGGAAGCTCCTTTTTTCTCCATGATCCTGTCCAGCAGTACGATGGCCCAAGTAGGTACGCCCAGCATATTGGTCACATCCTCTTCGCTACACAAATCTACCATTCTTGCTATCTTGGTTTCCCAGTCGTCAAGAAGCGCTACCTCCAGTGTCGGAGTCCTGAGGTACTGTGCCCAGGCCGGCAGGTTGTTAACGATAATAGCGGAGATGTCGCCGGCTTTCGTGTCCGGGTTATAAGGATTCGCATGCAGCGTGCCGCCTATCGACAGCCCTTTTCCGTCAAACACGGTGGTATCGGGCCTGTTCTGCACCAGCAGCGTCATCAGATCCTTTCCTCCTTTGTAATGACATTCTTCCAGCGATTCGGCAGAAACCGGTATGAATTTGCTTCTTGCATTAGTCGTGCCTGACGACTTTGAAAACCAGTCGGAGGAAGTAGGCCATAAGACGTTGGGCTCGCCTTTGAGCACTCTTTCGATAAAAGGGAACAGGTCTTCGTAGGTAGAAACCGGTACCTGGGCGGAGAACTCTTTCGCGTTCTTTATCTGCCCGTAATTATACTTTTGGCCCCACTCGGTGTAACGGGCGGTCTGGAGAAGCTCTTCCAATACGATCTGCTGTGTTTCGATGGGGTATTTTTTGAAGTGCTCTATGCGCTCGAAGCGCTTCTTCATAAACCAGATTACAATATCATTGATCAGCTTCATTAACGCCTGGGGAGTTTAAGCGGCAAAAAAAAAGGTTAATTTTGTTCCTTATCTGCTAAGAAACAAAATTAACCAATAATTTCACAGGACTTCGGTTTTCTTCCCAAAAGCGGGCCTAACCTTATCCTCTGAGCTTTCTGTAGAGAAAAAGGAGGAGTATCGCTCCCAGTATGGCAATACCCAAGCTACCTAAATTGAAACCATCTACTGTGCCCAGCCCCAGCGCGGACGCTATAAAACCGCCTACAACTGCTCCCAGGACCCCTATAATAATTGTAACCAGGAATCCGCCGGGATCATTACCCGGGTGAAGAAATTTTGCTACTGCGCCCGCAATAAGGCCGAAAACAATCCAAGACAGAATACCCATAACTTTTAATGTTTAAGTTAGCTGATCATCATCTCCGCAAATTTTCATCCCTACCTGTATTAAAAGCGCTTTTCCTCTATCTATACTCTATTTCCCCCGTAATCCTTCTACCTCAACGCCACCCCCGATAGCTATCGGGGCACATTATCACATTATCACATTGCCTCATTGTCTCAGGATCGCGAAGATGGCGCACGATATTTCTGAAAGGGGATCCGCAGGAGATTCCACAGCCTGCTGTTTTCCTCCCGCTTCATATGCGTATCTACCCCATAAATGAGATCGTTCTGATCAAGCTTCGCAAAGGTTCTGAAGAGCCGGTCCCAGATAGAGAAAATATTCCCGTAGTTGGTATCGGTATATGGCTGCTGATAGTGATGGTGCACGTGGTGCATATTAGGGGTAACAATCACCAGGCTCAGGACCTTATCGACAGCTTCCGGCAGCCTGATATTGGCGTGGTTGAACTGGGAAAGCGCTACAGACAGGGACTGGTAAGCAAAAACAATCCACATCGGTGCACCCGAAACTGCCACTGCCAGGATTGTAAAGATAAACCGGAGCAGGCTTTCTCCCGGGTGGTGGCGGTTAGCGGTGGTCGTATCCACATAAGTGTCGGTGTGGTGTACAAGGTGAAGCTTCCACATCCATTTTACCTTGTGCTGTATCCAGTGGATCAGCCACGCGCCGATCAGATCAAGCAGCAGCAATCCTGTTATAAAGCGGGCCCAGAGCGGTAGAGAAGGCAGCCACTGCAATATCCCGATGTGCTTTTCAACTACCCAATCGCTGGTTTTCACCAGCAGGAAAGCCAGCAAAAAATTGACGATGATCGTGGTAAGGGTAAAAAATATGTTGATACCGGCGTGGCGGTACTTATTGTAGGAAAAACGAAAAAGCGGGAAGGCATTCTCGATCAGCCAGAAAATGGTAATCCCGCCTACTAGGATAGCGCTGCGGTGGCTCGAGGGAATACCTTCAAAATAGGCAGCCAGTTTTTCCATGATCAGATCGCACAATTGTGATTTCTATGCGATTTAAAGAAAAAATTATCCTTTACCAACAGGTCTTTCCGGATAACCGGCCTGCTAGGCAAATACGTCGCGTACCAGCTTCAACGAATACAGTTTGGCTTCCAGGTCATAGATGTAGCTGCTGATAATCAGCTCGTCGAAAGGCACTTCATCACGAAAATCCGCAAACTGGTCATGCAGGCTTTTCTTGTCGCCTATGAAGGTACAGGCCGTCATCTGGGCTACAGCATGCCGGATATCCGGTGTCCAGTACGGGTCCATAGAGTCGACAGGCGGAGCAAGCGGCTGCCGGCGGTTTGTCACCATCCCTATAAACATGCGGAACATACTGGTGGAAAGGCGATACGCCTCATTGTCCGTGTCGGCTCCGAAAGCATTCACGCAAACCAGGACATAGGGCTTTTGAAGCTGTTCCGACGGCCTGAATTTGTCCAGGTAGATCTTAACCGCACTCTTTAGCTGTGCAGGCGCAAAATGGGCTGCAAATGCATAGGGCAATCCCAGACCTGCCGCCAGGTGCGCGCTGTCGGTGCTGGAGCCCAGTATATAGAAAGGAATATGCAGCCCTTCGCCGGGGAAAGCCCGTACCTTAACATCCGTATCCTCATTTCTGAAATAATTCCAGAGCTCCTGTACGTCGGCAGGGAATGAAAACGCAGTATTCATATTGGTCCTGCGAAGAGCCATAGCAGTAAGCTGATCCGTTCCCGGCGCCCTTCCCAGGCCCAGCTCTATCCTGCCGGGATACAGGGTTTCGAGCGTTCCGAACTGCTCGGCAATGACCAGCGGAGAATGGTTCGGAAGCATAATTCCCCCCGCCCCAACCTTTATAGAGGTGGTTTGACCCGCAATATGACCTATCAGCAGGGAAGTTGCCGAACTGGCAACGTGCTGCATGTTATGATGCTCTGCAAACCATATGCTTCTGTATCCTGATTTTTCGGCAGCCTGGGCCACCTTAACCGACTCGCCTATAGCTCCGGCGGCGTCAGCCCCCTGCTTCACTACAGCGAGGTCCAGAACTGACAGAGGAGTGTTTCTGATATCCATGTCCGATAGCTACTATAATTGAACTTCACTGTTCTATTCCTAGTACAATCATTGCAGCATGCACGGTTCCTTTCGCCGATAAATTTGTGCAGTTTTTTTATCCCTGTGCCAACCAATGACATTAGGATGTCTAAAAAAGTTTGTGTGCTTCCCGGAATCTTCTTTAATTATTATTCCAATAGACCAGGACATTAAGCGTGGCGCGTCCCGAAGCAATGATATCCGGCTTTCCGTCGCCGTCGAGATCGGCCAGCTTCAGATCTTCGCACGCCATTCTTACGCTGTCATCTACTACAAATTCATTCCATTTACCATTGGTATGGGTAAACAGGCGTATTCCTACCTGCTTGTCCTTATTGGGATTACGCCATCCCGCCACTACCTGGTCGCGGCCTTGCCCGAGAAGATCGCCCACTCCCAATGCATGTCCCTGCATGAAGCCGTCAGACAGCGTCACCCGGCCCTGGTTGCGGTCTGTCAGCATTACGTGAGTGCCGTGCATAGGCTCCACGGTTGCGGTAAAGCTGTTGCCTCCTTCCAGCCTGCCTACCTGTATTTCGCCTGCAGGATGATCCTTTACCAGCCAATCGCCGGTCAGCTTCCATTTGCTGCCATCATATTCCAGCATCTGCACGCCTTCCTTACCTCCTACCGCGGCCCTGAGCGGCTTTCCTTTTTCTTCCAGCACCTGGAAATTATGCGTCAGGTGCATTTTCGTATC
Organism: Spirosomataceae bacterium; assembly: GCA_037191015.1. Lineage (GTDB taxonomy): Bacteria > Bacteroidota > Bacteroidia > Cytophagales > Spirosomataceae > Ravibacter. The sequence continues at coordinate 527,330 of JBBCKD010000027.1, forward strand.
CAGCAGCTGATACTTCCAGGGCTTGTCAACATCTTTCGGCACATCATAAGCTATCCATTTTACTCCCTCTCCTTCCCCATTTGAATTTCCCAGGCCGTGCAAAGGAAGCACGAGTAGCTGGAAAGCCCCTTCCGGGGTCCTGCCCCAGGCCATCCGGTGTATGGTCACTTCGTGATGAAGCCTGACCGGGCTCCACAGCTGCGTCGGATCGGCCGGCCGTTTCAGGTAAAATACGGCGCCCGACTTCGAAGGATCTTTCGTTTCCGAAGGATTCCACTGAGCACCTGCCGCTACCTCTACCTTCCCGTCGCCATCGATGTCCCGGGCCGCTATGCAGACATTATCATATTCTGTGAGATCGCGGGCCATAACGTACCTTTCCCATTTTTTGCCCCTGCCTCCCGGATTCCTATACCAGACGATTTCCGTTTTATCGGCCATCAGTATATCGGGCCTGCGATCTCCGTCCACATCTCCTATCGCTATGCCGTAACCTATGTCTATCTGGTTATCGACCACTTCCACGTTAAAAGAAGGAGCTTGCGCCTGCAGACCGATCCCCGTCACCAGGCCGGTTATAACCGACGCTGCCAGATTTTTTATTGCCCGATCGCTTTTCATAGCAGTATCCGAATCGTAGAAAATGATATCATTTATCAGAAAGATAAGGTTTTCAGCATAAATTTATACCCATTAGCTTGTTGAAAATTACTTTCAATACCAGCTTTATAAAAAATGAAAAATGAAAGTATTTCCGTTTTTGATATATTCAAAATCGGCGTAGGGCCTTCCAGCTCGCACACACTAGGCCCATGGCGGGCTGCCCAGGCTTTTACGCAGGAGCTCCGGGAAGAAAGGCTATTCGCTTACGTAACGGAGGTCAATGTCGATCTTTTTGGTTCTCTTGCCAAAACGGGCAAAGGGCACGGTACTGATATTGCAGCCGTGCTGGGGCTCGCAGGTCACGACCCCGTTACCATCGATACTTCCCGGATCGGCAGCATTCTCGAGGGCATAGGGGAAAATAAGGTGCTTTTCCTGGCCGGGGAAAAACAGGTCGGCTTTTCCAGGAAAGAAAACATCCGCTTCCACTTCAGCGAGAGCCTTCCCTTTCATCCGAACGGGATACGATTCACGGCGACAAACGAGGACGGCGGCACTTTCTCCTCTACCTATTATTCCATAGGAGGAGGTTTTATCAGCAAAGGCGACGGAGAAACCGGAGATACGCCGGGCATACCGCCTGTCGTTCTACCCTATCCTGCCGAAACCGCCGCCGGATTACTGGCCCACTGCAGGCAAGCCGGGCTTTCGATCAGTGAGGTCGTCCGGGAAAATGAAGCTGCATGGAGGCCCGACGACGAAACTTCCGCCGGCCTGATGAACATCTGGCAAACGATGGTCGAATGTATTTACCGGGGATGCCAGACAACCACCGGGTTCCTGCCCGGCGAACTGAATGTAAGAAGGAGAGCAGGCGTCATTCATAACCGGCTTCTGTCGGGAAACCACGAATTTGCCGGGATCAACGAATGGATGGAAGCCATAGCGCGGTCGGGAAGCGGCTTTAACTATACCCTCGACTGGCTGAGCTGCTTTGCTCTCGCTGTAAACGAGGAAAATGCTTCCTTCGGACGCGTCGTCACCGCACCCACGAACGGCTCCGCAGGCGTGATCCCAGCCGTGCTGATGTATTTCCTGATCTTCTGCAACGGTAATTCTCCCGGTCAAATCCAGCGTTTCCTGCTGACGGCCGCTGAAATCGGCTCTATTTTTAAAAAGGGAGCTACCCTGTCGGCTGCTATGGGCGGTTGTCAGGCAGAAATAGGCGTATCATCGGCAATGGCAGCCGCCGGACTGACAGAAGTAATGGGCGGTACGCCCGAGCAATGCCTGATGGCAGCAGAAATTGCCATGGAGCACCACCTCGGCCTTACCTGCGACCCGGTCGCCGGACTGGTGCAGATCCCATGCATAGAACGCAATGCCATGGGAGCGATCAAAGCCATTACCGCTTCTCAGCTGGCCCTGCGCGGAGACCCGGCCTCGGCAAAAGTCTCGCTCGACGACGCCGTTCAAACGATGTGGCAGACAGCGCTGGATATGAACGAAAAATACAAAGAGACCTCCGAAGGAGGCCTCGCAGTCAATATCTCAGTAAGACTTAGTGAATGCTAGACTTCTGTCCGGATACCGGGAGTTCAAATAATTTAGCCACTGATTTACGAATTATCTGCATTCGTGAATCAGTGGCTAAAATTTAATCTCAAGCCTGTCAAGGAGTTAGCTACGCTATTTCATTACCTCGGCATTGTCGAGAATATAATTCAGTTCGTAGATATCGTCGGCATTCAGCTTGAGCGTACCCTTGAAAGTCAACCGCTCGTCGGTTTTGAATTTACGGGCATTCTTCCCAAAATTGAGTGTCATGACAGATTCCGGTCCTGCTCCACCACAAAAAAAACAGGCGCTGAACGGGAAAGCCGACAAGACATACAACCCGGCATCCAGGTCGCGCGGGATCACATAACCTGTAATGGCTACCTCCTTTTTATCCAGTTTCTTTACACTGGGGCCAAAAGTGGGATAGAGCATATATACCTGCTCCGCTTCAAACCATTTTTTGTTGAACGTTACATCTCTCAGGATTTCCCATGTCACTTTTTCCGGGTTAGCAGAAAAAGTAAAGGAGCTCATTAATACAGCCACCGCTACGACGGTCAACCAATTTCGGCTAATAGCTTTCATTCTAATTATCCCTTTTTTATCAATATTCAAATGTATAAACGAATATAAAAGGTTTCCGGTTCATCTCAAAGCGCTGTTTGCCAGGACGGCCGGATTTCAATCCACTCCTCTTTCCCTTCAGCAAATGACCGGCCAGAAGTAATCCTGCTCGTCCGTCCTTATTTATTACCCTGCCGGAACTCCCTGTGCAGGGATTCTTCATACAGCCTTTCCCTCGACAATCCCTTAAAATATTCGTACGTTCTCTTGAGCCCCTCCGCCCGGTCTACCCGGGGTTCCCAGCCCAGAATTTCCCTTGCTTTCGTAATATCCGGCTGCCTTTGCTTCGGGTCATCTTTCGGCAGCGGCTTATAGATTACCTTCTGCGAAGTCCCGGTAAGCCTGATGATTTCTTCTGCGAAGTCCCGGATGGTGATTTCCGACGGGTTACCGATGTTGACCGGGTAGGGATAGTCGCTCAGCAACAGCCGGTAAATTCCCTCTACCAGGTCGTCGACGTAGCAGAATGACCTTGTCTGGGAGCCGTCTCCGAAAATGGTGAGATCTTCTCCCCTGAGCGCCTGGCCGATAAATGCGGGCAGCACCCTTCCGTCATTGAGCCTCATCCTGGGACCGTATGTATTAAAAATACGGACGATACGGGTTTCCAGTCCGTGGTAAGTATGGTACGCCATCGTAATCGCTTCCTGGTAGCGCTTGGCTTCGTCATAGCAGCCCCGCGGCCCCACCGGGTTCACATGCCCCCAGTATTCTTCTGTCTGGGGATGCACCAGCGGGTCGCCATACACCTCCGACGTCGAGGCGATGATAAACCTGGCATTCTTGACTCTCGCCAGTCCGAGCAGGTTATGGGTTCCCATCGCACCGACCTTCAGTGTCTGGATCGGGATCTTAAGATAATCTATCGGGCTCGCAGGGGAAGCGAAGTGTAAAATATAGTCCAGGTCACCCGGTACATGTACGAATTTGGTTACGTCATGATGATAAAACTCAAAATGCTCGAGCGGCATCAGGTGCTCTATGTTACGCAGGTCTCCTGTAATAAGATTATCCATAGCAACTACCCGGTACCCTTCGCGGATAAAGCGGTCGCAGAGATGTGACCCCAGGAAGCCGGCTGCACCGGTAATTAATACTCTCTTCATCAGAATAAATGAAAATTAAGTTGCTGATTATAAAATATTTGTAAAGTCGCTTGTCGTCAGGTCGCACTGCAGCATCGCCGCTCCTTACTGGATAACGGTTTCCCTGCCGATGCTGAAATAGCTGAACCCGAGCTCTTTCATCTGCTCCGGCTCGTAAAGGTTTCTGCCGTCAAAGATCACCTTATTTTTAAGCAAAGCGCTGACTTTTTCAAACTCCGGTGTCCTGAACTGGGGCCATTCGGTGAAAATCATCAGGGCATCCGCGTCGTCCAGGGCGGCATAAGCGGTATGGCAATAGGTCACCTCCGGAAGCACATTCTTCGTATTAGGCATTCCTTCCGGGTCGTAGGCCGTAACCTTCGCCCCTGCTTCCAGGAGCTCCCTGATGTTCTCCAGAGCCGGGGCCTCCCTGATATCGTCTGTATAGGGCTTAAAAGCCAGTCCCCACACTGCTATCGTCTTTTCTTTCAGATCGCCGCCGAAATATTCGAAGAGCGGCGCGAGAAGCTTCCGCTTCTGGTCCTTGTTTACATCCATCACTGCGTTGAGCAGCCGGAAATCATATTCATAATCCGAAGATGTTTTAGCGAGAGCCTGGACATCCTTGGGAAAACAGCTTCCTCCGTAGCCTATCCCCGCAAACAGGAACCGCTTGCCTATACGGCTGTCGGTCCCTATCCCACGCCGTATATGATCTACATTTGCGCCGGTTTTTTCGCATAGGTTCGCGATCTCGTTCATGAACGTAATCTTCATGGCAAGAAACGCATTGGCAGCGTATTTGGTCATTTCGGCCGAACGCTCATCCATAAAAATAATCGGGTTGCCCTGCCTGACCAGCGGCGCATACAGCCTCTCCATCACCTTCCTGGCGCGATCGGAGGTGGTTCCTACCACGACCCGGTCCGGCTTCATGAAATCTTCCACTGCAACACCTTCTCTCAGGAATTCAGGATTAGATACCACGTCGAATTCCACTGTGGCATTTTGGGCGATCTTTTCCCTGACTTTCTCGGCCGTCCCTACCGGCACCGTGCTTTTGTCTACAATTACTGCATAGCGCGTAAGAATCCGGCCCAGGTCCTCGGCTACCTGTAGAATATATTTAAGATCTGCGGAACCATCTTCGCCCGGGGGAGTCGGCAAAGCGAGAAAAATAGCTTCTGCTTCTTCTATTCCTTTAGCCAGGTTAGTAGTGAATTTCAACCGTCCTTCCTCTACATTCCGGTGGAAAAGGACTTCGAGGCCAGGCTCATATATAGGCACGATCCCGTTTTGCAAACGGTTGATCTTTTCCTCGTTGACATCTACGCAAACTACCTGGTTCCCGGTTTCCGAAAAGCAGGTTCCCGTGACAAGGCCTACATAACCGGTTCCTACTACTGCAATTTTCATCAGAATAAAAATTTAATATGGTGCTGAGCTAATAATGAGCTGATAAGATGACAGGATCCACTGCAACAGCCTTCGCTGAGATCGGGCAAAATTAGCCTTTTTCCGAGATATTAGGTCGGGAGCTTGCGAATTTGTCAATTAAGTTGTATTATTTCAACAACACATATATAGGATTCATACCCAAAACTCATCACAAACCATGCTTCATCCTTCAAACACAAACCAGGACATGATCCGGCAGGCCGTCAGGGACTTTACCGAAATACATATCAGGCCCTTCGTCAGGGAGTGGGACGAAAAACAACATTTCCCGGTGCAACTGTTCAGAGATATGGGTGCGCTGGGACTGATGGGAATACTGGTTCCCGAAAGCTACGGCGGAGCGGGATTACAATACGCCGACTACGTGGCAGCTATCGTGGAGTTGTCCAAAACCGACCCGTCCGTAGGGCTTTCAATGGCAGCTCACAACTCACTTTGCACCAACCATATACTCCTGTTTGGAAACGAGGAGCAGAAGCGCTTTTACCTGCCGAAGCTGGCTTCGGGCGAATGGCCGGGCGCATGGGCGCTGACCGAGCCGGGTACAGGATCGGACGCCGGGAACCTGAAAACATCAGCGGTTAGAAAAGGGAATTCCTGGGTCTTGAACGGTACCAAAAGTTTTATTACAAACGGTATAAGCGGAAACGTGGTGGTGGTCATCGCCCGTACGGATAACGAACGGTCCAAATCAAATGCAACTGCTTTTATCGTACAAAAGGGCACTCCGGGATTCAGCACCGGGAAAAAGCTGGATAAGCTCGGCATGCGCGCCTCAGAAACCACCGAGCTTATTTTCGAGGATTGTATAATAGACGACGACCAGCGGCTGGGCGAGCCGAGCGACGGGTTCAGGCAGGCGCTCAAAATCCTGGACGGCGGGCGCATATCCATCGCCTCCCTCAGCCTCGGAATCGCACTGGGGGCCTTTGAGAACGCCCTGAGCTACTCTAAAGAAAGGGAGCAGTTCGGCAAACCTATCTCCCAGTTCCAGGGTATTTCCTTCAAGCTGGCCGATATGTATACCCGTATCCAGGCTTCTTCCCTGCTGACCTACCACGCAGCTGCCGAAAAAGACATGGGCCGGAGCGCTACGCTTGCCAGCTCGGTGGCCAAATACCATGCTTCCGAAACCGCGGTCAGTGTATCGGGCGATGCCGTCCAGATCCTGGGCGGTTACGGCTTCACAAAAGACTACCCGGTGGAAAAATTCTACCGCGACAGCAAGCTGTGCACGATCGGCGAAGGGACCAGCGAGATTCAGAAGCTTGTCATATCGCGGGAGATATTGAAGTAATGCGCCGGCGCTCCCGCCGCTTAAACCATTCACACACCACTAACCCCGGCGTATGGGCCGCTACACCCTTATATTTGGTATAAAGCCATAATATACGTAAATTGTAGTCAGATTATTGTCCGATAGAACTCACTTTAAACCGTACCCCATTCATATGTCAGTAGCCTACATCCTGTTAATTATTGTCGTCGTGGCCATCCTCATGGCCGTAAAAGTTGTGCCGCAGCAAAGCGCCTATGTGATGGAGCGCCTGGGGCGCTTTCATACCGTGCTGCAGCCGGGAATCAGCTTTATTATACCGTTTTTCGATCGCATCGCCTACAAGCACAGCCTCAAAGAAAAAGCGCTCGATATCCCCGAGCAGATCTGTATCACCAAAGATAACGTCCAGGTCCGGATGGACGGCGTAATCTTCATCCAGGTCATCGACCCGAAAAAGGCCTCGTACGGGATCAACGATTATAACTTTGCGGTCAGCCAGCTGGCGCAAACCACCATGCGGAGCGAGATCGGAAAACTCGACCTCGACCGTACCTTCGAGGAAAGGATGACCATCAACCGGGCGGTGGTGCAAGCCATAGACGAAGCTGCTATCAGCTGGGGTGTGAAGGTACTCCGCTATGAGATAAAAAACATTACGCCGCCGCAAAGCGTACTGGTAGCTATGGAGAAACAAATGCAGGCGGAAAGGGAAAGACGTGCCGTCATCCTGCAGTCGGACGGGGAAAAGCAGGCTGCGATCAACGTCGCGGAGGGTCAGAAGCAAAAGGTCGTACTGGAGTCGGAAGGGCTTCGCGCCAGGCAGATCAACGAGGCTGAGGGGGAAGCGGCGGCGCTTCTTTCGGTTGCCGAAGCCACAGCTCAAAGCATACGCCTGGTCGCAGATGCCATCAGCACCGAACGGGGAATGGATGCGGTACAACTCAAAGTCGCGGAAAATCTGGTCGAACAATTCGGTAAACTTGCCAAAACCAACAATACGTTGATTCTTCCGGCTAACTTTGCAGATATGGGCTCCCTGATAGCTTCGGCTATGAGCGTGGTCAAATCGGAAAATAATAAAAAGTAACAGCTAGTACAGTATTTAGAGATAAACCGTCATGGATTTCTTATCGTTACCGCAGATATGGCTTATTGTCGGCCTGCTGATGTTGTTTGCAGAGTTGATGAGCGTTGCGCTGGTCTTTGTTTTCTTTGCCATAGCAGCTTTTATCACGGCTTTGCTGGCGTCTACCGGACTTGTAAGCTCGTGGGAATACCAGCTGATCTTATTTTCCGTTATATCGATCATCACAACGCTTGCCCTGAGAAAGCCTTTAAAGCAGTGGGTCAACAAATCCAGGCAAAAAGAATATACCGAATACACCGGTGAAACCGCCATGGTCATCAGTGAAATCCCGGCCCAGGGAGAAGGACGCATTTTTTACCGCGGCGCCGAATGGATGGCCGTATCCGCCAGGAATGTAAAAATCGAAGCCGGCAGCAAAGTTACGATTGTGAAAGCCGACGGTATCCGGCTATTGGTGGAAGAAGCGGCATAAGCTCAATTCAATAAATCAGAGGCAATTTTTCGCCCGCGTATTCTAAAAAGTGTACGAAAAGAAAATCCCCGCTCATACGGGGATTTCTTTTCGTACACAATGTTACGACAAAGCCGGGGCTAATATAGATAACCAGACCTGACAACAACAAAGAACGACCCTTAATTAACTAGTCGTTGTGGTTGCCGTATGTCTTCTCTTTGTAAATAGCGCGCAAAATCTGCTGACGACGATTGACTGACGGCTTTTGAAAAGCAGTACGGGAACGCAGCTCACGCATTCTGCCGGTACGTTCAAATTTCTTCTTGTACCTTTTCAGGGCACGGTCAATAGATTCGTTGTCTTTGATATTGATGATTAACATATTGAATTGAATGAATTTTATCTCCCTTAAAAGGCCACAAAGGTAATATTTCGCTCTTTACAAATCAATCTTTTGACCAAAAAAATAGATATTTGAAAAAAAAGCAGCACACATGAGCCGCAATATGGCCATTATTGACCTGGGTACCAACACTTTCCAGCTTATTGTAGCGAAGGAAACGGAGCGGGGCTTCGAGATTCTCCTTCAGAAAAGCACTCCTTCCAGGCTCGGAAAAGGCGGGATCAACCAGGGCGTCATTACACCGGAAGCCATGGCCCGCGCCCTGCTTGTGCTGGAAGACTTTAAAAAGGAGCTGGATGCTTTCGGGCTCCCCCGGCAGCAGGTCCTGGCTTTTGGAACGAGCGCTATCAGAAGCGCATCCAACAAGGCGGAATTCCTGGACGCAATCCGGTCGGGTCCCGATCTGCCGGTCCGGATTATTGACGGCGAAACGGAAGCTCACCTGATCTACCTCGGCGTCAGGAAAGCCGTCAGTCTGGGGACCGTCCCCAACCTCATTATGGATATAGGCGGAGGAAGCGTAGAGTTCGTAATCGCCGACGAGCAATCGGTATACTGGAAAAAGAGCTTTGAAACAGGAGGTCAGCGGCTCCTGGATCGCTTTGTAAAATCGGATCCTTTAAGTCCCGCCGCAATCAGAAAAATCAACGATTTCCTGGAAGAACGACTGATCGACCTGTCGAACGCTATCCACCAATATGCCCCGCAGATCCTCATAGGTTCTTCAGGCACTTTTGAAACGCTTGCCGAAATCGACCACTGGAACCGTAAGAATGAATGGCCGCCGGCCGGGCAGAACGGCTTTGATATCCCGCTCGAAGAGTTTTACCGGAGCCGTAACCTTATCTTAGGTGCCAACCGTGACGAAAGAATGAAAATCCCCGGAATGCGGGAACTACGGGTCGATATGATACCGGTCGCCATCTGCCTTATCGACTACATTATTTCCAGGTATCACATCAGGACCGTCAAAGCATCCCGTTATTCGTTGAAAGAAGGCGCGCTGGTCGACCTGCTGCAATCAGGCAGCTAGTTTTCATCCCGGCCGGAAGAATCCGCAGGCTCTTTGAACCTCAGCAGGGTATCGACAGGCGATACGGCCGGCCCTCTGTCTTTCTTCCCGAATACCGATACATTGATATACCGTTTGGGGTGTTCCCTGAAATTAGCCAGCAGTTGGTTGAGGCTGATCATCGTATAGTTCAGGTTATTATACAAGGCATCGTCGGTCAGCAGCTTCCCTGCGGTTCCGTCTCCCGCCTTGATCCCGCTCAGCAGCTTCTGCATCTCGTCCAGCGCCTGGTGGGCCTTTGCGATCGTACTCCCGAGCGAAAGCGCATTCAGCGAATCGATCAGCGTATTGGCATTGGTAAGCAGGGGCTTGATGCTCTTTTCGGTTTCAACCAGAGACTCCGATAGCTTGTTCATGTTATCCATAAGACCCGCTATTTTGGTCCTGTTTTCAGCCAGGATCATATTCAGCGAGTTTCCCGTTTTGTCGAAATTGGCCAGAACCCTGTTAAGGCTCTCTCCTGTTTCCTTGAATCCTTCCGATACGACCGCCAGGTTGATCATCAGGGAGTCGGCATGTGACAGCACCGGCGTAGCCTGCTTCTGAAGCAATGCCATGATACCGAGCTCCTTTTCGGAAATCAGCTCCGACTCATCGGGCAGCATTTTGTCGGATTTCCCCATGACCAGCCGGATCGCTTTCCCGCCCAGTAAACCGCCGTCCACCAGGATCGCCTTCGTACCTTCCGGCAGGCCGACGTTTTTCCTGATATCAAGCGAGACTCTCAGTATATTGTTTTTCTGGGGAACCAGGTCTATCTGGATAACCCTCCCTACCGGGTAGCCGTTAAGGAGAACGGGGTTGGAGGTCGTCAGGCCGTCAACATTGTCGTATTCAACGAAATAGGTATTTGAGCGGGAAAAGACATCGGAACCTTTCAAAAAATGAAACCCGAAATATAACACCACCAGCGAAATTGCAGCCAGCAAACCGACCTTTGCTTCTTTAGACATTGTCTGTTTTTAAAATGAATACCTTAATATTATTATTGTCTCCCCGGTCCTTATAAAATTACTCCCCTATCTCCACCGCCTTTTTATATTCTCCGAAAGCTTTCAGCAACCGTTCGGCATTTTCTGCGTTCCCCTTTTCGGAAATCAGGTATTGCTCCTCTTCCGGAGAGCTCAGAAACCCTATCTCTACCAGCACACTGGGCATCGTAGTACGCCATAAAACAAGAAACCCGGCTTGCTTCACTCCCCGGCTCGACCTGTGCTTCGCAAAATTATTCTCTACCAGCTGCGCAAAACGAAGGCTGTTTGTCAGGAACGCACTCTGGTAGTTGGCCAGCATGATATAGGCCAGCGGTGAATTGGGATCAAAGCCTTTGTATTTCTGCTGGTAGTTCGTTTCTTTTAAAATAACCGAGTTTTCCCGCTTCGCTACCTCCAGGTTCCCGTCTGTTTTATGAAGCCCCATCACGAAAGTCTCCGTGCCTTTCACAGTCTTGGAGCGGGGACTGGCGTTACAGTGCAGCGAGATAAACAGGTCGGCATTATTCCTGTTGGCGAAAGCCGAACGATCGGAAAGATCCACGAATTTATCCGTCGACCTGGTATAAAGCACTTTTACTTCGGGATGCGCTTCTTTGATCCGCTTGCCAAGCTCCAGGGCAAGCTTGAGGACTACATTTTTTTCCTTGGCTGAGCGCCCCACGGTACCCGGATCGTGCCCGCCGTGACCTGCGTCGATTACAACCGTTTTGACTTTATAACCATCTGTTGTATATCCTGCAGGGCCAATTCCGAAGCCCGGGCCGGCGATAGCAGATAGCAAAAGGACTATTACGAGAGATTTAATAACTTTTAACATTATTTTGTGTGGAGCACGCTACTTCATTGATTTTTGTACGCTAATTTTGATCACAATATTTTACAAAAATAAGTTATTTGTTAGAACTGAAAAAAAACCTCTTTATTATATGGACCGGGTGCATACTTCTATTGCTTTCCGTTGACGCTCTTTCCCAGGGAAGTACCAGATCCGGAAGAGAACAAAAAAGAGAAACTCCCGCACCCGTCGATTCCAGCCTGATTGCTCCCGTTCGTCAGCCGGTCAGTTCCGGTGTCGCTGATTCGACCAGTGCGGGGAACATACGGGTATTGCCCAAAGATTCGGCCCGGGTCGACACCACAATAGGCGACCTCTCCACCACAGTGATATATACGGCCGAGGACTCCACCATTATGGAAGCAACCAAAAAGGAAGTGCACCTGTACGGCAATGCCTCCGTGACCTACGGCGACATCAACCTGAAAGCCTACTATATAAGGTTAAACTGGATATTGAACGAGGTATATGCCATAGGCCGTGAAGACACGGCTACCAAAAAAATGGTAGAGGAACCGATATTCCAGGAAGGGCCGAACACCTACAATACGAAAGAAATACGCTATAATTTCAAGACAAAAAAAGGGATCATCAAGGGGATCATCACGCAGGAAGGCGACGGCAATATCCGCGGCCAAAGGGTGAAGAAAGACAGCCTGAACAACTTCTACCTGGCCAAGGCCATTTACACCACCTGTAACCTGGAGCACCCCCATTTCTATATCAATGCGCCCAAAATAAAGCTGGTTGAGAAAAAGCAGGTGGTCTCCGGCCTGTTTAACCTCGTCATTGCCGACGTGCCGCTGCCTCTCGGGCTGCCTTTCGGCTTTTTCCCACTACCCAAAAATAAGGAGGCAGGCACTTCAGGGATCCTTTTCCCCTCCTACGGCGAAGATGCGGTAAGGGGGTTCTACCTGCGCGAAGGCGGATATTACTTTGCCATTAACGAATACGTGAATGCCTCAGTCACCGGCCAGTTCTACACCAGCGGCAGCTGGGGGATCGGGGTTACCACGAACTACATCAGCCGCTATAAATACAACGGTAACTTCAGCCTGCGCTTCAACCGGAACCGGTCCGGGGACGAGGTAAAGAAAATCCTGAAAAGCGATATCAGGAACGATTTCAAGCTGACCTGGTCGCACACCCCCAAACCCAGGGGAAGCTCGACCTTTTCGGCCAACGTGAACATAGGGAGCGACAGCTACAACAGCCTGAACGCCGCCGATATCAATACTTATATCTCTAACACTGCAAGCTCCTCGGTACAGTATAACAAGACCTTCGGTTCTTTTGCCCGTGCCGGGGCCAGCCTGCGCGTCAACCAGAATTTCGGAGAAATAGACCCTACCACCCAGATCAGGAAAAACGGTACTACCAATGTCGCTACCGATTTCAACTTCGGTGTCAACCAGTTCTCCCCGTTTACGATCGGCGGGCAGGCCAGGGGCAGATGGTATGAAAGCTTTCGCCTGGGGATGGATTTCAGCGGTAACTACGGGGTCAGCAATACCCTTTCCGCTATTGACACCTCTTATGCCTCCCTCAGGTTTATTGTCGACAATCCTATCGATCCCAACAGGCTCGTGCAGCAGGTACTGCCCATAGGAGGCAACATACCCATCATACTGGAGAACGGGAACTTCCAGGGCCGGTACTCCATCCCTATCTCCCTGCCCAACATGAAGCTGCTGAAGCATATCAACGTCACCCCGAGCGTGTCGTTCCAGGGAGAATTGTTCAACAGGTCTTATTCCTATACCTATATGGGCGACAACCGGGTCAGGATAGATACCACAAAAGCCGTTTATACCCAGTATTCCTATGCCTTCGGAGCCGGGATGAATACCCGTTTTTATGGTTTATTTCATGTAAGAAAAGGCAGGCTGGAGACGATCAGGCACACGGTGATCCCGAATGTCTCCTTCAGCTATACCCCCGATTTCTCCAGGAACAGCAGCTTCTACCAGGAGGTACAGATCAATGAAGAAGGCGATAAGCGGACCTTTTCCCGCTATAAAAACCTGGTGACGGGCGGAAACGGAAAGGCTTCGGGGATGGTCAATTTCGGGCTGAATAACCAGTTCGAGATGAAGGTCCGCACCAAAAACGACACCGCCGCCAACCAGTTCGAAAAAATTTCGCTGCTCGACAACCTGAGCATCGGGGGTAACTACAATCTCCTTGCCGACTCCCTCAACCTTTCCAATATCAGCCTGAATGCCAACACCCGCCTGGGCAAAAGCCTGAACATGAACTTCAACATGAACTTCGACCCTTATATCTATGAGCCTTTTGCGGGCTCGAAAACAGGTGTAAGGGTGAATAAATTTGCGGTTGCAAACGGACAGGGGATCGCGCGGCTCCAGAGCATGAACATCACGATGGGTACCAGCTTCAACCCGGCTTCCCGCAAGACCAATACCAGTCAGAACAGGCAAACTACCGGCGCTTCGGAAGAGCAGCTCGAATTTATAGACCAGAACCCGGACCTGTACGTGGATTTCAATATCCCCTGGAACATCAACATCAACTACAACTTCGGCTGGAACAAGACCGGTCTCGACGAATCCCGGACCATCCAGGCGCTGAACTTCAACGGCGATCTCAGCCTCACGCCCAAATGGAAGATCACGGTCTCCTCCGGTTTCGACTTCGCCGCCCTCAGCCCGACCATCACGCAGCTGACCATTTACCGCGACCTCCATTGCTGGGACATGAGCCTCAGTTGGACTCCCTATGCCGGAAGCTCGGTAAGGGCCAGCAACTACAACTTCACCCTGAAGGTAAAATCTTCTATCCTGCAGGATCTGAAACTCACCAGGAGACGCTCATTCTACGATACCGGCGGATTTTACTAGCAGAAAAATCATTGCTGAGAAATTCCTTAACTTTGGCAGCGGAAAAACTCCGGCTAAAAATTTAAAAGATCAGCGGCTTGAAAATTCTGGTAACGGGGGCAACCGGGCTCCTGGGCAGTACAATTACAAAACAGCTTCTTTTACAGGGCCATTCGGTGTCTGTGCTTTGCAGGCCGTCGTCCGACAGGAGCCTGCTGGAAGGTACCGAGCGGGAGCTGACCTGGGTTGAAGGTGATATCATGGACATTACAGGGCTGGAAAAAGCATTTTCCACGGTCGATATGGTCGTCCATACCGCTGCTATGGTTTCTTTTATACCCCGGCAGAAGAAGCTGATGCACAAGGTTAACGTGGAGGGAACCGCCAACGTAGTCAACGCATGCCTGTACAGCGGAGTCAAAAAGCTATGCCATATCAGCAGCGTAGCCGCCCTTGGGAGGCCGGAAGTACGTCAAAAAGGCTCGCGGGTACCGGTTGAAATAAACGAGGAGCAGCGCTGGACCGACAGCTCGTCGAACTCCAACTATGCCATTACCAAATACCACGCCGAACTGGAAGTGTGGCGGGGAATAGCGGAGGGTCTCAATGCGGTCATCCTGAACCCGTCGGTGATCCTGGGAGAAGGGGATTGGCATAAAAGCAGCACCAGGCTTTTTAAATATATTTATGATGAGAAGCCTTTTTATACCGACGGGCTGCTCAACTATGTGGACGTAGCCGACGTGAGCGAAGCAGCCTGCCGGCTTCTTATTTCGGATATATCCGGTGAGAGGTTTATTGTGAACGGAGGAACGATCCCATACCAGAAATTTTTCTCCGATACTGCGGCAGCTATGGGGAAGAAGGCGCCGCATCGGAAGGTAAGCCCTGTCCTGGCAGAGCTGGTATGGCGATTCGAAGCATTGAGGACTTTTCTAACCGGCAGCGCTCCTCTCCTGACCCGGGAAACAGCGCGTGCCGCCCAGCATCATTACCGGTTTAACGGGCAAAAGCTGTCGTCCGTAACCGGAATCGAATATCGTCGCCTGGAAGATACCCTGGACAGGATCGCCAAAAGTTTAAAGGGGGCAGTTTGATTTTATTACGAAAACTGCCTAACTTTCTAAGGCCTCAGACAGCTAAATAAAGGGCATAACCTGTAAATCTTTTACCCGATGAGTCAGGAATTTGACGAACGTAAAGATTTTTTAAAAGAAACTTTTCGCCGTTTTGAGCGAATGATGCAAACCGATGAAAAGTCTTTCTTCGAGCTGGATATATATGAAAGAGCGCTGGAGCTCTACCTCGAAAAGGAGGATCTCGCCAGGGCGCTGAAAGTATGCAATATAGGCCTGGAGGAATACCCCTATTCTCTCGAACTGATGCTGGGAAAAGCAAATCTCCTGGCTGAACGAAGTGATTTTGACGCCGCCCTCGAAATACTGGAGCGTGCCTCGCTGTTTCACCCGGGCGATCCGGATACGCTGTTCACCCAGGCTTCCGTTTTTAACCTGATGGGAGAATACGAATCGGCAATTTCTCTTTTCAAAGACCTGCTTCACAGCCCGATCGACAGGGATGAAATATACTACCAGATCGGGCAGGCCTACCAGAACTGGGAAAAGTATGAGGAGGCGATTGCCTATTACAAGCGCTCCATCGCCATCAACCTCAACAATGAGCCTGCCCTTTACGAGCTGGCCCACTGCCTCGACATTGTAGGGAAACTGGAAACCCATCTTGACTACTACCAGGAGCTTGTCAACCGCGACCCGTTTTCATATCTCGCCTGGTACAACCTGGGGATCGCCTTCAGCAAGCTGGAAAAATATGAAGACGCTGTAAATGCCTACGAGTATGCAACACTGATCAAGGAAGACTTCGCTTCCGCGTACTTCAACCTGGGGAATTCCTATATGAATATGCAGGCTTTTGAGCTGGCAATCCCCAATTATATGAAGGTAGTCGCGGAAGAGGGCCCCCAACCGGAAACTTACTGCTGCATAGGCACCTGCTACGAAAAGCTCGGGAAGCTCGAAAAGGCCATTGAATACTACCAGAAAGCCGTGAAGCTCGACGAGCAGTGGGATGACGGCTGGTTTGGGCTTGGGATCTGCATGGGTGAGCTGGAAAGATGGTACGAAGCTGTAGGCTTTATCAGGAAAGCTATAAAAGTTTCGGAGCTCAATCCCGACTACTGGCTTGCCCTCGCCGAGATGGAATTCAAGCTAGGCAATATGGCTTCATCCCTGGAGGCTTTCGAGAAGTCTGTCGAAATAGAACCTTCCAACCCCGATGTGTGGCTTAAATGGTCGTATGCGCATTTCGAGCAGGGGAACCACGGCAGGGCGCTGGAGCTTATCCAGGCCGCTATCGACGACATGCCCGACGAAGCCGATCTCTATTACCGGGCTGCAGCCTATCTTATCCAGACAGGCGAGTACCGCGAAGCCCTGCTCCACCTGGAGATAGCGCTTACGCTCGACTACGACGCTCATATCCAGCTCTACGACTTTTTCCCTGACCTGGAAAAGCAGAAGGCCCTTTTCAGGATCATAGAGCAGTATAAGACGAAGTAAGGGGATTGATCCTGCCATTACCTGGCAGCTATCGCGATCTTTTCCTTCAGGTAGGTAAGGATCACCTCAAGCGCCACATCAAAATTGGTATTGTTATTGACCACGATATCGGCGGCAGAACGCTGGGGTTTTATAAAGGCCTCATAGGTCGGCGCTACGTGGTATTCCCATCGGTAGAGCACATCGGCCAGGTCGTATCCCCGTTCGTCATTATCCCGCTTGATCCTTCGCTTTATTTTAAGGTGCTCCTTCGCATCCACGAAAATCTTCAGGTCTATCTGCTCCGCCACGTCGGGATAATAGTAGATAAATAAGCCCTCGACCACAATGACAGGTCTTGGAAATAGCTTAACCAGCTTCGGCACTACACCGGGATTATTGAATGTGTATTCCTGCAGCTCCACCGGCACGCCGCGTTTCAATGCAGCAATGTGGGCTGCAAAACGGGCATGATCGATCGTCTCGGGCAGATCGAAGTTTTCGATACCGTTGCTGTCTTTGGGTATTTCGCGGATTGGCCGGTAATAATCGTCCTGCGAAATCCGGCAAACTCCTTCCTCCGGCAATTCCTCTATGAGCTTATTCATCAGAAAGGTCTTACCGGATGCGCTTCCACCGGTAATCCCGACCACAAAGTGCTTATTTTCACTCATTACAAGTAACCTATCGCTTAATAAGCACTTCGTCAAAATTCATAACCGTACCTGCTACGACGGTGTAGGCAGCCAGGCGCCCGGGCTCCAGCTTCGGATTGCAGGGAGCTTCCCCGACCGATAACAGCTGTTTTGCCTTCAATGGCTTGCTTCTGAACTCCGCTTCTTCATTGCTGTACAGCTCCGAAAGTATTTTCAGCTCGGCCGGAGAAGGGTCACGGCCTGCCAGGCTTTTGAAAAAATACCTGAGAATGGCGTCAGTATTGCCGCCGAGCTTTTCATCCTCCATCGCTCTCTGCGCCAGAGCCCGCGAGGCTTCCACAAACTGGGGATCGTTGAGCGTCACCAGGGCCTGCAACGGCGTGCTCGTCTTCTGACGTTTAACACTACAAAAATGACGTTCCGCCGCATCGAAATTCAACATCATCGGAGGCGGGGCACTCCGTTTCCAATAGGTATACATGCTCCTTCTATAGAGGCTGTCGCCGGTGCTGCGTACATATTTAACAGCGTTCCTAGTCGCAAGCGCCTCCCAGATCCCGTCGGGTTGATACGGGTATACGCCCGGTCCGCCGACTGTCCTGACGAGCAGGCCTCCGGAAACAAGCGCATTGTCCCTGATCTGCTCCGCACTTACCCTGACCGCCTGGCTGCGGCTATACAGTCTATTGTCGGGGTCTGTTTTACCGGTTTCCGGCGATACAACCGACGACTGGCGGTAGGTAGCCGACATAACCATCAGCTTATGAAGCTCCTTCACATTCCAGCCCGAACTCCTGAATCGCGCCGAAAGCCAGTCCAGCAGCTCGGGATGAGTAGGTAATTCGCCCTGGTTTCCGAAATCTTCCGTCGTCTTGACGAGCCCTCTGCCGAATACCTCCTGCCAGAAGCGATTCACAGTGACCCGGACAAAAAGAGGATGGTCGGGATGCAGGAGCCACCTGGCCAGCCCAAGCCTGTTTTTCGGATATTCCGCCGGTATTTTAAAGAACTGCCCGGGTGTATCGGCGCTGACCTCATAATCGGGGGCGTCATAAACGCCTCTCTTCAGAAGGTAAGTTTTCCTTGGATACTTCCGCTCCTTCATCACCATGACGTCCGGCTGGTTGTTAAGAATGTTGGTTTCCTCTTCAATAGCGGCCCGAAATTCTTTTAAAGCAGCCCCGTAGCCTGCGTCATAGTTTTCGAGGAAATACTGGTGAAGCCACTCCATCGCCTGGTCATCCCTTTTGTCTGCCAGCGCAACCTCCATTTCATTCTTACCGTTAAAAAGGCCACTGATTTCCAACGCGTTAAGTGAACGGGAATAAATCCTCAGCTCGTCAACTTCAAAATCCTTGGTATACTGATCCGCCAACCTGCCGATCAGCATGTCGCTCATCCCCCAGTTGGAGTTCTTCTTGCCGTGCAACAGGCTCTGGTTCAGGGCGTCGTTCATTATAATGACAGGCATCGGCCTGCCGTTGAGATACATTTTTGCCCCCCTGGCGCGGCTGAGCCCGTCGTAGGAAACGGCTAGATGAACCCACTCGCCAAGCGGCACCTTTTCTTTCGAAATCAGCTCTATCGAATTTTCAGGCCATACGTTGCTCAGGGTAAAGCGGAAAGTCCCGTCTTCCTCCCTGAAAACATTCCAGCCGCGATAGCCGTTGAAAACACCGTTTGATTTATGGATCAGTGACCCTACGGTACCTTCATCATGCAGCTTCAGCCAGACACTGACCGTAAACGGCTCATGCCGTTCGTACCAGCCTACGGGTTTCGGAAAACGAATTGCATTTTCACCGAAAATGTACCTGGATTTCCCGAACTTCCCTTCCTTTATAGCAGCAACCGACAGGCTGTCGTCACCTTCCACACGGGCTGTATCCTTTGAGACCGCCGAATTGACAAGCTTCCTGGGAGCAGTATCGTCAAATTTGTAATACCCGGTCAGTCCCTCGGAAAACGAAACCAGCGAGTCTTTTTGCTGCGGTAAAGTCTTCAGCCATTTCTCAAAATCAGGCCTGGAAGACTTCCTTATCTCATTTCTCTTCTTTTGAGCGTTCAGCTTTACCTGGGTCAGCTCTCTCAGGCGCTTCTCTGCGTCGGGCGCAGGAAGAACGATGGTGGGGCTGGCTTCGCCGTTATAGGGAATCTGTCCGTTTTCGTTATTATTATTGAAAAAGGCATACAAAGAAAAATAGTCTTTCTGGCTCACCGGGTCATATTTATGATCGTGGCAGCGGGCGCATTCGGTAGTCAGCCCCAGGAAGACCGCGCCGAAGGTATTGACCCTGTCTGAAACGTATTCATTCCTGTATTCTTCAGGCACGATCCCTCCCTCCTGGCTTTGCTGGTGATTCCTGTTGAAAGCTGTGGCAAGCATCATATCGCCCGAGGGGTTTGGTAGCAGGTCGCCCGCAAGCTGCCAGGTAATGAAACGGTCAAAAGGCATGTTCTGGTTAAAAGACCGGATCACCCAGTCGCGGTAGGGCCACATGGTCCGCGGGCCGTCATCCTGGTATCCGTGCGTATCGGCATACCTTGCCAGATCGAGCCAGGGTACGGCGCGGTGCTCCCCATAGTGACTGGAGGCAAGCAGCCGGTCGACTACTTTTTCATAGGCATCAGGGCTTTTATCGTTCAGAAAGGCATCTATTTCTCCGGGAGTAGGCGCCAGGCCCGTAAGATCCAGGTAAACCCTCCGGAGAAGCGTATGCTTTTCTGCTTCCGGCGCAGGCTTCAGCCCGACCTTTTCCAGCCCTGACAATACAAACCGGTCGATTTCATTTCTGACCCAGCCCGTATTCTTTACTTCAGGGACGGCCGGTTCCGTTACTTTTACAAATGCCCAGTGCGGCTTGTACCCGGCACCCTGCTCTATCCACCTGATCAAAACCGCCTTTTCCTCTGAAGTAAGTTCCAGGTGCGACTCCGGCGTAGGCATCACCTTTTCAGGGTCGGTGCTCAGTATCCGTTTTACAAGCTCACTTTTATAGGTATTCCCGGGAACAATAGCGCGAAGGCCGCTTTCCTCATTTTTTGCCAGCGCCGATACTTCCTCGTCGAGCCGCAGGCCCGCCTGGCGCTTATTCTGATCAGGTCCGTGACAGGCAAAACAGCGATCCGACAAAATGGGTTTTACATGCAGCGTATAGTCCACTTTCTCAGGCACCACGGCCATTACTTCAGAGATATCCGAAGGCAGGTCGGCAGAACGCCTGCATCCGGGTGCCAGCAGGATCACCGCACCAACAACGTAGATAGACCAGATTTTAGACATTAACTTTAACATACTTATCCAAAAACTCCGGCAAAAAACACTACTTTAGCCGTCGCATAAAAATACGATAAAAGTTTTGTTCTATTTATATTCCCGCTTTCTTTGCCGGCTTGCCATCAGGTTGTTTATCAGAAATATAAAGATAACGAACCTTCAGCATACCTCCCCGGGCAAACCCCTCTTACTAGCTTCCAACCATTCCGGCTCTTTTTTCGACGCCGTCGTACTCGGCATCTACCTCTCGCAGCCTATCCATACTTTTACAAGGGCCGACGTATTCAGGAAACCGGCCGTTGCCAGGTGGCTGAAAAGAATCAACCTCATCCCTGCCTACAGGGGAACCGAAGGAGGCCGCGACCATCTCAGGAAAAACGAAGAATCGTTCAGGATGGTACGGGAGATGTTTAAGGAGAACAAATGCATCGTCATTTTTTCGGAGGGGATCGCCGCCAACGAGTGGAAGCTACGCCCCATCGCCAAGGGGACCGGGCGCCTGGCCTGGCAGACGTGGTTTGGCGAAACCCCGCAGAAAAATATGGAAGTAATACCTACAGGACTTACCTATGAGCACTATCATGGCGCCAATAAAGACGTGCTGGTCAGGTTTGGAGAGCCTATTCTCCACGATACTATAGCGGAAAATCCACTGGACCAGGAAAAATGGCTCCGGGCTTTCAACATGCTGCTTACCGAGCGAATGAAAGCTGCTATCCTCGAAACTCCCGGCGGCATTCCCGCTCCTTCTCTTTTGAAGGAAATTGTCCCTCAAAAAGAGAATAACGCGTTGCTGAGATGGGCAGGGGCGCTGGGAAGGGCGGTGAATCGCCCTATCTACAGGTTATACAGTAAACCGATCCATGAGAAAACAAAGGGGACCGTGTTTTACGATTCCGTTCTTTTCGGGGCGTTGATGTATACTTATCCTATCCTGATCGGACTGCTTGCGCTTATAATTGGCAGCCTTACTTCGGCGTCGTGGGGGATTCTCTTCTTCTTCGCAATGCCGCTGCTCGCATGGCTGGGCAACCAGTATCGATGAATTCCTCCGGCGGATTAAACCCCGGCAATTCAATCTTTCACCCTCCCAAGCCCCAGCAGCCCGAGCATCCAGTTGGGAAGCGGCTTCTGATGCCTGCGTTTTTTCAGGTCGAGGTACCATCCTATCTTTTTCAGTACCGGCAGCTTATGCGTTTCCACGAGTTCGATAAGCGTTCCATCCGGGTCTTCCACGTAGGCAAACCGGCCGGCAGCAGATTCCATTCCGAACGACTCCCCGCTGTCGACAGTAAACGGGTAGCTGCTTTTCTCCAGCTTCGCTTTAAGGCTATCCATATCAAGCGTATCGAAGCACAGGTGAATAAATCCGCAGTCTCCCCAGTACCGCCCGGCAAAAATTTTACGAGGCTGGCCGTCGAGATCCTGGAGCAACTCAAGCTGTATATTTCCCAGCAAATGGGCAAAGGCGCCATGAGCGGTTTCCTTCTTCAGCAGCAGCACTCTCCTGAACCTCCTGCCTGCGGCTCCTTCCGGCAAATCAGCAAACTGACCGGTTTTGTCAAACTGTATCTCGACTTCTCCGAGCAGCTCCTTGTAAAAGGCAATGGAAGCATCCATATCGGAAACTCCCAGTACCGCCCCGATAACCCCTCCTACCGGTCTCGCATCGCTCTTGAACCATGAATTATCCTCGCACACCTGGAAGGTATTGCCGAAAGGGTCGGTCCCCCAGAAACCCTTACCTGCCGGCAAGTCGAATAACCGGGATACATTTTCACCGGCTTTCTTCTGCAGCCAGCTATGCGACCTGTCGACATAAGCCGATTTAAATTTAATGGCATATATGCCCAGGTCTCCCGGAACCGGATCAAAAGGCAGCTCCGAGGGAGTACGGCTTTTAAACTGCCATATTTCAAGGCCTCCCCCACCCGACATATTGAGCGCCAGCAAGGCCCGCCTGCTATGCACGTCACCACCGGTATAGCGCGTCATATATTTTGCCTCGGCACTGTCGTCAAAAAGAGCGACGTCAAAACCCAGCATCTGACGATACCATTTCCAAGTAGCGTCTACATCCCTGCAGCCAATTCCGACCTGTTGCACGCCTGAGATTAAGGGAGAGTTTGTCATGCTTAATTAAATGCTTTATTTATAGTTATCAGAAATCAGGTGTCAGAAACCGGGGAAATCAGAAATCAGCCGCAAATCCGGCTGCCTGATCACTCCGGACCGCTAAGATACTACCGTTGATACAATGATTTGCCATTAAACCTCCACTTCAGCTCCTTTCATCACTTTTTTTGTATGTTTCGGTCCAAAATATATACATTTACCAATTAGGCTTTCAAAATTCATCTAACAACAGTCGACTAATTATGAACATCCGTACTTCTCTTTCAAAAAGTGCCGGAATTGTATTGCTACTGCTATTTGTACTGGTCAATTCCTACGCGCAAAGCCTTCCTAAAGGAGTAAAGAAAATCACCTCTGTCGAAGGCATCACCGAATACCACCTAGATAACGGCCTGAAAGTCCTGCTGTTTCCCGACCCGTCGAAACCGACCATAACCGTGAATATTACCTACCTGGTAGGCTCCCGGCACGAAGGCTACGGTGAAGCAGGCATGGCGCACCTGCTGGAGCACATGGTTTTCAAAGGCACTCCGCGCCACCCTAATATCATGCAGGAGCTGACCGAGCATGGCGCCCGCCCTAACGGAACAACCTGGTACGACCGGACCAATTATTATGAGACTTTCGCAGCCTCGGAAGAAAACCTGAAATGGGCGCTCGACCTGGAAGCCGATCGTATGATCAATTCCTTTATTGCGAAAAAAGATCTCGACAGTGAATTCAGCGTCGTCAGGAATGAGTTTGAAGCCGGGGAAAACAGCCCGTTCAGGGTATTGATGCAGCGGGTGGCAGATATGGCCTATTCGTGGCATAACTACGGAAAATCCACTATCGGCAACCGTTCGGATATCGAGCGCGTGCCCATAGAGAACCTGCAGGCTTTCTACAAAAAATACTACCAGCCGGACAACGCGATCCTGATGGTAGCCGGTAAAATCGACGAGGAAAAAACACTGGCGCTGGTAAGTGAATATTTCGGGACCATCCCCAAACCCACCCGGATCCTGCCGCAAACCTATACGACGGAACCGGTGCAGGATGGCGAGCGATTTGTCGAAGTGAAAAGGGTCGGCGATGTCCAGATGGCTATGGCGGCTTATCATATCGCGCCGGGAGCCCATGACGACTACGCGCCTACAGAAGTACTGACCGAACTGCTCAGTGCCGAACCCTATGGCCGCCTCTATAAAAACCTTGTCGAAACCAAGAAGGCCAGCTCCCAGTTTGGCTTTGCCTTTCAGCTCTTCGACCCCGGTTATGTCCTTTTCGGTATCGAGCTGTTAAAGGAAAAATCACTGGAGGAAGCAAAAAGCGCATTCCTGGCTACCCTCGACTCTACCGCCAGCCTGAAGCCTTCGGCCGAAGACGTGGAAAGAGCCAAAACTACCATTCTGAAAAACTGGGATCTGCAGTTCCGGAACGCGGAGAGAGTCGGTCTGGGCATAAGCGAGTACATCGCTTTCGGCGACTGGAGACTGGCATTTCTTTTCAGGGACCGTATCAGGAAGGTGACCTCCGAAGATATCCAGCGGGTAGCCGCTCACTATCTCAAGCCTTCTAACCGGACGGTCGGGGTATTTGTACCGGAAGCCAGTCCGTCAAGAACTGAAGTGCCGCAGCGTCCCGATATAGCGGAGCTGCTCAAAGACTACAAGGGAGAAGAACAGGTAGCGCAGGGTGAGGCATTTGACCCTTCACCGGCCAACATTGAGAGCCGCACGACCAAAATACAGGTTCCGGGCGGCCTTGAGCTGGCATTGCTTCCGAAGCTCACCAGGGGGAATGTCGTTTCGGCCCAGCTTACCTTCAGGTTCGGCGATGAGCAGAGCCTGCAAAATAGGGGCGCTATCCCCTCTTTTACGGCCAGTATGCTCAATAAAGGAACCACTACAAGGACCCGCCAGCAGATCAAGGATGAATTCGACCGCCTCAATGCCCGTGTAAGCGTCGGAGGAGGGGCCAACCAGGTAATAGTCTCTATCGAAACGATAAAGGACAACCTCCCGGAGGTCATCAAAATAGTAGCGGATATCATGAAGAATCCGAAATTCGATCCGCAGGAGCTGGAGAAGCTGAGACAGGAGGAAATCACAGGTATCGAATCTCAGCGAAGCGAGCCGCAGGCGCTTGCCGTTACGGAGTTCCGGCGCAGGACCTCGCCCTACAAAAAGGGAGACCCACGCTATGCAGGTACATTTGACGAAGACCTGGAAGATATAAGGAAGGTTACTGCCGACGACTTAAGACAGTTTTATAAGGATTTCTATGGCGCTTCCAACGCTACTGCGGCAATTGTCGGCGATTTCGACAAAGCTGCCATCCAAAAGCTGCTGACCGATGAGTTCGGAAGCTGGAAAAGCCCGAAGCCGTTCAAACGCCTCGTTGCCAAATTTGAAGCTCCCAAACCGGTAAATGAAGCCATTGAAACGCCCGATAAAGCCAACGCCATGTTTGTGGCAGGCTTCCCGCTCGCTATCCAGGATACCGATCCTGATTACCCGGCGATGGTCCTCGGCAACTACATACTCGGCGGCGGCGTGCTGAATTCCAGGCTGGCCAGCCGTATCAGGGTGAAAGACGGGCTGAGCTATGGGGTGGCTTCCCAGTTCAGCGCTTCATCGCTCGATAAAAGCGGGAACTTTCTTGCATATGCTATCTATGCTCCCGAAAACCTTTCGAAGCTGGAGCAGGCTTTCAGAGAAGAAATCGAAAAAGCAGTTAAGGAAGGCTTTACCGAAGACGAGCTTAAAACAGCTAAATCGGGGTATCTCCAATCCCGCCAGGTGACGCGGGCGCAGGACGGCGCGCTGTCGGGATCACTCAACAACAACCTGTATCTCAAACGTACGCTTGCATGGGACGAGGATTTCGAGAAGAAAATACAGGCCCTTACACCGGCCCAGATCAAGGCTGCTTTCAACAAATACATTGATTACAATAAAATGGTGATCGTTAAAGCGGGAGAATTTTCAAAATCTCAGAAGAATGCACCGGCCGGCACCCCGGCTTCCGTAGGGGGCGAGCCTAAAAACTAGGCATTTATTCATCCAGTAAAAATCCTTCCAGCCTATTGTCCGGCAACCAGCGCCTGACAATAGGCTGCTCCAGCGCTTTCTCCCGGTACTCATCGGGCGTCATGACCGGGATACCGTAAATGATTGGAAAATAGCGTTTACATTCCCGGCAGGTCAGCAAGCCTTCCAGGATATCGCCTGCTTCATTTTTAATAAATACTTTCAGGTTGAGATCGTGTTTGTCGAAAGGACAGCACAGCTTATTCATTAGTGACGCTTTCATATTGTTCTGATAACCTTGTTTAATGATTGGTGCAGGCTTTCTGTAGCCTTGCGGGGATCGGGATCACTCATTACTCCCGATATGACGGCCACTCCTTCAAAGGCCAGGCCTTCCAGCTCTGAAATCGTTGAGAGGTTGATGCCCCCGGAAAGAAAAACGGGTAAATGCGTAAGGGTGCGGGCCTCCTGTATCGTTTCGCGTGATACTATTTCACAAGCTCCGGCAGACGCGGAGGGAAACACCGAGCAGAAAGAAACATAATCCAGGGCCTTCGCCCCTGCGGAACGGAGCGGACTGAGGTCATTCCCCAGGGTAAGTCCGACCAGGATACGGCGACCGGCGTCCCTTTGTATATCATAGAGCTGGTCTGCAGGCATAGTGTCGAAATGAATGCCGTCAAACCCGTATTCTTCCAGCATTTGCCTGTTGTTATTAACTAACAACGCGACTTCCGCCTCACTGCAAACTGCCTTTATCTCTCCGATAAGCGTTTCCTTGTTTTCTACTCCTTTCAAGTGATCCCATAGCTGAACGGCACATACTTTTCCCGATTGCAAAGCTTGTTTCAGCCCCTGCAGGAGTTTTTCCCGGGCCAGCGCCGGATCCAGCACAAGGTAAATCCCGCCCCTGAGTAATTTATCCTTAATTTTATCTGCCATTTTTAAACCTGTCAGCTTACTTCCAGCCTTTTTTCAGTGCGCCCGCATATGCGTTCCAATAAGAATCCCTGCTGTTCCCGGTTACCGGCTCCTGAGCCCCGGTTATTTCATTGCAGAGCGTAATGCCTTGCGAAATGTCTGTCGTATACCCGATATTCCAGGCCGGTATCCCCTGCTCCGACAGCCTGCCGGTCAGCAGCTTTTCATCTTCCTTTTCACAGGCTATCAGCAAAGCGCCTGAGCCAAGCGATCTTATCGGATCGAAGCCGAACAGTGACGCCATTTTGCGGGTAACCTCATTTACAGGCAGGTTTTCTTCCCTGATAACCGCCCCGCAGCCGGCTGCTCCGCACATTTCTGCGATAGCGCCCACTATCCCGCCTTCCGTCACATCATGCATGGCGCTCACCTTGCCTGTCTCGTAGGCAATCAGCGCCTCCTGCAGCACAGATATGCTCCAGAAAGAATCGCAAAGCCTTTCCCTGGCAGGCGCTCCAAGGCTTTGGGTTACTGTCGACGGAAAGCTCTTCGCCAATATAGCGCAGGCAGCAATGGCACTTCCTTTTGTCACCAGCA
Organism: Spirosomataceae bacterium; assembly: GCA_037191015.1. GTDB lineage: Bacteria > Bacteroidota > Bacteroidia > Cytophagales > Spirosomataceae > Ravibacter. The sequence continues at coordinate 554,784 of JBBCKD010000027.1, forward strand.
AGGTTTGCCCCGGCAACATCCCCGAGCTAAGCAATACATCTTCTGCGATGAGGGACATGGTTACGCCGCCGGCAAAAGTAGATTCCTGCCCGTACACCTTTCCCGTATGTCCGCCTGTAATAGCTACCCCTATCTGGTCGCAATACCGGTGTATGAACCCCCAGTATTCCTGAAACTCCCGGTCGGTCACGGAGAGTGGTAAATTGAGGACAAACTGCGCATACATCGGTCTGTGCCCTGTAGTAGCCAGGTCGTTGGCTGTCAAGTGAACGGTAAGCCAGGCCGATTCGGCAAGCCCCAGGCCGGGTATAAGCGAGGCCGGATCGCTCGCCGTCGCCATCAGGAGGCCATCGGCAAGCCTGACGACCGATACGTCGACCCCATAGCGGGGACCGGCCAGTATCTCTTCCCGCTGCGCGCCTGTTTGCCGCCAGATAGTCTTTTCAAACGTGCTCCTCAGGATTTTCCCGGTATCGTTTTCCTGCATGGACATATTATCATCAGTCTGTTGCATCATCCTTCCATTTTCACATACAAACCGAAGAAATCGCCCAGCGGCAATCCCCACTGCTGTACCGGGAACCACGCCGGAAGACCGGTGCACGTCCACTCGATAGTGTAGTTTTGTCCTTTGAGCGCCTCTTCGACCAGGCTGATAAGCTGTGCCGGCGTATAAAAGGTAGCCGTTACGTAAAAAGGATTTTTCCCGAAGAACTGCTGGACGCGCCGCCGGATAAATTTCGGGGAATTGCGGTTCATCATCCCGAATACGATACCGAAACGCGCCACCCGCGCCGCCTCCCGAATGACATGAACCGGATCGCGATAGTATTCGAACGTCGTGATAAAAGCGAGCGAATCGAAAGTTTTATCCTTGAAAGGCATATAATGGGAATCGGCCAGCACCAGGTCGCCGTCAAATAGCCTTACACCCTGGCCCAGCATCAGAGGCGAGATATCGCCCCCGGTTGCCTCGATGCCGATTTCCTTCCACCAGCGTGTAAACCGCGTGGTTCCGCAGCCGAACTCCAGCAGGGTCCTGACGCGTTTGTCTTTGCCCACTAGCCCGGCAATAATTTTCTTCTGGTAGATCTCGGCTCTTTTGTACCGGCCTTCGTACCACAGCTCATACGTATCGGTATGTTCGCGGTTGAAAAACCACTCGCTTCTGCCCTGCCAGTTTTGCAGGTTTCCTGAAAGTTTTCCGAATTCACTTTGTTGAGGCAGCATGTCGTCGTTTGTTTGTTTTACTTACTCACCGCATACCGGCGGGATGAATGTGACAAACAGGTGCAGCTGACACGCTATTTCTACAGCATTCCTACGCCGGTATTATCCGGATCAGGTTATACGGGTATCATCTCAGCGCACCCTGTACAAGACAGGGCAGGCACCCCGTGCGGTTATGAAGAGTAAAGATAGGAGGAAGTTATTGAAAAGCCTACTTTATAATGGTATCCTTTCTTTTTCCCGGGCCGACTCCTCCTGCAGTTGCCGGGCGGTTTTGCGGCTGCCGTCGTGGCTCCAGCCCGGAGGGCCGAATACATACTGAAAGGCAGCGCCCAGGCTGGGAGCCTGCCAGACATCCTGAATGATCGATTTCCATTCATGAAAAGCGATGATGAACGGATTATGGGTAGTCAGGTTTGTCGTCAAACCGTATACCGGGCGTTCCTCTTCCTCCTGGAAAGTACCGAAGAGCCGGTCCCAGATAATCAGTATGCCGCCGTGATTCCTGTCCAGGTACTTGATATCCGACCCGTGGTGTACCCTGTGATGCGAAGGGGTATTAAAAATCCATTCGAATACTGCGGGCATCTTATGTATCGCTTCGGTATGGATCCAGTATTGATAAAGCAGGCTAACCGACTGCATCAGCACGATATCGACCGGGTTAAAACCGACCAGCGGCATCCAGAGATAAAATACGAAGCTTCCCGTCAGGTTGCCCGTCCAGGTTTGCCGCAAGGCCGTACCCAGGTTATAAAATACGGAAGAATGATGTACTACATGCGATGCCCAGAAATAGCGGATCTTATGGCTCGAACGATGAAACCAGTAATAGCTGAGGTCGTCGGCAAAAAATATAAGCACCCAATACCACCACTGCGAGCGGTCGGGTGAGAAAAGGCGAAACTGGTAAGCTGCTACCAGGGCCCCGAATACAAACAACTTTGAAACAATACCTGTCAGCACATTCCCGATACCCATTGAAAGGCTCCCTGCCGTGTCCTTCAGATCATAATGATCCTGGTGGGTACCCAACCGCCGGTAATACAATATTTCAAGTACCAGCGAAATGACAAACACCGGAATGGCATAAATGATAATGTCCTTCATTTTGTTAGGCTTTTCTATAACAAATTTAAGATATAATCTTAAATTGATCGGCTTTCCCGGCGAAAGAACGAACTTAGCGCCTTAACAGAATTAAACGTTATCCCCGTTTCCTATGACAGGAAATCTGCTATCCAACAGATACGAAACACTGACACCGAAACAGCTCGGGTTTATTTTTCCTGCCGAATGGCACAGGCACAGGGCAACCTGGCTGACCTTCCCGCACAATGAAGCTTCATGGCAGGGCGAAAAGCTGGGTAAAATGCGTCCGCAGTACCTGCAGTTCATCAAAGCCATAAGCCAGGGGGAACAGGTCGGGATCGTAGCCAATGACGCGGCCCTGAAGGAACTGGTCAGGGAGGAGCTGGACGCCATCGGGGTCGATCTTGCGAAAATAGAATTTGTGGTAAAGCCTACCAACGATGCCTGGTGCCGGGATCATGGCCCCGCTTTCCTTATCAATCCCTCCACCGGCAAAAAAATGATTGTCGATTGGGAATATAACGCCTGGGGCGGGAAGTACCCTCCTTTCGGCCAGGACAATAAAACTCCTCAGGCCATCGCCCAGTACCTGGACCTGCTTTCGGTAAAGCCCGGGATCGTCATGGAAGGCGGTGCGGTGGAGTTTAACGGCGCCGGCAGCCTGCTTACCAGCCGCTCCTGCCTGCTGAACCCCAACCGGAACCCGGATCTCAGCCGTGAAGAAATTGAACTCTACCTGATCAATTACTATGGGGTAGAGCAGATCCTGTGGGTGGAAGCCGGTATTGAGGGCGATGATACCGACGGCCACATAGACGATACCACGCGTTTTGTAAACGAGGATACCATAGTAGCGTGTATCGAAGAAAATCCCCGTGACGATAATTACCGGGTCCTTCGGCAAAACCTGGCAGAACTGAAGCAGATGCGCCTGCTTAACGGCAAACAGCTCAATATAATCGAATTGCCTATGCCTGCCGCCATCGAAATTGACGGCTTCAGGGCGCCGGGATCCTATGCCAACTTCCTGATATGCAATGCCGGCGTTATTGTCCCGGTCTTCCAAAACCCGAACGATCAGAAAGCAGTCGATATCCTGGAGGGGGCATTCCCCGGCAGGAAGGTAATCCCGTTGCCTGCCAACGAAATTATCTGGGGTCAGGGAAGCTTTCACTGCCTCTCTCAGCAGGAGCCTGAAGTCTAGAAAACCTTTTGTCAGCCTGATCGCCCTTTTCTGTAGGAATGGCAGGCAGACTCCGAGCGGGGGTATATATTTACGGCATAGTTCCCTTTCTTAACCCGTAGATATATTTAACCCTATTTATGAAAGCAGCAGTTTACAACTCCTACGGCCCGCCGCATGTGGTGAAGCTGGCAGATCTCGATGTCCCGGTACCCAAACCCGACGAGATGCTCATCAAAGTTCAGGCCACTACCGTCAACCGCACAGATACCGGGTTCAGAAGCGCCGAATACGTGGTAAGTCGTTTGTTCAGCGGCATCATCAGGCCGAAATTCCCGGTGCTCGGCAATGAATTCGCAGGCTATGTCGTCAGTAAAGGGGCAGAGGTAAAAGAGTTTAAAGAGGGAGACAGGGTATTCGGCTATAACGATATTTCCTTTGGTGCGCACGCTGAATATATGACCATCAGCGAAAACAAAGCCGTGGCGCTTATTCCTGAAAACCTGAGCTACCAGGAGGCTGCCCCGCTTACAGAAGGCGCGCATTATGCCTTGTGTAATATCAGAGCGGCCAAAGTAAAACCCGGACAGGATGTGCTGGTTTACGGGGCTACCGGGGCGATCGGGTCTGCGGCTGTCCAGTTGCTGCATTATTTCGGAGCCCGTGTAACAGCCGTCTGCCATACAAAACACGTAAAGCTGGTAGCTTCCCTCGGCCCGGATAGAGTGGTCGATTATGTCAACGAGGATTTCACCGCGACAGAGCGCAGGTTCGACTTTATATTCGATGCTGTCGGAAAAAGCTCTTTTGATCAGTGTAAGCGTATCCTGAAGCCAAAGGGGATCTACGTTTCCACTGAGCCGGGCAAAAACGGGGAAAATATTTACCTCGCTATATTGAAAAAATTTTCAGGCGGGAAAAGGGTGATTTTCCCTATTCCTTCTATCACCACCCATGATGTTATTTTCCTTGGCGAGCTCGCCAAGAAAGGGATTTTCAAACCGCTCATAGACCGTCACTACCGGCTGGACGAAATCGTTGAAGCGCACCAATACGTAGAAACCGGTCAGAAAACCGGTAATGTGGTGATCATTCCCTAAACGGAGATTATAGCTCCGGAAAGGCGGTATCCCTCTAATACAGCTGGTTGAACAGCCACCTGAAAGTGCCGTGCGACTGGGCCCTGAAAGTAATTTCGGGGCCAAAGGCATACAGATGCCCTTTTCCGACTTTCGCTTCGAATGCCGCGATCTTGTTTTTCAGGTATGGCTGTCCCCATGCCCATCCGCTTCTCAGCGGACGGTCTTCATACCAGGCCAGGGGGCTGATCAGTCCCCTGGCGATCGATTCTGCTCCTATATGAAAAACAGGGCTTTTATCGAAATAAACATCGGCGTCACGCCCGAAACCGCGGTTGGCTTCCAGGGTAGTGTCCACACGTACGCTCAAAATACTTCCGGGAATGTAGTATTTTTCAGACGGCAGCGCCCTGGTCTGCCCGTCGGCGACGATCTCCGTCAGCGCATTCCAGACGGGCAGCTCAAGATGATAGGCCAGGTTGGTGCTCGACCCGATGGTAATGACTTTCCCTCCCGCCTCCAGGAAGGCTTTGATCCGGGGGATCGACTTCTCTGCGGTAATGCTTCCCATCCGGAACCTGTGCGCTTCCGGCACATCTTCTTCCTTCAGCTTCGACCCTGATCCGGAACCGGGCGCCGGGATAGCCCGGGTGGCAAAAATGAGCACGTCGTAGCGGCTTTCCAGATCGCCTTCATCGATTGTCTTCGGATAGACCACATCGAAATCAAAATCGAACTGCTCCAGCAGCCAGCGGGTCCAGCCGGAAGGCATCGAGCCCCCATACGTGTCCCACAGGGCTATCCTGAGCGGCTTATGTATCCTTTCCAGCAAATATCCCTGTTTCCATCTTTTCAGCTCCCTGGCAGGTATCGGCTGACCGACACCGAGTTCCGGCAGTATCCTGTCGGCTATTTTCCCGGGGGATACGTAAAATGACCCGGCTTCCGAACCGTCCCCGGTTTTACTTCCTTTTACACGGTATACTTCAGCTCCCTCTTTCAGCAGCCTGTTGACGGCCAGGAAGCTCTCGTTGACCGAAACGGACAGTAGGTACCCGCTTCCCCCTCCGCCCGGCGTCTTTTCCGCCTTCTGTATTTCTCCATAGGGAATTGCCCGGAACGGCCCGTCGAAATTGTCCTGGAACCGGTCAAATTCGACTCCCATCTGGTAAGCAAGCGTCCACCCGGCAGCGTCGTAAGGCGCTACGGGCGGTCCTCCGGGATAAGCAAAATCATTCGGGTAATCCTGCGGTTCGAACATATCGAGCACATGGGGCCGGAATGCCTGGGCAGTCCTGACAACGAAAGACCCTTCCGGGTATTCCCTGCCTCCCACCGTAAAGCTTTTGTCCGCCTTCTCCACCTTTATCCCTCCGCGGATCAGAGTATTGACAAACTTCACGGCAGTGGGAAAATCTTTTTGCGAAGACGGGATGATGTATCCTCTCGGATCTCTCGCGGTATTTTTACTGAACAACGTATCATACAGTCCCGAGGGAACGGTAGCCCTGTACGAAAGGCTCGTACCTTTGGGAAGCGTCTTGCTATGGGCGTCCTTTAATTCCTGGATCCTCTTCGGATAAGGCGTCCAGTAATCCCGGCTTCCCCTTTCGATCGAATTCCTTCCCATGCGGTAGATATTGTAGAGCAATTCATCGCTGTGGCGCGCGGCAAAGTCGAGTACGGAATAATTCAGTGAAACGGAGTAATCGATGCTCTGCCTGAAATGCCACTTCTGCGGTCCTACCGGGTAAGGCGTATTATTGTCGGGAATAAGCCTGTCCGGCACCAGGACGATATCTTCGGGGGTCGGCCCTCCTGCCAGCTCGGTCAGCAGGCCGATCATATTATGGAAATAGGTCGTGGTACGCAGGCCACCGTTGTACCATGTCGAAAAAACCGAGCCTCCCAAACGGGTAAAACCGGGTTTATTTTCAACATTCAGGCGGTTGTACATGGCAGCTCCTATGGCGTCAATCCCGGTAATGACCAGCGGGTCGAACACATGATTGAACGGATCGCGGTAGGGCGGCCCTGCCAGGACCGTACCTGCCGGGCCCCGCTGATGATGGTTATACATGATCTGGGGGATCCAGTCCACGAACAGCTGACGCCCTATGTTCTGCGACTCCTTCATGTTGAACATGTAGAAGTCACGGTTGTTGTCATGCCCTACATACTTCTGATAGAGGACCGGCAGGTTCTGCAGCGACCTCTTTTTCGGATCTTCGTGCCGCATATACCAGTTCGTCACCAGCTCATGGCCGTCAGGATTGGCATGAACGAAAAGTATGATCACCTTATCCAGTATGCGCCTGGTCTCGGCATCGTTCCGGCTTACCATCTGCCATACCGTTTCGATCAGCTGGTGCGAGCCTACAGTTTCTGTCGAATGCAGGCCGCCGTCGATCCAAACCACGGCTTTTCCCTCCATCGCAAGCTTTCCTGCCTCCTCCTCCGACAGGTTTTCGGCCCTGGCCATACGGACTGCGATTTCCCTGAACTTTTCCAGGCTCCTATGGTTTTCGGGAGAAGTCACGATAAGCATCGGCTGGTCGCGCCCCTCCTCCGTTTTCCCTATGCTGACCATTTTCACGCGGTCGGAAGCAGCGTCCAGCTTCCTGAAGTAAGCCTCGGTAGCTGAATAGGTAGCCAGAAGGTAGTCGTCCCCGATCCGGAAGCCGAAATGCTCTTTGGGAGACGGCAACTGCTGGCCTGTAATGAAGCTGTATTTAAAAAGTAAAATCGAAAGGGTAAGCAGACTGAAGAGTATTCTCATGAGACAGAAGAAAAAAAATCGCGATCTTATGTAGGCGATCCGGCCGGGGATCCAGTCCGATTTAGGGATTTTTTCTTATTATTACAATTAAACAAAGCCATTTATCTGCCATTTTGGCTTCGTTAAAAGGTCGGGTACGTGATTTTTACTGTATCCGGTGCAGGGCGCCCGGGAACTTTTATAAAGCCAAAAAGATTAGAAGTTATACCAACAGCATTTTTTATATACCATCATATTTTAAATACCATGGGAAAAGCAATCGAAGTAAATGACAATAATTTTGGTGAACTGGTCAAAGGAGACAAGCCTGTTCTGGTAGATTTCTGGGCAGAATGGTGCGGCCCCTGTAAAATGATCGGCCCGGTAGTAGAGGAGCTCGCTAACGAATTTGAAGGGAAAGCTGTTGTAGCGAAAATGGATGTAGATATGAACGCACAGGTACCTGCGCAGTTTGGTATCAGGAGTATCCCGACCCTGATGATCTTCAAAAACGGGGAATTGGTAGATAAAGTGGTCGGCGCAGTGCCTAAGGCTGTGCTGGAAGATAAGCTGAACGCACACGTGTGATATTTCAGCGATCAGTTATCGTATCGGCTGTCAACTATCGGAAATCCGATTGCTGACAGCCGATAATTAATTTCCGACTTCTCTCAAATAATATCCAGCGTGCTGCCGTCTTTTAATTCCCCGTGCTCGCAGCGCAGCACTCTTGCGGGGTAGTTCTTCAGAAAATCATAATTATGGGTCGCCATCAGAACCGCGGTCCCTGTCTTGTTGATGGCCCTGAAAACACTCATGATCTGGTCGCCTACGGTGGGATCGAGGTTCCCGGTGGGTTCGTCGCACATCAGGATCTTGGGTTCATTCAGCATCGCCCTTGCAATGACCACCCTTTGCTGCTCTCCGCCTGAAAGCTGGTGAGGCATCTTTTTCTGCACGATCCCCAGGCCGACCAGCTTCAGCACCTCCGTAATACGGTCGGCGATCGCAAAGGGGTCGCGCCAACCCGTTGCCTTGAGCACAAACGAAAGGTTTTCCTCTACGGTACGGTCGGTCAGCAACTGGAAATCCTGGAAAACGATCCCTATCTTCCGTCTCAGGAAAGGGATATCCTCATGCTTTATTTTATGTAGTTCATATCCCGAAACGACGGCCGAACCGGTTTCAAGCCAGAGATCTGCGTATAGCGTCTTGAGCAGCGAGCTCTTTCCGCTCCCGGTGCGACCGATAAGAAAGACCCATTCTCCCGGGAAAATCTTAAAATTCACATCGTTCAGAACGGGCTTATCTCCCTGGTAGATATCGGCTCCTTCTACCACCACGACCGGATCTTGCAACGTGCTCATAGGATTCAGAACGGCTATAACCTAACCGTTTACCTTTTTATAATCCGCCAGGAACTTCTCCAGGCCGGAGTCGGTAAGCGGGTGTTTCAGTAAAGCCAGGATAGCGCTCAGAGGCCCGGTCATAACGTCGGCCCCGATCTCGGCGCATTGTAAAATATGAATAGGGTTACGGATCGATGCCGCCAATACCTGCGTTTCGAAATCATAATTGCGATAGATCGCAACTATCTGCTCGATCAGGTCTACCCCGTTAAAAGAAATATCGTCAAGACGGCCGATAAAAGGAGACACATAGGTTGCGCCCGCTTTAGCAGCCAGCAAAGCCTGCCCTGCCGAGAAGATCAGCGTACAATTGGTACGGATCCCTTTGCCGGAAAAATACTTCAGCGCCTTTACGCCGTCCCTGATCATCGGTACTTTTACTACAATGTGCTGGTCGATCTCGGCCAGTTCTTCTCCTTCTTTGATAATCCCTTCGTAATCGGTAGAAATCACCTCCGCGCTTACATCGCCACCGACAATGTCGCAAATGGCTTTATAGTGCCCCAGGATATTGTCCTTGCCGGCAATACCTTCTTTTGCCATCAAAGACGGATTGGTTGTAACGCCGTCCAGAACGCCCAAAGCCTGCGCTTCCCTGATTTCATTGAGGTTTGCAGTATCGATAAAAAACTTCATGGATTCAGAAATCGTAATTTATAATGATAAGAAGAAAAACGTTAATCCAGGCAAAAGTAGAGAAAGAAAGATTTTAAACAAAAAAAGGCAAATCAAGAATCTCACCGCTACAACCACCTACCCTTGCTTCGGTCAGGACCTGGGGGATTCAGTAGGAGCTGGTAGTTCTGATCTGCCGATGCAAATTTAAGAAAAAACTCAATCATGTATTGATTAAATTTGCATTTCTTTTGCGCAACAAAGCGCAGCATTTTATAAAATCCTATCAATGAAATATTTATCTTTTATCTTCCTGGTCATCCTGTCCTGTACGAGCTCATCAGATGCCTACCTTGAAAAAGGAAAGTCGCTGCTCAGGGAAGGCAAAACCCGGGAAGCGCTTGATTTCGTCAACAAAGCCATCAGTAAAGACGACCGGAACGCTGAAGCATTTAACCTCAGAGGGGTCATTTACTTCGAGCTGCGGGAGTATGACAACGCCCTGTTCGACTACGACCGGGCCATAGAGCTGGCCCCCGGCACATACCGCCCTTATTTCAACAGGGCACTGCTTTATACCACAAGAAATGAATTTGATAAAGCGCTCAGCGATTACAACAAAGCCCTTGAAATAGCGCCCGATACTTCCGACATACTGTTGAACAGGGGGCAGGTACTCTCCTTTCTCGACAGTATCCCCGCCGCTACCAACGACTTCAACAAAGCCGTTAAGCTGCAGGACGGCAACGTGCTGGCCTGGTACAACCTGGGCAATGCACACTACCGCCAGGAAAACTATGAAAGGGCGATCGCTGCATTCAGGCGCGCTACCCAGCTCGACCCGCGCTTCGCCAAAGCTTACTACGGCCTGGGGCTGGCACAGTACATGCACGGCGAAAAAGAAGTCGGGTGCGTTTCGCTGAAGGAAGCCGAAAGGCTGGGATGGCGGGACGCAACAGCCGCGCTCTCCACCTATTGCGGCCAGGCTGTCCCGCAGCATCCGAATTAAATTACATTTTTATGTGTATCAAAATGTGTCGAGCCTATGGCTCTCGGTTTGATTCCCTGGATTCTCCATCCCCTGAAGTCGAGGGCTACACAACCGGTCGATGCTACGCATCTTCTGTTCATATCCCGGTTTATGTGCATTCAAATGTATACCGATAGCAGATTTCTGACGAATCGCCCAATGGCTATTTCACCTGTATAAAATTAGTGTTTGCCAATCTCTCATTTATTCAACTCATTCGGTGAGTACCCAGAGACCTAGTCTCGGGAGATTTGGTAGCCCCCGGTTGAAACCGGGGGTGAAGATATTATTAAAGCATCCAATCGTTCCATAGGAACGACCCATAGGCTGGCTACCGGAGATTAAGATCTGGCAAATACCTATTCCAAAATAACCCTATGCATATTGGGTTTATTCCTCTCTCCGTATTTTACGTGAAGATAATACCACCCCCGAGGCATATTCTTAGCATTGATTTGTATCTGATTGTCATTTATGAACGCCTTTTGAGAGAATAACTCCTGAACATTGATTGTTTGAAGCGCAATCGTTGACTTATCCGAATAAAGAACTATTTCGTCAGGCAACCCTTCAACATTCACCGGCTTCTCAAATTCGATGGTAATATAGTCTTTAGCCGGGTTCGGATATATGGTATAGGCTAGCAGGCAGTTTACAGTCGTCATAGTTATGTTTGCCCCTGAAGAGCCACAAGTGTTGATAGCTGCTACTGAAATATTGGAAGATTCCGCCACATAGTCCTGGAAATCGACACTAGGTGTATTGGTAGCGCCGACAAAACCTCCACTACTTGGGAACTGTACCTGCCAACTGTAGGTTGTTCCAGGCCCTTGGTTTAAAGGAAAGGCTGTAAGCTGCTCTATTTGACCAGTACAAATGGTATATCCTGATGAATAATTTATAGTGCTAACGTTTGGAGGACCGACCCAAACAAGTCTACTTTCCTCAATTCCTCCACCTCCACAAATTGTATGAAGCATAGAAATAGTAGCTTTAATTGTTACCCACCCACTACCCATCCCCACTCTTGTCGCAACTCCAGTCGAAGAGTTAATAGAAAGAAGAGATGTATTGCTACTTGACCAGCTAAAACCGAATCCAAGAGGATTATCAATTGTATAAGTGTGGTTACCGGAGCATACTAAGGTAGGGCCATTAATTGGGCCAAACGCTTCAACGTTATAAAGACAGCTACTATACGATGCAATGTGGCTATTAATCTGAGCTTGAGAAGAAGCTGCAAAAAAAACATTAGAAATGTTGTCCCCGCTGCACATAACCGATCTGTCAGGCTCACAATCTGATCCTTCACTATCTGGGTGAGTCGCACTAAACAGATGACCTATTTCATGGGTCATGGTATAGTAGTTAAATGCCTCATTAATAGCAAATGCATAAGACGCATTTTTATATCGACACATTGCGCCTACGCCGTTCACCGTCGGAACAGCTCCCAATAACTCAAAACTAGAAGGCGGGACCTTCCCTGTATAAAATAAAGCTGCATCTCTCTTTTCACTCGTTCTGTTAGTATTCCAATAATCAGCGAATTCACTTATAATGGCATCCGGATCAGCTAAAGACGAATTGGCGCTGTATGGATCTGTAGAAGCGTTTGTATGAATAAACTGTTTGATCAGTAAAAAACGTATATTAAAGGTAGTAGAATATATCCCATCCATTATGTTCGTATTAGCTTGCAGAGCACTCAAAACATTGGACATATTACTACCATGACTAACATAATACTCGCCATCGCATTCATTAATAATTTCAACAATCCTACAAACTGAAGAAGCCATCGGTTGTATTTTTTCAACAAAATCCTGATCAGTTCGATCAAGATTCCCAGATTCTACATGACAGAAGCCTTCAACCTGTGTGTCTGCCATTTTATAAATCAATACATTACTATTAGAATCCGGAACGAATGAGTTTAACATATCAACAATATAGATCCCATTTTTTTTATCAACAATTATCCCTTTAATGTAGTTGTCGGAAATATAGATCCTAACCCATTGATCTTTGTCGTTGTTAACAAAACCCTCGTAGGTATTACATTGATCTCTGTCTATTATAGTTTCATCTTGACCATCAGTGACTACAGTTGTGTAATTAGGAGCTCGAATCTCATTTTTGTTCAATTTAACTTCCCAAGAAATACTACTACTAACAGTAAGCAAAAAACTACCCCCATCATTTTCAACAAGCCGAGTTAATTGCCGTAAATCTAATAGTCCAACATGATACTCTTTTACTAATTTCGAGATACTCGCTTTATGATCGGAAGGTAAGCTAACTTTCTCTAAACGAAACAAATTCTGCCCGTACGAAAAACTCGAAATCAGCAAAAATACTGAGAAAAAAATAAATTGCTTCATCATATGTTAATTTATTATAGTTAAGAATGATAGTAAGACACTTGTTTCAATTGGAATTTTTAAATTTTTTATAAAAAATCACAATTTATAATATACAGATATATTCTCATTTTACAACCACCTAATTACGCTCTTTTTTTAAGGGGTTGGATACTGTATGAGAAATGTAAGATACAAAGCTGCTATCTCACTAGTATTAGCTGCTACCTGGAATTCCCATTATCCAATTTACGGTGTATTAAGAATTTCGAATTTCGAAAATTCGATTGGAAAATAATCTAAATTAAGGTGATCATAATTTTTAAGTTCGTACCATGTCGCACAGAAACGAATTTCTGAATTCACAGCCACGTCTTCCGGCAGGTTACATGGATCCAGGTTTGTGTCCGTTCCTTTTAGTTTAATTCTAACTCTAGAATCTTGACCCGAAAAGCGAGTGTATTGTACAACAATACCGATCTCGTTGGACAATTTAGTCAGGGCTTTAAGATCTTCTCTACCCAATACAAAGTCACAGGCCGGAAGCTCAACTCCTCCACCATCGCAGGCATTCAATTCCCGTTGACGGCATGCCGACAGAAGAAACAGTCCCCCTACCATAATATGCACAAATAGCATTTTCATCTTATCTCTATTAAAGTGATTAACGCCTATATATTCTAATATTAAATTTATTTTTCTTCTCATATTTTACATGAATGTACTGAATGCTTCGAAGCGAATTCTTCGCATTTATTTGTATTTGATTTGTTACTTGACAGAGTAAACGTTTTATTTTTCATAGAAAAAAGTATTTAGTAATACATAAGCTATTTCTTGATCAACAATTTAACAGCGTAGCCGACGGAGGGATCGTCGTTCGGTTGGCTATATATATTTGCAATACCAATCTGGTAAGATTTAAATGTTCTTATGAATCTTTCAGGCCAGCCGGATAAATCTGCCCATGACTTTTCTTTATAGGGCTGACCATTTATCTGAGTAAAAGAAGTCCTGAAGTTTAGTGTGTCACTACCCATTGAAATAGTCGCATCATATATCCTGTATACCTCTAAAGTTTCTTCTTCAAAAAGATGCCCTTTTGCATGTAAAAGACCTTCAGTAAAAACTACATTTACCCCTACCAGTTTGATAGGTATTGCCTCGTCATCAACCTCTAACGATTTTGTCTCGCCCTTTTTTATAATTATTTGCGACGCACTGGGCTCTGGTTCTGCGCGTTTACAAGAGAAAATCAAAAGAAAGCACGTTATGGTGATTAAAATGAGCTTTTTCATATAAGAAACGGTTTTTTGGCTGGGTAATCCGATATGAGCCGCTCGCTTTTAAGCGATAGCTAAGCACCTCTTAGCGGAAGACCCTGTTGTCTTCTGAAGGGTTGGAATCGACAAGGAACAAAACTATAATTGGCGGCTTTCAAAGCTACGTAGCCTGAATTATAGATTCTTTCCCCCTAAGAATGAGACTATGTCAGATCTCTTTTATTAAATTCACGACTTAATTAAATCATCGCTACTGGTGCCAATTGAATAAAAACAAGCAAGACATCAAAAGTACATATATGTTTTCCCAGGCTTACTTAATCAAGGTTTTATACGAAAAAAAACAACCCGAAGTTAAATTACAACAAATAATCCAATTAAATTTTATATTATTACAAATTAGGTATCATCTCCTTCTAATACCAATATGCGTTATCTCGCTATTATTTTCGCCCTTTGCTTCCTGCTGAGCGCCTTTGTGCAGCTCAACGATCCCGATCCCGCTATCTGGATCACGCTTTACCTCGTCCCCGCGCTGGTTTCAATTCTCTTCCTGAAAACCAGGCTGAATTCCTACGTATACCTCTTCCTGGCCGTTATCTATTTTGCCATTGCTATTTACCAATGGCCTCCCGAATTCGAGGGCTTCCTCTTTGGTGAGGTGCAGACCATGCGGAATATGAACATAGAGCTGGCCCGGGAATCGTTCGGCACGGGAATAGTGGCCGTTGCCATGCTCATTCTCGGCATTCATACAATGCGTATCGAAAGAAAAGGCTGACGTACGCCGCAAGGTAAAGGAAGCTGCCTACCATACCCACGCAATTTCCTTTACCTCAAATTCTTTCTCTCCGTCGGCGGTAAGCACTTTCAGCCTCCCGCTGGGGGTCACGCCGGTAATTACCCCTGAAAAATATTCTTCTCCCGACGCGAAGGTCCTGACTTCTCCCACCCCCATCATTTCCCCGGTATAAAGCCTGTCGAGCTCTTCAGCCGGTAAGGTAGCCAGGTAGCCATAACATTCCTCGATATGCAGGAACAATTGCTCCAGCTCATTTTCCAGCGAATAAAAAACACCGGTTTCCAGGGCAAGCGACGTTGCCCGGGGATTTGAAAATCCCTTCTGGTTCATATTCAGGCCGATCCCTACGACGGCATTTGTAACTGAACTGCCGCGCAGGGTATTTTCGATAAGAATGCCCGCTACTTTCCTGCTGCCAATCATCACGTCATTAGGCCATTTGACGGTTACTCCTTCCCCGGCAACCGAACGTACGTAACGCTGAACGCCCAGCGCGATGCATTGCGAGAGGCCGAATTGGGCCGAAGCGCTGAGATTGTCCGGCTTCAGTATGATAGAAAACATAAAGTTCGACCCCGGTTCCGCCTCCCACGAATTCCCCTGCATCCCCCTCCCGGCCGTCTGTTCGTCGGTGATAATAACGTCCCCGTTTTCTCCAAGCCCCGAACGAA
This sequence comes from Spirosomataceae bacterium, assembly GCA_037191015.1. Taxonomy (GTDB): domain Bacteria; phylum Bacteroidota; class Bacteroidia; order Cytophagales; family Spirosomataceae; genus Ravibacter. Next base: position 570,299 of record JBBCKD010000027.1, read on the forward strand.
CTTTACCTGCCGCAATGTCGTTAGTTGAATGACAAGATGTCAGATAATATATGTTTTTCCCTATAAATGTTGTTTTCGAAGCAGGTTTGTACACTTTTTGGGGTTTATTTTAATACTTTTACACTTTAACACTTCCCTGTTGGAAACTTCCTTTTTCCGGGGATATAAAATTGCGAATGAAACAACGTAAAAATAAAGAAGTTTCCTCTTATGATCTCTGCCAGACAGTAATTAAGGGAATGCACGAAAAGAAAGCCCTTGATGTAGTTGTACTGGATTTACAGAATGTCAAAAATGCAGTGTCAGATTATTTCGTTATCTGTACCGGCACTTCAGACACACATATCAGCGCCATAGCAGACTCGGTCGTCGAGGAGGTAAAAAAAGTCTCCGGCACGGAAGGCATCCACTCTGAAGGCATGACCAACCGCGAATGGATACTGATCGATTACCTGGATGTGGTGGTGCATGTATTTAATAAAGAAAAACGGGCCTATTATGATCTGGAGGAGCTTTGGGGCGATGCTATACAGGTAGAAGCCTCCGAGGTACATGCCTGATCCCCCCCGAACGACACACATCAAACGCCCGTCAAATCAGTTTTGAATCTATTACGCTGAGAATATAATGTCAGAAAACGAAAACAAGAGAAATCCCATCAATCCGAAGGGAACGCCGAGAGGTTATCAAAGCTGGATCATTATCTCGCTTATTGCGGCGATACTGATCATTACTTTTCTCAATAAAAGTACTTCCACCGATATCAGCCAGAAGAAATTTGAAAAAATGGTAGCTGACAAGGAGGTCAGCAAGGTTACCATTGTCAACGACAATATGGTGGAAGTTACACTTACGGAGGACGCTCTGAAACAGGAAAAATACCAGAATCTGAACAAGGACAACAATTATCTCGGCCCGCGTTCAGGTCCGCATTACCAGTTCCAGATCACGTCGGCTGAGACATTCAAAAAAGACCTGGCCGAAATGCAGAAAGAAATTCCGGACAGCGAAAAAATAGAATACAAGATCGACACACGTAGCGACCTGATGACCTGGCTGGCCAATTGGGGGATCTTTATCATCATGATCGTAGTGATGTATTTCCTGCTGAGCCGGATGACCGGCGGCGTGGGCCCTGGCGGACAGATATTCAATATCGGACGTTCGAGGGCTACCCTGTTCGATGCCGAAAATAAGGTTAAAATCACGTTCAGCGATGTAGCCGGCCTCGACGAAGCCAAAGAAGAGATCAAGGAGATCGTAGATTACCTGAAGAGCGCCGACAAATTTAAAAAACTGGGTGCCAAGATTCCTAAAGGAGCTCTTTTGATAGGCCCTCCGGGCACAGGGAAAACCCTTCTTGCCAAAGCAGTGGCAGGGGAAGCCGCCGTGCCGTTCTTTTCACTTTCCGGCTCCGACTTCGTGGAAATGTTTGTAGGAGTAGGTGCCGCCAGGGTGCGTGACCTCTTCAAGCAGGCAAAGGAAAAAGCGCCTTGTATCATTTTTATCGATGAAATCGACGCCATAGGACGGTCAAGAGGACGCGGCGCTATGCCGGGAGCCAACGACGAAAGGGAAAACACGCTCAACTCGCTTCTGGTGGAGATGGACGGGTTTGCTACCGATTCGGGTATCATTATCCTGGCAGCGACCAACCGTCCTGATGTCCTCGACTCTGCCTTGCTGCGTCCCGGGCGTTTTGACCGGCAGATATCGGTCGACAAACCGGATGTTATCGGCCGCGAAGCTATCTTCAGGGTTCACCTGAAGCCGCTGAGCCTGAACGAAGACGTGGATGTACAGAAGCTGGCGGTACAGACGCCGGGCTTTGCAGGAGCCGAAATAGCGAACGTTTGTAACGAAGCCGCCCTGATCGCCGCCCGGCGTGACCGGGATTCGGTTACCATGCAGGACTTCCAGGATGCCATGGACCGTGTGATAGGCGGGCTGGAGAAAAAAAACAAGCTCATTTCGCCGGAAGAAAAGCAGATCGTGGCTTACCACGAAGCAGGCCATGCCGTCGCAGGCTGGTTCCTGGAGCACGCCGACCCGTTGGTCAAAGTAACGATCGTGCCCCGCGGGGTGGCTGCCCTCGGGTATGCCCAGTACCTCCCCCGTGAGCAATATCTTTACCGTTCAGAACAGTTATTTGACGAGATGTGCATGACTTTGGGCGGAAGGGCTGCCGAAGATGTGGTTTTCGGGAAAATATCTACCGGCGCCCTCAGCGACCTGGAACGGGTTACGAAAGTGGCTTACAGCATGGTAACAATGTACGGTATGAACGATAAAATCGGGAATATATCCTACTATGACTCCAAGCAGTCGGAATACGCTTTCACAAAACCTTATTCCGAAGCGACGGCCGAAGCAATCGACAGCGAAGTAAGGATCCTGGTCGACCAGGCTTACCAGCACGTCAGGCAGCTCCTGGTTGACAAAAAAGAGGAGCTCGAAAAAATAGCCCAGGAACTTCTCAAAAAAGAGATCCTGTTTCAAAGCGATCTCGAACAACTGATAGGCAAAAGGCCTTTTGAAAAGGAGACGAGCTACCAGGCTTATATAAACAGGAAATCAAAAGAGGAAGAGGAAATAGTGAAGCATGCTCATGAACAGGTAGAAAACCAGCATCTGAATGAGACTGTTGCGGAAGAAACCTCAGATAACGATACGCAAAACTCATAATCCATAGAAAACCACGAACAGGCGCCCAAGGGCGCCTGTTCGTGGTTTTCTACCTTCCAGGCCATTCAAAACCCCGTAGAAACCGACGGTCCTATGACTTGCTTCCGAAAATACATTCCAAGCCTTGCCCTGCTTTTCTCTTTCTGCTGTATTCCCATGCTCACGGTAGCCCAGAAAGAGGTAATGTTCGATCAGTACATCGAAGCGCCGATTGCTATTAATCCCGCCTATACCGGCACACAGGAGCATTTCAATCTCAATATTTTATTGCGTCGCCGGTGGTTTTCCATACCGTCGGCTCCCGTAACCTCCACGCTGTATGCAGACGGTAGCGTAGCCGGCGGTCGTGTCGGCATCGGCTTTATGGCTATGAACGACCAGATGAGCCCTTTTGCCACTACGGGATTCTACGGCAGCACTTCCTACATTCACCGCACAGGCTCCGGGTGGAAGCTTTCACTGGGGGTACAGGGAGGCGTTAATGTACTCCCCGTTTATGGTCAGGGGTATTCCGGGCGCAAAATGCTCGGCAGCTTCGGGCTGGGCGTGCTGGCACAGCATGACAACTTCTATCTCGGCTTTTCGAAACCGGAACTGCTTTCGCTAAATTTCAGCAATCAAAACAGCAACTGGGATTACCAGTTGCCGCTCTATGCTACCACCGGCGGTAAAATAAGACTGAATGAAGACTTCATCGCTACCCCTAACGGGACAGTGATCATCGACAATTCATTCAAGAACGAAGTCCATATCGGTTCAAAGCTCTGGTACAAAAAGCTGGTAGGCGCCGGGGTCTTTTTCAGGACCGGCGAGGTCAACAGGATCCACGTCGTCGCTGAAGCCCAGGTCGGGAAAAATATCCGCGTAGGGTATGCCTATGACTCGAAAACCGTTGAAAGCCGGTATACCCCTGTGGGGGTCGGGATATCAGGCATGCACGAATTGATTTTCAGATTTATCCCCAACCCCGTTTCGTTTAATTATTACTAAAAACATGTTTTTCAAATATTCTGATTAACATACGTTTTTTGTGTCTTTTTAAGGTAACATAGCTTACATTTGCATTCACACAGAATACTAAAAAAATACGTGCTCCGGCAATGGACAACTATTCATTTATAGCCAATTCCGAAATTAATTACATCGAGGGCCTGTACGAGTCTTACAAGTCTGATCCTAAATCAGTTAGCCAGGACTGGCAAAAATTCTTCGAAGGCTTCGACTTTTCTCTTAAATTTTCTCCAAATGGCAACGGAGCAGTTGCCGAGGGGGCCGGTACAACTGCGCTTCCTGCCGATCCTGCACGGATCAACAAGGAAATGGAAGTTGTACACCTCATCAGGGGATACCGTTCAAGAGGTCACCTGCTGGCTAACACAAACCCCATACGCAAACGGAAAGACAGGGGCGCCCAGCTGTCCCTTGCCGACTTCAAGCTATCGGAAGCAGACCTGGATACCGTATTCGAAGCGGGCATCGAGCTTTTCGGCAAAGCCGCAACCCTGAGAGATATTGTCGCAGGGTTGGACAGGGTTTATACCAATACAATCGGCTTCGATTACTACTACATACGTAACCGCGAAGAAAAAAAATGGCTTCGGCAAAAAATAGAGCAGGACAATCTCAACAGGTCTTATAGCATCGAGGAAAAGAAGCACATTCTTTCGAAACTCAATGAAGCAGTAGTTTTCGAAAACTTCCTGCATACCAAATTCCTGGGGCAGAAGAGATTCTCGCTCGAAGGAGGAGAAACGACAATCCCTGCGCTGGACGCCCTTATCAATAAGGCGAGCGACCTGGGCGTTGCGGAAGTGATGATCGGTATGGCTCACCGCGGCCGCCTGAATGTGCTGGCCAACATCATGCAGAAAACCTATGATCAGATCTTCAATGAATTTGAAGGTAATATGCCTGACCAGGTCTGGGGGGACGGAGACGTCAAATACCACATGGGGTATGCGAGCACCATCACTACCAGAAACGGCCATACGCTTCACCTCAGGCTTGCACCCAACCCTTCTCACCTGGAAGCAGTGAACCCGGTTGTAGAAGGCGTGGTCAGGGCGCGGGCCGACAGCATGTATGCCAGCGACTACGATAAGGTGATGCCGGTGCTGATCCATGGTGATGCCGCGCTTGCGGGCCAGGGGATCGTATACGAGGTAACCCAGATGGCAAACCTGAAGGGATATTTCACAGGCGGTACCATTCACTTTGTGATCAATAACCAGGTAGGCTTTACCACAGACTTTACCGATGCCAGGTCAAGCGTTTACTGTACGGATATTGCCAAAATTATAGATGCGCCGGTGCTTCACGTCAACGGTGACGATCCGGAGGCTGTGGTATATTGTATGCAACTGGCCGTTGAATACCGCCAGCGCTTTAACAAGGATATTTTCATAGACATGGTATGCTACAGAAAGCATGGCCATAACGAATCGGACGAGCCGAAATTTACGCAGCCGGTATTATATAAGCTTATCGACAAGCACCCTAACCCCAGGGAGGTATACAAAAATTACCTGGAGCAGCGGGGTGATATTTCGCGCGACGTCGCGTTGAAAATGGACAGCGAATTCAAGGCGCTGCTCCAGGCCCGGCTCGACAAGGTCAAGCAGAAAGAGGTGCCTTACGTCGTGCCGAAGCTCGACCTGGAATGGAAGAACCTGCGCAAGCCGGTTCCCTCTGATTTTGAACGATCGGTCAAAACCGGAGTTCCCAAGACCGTAATTTCGGCTATTGGGAAAGCTCTTACCACCCTTCCCCAGGGATTCTCGGTCATCAAGCAGACAGCCAAATTGCTGAACGACAGGAAAGAGATGATTTTCGAAAAGAAAGTCGTCAACTGGGCTACAGCCGAATTGCTGGCTTACGGCTCGATACTTGCAGAAGGCAATATCGTCAGGCTTACAGGCCAGGACGTAGAGCGTGGTACCTTTTCTCACCGGCATGCGGTGCTGAAAGATTCGGAAAACAACGCTTCGTATAACAATCTCAATCATATCCGGGATAAGCAGGGTGAGTTTATGATCTATAACTCCCTGCTCTCGGAATACGGGGTGCTTGGCTTCGAGTTCGGGTATTCGATGGCTAATCCCAACGCGCTTGTTATCTGGGAGGCCCAGTTCGGTGATTTTGCCAACGGCGCCCAGGTAATGATCGACCAGTTCATATCTACTTCTGAAACGAAGTGGAACAGGTGGACGGGCCTGGTCATGCTGTTGCCGCACGGCTATGAAGGCCAGGGGCCGGAACACTCCAACGCCCGCCCGGAAAGATACCTGCAGCTTTCCGCAGGCAATAACATGTACGTTGTCAACATTACCACGCCGGCCAACTTTTTCCACGCGCTGAGACGTCAGTTGGTCGCTCCTTTCCGCAAACCGCTGATCGTCATGTCTCCGAAATCGTTGCTGCGGCACCCGCTGTGCGTATCTCCGCTGAGCGATCTTACCGACGGACGTTTCCTTGAAACCATCCCGGATACCTACGCCGATCCGAAAAAAGTCAAAAAAGTGCTACTGGTTACCGGTAAGCTCTATTACGAGCTTTACCAGAAACAGCAGGATGACAAGCGTGATGACGTAGCGATTATCCGCGTTGAGCAGCTGCATCCGTTCCCGCAGAAGCAGGTGGAGGCATTGCTGGCGCAATACAGCAAAAAGGCTAAGATCTGCTGGGTACAGGAAGAGCCTAACAACATGGGAGCCTGGACCTACCTGCTGAGGTCTTACGAAGCGGCCCGGTCATTTACGGTTATTGCCCGTAAGACAAGCGCGTCGCCCTCGACCGGCTTTTTCAAAATACATAATGAAGAGCAGACCGCGATTATCAATGAGGCATTCGAATAGGCAAACTCACAATCATTCAATATAACCTTTATTTATCCGATCATACTTACGATCGATCTACACTCGAATTATGGCTGAAATAGAAATCAAAGTGCCGCCGGTTGGCGAGTCCATAACAGAAGTAACCATCGGTAGCTGGTTTAAGAAAGAAGGAGATTTTGTTAAGTTGGATGAAGTAATTTGTGGGTTGGATTCTGACAAAGCGACTTTTGAGCTGGCAGCTGAATCAGAAGGGATCCTGCATATAAAGGCGCAGGAAGGCGATACCATTGCCATCGGCGATGTGATCGCTACCATCGAGGCAAGTGCGGCTGCAAAAGCGGAAAGTTCTGAGGAGCCCGTGAAGGAAGCTGCGCCTGTTGTACCTGAAAGTACACCGGGACCACCAATCCAGCCGACGCCGTCGGCTGCTGCAGCTCCTGCGCAGGGTGGTGCGGGTATAGTGGAAATGAAAGTACCTGTAGTAGGTGAGTCTATCAGCGAGGTAACGATAGCCAGCTGGACGAAAAAAGACGGGGATACAGTACAGCTCGATGAGATCATCTGCGAGCTCGAGTCCGACAAAGCCACTTTCGAGCTGCCTGCGGAAGCAAGCGGTATCCTGAGACACGCCGCATCACAGGGCGATACCCTCGCCATAGGAGAAGTAATCGCCCGGATCGAAGCAGGAACAGCTCCTGCCCAGGCAGGCGCACAAAAAGCGGCCGACTCATCGGCTGCTGCCATAAAACCCGCCGCCGAACCCCATGCAGCAGGCGGTGTTACGCCGTTGGCAGCCAGCATACTGGCCGAAAAAGGGATCAGCCCGTCTGAAGTTAAAGGCACAGGGACAGGAGGAAAAGTCACAAGGGAAGATGCCCTGAACGCGTCTAAAACTCCCGCTCCGCAACCTGCTGCTGCAGCAACTCAGCCGGCGGCTCAAACCGATGCCCGGGGTCAGCGCCGCGAGAAGATGTCGGCGCTCAGAAGGACCATCGCCAAACGCCTGGTAAGTGTGAAGAATGAAACGGCGATGCTTACCACTTTCAACGAAGTGGATATGAAGCCCATCATGGATCTCAGGAATAAGTTCAAGGACAAGTTCAAGGAGAAATATGAGGTGGGTCTCGGGTTTATGTCGTTTTTCACAAAGGCTGCTACTGTAGCGCTGCGTGATTTCCCGGCCGTAAATGCCTATATCGACGGGGACGATATTCTTTACAACGATTTCTGCGATGTATCCATAGCAGTTTCTACACCCCGTGGTCTTGTTGTCCCGGTGATCAGGAACGCCGAAAAGCTTTCCTTTGCTGAAATTGAGAAAGAAATTATCCGGCTTGCCACAAGAGCCCGCGACGGGAAACTGGGCATGGACGAAATGACCGGGGGTACCTTCACCATTACCAATGGCGGGGTATTCGGCTCAATGCTCTCTACTCCTATCATCAACGCCCCGCAGTCGGCCATTCTCGGTATGCACAATATCGTCGAGCGCGCTGTCGTGGTAAACGGTGAAATCGTGATCAGGCCTATCATGTACGTGGCGCTGTCTTACGACCACCGCATCATCGACGGAAAAGACTCGGTGAGCTTCCTGGTAAGAATCAAGCAGATCCTGGAAGATCCGGCCAGGCTGCTCTTTGATTTGTAGACAAGACAGGTATGAACTACAGGCTTCCAGGCATTAGCAGATAGCACGGCTAATACCTGGAAGCCTAAAGCTTTATAGCGAATCCCTGATATTATATATTACTCCTTCACTTAAACAAATGAGACGGGCCGCATTCACCGGTCCGCCTGGTATCGATCAGGTAGTTGATTTTCCAGCCTTTTCGTGTATTCACCAACTGGAAAGAATTGACTCCGCAGTGGCTCAGGCTCCCGTTATAATTAAACAGGTAGGGGGTCCATACAGAGGCCAGATGCCCGTCGACTTTCACCATATCAAACATAATCCTTTCGTCCAGGGCGCCGGGAATTTCTTTCCCGATCACTTTGATCAGGGCGTCGATGCTCTCCTTCCGCGTTTCGCCAAACCCTTCCTTCCCCGATACGGTCTGCATGATCGCATCCGGCAGGAACAAGGCCCGGACAGCCGAGGTATCGGCCTCCCTCATCCCGTCAAAAAGATGCACGATCGTATTCATGACTTTTTCCTCTTCCGACTGGGCGCTTACCTGAAACATAAACCCCAGAAAAACCAATGTAAGACTCCCTTTCAGCATCATCTTTTTTTAAGCATTTAATCAACGGATATTCCCCATCCATCGCCTGAGAAGAGGGGTAAACAGGAAGAGGCCCACTCCTACCCCGATCGATATGTAACCTATCTGCTGGAGTATTCCCGCGTAATACGGAAGGGAAGCTTCAGCGTCATTCACGACTTCGGAAGGCACTACCATCAACGCTCCGATTTTTGCGGAAACGAATTCGCCCAGCGCGGATGCCAGGAACCATATCCCCATAATAAGCCCCACCATATGACGGGGCGACAATTTTGTGACCATGGAGAGTCCAATGGGAGATATGCACAGCTCACCGCAAATAATAAAAAAGTAACCGGCAACAAATATCAGCAGCGGGATCTTGCCGGCAACCGCCATCTCTGTACCAAGGAAGAAGGTCAGGAACCCTATTCCCACAAATACGAACGACAATGCAAATTTTACCGGGGTTCCCGGCTCCCACCCCCTGCGGTTCAGCCAGAGCCACAGCCACGCAAAGACGCTACTTAGCACGATCACCCAGGCAGGAGGGATAAAATTATTGACAGACAGCGCCGGCAGCTCCGTTCCACCTACCATCATGTTGACATTTCTTATGGCAAACAGGTTAAGTGATCCTGCATTCTGCTCATAGAAGGCCCAGAATAAAACGGAAAAAGAGATCAGAACAGTTGCCGCCAGCAGCTTGTTTCGCCCCTCGGCCTCCATTCTGAATGCTTCGTAAAGAAGGTAGAACAGCGAAGCTGCTCCAAGCACCAGCATGACGACATCCATTATCTGGTGCCTGTTGAACAAGGCAATGATAACCGGGATGGTCAGCAGCGTCAGTATGTAAACCGCCAGGTCATTGCGGATAAAGCCGCCCCATTTCTCCTTCAGCCTGCCTGGAGAGGGCGGCAGCCCTACCCTGCCCAGGCTTTTTCTGCCTGCATTGAAAACGACGGTTCCCAGGATCATAAAGATCCCGGCCAGCCCGAAGCCGGCATGCCAGCTCCACACATGGGCTACCCATCCGCAGGCAGCTCCGCCGAGCGCGGCGCCCACGTTAATTCCCATATAGAAAATCGAGAAGGCGCTGTCCTTCCTCGGATCGTCATCATCATACAGCCCGCCTACCATTGTCGAAATGTTAGGCTTAAAAAAACCGTTTCCGCAGATGATCAGCGCCAGGCCGGTATAAAAGCTCCATTCCACCGGAAGGGCAAGTACGATATGTCCCGCGCTCATCAGAATTCCCCCGAATAAAACTGCCTTCTGCCCGCCGAGCAGCCTGTCTGCCAGCATTCCTCCGAAAACCGGCATGGTATACACCAGGGCCGCATAAGCTCCCAGGATAGCATATCCTTTTCCCTCAGCAAAGCCCAGCTCCATCACCATATAGGCCAGGAGAAGGGCTTTCATACCGTAGAATGAAAAACGTTCCCACATTTCGGTGAAGAAGAGCAGGTAGAGTTGTCTGGGGTGGCGGGAGGAGCCTGTCATAAATACCGGAATAGATGATTGATCATTTCACGAAGTTAATCCGAAAGAAGAACAATCCCGATTAAACGTAAATTCTCAGCTTCATTTAACAAAAAAATTAAAGCTGGTAGCCCTGTCGGAAATTGTAAATCCCGATGCGCAGGATATCAAGGACCAGGAACAGTTCGAATCGCTGAAGAGAACTTTCATCAATCGCTTTGGCGCCCCTGAGCTCCCTTTTGAGGACCAACCGCCTTACCGCTACACCGGCAAGCCGCTGACCTGGACAAAAAACGGCCTGGAGATAACGTTTCAGAAGAGACCTTTCAAATTGACAATAGGAGATATTGAGGCTTATGCCCTGACTTTCAGGCTGGCTGAAGGAGCTGTAGTAGAATAACTACTTCCCCAACACCACCCGGTTGGCCCATTCCATCTGTTCGGGATTGATATTATGCCCCATGCCTTCATATACTTTCTCCGTTACCGCTGCATTCATCTCCCTGAAGATATTGGCAGTCGCATATACGCGTTGCACCGGGACATGAAAGTCGGGGTTACTGGTCGACAGGAACAGGGGCATTTGTAAGAAATCGCCTTTATAGTTGCTGCGGTCGATCGTCTTACCGATCAGGCCGCCGATTAAAGCCACAGCCCCGCCGAAGCGGCCGGCTTTCCTGGCCAGGAACTCCAAAGCCAGGCAGGCTCCCTGCGAGAACCCGAAAAAATAAACGTCCTCCCGGCGGATGCCTGCTTCCATCGCATGGTCGACCGTTTTCTGCACAACATCGAGCGCAGACGACAGCCACGGCTCGTTATCGCCGGCAGGAGCCAGAAAAGACCACGGGTACCAGGTGTTATTCGTCGCCTGCGGAGCCAGGAGGGTAAAATCTTCTACCGCCAGGTATTGAGATAACGTGAGAATATCCGCGGCGGAACCTCCTCTTCCATGCAACATAACCAGCGCCTTCTCCGCCCTTTCCGGGGGAATACCGGCCTGTTTTATATCAAGCGAGTGACTCATAACTGACTCTTTTCTTAGTGATCACCTATTTCCGGAAGTAACCCGGAAATACGCTCTCTATCCGCTTCGAATTGTGCCGGAAGCATCAGCGACTGCCCGAGAGAGCCGATGGGCTCATCGACCGAAAAACCCGGCGCTGAGGTGGCTACTTCGAAAAGGACGCCACCCGGCTCCCGGAAATACACCGAAGAAAAATATTTCCTGTCCTTTACCTCTGTAACCTGCAATCCGTAGCTCTCCAGGTTATCTTTTATTCGTATCTGGCTTTCTCTGTCCGGTGTTTCAAAAGCGAGATGATGAACGGTGCCGCGCCCACCCAGCCCGCGTAATACATCGGGCGCAGCCAGCAGGTCTACATACTTTCCCGGCCGGTCTTCAACTCCCAGCCTGACCCGACCGGAGCCCTCCCTGACCACCTGGTGATTCATCTGCATGGTAAGCAGCGCAACCGTACGCTCGATACCTTCCAGCCAGATTTCCACATGATGAAATCCTTTAATCGTCCATTCATGTGGGATACTGCCATCCGTATACCCTTTTCTCGGATCACCTTCGCTGAATACAAGTTCTAAACCCAGGCCGTCGGGGTCTTCCAGGTAAACGAAAACTTCGCCTCTGAAGCGCTCCTGCGGATGCTTACAGGCAATATCGAACCGGTCGAGACGCTGCAGCCAGTAATCCAGGCCTTCCATTTCTATGGAGAAAGCCGTCGTGTTGAGCATTCCTTTGCCATGCCGCCCTTTTCCCAGGCTCCTGCCATAAGGAAACGTGGTCAGGATCGTGCCCGGGCTTCCCTCCGCATCGCCGAAATACAAATGATAAACTCCGGGATCTTCAAAATTCACAGTCTTCTTGACCATACGTAACCCCAACACCCCCGTATAGAAGTCGAAATTCTCCCGGGCATCGCCCGATACAGCCGTAACGTGATGGATCCCGCTAATCAACCTCGTCATAGTTCAGGCGTTTGGCGACCAGATATCCTGATATTCGTCCGGCCGGCGCTTGAATTGCGCATGGACATACGGGCATAAGGGTATCACTTTCAACCCGTTTTCCCTGGCATAAGCAGCCATCCGCTGCAGAAGCAATCGCCCGAAACCTTTTCCTTCAAACTGAGGGTCTACCTCGGTATGATACACCGTGAGCTTATCGCCGGCTACAGCTATATCCATCTTTCCTGCTTTCTGCTCATCCAGAAACAGCTGGACCTCTCCTCTCCCGTTTTCCAATACTACTTCAAGCTTTTCCATATCTTTCTACGTTTTAGAGTTCAGGCAGAACTTTCTCTATTCTATCTCTCGACGACTCGTAGCGCGCCGGTAGTTTAAGATTTGTACCCAGCTCATCTACCTGTTCGTCTCAGGTAAAACCCGGATTATCGGTTGCAATTTCAAAGAGAATTCCCCCGGGTTCCCGGAAATAGAGCGAGAAAAAGTAATCCCGGTCAATTTTGTCGGTGATATTGAGCCCGGCAGACATTGATCTACCTCAATAAATCAGCTAATCCGGGCAATTCTTACCGGCTGACAGTCGTCGTATTAGCCCCCTTTTTCATGAAATCACCCCTGGAGAAGTATTTTTCGATCAGGCAATACATCAGGATGAAGAAATAACGGCTTCCCATCTCCTTTATTTTCAGCTTTGATTCGCCGTATTTCCGGTTGGTCCAGCTGTTCGGTACCACCGCATAGCTGTATCCCCTCACCATGGCTTTCAGCGGCAGCTCTATGGTGAGATTGAAATGAGGAGAAAGAAAGGGTTTTATCCCTTCGATGGTTTCTCTCTTATATAGCTTGAAGGCATTGGTAGTGTCGTTGTACCTGATGCCCATTACGATTTTCACTATGAAATTGGCGATGCGGTTGACTATCTTCTTGACCCTCGGATAGTCAATCACCTTTCCACCTGCCTCCCAGCGCGATCCGAAAACGCAGTCGTAATCTCCTTCGCGCATCTTATTATAAAACTTCACCAAGTCTTCCGGGTCGTCCGACATGTCAGCCATGAATACAGCCACACAGTCTCCCGTAAATCTCTCCAGCCCATACCTGACGGCATACCCGAACCCGTTAGGACCCGTATTGGTGTAATAAACCAGCGCCGGGATTTCCAGCGACAGCTCATCGAGGACTTTCAGAGTCCCGTCTTTCGAATTATCGTTGGTCACGCATATTTCGTGCTCGATGCCATACTTTTTCAGGGTCGAATGCAGCGACCTAAGCGTATGGGCTATCGATTCCTCTTCATTATATGCCGGTATGACAACACTTAATTTCATTTCGTATAAAGTTTCAGGTCACCCATAATCATTCGCTATCGGCCAGGTCTTCTTTTGCTTTGAAGTATCCCCGTATCACGGTCGCGGTAGTGATCAGCAAAAAGAACGCAATGATGTATTCGACATAGTCTATAATGCCTGGGAATCTCTCCCCGAACAGGTATCCTCCCCCGGTCAGGCTTCCTATCCAGCAGAGAGCCCCGATCACGTTAAAAAGAAAATAATTCCCCCAGGGCATTTTGGTGATACCGGCAAGAATCGGGGCAAAAGTACGGACGATGGGCAAAAAACGGCTGATCACCAGTGTCCTGCTTCCGTATTTATCAAAATACTTGCGTGTCCTTAAAAGATATTTCTTCTTGAAAAAAAGCGAATCGGGCCGGTTCTGCAGCCAATCGCCGAAATATCTCCCGAAAAAATACCCCGTTAGCGAACCCATAACAGCAGCACCGAAAAGACAGGCCAGGAGCACCGTGACCGGGACGTCCAGTATTTTGGTAGCACAAAAAACTCCCGCCAGGAACACCAGATAATCTCCGGGCAGAAAAAAAGCAAAGAAAAGACCGTTCTCGGCAAAAACGATCAGCGTGATCACTATCAAGCCTCCAGTCACTATAATTTCTTCCGAATTGAGTAAAAACTGGAAAAACTCGGCTATTGAATCCATGTACTTATTTGATACTGAGCAAACTAGGGTTTGTTTTCCTGCAAGGAATGTTCTTTTCCATTTCCGGGCAGGGTCAGAGCAACCTGCGGGCAGCCCAAAATTACATAATTTCCGAAAGTTCCAACCATCTCAGCTCCTTAGCCGAAAGAAGCTCCGAGGCTTCTTCCAGTTGCTGCGACCACTCCAGCAACTGAACATGATCGCCTCCCTTTTCCAAAAAGGACAAAAGCTCCGATTTCCTGCCTTCCAGGTCTGCTATTTCCTGTTCAAGTGTCTCAAATTCCTTTTTCTCCTTGAAAGAAGCCTTCCGTTTCTGCTCTTCGGCCGGCTCCTGCTTTCTGGCAACCGGCGCCTGCCTGGGTGTCTTAAGCTCTCCCTCCGTATTCCCGTTTTCCTCAAGCCAGTTCCTGTAGTCCGTATAGTTCCCCGGGAAATCCCTTATTCTGCCGTCGCCTTCAAATACAAAGAGATGATCGACAAGGCGATCGAGAAAATAACGGTCGTGGGAGACAATCAGCAAACAGCCCGGGAAATTGAGCAGGAATTCCTCGAGCACGTTGAGGCTTGTAATATCGAGGTCGTTGGTCGGTTCGTCGAGTATCAGGAAATTAGGCTCGCTCATCAGCATGAGCAATAGCTGCAACCTCCTCTTTTCACCGCCGCTAAGCTTCTCTACGTAATCGTGCTGCTTGCCGGGCGGGAATAAGAAGGCCTGGAGGTATTGCGAAACGGTGACCGTCTGCCCGGTACCCAGGCGCACAACCTCCGCCTGCTCCTTAACCATGTCCGAGACCCGCTGCCCCTCCTTATAGTCCAGCTCCGATTGGGTATAATAGCCGAACTTCACGGTGTCTCCCCGTACAACCTGCCCGTTATCGGGTCTGAGATTGCCGGTGATCATCTGGAGTAAGGTTGTTTTCCCGGTGCCGTTCGGCCCGACAATCCCGATACGGTCGCCTTTTCTGAAGGTATAGAGAAAATTGTGAATAAGCTCATTTTCACCATACCGCTTACCCACGCTCTGCAGCTCGATGATCTTCGAACCGAGGCGGCTCGAACGGACATTCAGGTCGATCTTATCGTCGTATTTCCGTTGTCCTGCCTTATCCTTGAGATCCTCGAAAGCATCGACGCGGTATTTTGCCTTGGTCCCGCGCGCTTTGGGCTGGCGGCGGATCCATTCGAGCTCCTTCCTCATAAGGTTGCGCGCTTTATCTATTTCCGCGCTTTCAATATTTTCCCGCTCGGCTTTTTTCTCGAGAAAATAAGCATAGTTTCCCTTATAGGTATAAAGATTCCCGCCTTCCAGCTCAACAGTCAAATTGCAGACTTTATCGAGGAAATAACGGTCGTGCGTCACCGTAATGAAAGTGGTATTCCCCGTATTGAGGTACCCTTCCAGCCACTCAATCGTGGAGAGGTCCAGGTGGTTGGTAGGCTCGTCCAGGATAAGCAGATCCGGCTCTTCCAGCAGTATTTTGGCCAGGGCGACACGCTTTTTTTGTCCGCCCGAAAGCTGCCCGAAAAGCGTCTGTACGTCGTGAACCCCGAGCCTTCCCAGTACCTCCTTCGCCTTCGATTCAAAATCCCAGGCTTTGTGCCTGTGCATGGCATCCAGTGTCGAAGTCAACAGCGCCTCATCATTCCCCAGCAGGGCCTTTTCATATTCTTTTACGGTCCGGGCAATGACATTATCGTCGGCAAAGACTACATCCATTACCGACAGCCCGCCATTAAAGGCCGGGCTTTGCTCGAGATAACCGATCCTGGTGCCTTTCCTCACACTGACTGAACCGCTGTCGGGCTGCTCCATACCGGCCAGGAAAGACAGCAACGTGGTTTTCCCGGTTCCGTTGGTACCGATAAGCGCCACTTTATCGCCCAGGTTAAGCCCTAATGATATTTCCTTAAACAACCACTTATCTCCGAAGGAATGCGAGAGATTTTCCGCAGACAATAAATTCATTCCAGATTAACCTATACTATTTCAAAACAAAAGCCCCGCTAAATTACGGTCAATTTGCTGCGAAAATTTAAACTTGACGTAAATTCCCTTGTCTTACGGCCGCCCGATCCCTCATTTTTGTTCACGGGAGCAGGCCATTACCTTGCCGACAAATATTTGCCGGACACTAATAACCAAACCGTAAAATTCCCCAAATTTGTGGCTAATTATTCTAACTTACTTAAAAGCAGTTATCAAATGTTGAAAATAACAGCCTTTATCGTCTCTTTCAGCCTCGTTGCTTTAAGTGCTTTTTCCCAGTCGGATTTCAAAAATTACACCCAGAAAATTCCTGGCAGCGACCAGTCGTACGATATGGTTACCATACCCGGAGGTGAATTCCTGATGGGCAGTCCTAAAAATGAAAAAGGGCGCAGAGACGATGAAGGGCCGCAGCACAAAGTAAAAATAGAGCCTTTCTGGATGGGCAAGTATGAAATCACATGGGATATCTATGACCTGTATTCATTCAAGACCATGGAGGTTGAGTTTGCCCAGCGTTTCCCGGACGAAAACAACAGCATTGCCAAAACCGACGGCAGCACCCGGCCTAGTCCTCCTTATGTGGATATGTCATTCGGTATGGGACGTACGGGCTACCCGGCCATCAACGTCACACAATATGCTGCTATCCTGTTCTGCAAGTGGCTTTATGAAAAAACCGGCGTATTCTACCGCCTTCCTACAGAAGCGGAGTGGGAATATGCAGCCCGTGCAGGTACCACTACCGCCTATTCATTCGGCAACGATCCGAAGCTTCTGAAAGACTACGCATGGTATACCGACAACAGCGACGGATCATATAAAAAGATCGGGACTAAAAAACCGAACCCATGGGGCTTGCATGACATGCACGGCAATGTAATGGAATGGACCCTGGATCAGTACCACGCCGATTACTATGCCAAAAAAGCCAAAGGAGAAGTAAAAGAAGCCTTTGCTCCCGTAACCGAGCTATATCCTAACGCCGTACGCGGCGGTTCATGGGTAGACGAAGCAGACAACCTCCGCTCCGCAGCCAGGACCCAATCTATTGCCGAATGGAAAATCCTGGACCCGCAGTTGCCTAAAAGTGAGTGGTGGCTCACCAATGCCTCCTTCATCGGTTTCAGGATTATTCGCCCCCTGAAGACACCTACAGAAGAGGAAATAAATGCGTATTACAATCCTCCTTTGATTGAAGACTATTGATATTTATCCTCATATTGAGTAAATTATTTTTATACGCTCCTTCTCATTAAAGAAGATTCAAGCTTATTTCTGTCATTGTATTAAATAATTCAACCCAAAAGCATTTATCTATGGAGAGTTCTCGCCGGGATTTCCTGAAAACCAGCGGTTTAATAGCCGGTGGTATAGCCCTGAGCCCGTTGGCTGGTTATGGCTACAACAGCTCAGTGGACGATACAATTAAAATTGCCCTGATCGGCTGCGGTGGCCGTGGTACCGGGGCAGTTGCCCAGGCGCTCAGCACTGTGCAAAACGTGAAGCTGGTCGCCATGGCCGATGCATTCCAGGATCGGCTCGACCAAAGCTATAAAAACCTTACTGCAAAAAAATACAAAAATGCCAAAGGGGAGGAAGTAGCTGCTTCTTCCAAAATAGATGTGCCCGAATCAAGAAGGTTTGTAGGGTTCGATGCATATCTTAAGGCCATTCCCCTGGCTGATGTCGTTATACTTGCCGCATCTCCCGGTTTCCGCCCGCAGCATTTCGTTGAAGCTGTAAAACAGAATAAGCATATCTTTGCTGAAAAGCCGCTGGGAACGGATGCACCGGGCATCAGGCAGGTGCTGGCTGCAGCCGAAGAGGCTAAAAAGAAAAAACTGAATGTGGTAGTAGGTCTGCAAAGACACTACCAGCCCAACTACCTCGAGGCTGTAAAGAGAATTCATGACGGCGCAATAGGCGATATCGTCGGCGGGCAGGTCTACTGGGTTGGAAGCAGCCCCTGGGTTCGCGAGAGGCAGCCCGGCCAGACCGAAATGGAATACCAGATGCGGAACTGGTACTACTTTAACTGGCTCTGCGGTGACCACATCGTCGAGCAGCACGTTCATAATATAGACGTGGCAAACTGGGTCAAAGGTGCCTATCCTGTCGAGATACAGGGAACAGGCGGCCGCCAGGTACGTACCAGCAACAAGTACGGGGAGATATATGACCATCACCTGCTCGATATGGTATATGCAGACGGAACGGTGATCTCAAGCCAGTGCCGCCAGTTTGAAGGCTGCTGGAACCGGGTTGATGAAGCATTTGTAGGTACCAAAGGCCGTATCGACAGTTTTGCAACCAATAAACCGACAGTTCTGAAACGCTACGACGGCAGCGTTATCTTCAGCCACGATAGCAAAAACGACGGCAACCCCTACCAGCTGGAGCACGATGTGCTTTTTGAAGCCATAGCCAAAGGACAGCATAAGTTCAACGACGGCGAAAACGGTGCAAAAAGTACCCTCGTGGGAATCATGGGCCGTATGGCGACTTACTCCGGCAAGGTTGTAAAATTCGAAGAAGCGCTTAACTCCGACATCAACCTGTTCCCTGACAGGCTCGCCTGGGATGCAATGCCTAAGATATTCCCTGACAGCAACGGAGAATACCCGGTTGCAGTTCCGGGGAAAACTAAAGCGGTATAGGGTATAGCGCCTGAAATAGCTTTTTAAAGAAAACCCGGCCCGGTTGGCCGGGTTTTCACTTGATCCAGGTTTTTTACTTTACATCTTCTCTTCGGATGCGCGGTATCTCCGCTAATACCCTTTTAAAATTTTTCGGGAATCCTGTCACCGCATTGCTTTGCCTGCTCCTGGTAGCTTCCCTGCGGTTCGACAGGAACGACCTCATTATTTCCAGGCCTTTGAACGATGCTGCTTTCTACATTGCCAATGTTGAAAAAATAAGGGGAGTTGAACCCACTACTTATCCATACAAGGGGCCGTTTAACGAAAGAATCCTGGGGACCACGATTGCGGCATTTCTCCCGTTTTCTCCCCTCACTGCCATTAATATCACAAATCTTCTTTTTCTGGCAGCGGCGGCTTATTTTCTTTTCCGGCTGCTCCGGGATACCGGTATTCCGGAAAGCTTATCCTGGCTTGGCCTTTATCTTTTTATCTTTTCCTTCCCTACCTTCTATTACAGCACGATCGGGTATATAGACCCTACCGTTCTGACATGTATTTTTTGCGGCGCCTGGTCAATTTTCACCGGGCGCTTTATCTGGTATTTTATTGCAGTTGCCGCGGGAGCGCTGGCAAAGGAAAATATTGTAGTACTTATCCCGGTTGCCCTGGCCTACGCGTATAGCAGCAAGGAGATAAAATGGGGTATAGCAGCCTTGATAGCTCTGACAATCGTTCTTCTGATCAATTCACTTCTGAGAAATTTCCATCAGGACATCAACGATTATATTGTTTTCTGGGAGCCCGGCTGGTTCAGGATACGGGATAATTTCAGCCGCCCCAATTTTTATATCAGTACCGTGCTCTCCTGGGGCCTTCCTCTTTTGATCTGCTTCCTGTATGTTTTCAGGTACCCGGTCGATATAGTCCGGAACCTGCGCAACGATCTCCCGGTATTAACAGGTATCGTGTTTATCACGGCAACAACCTCTTACATGATTATCGCTGCTTTCCCCGACGGCCGGAATATCTGGGTCGCTTACTGCTTCCCCGTTTTCCTGGCGATGAGGTGGTGGCATAGGTTTGGCAATCCTTTCGCACGATTGGGAAAGAATCCTAAAATCTCAACCCGAAACTTACCCTGAACTGGCTCAGCGGGCCATAGTAGGTGGTACCGCGCAGTAACAGGTTCTTTGTAAGGCGCCAGTCTATATCGATATAGGCATTTTTAAACAGGCTCCTCTGGTACCCTGCCACAATCCCCGCCCGAAGCGCATTGATCGTACTGCGCTCCTTTTCTCCCTGATCTTGTATTACCCAACGGTTGCCGAAGACGGAATGCTCGACGAGGGGGCCAACGTAAAAACCATTCAGGTCATGGCCTCCCCTCCCGGTTTTTCTTAATTTTCTTTGAAAAGCATAGTACCTGAGCTGAACGGCGGATACTGCTTCAGCGGCAAAGACACGTCCGTCCATTTCCTCCATACGGAGAGGCTGATTTAAAATAAAACCATCGACGCGGGCCTTTGCCGAGACCGACCTGAACAGTTTATGCTCAAAACCCAAACCTCCGGCCAGGCTCTGATTATGCCGGCTGAGAAGAAACTCCGGCCACGCGATGGTAAACTGGGAACGCACTATTTCCTGGCAGCGGAGCACTTCGCAAAAAGGCAGCCCGGTCTTCTTTTTCCAGTCTCCCAGGGCCAGGCCGATGGTAGCCCTGGAAGAAATCTTCAATCCGTCTCTCTTTATCGAAACAATTTCCACATTTTCTGCCCGGCTGGTGTCACTCCACATCCTGCTGCCGAACTGATAGTATATTCCCGCACCGAAATCAACAAACCCGCGATTGAAAAATCTGCGCTGCATGCCCCATTCAACTCCTATCCTGGAAAAAACCGATCGGTATATTCCTGAATACCAGTTGGTATAACGATCGTAGGTAATCCCGAGATAATCGCCCGAAAAATTACTGGCCGAATACCCTTCCCTGATCCGCTTTTTCATCTCGTAGTACCAGCGTGATTGCACCGAAACGCTTCCACTCCCTGAAAAACTGAGCCCTTTTTCTCCCGCCGGTGATGACAGGCTGCCGGTAAAAGATCCTCCAACCCCGATAGAAAGCTCCGGTGTAACCTTATATTCATAACCAGCGCTGATACTGCTATTCCTCCAATAACTCAGATAATGATACCCGCCCGACCAGCCATCAGACGTCATAAGGCCGACTTTCAGCATATGCCGGGTTGGCTCTTTGGTCATGAATACATTTTCGTACCTGTCGATAAATCGCTGCTTGCGGACCTCCTCCATCTCCCGCTGTATCGTCACGATCCCGAGGCTATCCTGACCGAAGGCATTCCCGGCAAGCCATACCGCAACGAAAAGAAATAAAATAATAGATTTTCCCATTATCGATTTAGTTAAATAATACTACCGGACACTGAGACTTGCAAACTCCGCCTCTATATTCAGCATCGCTTCCCCGCGGCCTGAATAACTGAGTTCCTGCTGGCTGTCCGAGACTGAAAGTGTCTTAAACCCTGCCGGTAAACTGAATTTTGAGTAAGCTCCCCTGATCGTATAGCTGTATTTTTTCCATTCGGGACAAACCAGGTCAATGTTTGTCTTCTTTGACCGGATGTCCAGCGAGCTCAGTTTCGTCGCCGGCTCCAGCTGCATTGATCCGTACTCGGTGCGCAGCCGTACATCGCCGCCAAGCCGCCTGAGGAGAATCCGGGTATGGCTGGACGACAGCTCCAGGTCTCCGGATACGTCATAAGCCTCCAGGTTCCCGAACTTTGTATCGAAGCTGGCTTTTCCCGATAAGTGTGACATATTGACTTTACAGAACCTGGCCTTCAGGCTGATATCGCCGGTTAAGTCTTTCAGCGTTACGATCCCGAACGAATTTTCTATTTCCAAAGTTATCCCGGCCGGGACATACACCCGGTAGGTAGCCCTGAGGTTTGATTCCGGCTTTTTGTCCCTGCCTTTCAGCAGAACAAAGTCGCGCAGATAGAAGGTCTTTTTTTCTTTATCGGCCACTACCGCAATCTTTTCGAGATCCTGCAGCGAGACCGATTTTTCCGAATGGCCTGCCGAAAGTTCGATTGTCGCCTTTATCTCTGGTCCGGACCAGGCATGTACCTCGATGTCTGCCTTTTCAGAACCGATCACAACCTTGTTTATTCCAGCCGAACTGATCGTTTTATGAATGGTTTTCTGTGCAACCTGTACGGTCTGCCCGTTTAGCCTTCCGCAGATCAGCAGGCTCAAAGCAGCATACCCAATTACTTTCCGGTGCAAAAGTGTCAGACTTGTCTTCATATAAATTTCACCATTTCGTTCAGTATCTCTGCCTTCTTCAATTCAATCGACGCATGTTCTTCCACCAGCTTAGGATCCCGGTTAAAAGCTCCGGCTGCGCTCCTGAGCTCGGAAGTGGCTTCCCTCAATAGTTCGAATTCCCTTCTGAGCCGGCTGAAATCCGGTTGCCGGCATAGCTGCGATTGTGTAAGACAAATTTCCATGAATTCCTCGTACTGGTTGTCAGCTTCAGATACCGCGCTGATCTGAAGCCGGTTATCGAATATTTCCTGTTTAACCACGACGTCATTATTACCCGCCTGAAAGCGCAGGAAAACTCCGATACAGAGAACAGCTGCCGCGGCTCCCAGCCATTGCTTCCTGTAGTGCCAGGTCTCATTCCGGAGCTTTACCTCTATGGCATCCCATATTTCTCCTCGCGGTGTGTATACCGGAAGATCATAGTAGCCCCCGTCCAGTTTCTTTGCCACCGCTTCCCAAACCCGTTCCGGCGGCGTGTATTCCGGCAGCATCCGCTTCAGATCCCCGTCATTTGTTTCCATTACAGATTTTTGAGGTTAAGATTGCCTTTAATCTCTTTTTGGCATAAAAGAGCTGTGATTTCGATGTTCCCTCGGAGATCCCGCACATTTCGGCTACTTCATGATGAGTATAGCCCTCTACTTCAATCAATACGAAGACGGTCCTGTAGCCAGTGGGCAGCGAAAGAATGGCCTCTTCGAGATGTGCGGCATTTACCGAGTCTTCTATCCAGTCTACGAAGGGCTCATGTATTTGGCTGGTCAGCGGCTCGAAAACCTCCATCTTCCGCTGCTGTAAAGATTTCCGTACAATTATTACCTTTATCCAGGCTCCAAGCGTCGACTCTCTTCTGAACTTATTCAAATGCCGGAAAACCTCCACGAATCCTTCCTGCAGCGCATCGCCTGCATCGTCAAAATTTCCTGTTATCCGGTACGCCAGCGTGTACATGGCTTTTTTATAACGGTCATACAACTCGCGCTGCGCAATCCTGTTTCCCGATAAGCATTCTGCAATCAACTGTTGCTCAGTTTGCATCCTGATTTTATTTACCTGTTAACCTAAAGAGCAAAGAAAAAGACCTGCCGGTTGTATGAGCCTTAAAAAAACGATAACTTGAAGTCCTGATAAACGGACAAAAGTTTTTTTGCTCCGGTGCGTTAATATAGATACAACATGACTATCCAGCCCTAATTCCAGCAG
Organism: Spirosomataceae bacterium; assembly: GCA_037191015.1. Classification (GTDB taxonomy): domain Bacteria; phylum Bacteroidota; class Bacteroidia; order Cytophagales; family Spirosomataceae; genus Ravibacter. Next base: position 593,658 of record JBBCKD010000027.1, read on the forward strand.
CTATGTTCCCGGTAAAAGCCGTCTTTTTATTTTTCACGCTTTTTTTTACGGTAGTCTGGAAAAGCTCGGCTCCACTGTATGTTCCCCATATTCCCCCGGCGGAGACCGATCCGCTCAGGCTGAGCTGCCTGAAATTTGAAGCGCTTTATCAAAGCATCGGCGACAGCACCATCACCCCGGATTCAGCGTCTGCTGCGTTTAAAGCGCTTTTCCTGGATCTCAGACAATTAACCGATTCGTTCAGGCAGGACTGCAACGAAGACCTGGCAAACGGCTATGTCTTTCCTGTAAGAGGATATTACCCGAGAAGCTCCATAGGAGGCCGGGGAAAAGGGTACCGCCCGACAGGTTTCGACTTCTTCGACTCGAGGGTCCGTAAAAGTCATCCGGCGCACGACCTCTTTATCAGGGATAAGGACAATGACGGCATTGACGATATCATGTGCGAAGAGGTGGATGTGCTGGCTTTTACAGGCGGGCTCGTGCTGGGCATCCGCCAGGACTGGACGTCGGAAAGCCAGTGGCGTGGAGGAAACTACGTATGGGTATACAACCCGTGTCTCAACGCACTCCTGTATTACGCTCACAACAGCACGGTAGACGTTCGCCCGGGACAATGGATCAGGGCCGGCGAAGTGCTCGGGAAAATGGGGCGTACCGGGTTCAATGCCCAGCAGCCGCGCTCCACTACCCACCTTCATTTTATGTATCTTAAAATTACAGATGAAGGGTTGCCGGAACCCTATAACCCGCTGAGCCAGCTGATGGAAGCAAAAGTGCTGGATTGGGAGTAGCGGAGGGGCGGGTACAACTTTATTAATTATTCAAAACCCTTTTATTCCGCAAAATAACGTTATGGATTTTATAAGAGAAGACGACGGTCAGAACGGCGTAATCAAAGCGCTTAACGAAGAGATCCAGGTAGGTGAGCTGACCTATACCTGGTCCGGATCAAAACGGATTATCATCGACCATACAGAAGTATACCAGCCTCACGAAGGCAGGGGTATCGGTACGAAGCTGGTAGGGGCCGCGGTAGAATTTGCGCGTGAAAATGACATCAGGATCCTGCCCCTATGCTCCTTTGCCAGGAAAGTAATTGAAAATGATATGAGTGCCAGAGACCTTCTTTTTGTCCCGGGCGTTACTCCATCCTGATAAACTCAACCCTTCTGTTAGCTGCTTTCCCCTCGCTTGTAGCATTGTCCCCCACCGGTTCAGTTGCTCCCTTCCCGTCCGATCCGAGCCTGGAAGTTTCGATCCCGAACTCTTTCTGAAGGGCCTCTTTAACAGATTTAGCCCGATCCCTGCTGAGCTTGAGATTCAGCTCGGCGCTGCCGTCATTGTCGGTATGACCGACGATATGAACCCTGACAGCACTATTCTCTTTTAAAACGGTGGCGATTTCCTTCAGCACGCCATATGATTCAGGCCTGATCGTTGCCGAGCCGGAGTCAAAATGAATGCCCGTGGTAGCAAACTTACCTTCATTTATCAGCTTGTGCCGGGTATCGGGCGCTCCTACCGCCAATCTCAGGTTGGAAATAAAGAACTGGTTGCCCTCCTTTGCATCTGCACGGCTAAAAACCAGGCTGTTGTAAGCAACTTCGTTGACAAAAGCCCGCGGGAGATCCCACACTTTCGCCTCATTCACATATAGCCTGACTCGCTGCTTCTGCCTCCAGATGGCTACCTTTACCCTGTTGTTGCTCCTGCTGAAAGAGGTAAACTGCGACTTCGTGTTTTCCATGACCGGTTTCCCTTCATCCCAGATCTCTACCGACATAAGGCCTGCAGGCCGGTTCCCGGCGTCCTGTGGATGAAATCCGAAAAGCACGCCGGCCTGCCTGTCCCGCCCGAACCGTTGCCATCGGGCAAAATCTTTCTGACTTTGAAGATACACCATCGAAACGGTCAGCGGCTGGTCATAATAACTGTAGTCAGGCGTTACGGCAAGATCAAATTCTATCGTAAAATTTTCCGGTAGTTGATCTATAAATTCCGGGATCAGCGCTCCCGAAGAGGTAAAGGCAAGCCATCTGGTATCGCTTCCCCCGAGATTTACGATCTCTCCCGAAGCATTCGTATTCCATCTGGAGGGAAAATCACCTACCTGGTCCTGGGAAAAATCTTCGAAGACAATCAGCTTTTCTCCCGGCACAAAATCGTATTTACTATATACGGCAAATGAGGGTTCCTTCGCCGCGGCCGGGCTTGTTTCGTCTGCCGGTTTGTCGTCGCTGCTTTCCTGTACACCGGCCTCTTCTTCAAGGGAGGATGGTTCCCGAGATTTCACAGGACTTTTGTCTTCTTTGGCGTTCCCGACAGTCTCCTGGCTTTTATTTCCCTTGACACTTTCATCCAAAGCTTCCTCTACTTTATCAAGGCCTTTATCTATAGTACGGTCGATCTTACGATTGGCACGGTCTACCGCTTTTCGTTCAATTTGCCGGCCTATCCTGTCCAGTACCTGCGCCTGGAGGCCGCCGCTCACCATAAGAGAAAGCAGCAAGGCAGGTACTGCTATGGAAAGCCGTCGAAAAGTCACACCCGGGCAAATCATTTTGCTAAGCGTATGCATACCCTAATAGTCAGTGGTTCAGAATTATGAATGTCTAACAAATTTTGTAAACTATCGGCAGAAATCAAATATACGTTTGCCTTTTGTCATCCGGATAGTCGCAATTTTCTTTCCCTGGGAAACACCGGAAACAGGGAGATTCCTTAAAGAACTTTATCTTTACAGCCATACACCAGCCGGGTTCCCGGGCGTAATCCGTACAGCGCCCCGGTATCGGCCAAACAGCAAGACAAAAATGGCATTGATCAAATCCGTCAAAGGCTTTACGCCTTCTTTCAAAAACGACTGCTGGTTTGCAGAAACCGCTACCCTCATAGGAGATGTCCGGATGGGCGAATTCTGCACGGTGTGGTTCAACGCAGTAGTCAGGGGAGATGTCAACAGCATAAGAATAGGCGATTACACCAATATCCAGGACGGCGCCGTCATTCATTGTACCTACCTGAAGGCCGCCACTTCCATCGGCAGCTACGTTTCGATCGGGCACAATGCCATCGTACATGGATGCACTATCCACGACCACGTTCTGATCGGTATGGGGGCGATCGTTATGGACGGCGCGGTGATCGAAGAAGGAGCCGTCGTTGCCGCCGGCGCTATTGTAACGCAGGGAAAAATCGTAGAGAAAGGCAGTATCTATGCAGGCAACCCTGCAAGATTTCTCAAGAAAGTATCGGATGAGCAAAGAGAGTTCAACATCCGGACGGCGCATAACTATGTAAAATACGCCGGATGGTTTACCGAAGATGTCTAAAAAGCACACAAACTGCTGCGTTGTTTTCGGGATCCGGTCTCAGTCATATAACCTGTAGCTCGTTCGGCCTTATCCTCAACGCCTTGCATTTCGGCACTTTTTAAACATCTTTAGCAGGGACTAACAAGTAACCCTTTTTAACCTCTGCGGGGTGAGGTCTTACGGCAATACAGCGTTCATAGCCCTTACCGCTTCCGCAGACTTGGCAAAAGCAGCTTTTTCCTTTTCACTCAGGCGGAGGTTTATGATTTTCTCCCAGCCATTGCGCCCGATTACGACCGGCACACCCATGAAAATGTCTTTCTGTCCGTATTCACCGTTCAGGTATACGCTGCAGGGCACGATTCTGCGCTGGTTACGCACGATGCTCTCTACTATGAAAGCCGTAGCTGCGCCGGGAGCATACCATGCGGAAGTGCCGATCAGCTTTGTAAGCGTAGCTCCTCCTACCATGGTATCGGCAGCGATTTTCGCCAGCTTGTCTTCAGAAAGGAAGCGGCTTACCGGGATACCGTTATAAGTGGCGAGACGGGTCAGCGGGATCATGGTAGTATCTCCGTGGCCTCCGATCACCATCCCGTCGATATCGTTCGGCGTTACTGCCATTTCAAGGGCAAGATAGGTCTTGAAGCGTGCGCTGTCCAGGGCGCCGCCCATCCCGATGATGCGCTTCTTCGGAATACCGGCCTCTCTGAAAGCCAGGTACGTCATTGTGTCCATCGGGTTGGATACTATAACGAGAATCGCCTTGGGAGAATACTTGAGGACATTCTGGGTGACAGATTTCACAATATCTGCATTCACGCCGATAAGCTCCTCACGCGTCATTCCCGGCTTGCGCGGCAGACCTGAAGTAATGACAACCACGTCCGACCCTTTGGTCTTCTCGTAATCATTGGTACTGCCGACCGGCAGGGTATTAAAGCCTAACAGCGCGGCTGTCTGGTACATATCCAGGGACTTCCCTTCGGCCACTCCCTCTTTAATATCGAGCAGTACAACTTCTTCTGCAAGTTCGCGACGGATAATGTTGTCGGCGGTGGTCGCTCCAACTGCTCCGGCGCCTACTACAGTAATTTTCATTGGGTATTAATATTTATGTGATTAAATGTGTAAAAAAATATGCAGCACAAACCGTTAAGAAAAAGAGCCTAGCGGCTTTTGTACTATTGATGCGTTAAAAATAAGCATACATTGCGCTTGTTGATCATTTTGTCCAAGGTTTTTATTCAAACAGTCTTAATCCCTTAACATCTTCAGAATAATTATTTCAAAATATCGCCCCTGACCATTACAGCTACTCTATTTCTCAAAATTTTCTCTAACCACTAAATGACAACACAAACAGAAAAAAGCGACCTGGCCCACCTTTTAAGTATTCCTGTAATCGTAGCTGCCCTCGGATATTTTGTCGACATATATGATCTCCTTCTTTTCGGAATAGTAAGAATCCCCAGCCTTGAATCTCTCGGCCTGTCGGCTTCAGATATTTCATCCATAGGTGCTTCCATTCTCAACTGGCAGATGAGCGGACTTCTCATCGGGGGTATCCTCTGGGGTGTATTGGGCGATAAGAAAGGCCGGCTTTCCGTGCTTTTCGGCTCCATCCTGACCTATTCGCTGGCTAACATTGCCTGCGGCTTCGTACAGGATGCTTTCACTTATAAAATTTTACGTTTCATTGCAGGTGTCGGGCTGGCCGGGGAACTGGGCGCCGGGATCACGCTGGTGTCGGAGATCTTACCGAAAAGGCTGAGAGCGATCGGGACCTCGCTTGTGGCAGGAATAGGGCTTCTGGGCGCAATAGTTGCCTATTTCACTGTTGAGCTGTTCGACTGGCGCACTGCCTATTTCATCGGCGGCGGGCTGGGCATCCTGTTGCTGCTGCTCCGCGTGGGGGTCTTCGAATCGGGGATTTTCGAAAACATCAAAGAACAGAAGCACGTATCGAGAGGAAACTTTTTTATGTTTTTCACGAATCGTGACCGGTTCGTAAGGTACGTTAAATGTATCGGTATAGGGATGCCTACCTGGTTTGTAATCGGCATACTCGCTACTTTCGGCAACGAGTTCGGGCAGTTTCTGGGCGTAAAGGGAGGTATCCAGCCAGGCCTGGCTATTATGTGGTGTTATGTAGGCCTTTCTATGGGCGATCTGGCAAGCGGCGTGATCAGCCATAAGCTCCATTCAAGGAAAAAGGCGGTATTCCTGCTGATGTTTATTTCATTCATAGGAAGCATCGTCTACATGTTCGGAGGGATCAGGGACTCAGCCACTATTTATGCGCTTTGCGTAGTGACCGGGTTCGGTATAGGCTACTGGGCCATGTTTGTCACGATCGGCGCCGAACAGTTCGGCACCAACCTGAGAGCAACCGCCGCGACGACGATACCCAATATGGTAAGGGGAACCGTGGTTGGTATGACTACGCTTTACAGCGTGTTCAAAGGGTCGTTTTCAGTAGTGGAAGCAGGCGCATTGGTGGGGGTCATATGTTATACCATCGGCTTTTACAGCACGCTGACTATCCCGGAAACCCACGACAGGGACCTCGATTTCCTTGAGGAATAACGCCCAGACATTAATATGAACAACGAAGGCGCAAAGAACACAAAGGTTCACAGAGTTTTTCCTGTGCGGTCTTTGTGTTCTTTGCGCCTTTAAAAAAGTAGCCGGGTTTCCCCCGGCTGCTTTCATCAATCCTCGAAACGCAGGAATTTCCCGTCTTTATCAAATTTCAGCTCAAGCCCGTTGTCCAGCTCTACCTCGACTTCTTCTTTCTTAGAATCCGAATCCCTCTCCCATGCCACCACGATTTTCTCCGGGAAATGCTCTTCAACATAAGTCAGGATACTCTCCGGCTTTACAACCGCAACCGGGATGGCCTTTCCGTTCCCGTCTACTTTCCTGGCGTCCCCGTCTTCCCTGAACTCCAGCTCGAAGTTATTGCTAAGAATAACATCAAATACTGTCTTCTTCAAAAAATCCTTTTCTTTCTTTACCTGCAAAACCGATTCATCAGGAAAATGCGTAGTAATAAACTGGCTTGCCGCCGATGGGAGAGCACCTTCCGAAACGATATCTTCTTTGTCACAGGCTAAAAATGAAACGCCTGCAAGCATCATGACCAACAATGTTTTTTTTCTCATATTAAAAGGATGTTCTTAGTTTTTTACAATTAACGCTATTCAAATCCCGGAAATTGTATCGGAGCTTATTCAGTATTGAAGACACCTGCCGGCATTGCAGGCCCGGACAGGTTTTACACAGCATTTAAAAACCGGAACCATTAAAATACGGTGACTTAGTACTTTTAACTGTTTAGCGGTACTATCAGAGGCCGGGATACATTTTGCAGTCAGCAATAAAGAAAGTTTAATCAACATAAAATAAGTTATCTGAATGAATCAGGAGAAAAAAAACTCTATCAACCGGCGTGATTTTCTTGGATTATCGGCCCTGGGATTGACAGGCCTCACCATCCTGCCGAGCTGGAGAATGCCCGACGGCCGCAGGATACCGCCCAGCGACCGTGTAGTGATGGGCTTTATCGGGCTGGGCCGGCAGGGACTCGGCGATTACGGCAATTTTACCAAATCGGCGGGCGTGCAGGTCGTTGCGGGGAGCGATGTGGACAGTATCAAAAGAGAACGTTTTAAGCGCAGGGTTGAAAACTGGCAGAAATCACAGAACGCGGCACAGCGGTGCGATCTCTACGAATCTTATGAGCAATTGCTCGAAAGAAAAGATATCGATGCCGTTTCGATTGCCAGCCCCGATCACTGGCATGCGCTTCATACCATCCATGCAAGCCAGTCCGGGAAAGATGTGTATGTGCAGAAACCGCTTGCCTATACGATACAGGAAGGGATTAAAATGGTAAGGACCATCCGCGACAATAAGAGTGTCCTGCAGGTCGGGAGCCAGCAGCGTTCAGGCCCCGAATTCCAGCGGGCGATCGAACTGGTACGCAGCGGCGCGATCGGGCATATCGAAACCATCTATGCCTCAGTAGGAGATCCGCCCAAGCCTTTTGACCTACCCGAGCAGCCGGTGCCTTCTTCGCTGAACTGGAACCTGTGGCTGGGGCCGCTTGATGACAAAAAAATACATTACCATCCTGACCTGGCGCCCCCCATTACCCTCCAGCCCGAAGAAAACGAAAAAATCTGGGGCGCATGGCGCTGGTACCGTGAAACCGGTAACGGGTATACATCCGACTGGGGCGCTCACATGTTCGATATCGCCCAGGCGGCTATCGGGATGGACGGGACCGGTCCGATCGAATACACCCCGAAAGGCTACAAAGGCGCCCGGTACAACACCATGAAATATGCCAACGGGATCGTTATGACCGAACAGGATTTCCGTGAGGAAGGTGGAAAGGGAATTCGTTTCAACGGCACAAAAGGGTGGATAAAAGTAGCCAGGGGCTTTATTGAATGCTCCGACCCGTCGCTGGTGAGCAAGCCTGCCGCCGCCGATCCGAAGGCTCCGGCCCCGCATATGCAGGATTTCATTGATGCCGTACGCACCCGCGGGAATACCATTGCGCCCGTTGAGGCCGGCTGCAGCACCAACACGCTATGCTGCCTTGTCAACATCGCGATCGAGCTGCAGCGCCCGGTCAGATGGGATCCTGTCACGCTGAGCTTCGGTGACGACCGGGAAGCAGCCGCCCATCGGCTCAATCACTACGAATATCGCCGTCCATATTCTCTTTAATCCCAACAGATATCCATTATAATGTATCAGACTTATTTAAAAATGAAGTGCTTTCTCAAAAACAGCCTGGTTATCGCTATTGCCCTGGCATGCGGCCTGTCTGCTTCTTTCGGACAAGGAAAACCCGATTCCAAAGTAAAAGGGGTCCAGATCGGTACGATCACCTATAGCTACCGGTCTATGCCCGACCAGTCGCTGGAAGCCACTCTCGATTACATCGTAAAGTCAGGGATCAGCTCGGTAGAGCTGATGGGCGGACCGGTGGAAAACTTCGCCGGTATCCCCCAGACCAAGGACGAAGGAGCCCTCCGGCAATGGAGAAAAAGCGCTTCTATGGACAAATTCAAAGAAGTCAAGAAATTGTTCAGCAAGCGCGGGGTTAAGATCCATATCCTGAAGCTTGGTAATCCCAAATGGTCGGACGAAGAAATAGATTATGCGTTCAACGCAGCCAAAGCAGTGGGCGCGAAAGGGATTTCGATGGAGATATCGGAAGAAACCGCTATACGGATGACTCCCTTTGCCGACAAGCATAAGATGTATGTCATCCTGCATAACCACGGGCAGCCCGGCCAGCCCGGGTTCAGCTTTGATAAAATCCTGGCGCACGGCCCCAGGCTGATGCTGAACTTCGACGTAGGCCATTATTTCGGGGCTACGGGAGACAACCCCGTAAATGTGCTGAACCGCCTTCATGACCGGATCGTCAGCATTCACATCAAGGACAAAACCGGCCCGAAAGCCGCTGATCCCAATAAAAACCAACCTTTCGGAAACGGGGAAACTCCCGTCGCGGAAATCCTGAAAGCCATCAGCAAGAACAAATGGCCGATCTATTGCGACGTAGAGCTTGAATACAATATTCCTGCAGGCTCCGACGCAGTGACCGAAGTCACCAAATGCGTGGACTATCTTAAAAAAGCGCTTCAGTAACAAAGAGCCTGCTTTGCCAGCCCTGGTTTTCTTCCGACAGCCAGGGCTGGCCTGTTTTTATCCGGCGCCCTACCGGTACACCCGGTTGATCAGGTTCAGCGAAGGACCGGTCATCATCGTTGTAACCAGCGCCATGATCACCATCATTGCAAAAACTTCGGGCGACAACACACCCAGATCGTAGCCGATATTGAGTACGATAAGTTCCATCAATCCCCGGGTATTCATCAGCGCGCCGATCGACAGGCTGTCCTTCCAGCTTTGTCCGACAAAACGGGCTGTCAGTGCGCTGCCCACGAACTTACCCACTACCGCCACCACGATAATCACTCCAGCCGTTATCCATAAACGGAGATCGCTCAGCAACCCTATCTGCGTCCGCAGGCCTGTAAATATAAAAAACAGGGGCAGCAGCAAAACGACCGCCACATCTTCTACCTTCTGGATAAACCGGATCCTGAACCCGTCCTGCTCAGGCATAATGGCGCCGGCCATAAAAGCCCCGAAAAGGGCATGTATTCCTATTACCTCCGTCATATAGGAGGAAGCAATCAGTACAAAAAAAACCATTACGATGATGAGCTCGTCCAGCTGTTTCTTTTTAAAATACCGGTACGCGGCTTTCCGGATCAGGGGTCGTACTATATAGATCATCACCAGCACATACATAATCGCCAGCGCCACCGTATAAAGCGTGTTCGCCAGCGAGCCTGCCTTTACAATAGCAATGACGGCAGCCAGTATACACCAGGCAGTGATGTCGTCTGCCGCCGCACAGGTCAACGCGATCGTACCCAGCCGTGTCTTGGTGATACCCCTTTCCTGAACGATCCTGGCAAGCACCGGAAAGGCCGTGATGCTCATCGCTATCCCCATAAATAAAGCAAAAGAGACAAACCGGATATTTTCAGGCGCATAGGTCTCATACATAAAATAAGCCAGGATCATGCCCAGCGAGAACGGGAAGATAATACTGGCGTGACTGATGACAACCGCGTCTTTAGCCTTGGTGTGAAGCACGCCGAGGTCAAGCTCCATCCCGATCACGAACATAAACAGGATAAGCCCGATCTGACTGAGGAACTGGAGGTTAGGCAGCGAGCTCGCCGGGAAAACCATTTCCTGCAGCTCCGGAAAGTAAAACCCGAACAAAGAGGGGCCCAATATAATGCCGGCAATAATCTCCCCCACCACTTTCGGTTGCCCCAGCCGGGCAGAAATCCATCCGCAGATCCGGGCAAAAAGTATTACTATTAAAATCTGTATCAGCAGAACGGCCAATGCATGGCGGCCGTTAAAAAAGAGGGTATCCAGGAATCCTTCCGATTCTGCCGATTCGGGCAGCCTGATCACCCTGTTCAGCTCCAAACCTCCGCCGGCCTGCACGATCCAGTATATCAGGCCGCCGAAAAAAACCATCGTCATCACGTAGTAAACCAGGGTATTCCGTTTCTTCGTATTGACGTTCATAGGCAGCTGTTTAGATTTCCGGCAGTTTGAAAAATGGCTATATTTCAGTTTGATGACACAAATTACCAAAGAAAGCGGCTATCGGAAAATTCAATTGTAAATATTTAATTAAGATTTCGCGACCCGACCGTCCCTTCAGGCCGGGCCGGGAACGGTGAATATGATTTATCCGCACGCGGAGGATTGGTCTGATTTCTCTTTTTCAAAGTATATATCAGGAAAGACCAATTTACCGATCTATGAATAAAAAAGCTGTGAAAAATCCGATACGATACACCTTTTATTACCTGTTTGCCTGCTTTCTCTTCCTGACCGTCGGTGCAGGTGCTACCGACCTCAGGAAGGCAAGCCTTGTAGTTTCTCCTTCTATTCCTTCCCCGATGAAAGAGACTGCCGCGCAGGTCCTTACCGAAGAAGTTCAGAAACGGACGGGCATCAGCCTGAAGCAGGTAGCGGCATGGCCGAAAGCTTCCGGGCCGGTAATCGCGCTCCTGCTTTCGTCAGACACAGAGGTTTCTGGTATGGCTGCTCCGTCGGGAAGATCGCGCGAGAACCACGAGTTTAAAAAGGAAGGATACAGGATCTTCACAGATCCGTCATCAAAGGACAATGTGGTTTGGGTGATAGGAGCCGATACGCGCGGTATACTTTTCGGCGTAGGCTGGCTGCTCAGGAATATGGAAATGGGTGCGGGTAAGCTGCAGCTCGACGGAACCAGAGACTATTCCACCTCGCCTGTCTACCCGATCCGCGGCCACCAGTTGGGATATCGCCATACTGCCAATACCTACGATGCCTGGACGGTAGCGCAATACGACCAGTACATTCGCGAGCTTGCGGTCTTCGGCGCCAATGCGGTAGAAGGGATCCCTTTCCAGGAAAGCTCGGCCAAAAGCCCCCATTTCAAGATCCCGGCCGAAGAGATGAATATCCGGATGAGTGAAATATGCCTGAAATATGACATGGATTACTGGGTCTGGACACCGGCGACATTCGACCTGAAAGACAAAACCAAAAGAAAACAGGAGCTCGACCTCCATGAAGCTTTTTACAAAGCATGCCCGCGGCTGGACCATATTTTCTTCCCGGGCGGAGACCCCGGCCACAATCACCCGTCGGAGGTTCTTCCGTTCCTGAAGGATCTCCATGGTATATTGATGAAATATCATCCCGGTGCGAAGGTCTGGATCTCGCTGCAAGGATTCAGCGTTGAGCAGACAGACTATTTCTACAATTACCTCGAAGCAGAAAAACCCACCTGGCTGGAGGGCGTAGTGTCGGGCCCCGGCAGCCCGCCGATAGCCGAAACCCGTTACCGGCTCGCCAAAAACTACCGGCACCGCCAGTATCCCGATATTACACATTCCGTTCGCTGCGAATTCCCGGTCGAGAACTTCGACCAGGCATATGCCTTAACGCTCGGGAGGGAGTCGGTCAATCCCCGTCCGTTCGCCTTTGCAAAAATCCACGCCAGGTTAGCCCCGTTCACAGACGGGTTCGTTTCCTACTCGGACGGCAGCCACGACGACGTCAACAAAATTGTCTGGAATGCCCTCGGCTGGGACCCCATGGCCAATATCCATGAAACGATGGTGGAGTACGCCACATTTTTCTTCGGAAAGCCCGTGAGCCAGACTGCGGCAAGCGGTATCGAGGCATTGGAGCAAAACTGGAAAGGGCCGCTGGCTGAAAACGGAGGTGTAGAGGCTACTTTCCGTTTCTGGAAAACGCTCGAGGCCGAAAATCCCGCCTTGAAAAACAACTGGCGCTGGCAAATGCTGCTGCTCAGGGCTTATTACGATCAATATACGAGACTGCGGCTGATACGGGAGCAGGAATTGGAAAAGAAAGCGAATGAAATTCTTCTTCAGGCCTCCGTATCGAATCCTGATGAAAGTATGCAGCGCGCCCTTGATATTGTAAACGAGGCCGACAAACAGCCTGTAGACAAACAGATACGGCAGCACCTCGACTATCTCGCCGATGCCCTCTTTACTTCCGTCGGCTTGCAGAGCAGCACCGCCAAACATCAGCCCCGCGGACCGGAAAGAGGGGTGGTAATGGATTTTGTAGACTACCCGCTCAACAATCGCTGGTGGCTCGCAGACGAGTTCGGGAAAATAAAAGCGATGGAAAACCCTTCCGCAAAACTGGAAGCGCTGCACCGGATTGCAACGTGGGAAAATCCCGGCGCGGGAAGCTACTACGACGACATTTCGAGCGTGTCGAAAGGCCCCAGGGTAAAGACCATCGTGGACGATGCCACCGACATAGCCTGGTGGGACGGCGGCATGAGCCGTAAACGTCTTTCCTTCCAGACCTTCCAGGGGCAACCGGAGCTGGATTATGACGACCTTGACCCTTCCGCGAGATACCGGATCCGCACGGTCGGGTACGGCGAAGCTCTCCTGCGGGTTGACGGGCGCCGCCTCTCCCCCGTTACCTACAGCAAAGAGCAGGACGGCGTAAAAGAATGGATCGTACCGCATGCCCTCACCCGCGACGGGAAGATCTCCGTAACCTTCGACAGGCCTGAAGAGTCGGATCTGAACTGGCGCCAATATTCGAAAATTTATGATATCTGGCTGCTGAAGCAGTAAAAGTTTTAACCACGGAGTACACGGGGAAAGGGCACGGAGTTACACAGAGTTTTTGTCTGTGCTATTCTCCGCGTCCCTCTGTGAAAAAACCTCTGTGTAACTCCGTGGTAAACCCCGCGAAACTTCGTGGTCCTCCCTCTCTGTTTTTACATTCCTCCAAAATATTTCTAACTTTCCTGTTAAAACGGAAGCGGCTCGCTCGTTTCTTTGTTGAAAAAAAGCGACTATCTCATGCTTCGTCAACTTATATCAACAAAATCCGCTCTCTGCACCCTGTGTCTTGCGCTGGCTGTCATTACGGGCCGGGCCCAGTCGGAGGCAGAAAAAGACTTTAAAGAAAGGATGGATAGCGACTACGGGCAGACCATGCCGGTTATCGTCAAACAGATTACACACTCTTTCCTGAAAACCCCCTATGTAGCCCACACGCTGGAAGGCAACCAGCAGGAGCAGCTCGTCTGCAGGTTTGACGGGCTCGACTGCACAACGCTCGTTGAAAATGTACTGGCGCTGGCACTCACCTACAAAGCCGGGGGCAACTTCGACCAGTTTAAAGAGGAATTGAAAAAGATAAGGTACCGGAACGGCGAGATAGACGGGTACCCTTCCAGGTTACACTATTTCACCGACTGGCTCTACGAAAATCAGAAAAGAGGCATTATCCGCGACATTTCCCAGGAGCTGGGCGGAATTCCGCTTACAAAAACAATCGATTTTATGACCGCACACCCCGATCTCTATCCTTCTGCGAAGAGTGAAGAAGCGTGGAAACAACTGCGGACCAGGGAAGACTCCATCAACGCCAGGCAATACTATTATATCCCGCTGGCAGATATCAAGCATATTGAACCGAAGCTTAACGACGGCGATATTATCGGGATCGCCTCCAATATCAACGGGCTGGACTGCAACCATATGGGGATAATCAACAAAATGGGCAACCAGGCCTACCTTTTGCACGCCTCGTCTGTCAATAAGGAGGTAGAGCTCAGCGCGGTGCCGTTGCATCAGTACGTAGCTCAAAATAAAAGGAACAGTGGTATTTTTGTCGCCAGGCCTGTTGAGTAATGATGAATGATGACTTTACAAACCTTTTTTGACTCCGTCGACGCCCCGCTGTGGATTCTCCTTGCAGGCTCGGTGGTAACAGGCTGTATACTGGCAAGGCTGAGCTTATCGCTGCTGAATGTCGCCGGGCTCTTTAACGGCGAAGCCTATGTACGCCTCGCCAAAGACAGCCTGTCGCAAATCGTTTATTTCTTTTTCCCCATCCTTCTTCTCACCTTAAGCCTCAGTTTCTACTCTGAAGAATATCCCAGGACACAATGGCTGTTCCAGCTGTTTAAGGTGATATTCATAATGATCTCGGCAATAGGGTTGTCCCGGATAGTAGTGTTGGTAGAGCGCATTATCCTGCTGCACCTGAAAATAGACCCCACCACATCTTTCAACGACAGGAGGCTGTATACCAGGATCAAGTTTGTCAAAAGGCTTGTCATCATGGCCATCTCGCTGATTGCCCTCGCCCTGCTTTTGCTGTCATTCGAAAAAGGCCGGCAATTTGGCGTAGGATTGCTTACCTCGGCCGGTATACTGAGCGTTATCATAGGTTTTGCTGCCCAGAAAACGCTGGGTAACCTGCTGGCAAGTCTCCAGGTTGCATTCTCGCAACCTATCAAGATCGGCGATACGGTCGTAGTCGAAACTGAAGTCGGGCAGATCGAAGAAATCAATCTCACTTATGTAGTAGTCAGGTTATGGGACCGGAGGCGGCTTATTCTTCCTATTACCTATTTTGTAGAGACTCCTTTTCAGAACTGGACCCGTAACGACAGCAGCCTGGTCGGCGTGGTGCTCCTCTACCTGGACTACAGGACCCCTATGGACGCCTTGCGGGCTAAATTTACCGAACTGGTGCACAGCCATCCCAACTGGGACGGCGAGGTGTGCGAGCTGCACGTCATCGATACCCAGATGCAGCAGATGATTGTAAGGGCGACGATGTCGGTAGCCACACCGTCTGATTCCTTTGCACTGAGAAGCTTCGTCCGGGAAAACCTCATTGCATGGCTGCGCGACAACCACCCGGAGGCGCTTCCGGGTATGCGGGTTATCAACGAAAAGCCTTCAGCTCCCGGTAACGACTACCGGGACACGGGCCATTCATAACTCATATTTTATAATTCATAAATTCATTAATGCTTTCCACAATTGTCAAAATAAGTAACGTAACCAACCTGTCCGACGCCAGATATTGCGCCGGTATGGGGGTTGAAATGCTGGGATTTACGCTCGATTCTGAAAACCCGCAATATATTACCCCCGAAAAATTCGGGGAGATCAGGTCCTGGATCGCGGGTGTGCAGCTGGTGGGAGAAACCCGCTCGGAAGATGTCCAGGAGATTTTAAGGCTCCTGGAGCAGTACCCCCTCGACGCCCTGGAAATAGGGGTACCGGCGATGGTCCCGTTCTTAATAAGCGAGCTGAGTATACCGGTTTTGCTCAGGATTAATATCGACGAAATAAACCCGGAAGATCTGCGGCCTCTTGTACGGGATTATAACAGCAGCGTTTCATATACCCTGCTGGAAAGTCCGCAAAATATGCCACTCTCGACAAAATGGGAGGAAGTGATCGGGCAGCTGCCTGAATCGGCCAATATTTTACTGGGCTTTGGCCTCGACGATATAGAGCAGATCCACTATTACCTCGACACTTTACCTATCGAGGGGATATCGCTACGGGGAAGTGAGGAGCTACGGCCCGGCTACAAGGATTACGGTATGCTGATGGATATCCTGGAAGCTCTGGAGACAGATTAAGCTGATTCCGGGTCGCCGCCCTGTTTCTCCATCAAGTCCCGCAACCATTCAGCAGCGCTATACGCCGGTGATAACTCTTGAGTTTGTAGTATCTTGTAATACATACTACCTTTGATAACAAATCAAACAAAATTTCAATATTGTGATGGAAAAGCAGCTTCGCAGATCTAAAAAAGACTCGGTGCTCGGTGGAGTCGCCGGGGGACTGGCCAGATATTTCAATATAGATGTGGTCATTGTAAGGCTTCTGTTTGTTGTCTCGCTGTTTGTCAGCTTTGGCGTGTCGCTCTTTGCCTATATCGTACTGTGGGTAGCGCTGCCGGAAGAGCCTCATTACCATTTCGGCAATCCCGAAGCCGGAGCGGTCGAAACTTTACCGGCACCGGCCGAACCAGCCCCTGCAGGTTCAGGCTCTAACGGCGACAGGAATCTCAAAATCATCGCTATCGGCCTTATCGGGTTCGGAACCTATATGCTGCTCGACCAGTATATCGTGTGGTACAACCTGGGCAAGTTCTTCTGGCCGCTGGCGCTGATCGGTATTGGTGCATTCCTGCTGCTGAGAAAACGCGACCAGGATTATGAATCCCAAAACCCTGATTCCGGCCGCGAGGATACGGCTTCCCGCTTTGACGGAGGCGACCAGCCCCGGAATGACCCGGACAAAGACGATACGGAGGGTACCTTTAAGGTCAACTGAAGTTAGGTTACAAATGTTTTAAACGCTCTTTTACTCCAATGGATTACAAGGACATTTTCTGGGGAGTGCTCCTGATCGTAACAGGTGCATTCTTCGCGATCCGCGACCTGACCGATCTGGAGATCGGGAAGTACTTCTGGCCGGTAGTATTCATTACAGCCGGGTGTTTAATGCTCATAAAGAACAACTTCCGTATTCACAAATAACCGGGAAGAAATAATCATGAGAAATTCAGGCAATATTGTTTTAGGGGGAGTGCTGCTGGCCGTCGGAGCCCTGTGGCTGCTGAAGAGCCTCGATTTGTACACTTTTTACTGGTCCGACATCTTCGGCCTCTGGTATTGGTTCCTGATCGCAGCCGGGGTCCTCCTGCTGATTTCCGGCTTTACCCGCAACAGGTTGGCTTCCAGTCTGTCGGGGATCTTCATTACGCTTGCCATCGTTGGCGGGGTGACGAAAGGAGCCCACCAGGAATTCCGGGCGCTGACTCCTTTTGAATGGAATCCCCGCAAATGGAAAGAAGACAAAAATCATGAAAAGCGGGAGAACCGCAGGAGAAACAGGTCAGGCGAAACGGTAAAAGGAGACTTCGGCTACGATATGCAACCCGGCTTAACGAGCTCGAAACTTAACTTTTCGGGTGGAGCCGGTGTGTTTACCATTGAAGAAAGTACAGACAGGCTGTTTGAAGCCCATACTTCCTCGTCGCTTATCAATTATGTATCCAACATCAGGCACAACAAAGCGGACAATTTTGCGACTGTCGACTTCAGAATGGAGGATGCAGACCTGAACCTGGACGATAATAATGGCGATAATACCGTCAATATACAGCTCAATGATTCGGTAACCTGGGATGTAAGCCTTAAATTCGGGGCCGGGGAAGGTAAATTTGACCTGAGCAAATGCGTGGTTGAAAAACTGCAAATGAATACCGGGGCTGCTGACGTAAAGCTGAAGCTGGGAAACAGATCGCCCCGGTCGGAAGTCAATATCAACGCAGGTGTAGCTTCCGTAGAGGTGCAGGTACCCAAAAATGCCGCTGTAGAAATCGTCGCGACCGGGGCGCTTAACGCGACGGAATTTCCCGGGTTTGACAAAATTGAAAAAAACAGGTACCGGTCGCCGGGCTATAACGAGTCACAAAGCCGGATTACGATCAGCTATAAAGGCGGGTTGTCCAGCCTGAAAATCGAACAGTATTAAAAAAATGCCAAAGCTCACAGCTGAAATTAAAAAACAAATCAAAGGGCTATCCAGAGCCGATCTGGAACAAATAGCTTTGAAATGTGCCGGCCGTGACAAATACTGGTATGAATACATTTACGTCCATTTCCTGAATCCTGAATATGGCGAGCTGGACCTTTTCGAGGATTATAAGCTCGAGCTCGATAAGCTAAGCCAGAAATCCTTTCCGGGACGGCGCGAATCCATGCGCCTTACCCGGCTGTTGAAGGCCTCCAACACGCTTATCAGGCAGTTTCACAGGATCGTCAAAAAAAACCACCTGGAGGTAGAGCTGTACCTGCATGCGCTGGACATCCATTTTGAAATTTCTCCAAGTCACCTGGGAGGACATTACCAGGTGTATGATAATAACATTGCCCGGACGGTCAAAAAAGTGATCGCACTGATCCGGGAAAAGCTGCACGACGACTACCTGCTGGAATACGGTGGGAAAATCAACGGCTACCTGCTTACCCTTCACCGCCTGGCTCCTTTTAACCCGATCGTGAGAGAGCTGCCGCGGCAAATAAAATAGGCTAGTCACTTTCCGCCTTTAATTCTCTTCGGATACCGGCCACGTAGCCTGGCGTTACTTCTGAACTTTACGGATAAAATACCGGGATCTTGTCCATCCGGCTCAGGTGCTTGTAGGAGAAATAACCAGCGGTTCCCCGGAATGGGAAGAAGATATTCCTGACAGGCTTCATGGATAAAAGCCGAATCTTCATGATCTTTGCAGCTCACACTGTTACTGGTTTTCTACCTAACACAGCGACCGGATGAATTTTGAAGAATATCTTGTCAGTAAAAAAATAGACGGCGACGAATTCCGTCGCCTGCAGCCCGGCCGGTATCTCGAATGGCAGGATTTGTTCTCCCAGACGCACCCGGAAAGCTTTACCATGCTGAAAAAATTCCTCATCAACGACATCAGGCGGCTTTACCGGCTGAGGGAGGAATAGGTGGTAGTTGAAAATTGAAAGTTGAAAATTGAAAGTTGAAAATTGAAAGTTGAAAATTTCAACTCTCAACTTTCAACTTTCAACTTTCAACTAATCAAATCACAAACTCCTTCCTTTCCAGCGGCATGGAAGGCTCGAGCAAACGCGCTATTATGATGCCCAGGATACGCTCCGTTTCTTTCATATATTCATACGGATCGCCCGTTTCGGTCAGCGGCAGGGGATTTTCGGTTACCTTGCCCGGCGACCTGAGGGAATAAAAGCCGGATTTTACCCTGTGCTCCTCCAGCCTGAAGACACGGTCTCCTAAGCGCCAGCCCCCCGGCTTGCTCATTTCCCGGTAAACCAGGTACTGGTACAGCCAAAGCTGACGGACGTAGTTCATTTTATAGTCCGGATCTTCTGTCAGGAATTTCTCTGTATCTTTTCTCAGGCTTGCCTCGCTTCTTACATCCACACTGCCCGTTTTATAGTCCATCACGTACAAGGTCCCATCTTCGGCAATCTCCACGCGGTCTATCTTTCCCCCGAGTCTGACCTGCAACACCTCCCCTTCAAAATCGACGTCAAAGCAGGCAGACAGGTTCTGCTCCGTCGCTACCGGCCAGCGGTGACCGGCTTTCAGATGCTGCTCTTTCATAAATTCCATAAATTGCTGGGCTCCGACTTTGTAATAGAGGCTGTTCAGCCCGGTTTCCGTTTCGTACCCGCCCAGCTTCCGGAATTGTTCCGAAAGCACCGATTCGATATCGTTTGCCGAAGGCTCGCGATGCTGCAGGAAAAACGTAAGGTCCAGTATTTCAAAAGCATTGTGCAGCCAGGACCCCAGCTTATCCATTCCCAGCGTCTCTTCGGTTTCCTTCTCTTCCTCAAGACGAAGCACATGCTTCAGGTAAAAATCGAAAGGACTGTTCAACAGGGTATGAATATGCGTTGGATACAATCCACGACCGGTGAGATAGCCGGTTATCTGCGATTTTACAAGCCCATCCTTTGCAAGCTCCAGCCTCGCCGCCGGCTGCTGCGTGCTCACAGCCCATTCAACCGACCTGCTTACTATTTTTACTTTTGGGTTATACGCGGGCCACTCATCCTCGAGCTGCAGCAGGAACCTGCTTTTTTCTCCCCCTCCCATTGCATCGCCTGTATTGACATAAAGCAGGTGAACCTCTTCGGCACGCTGCAGCAACCGGTAAAAATAATACGCAGACAGCGCCTCCTGGTGCTCATGGGTAGGCAGGCCCGCTTCCCGCGCAATATCAAAAGGGATCAGCGAATTCTGTCGCTTGGGAGATGGCAATATCCCTTCGTTGACAGAGAGCACGATCACTCTTTCAAAATCCAGCGCCCTGGTTTCCAGCAAACCGATGATTTGAAGATCGCTTACCGGCTCCCCGCTGAAGGGGATCTTGTTCTGATTGATCAGCTCGAACAAAAGCTGCCGCGTCGTCTGGATATTCAGGTCTTTTTTCCGTCCCTGCAGCGTATGTTCAAATTTCCCTAAAAGTGTATAAAACAAGTACAGGTATTCCTGTTCCGCCGGGCTTTCATAATGAAGGTAAACTTTTCGCAGCAGATCTATCAGCTCATAGAACGAGCTGATGACTGCGTCGCTGTCGTCTTCCCACGGAGTAAACAGGCACTTCATAAGGGGATCGCCGTTCGACGGATCGCCGCCCGACGGACCGCCGTCCGAAACATTTAAAAGCTGGGCCCGGGAGAGATAAACCTGGTTCCTGCTTCTTATTTCCGATACCAGCGCTTCGACAAAATCCCGTCCCTGCTCTTCCTTCACGATTTTCCCGTACTGTCTCAGGAAAGGATGGCTCAGCACTTTTACCACGAAACGGTAATTGTACTTCAGCGCTTTGCCTTTTTGCGAAGATATATGCTGCTGTAGCTCGAATATCGCATCTGCAAGCGTGTATATCATGGAATTCCTGAGCGGCAGCCCCATTGTAACGTTTACATCCGAAACCGAATCGTCGAGCGCATAAAGCATAGGGGTCAGCAGGGTCTCGTCTGCCAGCACGATGGCCGTCAGGCCCGGGTTGCCGCCGCGTTCCCTGATCTCCCTGTAGATCCTGCCGGCCACCCTCGTTTGAAGCGTGGCATTGGGCACCCCATATACATGAATGGTTTTTTCCGAGTCAAGCAGCTCGCGGCCCATCCAGTTCCATTCCGGTCCGAATATGCTTCTTTCCCTCATCCGCCTCATGTACCTTCCTGCTTCCAGGTAGGTGTTGGCGGTCATATAGTAAGCGTCGGAATCCCATAAGACAGCGCCTCCTCCGGCCAGGCAGCGCTGTACGATTTTCATTTCCGAGGCAGTAAAGGCGTTAAAGCCGGCAAAATAAAAGGTCCTGTCGCCCGGTGTATCGAACAGCTCCGGATGCTCGGCCAGGCGGCGGTATGTCATGCCGGGATAAGCGAGCCCCATCTCCTGCAGCTTCGAGCGAAAAACCCCGTAGACTTTCCGGATATTCGCAAAAAGCGAAAAAAACTGCTTGGTTCCCGCGGCGCTGCCGCCCCGTTCGACAGAAGGCCCGTCGCGCGGCGAACCATCCATATTCCAGCGTTCGAGCGCTTTTGCTTCCGTCAGGTAGTCAAACAGGTAATCGGGCTTGATCAATGCCATGTCCAGCCGGTCGAAATCGGAGAGCAATACCGTTCCCCATCCCATAAACCGGTTGAAATCGACTGTCGCATCAACTTCCCGGAATGCTTCGAAAAGCGTAAAGATCAGGTTGACAGGATCGGTAACGGAAAGTCCCGAAGCCTCCGTTACAAAGTCCTCAATCGACGTTATCTGCGGGCTTATAAGGGGTTTATCAATGACTTTCCCCAGCTCTCTTTTCAAAAAGAAAACCGATCTTCTCGTAGGTACGATGATGTGAACGCCGGGCAGCCCCTCGCCGTGACGGTCCAGCAGAAAGGTTGCTACCTGGTTAAGAAAAGGCACCATTTCTGTTATGTATATTAGAAATCACCTCAAACATTTTGACATGATCCTCAGTGCATCCGGTCACCTCTGACTTCCAGGCCCGCGATTACTTCGGCTTCCGCAGCCAGTATCTCTTTCCAGCGAGTCCTGACCCTTTCGGCAGGGAGATATTCCTCCGCCAGCTCTATGAAGGTCCGGTAATGCCCGGCCTCGGAGATCATCAGCTCCCGGTAAAACTTCCGCAGGCTCTCATCGGCGATATGCTCTGACAAGAGCTTGAAACGTTCGCAGCTTCGGGCCTCGATCAGGGCGCAGAACAGCAGCCTGTCGAGGAAAACCGAGTTATCGTCCCCTTTCTGGACGAGCACCTTCTTCACGCCTTGCACATAAAAATCGCGCCTCTGGTTGCCCAGCCGGATTCCGCGTTTTTTCAACTCTTTGAGAACACGCTGAAAATGACCCCATTCTTCCGCCACGATCGGCGTAAGCACTTCTACAAGCTTTGCCTTTTGAGAATAATGGACAATGAGCGATATGCACGAGCTTGCCGCCTTCTGCTCGCACCAGGCATGATCTACCAGGATATCCCTGATATGGATCTGTGCAATGTTAACCCATCTGGGGTCGGTAGGAAGCTCAAGGCCCAGGGTAGTGAGAGTCATATCTTGCCGGAATGATGAATCATAGCTAGTCGAAAAGCGGCCACCTGACGCCGAAAGAGAAAGCCGGCTGAAGCCCCAGGTACCCGGGCGTGAGAAAATAGCCTTCTCCGTTGGACAACCAGCGATGGTTGAGATGGGAATATTTAAGCAGCAGCAATACCCGCTTGATCCTCAGGTTGGCAAAAGCGTCCACCACCGGGTAATTTCCCACTGCAAGCTTATTCTGGATGTGAAACTGCTGCGTCACAGGCATATAGGCATCGGCATAGTAGCTGCTCGTATAATTCCCAGCCAGTCCCAGTTGTATGTTCAGTTCCTTTGCATAGGTAAATTCGAAGCTTACCTCGCCGCTCAGGAACAGCCTAGGGATACGGATAATCCGGTTGTCGAAGCCCTCGTTGTAATAGGCCAGCGTTCTGAACCTCCACCGCCTGAGCTTAATTTCCGTATCCAGCCCTATTCTCATCAGCGAAAAAGTGCCGTCGTGCTGCGCAGGTCTTGCATCTTCATCGTAATAAAGGTAGTTGATGAGCTGGTGCCATTGGAAATCAGGAGTCAGCGACACTTTCCCCGTTTTCACAGGCAAAGCCCCGGTAAAGCTTACGACTTTGGACAGCTTCAGGTCATCATCCGTATTATTCCAGTAGAGATAGCTGTTTTTGTACATCATCATCAGCAGGTCGGGCGATGTGAGAGCTGTCTGGAAGCCCATCCTGGCCCAGGGAATATCGAGTTGTCCTTTCAAAATCAGGTCCCGCCCCAGCACGTGCTCCATCTGCGAAGTGAGCCTCCATGTCGTATCTTTCATGCGGTATTGCATCCAGACCCCCAGAACAGGCTCGAACCGCTGCAGCCGGTACTCCTCTGAAGTAGAATCGGTCAGGTAGCGGTTGCCGTTCATGCTTTGCGCCCGCGTCTGGAAATAAGCCCTGTAGTTATACCCGGCGAGTTCCCCCTTGATCCCGACCTTATTGTCTGCCAGGAAATGCCTGGTCTTCTGGTCGATGGGGAGGATCGAAGTGGAAGCGGGTGTATAAACCCCGTTATCAAGACCGGTTTGAGGCTCTTTATCATTATACCGGTTATAGTTACCTTCTATCTCCAGCTGATGGAAGAGCTGGAAACCTCCCAGCAGCCTGTATTGCTGGTAGACCCGGAAATCGGTCCTTCTATGCCATGACTTCGCCCCGACAGACAGGCTGGCCGGCCCGTGGTAGTCATCCCTGCTGATCCGGTAGTCGGTGGTGTCGGCGAGTATTACGCCGCCCTGCTCCATTACGCTATGGTTTAATGTCCGCAGGTGTGAAAGCAACAGGTACTTCTTGTTTTTTGAAAAATAATTACCGTGCAGCAGTATCGACCAGTTCCTTGCAAGGGCGGCCTGCTTTCCTCTCGACGCATACGATCCGTACTGGCGCTGGGACGAGAATCGCTGCAGACGAACGCCGAAATTGACACGCGGGTTGACATTCTGGGTAAAACCGAATTTCAATATTTCCCGGTTTAACCCGCCCTGGGTGTAGTACATATCGGTATACGGCGACTTGGTATCGTAATACTTTACATCCTCCGCCTTAAACGCGTAGGCATCGTAGGCACGAAAACCCAGCTGTCTGCCCACCTGAGACCTTGGCGTAAAAAACATCGGGCGCGATGCCGTCCCCAGGTTCCCCAGGTCTACCAGCGTGTTCCATTCATGGTCTACAAATGTCCACCTGTGAAAGTTGTTCAGGGAAGTATCCACATGATACCTGGTAGAATCGAGATTGTTCAGGATGTCTTCCTCGTAAAAAAAGGAAGTAGTGGTCGGGCCGTACACATTTTTCGTACTGTCGTCAATAACAGCTGCTCCGCCGGCCCCGCCGCCACCCCCTCCTGTCGGAATCCTGATATTCCCGGGCATTTTTTGTGCAGATAAAGGCGATACCAGAACGATCAGACCTATCAGAAGAAGTACACAGTAACTATATTTGCAGATCGTCGGCCAATTCATTTCCTACCCGTTAGGTGGGGCAAATATAAATAAGAAATGAGAGATAAGAGTCAGCAGCTTTTCCAGAAAGCACAACAATTCATCCCCGGAGGAGTCAATTCGCCCGTACGGGCGTTTAAAGCAGTCGGCGGCAGTCCTGTATTTATCAGGTCGGCCAAAGGCCCGTATCTTTTTGACGAAGACGGGAATCAATATATAGATTTGATCAACTCATGGGGTCCGATGGTATTGGGGCACGCGCATGAAGTGGTCGAGAAAGCTGTTTCCGATGCATTGCAGCGCTCCTTCTCGTTTGGCGCTCCTACGCAAAAAGAAGTGGAAATCGCAGAGCTTATCGTCAGCATGGTCCCTTCGGTCGAAAAAATCAGGATGGTCAATTCCGGAACGGAAGCCACTATGTCTGCAATACGTCTCGCCCGCGGGTTCACCGGGAGAGAGAAGATGATCAAATTCGAAGGCTGCTATCATGGCCACGGCGACAGCTTCCTGATAGCGGCGGGCAGCGGGGCCGTAACCTTCGGCACACCCGACAGTCCCGGGGTACCGAAAGGAGTAGCCAACGATACCCTGACCGCCCGGTATAACGACATTGAGCATGTCAAGCAGCTTGTAGAGGCCAACCCGAACCAGGTTGCCGCTATCATCCTCGAACCTGTCGCCGGCAATATGGGATGCGTGCTCCCCGAGCCCGGGTTCCTTCAGGGGCTCCGCGAGCTGTGCACGAAAGAAGGGATACTGCTGATCTTCGACGAGGTGATGACCGGCTTCCGCCTTTCCAGGGGAGGCGCCCAGGAGCGCTTCGGTATCATGCCCGACCTGACCACCCTCGGGAAAATTATCGGGGGAGGGATGCCTGTAGGCGCTTACGGAGGCCGCAGGGAAATCATGGATTTCGTCTCTCCGGCCGGCCCGGTTTACCAGGCGGGAACGCTTTCGGGTAACCCGATCGCGATGGCTGCAGGCTATGCCATGCTTGAATACCTCGATTACCACCCGGAAACCTACCGGATACTGGAAAATACGGGCGACAGGCTGGCCAGCGGGATCAAATCGAGCCTGGCAAAGCTTGGCCTCAACTATACCGTCAACCATATCGGCTCTATGCTCACCCTGTTCTTTACCGGTGAAAAAGTCAATAATTTCGAAACCGCCAAAACTTCCGATACCACGCTCTTCGGAAAGTATTTCCATGCCATGCTCGACGAGGGTGTATACCTTGCCCCGTCGCAATACGAGGCCTTGTTCTTTTCCACAGCCCTGGATGAGTCGCATCTCGACCACATCCTGGAAGCGAACGAAAAATCGCTTGCTAAAATAGCCTGAGCCTATGACCGGAAGTAACAACAGGCGTTTTTCTGTCATCATCCCGGTATACAACCGGCCTGAAGAGCTGGCTGAATTGCTGGCGTGCCTGGCCCGGCAAACCTATCCTCCGTACGAGGTAATCGTGATCGAAGACGGTTCCTCTGTTACTTCGCAGCATGTTACTGAAAGCTTCAAAAGCCGACTTCCGGTTTTTTATTATGAAAAACCTAATGAAGGCCAGGGGTTTAGCAGGAATTACGGCATGGCAAGGGCTACCGGCGATTTTTTTATCATTCTCGATTCGGACGCATTGCTGGAACCCGGGTATCTGAAGATCGTAAATGACTATTTAAACAGCCACCCGGTAGATGTTTACGGCGGGCCGGATACCGATCATCCCGATTTTACGCCCGTACAGAAGGCCATCAGCTATGCCATGACCTCGCTTTTCACCACAGGGGGCATCAGGGGGAAGAAGAAAAACCTCGGCGGCGCTTTCCATCCAAGGAGCTTTAACATGGGGCTTTCCAGGGAAGTATGGGAAAAAACCGGCGGTTTTCGCGTCACGCGTATGGGTGAAGATATTATTTTCAGCATCGGGGCCATCCGCCAGGGATTCCGTACCGCCCTCATACCCGAAGCTTTTATTTATCACAAGCGCAGGACCAGGTTCTCCCAGTTCTTCCGGCAGCTCAGATTTTTCGGCAGGGCCCGGATCAATATCGCGCGCTATTACCCGGAAGAGCTTAAAGCCGTTCATTTTTTCCCCGCATTATTCTTTTCCGGACTGGTCGCCACTCCCGTTCTGGCTTTTGTCTCACCTCCCCTCTTTAAGATAGCTTCTGCATTGTACGGTTTCTATTTTCTCCTAATTTTCCTGGATGCCCTCAATCATACCCGGCATATAAAGGTCGCTGCGCTTTCGGTAGTGGCCTCAGTCTGCCAGCTGTCGGCCTATGGGATAGGCTTTATAGAAGAAGGCTGGAAGAGGATCCGTGAGCCAGAAGGCGTAAAATACACCGGTGCAAACCTCGATTACCCCACCTGAGGAACAATCCTTACAACCTTTAGACAATTTTATACCTCTAAGTAGTACCTTTGCACTTTGTTGTCGGTAATTCCTGAACTGCACCAATTATTAATCAATATAACAACCAGCTCTTATATCAATCTAAAATGATCAATCTTGTACTTTTTGGCCCTCCGGGGGCGGGTAAAGGTACCCAAAGCGCCAACATTATCGAAAAATACCAGTTGGTTCACCTTTCAACAGGCGATTTACTCAGATCCGAAATCAAAGCCGGCTCGGAGCTTGGCCTGAAAGCCCGGAGTCTGATGGACCAGGGGATACTCGTCCCGGACGAAGTAGTGATCGGAATGATTGAAAACAAACTGAAAGCGCATACGGATGCCAACGGGTTTATATTCGACGGTTTTCCCAGGACAGTCGCCCAGGCCGTAGCCCTGGATGAATTGCTCGCGCAGTACGGCGAAAAAATCAGCATGATGGTGGCGCTCCGGGTTCCTGACGAGGAGCTGCTGGCAAGGCTCCTGGAGCGGGGTAAGTCTTCCGGCAGGGCCGATGACCAGAATGAAGACCTGATCAGGACGCGAATTGAGGAATACAACTCGAAAACCGCGCCCGTCGCCGAATTCTACCGTAACCAGGACAAGTATTACGGGATCAACGGAGTAGGTTCCATCGAGGATATTTTTTCTGCTATCTGCCAGATTGTCAATAAAGAAACCGATACAGTAAGTAAATAGCGACAGGAAACCTTATGGCGTCTTCAAATTTTATCGACTACGTTAAGATAAATGTCAAATCCGGTGCCGGCGGCGCGGGATCGACTCATTTTCGCAGGGAAAAATTTGTAGACAAAGGAGGTCCTGACGGCGGAGACGGGGGCAGAGGAGGCCATATCATCGTCCGGGGCAACCCTCAGCTATGGACTCTTCTGCACCTTAAATACACCAAACACATTAAAGCCGACGGGGGCGGCAAAGGCGAAGGAGGAAGGAGAACCGGCGCCCAGGGAAGGGACGTCTACGTTGAAGTCCCCCTGGGAACTGTAGTGAAGGATGCCGAAACCGGGGAACAACTGCTTGAAATCACTGAACCCGGAGAAGAAATCATACTGCTTGCCGGCGGAAGAGGCGGTCTGGGCAACAGCCATTTCAAAAGTTCGACCAACCAGACCCCCCAGTACTCCCAGCCCGGAGAAACAGGCTCCGAGCTCTGGGTCATCATGGAGCTCAAGCTACTGGCCGATGTCGGGCTGGTCGGGTTTCCCAATGCCGGCAAATCGACGCTGCTGCGTTCGGTTTCCGCCGCCAGGCCCGAGGTTGCGGATTACCCATTCACCACACTTGTTCCAAATCTCGGGGTTGTAAGCTATAAAGGCTACCAATCGTTTGTAATGGCCGACATCCCCGGTATAATCGAAGGCGCTTCAAAAGGAAAAGGACTTGGTCTCAGGTTCCTGAGACATATCGAACGGAACTCCCTGCTCCTTTTTATGGTGCCTGCCGATACGGACGACATCGAACAGGCTTACAATACCCTGTTGAACGAATTAACGGAATACAATCCCGAGCTGCTCGATACCCCAAGGCTTTTTGTCGTATCAAAAGCCGACCTGGTTTCTCCTGAAGAAAGGGAAAAAATGCTGTCGAAGCTGCCCGCACACCTGCAGCCGCTGCTCATTTCCTCGGTGACCACCGAAGGTATAGAAAAACTGAAAGATGAAATCTGGGCCGGCCTGACTGCTTCCCTGACCGAAAAATAACATTCATCCGAAATAGATTCCGCTTAAAAGGCGTATTGGTAACTTTACGTCCTCCGGAAGTTATGTATAGTTTACAGAGGTCGTCTATGCTTGTGACCAAAGGTATATCATGCCATGAAGAATTGTTTATATCTGCTGTTTTCATTTTTTGCTTCAACGGCAGCCCTTAGAGTGTCGGCGCAGATAACAGTAGCCTATCCACTTGAGAATTGTGTTTTCCAGCGGGATGCAAATAACCGGGCGAGCATCTACGTAGCAGGCAGTTTCAGCGAATTTCTCGATGCCGTCGAAATAAAGCTCACCCCTGTTCAGCCGGGATGGGGACATGAAAGCGACTGGGTCAATATTCAGAGCCACCCCGCAAACGGCTACTATGCCGGGAGTATTGAATGGCCGTCCGGCTGGTACCGGCTTGATATACAGGGGAAAGCCGGCGGATCCGTGGTAGGTACCGCCACCGTAAGCAAGGTAGGTGTCGGCGAAGTTTTCGTGATAGCAGGCCAGTCCAACGGCCAGGGTTTTCACGGCAACGGAGCCCAGTCGGCCGGCGACGAGCGGGTGATCCACGCAGACTATGACGGCAGCTTCGGCCCCAATCAGCCTTTTCCATACCCCAGCTTCAGCCGCCTTCAGGCCGACGATATTATCTCGCCGAGAGGGAAGTCCGCGTGGTTCTGGGGAAAACTGGGTGACGCCCTTGCCAGTCGTCTGAACATGCCGGTACTGTTCTACAACACCGCCTGGGAAGGAAGTGCGGTACAGGCCTGGAAGGAAAGCATCAATGGAAGGGCGTGGTCGGTATATGTACCGGATATCCCTTTCGAGCCGGAAGGAATGCCTTACGGCAACCTCCGGCACACCATGCTCGGCTATGTTGCGGTGACCGGGGTCAGGGCTGTTCTGTGGGTGCAGGGGGAAGCCGATAATGACGTCGGCACCAGCCGGGACTCCTACTACTCTTCCCTGGAAACGGTTATCAACCAAACCCGGAATGAATTCAGACGGAACTTGTCCTGGGTAGTATCCCGGACTTCCTATACAGCAAGAGCAGGGTTCGGCTCGCAGATCATCAGTGCCCAGAACGATATAATCAATAATATTCCCAATGTATTTCCCGGGCCGGAAATGGACCAGATACAGGTGCCCCGTCCCGACGGCTATCACCTGTCAGGCGACGGGCTGGTGCAGGCCGCCAATGCATGGGCAGGCTTCCTGAACGACGATTTCTTTTCCCGTTCAGTCCCCCATCAGCCCCGGCATCCCGTATCGCTGAGCCTCTCGTGCCAGAACAATACGATGATCATAATGGCTGAAGGCGGCTTAAATGATTACAGATGGAATAACGGGAATACCGGTCAGCAAATCACTACCGGAGACGGGATTTTCCAGGTGAGGGCGACGGATTCTGAAGGAAATCTCAGGTTTTCACCGTTGATCAGGATCCCCGGGAACTTTACTGCAGTTTCCGCCCCCGTGGTTTCGTCTGAAGGCGCGCCTGAAGTCTGCTACGGCGGATCGCTCACGCTGGTTTCGTCCAGCGACCGGAACCCGGTATGGAACACCGGCCATAACGGGAACCGGATACAGGTTTCAAGCCCCGGAACATACAGCGTCTCTGTTGAAAACGTCTTCGGCTGTCGGGCTGCATCCGCTCCGTTCGACGTCGCGCTGTCGGGCAAGCCGCTTCCTGCGCCCCCGGTCATTTCTTCTGCTGGCTCTACCGAAATCTGTGATGGGGAGGAGGTCCTGCTGTCATCCAGCACAGGCGGTAATACTTACTGGTCGACAGGTGCAAACCAGGCCGTCGCGAACATCAGAAACGGTGGCGAGTATACAGCCCGCACGCGGGATTCAGAAGGCTGTTTTTCCGAGAACTCTAACAGCATATCGGTCCATGTAAACCCGTTGCCCGCCAAACCGGTGATATCGGCCGGAAGCCCGGTCTTCTTCTGCGAAGGCGGAGAGGTTACGCTCAGGTCATCCTACAAAGAGGGGAACACCTGGTCGGATAACAGTAAAAACGAAACGATCGTTGTCAGGCGAAGCGGTGAATTCCGGGTATCGGTAACCGACGGCAAAGGCTGCAGCAACACTTCCGACGTCACGAAAGTAACCGTCAATCCTCTACCCGCCCCCCCGGTGGTTTCCGCCAGCCGGCCGCTTACTTTTTGCGAAGGGGATTACACCACCCTGGTGTCTGATTCGAAATATTCCTACACCTGGAACAACGGCGCTTCCAGCCGCCAGATCAACGTCAATCAGAACGGTGAGTACTGGCTCACCACCACCGATCAGAACGGTTGTACTTCTTCCAGGTCCAACACTTTGACCGTCAAGGTCAATCCTCTCCCCGCCCGTCCTTCCGTTACGGTTGTCGGAAATACTACTTTTTGTGAAAACGCCAGCGTCACGCTCGAGGCGCCCGACGCTTCGGGTTATCTGTGGAACAGCGGGGAGACTACCCGGATCCTCACCATCAGCAGGGCGGGAAGCTTCGCTGTCCAGGTCCTCAATGAATTCGGCTGCCATTCTCCCCGCTCCGCCGCTGTAGTCACCCGGACGCTGCCTATTCCTGCAGCGCCCGTCATCACGGCCGGAGGCCCCACCGATATCTGCGATGACTCGGAAGTTGCGCTTACGGCCAGGGGGGCCTCCCCGTTTGTATGGAGCAACGAGGAGAATACGGCTGCCATCATGGCCGGAGAAAGCGGTAC
Organism: Spirosomataceae bacterium; assembly: GCA_037191015.1. Lineage (GTDB taxonomy): Bacteria > Bacteroidota > Bacteroidia > Cytophagales > Spirosomataceae > Ravibacter. The sequence goes on from JBBCKD010000027.1 coordinate 624,839, forward strand.
CTACACAGCGAGATCGGTAGGAAGCAATGGGTGTTTTTCCAATCCTTCAAACGCGATAGAAGTAATTTCAAGGATTACTCCGCCCCTTCCCTCTCTTGAGAAAAACGGCTCTTTTGCCCTCAGTGTGTCGAACGGCCTCAGCGGTGCTTCCTACAACTGGTCTGAAAATAATCAGCCCCTGGCGGACATCCACACAGAAAATATCAGGATAAGCAAGGCGGGCGAATACAGGGCCCAGGCGTTTTTCAGGTACACTGATGTGCTTACCTGCTATTCCGGGTATTCAGAACCGGTTTTCTTTGATATTCCTTCCACGTCCAACGGGGTAAACGTGTTTCCCAACCCGAGCCCGGGAACGAATATCAAGCTTGAAACAGCGGAAATTTTGACCAATGCAATTGTAACGGTCTATTCTATGCAAGGAATAAAAATAGCTTCCTTTGCTTTTGAAACCATATCGCTTCCTGTCGAAATCAGCCTGCCTCCGGGCGTTTCGGGCGTTTATCTCGTTAAGGTGGAAGCCGCGAATTTCAGGGCAATTGACAAGCTCGTGATACAACAGTAAGCGCATGTTTTATACAACTCGCCCTTCAAAGTGGAATATTTGTATAAATTTGCCCCGTTATTTAACAAAGACTTATAAAAACTCTTCGGATTTATCACCAATGATGCGGTATTATAGTGGTCTGTTTGCCCGATATTCCCTCTCCCGATATACATTTCTGAACCTGAGGATAACCTTTTTCCTGGTAATGGCTGTCCTTGTACCATTTGCAGGAAGCGCTGCCATACGGATAGATTACCCTTCGGAAAGGGCCGTTTATCAAAGGGATGTAACCGGATACGGGACCATTACGGTGGCAGGAACATATTCCAGTCCTCTCGACCGGGTAGAAGTTAAGGCTGTACCGGTATACCCGGGCCAGGGAATAGAAGTCGACTGGACCACACTGAGCTCCAATCCGCAGGGCGGGGTATTTTCCGGCCAGGTCAAGCTGATGGGCGGATGGTATACGATACTTGTCAGGGGAAGCCTGGCGGGCGCCGAGGTGGAGCAGGCGGCCGTTAACCGTATGGGCGTAGGCGAGGTTTTTATCATTGCAGGACAATCCAATGCCCAGGGTATCCGGGGCTTTCCGAACGGGCCGGCAGCCCAGGATGAGCGCGTGAATTATATTACCAATAATCAGAATGTGCAAAGCTCGCTCGCCGATCCGGATCCTCCTACCTTTGCTCATCTAGACAGGCAGGACGCTCATTTATCGCCTATGGGACAGGGAGCCTGGTGCTGGGGCGTACTGGGCGACCGCCTGGTTCAAAAGATCAATGTGCCCGTGCTTTTTATCAACGCTTCATGGGAAGGGACAACGATCAGGAACTGGGCTCAAAGCTCCAGGGGAGAGCCGACCTACAATGCCTACGGCGGATTTCAATACCCGACCAATATGCCTTATGCCAACCTGGCGATATCCGTAAGGTACTACGCCAATATGCTGGGTGTCAGGAGCATCCTGTGGATGCAGGGAGAAACCGATACTTTCCCCGCAGGAACTTCAAGGTCCGAATACGCTTCTAATCTTCAATATCTTCTCAATAAGCTTACGGCAGATATCGGAGCCAGGGTGATCTGGACCATCGCGCGTACCTCCCGTACCTCCACGAACTACTCCCCTTCCGGCGGCATCACAAGCCAGGAGATCATCAACGCACAGAACGATGTGCTGGCAGTACCGTTCAACAATGTCTATCCGGGCCCGTATACCGATGACCTGGGCAACCCGAGACCCGACGGTATACACATAGGGACCCGTGAGTCACTGACTGCTCTGGGCGACGCCTGGAACTCGGTAATGGATTTCAATTATTTCGCCAATATCACCCCGCTCACCCCGGTCTCAATTCCTGCTATTACGGCCAGGTGCGGCACTAACAATACTTCTGCGGTCATCGAGCTTCCCCAGGGATACAGCTCCTACAGGTGGTCGACCGGAGCTACTTCACGCTCCATTACCGTCACCTCCCCGGGAACGTATTTCGCCACCCTTAAGACCAATACGGGCATGACGGTCGTCAGCAGCCCGGTACGTATAGAAACGGTGAAACCCGAAAGGCCGTCTATACTTCCTGCCCGCGATTCCTGGACGTGCGCCGGCTCCGATTTCGAATTTTCGGTAAACGGCTCGCATGAATATACCTGGATGAACGACGGAGCGGAAGTAGGGAAAGGCAGGAAGTGGACAACCGGCGACGCCGGAACCTACACGGTGAAATCCCGGAATGTGCTGGGCTGTGTTTCTGACGCTTCGGTGGCCAGGAAGCTTACCATACTGCCGGAGGTCTCAAAACCTGTGCTGGGGTATGGCGGGCCGTTCAGCCTTCTGGCTACAACTGAAGGAGACTCGGTCTCCATTACCTACCAATGGTATAAAAATGACGTATTGATCCCTTCTGTAAGCCAGGATATTTATAAGGTATCGGATCTGGCAACCGGCGAAAACGGGATGTATAAAGTCAGGGCCTTCGTACATTTCCCTACAGGCCCGACCGTGACTACATGCGAGTCCGAAATGTCGGAGCCTTTTCTCTATGCGTTTAACCCTGAGGAAGACATCGTGGTCTTCCCTGTCCCGGCCCAAAACGGGGAAGTATTTATCGAAAGCAGGGAGGCTGTCGACGACGTCTCAATCGCCGTCTATGACATGTTGGGTAAAAACGTAGGAAATGAATTCTTCACCCGGCTGAGCAAAAGGGAATCTATCCTGCTGCCTTTCTCCAGAGGAGTTTACCTGCTCAGGATCCGGACGGGGGAGAAAGAATTTATCAAACGGGTTATTTTACAATAATTTCCGGGTAAAATAAAAAAGCCTTTCGTGCAAAGCGGGAGGCTTTTTTATGCTTGTTCTAAATAAAGAATGCCGTTTGGTAGATTCTCAGACAGCCAGTAAATTTGACTTTATTGTAATATTACGTCTTGCTGAATTTATGAATAATACTTATCTGCCAATGGACTATCTGCCGATTATCGTGCAGTTTCTGTTGGCTGTTGCTTTTGTCGGAGGTACGCTGATCGTCACTCATCTTATCGGTCCAAGCCGTAAAGGCCAGCGCAAGGACGATCCGTTTGAATGCGGCGTTGAAAGTCTTGGAGATGCCCGGACCCCGATTTCTGTCAAATACTTCCTGGTTGCCATCCTGTTCGTACTTTTCGATGTCGAAGTGATTTTCATGTACCCCTGGGCTGTGAATTTCCGCGAGATCGGGACTACGGGGCTTGGGGCTATGGCTATTTTCCTTGCTATACTGCTCTTCGGGCTCTATTACGAATTCAAGAAAGGTGTATTGAAATGGGAGGAATGATCTTCCCTGATAAATTGTTCTAAAGTTGATTAACAACCAGTTATATATCGCATGAAACCGGTAAAAATGGCTGAAGCACCGGCAGGGCATAGCGGAGCCGGGTTCTTTGCCACTTCTTTTGATCAGGTTATCGGGCTGGCACGCAGCTACTCGCTCTGGCCTCTTCCTTTTGCTACTTCCTGCTGCGGGATCGAATTCATGGCCACAATGGGGGCCCATTACGATATTTCCAGGTTCGGTTCCGAGCGTCCGAGCTTTTCTCCAAGGCAGGCGGATCTCCTGCTGGTAATGGGGACGATCGCCAAGAAAATGGGACCGGTCCTGAAACAGGTTTACATCCAGATGGCAGAGCCGAGATGGGTGGTAGCAGTGGGAGCCTGCGCTTCAAGCGGCGGTATCTTCGACACCTACAGCGTATTGCAGGGTATCGACAGGATTATCCCGGTCGATGTATATGTGCCCGGATGCCCTCCCCGCCCCGAACAGATACTGGAAGGGCTTATGCAGGTGCAGCACATGGCGCAAAACGAATCCCTCCGCCGCCGGAATTCCGAGGAATACCAGGAATTAATGGCTTCTTATAACATTCAATAGTTTTTCAGATGCTAACGAATCAGGAAGTTGCTGAACATATAGCCGAAAAATTTGATGGTAGTGTGTACGACTTCGAGCAGCCCTACGGCCTCCTCACGCTCACCACTACCAGGGAAAATATAATCCCCCTCCTGTCTTACCTGAAAGATCACCCTGACTACCAGATAAGCTTTCTGACCGATATAACGGGTATACATTATCCCGGCAACGCCGGGAAGGAATTTGCAGTGGTGTACCATATCCACAGCCTGGTAAACAATTTCAGGGCCAGGATAAAAGTCTTCCTCTCAAAGGAAGACCTACACATACCCACCGCAACGGATCTCTATGCAAGCGCCAACTGGATGGAGCGGGAGACATTTGATTTCTTCGGCATTTTATTTGACGGGCACCCCAACCTGACCCGTATCCTGAATATCGAGGAGATGGACTATCACCCGATGCGGAAGGAATACCCGCTCGAGGACGCTACCCGTGAAGACAAAATCGACGCCTTGTTTGGCAGATAAAGAATTCAAAAAATGAGTGAAATAGATCTTATTTCAGATAAAGGCCAGGTAGCGAAGATTAGCCAGCCGGAACTGGTCGAGGAGCTTACAACCCTGAACCTCGGCCCGACCCACCCCGCCACCCACGGGATATTCCAGAATATCCTCCAGATGGATGGCGAAAAAATCGTTTCCGGGGAGCAGACCATCGGCTATATACACCGGGCTTTCGAGAAAATAGCGGAAAGACGCCCCTTCTACCAGATCACCACGCTGACCGACCGGATGAACTACTGTTCATCGCCTATCAATAACTTCGGCTGGCACATGACTGTGGAAAAGCTCCTGGGCATAGAAATTCCCAAAAGGGCGCAGTACATCAGGGTCATTATGATGGAGCTGGCGCGCATTTCCGATCACCTGATCTGCAACGGTATACTGGGAGTAGACAGCGGGGCTTTCTCGGGCTTCCTCTACCTGATGGAAAAAAGAGAGGAAATTTACGAAGTTTATGAAGAAATATGCGGCGCCAGGCTGACCACCAACATGGGCCGGATAGGCGGGATGGAAAGAGACCTGACGTCGACAGCTATCAGTAAAATCAAGGCGCTTCTCCAGACGCTGCCCCCGGTGCTCAGGGAATTCGAAAATCTTTTCAACCGCAACCGTATCTTCATGGACAGGACCATCAATGTCGGTCCTATCTCCGCAGAGCGGGCATTGTCCTACGGCTTTACCGGCCCCAACCTGAGAGCGGCAGGCGTCGACTACGACGTGAGGGTCATGAACCCCTACTCTTCCTACGAAGACTTTGAGTTTGATATTCCCGTAGGACAGAGCGGCGATACCTACGACCGCTTCATGGTCCGCGGAGAAGAAATGTGGCAAAGCCTCCGGATCATCGAACAGGCTTTGAACAACCTGCCTGAAGGCCCGTATTTTGCTGATGCGCCGGAATACTATCTGCCTCCCAAAAAGGATGTTTACACCAAGATGGAAGCGCTTATCTACCATTTTAAAATCGTGATGGGAGAAATAGACGCGCCGGTCGGAGAAGTGTATCATGCTGTGGAGGGAGGAAACGGAGAGCTCGGTTTTTACCTGATAAGCGACGGGGGCAGGGCGCCTTACAGGCTTCATTTCCGCCGTCCGAGCTTTATCTATTATCAGGCCTTTCCTGAAATGTGCAAAGGCGTATCGATCTCGGATGCGATTATGATCATGAGCAGCCTGAACGTGATCGCCGGGGAGTTGGATGCCTAAGGAAATATTTAAAGATTGACAGTAGAACAAGTATGTCAACCCAAACAACAGATATAAAGTTTACTCCCGAAAACCTGGAGAAGGCGCAGGAGATCATCGCGAGGTATCCTGAAGGAAAGCAGAAGTCGGCGCTGATCCCGCTGTTGCATCTTGTGCAGAAGCAATGGGGTTGGGTGAGCCCGGAAGCCATGGACTACGTGGCCGAGATGCTTTCCATAGAGTCCATCGAAGTGTATGAGGTGGCTACTTTCTATACGATGTTTCACCTCGAGCCTGTCGGTAAGCATGTCATCGAATACTGCCGTACCGGTCCGTGCTGCCTGATGGGGGGAGAAAAAGTATACGATCATCTGAAGCAGCGCCTCGGGGTCGAAACCGGACAGACCACGCCCGACGGGATGTTCACCCTCAAGGAGGTAGAGTGCCTGGCGGCCTGCGGCTGGGGCCCGGTATTCCAGGTCAGGGAAAAATACTACATGAATCTTACCTGCGACAAGGTGGATGAAATCATAGACGAGCTGTCAAAATAGCGATGAAAATATTAACCCAACATATCAACGAGCCGGGTATTGAGACCTTCGATGTATATCGCAAGCATGGCGGGTATACTGCAGTGGAAAAGGCCATCAAAAGCATGACCCCGGACGAGGTCGTTGAAGAAGTCAAGAAGTCGGGCGTACGCGGACGCGGAGGAGCGGGTTTCCCGATGGGGATGAAATGGAGCTTCCTTGCCAAGCCGGAGGGTGTTCCCCGCTACCTGGTGTGCAATGCCGACGAATCGGAGCCGGGAACCTTTAAGGATCACTACCTTATGAAATCCATCCCTCACCTTCTCATCGAGGGAATGATCGTTTCCAGCTATGCGCTCGGCGCCAACAAGTCCTTTATTTATGTACGGGGCGAATTGCTGTACGTGATCGCGATCCTGGAAAAAGCTATCGCCGAAGCGAAAGCCAAAGGTTTCCTGGGGAAGAACATCCTGGGATCGGGCTATGACCTCGAACTGGTAGTCCAGCCGGGAGGCGGCGCCTACATCTGCGGCGAAGAAACCGCATTGCTGGAGTCGCTGGAAGGAAAACGCGGCAACCCGCGCAACAAACCTCCTTTCCCTGCTGTAAAGGGACTCTACCAGTGCCCTACGGTGGTTAACAACGTTGAATCCATCTCCAATACCCCCTGGATAATCAATAACGGCGGTGAAGCTTATGCTGCGCTGGGCGTCGGTCGAAGCACCGGGACCAAGCTCATATCTGCTTCCGGGCATATCAGGAAACCGGGCGTATACGAAATCGTGCTGGGCGTACCGGTCGAAGAATTCATCTACTCCGACGAATACTGCGGAGGGATCCGGGACGGCCACTACCTGAAAGCGCTGGTTGCGGGCGGGTCGTCGGTACCCATCCTGCCGGCAAACCTTATTACCACGACAGCCAATAACGAACCCCGTCTCATGACCTATGAATCGTTGTCCGACGGCGGCTTTGCTACGGGGACAATGCTCGGATCGGGCGGGTTTATCGTATTTGATGAAACGTCGTGTATTGTTAAAAATACACTGAATTTTGCTCATTTTTACCGTCATGAATCCTGCGGGCAGTGCAGCCCCTGCCGGGAAGGTACCGGCTGGATGGAGAAAATACTCCACCGCATCGAGCATGGCAAGGGAACCCAGGCAGACATAGACCTGCTTGTGGATGTAGCCAGGAAAATAGAAGGGAATACGATCTGTCCTTTGGGCGATGCGGCTGCCTGGCCGGTAGCCAGCGCCATAAGGCATTTCAGGCATGAATTTGAATGGCATGTCAGCCATCCGGAAGAAGCCACCCGGCCCGGCGCTGTTTATCCCACTGAAGCAGTTTTGAATTAAACGGAGGCATTTAATAAATCCTCCCGAGAGAAAATAAAAACAAATGGAAGCTATTGAAACGCCATTGTTGAAAGTTACCATAGATGGTATCGAGATCAGCGTTCCCCCCGGAACGACTATCATGAATGCCGCCAGGAAAATTGCGGAAGCAGATCCCGAACAGCATGACAAGGTACCGCCAGCAATGTGCTACTATGAACCGTTGAAGGCAAGCGGAGGCAAATGCCGGGCCTGCCTGGTGAAGGTGGCGGCAGGCTCTGAAAAAGACCCCCGTCCCATGCCTAAGCTGGTTCCCTCGTGCATTACCCAGGTACAGGACGGTATGATAGTGGAAAATACCACCAACCCTGCGGTACTGGAAACAAGGAAAGGTATAGTAGAATTTCTGCTGCTCAACCACCCTCTCGACTGTCCCGTCTGCGATCAGGCCGGTGAATGTTACCTGCAGGATTTTTCTTATGAGCATGGCGTAGTCGATACGCGTACCCAGGAAGAACGCCGGACTTTCGAAAAGCACGATTTAGGTCCGTACATACAGTTGCACATGACCCGCTGTATCCTGTGTTACCGTTGTGTATTCACGGCCGACCAGATCACCAACAAACGGGTTCACGGTGTATTGAACCGCGGTGACCATGCAGAGATCAGCACCTATATCGAGAAGGCGATCGACAACGATTTTTCAGGAAACGTAATCGATGTCTGCCCGGTAGGCGCTCTTACCGACAAAACCTACCGTTTCAAAAACCGCGTATGGTTTTCCAAGCCGGTAGACGCACATCGCAATTGCGAGAAATGCAGCGGCAATGTGACCCTCTGGTACCGGGGCGACGAAGTGATCCGTGTAACGGGCCGGAAAAATATGTGGGGAGAAGTAAAAGAGTTCATCTGCAACACCTGCCGCTTCGAGAAGAAACAAACCCTGGACTGGGTCATTGAGGGTCCCACCAAGATCGAGAGAAGCTCGGTGATCTCTGCCAATAAATACGGCAAAAACCTGATTGCAAAACCGGATTTCGCCCTGAAGCTGGCTAAGAGCCAGTACAAGAAGATCGACGATTCCCGGCCTTATATTACCGACGAAAATACAGTTCGTCAGCTAAGCATCGAAAATAACCGGCTGGCTAATGAAAGATCGCTGGCCAGCGACTAGTTACTTATAAAACAAAAATGGAACTTACCGAGCTCATTATAAAATCAGTTGTGATCCTGGTCGTTTTCGGCTTAACGCTCGTTATTGCCATGTATTCGACCTGGGCCGAACGTAAGGTAGCTGCTTTTATCCAGGACAGGCCCGGCCCCAACCGCGCCGGATGGGGAGGGTTGCTGCAGCCCCTGGCCGATGCCGGCAAAATGTTTTTCAAAGAGGACTTTATTCCCGCACAGGCGAATAAGTGGCTTTTCATAGCCGGCCCCGGAATCGCGATGATCACTGCGTTAATGACCAGCGCCGTCATACCTTTCGGGAACACTTTCATCTACGGTGGTAAAGAGGTGGCCATGCAGGGAGTCGAAACCAATATCGGCGTGCTCTATGTCTTTGGTATCGTAGCCCTGGGTGTTTATGGCATCATGATCGGAGGATGGGCTTCCAACAACAAGTTCTCTCTTCTGGGCGCGATAAGGGCCGCTTCCCAGAATATCAGCTACGAGGTGGCGATGGGGCTTTCCATCATCGCTATCCTGATGATGTCGGGTTCGCTTTCCCTCAGGGAAATCGTAAACCAGCAGCACGGCGGAAACTGGAACATCTTCTACCAGCCCCTCGGGTTCATTATCTTCCTGGTCTGCGCCTTTGCAGAATGTAACCGGACGCCTTTCGACCTTCCCGAATGCGAAACTGAGCTGGTAGGCGGTTATCATACCGAATACGGCAGCATGAAGCTTGGTTTCTACCTGTTTGCCGAATACATCAATATCTTTGTTTCCTCTGCATTCATGTCTACTTTGTATTTCGGAGGATATAATTACCCGGGAATGGATTGGGTGTATGCACAGCTGACCGGCGCTTTCGGAGCTACGGCAGGGCATAACATTGCCTCGCTGATCGGAATGGGCGTTCTGTTCATCAAAGCCCTCGCTTTTATTTTCTTCTTCATGTGGGTACGCTGGACACTCCCGCGTTTCCGCTACGACCAGTTGATGGACCTGGGCTGGAAAAAGCTCATCCCGCTGGCGCTTGTCAATATTCTCATTACCGGGGCCGGCATCCTTTTGCTGAAGCCGTGGCTGACCGCTTTGCTGGATTGAGACAAGATGAAGTGTGAGATATTACGAACCAGTGAATAACGAATTTTACAGACTGAAACTATGCAGTTGACCAATAGATCAAAACAGGTAAGTAATAAAACCATGACTTTCAGCGAGAGCCTTTTTCTCCCGGCTATCGCTAAAGGGCTGGCTATTACCCTCAAGCACTTCTTCAGTAAAAAGGTTACGATACAATACCCTGAAGTCAAACGCTACCTGGGACCTGTCTTCAGAGGGAGGCATATCCTGAAAAGAGACGAGCAGGGACGTGAGCGGTGCACGGCATGCGGCCTTTGCGCTGTAGCCTGCCCGGCAGAGGCTATTTCCATGGTTGCCGAAGAGCGCGCCAAAGGGGAGGAAAACCTGTACCGGGAAGAAAAATACGCTGCTGTTTACGAGATCAATATGCTCAGGTGTATCTTCTGCGGTCTCTGCGAGGAAGCCTGTCCGAAACAAGCCATATACCTTCGTCACGATGAGTTTGTGCCGGTATTTACCGAGCGCGACCAGGTCGTCTGGGGCAAGGACCTGCTCGTTGAGGATATGAACAATCGCTATAAAAGAGAAGCCTGGACCAAAGAAGAGGCGCGGCAGCTGGACCAGCTGAAAGCCAGCGGCAAGGTTACGACCGTGGAAACGCGGGCGATCCCCTGAGTGGAACCGGGAAAAGCAAAATACAAAAGCGAATTCGCTTCTGAAGTAGCCGGTTGGTTTGAGGCTGAAAAATTTGACTACCGGCACCTTGAATACTCAGGGTTCGATGCTTTTTGCATATCGGGGAAAGAGGAAACTACCATTATCTGTATAGATCTTCATACATGGTCCGGGCGTATCCCGGCCGTACATCCCGTATTATCTTCTCCCCTTCTCCCTCAACAGCAGCTTCTTGTTGTCTGGGAAGATATATGGCGTCGTAAAAAAGAAATCGTTCAATCCAGGCTCAGGGCACTGTTCGGCTTTTCATTCAGGATCCCGGCGCGCCTCACCCAGGTCAGGAGAATCGACAAGCCTACCGCCGACAGCTTCCTCGACCGGCATCATATGAACGGAAGCACCGCAGCCAGGTACAGGTTCGGGTTGTTTCTGCCTGAAAGACATTTCGGAAAATTACCCACCAACCTCGTCGCCGGAAACCGGGATGAGATCCTGCTGGCTGTCGCGGCCTTTGCCGCTCCTAAAATATTCCGCCATAACGAAGCACCTTACAAATCGGGAGAGCTGATCCGTTTTGCCAATCACTCCGGGACCACCGTGGTCGGGGGGCTGTCAAAGCTCGTCGAGCATTTTGCGCGTACCTACCGGCCCGACGACATCATGACCTATGCAGACCTGGAATGGTCTCACGGCCCCGCTTTTCAAAGGGCAGGCTTTAAGCTCGCAGGCCAGACTGGCCCTATTACATTTCTGATCGACCGGGACAGTTTCAGCAGGTATCCTCTTCACAGACTTGACAACAAGGTTATTTACGGCGCTTCCAGGCCGCTTGTCAGCGTCACAAATGCAGGCAACCTGAAATATGTCAGGCAATTTCAGCATGCATCTCCGCCGCTCCCCCGGAATGATCCGCCTTCAGGCCTGCTTGGGGAAGGCCCTCCGTACGACCTTATAGTGGTCGCCGGTCCTACTGCTTCCGGCAAGACCTCGCTGGCTGTCCGCATCGCGTATGAGCTTGGCGGCGAGATCATCAGTCTCGATTCCAGGCAGGTCTTTAAAGGTATGGATATCGGCAGCGGGAAGGATTTAAGCGAATATCGTATCGGCGACCAGGATATTCCGTATCATCTCATCGACATCCTGCCACCCGGAGCCCCTTACAATGTGCATAAGTTCAAATCAGACTTCCGGGAAGTGTTCGGAGCGCTTCTGGAACGAAAGAAGCCTGTCATAGCCTGCGGAGGAAGCGGCTTATACATACAGGCGGTATTGAACATGCTTACGGAAAAGAACAGCGATACGGCCCCTTCGATCCTGATCATCGGGCTCAACCCGCCGGCTGAAACCCGGAGAAAGCGCATCAGGGCACGATTGATCAAAAGACTGGAAGAGGGTATGTTAGAGGAAGTTAAAAGCCTGATCGGAGCCGGCGTGCCCGAAGAAGTGCTGATCGGCTACGGCCTGGAATACAAGTATGCGACGCTTTTTATCCAGGGGAAACTTCCTTATGAAAAAATGGTCAGCTCCCTGCTTTCTGAAATCGTGCGGTTCTCCAAACGACAGATGACTTTTCTAAAAAAAATCGAACGAAGCGGGTATAGGATACGCTGGCTGTGATATGCGACGCCTCCCGGAATAAATACATGATATACAAGTGATTACAAATTATACCACATGCTATAATCTACTAAAATCCCCGAAAAACAACTAAAAAGGCATAGTAAACTCTGGAATCAGATCGTAATAAATCTCATGTACAAACATTTAATTATTACTTTTTTTTATAAATTCGCCGCATAGTGTGTGTATAGTTTTAAACATCCGCCTGGGGCATCCTAGGCGGGTGTTTCATTTTTAAGCGACCGTCTTTCAAAAGAAAAAGCCCGGAAGAAATATCTTCAGAGCTTTTTCCGGATGACAAAACTCATCCTTACATATTAAACTGAGTCTGATCTAGTTGACAGGGATAGCCCAGAATAAGCCGACCTGCACAATGCTGTTTTTCACATCTGCTTTGATGTTTGAGCTCTCGAATGTACCTACCTTAGATATACCCTGTACATACCTCGCTCCTATCCCGAGCCCGAAGCCGGCCTGGTACCCAAGCCCGATGCCGCCTGCGAGATCCAGGTTTTCAGCAAAATTGTTGATGGTCTGGTCACCGATTTTCTCTCCGGTTTTAAATGCCACCTGTGGCCCTGCCTCGAAGTACAGCCCAAAGCCCGTACGCGCTTTCAGCATAACGGGAACCGACACGTAATTGGTTTTAAACTCTTTCTTTGTATTGTTATCATTAATCTTCGCTCCCTGGGTAGAAAAAAGTACTTCCGGCTGGATAGAGAATACGTTTCCTATTCCAAAGCTCAGCAAGCCTCCGAGATGCATACCTACAATGGCATCAGATTCTATGTTGTCTCCCGTATAGTTACTGACATTGAGTCCGACTTTCGGCCCGAACTTAAACGATTGTGCGTATCCACCACTCACGAGTGCGACAGCCAATAAGAGCGTAAAAAAAACATTCCTTTTTTTCATAGTACATTTTTATTTGAGATGGCTTAAAGAATCCCCGGAAAACGGGTGAATTTGTTCCGGGCGACGTACATATAACTGTTTTTAAAGGTAACTTATTGCATGCTTCGTATATATCATAACACCTCCCTTAATACCTCCCATACGGTCTCCGCCACTATCTTATGTCCTTCTGCCGTGGGGTGTATACCGTCCGGGAGGTTCAGATGCCTTTCCCCCCCTACCTTTTCCAGTAAAAAAGGGATCAGGTAAACATTATTCGCTTTCGCCAGCTCGGGATAGATCCCCGAAAATTCATCGGCGTATGTCTTCCCCATATTGGGCGGTACCTGCATTCCTGCCAGTACGATTTTTGCCCCCGGGTACCTGGCTTTCACCTTGCCGATAATAGACTGCAGGTTTTTAAAGGTTTCCCCGACCGGTATCCCCCTCAGGCCGTCGTTTCCTCCGAGTTCAAGAACGAACACATCTACGGGACTTTCCAGTATCCAGTCGACGCGGCTGTTGCCTGAAGCGGTGGTCTCTCCGCTCACACCGGCATTGACGACCGAGTAAGGCAACCCCAGCGAATCTATTTTAGATTGGATAAGGGCCGGGTATGCCTCCGACATTTTCAGGCCATAGCCCGCTGTCAGGCTGTTCCCGAAAAAAATAATTACCTTCTTTTCACTCCGGGAAGATCCTTCTGCTTTCACTGTCTCCTCATCTTCTGTCGCACCGGCATCCTCTCCGGAACGGCCGCAGCCTGCCAGCAGAAAAAAACAAATCCAGAATGATAAGGCTTTGTACATAATCTTTATTGGAATTTACCTTCTTATTCCCCTATTTTGAATGAACAGGCACCTGTCGCGCTTATCTGTTGTCAGCCCGACAAGGAACTATACCTGCCAATTTAGACTATTTTTATAAAAGTTCGTCACAAAAAAATGCCAGACATACTGCGTCTTTCCGAGGTAACCAAATCCTTTCGTACCGTCAAAGAAGATCTTATAGTTCTTGAAAAGGTAAACCTCGGTATCCCGGAAGGTACCACTCTCGCGATTGTCGGCCCTTCCGGCAGCGGAAAAACAACGCTCCTCGGTTTGTGCGCAGGGTTAGACCGGGCTACCTCCGGAAAGGTCGTCCTGGACGGCATTCTGCTGAACGAGCAGAGTGAAGATCAGCTGGCACAGATCCGAAACCGGAGTGTGGGTTTTATCTTCCAGAATTTTCAATTGCTTCCTACCCTTACCGCGCTCGAGAATGTGATGATCCCTCTCGAACTTGCCGGCGCCCCTGATGCCGAAAGACCGGCAGCGGAACTCCTGGACAAGGTCGGGCTCTCGGCACGCCTTCATCACTATCCCTCTCAGCTGAGCGGCGGCGAGCAGCAGCGGGTCTCCCTGGCCCGTGCATTCGCCAACAAACCTAAGATACTATTTGCAGACGAGCCCACCGGGAACCTCGATGCCGAAACCAGCGAAAAGGTCATCCGCTTACTATTCGAGCTGAACCGCGAAGCCGGCACCACGCTTGTACTTGTTACGCATGATATGGATCTGGCCGCCAAAACAGGAAGAATTGTCCGCATTAAAGGCGGGAAAATAATAGCCGATACAGAACAATGACACGATCCCGGCAACTGACATGGCTCTTCAAAATGGCCTGGCGGGATACCCGCCGGAATCCTTCGCGGCTATTCCTGTTCCTGACATCGGTCATATTGGGTATAGCTGCCCTGGTTTCCATCTACTCCCTGGGCGACAACCTCGAAAAACAGATTGACGAACAAGCCGCCACGCTGCTGGGCGCTGACCAGGAATGGATTGCCAATCGTCCTTTTTCGGGAGAAGAGCAGCGAAATGCGGACTCCGTGGCCAAAGATATTGCCGAGGAATGGAGCTTCGGCTCTATGGTCTCGTTCCCTAAGAACCAGGGAACCCGGCTCACCCAGATCAGGGCGCTTGAAGGCAATTTCCCGTTTTACGGAGAACTGGAAACGATCCCTGAAAACGCCAGAATACATTTGGATTCCGGACGGGCAGCGCTTGTCGACCACAACCTGCTCCTGCAATTCAATGCGTCCGTCGGCGATTCCATAAAGGTCGGGGATCTCACTTTCCTGATTGCGGGCGCTCTTCGCCAGGCGCCCGGGCAGACCGGCATCGTAGCTACCGTAGCGCCTATTGTCTATATCCCCCTCAGATACCTGCCCGAAACAGGGCTGGACAAAAAAGGCTCCAGGATCAACTACCGGTATTTTGTCCGGCTGGAACAGCCCGGCATGTCGGGAGAAGTGGCGGAAGCACTGAAGAAAAAGTGGGCCCACGACGACATCAGTATCCGCACTATTGAAGATCAGAAGGCCAGTACCGGGAGGCTATTTACGAATCTCACCGGGTTTCTGGGACTGGCAGGCTTTGTAGCGCTGCTGCTGGGCTGTATCGGGGTAGCCAGCTCGGTCCATCTTTATATTAAGGAAAAATTCAGTTCGATAGCTATCCTCCGGTGCCTGGGCGTTACTTCAGCGCAGGCATTTCTTATTTTCCTGATCCAGATAGGGCTTATCGGCCTGGTAGGGTCTGTGATCGGCGCCGTAGCCGGTTCTTTTTTTCAAAAATTCCTTCCTGTTCTCGTAGCCGATTTCCTGCCTTTTAAATTATCCCCTTCCATATCTCCGTTTGCCGTGCTGCAGGGAATTGCGCTCGGGGTTATCGTTTCGCTGCTGTTTTCCCTGGGATCTCTGATCGGCATCAGGAGCATTGCTCCCCTGAATGTTTTCAGGATCCAGGTAGCAGAAAACGGGCAAAGCCGCGATCCGTTGAAATGGATGATCTATGCCTGTATTGTACTTTTTATAGTATTATTCAGTTATCTGCAGCTCAGAAACTGGCGTTCCGCCCTGATCTTTTCCGGTGGGATACTGGCTGCTTTCCTTTTCCTGGCGGGTTTTGCAAAGCTGGTCATCGTGCTTGTCCGGAGGTTTTTCCCCGCCCGCTGGGGCTTCGTTCCCCGCCAGGGACTTTCCAATCTCTTCCGGCCCAACAACCAGACGCTTACGATGATGATCGCGCTTGGACTGGGCACCATGCTGATCACGACCCTGCTACTTTCCCGGAATATCCTGCTGGGCCAGATCAACAGCCAGGTCAGGAACGAGGCTGACAGGCCCAACATGGTCTTGTTTGATATCCAGGATCACCAGTTAAACGAGATCGAAGGTTTCATAGGCGAATCGGATCTTCCGCTGATCCAGTCAGTTCCCATTGTCAATATGCGGCTGGCGGGCGTCAACGGGTACGACTACCTGCAGGCCCGGGAAGACTCCAGCGATATACGGTCAGGGCTTTTTAGCCGGGAGTACCGCGTTACCTACCGTGATTCTGTTTCCGATTCGGAAAAAATAACTTCCGGGAAATGGGTCGGCAGCTATGACCGTGCCGACGGCCTGGTCCCGGTATCCCTAGAAGAAGGGTTTGCGCAGCGGAACCGGCTGAAGCTGGGTGATACGCTGACCTTTAATGTCCAGGGGCTGCCGGTCGAAACTTATATCGCCAGCTTCAGGGAAGTGGACTGGCGGGGAATGCAAACCAATTTCATCCTGGTTTTTCCAAACGGGATATTGGAGAAAGCGCCCAAATTTCATGTATTAACCACCTATCTTTCCTCGCTTGAAAAGTCGGCGAAATTTCAGCAGGAGCTTGTAAGCCGCTATCCCAATATCAGTATCGTCGATCTCAATCTTATTCTCCAGACCCTTGACAAAGTTGCCTCGAAGGTAGGGTTTGTTATCCGCTTCATGGCGCTTTTAAGCGTGCTGAGCGGCCTCATCGTACTGCTCGGCGCAGTAGTGGTCAGCAAATACCAGCGCATCAGGGAAAGTGTGCTCCTGCGAACGCTGGGTGCGAGCCGGAGCCAGATCTTATGGATAACCGGGCTCGAGTATTTTTATCTTGGATTGCTTTCCTCCGTAACCGGTATTTCGCTTGCGCTTTTAGCAGCGTGGTCACTGGCCCGGTTCAGCTTCAATTCCGAATTCACGATCAGCTGGATCCCGTTGCTGGGAGCTCTCCTGGGGATAACCCTTCTCACGATCGTCATCGGGCTGGTCAACAGCCGGGACGTAGTTTCCCGGTCGCCTCTCGACGTGCTCCGGCAGGAAAACGGGTGATGCCCGGGTATGACCAGCCCCCTAACAAATCACGGAGCTTTCTGTCCCAGGGTGCTCCAGCTCCTGGTTTTCCCGGTAGCAATGTCTTTCTCCAGAAGCCATGCCCTGACCTCCGAAAATTCCTTTTCCATCATCCGCCTGCTTTTTTTTATCCCCAGCACGCTTACTGCCGTCGCCAATGCATCCGCCCGGGTACCTGTCGGAGCAATAATAGTCGATCGTACCTCCCTGGTGAGCCCTACTCCCGTCTTAGGATTTACGATATGCGAGTACCTCTTCCCCTTGTGCTCAATATAACGATAGGTAGCCCCCGAAGTGGCTACCCCGCAATCAGATATGACAATTACTTCGTCGGATTCATTTACCGCACCTGAAGACACCGAAATCTTCCACCCCTTCTCCCCCGGCGGAGGAGAAGATAAAGCCAGATCCCCTCCGGCATCGACCAGGGCCGACAAGATTCCCATTGATTTCAGAACCCGTATTCCCTCGTCTGCGGCAAATCCTTTTCCTATCCCGCCCAAATCTATCCGCATACCGGGTTTCTTCAGCTTCACCAGCCGGTTTTTCCGGTCTATGTCCATTAAACCGTATCCGCTGTTTTTCAGTGCGCTACGGATATCTCCCGGATCAGGAAAGCGATTTAACCTTGAAGCACGCCTCCATACCTGCGTAACAGCGCCGATCGTCACATCAAACGCCCCGTTCGTCTTCCTGCTCAATACCTGCGCGCTGTCCAGTATAGCAAATAGCTTATCTCCCGGTCTTACCCAGTAGCCGCTACCCGAAAGTGCGGAAAGACGGTTCACTTCCGATCCGTCAAGGTAATCGCTCATGACCTCGTTCAGTTTCCCGAGATGTGCGAATACGGCCTTTGCGGCAGTAACGGCAGCCGAATCGTCAGGGGCGTAGAAAACCAGCCTGAACTGCGAGCCCATCAGCGGTTTGGCAAATTCGAATTTTTTGTCCTGCGCAAAAAGAAAAGCGGGCAGGCACAAAAAAATTAACAGAATATTTATATTTGAGTAAATATACCGAGGGCACGAAGGTTGAACGATCCCGGTCGCCTTCATTTGTTTCACTAAACCAGCTTTTTATTGAACATAAAAAGTAGATATGCGATTCTGCTCATTATACTGGGCTCGCTTACGATCTTATTCGGCGCGGCGTTGAAAGCGGAAGACAGCATGTACACCAACCTCCTGTTCATTTCAGGCCTGTTGATCAACTTTATCGGCGCTATCGTACTGGTGATCAACATGTATCACAAGCGCCGTAACTAGGCTATCTTCGACGTTTTATTCCTCAGGTAGAAATCTGCCAGTACCAACGCGGCCATTGCCTCTACTATGGGAACAGCCCGCGGCACAACGCAGGGATCGTGCCTTCCCTTGCCGGATACTACCACCGTTTCTCCCGCTTTATTAAGGCTGTCCTGGTCCTGCATGATCGTAGCGACAGGCTTAAACGCTACCCGGAAGTAAATATCCTCCCCGTTTGAAATACCTCCCTGGATACCGCCTGAAAAGTTGGTCCTGGTCCTTATTGCGCCTTGCTCATCCTGGTAAAATGCGTCGTTGTGAGCCGATCCCAGCATCTCTACGCCGTCAAACCCGCTACCATACTCAAAACCCTTTACCGCATTAATGCTCAGCATGGCTTTTCCCAATTCAGCATGAAGCTTATCGAATACAGGTTCTCCCCATCCTGCGGGAACCCCTTTGGCTACACAAAAAACTACTCCTCCTACCGAATCCCCTTTTTTTCTTACACTATCTATAAAATCGAACATCTCGCCGGCTACCCGGGGATCTGCGCATCTTACAG
This sequence comes from Spirosomataceae bacterium, assembly GCA_037191015.1. GTDB lineage: Bacteria > Bacteroidota > Bacteroidia > Cytophagales > Spirosomataceae > Ravibacter. The sequence goes on from JBBCKD010000027.1 coordinate 643,821, forward strand.
CATTGTTCTCGGCTTCCGACAGGTCCAGCTCCGTGTACGGCCTGCTTACCCTGATAGGCCCGACCTGCGAAACAAAAGCAGAGATTGAAACACCCAGCTCCTGCAGCATCAGCTTTGCCACGGCTCCGGCAGCCACCCGGGCTGCAGTTTCGCGTGCGGAGCTCCTGCCCCCTCCTCTGTAGTCACGTATACCATACTTCTTTTCATAGGTAAAATCAGCATGGGAAGGGCGGAACCTATCGGCGATATGCGCATAATCCTTCGAGCGCTGATCTTCATTGCGGATCAGCAGGGCGATCGGCGCCCCGGTGGTAACCCCTTCGAATACACCGGAAAGCACCTCAAATTCATCGGCCTCCTTTCTCTGGGTAGTTATCCTGGACTGCCCCGGCTTTCTTCGCGTCAGCTCGTTCTGAATAAATGCCGGATCAAAAGTGACCCCGGCAGGGCAACCGTCTATCACGACCCCTATACCTGCTCCGTGCGATTCCCCGAAAGTGGATATGCTGAATATTTTCCCGTAGATACTACCCATTTGTATAATAAAAACTTTATAATCCCTGTGTCCCCGTTTTAAAAAAAGGGCCTGTTGCAGCCGGTTGCGGACCGTATTACTTCCGGAATACCCAAAGCACCGACAGCAGCATCAAAATTACCACAACGTTCATTACAATCCGAAAAATACCACCATAATTACGTTGTACCGCTTCTGAATCGAGCTGTTCCAGGTTCGCATACAGCCGGTTCTCCCCTATGGGCGCCACCGACTCGGCAACCGCCCCTCCGGCGCCCGAAACCTCTATCGTCCGTCCCGAACGGAGCGTGTCGTAAACCTCCCGGACAGGATCGAAAAATATCCATTGAAAATAACCTTTCAGGGGGAATAAGCCTTTTTGCCGGGGCACCAGCGTATATTCGAAAGTTTTATTGCCGCTTACCGTCCTCAGGTCTGCCTTAAGCGCTTGGTTTACTTCGGGCGGATAAAATTCAAAAGTCTGTACAGGTATCGTGGCAGGGGCCGGTATGGCTGCTATGTTTCCCTGGCCGGATATTCCGAATTTATATCTGAACGGCTGCCCGACACCGATCCGGGTCGCCGATAATGATTCCACCAGGTCGTAGCTGCCTACCGCCACGATGTCGCGGCGCGGGTGGGGAGGCAGGTTCCTGACCTCTACGGATAACGACCGGGAATAGAAAGTACGGACGGCCGCCCCGTTTTCCCCCATATTCATTTTTAAGGATATGGAAGGGAAGTTCACGTCCTTCTGTATAAAAGGGAAAAAGACAGACTGGTAAAGCCGGTATTCGGTATAGTCCCTTCCGCGCAGCGTGATAGACCGCGGGACGATCTCATCGATCCATGTATTTTCCTCCCAGCAGCCGTCGGGCTTCAATTGCCTGGTTATTTCCTTCAGCTGGTTATCCAGGTCATAAAACTCCATCGACAACCTCACATCCTTCGCCACGAAAAGCGAAAGGTAAAGCCCGAAACCTTCCCTGAGATACACGCTGTTTTTACTTGGGCGGACTGTAAGAAATACGTCTTCCTTCTCCAGGTGATCGGACAGTTCGGCATCAAGGTTCTGAAGCGCTTCGAGCTCCCGGACTGAAACGGAATCCCCCCGGTCATTTTTTGCCCGCAGCACCAGCGCCGGCACTGCGTAACGGGATCCGTTCACCGTCACTTCGCTGGCCGGTATCTCCAGGTGATCGAGTGAAAAAAAATACTGCTGGACAATTACTTCCTGCGGAACCTGGCCTTCTTCCGCCCCTGCGGAACTCCTGAGCCGCGTAGAGCTCCCTTTCTCCAGGCCGCGCAGATCAGGAAAAACCACTTCCGAACGATCCTGCGGATTCCTGACCAGCACTTTGATCTCGAACGGCTGGCCGCTCAGGAGCTCCGTCTCCCCCACCTCTACCCGCACCTCCGGGACCTGAGCGAAAGCCGGAGCAGCCAGGAGAAAAATATTCAATAAAAAATTTAAATATCTATATAATTTCATTTATATTTACTAAGACATACAATAAGAGATTATACCTCTTAGTTATTTTAATACGATGTTATTTACAACGTTATTTCTGATTTCAAAACCTTTGTCCGAACTATTAAACTCTGAAAGGCTATGGCTTCTATGCTGGAATACATTAAGATAATCCTTCAAAAAGTTAGTTTTGACCATCGTTTATTTGAAAAAGAGCTACGTAAGGCTATCCGGATGTTGATGCCGGAAGAAATAAAGAAACTGAAGTTATGGTGTTATGAAAGGTTCAGTTCCAACCATCAACCCATTCTGGACAGAGTATTTTTGTTAAGGGCCTCTGTATCCTGAGAGAGCTGGCTTACCGTCGATGCCGGAGGCTGCTTTTGGGCAGCCTCATCGTTTTTCTGACTGTGCAATATTTCAGAGGGCTTCACCCTCTTTCATTTTTTCCGCGTTTTCCGCAATCCGCAATTGTTCTATAAAATCGCCTATATCTCCTTCCATTACGGCAGGAAGGTTGTAGACGGTATACCCGATGCGATGATCGGTCACCCTGCTTTGCGGGTAATTATAGGTCCTGATCTTATCCGAACGGTCCCCGCTTCCTACCATCGTTTTCCTCTGTGAGCTGATGGCTTCGTCACGTTTCCGCAACTCGATTTCATACAGCCGCGACCGCAGCACCCCCAACGCCCTTTCCTTATTTTTGAGCTGGGAACGTTCATCCTGGCAGCTCACCACGAGACCGGAAGGAATGTGGGTAAGCCGTATGGCCGAATAGGTGGTGTTTACCGACTGCCCGCCCGCACCCGACGACTGGAAAGTGTCCACACGTATATCGTTCATGTTCAAATCTATATCGACCTCCTCAGCCTCCGGCAAAACCGCTACGCTGGCAGCAGAAGTATGTACCCGCCCCTGCGATTCGGTAACAGGGACCCGCTGAACCCGGTGCACCCCCGATTCAAACTTCAGCTTGCCGTACACATCATCTCCCTCTACCTTGCAGACGATCTCCTTATACCCGCCGGTAGTCCCTTCCGTATAGTCGAGCACAGAAAGCCTCCAGCCCATCCGCTCGATGTACCGCTGGTACATCCTGAAAAGATCTCCCGCAAAAATTGCAGCCTCATCACCGCCTGTACCGCCCCTGACTTCCAGGATAATATTCCGGCTGTCGTTAGGGTCTTTCGGTATCAGCAGCTCCTTTATCGTCGCTTCAACCTCCTCCAGTTTCGGAGTCAGTTCATTCAATTCCTCCTTGGCCATCTCCCGCAGATCCTCATCCTTCTCATTGGCTATCAGCTCCTTTGCCCCTCCAATATCGGACGTCAGCTTGCGGAACAGCTTAAACTGGTCGTTTATCTTTTCCAGGTCTTTATACTCCTTGCTTAGCTTGGAATAGCGCTTTGAATCCGAAACTACTTCCGGCTGCATGATCTGCTGACTAACTTCTTCAAAACGCTCGCTCAGCGCCTCCAGCTTATTAATAAAACTACTCATATATGGATTTCCTGCCGGCTAGGGCAGTTTCTTTAGCACCGCTTGTCTTTTAGGTCCGCAAAGTTACGAATTTTCATAAAATTACGGCTGCTGCCATTCTTCAACAGGTTCGGGTAAACGGCGTATCCGAACTTTGAAGGCGGTGTTTTCGTTACCCTACCTGAAGCCCTGATCTTTTCGGGGATAAAATTCCACTGACTATAAACACAATCGCTGTTCCGGCGGCATGACCATGCTTATCTCCGATAATCCGCAAAAAATTATTCCCGTCAACCTGCCGGTAAGCCACCTGATAGCCCGGTATATCAAAAATCCCCGGCCGGTCGTTTCTCTATACGGCAAAGTGCTTGTTCTTACTGCTGCGCTACTGCTGTACGGGTGCGGTTCAAATGAAAGGGTCGAAAACTCGGGCGCACTTTCGTCCGAAATCAAATCTGCAAAAATTAAACGGGTCACAGACGCCGAGCTAACCTCCGCGCTGCATGCTGCCGGGCAAAAAATCGCCGCGGAAGCTACTAAGTCCCTGGAAAAAGACCCGGCGTTGGACAAAAGTTGCGATTCGCCCGGTAATTTCAGTACGATCGGGGAGATAAAACTCAGGACAGGCTCTGAAATCGGGCTTCTGTTTGCAAAAGACACTTCTGATTCCCGGCTTTTTCCCAAGGAAACCGACCTTCTGAAAGCATATGCATACCAGGCGCGGATCGGTTCAGGGCTGGAAGATAACCTTCAGAAAATAAACGACACCCTCACGGTTTACTACGCACCCGTCGATTCAGGCAGCGTGATATTTAAAAAGTGCGGGGAAGCGGCCGGCTCTCCTTTTGTGCTCTGGCGCATCGCTCTCAACCGGAAAGAGGTTATTCAAAGCCTGGATAAATAAGCGGGGAATTCCTTCCACCTCAGGTAGGCTTCTTTCGTTACGGCCTGATCGTTGCTATCCGGGTAGATGGTTCTGACAGCATGAAGGCCATGAAATGTTTCCTCCCTGTCCTTATAGTACCCGAGGCCCATTCCTGCCCCTCTTGCCGCTCCCTGGGCTCCGTCGGTATTATAAAGCTCGACCGTAGCTCCCGATATATTGGCAAATGTCTGCCGGAATAACGGGCTCAGAAACATATTGGCCTCACCGGCCCTGATGAGCCTGGATTCTACGCCCAGGTCTTTCATAATCTCCATGCCGTAGTAAAGGGCAAATACAATACCTTCCTGCGCCGCGCGGAGATAATGGGACAACCCGTGCCGGTTAAATTCCAGGCCGTAAAAGCTCCCTCCCGGGCTGGCATTTCCCAGTACCCTTTCGGCTCCGTTGCCGAACGGCAGGCATACCAGGCCCTCCGCTCCCACCGGCGCCAGCGCAGCCAGATCATTCATCTCGCTGTAGCTCAGGCGTCCCTGGATAAGCTGGTTGCGGAGCCAGCTGTTCAGACTGCCCGTTCCATTGATGCATAGCAGTACCCCGTATCTTGGCAGGCTACCTTGTTTCGTAACATGCAGGAATGTATTGACCCTCGATAACGGGTCATACTTAGCCTGGTCGCTTACGCCGTATACGACCCCCGATGTACCGCCTGTAGCGGCAACCTCGCCCGGTTCCAGTACGTTCAGCGAAAAGGCATTATTGGGCTGGTCTCCGGCCCTGTAAGTAACGGGAGTACCTTCGGCAAGGCCCAGCTGCCGGGCGCTTTCTGCCGTCAGGAACCCCTGCTCTCCGAAGGTAGGCACGAGGTCCGGCACGAGACTGTAATCAAACCCGTAGTGATCCAGCAACATATTAGCGGGTGATTGCGAGGTAAAATCCCACAAAACCCCCTCCGATAACCCCGAGGGAGTGGTGACGATCTCCCCGGTCATCCTCGCTGCCAGGTAATCTCCGGGGAGCATGAATTTATAGACTTCTGCATAGATGTGCGGTTCATTAGCCTTCACCCATGCCAGCTTGGAAGCAGTAAAATTACCCGGCGAATTCAGCAGCCTCGAAAGCACCTGTTCTTCGCCGAGCGCTTTGAAAGCCTGGTTTCCCACCTCTACCGCACGGCTGTCGCACCAGATAATAGAAGGCCGCAATACAGTCATGTTCCTGTCTACCACTACCAGGCCATGCATCTGGTAGGAAATGCCGATCGCTCTGACCTCCCTGCTCCCTACACCCGATAGCCGCATTACTTCACCCGACGCCTTACAGGCATTTTCCCACCACAGCTCCGGTCTCTGCTCGGCAAACCCGGCTTCCGGCGCTTCAATTCTCATCTCCGTCTCCGGGTAAAACGCAGAAGCAATCGTTTCTCCTGTCTCAGCGTCCAATAGCGAAGCTTTCACAGACGAGCTTCCCAGGTCAAATCCAATCAAATACATACCTTAGCAGCAGGCTTTTTTATAAAAAAATCACATTCTGTCTCCTTTATTCAACAAGCTGCAAGTTACTGACATTCCGTTAAAACTCCCAACAGACAGGTGTCATAGATACACTTTACTGACTCCGGGTAGTCCCGCAGGGGTATACTATTCACAACCGGGGGTAGTCTTTAAATACAAAATACAGTAGTCTTTAAGCGATGCACCCTTATATTAGTGTTAGGACAGCGCCTTCTTTATTAAAGTAAAGTTCAATTCAAATGATTAATTCCAACTGGCAGACAGTCACAGAACACAAAAGCCTGCTTGGCGAAGGCCCGGTCTGGGACGAGCAAAAACAGAGAATCATATGGCTGGATATCCTGAACGGGACTGTCCATTCCTTTGTCCCGGAGACATCCGGGTATTCTTTCTTCCGTACGGGCCAGCTGACCGGCGCGGTGGTACTGACTAACCGGGATACACTGGTCGGCGCCATGCAAAACGGCTTTTACGAGCTCAATGAAGGCGACGGGTCTTCAAGATTCATAACCGACCCGGAAGCCCACCTGCCCGAAAACCGCTTTAACGACGGCAAGTGCGACCCGCAGGGGCGTTTCTGGGCAGGGACGATGCACATACCTGAAACGGAAGCCACCGGCAACCTGTATATCCTTGACCTTGAAGGAAATACACATCACCGTATTTCGGGAATAGGTTGTTCCAACGGCCTGGCCTGGAATTCGGCCGGGGATACCATGTATTACAATGATTCTCCCACCCGGGAGGTGGTAGCCTACGATTTCAATGCGGAAACTGCAGAGATCACCAACCGCAGGGTTGTATTCACCGTTCCTGAGGGTAACGGCTTTCCTGACGGCATGACCATCGATGCGGAAGATAAGCTTTGGGTAGCCTTATGGGACGGATGGAAAGTGATCCGGATCGATCCTGATAAAGGTGAAGTTATCGCCCGGATCGAAATGCCCGCAGCGCGGATCACTTCCGTTGCTTTCGGAGGAGCTGGTTTTACCGATCTTTACATTACTTCCGCCCGGGTAGGCCTGCCGGAGGAACAGCTTGAAAAACAACCGCTGGCCGGCTCGTTATTTGTGATCAGGAATGTTGGCGCGCAGGGGCTGAAGAGTACAAGATACGCCGGGTAGGTTTTTCCCTAAAACCTGAGGATAAAGTCCTCCTTTACCTGTTCCTTCCGGAAAAATACAAGTCCTATCCAGAAGAGATCGATCGTAACGGTAACTTCCGGATGGGACTTGATCTCCTCCCATGCCTTTGTCATTCCCGGCGACCAGTATATATCGTCAAAAATGAAAAGGCTATCGTTGTGAGCATAGGGAAGACATTCCCGGAAATACCTTATGGTGGGTTCGTAACGGTGGTTGGCATCGAAATACACCATATCGAGCGGTACACCCCGTTCCTTCAGGGCCGGTTGTAAGGTAAGGTCAATGTTACCGGTAATAATCTCTATATTTTCTGCCGAAGCTCTCCTGAAGTTCTCCGCGGCGATCTTCGAAGTTTCGGGGCATCCTTCAAAGGTATAGATCCGTCCCTCCGGCATCGCTTTGGAGAAATATAGTGTAGTCAGGCCCAGCGAAGTTCCCAGTTCAACAACATGGACCGGCTTTAAATGGCCTGCCAGGCGGCAGAATAAACGCCCGAACTTTTCCGGCTTCTCCGCATTTCTGGCAATCTGGCTGATCCGGCGCCTGTTCGACTTGTTAATCCTCGACCCGGCCCCCAGGTCGAGGATCTCGATCTCCCTGCCGGAAGCCCTCATTTCAGACCTCAGCTCCGAAATAATATCGAACCTGCAATTCCGGTCCTGCTTTTCACAGATCACATCACGATACAGGCTGAAAACAAAAGGAGAGTGAACAGAATGCTCATTCCCGGCACGAAGCAGGTGCTTTAAATAAGGCAGAATCAATAGAATGGGGAATTAATACTAAAAACGATATCGAAGCTCCTGCCATTAATTCAGTATATACGGAGCTGCTAAAATAAATTCAGGGATCACTACCCTGAAAGTGTACCCGTCGACGAGCCGTTCCATCAGGTAAGTACCTTTCATTTTACCGAGCCCTGAGCTGAGGTTACAGCCCGAAACGTATTCGTGTACCTCCCCCGGCTCGAGAATGGGCTGCTGGCCTACAACACCCTCTCCCTCCACTTCATAGTACTTGTAATTAGAATCAAAGACATGCCAGTGCCGCCTCATCAACTGGACGGTCTGCGTGCTCCTGTTTTCAATGGTAATCTTATAAGTAAACACGAAGTGAGACTTCACCGGATTGGAATATTCCGGTTGATACTCGGTAAGTACACTTACCCTGACGCCCTCTGTTACCTCTGAAACCATCTGATGTTCGGGAAATACTTTTGACGAATTTAGTAACCGATACCAAACAATAAAAGTTTCAATTAATTATTTTGCAGTTTCATTGCCCGTTCTCTTATTACCTGAGAGATCGCGGCAGATCAAAATATTTTCTTTCCGGACCTTCAGACAATGGACGTAAAAATAGAACCTTCATGGAAGGAAAAGCTGGGAGGCGAGTTCGAAAAGCCTTATTTCGCCGATCTCATCGACTTCGTAAAAACAGAATATGCTGCCGGAAAGGTATACCCGCCGGGAAAGCTCATTTTCAACGCCTTCGACAAATGCCCGTTCGGAGCCTGTAAAGTGGTGATACTGGGGCAGGACCCCTACCACGGACCTGGCCAGGCCAATGGTCTTTGCTTCTCGGTAAATGACGGGATCCCGAAGCCCCCTTCCCTGCTTAACATTTTCAAGGAAATCCACGACGATACCGGCAAGCCGGTCCCGGTTTCCGGCAACCTCGAGCGTTGGGCGGTCCAGGGAGTACTACTCCTCAACGCCACCCTGACCGTCAGGGCGGGACAGGCCGGTTCTCACCAGGGCAGGGGTTGGGAAACCTTTACCGACGCGGTCATAAAGAAAATATCAGATGAGAAAAAAGGCGTCGTTTTCATGCTCTGGGGTAGATACGCCCAGGAAAAAGGGCGCGTGATTTCACCGGAAAAACACCTGGTACTCACTTCGAAACACCCTTCTCCGATGGCGGCCGCCTCGGGGGGGTGGTTTGGCAACAGGCATTTCAGCAAAGCCAATGATTACCTCCGGCAGCAGGGCCTGCCTACGATCGACTGGTAAAAAAAATGGCGGCCATCACGGGCTGCCATTTTTCCACCATCTATCTCTCTTTATTTAATCAACATACCTGAGCGACGCTTGCAGCTGATCTGAGGAGCTACAAATGCCGTCTGGACGACAAATCCTGTACCTGTCACAGATTATCTGCCGATTATTTATGTAAATATACGTAAAGAAAATTAATTTAGAACTTTTTATATAAAAATTTGTGTATATTTATTTTACGGCGCCGTTCCTTCCCCGGATTTCCCCGGCTAACGGACCATACTGTACCTTCTTAATCCGATCAAACTTACATACTTATGACTGTATTGACCCGTTCCTGCGTCTGCGCATTCCTGCTACTTTTTATTTACCCGTCCGAAGCCTTATCTTCTCCTCTTTTCTGGGGATTCCGGGCACATAAACTGATCAATCGCATGGCGGTTTACCGGCTTCCGGCACCGATGGCTCCTTTGTTCAAAAAGAATATCGACATCATTTCCGAAAATGCCGTAAATCCCGACCGGAGGCGATATGCTGTGGTGGGAGAAGCCGAAAAGCACTATATTGACCTGGATGCCTATGGCGACAGCTCGGCCTTCCTGCCCAGGGACTGGAACAGTGCCGTCAGGAAGTTCGGAGAAGACAGCCTGAGGAAACACGGGATTGCGCCCTGGCATCTTCAGCAACATGTCCGCCGACTTACCGAAGCTTTCCGGCTCAAAAACCGGGCGCTTATTATAAAGCTGGCTACTGATATGGGGCATTACGTTGCAGACATCCATGTCCCGCTGCATACGACGCGCAACTATAACGGCCAGCTTACAGGACAAGAGGGTATCCACGCGTTCTGGGAGTCGAGGCTTCCCGAGCTCTATGCCGAAAACTACGATCTATGGACAGGAGCAGTCCGGTATATAAACAATCCTGCGGAGGCAATATGGGAAACCGTATTCCGTACCCATGCCGGGTGTGACAGCGTATTGCAGCTTGAAAAGAAAATAAGCGGGGGAATACCCAAAGACAGGCTTTACAGCTACGACTTACGCAATAACATCATCGTGAAGCTTCAGTCGGCAGAATTTGCCGGGAAATATCACAAGGAGCTGGACGGCCAGGTCGAGCGCCAGATGAAGGCAGCGATCAGGCTGACGGGAGACCTGTGGTACACATGCTGGGTAGACGCGGGGCAACCGGAGCTCGAAATCAGCGAAACACCATATGAAGATGATCCGCCGGGAGCTACCGCCGCACCGCTGCCGCAGGTCCGTCCGGAACCGGACCGGTAGCCGCTTTATTCCTTTCCGAAAGATCCGTACCGCCCCAGGTTGAAATCCCTGACAGCCTGCTGTATCTCGTCCTGGGTATTCATTACAAACGGTCCCTGCTGTACTATCGGTTCGTTGAACGGCTCTCCGCTTAATACGAGCACTACGGCTTCTTTGCGGGCACGGATTGAAAACTCTTCCCCTTCATTTTGAAAAAGCACAAAATGATCGGCAGCGACTTCGATACCGTCATTGATTTCGATTTCACCCTCAATTACTATTAATGCGGTATTGTAATGGGCAGGGAAGCTGAAATCCGCACGCGCATTTTCCTTTAACCTGGCATTCATCAGGTGAACAGGCGTAAATGTCGAGGCTGTACCTGTTATTCCTTTGTAATCCCCTGCGATGACTTCGATCTCACCGCCTTCGTTTTCGAGCGGGTAACGATGAATGTCCCGGTTAACGATTCCCTGGTACCGGGGAGGGGTTCCCTTGAAACGGGAAGGAAGGTTTACCCAAAGCTGCACCATCTGGAATTCTCCCCCCGTCGCGCTGAATTCCGCAGCGTGATATTCTTTATGCAAAATCCCGCTGCCGGCGGTCATCCACTGTACGTCCCCTTCCCGGATCACCCCCTCGTTGCCGGCGCTGTCCTGATGCGCAACGGCTCCTTTATAGGCAATAGTCACTGTTTCGAATCCCCTGTGCGGGTGCGCCCCTACTCCCCGGGAATGCACCGAAGGAGGAAATGTATATTTTGAATTATAATCCATCAGGATGAACGGGTCCATCCTTTTCTGAAAGTGCTTCTGTCCGCCGGGGATAAAATTATGAACCCTGAAGCCATCGCCGACAAAATGCGGAATACCGGGCGCCATTATTCTCTCTATATTTCTCATCTTATTTACAGATTTAAACCTACCGATATCACAAAAATACGGCGGCATGCTCCCTCCGTACCTTGATGTAGATCAAGAAATCTTCTGGTTCCTGGTGGCAAGGTCGCGGCGTACCCGGCTCAGGCTTTCGGGAGTGACCCCGAGATAGGAAGCGATCATCCACTGCGGGACGCGCAGGGTCAGGTTAAAGTAGGTTTCGATAAAATGTACGTATCGTTGCTCGGCGGATGCGCTCAGTAACTGGTTGATACGGCTTTGCAACTGCCGGATGTGATTCTGCAGGAGCCGTTCATTGAACATAGAGTAAGATGCGCTGGTGCACATTGCCTTTTCAACGAAAAGCTGATCGAACATGACGACATCCGTCGGTTCAATGGCGCGGATATTGATTTCGGAAGGTTCCCTGAAATAATAGCTCCCGCGATCACCTATAAACCAGTTTTCAGGTGCAAACTGGATGATGTGCTCTTTTCCGCCGGGATCGACGGTATAAGAGCGCAAAAGCCCTTTTTCCACAAAAAAATGGTAATTACAAACATCGCCGGCCATTAGAACAAATTCGCCGGAAGCAAAGTGCCTGAACCGGATGAGAGGCTTCAGCTCTTCATATTCCTTTTCCGAAACCGACGCATAAAGCGCCAGGTAGTCTTTAAAACTTTCAACCATTATTCTGTCGGGATATCGGGTAAAGATAGGAATTCGTAGTTACCTGTAGTAGAAACAGGTGCATATCTGCTTATTTTAGTCAGTTTCCAGGTTTCAAAAACACTACTTCCGATATTGAAAATTATACACAAGCACTCTCCGAAGCGACCTCGCTCTCTCTATCGCCATCAGTGTAAGTTGTCAGTCCCCGGTTTTCCGGTCATGCTGCTGTTGTTACTGGCTTTCTTTTCGTGTCGCACAGAACAGGACACGTACAGGCAATGGCGGGAATACCTGGGCGGCCCCGATCGCAATCATTTCAGTAAGCTTGACCAGATAACCCCCGAAAATGTTTCAAAACTGGAGCCGGCCTGGACATACAGCACCGCAGACAGCGGCCAGATGCAGGTTTCTCCCATTATTATCGACAGTATCCTCTACGGGATCGCTCCGGGAGTCCGCGCTTTTGCGGTCCATGCGGGAACGGGTAAGGAAATATGGACATTCGGCGATACCTTAAAAAAGTGGTCGCATGTCAGCCGGGGCGTCACCTACTGGGAGGAAGGGAAAGACAAAAGGATCTTCATCGGAATAGGTCATCATCTCTATGCCCTCGACGCGCTGACAGGCAAGCCGGTACCCGGTTTTGCTGACGAAGGAAAGCTGGACCTGAGAACGGGCCTTCCCGACCATGCGCTCGAAAAATATGTCATTTCCACTACTCCGCCGGCACTTTTCGAAAATACACTCGTGCTCTCCGTCAGGTTGTCGGAAGATACCGATGCCGCTCCCGGCGACATAAGAGCGTTTGATGCCAGGACAGGCAAGCTCATCTGGACCTTCCATACCATTCCCTATCCGGGAGAGGAAGGACATGAAACATTTCCTCCCGATGCATACCTGAACAACGGTACCGGCGGCGCCAACAACTGGTGCGGTATGGCGGTCGATACGAAACGGGGCATTGTTTTTGCACCCACCGGGTCTTCTGCCTTTGATTTTTACGGAAGCAACCGGAAAGGACAGAATCTATATGCCAATTCGCTGATCGCGCTCGATATCAGGACCGGTAAAAAGATATGGCATTATCAGATCATCCATCACGATCTTTGGGACAGGGACCTCCCTGCCCCGCCCAACCTCATACAGGTGAAGCACGGCGGCAAGGTCATTGACGCGGTCGCCCAGATCACCAAACACGGCTACGTCTTTGTTTTCAACAGGGAGACCGGGGAACCGCTTTTTCCTATAGAAGAAACCCCCGTTCCTACTGACGGTCTGCCCGGAGAACACGTATGGCCCACACAACCTGTTCCTGTCAAACCGGCTCCGTTTGCAAGGCAGGGACACGAGCTTACGGAAGAAGACATCAACCCGTACTCGCCGAACCGGGAGGAATTGATCACTACCTTCAGAAAAATCGACAAGAGTCATTTCGCCCCTCCGGGGTCGGAAGGCACGCTTATTTTCCCGGGTTTTGACGGCGGGGGCGAATGGGGAGGGGCTGCCGCGGACCCGCATAAAGGTATCCTGTATGTAAACAGCAACGAAATGCCCTGGATATTGACGATGATCCCAACGCCCCAGGATGTTATGCTGTCGGGTCTTAGCCCCGGAGAAAGAGTCTACGCGATCAATTGCGCCACCTGCCACCAGAACGACCGGTCGGGCAGCGCAGAGAGCGGATATCCTTCACTGGTCGATATCGGCAACCGGCAAACCCGGCAATACATCGACCAGATCATTTCGGGCGGAAAAGGCATGATGCCCGGATTCACCCAGCTGACCTCAACCGAAAAGCAATCGCTTGTCGATTTCCTGCTCGGGCAGGAAAAGACCGAGCTCGCAGACAACGGCAGTGCTCCGAAAAAACGGTTGTCCTACAGGTTCACCGGCTATCATAAATTCCTGGACCAAAACGGCCTGCCTGCATTCGGCCCACCCTGGGGTACGCTTAACGCAATTGACCTGAATACGGGGGAATACCTTTGGAAAGTCCCGCTGGGCGAGATCGATTCGCTAAAGGCTTCCGGTATCCCGACAACCGGGCTGGAAAATTACGGCGGTCCGCTGGTCACTGAAAACGGGCTGCTCTTTATCGCCGCGACAAAAGACGGGAAATTCAGAGCTTTCGATCGCCATACGGGTAAACTGCTGTGGGAAACCACGCTTCCTGCAAGTGCCTTTGCTACCCCTGCCACTTATTCGTTCCGGGGACGTCAATACGTTGTAATTGCCTGCGGAGGCGGAAAGCTCGGCACTAAAAAAGGGAATAAGTACGTCGCATTTGCCCTGCCGGGAGAGCGCTAGAGTTTCTAATTACAGGGGTCATTGAGAAATTCTTCCAGTTGCTGCTTGGTAGCACCTGTATAAAAGGTCGGACAACTTTTGAAAAAGTCTCTCAATTCCTTTTTGTAGGCTTCGCAGTTAGCCACACTATCTTCGTTGCCCCAAGCCAGTGCTGCGGCCGACACTTTTTCTGCGTTGGCCCCGCAATTGAGCGGATTGACAGGTCCTTTCCCCTTACAGCTCATTCCCAGGATGAGACCGGCATAAAAAACGGATACGAAAAAGCTTTTCATTTGATATGGATAAAGATTAGGTTATCGGATGCGTAAACAAAAATAACACGTATAATGTTACGTTCACAAAAGACTGAGTAAAGTATCGCACCTAGTTATTAAGCGGTAACCCTCCGCTTAACCTTTTCCCCATTACATAATCATTCATCCAGTAGCGCCCGATCGGGACATCTTCTTCATACAAAATAGCAAAGCCCGTTTTTTCATAAAAATACCTGGCCGGGTTATAGCGGTTGACATTGAGCCTCAATTCCGCAGCTCCCTCAGATTTCGCGTATGTTTCGACAGCATCGAGCAATCGCCTACCCGCCCCTGTACCCTGTGCAGAAGGATTCACATATATTTTATGAAGCTTGAATATCTTTTCTTCCTGTTCCGAACAAGAGGCAAATCCCAGAAGCTCATCCGCCCGCTCCAGCAGGAAAAAGCGGTGGCCCGATACATTCATCTGCCTGGCCAATGACACATCTGTATACAGCTCATCAAACATAAAATCGCACTGCTCTTTACCGACAATATGTTCGTAAGTCACCCACCAGACCTGTTTCTGAAGATCGATGATAGCCGGAATATCAACCGGAGAACCACTTCTTATTGCTAATCCTGACATATTGCTTAATTTTGCCGGCTAAAGTACAGGTTTTTCATGAGCATCAGCAAGCGGCCTCTCATACTGGTCACAAACGACGACGGCATCACCTCCCTGGGCATCAGAACGCTCGTCGAATTAATGGTCCGCCTGGGAGAAGTAGTGGTCGTAGCTCCCAATAGCCCCCAATCGGGAATGGGGCACGCCATTACGATGGGAGAGCCGCTCCGTCTTTACAAAACGGATATATTTGAAGATGTCGATGAATATGAATGCTCGGGCACCCCGGTTGATTGTGTAAAGCTGGCAAAGCATCACGTACTCAAAGGCCGTAAGATCGACCTGGTCGTGAGCGGGGTCAACCACGGAAGCAACAGCTCTATCAATGTGCTGTATTCAGGCACTATGTCGGCAGCAATAGAAGGAGCTGTGGAAGGAATTCCCTCGATAGGATTTTCGCTCTGCGACTTTCGCGAAGATGCTCACTTCGACCATGCGCGGGAGGCTATTCTGAAAATCACCGGCGAAGCACTTGCAAACGGGATCCCTAAGGGCACCGCACTCAACGTTAATATTCCGGCCTATGACAACATGCCCCTGAATGGCATAAAGGTCTGCAGACAAGCCGATGCAAGGTGGCATGAAACCTTCGAGCAACGGCAGGACCCGCACGGAAGAAACTATTTCTGGATGTCGGGGGAGTTCGTAAATATTGATGAAGAAAAACCCAGTACCGACGAATGGGCCTTGGAAAACGGATTTATATCTATCGTCCCGTGCCAGTTCGATCTTACATCCTATAAAGCCATAAGTTCTATAGGTCAATGGGACTTACAGTAAAATCTGACACAAATTATTTTCCAAGCATCTTTTATTTCCTAACTCTGCTGTCTAATGGCGCTTTTGGGTAACCTTATTAAAACCGGGGTAAAGTTGGGGAACATGGTTGTTTTTCGTTCCCGCATCGATTCCGAACCTCTGCAGAGAAAATCACTGGCGAAGCTTCTGGCAAAAGCGAGAGATACTGCATTCGGACAAGAATATGATTTTGAGGACATCCTGGCCAAGGCGCTTTACCGCCGCGACCTGTCTTATTACGAGGCCTATAAAAAATTGCCGGTTTATGACTACAGCGCTATGCATCGTGATTGGTGGCATAGGGTTATAAACGGGGAAAAAGACATTTGCTGGCCCGGACGCGTGAAGTATTTTGCGCTGAGCTCCGGCACATCGGAAGCCGCAAGTAAACAGATACCGGTAACGAAAGCGATGTCCAAGGCGATTCAGCGCACCAGCATACGACAAATTCTGGCGCTCGGACAATACAGGGACCTGCCGGACGATCTCTATGAAAAAGGATTCCTGATGCTGAGCGGCAGCACCAACCTCTCCAGGATCGATCACCGGTTCGAAGGAGACCTGAGTGGTATATCCGCCGGCCAGATCCCCTTCTGGTTCAAACCGTATTACAAGCCCGGAGAAGATATTGCCCGCACAAAAGACTGGGAAACCAAGCTGAACGAGATTGCAAAAGCGGCGCACAAATGGGACATCGGGTATATTGTCGGTGTTCCCGCATGGCTTCAGCTGCTGCTGGAACGCATCATTTCACACTACAAGGTTGACAACATTCACGATATCTGGCCTAACCTGCACGTCTTTGCGCACGGGGGCGTCTCTTTTGAACCTTACAGGAAGGGTTTCCAGAAATTGCTGGGCCGCCCTATCCACTATATAGAGACTTATCTCGCTTCGGAGGGTTTCCTAGCTTACCAGACCCACCCGGAAGCCCGGGGTATGCAGCTCGTGCTCGATAACGGGATTTTTTTCGAGTTTATTCCTTTCAATGAAAAGAATTTCGATGCGGAAGGAAACGTGGTTGCCAATCCTGAAACTTTCCTGCTCCACGAAGCCGAGGAAGGCAGGGAATATGCCCTCCTGATCTCTACCTGCTCAGGTGCATGGCGGTACCTGATAGGCGATACGGTCAAAATTGTAAACAAGCCCGGCGCCGAAATTATCATCACAGGGCGGACAAAGCATTTCCTCAGCCTTTGCGGAGAGCATTTGTCGGTCGACAATATGAATAAGGCGGTAGACCTTGTCTCGGAAAAGCTCGGGATCTCCATTCCCGAATTTACTGTGATCGGGAAGAGAAATGAAAATGGTTTTTCTCATCAATGGTATGTGGCTACCGATAGCCCGGCGGATCCGGAAGTGCTGAAGGAGCTTCTCGACGATTACCTGAAAAAGCTGAATGACGACTACGTAGTGGAACGGAGGCATGCACTTAACGAGATTACGGTTACCCCTCTCCCGGTCAAAGCATTTTACGGCTGGATGGAAAGCCGGGGAAAGATGGGGGGCCAGAATAAATTTGCCAGGGTTTTGAAAAACAAACAGGTAGAGGAATGGGAGGAATATCTCCGGACCCACGATTTCCCTGTTGCGTAGCTTACCGTCAACCGGCGCGCCTATCATACAAAACCCGTATCTGAGGCAACATTTTGTGCTCCGGTTTTGTTTAGAATATAGTGTCGTGTTTATAATCCGGCTATGAAGATGCTGAAACCTGCGCTTGTCAGAATCCTGCTTATAATTATGCTCTGTCCCGTCGTTTCCTGCGGACAGAACAACAGAGGTACGGCTAAAAATCCCAAGAAAATGAACAACGAAGAAACGATCGTGAGAAGCGATGCTGAATGGAAACAGCAGCTTACGCCTGAACAATATTACATTCTGCGGGAAAAGGGGACCGAACGGCCTTTTACCGGCAAGCTCCTGATGAACAAGGAAAACGGCTTGTATAAGTGCGCCGGCTGCGGGAATGTACTTTTTTCGTCGGACAGCAAATTTGATTCGCATTGCGGGTGGCCGAGCTTCGACCGGGAGATAGCGGAAGGAAAAATCAACAAACACCGGGATACTTCGCACGGGATGATCAGGATAGAAATTACCTGCGCCAAATGCGGCGGGCACCTGGGCCACGTTTTTGACGACGGCCCCACCGACACCGGGCTCCGCTATTGTGTCAATTCGCTGTCGCTGGAGTTTACGAAAGCGGAAAAATAGATATCCCGAAGAGCGCGGGAATCCAGTCCTTCCCGGACAGCCTTTGAGGACCGGCTCCCCCTCCTGCCAAGGAGGAGGTTGGGGGTTGGTCAGCCAATTTTACATTATATTTGTACCCTGAATCAGTAAAAACCCTTATCGGGTGGGGTGTACCCGATCGGACAGAAATGGAAGACAAACCTTATCGCGTACTGCTTTATTATAATTATACCCGTATAGATAACGCCGACGAATACCGCGACGAGCACCACCTGTTCTGTGTTGAAAACAACCTGCTGGGCCGCGTCATTATTTCGCGGGAAGGATTGAACGGCACTGTTTCGGGACTCGCCGGAGACTGTGAGAAATACATGCGGTTCATCCTGGATGACCCCAGGTTTTGCCGTACCCAGTTCAAAGTCGAGCACCACGATAAGCACACATTCCATAAGCTCCATGTCCGGGTCAAGAATGAGATCGTCAACTCGGATCTGCCCGTAGATCCCACCGTACGTACCGGGAAGCACCTGGAGCCTTCGGACTTCAGGGCTATGATCAACGATCCTGATGTAGTACTGGTCGACATGCGCTCGAACTACGAGCACCAGCTCGGAAAGTTCAAAGGGGCCGTTACATTCGACAT
Source organism: Spirosomataceae bacterium (assembly GCA_037191015.1). GTDB lineage: Bacteria > Bacteroidota > Bacteroidia > Cytophagales > Spirosomataceae > Ravibacter. The sequence continues at coordinate 662,504 of JBBCKD010000027.1, forward strand.
GGAAAACCTGAGGGAGCTACCCGGGCATATCGACGAGATAGCCCATCTTAAAAACAAGAAGATCATTACCTATTGTACAGGAGGCATCAAATGCGAAAAGGCCAGCGCCTACCTGATTGACCAGGGCTTTACCGACGTATACCAATTGCACGGAGGCATCATACGCTACGGGCTCGAGGAAGGCGGGGAAAATTTTGACGGCAAATGCTACGTCTTCGATAACCGCGTTGCGGTAGATGTCAACCAGGTAAACCCGGAGACTATTTCCACCTGCTATGTATGCGGTACGCCCAGCGGCAGGATGGTAAACTGCGCTAACGCCGAATGCAACAGGCATGTCCCGATCTGCGAAGCGTGCAGCGATACGCTGGACGGAGCCTGCTCGGAGGCTTGTCAGCATCACCCGGCCAAAAGGCCTTATGACGGAAGGGGCTACTACCCTACCCCGAGCAATAACTATACACCTTTGCAGGGTTTCAGGAGCAGAAAGAAGCAGCTCAAGGTGCTGAAGTGAAAATTTCCCTACCTACCGGACGCCGTACCTGATCAGGTTTTTGAGCCTGAGATAAAAAGGCAGGTCGTAAAAGCTTTTAAAGGCTCTTATCACTGCTTCATCGCGCTGAAGGTCTGCCTCTATCCGTACGTCCTCCCGGTTCATTTTCACATCATAGGCGCGTGTACTGAAAGTGAAATTAGTACCGCTGCCGTCAGTTCCGATATTCGTTACCTTAGATTTGACGGGGTAAATGCCATATGCTCCCTGCACTGCCTGCGCAGCGCACCACCTCACGGCCCATGAATCAATTACGCCTGTCTGCTGCTTATACAGCATCGGCCAGAGGTCGTTACCACCTTCCAGGAGCTGTCTTTTCAAACGGGGATCGTTCTGCAACTGCACATAATGAGCATTTCCCCAGTCAGCAGCAGACCACCTGTCGGCCCAGGTACCCCAGCCCCATGAACTTGCGCGGGGGGCAAGATAAAAATCCTTCTCATATCCCGCCGGCAGACGTATAGGCGGCGCATACCCGGTTACCGTGAAAATGTCAGGTCTTGACTGATAAGTATCCAGCAAACGGTTCATGACCGTCAGGAAATCGGGCGTCGTCACCAGGTCGTCTTCCAGGACTATTACCTTGCCGTATTCGTTCACAACGCCGGTAACCTCTTCGATTACCGACCGGGATAAACCCCGGTTATGCTCAGATTCGGCTATTGAAACCTCCCCGAAACCCTCTATGGTACGGATATACCTCCGTACTTCCAGGACCCGCTCCCGGTCGTGCTCTCCCCTGGGTCCATCGGAAAAAATAAACAACCTGCTCCTGTGTGCAAGCGTGTTGTCTCTCAAAGCCTCAATAGTCTGCCTCAGATGGCCGGGGCGGTTAAAACAAAAAACCACGACGGGCGCCAGCGGGTCCTTCATACACGCGCTCCGGGCTTTACTGCATCCACAATCAGCGACGTATAACCCAGCTTACCGTCCTGGTTCCGTTCATCAAAACGGGCCGAACGTTTCACCATTCCATCTTCGGGGTCCCATTCCGCCTGGTGAAATACATGCGCTTCATCATGATATTCCAAAAGCCTCACTTCGAAGCCGGTATCCGCAAGCTCTGCCGACATCAGCTGATAGTTGTACAGTATTTTGTGGTCGTCGGCGCCATGTCCCCATCCGCCCGGCCTTACCATTTCAATATAATCCGGCGACGCGTGAAAACCGTCGGGAACCGCTACCCGGAGAAATCCCCCGGGTTTCAGGTAGCGGAAGCAATTGCTGAAAGCCAGCCTTCCCTGTTCCGGGGTGAGATGCTCCCAAACATGTTCCGCCAGGATGATGTCTATGGATCCGGGCTGAAAATACTTTTCCCAATTGTCCTTCTTCAATATATCCAGCGTATTGATATCTGTATGTATCCAGCCAGGGAAAAACGTATAACAAGCGCCTATTACCAGCTTTACCGGCTTTTTTTTTGAATAAGTCCTCAACTGCCACAAGCTGTGGGGCTTCTGCAGGTAAGCCACCCAGATTTTCTGAAAAATATTCATTTCGACATAAGTTATACCACTACAAAAATGCAAATTTACTAACACAGTCCCTGCACCCATTCAAAAACAGTCGGCCTGCCAGAAGACGGATGGGCTCTCTATCCTGTAAAAATTGTATTTTCGCGAGTCGAAAGGATTTGCTTTCGCAAACACAAATTACTTCCGCCTGTGGGCATTATAATAAGACAGAGTCTGAAAGCAAGCTTCGGCTTTTATCTCGGCGCGTTGATCGGGATTATCAATCAGATGTTCGTTTCAACGCATTTTCTGAGTGTAGAACAGCTTGCTATCTCGCGGTTGCTCATCGAAAATGCAATATTATTTGCCACTTTCTCTCACCTGGGGGCCCCGTTTATCGCAGATAAGTTCTTCGGTTATTTCCGGGACGACCAGGAACAGCATCACGGATTGTTTGTTTTCCTGACCGGGCTTCCGCTGATAGGCGGCGGGTTGTTCACCTTGCTCTACCTGCTTTTCACACCTGCTATTAAAACCTACTTTTCCCGGCACTCGCCTCTTCTTGTCGACTATCACTACCTGATCATTCCTTTTACTTTTCTCTGGACTTACATCCTGATACTGGAGTCATACTGCCGGAACCATTCCCGCATCGCCATTCCCAGCTTCATCAGGGAAGTTTATTTCAGGGTTGCCAATGTCCTTTTAATCCTGATGTTCGGATGGGGCTGGTATAATTTTGACATGCTGCTTTACCTGATCCTGGCGGCTTACGCCATGGCGATCATCGCGCTGATCTTCTACATTTCAAAGCTCGGCAAGCTCTATATAAAATGGCCGGGCAAAAAAAAATTCAGCAGGGACCAGGTTAAAGCAATGCTGGGCTATGGGGCTTTCACGCTTCTCGGAGGACTGGGAGTCAATATTATCCTCACCATCGACAGGTCGATGCTCGCCGGGGAAGAAGGGCTGGTCAGCGCCGGTATCTTCATTATTGCCTCCTATATCGCAGGTATTATCGAAATCCCGAAAAAAGCGATCTCGCAAATCTCGATCCCCTACCTGTCAGACGCCCTGCGGCTCGGGAATCACCGGGAAGTCAGGCAGCTGACCCAAAAGTCTGCCCTTCACCAACTGCTGGTCGGTGGAATATTCTTCCTGATCCTCTGGGTCAACATCGACGAACTTTTCCGGTTTCTGCCAAAAGGAGATACTTACGCGGGCGGCAAATACGTTGTTCTCCTGATAGGCCTTGTGAAATTATTCGATATCGGCACAGGGCTCAATACTGAAATCATTCTGTATTCCAAATATTTCAGATGGTCTACTGTGCTTATCGTTTCGGCAGCTGTCGTGTCGTTTTTACTGAACCTGGCGCTCATTCCCACTCTGGGATATAACGGAGCTGCCCTTGCAACGGCCGTTACGACGTTCGGATTGTCGGCCAGCAAATTAGGTATGGTATGGAGCAAATTCAGGATGCAACCTTTTACTATGGCAACTCTTAAACTCCTGATCGTTTTCGGAGTATTGTATGCGCTCACGTTACCGTTTGAAGCTACTTTAGAAAACCCGCTCCACGCCCTGGCGATGATCCTTCTAAAATCGGGCGTGCTTTTGACAGCTTTCGCAGTTATGGTCTACATTCTCAACATTTCACCCGATGCAAATCAGCTCCTAAAAAACCTTTTGATGAAGCTGCCGGGAAATAAGTCATCAAAGCGTGATTCTGAATAATGATAAGAAAGATAAAGAACATTATCTGGTCATTCCTGGACCGGATCGGGATCGGCGGATATGTATCACTCCATCTCTATAGCGCATTGAAAAAATACGGATGGCTCAGAAGCTACCGTGAAAAACAGTCTGTCGACAAAGATGGCAACCCGATTCCATGGTATACCTACCCGTTTACAGAGTTTATCAGGACACGGCTGCGGCCCGATTTTACGGTATTCGAGTACGGATCCGGAAACTCGACCCTCTGGTACGCCAGCCGGATATCGTCTATTACGGCTGTAGAACATGAAAGAGAATGGTTCGAGTTTATGAAGCCTAAACTACCCGGCAATGCGAACATTATTTATCGTGAACGAGGCCCCGGGTATATCCGGGCAGTAGGCGAAAAAGACACAAAATACCAGATGATCATAGTAGACGGGCGCGACCGGGTAAAAAGTGCTTTGTACGCCGTTAAATACTTAACAGACGACGGGGTACTGATACTTGACAATTCCGAGCGCGACTGGTACATGGCGGCTAAAGATTACCTCAGGCAAAGCGGTTTCAAAAGTATCGATTTCACAGGTATGGTGCCGATTGTACCGATCGAATCCACTACTTCTGTCTTTTACCGGGAAAATAATTGTCTCGGCATCTGAGCAGGCTGCTTACCGGATCCATTCCACGGTATGTTCCTTTCCCCGGAAAACAAAGCTGTCGCCCGCGGCCTTGCCTAAAAGGCTCTTTCCCAACGGGGACTGCACCGATACTACCAGTACCGTCCCGGTTCCGGTTTCAATAGCCCCCAGGCTCACGGCGATCAATATCTTTCCGAAAGAAGTTTCCACCAGGCTGCCAGGCTGTACCTGCCCGGAAGCGGCAGTTTTCTCTATCCGTTCCAACAAGCCCAGGTCCTGCATGATCTGGTGGTACCGTCCTGCGTACATATCCCGGTCGAGCTGGGCCATTGCACGGCCGGTCTCATATTTATCTCCCATGCTGCTTTTACCTTCCGAATTGGCCGCCTCCTGGGCCGCATCCATCGCCGCCTTAGCTTCCGCAGCAAGTTCCGATATCCTGAGCTTTACGGTATTCAGCAGGTGCTCTTTCTCTGTCATTTAATTATCTGTCAGCGCTTTAGGAGCTCTTCCATCGGAAAAGCAAAGTCAAATTTGAAAATTCAGCTCCAATAATACAAAAACCGGGTCGCCCTGTCGTCAATAAGAAAACAGCAGGCTATAGTCCGAATCTGCGGTTTTTATGTAATAAAATTTTAATATTACGTCATTGCAAAAAATTTTATTCCACAGTTAGCGATCATATCTCCCGGCGCCTTTAAGGTTGATTTTTTATGGCTTCTATCCAAGACTCACCCTCATCTCTCAAAAAAGTACTAAAACCCATACACTTGTGGGCCATCGCCGTAGGCCTGGTTATTTCCGGTGATTACTTCGGATGGAACTACGGATGGTCAACCGCCGGGACCGTAGGGTTTCTCATCGCCACCATCGTCATCACTATCCTGTATGTAACGTTCATATTCAGCTTTACCGAGCTGACTACCATGATCCCGCAGGCCGGAGGACCTTTTTCATACGCCGAAAAAGCGCTCGGCCCTTTCTGGGGGCTCGCCGCCGGCTATGCGACGCTTGTAGAGTTCCTGCTCGCTCCGCCGGCCATTGCTTTTGCGCTGGGAAGTTACGTCCACTTTCTCTATCCCAACATACCGGTCCTCACTTCCGCCATCGCCAGCTATGTTATCTTTACGGTTATCAACCTCCTGGGTGTAAAGGAGTCGGCCACGTTTACGCTTTTTATTACGATTTTAGCCGTAGGAGAGCTGCTGCTTTTTATGGGGATCGTCGTCCCCAGCTTTGAGATGGAGAACTTTGTAAGAGACGCATTTCCCCTCGACTGGGGCGGTATCTTTGCTGCCATACCGTTCGCCATCTGGTTTTACCTGGCCATTGAAGGAGTTGCAATGGTGGCCGAGGAAGTCGACGAGCCGCGGAAAAATATCCCGAAAGGGTATATCTACGGGATTGTGACCCTCGTACTCCTGGCGATGGGCGTCATGATCTTCACCGGAGGCGCCGCCGACTGGCGAAAGCTCAGCAACATAGACTACCCGCTACCGGAAACGATAGCGCTCGTTCTCGGCAAGAATAACCCGCTTACCAAGATTTTCGCCAGCATAGGCCTGTTCGGACTGATCGCCTCCTTTCATAGCATCATGTTCGGCTATTCCAGGGAAATTTTTGCCATGGCCCGGGCGGGGTATCTTCCAAAGATCCTCTCGCGCCTGCACCCTAAGTTCCGGACTCCGCACTGGGCTTTGCTTGCAGGAGGCGGCGTAGGGTTTCTTTCCCTGCTAACCGGTACCACCGGCCAGGTGATCACCCTTTCGGCCATAGGAGCCGTAGCCATGTATATTATCAGCATGATCAGCCTTTTTGTGCTGAGAAAAAAAGAACCTCATGCCGACCGGCCGTTCCTTACCCCTTTCTATCCCTGGTTCCCCGGAATTGCGCTGGCGCTTTCGCTCTTTTCTTTCTTTGCCATCGCCTGGTTCAACCCCGTCGAAACCGGCATCTTCCTCGGTTTACTGGTGTTGTTCCTGGCCGGCTACAGGTTTTTCAGGCACCGCGACACACCGGAGGCCGGCGCCTGAAACGAGCCCATGAACCTAAACCCGGGACCGCTCGTTATCTTTTAAAACAAATCGTTATCAATGAAAAAAATGCACGCTACTGATTTAACTGAAGAAATAGAAAGCACGCTGGCACTAGCCGACCGTATGGCCATCGAACGGACCAAACTATCAAACGAGCGGACTTTTTTATCTTATCTAAGAACTACCCTGGCGCTATTGGGCGCCGGTGTAACCATCATACGCCTGGATGTTCTTGAGAAAGTATACGATCTCGGCGTGATCTGCCTGGCCATGGCCCCGGTTATACTTGCATTCGCCATATACCGGTTTATATACAACAGGAGGCGCTTCAACAGGTTTTTCACCGATCCTTCAAAATCAAATTAAGGAAAAAGACGTAAAGTTTTCCTTAAGACTGGATTATTACAGGGTATTCTCAAAAATATTCCAGGCCTATTTCTGTTCACCTATTGAACAGTTATTTATATTTGAACTGTCATACTAACCTAACAAAAGTCATACTAACTCACAAAAAAGGATGGATAATAAAACCAGGAAACAGATTGAGCTTCTAATCATCCGGTTGGAAAATGACACTAAAAGACAACTTCAGATATTAAACCTTATTTACGAAAGAGCTTCAGAGGAACAGATAAACTCCATCTTGGACCGGGTAAATCGAAATAAGGACACGATTGGAAAACTAAAAAAAGGATTAACTGAAGGAGATAATTAATCCCTTCCCAGGTGCATAAGAATATGAAACCATTAATAGAAATGACAAAAGAGGAAATCGGAGCGCTTACCCCTGAAGAGGTAGCCGCTATCGTTGCTGAAAGTAACGCTGAATCCGACAAGCTTCATCAGGAAGTACTTGACTTTCTATATAACAACGGAGAAATTATTGATCTGGGTAAATGGGTCACACTGAAAGAGTATAAAGAGCGCTTTGGACTGAAAAGCATCAATATTATCACTAACTGGATACGAAGGGGTGTCATACCGCCAGAGAATGTGAGGACTATTGAAGCGCTTAACGGTATCCGGCTTGTTAAGGCGGTTCCCTATAAAGAAGCCTGATGTTGATCGGGGTAAGAAACCGGACATAACATCTCTCTGAAACCGTCCGAAAGCTTCACCGGTTTTTATTTTTCCAAGAATCGGTTGAGCCGGTTTGCAAATGAGTCCAAAATAGCGCGAAATTTAGGGCTCAATTTCATCTTCAGATGGCACCCCAACAAAAACTGATTATACTGGGTGGTGGCGAAAGCGGCACCGGAGCGGCCCTTCTTGGCAAATCGAAAGGCTTTGACGTATTCTTGTCAGATAAAAGTACTCTTCAGGAAAAATACAGGAATATCCTTGTCAGTCACGCCATACCTTTTGAAGAAGGCGGGCACAGCGAACCGGTCATCCTGGCGGCAGACCTGGTGATCAAGAGCCCGGGTATACCCGACGACGCCGACCTGGTCACAAAATTGCATAAAAATGGGATTCCGGTTATTTCCGAAATCGAGTTTGCAAGCCGCTATACTTCCGCCAGGCTCATCGCGATCACAGGCAGCAACGGTAAAACCACCACGACGCTCCTGACTTACCACCTGCTCAGGTCGGCAGGCCTTTCTGTGGGACTGGCCGGGAATATCGGCGAAAGCTTTGCACAGCAGGTCCTGGAAAAAGATTTCGACTTTTATGTACTGGAGCTCAGCAGCTTCCAGCTGGACAATATGTACGATTTCAGAGCAGATATCGCGGTGCTGCTCAATATCACACCCGACCACCTCGACAGGTACAAGTACAGCTTCGACCTTTATACGCAGTCAAAATTCCGCATCGTCCAGAACCAGACCCCGCACGACACATTCATTTTCAATACCGACGATGCTACCCTGACCGGGGAACTCGGAAAAAGGAACCTCCCTGCCAGGCAGCTGCCTGTTTCCCTGAAAGCGGCACAGGCTTCCGGAGGCTTTCTTTCGGAAGGAAAGCTGAACTTCAGGATACCCGGGAACGTAGAAGACTTTAAAATTGCACTAGGGTGTCTGCCCGTCAAAGGTCCGCACAACTATCTCAATGTGATGTGCGCCGTGCTCGCAGCCCTGCAGGCCGGCGTCCGGCCCGAAAGCATAGCCGGCTCACTGGGCACTTTTCAAAATGCCCCGCACCGTCTCGAAAAAGTGGCGACCATCAACGGGGTAGAATATGTCAACGATTCGAAGGCCACGAATGTCGATTCGGTATATTACGCCCTTCAAAGCTTCGATTCGCCGATCATTCTGCTCCTGGGCGGCGTAGATAAAGGCAATGACTATGACGCTATAAAAGAGCTGGTAACCAGCAAGGTCAAAGGTGTTGTAGCACTTGGCAGGGACAATGCCAAACTGGAAACCTATTTTAAAGACCTGACGCCGGCTTTCTTTTCGACCGACGACCTGGACCGCGCCATAGCCACGGCAAGCGAATGGGCTGTTCCCGGCGATGTGGTCCTGCTCTCGCCTGCATGCGCAAGCTTTGATCTTTTTAAAAATTACGAGGACCGCGGTAACCGGTTCAGAGAAGCGACTCTAAAACTAGCCTGAATCTTTTTCGACAATGGATGCGGATAACAACATCAACAGCAGCTTCCCGGCAAAAAGCTGGATCGCCCGGAATCTCAAAGGAGATAAGTACATATGGGCAATCGCCATTACGATACTCCTGCTCAGCATACCGTTTGTCTACAGCTCGAGCGTGCAGGAAGCCTACAGGTTGCGCGGCGGCAATACGGAGTATTACCTGTACAAGCACATAGCCCACATTGTGGCGGCGTTAATGATCATGTTCCTGGTACACCTGGTGCCGTATACAAAGTTCATACGTTTCACACGCCTCGGGGTATTCATCTCAATTCCTCTTCTCCTGCTTGCGGTCTTCGCCGGCTCGTCGGTAAACGACGCCGCGCGCTGGATAGAGATCCCGCTTGTAGGCTACAGGTTCCAGCCTTCCGAGTTCGCCAAAATTGCGCTTATCACCCACCTTGCGCTGGTACTCGCCCGGCATATCAAAGGCGGCTGGACTCCTAAAGAGCTCCTGACCGAGCCCATTCTGCTTATCGGGGCTATCTGCTTCCTGATCGCGCTGAGCAACGTATCGACCGCCGCGCTGCTGGGCGCGGTATCGTTCATGCTGCTTTTCGTAGGCAAAGTACCGATCAGGTATCTGGCTTTTGCTGCGGGGATACTGATCTTTGTTGCCGGCCTGGCCATCGCATTTAAAGCAGGCACCAGGACAGGCACCGCCCAAAGCCGTATCAAAACCTTTATGAACAAAGATAGCGTCGCCTACCAGTCGGAACGTTCTTACATGGCTATGGCGGGCGGAGGCTTGTTTGGCAAAGGAGTTGGAAAAAGTACCGAGAGGCGGTTTCTTCCCGAATCAAACAAGGATTTTATCTACGCCATCACTGTTGAGGAAGGAGGAACGCTCGTAGGCGGGATATTGATTTTTCTCTACCTGGCCCTTCTGTACCGCGGCTTACAGGTGATCAAAACAGCGCGAAAGCCCTTTGGAGGGCTGCTGTCGATGGGACATACTATCGGCATCGTCTTCCAGGCGCTCTGTACCATGGCCGTAACGGTGGGGCTTCTGCCTGTGACAGGCCAGAACCTGCCCCTGTTCAGTCTTGGAGGAAACTCCATGATACTGACTGCGCTGGCTATGGGCATGATCCTGAGCGCCAGCCGGGGCGAATTTGACGAAGTGAATGTTTAAGACAAAACACAAGTACTGTATTGAACTCTGAAAACCCCCGGATCATCATCAGCGGCGGAGGCACGGGCGGACATATTTACCCTGCTATCGCTATCGCCAACGCGCTCAGAGAGATCAGCCCGGGAGCACAGGTGCTGTTTGTCGGCGCTTTGGGCAAAATGGAGATGGAAAAAGTTCCCAAAGCAGGCTACGAGATCGTCGGGCTGCCCGTAGTGGGCCTGCAGCGAAGCCTTTCCCCTTCCAACCTTCTCTTTCCCTTTAAGCTGGTCAGGAGCCTCTGGAAAGCGCGGCAGGTGATCAGGGAATTCAATCCGCATGTTGCGGTAGGCGTAGGCGGATTTGCCAGCGGGCCGCTGCTTCAGATGGCATCCCTGGCCGGGATCCCCACACTTATCCAGGAACAGAATTCGTACGCCGGGATTACCAACCGCCTGTTGGCCAGGAAAGCTGCCCGGATTTGTGTCGCCTACCCGGGCATGGAGAAGTTTTTCCCTAAAGAAAAGATACTGCTCACCGGTAATCCTGTGAGAAAGGACATTATAGACATTTCGGGCAAAAAGGAAACCGCCCTTACGCATTTCGGCCTGTCCGGTTCGCAGAAAACGCTTTTTGTCATGGGTGGCAGCCTGGGAGCCCGCAGCATCAACGAGAGCATTGAAAGTTCGCTGCAGCTCCTTACGGGGCAGGGTATCCAGGTGATCTGGCAAACCGGGAAGCTCTTTATCGACCAGGCCCGGCAAACTATAGCGCAAATGCAGGCAGGGCATCTCGTAAAAGCGTTTGACTTTATTTATGAAATGGACCTGGCTTACGCGGCTGCAGATGCAATAGTATCGAGGGCCGGCGCCCTCTCGGTCTCCGAGATCTGCCTCGCCGGCAAACCTGCTATTCTCGTTCCCTACCCTTATGCCTCCGAAGACCACCAGACCAGCAATGCGCAGGTGCTCGTTTCGGGGCATGCAGCTTTACTGATCAGAGACAGCGATGCAAGGGAGCAGCTTGGACAAAAAGTAGCCGCACTCGTGGAAGACGAGGAGCTCAGAAAAACGCTGTCCGAAAATTGCCGGTCGCTCGGTTTCCCTGATGCGGCTGCGCAGATCGCTTCCGAGGTGCTCCGCCTGGTTTAGGCTATGCCTTCTTCTATGTTGAAAAACGGGCCCGGAATCTTTTTTATATTTTTATAAGGTAGCTTTAAGGTGATGATCGGCAAATAGAGCCATCCCGCCAAGCTTCCTGAAGAATACTGTACTTCTCCTTACGTATAAATTGATCTTCCATTTGTTCCTATTCAATTTCATCTCAGTAGCACTCGATGTCTATTTTGTTCCTTTTTCCCTCCATAATCAACATGCAAATAATAAGTTCCTCTTGGAAGATCACTTACATTGATGGAAAGTTTGTTGCCATCGTTTTTAATACTTTCGAAATAGGACTCAGCTATTTTTAACGTTCGCACTGGTATGGTCGAACTTTCGTGCAATAATTCTAAGCGTTCCGGCATGCCTTTAGGGTCGATAAGCTTTTCGAAAAGGAGCGTGACATGGCTAGAAGCAGGGTTGGGAGAAATAGTGTAGGCCGAAAAAAATGACGAAAAGGTCCAATAAGTTTCCCGATACTGGCCCCATCCGCAAGAATTTTGGGCGCGTATTAGAATACGCTGGTTGAAAGGAGTAGGCCAATGCCAATAATCAAAATCAACGGAACTCCAAGAAACGGTGCGTGGCGAAACATTCCAGTTAGAATGATCCCAAATTTCCCATCCGTATTTCAGTATCGAACTTAAACCTGTGTATCCAGCTTCCATTTCAGTTTCGCCCGATGAGGCCATGACTTTCCCGTAACCGGATCCTATCCAGCCAGCTTCGGCGATGATATAATTATAATGCGGGACTCCGACTGATATCTCACGCCGAAAATTCACAGTACCGCATGCCGTTGTCATTGTTGCTTGTACAAACGCTTGCCCGTCCGAGATACTGGTAGCATAACCCGTTGATGAATTGATATTGAAAACAGGATTGCCAACCCTTGACCAGGAAGGAGAGTAAGGTGGAGAATTTGGTAATGAATAAGTAGCATTATTACATAATTCAGTTGGTCCTGCAATAGGTCCTCCTAATACTCGCTCGACAGCACGATAGGCATTGACACGGCCATAACCGTAGGTATTGTCAAAACCATATGCTCCCATGTCTGTTGCTGTTGCCTGAAGTATTGTTATTACCTGGGCTTCGGTTAGATTTGGATTAACACTTAGCATTAATGCTGCTACACCAGCCACTTGCGGGGCAGCAGCGGAAGTCCCCCCAAAATTATCAATGTAATTTCCCGACGAATAACCATCTGCACCCATTCTGTCCGTCGTTCGAACATCACCATTTAAATCAATATCACCTGAAGGTGCAACTAGATTTAAATCTGCCCCTCGCTGGCTATAAGACCAAATATTACCATTATTATCGATTGCACCTACAGCGATCACACCTGGAAGGTTTGCAGGATATCCTACTGGCTTATTACCTCCATTCATCGAAGATGCCACTACTATTGTACCTAACATTCCTCTGCCTAAAGTGCGCGCTGCAGTTATAGCACTGGTAATACCAGCGTGGGGGCTACCTCCTCCCCAAGAACAACTTATTATATCTGCTTCTCCATTATCCCAAGCCCAATTAATTGCTTCAGCAATATCATCGTTAGAGTATGTAATAACACCGTGGAACATTCTGACGGGTACTATAATAGAGTTTGGTGCAACACCTCTTATGCCCAAGGAGTTGTTAGATGCAGCAATTATTCCTGCGCAAGCTACACCATGATTGTCTGCAGCAATCAAAGGATGTCCCGGATTTCCTGGATTCAAAGGATCGAAGCCAGATACCACCCTTCCGTTCATATCTTCATGATTATTCACACCCATATCGAGAACAGCGACTCTTACGCCGCATCCCTCAGTAATGTCCCATGCTTCAGGGGCATCTATATCTATACCAGGGGTACCACCAAATTGGCCATTATTATTTAGATAATACTGATTGGAGTACAGAGGGTTTGCAGGTTTAAAGCTACTTAAGAAGTTGGGTTCGCACCATTCGACTAATCCACTTTCATAAATTTTATTCGCTATTTCTAGTGTTTTATCATTATAATAAATGTCAAAAAGATAAGTTCCATATCGACTTTTCTTTACGAGAGATATTAATGATTCAAATTCCTCTATTACTTTATAATATCTCCTTTTGGTTTAACAATTACTTGATTTAGAGGATAAATTATTTCGCTATTAGACTCATAACAAAAATTACTAAAGCTTTTGGAGTCAGAAAGTAAGCTCTGAGATAAAGCAACCCTTTCTTCTTTGCGAATTTCATTTAGATTTATTATTATTGCATTATATGGTGTTTCGATAAATGTATTTACACCGATTGATTTCAAAGAGTTTTTTATCAAATTTAGGCTTTCTATATCTTTTGCTATAGTTATAATATGCGAAGAATCTTTTTTTAACTCAATTTTCTTGTCAAAATACCAATAAAAACTATCGACTGACTGTGCTACTGAGAGGGTAGAATACCAGATCATAGCATATATTAACAAGCTAATCTTTTTCATTTTCAATACATTTTTCAAATGAGTAATTAATTATCTCTATAGACTTAGGTGGAGCAGCTCCTAAAGCATTACAAATTATACCTCCCGATTCGTCGAAATCGGAAAAAAATATTACTGCTCCTTTTTTTTCTGCTTCTTCCGGAAGATTTATAATATGTACACAATTCTTAATACCTCGCCATGTTTCACCAATTTTCCCGCCCTCAATTTTAACTACGTAAGTGCAGTCATACGGCTCCTTATCCCTATCATTAACAACTGTTCCTTTATAACAAGGAGGTTGGTCGATTGAAGTACAGCCAGTTATAACCTGGGCTAGTATAGAAATATAAATAGCCATTGTCAATAAATACCTATTTGTATGGGCAAATGTCTTTTTATTCTTTTTCATCAGACAATTGTTTTAATTAAAGAAAACTTCTAAGAATCAAAAATCCAGTATACAAAAGAAAGAGCTATATCACCGATACCGACATAGCATGTAGGAGATATCGGGATCTCTGCACTGATATATACTGGTCGGGTGCGGGAGGTATTTTTTAATCGTGTCCATATCTTGGTTGGTTTCCTTATAACAACCGAGCTTCCCAATAATGCTAAGATTCAGGTATGGAATTTTCAGTCCGAATATTTTAGCTGTAATTATACAACAGGATGTAATATCCACAAACGAACAGAGAGCCCCTGTTTTTCTATATAAATAACGCCGGGATCGATGAATAGCCTACAATAATATATTGAAATATACGACACAAAGATAAATAGTTAAAATAACTGCGTCGAACGAAGCAAAAAATGCGACGAACGCCAGTGGTATCCTATGGGTTCGACCCTTTTCTATGTCAAAGGCACTTTGCGGGTTAACGTTTTTTTCTTGATTGTTTTCTCAGAAAAGTAATGCGTCCCCCTTTTTGTCTTGCAGTCAACTTCGTGGCATGATCAGATTACCACCCGGCTCAACTGCCAGTAAACCTTCGGTCTGAAAGGATCCGCAAGGTTACTACTACTGAGGTCTGGAAATCAAACATCCGATTTTGCAGGGGAAGGAAGATACCCTCTGCTATTTTCTTCTGGCACAGTTATTATAGCTTAATAGGATAGTTATCTGGCGAAAGATGTTTCCCGGGAGGATGATCTATGTCCTCAAACCGGAATACGGGCATTATAAGGATAATGAAGAAAATCCAGGAGTAAGCGTTGGGGAATTTTAACCCCAGCGTAGCCTCACTGTTCCCGGTAGCCGCCCTTTCGCAAGACTTCAACTCTTTACCCGAAATTATCAACTATTCCGGCGATATGGATATTTTCAAAATTCCCTGGCCCTGGTACATAGCCGGGCCGTTGATCGGCCTAACAGTTCCTGCCTTATTGCTTCTCGGTAACAAGCCTTTCGGTATATCTTCTTCTTTGCGGCATATCTGCGCAGCGTGCTTTCCGGCTAACCTCCCGTTTTTCAGCTACAACTGGCGGGATGAAATCTGGAATCTTCTTTTCGTGCTGGGGATCCTGATCGGCGGCTATATCGGAGGGGTTCTCCTGGAAAATCCTGACGACATCGTGGTAGCATCCCATACCCGGGAAGTGCTGAGCGGGTTGAAAATAAGCGATTTTTCGGGGTTGCTTCCTCTGGATCTGTTCTCTACCGAAAACATCCTTTCCGCGAAAGGGCTCGTATTTCTTGTAGCGGGTGGCTTCCTGGTAGGTTTCGGAACCAGGTATGCCGGCGGCTGCACATCGGGCCACGCCATCATGGGGCTTTCCAACCTCCAATGGCCTTCCCTGCTGGCTACCATTTGCTTTATGGTCAGCGGTATCCTGACTACGCTCTATATTATCCCGGTTCTCCTGAAAATCCTTCTTTAAGCTATGGCTTTCCAATACAACAACGATCTCGGCGAATCAGATGAATTTGTAAGGCACAAACCTTATACGTCGGCAAAAAACAGCGGCAGTCTGAATTTCTTCTATCTCCTCCTGGGTATCCTGTTCGGCTTCATTTTTATCAAAGCAGAGATCGTCTCATGGTTCAGGATACAGGAAATGTTCCGGTTTGATTCTTTCCACATGTATGGCGTGATCGGCTCCGCCGTTATCGTCGGTGCCTTGTCCGTTCAGATCATCAAGAGGCTTAAGCTTAAAGCGGCCAACGGAGAAACCATTTCAATAGCTCCGAAAACCTTCAATAAAGGCCAGATCTACGGAAGCCTTCTGTTTGGTATCGGCTGGGCCATTACCGGCGCGTGCCCGGGCCCACTTTTTGCGCAGATCGGAGCCGGCTACCTTGCAGTCACGGTTACCCTGGCAAGCGCCCTGCTGGGTACGTGGGTATACGGGTATATCAGGCACAGGCTGCCGCATTGAGATATGGATGACATTCTGGTACAACAACTTGCAGCTCTTCTTTCGAAGGAACATTCCAGGAAGCAGCGGGACCTGATTGTAAACTGGATCGGCAGCGACCCGGAAAAAATGTCGGCTGCTATATACGTGCTCTGTCACCACTCCTACCGCGATGTTCAGCGCGTGGCGTGGGTTATCAGCGGGGTAACAGAAAAACACCCGGAGCTGGTAGTCCCGCACCTGGAAACATTGGTGCTGCGATTGGGCAGAACACCCCTTCCCGACGCTGTAAAACGCAATATAATACGCATACTTTCTTTCGTTCCGTTACCGGCAGAGGCGCACTCTGAAATCGTACAGACCTGCTTTGACTATTTGTATTCCACCCACGAACCCATTGCAGTCAAAGTTTTTGCAATGTCTGTGCTTCACAAACTTTCGGGGACCTATCCGGAAATCAAAACCGAGCTGCGGGAGCTTCTTGAGCTGGAAATGGAGAAAATGCCGTCGCCCGGAATAAAAAGCAGGGCGCAAAAAATCCTTTCCCAACTGAGAAAACCGGGATAAGCGTTAAATTTGAACCGGTTTATCTTTTATGCCCGTATGAGAAAAAGACTTGCTAAAGTTTTCGGCAGCCAGCTATCAGGTGAGGAACGCGCGACCCTACCCGGCCATCTCTCTCTGAGTGTCGTCCTTAAGTCGGGGCATACGCTGTTCGGAAAGCTGCATCGTCAGACCGGCGAAAGGATTGAAATTACCGACAACCGCTTCCACAAGCACGCTCTCGATATCAATGATATCGATGTGGTCGTTTATGACTACCCTTCTACTTACTAGCCGGATATTGCATGCTCACCCACCTGTTCATCAGAAACTATGTACTCATCGACGACCTGGAGCTCGACCTGTCTCCCGGGCTCACCATCATCACGGGGGAAACAGGAGCGGGAAAGTCGATCTTACTGGGGGCGATCGGCCTGCTGCTTGGCCAGCGTGCCGAAACCAGGGTGCTGTTCAGCAACGACACAAAATGCATCATTGAAGGGACGTTTGATATTTCCGGGTACGGGCTCGAAGCGCTTTTTGCCGCGGAAGAGCTGGATTACTCCCCCACTACGCTTATCCGCAGGGAAATCACCCCGGCAGGGAAATCCCGTGCTTTTATCAATGATACGCCTGTTACCCTCGATCTGCTCAGGCGGATTACCGGGCAGCTTGTCGATATACATTCCCAGCATGATTCGATCCTGCTGGGGAACGGCGCCGTCCAGACCGGTTTGCTCGACGCTTTTGCCGGCAATGAGGAAAAGCTGACCGGCTACCGGGAATCGTACGAAGCATACCGGAAAGCGGAGGAAGCGCTTACGCGTCTGAAAGAAGAGGCCGGCCATATCCGGAAAGAAAACGACTATAACCTCTTCCTGTGGCAGGAGCTGGCAGATGCGGATCTGCACGCCGGTGAAGTCGAAGAGCTGGAAAACGAGCTGGGGATTCTCGAAAATGCTTCGGAAATCAAATCAAGGTTCCACGGGATGCACCAGCTTCTCGACGGACAGGAAGTGTCGGTCATCTCTCTTTTAAATGAAGCATCTCAAATGGCCAACCAGGTCAACCGCCTGGTGCCGGCTTACCAGGCGCTTTTTCAACGCCTGGGCAATACGCTGCTGGAGCTGAAAGACCTCACGTCGGAAATAGAGGATATTACAGAAAACGTGGAAGTCAACGAGGAGCGGATCGCCAGGGTATCGGAGCGGCTGGACCTGCTCTACCTGTTGTTGAAGAAGCATCATTCCGACGGGGTTTCAGAGCTGGTGGAGATCAGGGATGAGCTCAGGCAAAAGATAGACAAATTTGAAAACCTGGACACGGCATTGCGTGAAGCTGCGCAACATATGGAATCGGCGCGGGCCCAAATGCTCGATGCCGGGAAAATCCTGTCGCAATCGCGTAAGGCGGCTGGTCCGCTTTTCGAAAGCCTGGTTACCGGTATCGCACGCGAGCTCGGGATCACCCATGCCGTGT
Organism: Spirosomataceae bacterium; assembly: GCA_037191015.1. Classification (GTDB taxonomy): domain Bacteria; phylum Bacteroidota; class Bacteroidia; order Cytophagales; family Spirosomataceae; genus Ravibacter. Next base: position 680,610 of record JBBCKD010000027.1, read on the forward strand.
TTTCCGTGGCGTTATCTGATGCAGGCGTACCGGGGGAAAGCGGGCTGGACCGGCTGGAGTTCCTGTTCTCAGCCAACAAAGGGCTGGCTCCCCAACCTCTGAGGGCGGTAGCCTCGGGGGGAGAGTTTTCCAGGCTTATGCTTGCATTTAAATACGTGGTAGCTGAAAAAAAACAGCTTGCTACGCTCATATTCGACGAAATCGACAGCGGTATTTCGGGTGAAATTGCAAGGAAGATGGGCGAAATGCTGAAACAGATGGGGCGCAGGCACCAGCTTATCGCTATCACTCACCTTCACCAGATAGCAGCATTCGGGAATGAGCATTTTTATGTTTATAAGGATAACAGCAGTGAAACGACGGTAAGCAAGATCAAACGGCTTTCCGATGATGAAAGGATCCGGGAGCTGGCACAAATGATCGGTGGCCGGAATCCATCCGAATCCATCATCGCCAATGCGCGGGAACTGCTCGAAAAATCGCTTTAGAGCGCGTAATTCCTTATCTTTACCCGAAAGATCGATTCTTACTCTTATCAAACTCAAAGTTCAGGCACAGATCATGGCGAACTTCAGAATTTATTCTTTCCTGGTATTAACAGCGTTAGCTTTTACGGCATGCAGCCCGGGTGAAAAAAAGGACTATGAAGTCCTTGACGGCGAAATCCTGGACATTCACGACGAAGTGATGCCAAAGCTTGAGGACCTGAATCATTACGCCGAAGAAATACGGTCCAGGATCGCTCAGCTCGACAGCCTGCAGCAGGAGGGCGTCAGCAGCAGCACCCTTGCCGAGCAACGCCTCAAAGCAAACGATCTGCTGGTTAAGCTTCACCTGGCCGACAGCCTGATGTGGGACTGGATGCGCGCATACGAGGCGGATTCGGCCAAAGCGCTTCCCGACCCGGAAGAGACGCTCAAATACTTCCAGAATGAAAAAACCAAAATCCAGGAAGTAAAAGAAAAAACCGAAAGCAGTATCAGGGAAGCCCAGAACTTCCTGGAAAATTAACCCGGGGCATTTTAAAGAAATAACATTATGCTTTCGATAGCCAGGACATTCCTGCTCTTTTCGGTCATTCCGGCTCTTAGCCTGTCGTGCGGCGGCGGAGAAAAAAAACTCCCGATAATGGGCGAAAGAGACTGGACGGAACGACAGGTAGACGGGAAAACAGTGACAGACACGATTTACCACAGTATCCCGGCATTTTCTTTTACCGATCAATACGGTGATACCGTCACCGAAAGTGATGTGGAAGGAAAGATCTACATCGCAGATTTCTTTTTCACTTCGTGCCCGACTATATGCCCGGTCATGAAAAAAAACATGCTGAAGGTATATAAGAGCGTCAACGGGATGAACGATGTGGCCATTCTTTCCCATACGATCGATCCCGCTCACGATACGCCCGAAGTTTTACTGAAGTACGCGACCGACCTCGGTGTAACCGGGCGCCAGTGGCTTTTCCTGACCGGTCCGAAATCCGGCATCTACGGGATTGCCAATAGCTATTTCGTGGCCGCCAACGAAGACGGGGCTGCACCCGGCGGCTTTATCCACAGCGGTGCCTTTACACTCATCGATAAGGAAAAAAGAGTACGGGGAGTTTATGACGGCACTGACGACAAAAAGGTCAAAAAGCTGATAGACGACATACAAATCCTCAGAAAAGAATACGGAACCAGGTGAATTATCTGCAGTGTTTTCTCTTATCAGGACTGGCTTCTGCGGCAATATCCTGCAGGTCGGGTGAACAGCTGAAACGTGACAAATACTTTGTCGAAGGAGAGCGGCTTTACGGCGTTTATTGCGCCAACTGTCATCAGCCCGGCGGAGAAGGCATGGCCAACCTCTACCCCTCGCTCCATTTTCCTAAAGATAAAGGAAGATTTATACAGATCGTCAAACACGGAATGGACGGGGAGATCGAGGTAAATGGCCAGCTATACAATCGTCCCATGCCTGCTAATCCCGGGCTGACCGATCTTGAAATAGCCGAAATCACTACTTTTATCTACAACAGATGGGGCGGGGAAAACGTCTATACGCCGATAGACAGCGTCAGAAAAGTATTAAGGAGCTTTTAACAGGGAGAAGACCTGAGAGTAAGCAGCCTTGAATAGTTCATTGCATGGTAACGATCCCTGTTACCTTTCTCAATGACATCTCCGAAAAATCCTGCCTGGCATCCAGGCCGGTGCCGTTGATCACGTCGGATGTACGTTTCCGGAGGATCCTGTTCGGCTTATCGTTATAGACTTTTCTTGTAACGGGATTCCAGTTCAACTCCGAAGTATACAGGTATTCCTGTTTGAGAATACTGACCACGATCACGTTGCCCGTAACAACATAGATATTCTTGGCGTTGTCATAACGCCCGGAATCAGATCTGACGGTAGTGATCCGGGTGCCCAGCGAATCAAAGAAAACGATATTGACCGAGTCGGGAAAAACTTTATCGCCGTTGAGATATCTCAGCTGGACCGGGGTAGACATCTCTACGTTCACCCTTCCCTTTTCGCTGTATTTTACGCCTACGTCGAATATTTCCTCCTGCGGGCCTTCATATCGCTGAAAAGGCTTTTTCTCTTCCCCTGTGCAGGCCCAGACAGCAACAGAGGCGCAATAAAGTAAAAGCGCCGCCCAGCAGAACCTTCTGGCAACAGACGTGAGAAAAAAGAGCATGGCAACAGAAATATTTCAGAAACCCGGCCTTTAGTCGAGGCGCGGCTTGATAAACCAGTTATCGGCAAACGCCCAGGCGACGGTCATACGAAGATATCTTTCACGGATAGAATTTGGAGCAACTACACCTCTCTGTCCACCTGTAAACGCCAGGCTAAGCGCGCCTCCTCCACCCCGCCCGATGGGCAGCCCTAACCCCAGCGTCACATTGGTCTCGTTGATCTGGGCTCCGTTCGGGGCATAGTGGCTAGGACCGAAATTAAAACCCGCCCGGTAGGAAACCAGATCCAGATATCGCTGGGACCTGATGTTAGGCACCCATTCGGCTCCAAAATAATATCTGCCGTTACTGGCAACCTGGTTGCTTTCCGGGTTTCCGAAAGACCGGTACGAATTCCAGTCCGTATACTCATAATCTGCCGAAAGAAGCAGCCTGAACGGCAGCTCCAGGCTTGCCCCTGCCCTGAACTGGTAAGGCATATCGATATATCCTTTCACGTCTTTCTGCAATGTATCGGGCTGGTAGCTCGGCAGCGGAAAAGAGTTCTGGGACAGTTCGTATACTGTCGACCTTTTGGCAAAAAGGAAATTCCCGTAAGTGTAGGTACCGCCTACGTTCAGCAATACCTTGTCTTTCTTCAGCGGGACCCGCACAGCAAGCCCTCCCCTCCCGCTTACGTTCTTCACGTTCAGCTTTTCCTTGATACCAACCGTATTGTCATTGTCATCGCCCGTAATCAGCGAGACCTCGCTCGCCTTGTTAATATTTCCGAAAAGGTAGAAAATATCCATCCCTGCATAGATGTACTTACCGATCGCAAAACCGTTCGTCCATGCCACGCGGTTGATAGCCCCTCTTCCCGAAAAATTATAAACTATAGGATAAGTACTCCCCCCTACCATACCCGATGAGTTGGTATTATAATCGATGTAAGAGTAGGGTTTTATAGACACTCCCGATGACCACCTGGGTGTTATGGGAAAAGAAAGCATGATGTGAGAAAGGTTAGCTGCCAGATCCTGTTGGTTGGCGCCTGCGGCAGCGATTCTTTTCACCTGCATCGTACCTCCGAATTCAAAGGAGGTAACGCGTGTCCGTGCCAGTAATGCAGGGTTGAGCCCGTTCAGTTGCTTACCATTAAAGAAATTGGCACTTACTCCCGCTCCTCCCGTCGCTTCATTCATCGAAAAGGCTGTCCCCTGCAAATCTCCGACACCGAGTATGGAATAAGGTGAATTCCCCATTCCCTGGGCACAGACTTCCTTCGTTGTTGCCAGACACACCAGTACAAAAACAAAGCGGAAACAATATTTCAATTTTTTATTATCAGACGTCATTATATTGTAAAATTCTGTTCAACCCGATCAGTACCAGCTCAGGGACTGCAAATATGGGGAGTTTAAGACGACTTTCAAAGAAGCCGAGATCTCCGCCGCACATCACCACCTTCGCATCCGGGTACTCCCTGCGGTAGGCGCTTACCATCCCTTCGATCTCAGCGATCATCCCGTTCAATACTCCGCTTTGCATAGCCGTAGCCGTAGTCTTACCGATCAGCATTTTATTATCGATTTCTTCTATAAGCGGCAGGCGGCGTGTAAATTCGTGCATCGCCCTGAACCTCATCCGCAGCCCCGGCGCTATTGCGCCTCCCTGGAATACGCCTTCCGCATCTATTAAATCATACGTAATACAGGTTCCGGCATCTATTACGACCAGATCCGACCCTGGGTAGAGGCAGCTTGCTCCTGCGGCGGCGGCGAGCCTGTCCACACCCAGCGTTTCGGGGGTCCCATAGTTAATACCGATAGGCATTGGCGTACTGTTGCTAAGACGCAGAACAGGGACATTTAGTTGCAGCGCATCACAAAATTCCTCCAGGCTGTAGCTTACAGACGAAAAAATAATCCTGCGTACCGGGGATGTTTTTACTGCCCTGATCATCTCTCCGAAATCAAGGCCGGACATACTCTTTATCAGCCGGTTGCCGTCAAACCACCCTATCTTTGAATACGTATTTCCCGAGTCTATTGCCAGTTCCATAAAAGCGTGGTGCAAAACTCATTTTTTAAAGCGAAAAATACTAGACGAAGTTTGTTTTTTTAATTTTTTATTTACCTTTGCAGTCAGAACCTCGTAATAAGAAGGTCTCATTTCCCTAGCATTTCCTGTTCTTATAATACCTATCGCTATTATTAATGTTGTCCGACGGCATTTGCCACTAGCATAATCTGTGTGATTCTGCTTCTATATTCCCAATAGTTCTCACTTTATTCAATTATCCGGGGCACACTATCCGTTGCCCGCTACATTGTATGTTCTCATTAGATGATTTGAATCTGAAACTCCTTTCCGAGTTAAAAGAAATCGCTGAATCCTTTGGTATTTATAACTATAAAGGGCTTTCGAAAAAAGAAATTGCCCTCAAAATACTTGAAAAGCAAAATGAAGGAGCTACCATAGTGGCGGAAGCCGAACCGGTAGCACAGGAAGCTGTTGAAAAAAAGGCCGAACCGTCCGCAAAAGGAGCTTCGGCGGAAACTTCCGCCAAACAACCTGATGAACAGGGAGTTAAAAGAAAAAGAACCAGGATTGCGAAGAATGCGGGCGACTCACCCGCCCCTGCTGCCGGCAAAACACCTCCTTCTTCCGGGCAATTCCAGAAAGAGAACAAGCCCAGGCATACACCGGAGCCTGAAGCCGCTCCGCAGGAGCTGCCCGCCCCGGATGCCCCTATGGATGAAGAAGAGGCCGGAATAGATTTCCTCGACTCGCTGGAAGCGCCCGAACTCATCGATACCTTCGATTTATACAGCGATATCGATCTTGACAGCGCTGATCTCATAGCTGAAACCCCGGCGGCTGCGCCTACAGAAGAACCTTCAATCAAAGCCGGCAAGCAGCAGCAGCCAGCCAAAAACGACGGTGACCGATCAAGAGAAGAGTACGCCGGGAAAATAAAGAAAAACTACAATAACTACGTTCGTGAATTCGACGGCCTTATCGTAAACGAAGGGGTCCTGGAAATTATGCAGGACGGAAGCTACGGCTTTATGCGCTCGGCCGACTACAACTACCTGGCCAGCCCTGACGATATCTATGTATCCCCTTCGCAGATCAAGCTTTTCGGCCTAAAAACCGGAGACACCATTAAAGGCCAGATACGCCCACCCAAAGACGGGGAAAAGTATTTTGCGCTTCTCAGGGTCGAAACCGTAAACGGGAAAACGACCGAAGAGATACGGGACCGTATTCCTTTCGAATACCTTACGCCTCTTTTCCCGGAGGAAAGATTAAACCTCAGCACAAAGCCCGATCTTTATTCAACCCGTATCCTGGACTTGTTCGCTCCGATCGGAAAGGGGCAGCGGGGTATGATCGTTGCGCAGCCCAAAACCGGGAAAACCGTACTCCTGAAAGAAGTTGCCAACGCTATTACCAGGAATCACCCGGAAGTATATCTCATCATCCTGCTCATAGACGAACGGCCTGAAGAAGTCACCGACATGCAGCGGAGCGTCAGGGCGGAAGTCATTTCATCTACGTTCGACGAACAGGCGGACCGCCATGTGAAAGTATCCAGCATTGTGCTTGAAAAAGCAAAGCGGATGGTTGAATGCGGTCACGATGTGGTGATCCTTCTTGACTCCATTACAAGGCTTGCGAGGGCGTATAATACCGTCGTACCGTCGTCGGGCAAAATCCTCTCCGGCGGGGTCGATGCCAACGCGCTCCATCGCCCGAAAAGGTTCTTCGGCGCCGCCCGTAATGTCGAAAACGGCGGTTCCCTGACCATTATAGCTACGGCTCTGATAGAAACCGGCTCCCGGATGGATGAAGTGATTTTTGAAGAGTTCAAAGGAACCGGTAACATGGAGCTTCAGCTCGACCGGAAACTGTCCAACAAGAGGGTTTTCCCGGCTATAGATGTAATGACATCCGGAACCCGGAGGGAAGACCTGCTGCTAGACAGGGAAACGCTGCAGAAGGTTTGGGTGCTGAGAAAGCACATGGCGGACATGAACCCGGTAGAGGCTATGGATTTCCTGCTGACCAACATGCGCGGCACACGCAACAACGAAGAATTCCTGATTTCAATGAACCGGTAACGGGCATCAATTGGTTTCTACAAAAAAAGAGCTGTTCACGCAGCTCTTTTTTTATTGGTAAAAATATTTGCGTATACTAACGATCGAAATAAGTAATTCCCTAACTTCCCAAAGTTTATCCACATTTAACCAACACTCTCATTCCAAGACAAATGAACAGTAGCAATTCTCTATGGATAGCCATTCTCGTAGTCTGGATCGCGGGATCGACCTGGTGGCATGTATGTAAAATCAAACTGCTGTGCCCGCTTCCGTCCGCCAATGCGATCGCGGAGGCGGTACCCGAAATTCCGCCGCTGAGCATCACAGACGGAGAATCGCTTGCGCTGACCTCACCCCATAATTTTTCGTTTGCGAGATCGGGCAACAAAGCCGATATTTCTAAAGTAGGTACCGAGATCGATTCTGTAGCGGGATACCTGAGGCGTTTCCCCGATAAGAGGATCGTACTGACAGGCCTCTATGCGGACGATGAAATCAACACGACCAGCTGGCCTAACCTCGGCATAGCGCGGGCGGAAGATGTAAAAGCCTACTATGTAAACAAGGGTTTCCAGCCGTCGGTGTTTATCACCAAAGGATTCCCTTCCGAGGATCTTACGTTTATAGGCGACTCCCTTTGGGGCGGTATCGAGTATGCTTTTACCGACGCCCTGACCCTGACCGAAAATTCCCTTGCGGAGCAGCAAAAATTCGAAGGTATCTTCAAGCCGCTCGACCTGTATTTCAACACGGGAAGCGTCAGCTATATCAGAACAGACGATAATGAGCGCTTCCTGGAGGAAGCCCTGTTATTTCTTTCGCAAAACAAGAATAAAAAACTCTTGCTGACGGGTCATACCGATAATGTCGGGAGTCCCGCAGACAATATGCAGCTGTCTATGGAAAGAGCCGAATCGGTAAAGGAAATGCTGGCTGAATCAGGCATCCCTGCCGAACAGATCTCCGTAGACGCAAAAGGGCAGACACAGCCGAAGGTTTCCAATGATACTCCTGAAGGCCAGGCCGCCAACAGGAGGGTGTCTATAGTAGTTTCCGATTAAAAAATCCCAACCGATATAAAACCATGTTTGATCTAAATCCGCACAATCTTCTGGATGCCTGGTGGCAGCACCTGCTCATGTTGTTTGTTTCGGCTGTTCTGGGCTACATCATAGGCTACAGGCAGGGTGTGAAACACATCAACCGTATAGAAGACCAGCTGGCGCGGCTTGGCGTCGAGCTTGAAAAATGCCGTAAAAGCCTGTTGGTTATCCAGCCAGATCTTATTGTGGCCACACTTGGCGCCCGCGACGACCTTAAGCTGATAGAAGGTATCGGTCCCAAAATAGAAAAGCTGCTGAATACAGCAGGTATCCATACCTTCGCCCATCTCAGCGTGACATCCGTAGAAACCCTTGAAAGCATTTTAGACAATGCCGGGCCGAAATTCCGGATGCATAATCCCGGCACCTGGCCCCGGCAGGCAACGCTCGCTCATGAGGGGCAATGGGAGGAACTGGAGAGATGGCAACGGGAGCTGGACGGCGGAGTTTAAAGGAGGAAGTAATCAGGTATCAGGTCCGTGTGCTTATCGAAGTGTGAGATACGGGCTGATTTTACAAACAACTAACATTTACATTTTCCCTATGATTTTACTGGAACTAAATCCCCTCTCGACCCCTGTTGCTATTTCTGAGATGGCGGTGATCCTTTTGGTAGCCGCTGTCATAGGCTATCTTATCGGCCGGTGGATTACGAAAGGCCAGATCAGGCGGCTCCGGCAGGTGCTGGAAGTAAAAGAAGGAGAGCTTAATGATTGCCAGGCGCAGCAGCTGCTGCCGGATACGCCCAGGAATAACAAGCCGCCTGTAGACACGACCATTGTAAGAGACGATCTGAAGCTGATAGAAGGTATAGGCCCGGCTATAGAAAAGCTGTTGAATGCCGGGAATATTTTCAGCTTTTCGCAGCTGGCTGCAACACCGGAAGAAACCCTGGATGCGATCCTCGATAATGCAGGACCGAGATTCCGGATACATAATCCCGGAAGCTGGCCCCGCCAGGCGGCGTTGGCGAGAGACGGGAAGTGGGAGGAGCTGGACGAACTGCAGGACAAGCTGACGGGAGGAAGAGACACGGAGTAAACCTCCGGCAGGATATGGAGGGGCAGCCCTCTACCCTATGAGCCTGATCCCGTTTTCTTCCAACGTGATCAATCCCTGCTTGTACAGGCCGCCTACTGCCTTCTTGAAATTCTTCTTGCTCATTTCCAGGCGGTTTTCTATCTCTTCCGGGCTACTCTTGTCCGTCAGGGGCAGGAAGCCGTCATTTGCTTTGAGTGTTTCGTAAATTTCGGCTGCGTGCGCTTCAATCCGCCCGTATCCTGCTTTTTCCAGGGATACGTCTATCTTGTTATCTTCCCTTATCAGCTTCACATACCCTTTAAGCCGGCTGCCTACTGTAATACGCCTGAAAACGTCGCTATAATAGATCAGCCCGAGATGATAGTGGTTAATAATGACGTTATATCCCAGGTCTGTCCGTTCGGCCACCAAAAGGTCGACCTCATCACCTTCTTTCACCAGGAGCCGGTTGTTGTCCAGGTTCTGCCTCCACCTGGCGGTAGCCAGCAGGCGGTCGGTGCGCCGGTCGAGGTACAGGAAAACGATATAGCTCTCCCCTGTCTCCATTTTCGTAGTCTGCTCGCTGAAGGGGACGAACAGGTCTTTTTCGAGACCCCAATCCAGGAAAGCGCCGTAGCTGTTTACATCCCTGACCCGGAGATACCCGAATTCGTTCCGGAGCAGCAAAGGGGTCTGTGTAGTGGCTACGGGGCGATCTTCCGAATCTTTATATACAAAAACCCTGATCGTGTCTCCTATCGCCATTTCCTCACTGACGTACTTATTGGGCAGCAGCACCTCCGCTCCTTCGGGTTCGCTCAGGAACAACCCGACGCTTGTAGAGCGTTCTATCGTCAAATCATTAAACTTCCCCAGGAATAACATAAAATCTTTTTTTTGTCCCCTGATTAAAACCGGGGGCTACAGGATTTAACACCCTTTCAGGGCTGAAGGCTACTAGTTAAGCAAATTTCCCAAACGGAGCAATTCTATTTCGGCAGCTTTAGCCGCATAGCTCAGGTTTACAAGACGGTATCCGGCATCTTCAAAGCTCTTCTGGGCTTCCCTGACGTCAATGATGGTCGCCTGGATCAGCTCAAAACGGAGCATGGTGAGATTCAGCAGATCTTCGGTCAGCCTGTAATTCCTGATCTCGGTTTCCAGCTGCTTCAGCGCATTCTGGTAGGCCTGGTAAGTTTTGTAGACATTTGCCTTAAAATCCCGCTCGAGAATTTCCTTCTGCTTCCTGGCCGATTTTACATCCACAGCCGCTGCCTGCTGCTGCCGCCTGAATGCATTGCCGTTATAAATCGGGACCGCAACCGATACCCCGATGTTGGGGCCGAACGATTGATTCAACAGGTTAAACCCGGCGGCGCTCTGAACACGGGTATAATTCAGCGCCGAATTGAGCCTTATAGTCGGGTACATCTGGGCGGAGATCTCCTTCTGGACCAGCTCGCTGATCCTTATCTGGTTTTCCGAAGCCTTGATATCGGTGTTGGCAGAGGCGCGGTCGAGAATAGGCTGAAGGTCCAGGTCGCCGGCTACCACGATCGTATCCGTAATTTCAAGCTGTATATCCGGCGCTTCCGTCAGCAGCCTGAGCAGCTCGATCTTTGCTACGTCCACAACCAGCATCTGGTTCATCATCAGCTGGTTGGCCGTATTGATATCGATCTGGGCCTGGTATATATCGGCATTATTGGCCATACCGGCAGACCTGCGGGCTTCAAGCACTTCCAGCCGCTTTTCCGAAGCCAGTATCGACTGATGGATCGTCCTGACGTAACTCTGCTGCCGTACGATGTCATAGTAGGCTGTAGACACATCGGCAACGAGGTTTTGTATACCGGAAACGAGTAGTTCCTCGCTCTGAACCTGCAATTCTTCAAGTCTCTTTTTGGTAGCTACGATCCTGTTGCCGTTGTAAAGCACCAGGGAAGCTGCAAGCCCGGCCGACAGGTTATTTCCGGCGGCGCCGTTACGTTCGATATTGGTCCCGTTCTGAAGCTTCTGCCTGATGTTCATCAATTGCTCGGTGTTCCCGATCGTCCCGTTGACGCTGGGCAGGCCTCCGGCCACTCCGTAGTGGTTCATCAATGTACGGGCCTCTGTTTCATTCCTGGCGATCTGGATTTCGAGATTGTTCTTCAAAGCAATCGCGATCGCCTCGTTCAGTGTAAGGGATATTTTTTCCTGTGCCTGTATTCCTAATGGCAAGAAACCAAAAGCTACCAGGAGTTTTCTTTTTGCAGTATTGTAAAAATTCATGTTTAGACAAAATGTCTGAATATTTTTTAGGCAATTAACTCGTGCTCAACCTCGGGCTCTTCCTGGTGCACCTTATCTTTCCCGGAAATAAAGGTATAAACTGCCGGTATGACAAAGAGTGTCAGTATCAGCGAAAACGCCAGTCCTCCAACTATTACTACCCCCAGGGGTACACGGCTGGTAGCCGCAGCTCCGAAGCCTATCGCAATCGGCAAAGCGCCGAAGGCTGTAGCCAGGGTCGTCATGAGAATAGGACGAAGCCGCTGGGTGGCTGCTTCTATTACCGCCTGCTTCATCGGCATGCCCGCCTCCCTTTTCTGGTTGGTAAATTCCACGATCAGGATACCGTTTTTGGTAACAAGCCCGACCAGCATGATCATCCCGATCTGCGAAAAGATGTTGACCGTATGACCGAATATGTACAAAGACAGCAGCGCTCCTGCCAGCGCAAGCGGCACGGTGATCATGATGGTAAGCGGGTCGCGGAAACTCTCGAACTGTGCCGCCAGAACCAGGTAGATGAGAACGAGCGCAAGCGAAAACGCAAACATCGTATTGGACGAGCTTTCCTCGAAGTCGCGCGACGGCCCCGCAAGTGAAGTCTGAAAACTTTCGTCCAGCACACGATCTGCTATGGCCCTCATGGCCGCTACCCCGTCGCCTATGGTTTTCCCTTCGCTCAGTGAAGCCGATATAGTTGCGCTTTTATAGCGGTTGTAACGATACAATGTGGGAGGCCCGCTCGTTTCATTTATTTTCACGACCGAGAGCAGCGGTATGTTCTGCCCGCGATTGTTCCTGACATACAGTTTTGAAATATCCTCAGGCTTCGTCCTGTCGGAATGCTCCACCTGCCCGATTACCTGGTATTGCATCCCGTTCATGAGGAAGTAGGCCAGCCGCCGCCCGCTGAACGCCGCCTGGATCGTGGCTGCGATATCGCCCGTTGAAAGACCCAGATCCCGGGCTTTGACACGATCTATTTCTATGTTGATCTCCGGCTTATTGAACTTGAGGTTAACATCCACATTGCCGAATGTCGGATCGTTTTGAGCTTCCTCCATAAATACCGGGATCGCCTCCGAAAGCTTGTCAAAATCGAGGTTCTGCAGTATAAACTGGACAGGAAGCGATCCTCTTGAACCGAGGCCGACCGATATGGTCTGCTCCTCGCTCGCGAAGATCCGCGCATTGTTGAATTCCTTCATCTTCCGGTTGATCGCGCCTGTAATTTCGCTCTGGCTGCGTACCCGCTCCGTTGCCGGAACAAGCCCTATTCTTGCCATACCGCTGTTAGCTCCCGTGCTGCGGAAGCTCGGGGTAGAGGAAAACACAAAGCTCCGCTCGGGGATGGAATCATTAAGATACTGCGTCAGCTGGTCGGATACGGCCTGCATTTCCTGGTAGCTGGTTCCCTCCGCGGCTGTAAGGGCAAAACGGACCGAGCTCCGGTCTTCCATCGGCGCCAGCTCGCTCTGCAGGTTGGAATAAGTAAAGTAAATGATACCTATACATGCGACAACGATCAGCCAGGCAGCCCATCTGACGCTCATGAAGCCTTTCAACAGACGGTTGTACCCGTTTTCCATACCCTCGAAAAACGGTTCGGTCATCCTGTAGAACTTCCCTTTCCCGGTATTCTTCCGGTGCAGGTAGACGTTCAGCACCGGCGTGATGGTTAGTGAAACGAAAGCAGATATCAGAACGGCGGCCGCCAATACCACGCCGAATTCCCGGAAAAGGCTTCCCACAAATCCTTCCAGGAAAATAACCGGGAGGAATACTACCGCCAGGGTAATGGAAGTAGATATGACCGCGAAGAAGATCTCCTTGCTGCCTTCGACAGCCGCCTTCCGTATGGGCATCCCTTCCTCCAGCTTCCTGAAGATATTTTCGGTAACCACGATGCCGTCGTCCACCACAAGCCCGGTAGCCAGCACAATCCCCAGCAGGGTCAGGATATTCAGGGAGAACCCGGCCAGGTACATCACAAAAAACGTACCGATGAGGGATATGGGAATATCGATTAGAGGGCGCACCGCGATGACAAAATCCCTGAAGAAGAAGAGTATCACCATGACCACGAGTATAAAGGCGATCACCAGGGTTTCCTCGACTTCCTCGATACTCTGGCGGACCATACGCGTATTGTCGATCAGGACTTCAAAAGTGATATCCGATTTATTCGACTCGATGATTTCAGCCAGCCGTTTGTTGAACTCTTCCGAAATCTTGACATAGTTGGCCCCCGGCTGGGGAATTACCGCCAACCCGACGGCATATGCCTCGTTAAACTTCCAGGCCTGCTCCTCGTTCTCAGGGCCGAGCTCTACTTTGGCCACGTTTTCCAGCCGTATAATTCCTGCGGAGGCATCCTCCCTGACTATCAGCTTGTTAAAATCATCCTCGGTAGTAAGCCTTCCCATTGTCCGGATGGTCAGCTCGGTATTGTCCCCGTAAATTTTTCCCGCCGGCATCTCTACGTTTTCAGCCGCCAGTATCCTGCTGATATCGTTAAAGGAAATGTTGTAGGCATTCATCTTATCCGGAATCAGCCATATCCTCATCGCATACTTCTTCTGTCCGTAGATACTTACGGCGCTTACGCCGTTGATCGTTTGGAGCCGCTGCTGCAAAACGTTCTCGGCATAATCGCTCAGCTCCATGAGTCCCTTTGTAGGACTTTGTATGGCCAGCATTAGGATAAAATCGCTATTGGCGTCGGACTTGACCACAACCGGCGGGGCATCTATATCCTGGGGAAGGTTCCTCAACGCCTGGCTTACCTTGTCGCGTACGTCGTTTGCCGCTTCTTCCAGCGAAACATCCAGATTAAACTCAACGGTAATATTACTCGACCCTATCTGGCTGGTTGAAGTAATGGTACGGATACCCGGGATACCGTTAATGGATTTCTCGAGCGGCTCGGTAATCTGGCTTTCGATAATATCGGCATTGGCGCCGATATAGCTTGTGCGTACGTTTACGGTGGGCGGATCAATCGCCGGGTAATCCCGCAGCGACAGGTAAGAGTACCCTATCCCGCCGAAAAGCACGATGGCCAGGTTCATCACTATTGCCAGAACCGGGCGTTTAATGGACAACTCGGAGATATTCATGGCTATCGTCCAGTTTTAAGATTAAGTTATTAGGTCCCTGGAATCAACTTCCTTATAATGAGGCTTCCGAAAAGGTGCTCAGCTCCTTTACATCCCTGACCTGTACAGGCCGGCCGGGCCGGGCAAAAAGCACGCCGCCTACTACTACCGTATCCCCGGGAGAGATCCCTTTCCTGATCTCTATCAGGCTGCTCTCCCTTACACCCGTTTCCACTTCTACCATTTCGGCAAGGCCTTTTCTGACGAGGATGACCTTTTTTGCCTTCGCTTCAGGAATGATGCTGTTGGAAGGTATCTGTATGGTCTTCCTGATGTCTCCCATCCTGAGATAGACTTTCGCAAACGACCCCGGGCTCACATTGTTTTTAGACAGCACCGCCCGCACCGTAATGTTCCTCGAGCTGACGTCCACCTGAGGTTCCGTAGCCACTATTCTTGCCTGGATCAGGGCACCATCGCCCTTATCTACCGCAACAGACACCGTGTTGCCGATTTTAACATATTCTATATATTCTTCAGGAACATTGAAATCAACTTTCAACTGATTGGTTTCCTGCATCGTGGCAATGATGGTAGAAGTAGTGACAAACGCTCCGTTACTGATCTGACGGAGCCCTGCCCTACCGGTAAACGGCGCCTTCACCACGGTTTTATCGATCAGCGCCTTCGTAATTTCCATATCGGCTTTGAGGCTGTTGACCTGGTTCAGAGCCAGGTCGTAGTCCGCCTGGTTGACGCCGTTCACTGCCAGGAGCTTTTGTAGCCGCTGCTCGGAAAGCTCGGCAATTTCCAGCAGCACTTCGCTTTTTCTGAGCTGGGCCTGAAGGTCGGCGTCATTGATACGTGCTATGACAGTCCCTTTGCTGACAATCTTTCCTTCCGGCACATTCAGGTAAACCAGCCTCCCGCTCGTTTCAGGCATCAGCTGAACAAATTCATTGGAAACGATAGAGCCGTTCAGCTCCAGATCGGCCGATATCTCATGCAACTGCGCTACCACCACATCCACGATAGGCGGAGCCTGCGCCGGTTGTTTAAATGTATCTTTTTTTTCCGAACAAGCTACTACTACGGGAAGTATGATAGCCGGCAGAATTCTTAGTTTCATAGAATTGATTAAGGGTAGTAATTGTATGAATGACCTGAGATTATTATAATCATTATTTCGGCGCCCTGTTACTCAGAAGACAGGTAAACTGTTTACCTGAAACTATTGCTTAAAGCCGATATCAGGTGCAATAACCCGCAGCAAAGTATCACATTTCAGCTCGGTTTCATTCCATTCTTCCCCCGGGTCGGAATCAGCCGTAATCCCTGCCCCTGCGAAGAGCGTCATGATCCCGTCTTTTGCCCTCAGCGTCCGCAGGTTCACAAAGAGACAGGTTTCATCCTCTACATTTACCGGTCCCCAATAGCCGCTGTAAAACGAACGGTCATATCCCTCAAGGGAAGCGATCAGGGCCCTGGCCTCTTCCCTGGGCATGCCGCAAACCGCAGAGGTAGGGTGAAGCAGCTTCAGCATTACCGAGCCCAGCTCAGGAAAATTCACCGCTTCCAGATCCACCTCGAAATCCGACTTCAGATGATACAGGTTCCCTGCTTTAGAAGATTTGGGACCGGTCTCCACGTATTCGCGAAGCCTGATTTTCTTAAAACATTCAATGATATAACGGCTTACAATAGCCTGCTCCTCTATTTCCTTCTCACTCCAGAGCACTTTGAATTTAGGTTTGACCGCCCCGGCAGCGTCTGTCGCCGATTGGGTACCGGCTAATGCTACTGTTTTGAAATGACGCCGGCGGCTGATCCCCACGAGCAGCTCGGGCGATGCGCCAAGCCACACTTCCTGTAGATGCGGCAGGCTGACCATCGAAACAAATGCCGAAGGGTATGCCGCTTCCAGCTGAAAAAAAGCGCTGATAAAACTGAAACCGGGGCTGTATTCAAATTCCCGGGTATGGGAAAGCACTACTTTGAAGAGCTCTCCCGCCCTTACCGCCTCCGCACCGAGCTGAACAATACGCCTGAACCTTTCTTCATTGCCCTCAGCTTCCCTCGCTACAATGGTATTATCAGCAAGCTCCCGCTCCGCTTCAATCTCCTGCAGTTCAATGGCCTTTTTGTATAAAATGCTTCTGAAATCCCCGCCATCCAATTCTTCTCCGGGAACTTCGGCAGCCGGTTGACCAACCGGGAAGGAAAGCGCCAGGTTTCCTTCCAGGAAAAGAACTTTCGATTCTGCCGAACTGTTGAACGGAGCCAGGAGAAAACCGCTTTCAAGCTTTTCGAGGTCGGGAACTACCCGGCCCGGCAATAAATTTTCAGACACAATCAGTCTCAGCCTGTCGGATTCGGGAAGTCTCCATATGGCTACCGGGTAACCGGAGGTAAAAGCTGCTTCCCAGATGAATTCCGCCGTGACTGTTTTTGTCGCGAAAGAAGTACACACTTCTATCGCATTATTCTCCTCATTTACCATTTGACCGACACGTATTTCACAAATCTAGAAATATTTAGTTTCCTTGGAAGAACGGTAAAATTAAAAAAACGTCCCGATAACATTTATTAACAACTGGAATCTGTGCCGTTCTGCGAGCAGGATTACAGCGATCAGACAGTTGCGGGCGCTCAAGAAAAACCCAAAGCACTAAGATAGCACCGCGACAGTCAAACGACTGATGCACACCAGCTTACCGGCAGGAGTTGTAATCTTTATCTCCCAGATATGAGTGGAGCGGCCAAGATGTATCGCAGTAGCTTTTCCGAACACTTCGCCCTCATGGACAGGCCTGATATGGTTCGCATTGACCTCCAGCCCAACCGCTTTTTGCCTGGCGGGGTCCTGGAGGCAGAAGTAGGAAGCCACACTCCCCAGCGTCTCGGCCAGCACTACCGAAGCTCCCCCATGCAGTAGCCTCATCGGCTGCATGGTACGATTGTCTACCGGCATTTTAGCAACAATATAATCCTCTCCTATTTCTGTAAAAACTATCCCGATGTGCCCGGCTATAGTACCGGCACTCATGGAATTAAGTAAATCCAATGTCGGTTTCGTTGCAAACATTGTCTAAAAAATATTAAATTTACATCGTCAAAATAGAGCAAAGATTTCAATTTTTCCAAATTTATTATTAAAATAATACAAAATTTGAGAAGAAAGACCATTTATCTGATACGACACGGGGAAACAGACTATAACCGGAGGGGAGTAGTACAGGGAAGCGGGATAGACGCGGAGCTGAATGAAATGGGAAGAGCTCAGGCTGACGCGTTTTACGACGCTTACGGACATGTGCCCTTTGACAAGATCTACACCTCCCAGCTTATCCGTACGCGGCAGTCCGTAGAGAAGTTCATCCGGTCGGGCATTCCTTACGAATCTTTCTCCGGCCTGAATGAGATTTCCTGGGGCATTTACGAAGGCACCGCACATACCTCCGGGGAAGCCACGCCTTACCAGGGCATCCTGCAAAGCTGGAAAGATGGTTATACGGGCCACGCGCTCGAAGGAGGTGAAAGCCCGTTACAGGTAAGAGACAGGCAATTGCCGGTTATTGAGTATATTTTTTCGCAAAGCCGGGAAAGAAATATCCTGATAGCTACCCACGGAAGGGCTATGCGTATACTCCTTGCCACTCTTTCCAACGAGTCGCTTGAACAGATGGACAAGTACGCGCATAACAACCTGTGCCTGTACAAGCTGTTGTATATTCCCGAAGAAAGAAGAATCGAGATCCTCCAGAGCAACGACATCACGCATCTCCTGACGCTGCATGTAGCAGGCTGAGGTCGCACGACGGAAAATCCGGGTCACACCGTAAATCATCCTTTAGTCATCTTCCAGCCCCTCCGGTGTAGATCCCTGACCTTCCGGACTCCGAAAATCTGTACATTTACGGCGTATCCGGGAGTGCCGGACCATCGGAATGCCAGAGTGCCGGACCACCGGCCATATAACCTCATGACTAAGACGCGTATATACTGGTTGTTGCAGATAGCGGGCTGGACAGGCGCCATGGCTTTCGAGTACGTGCCCTACGCGCTGCAATACGGTTTTGACGTTTCGGGTATTTTCATGACCGTTGCCAACATATTAATGGCCATCATCCTGACCCATTTCTATCGCCTTATCGTTCAGAAATGGAACTGGAGCAACCTGCCCCTGTCGAAGCTGATGATCCGGGTAGTGATTTCGGTAGCCATACTCGGCGCTATCATGACTTTTTTCAATCATCCTATCGATAAGGAAATCCTGGCCGATAACCTCGCCAACCAGCCTTTCGTATTCTGGAGCTACCTGGCCAACTGGTGCAAGCTGATGCTTACGTGGGTACTGTCCTACACGATCTATCACTATGTCGAGCAGCACCGCCTGTCCGATCTCGAGAAGATCATGTATAAGACCTCCATCCGGGAAGCCGAGGCAAAGGTGCTGCGCTCCCAGCTCAATCCCCATTTTACCTTCAACGCTCTCAACAGCATCAGGGCGCTTATCATCGAAAACCCCGAAAAAGCGCAGCAGGGTATTACCCAGCTTTCCAATATATTACGCAATTCGCTGCTGGTCGACCGGCGTAAGACCGTCGATCTGAGAGAGGAGCTGAAAACGGTAGAGGACTACCTGAACCTGGAAAAGGTGCGTTACGAGGACCGGCTGCAATTTACCATTAACGCCGACCCGGCGTCGCTTTACTGCCAGGTGCCGCCGATGATGCTGCAAACACTGGTAGAAAACGGGATCAAGCACGGCATATCCAAAATTATTCCGGGTGGTACCATCGAAATCCGCACGTCGGTAAAAAATGATATACTGACCGTTAGTATTGTCAATTCCGGCGTGCTGGAGACGAAGGAATCCAACGGGATCGGCCTTAAAAATACCGCTGAAAGATTGTCGCTTCTGTACGGTATAGATGCCCGCGTTGAAATCAGCCAGCTTTCCGAAAACCAGGTTTCGGTAGAACTGACCATTCCGCTGATTTCCAAGGCTGTTTTGTGACAACCGATTGTATAATCTGCAAATAACAAATTCACCTATATGAGAACTCTGATCATCGACGACGAACGCCTTGCCAGGATAGAGCTGAGAAGACTGCTCCAGGAATTCCCCAAAATCAACATCGTAGGAGAAGCCGCCAATGCCGACGAGGCGCTCCTGCTGATCGACGAGCTGGACCCTGAATTGTTATTCCTCGACATCCAGATGCCGGGGAAAAACGGGTTCGAACTTCTTACCGCCCTTAAAGGAAGCGCGCCCGACGTGATTTTCACTACGGCATTTGACGAGTACGCTATCAAAGCTTTTGAGTTCAACGCCCTGGATTACCTGCTGAAGCCCATCGATACGGAGAGGCTGAGAGAGGCGATCAGCCGCATCGAAGACAATCAGTCCGGAGTTGAGGCCGGCGAAAAAGCAGAGCTCCCTAAAACAGAAAAAGTACTCGGGCAGGACGACCAGGTTTTTGTAAAAGACGGCGACAGGTGCTGGTTCGTCAAACTCTCGAAAGTACGGCTTTTCGAATCGATGGGAAATTACGTAAGGCTTTATTTCGACGATCAGAAACCGTTGGTGCTCAAGTCGCTCAACAGCCTGGAGGAGCGCCTGGATCCGCAGACTTTTTTCCGCGCCAACCGGAAGCACATCATCAACCTGGCATGGGTCGACAAGATCGAGCCATGGTTCAGCGGCGGCCTGCTGGTGACCCTCCAGGGCGGCGATAAGATAGAAATATCCAGGAGGCAGACGATCCGGTTTAAGGAGCTCACCAGCCTCTGACGCCCCGGCAGGTTACAACATTCCTTCATCGGCAAAACTGAAATACCCGTTATCGGACACGATAAGGTGGTCAAGGACCTGGATCGAAAGGATCCTGCCTGCGTCCGAAAGCTGCCTGGTGATCGTTTTGTCGGAGGCGCTGGGCCTGAGACTGCCGGAAGGATGGTTATGGGCAAGGATAACGGAGCTGGCCAGGTTTTCTACCGCGTGCTTAAAAACAAGCCTCACATCCACTACCGTTCCCGACACCCCGCCGAGGCTTACCTGGACCGGCCTTATTACTTCGTTAGCCCTGTTAAGCAGGAGGATCCAGAATTCCTCATGCTGCTTGTCCTGCAGATGGGGCCGCATTTCCTCATAAGCCGACGCCGATGAAACAATCCGTATACGTTGTGCAACGTCGCGTTCTTTCCGCCTGCGGCCCAGTTCCATTGCTGCCAGCAGGACGATCGCCTTCGCTTTCCCGATCCCTCTTGTTTTCATAAGCTCTCCCGGAGTTTGCTTGCCCAATTCGCGCAAGTCATGATTTACCGCCGACAGCAGGTTTTTAGCAACATCTACAGCAGTTTCAGAAACAGTACCCGACCCTATCAATATAGCCAGGAGCTCCGCATCGGTAAGGGCCATTCTCCCTCTCTGGATCAGTTTTTCCCGGGGGCGGTCCTCTTCAGCCCAATCCTGTATAGTCCGGGAAGCAGTAATGTACTGTTTACTTATCTTCATATAGCATGTATCATAAATACAGTTGTCCGGGTAAAGATAACAAATCCCTGCATATCGCCGGCTTGCTGAGCTATTTAACTCCTAATTCCGTCAGGGCAGCCCTCGCTTTATTATCGATGCTGTTCTTGTATTCATGCTTTTTAAATGACATAGCCTTCCGGAAGTAGTCCGCGGCCATATCCTTCTGTCCGGCTTTGCGGTAGATGTATCCCAGTTGCAGGGCGGCAGAGGCTCCGAAATAGTAGTCGTAGCCCTGGTTCATCCGGAGCGTACGTTTAAGAAAAGGAATTCCTTCCGCCTTCCCCTGCTGCTGCAGTATACGTCCGAGCCGGTAATTGTATTCTATTTTTGACTGGATATGAGCGAAAGAAGCCTCGTTCAAACCTTTCAGCAACGAAAGCGCCTCTGCAAGGAACCCGCCGTCAAAAGCATACCTGGCTTTGAAAAGTATCTTTTGCTCGTCATCGATCTTGTTTGCCAGGAATCTCTCCGCAGTTTTCTGGGCATGTTTGTCGGCTTCCACATTCATGGCGCCGCTATTCAGCACCTTCGGGAGAAGCCCGGTCTGAAGCTTCATATCCCTGTCGAGCCAGCTGCAAAGGAACTTTTTAAAATAGCTGTCCTTCAAAAAGTTGCTACCCTTGCTCCGGCTCAGGAAATTATCATACTCGGCTATGGCCTTGCCATACAGTCTTTTCTGAAGGTTCACCTCCGCCTTCATGTAATGCAGGAAAGGGAAGGGAAGGTATTCTCTGCCCCGGGGCGCTTTATCGAGGATGGCGAGCGCGGCATCACTCTGGCCGCGTTTCATCAGGATAGAGGCCGACAAAAAATGAAAAAGGAGGTTATCAGGCTCCTCGTAGGGTATTGCCTTCAGTTTTGTGATCAGTTGCTCGTCGGGCTGAAGCACATAAGCATGCAGGAGAAGGGCTGTCACACGGGCTTCTTTCCCGAACAGCTCAGATTCTCTTTCTACCCTGCCGAGTTCGGCGAGCCCCTGGCTGATAGTCCCCCTCAATCCCATCATGCGCGCTACCCACTGGTATTCTTCGGGTACGGAGCCGATCATCACATGCAGCAGCCCGAGGGCTTTCAGGTGCGGTACAAAGTCAGGAAACAACCTCAGGTTTTCCGCAAGCAGCCTGTTGGCCTTGATGATATCCCAGCAGCCGGCTGTCCGGTTTCCGAATTTAAGCTTCACAAACGCGGAATGGAGCCTGATTTCGGCCATCATCATGCGCTGGTACGGCGACCCGTCCGACAATCTGCCCAGCTGCTGTAATCTCGCCTCCTGTCTTTTTCCGAAAGCGGCATATTCCTGCAGGTTGTCTGTCACAAGGAAATAGAAGAAATCAGAATAGCTTTCCAGGTAAGGTATAAAGCCGTTCAACCCACTTTTATCCTGCTCTTCTTTCAGCACGCCCCGGGCTTTTTCCAGGCGCAGCTTCTGTATATCGGAATAGGCTTTTACCAGTTCCGGCGAAAATATAAATCCGTTGCCGGCATTCACCGGAAAGGCTGCAGCGGCTCTTACCAGTAAGGCCAGGCAAATAACGGAAATGTATATCCTCGTCGGCTTCAAGCTATCAAAAAAAGGAGAAGGTTGCCCTAAAGGCAACCTTCTCTGTCAATCACAAAACAAAAACATAGGAGACCTCCCTATTTGGAAGCCTGCACAGGAGACTCGACATCAGCCAGGATCCGGCCGCAGTGCTCACAAACGATGATGCGCTTATTATCGCGGATATCTGCCTGACGCTGCGGAGGCACAATGTTGAAACATCCGCCGCAGGCGCCTCTCGATACGTGTACTACAGCCAGGCCATTCAGGGAATTGGACCGGATCTTCTCATAAGACTTGAGCAGCCGCTCCTCGATCTTCTTCGTCTGTTTCTCGCGGGAAGCCCTGATCTGCTTTTCTTCTTCACGGCTTTCTTCCACGATCACCTCCAGCTCACCCTTCTTCTCGTTCAAGGCTTCCTCACGCTCGGCCAGTATCTGGTTAATTTTTTCAAGCTCATCTTCAATAAGCCTTATACGCGCCCGGGTCTCATTGCTTCTTTTTTCGGCAAGGTTTACATCAAGCTCCTGCAGCTCGATTTCCTTGGATATAGCATCGAACTCACGGTTGTTGCGTACGTTCATTTGCTGCTCTTTATACTTGAGGATCAGCTTTTCGGCATCTTTCTGTGCATTGCTGAACGCCTGCAGGTCGCCATTCAGTTCATCGATTTCAGAAAGGAATTTATTTTTTCTTGTCTGGTAGCCCAGGGTTTCGTCTTCCAGGTCTCTCACTTCTTCGGGAAGGTCGCCGCGGATTTTAAGAAGCGCATCCAGTTTCGAATCAATTTCCTGTAGCTTCAACAGGGCCTCCAGCTTTTGTGCAATTGTGCTTTCCATATATCTTTATACGTGGTATGTCACCGGGTTAGTATTCACCTCTGACAAATAGAGTGCA